>NZ_BRVP01000088.1 GCF_027924145.1 Neptunitalea chrysea | reverse complement strand
GATCTAACATCAGAGTATATGGGTATTGATAGCGAATGTCAACTTTTTCGAATTTTACCTGCTAGTTTATCCAGCAAAATAGAGCGCAGTGTCTACAACAGAAGAAAGCGTAAGTTATTTTCATTTAGAGAATCACTTCGCAAAGCATTGGTAAAGAGGCTGAATAAATCTGAGCATTGTTATATTGTTGACAGTATGCCTTTAGAGGTCTGTAAATTATCAAGAAGCTCCAGAAGTAAGATATGTAAAGAACAGGACTACAGTCTGCCCGAAAAAGGATATTGTGCGAGTCAATCAAGTCATTATTATGGATATAAACTGCA
>NZ_BRVP01000087.1 GCF_027924145.1 Neptunitalea chrysea | reverse complement strand
ATTTAAATTATTTTGTAAGATTACGTATTTATACGTAAATTGTATGTGATTACGGTTTTTAGTAAAAAAGTATCATTTTTATTTGGTATAATTGTGAGAAATTTAACCAAAATATTAATTATTTTTATGAGAAAACAGAAATTGCTTATTGCTTATTGGGAGTACTGTCTTTAATAGGTATAGCAAGTTGCGAAAGAGATGATGGCATATTTGCCAATTCTGAACACAGCGGAGAAGATGCCAATGTAACGTTGAGGCATCATTCTTTAAATGAGTTGGCAACCAATGCCAAATTTACGGATGCCTTTACTAAGGTGTTTTCAAAATCATTGTTTGAT
>NZ_BRVP01000086.1 GCF_027924145.1 Neptunitalea chrysea | reverse complement strand
GCCTCTCTGGTTTTTTTGTTATGTATAAAGTTAGGTGTTTTCATATGTAAACTCAAGTGCGGTCTTAAATTATTGTAAATATCAATGGACTCTTTTATAAGCTTGGCAAGCACTTTATTGTTTTTACATTTATAAATTAGGAACTCTTGTTTTAGTATTCCATTAATTCTTTCAGCTAAAGCATTTTGATAACAATCATATCCATCGGTCATTGATGGAGTAATGTGGTTGTTTTTAAGCACCTCTTGATATAGCTTAGAACAATACTGTAAACCTCTGTCTGAATGATGAATCAAGGGAAGTTTGGTCGTTCTTTTATCTATAGCCATATTTAGTGCTTTAACCACATTCTCTGCACTCATAT
>NZ_BRVP01000085.1 GCF_027924145.1 Neptunitalea chrysea | reverse complement strand
GGTAATAGTAACATTATAAGTCCCCGCTGTAAGCCCTGTTAAATCTTCAGTAGTAGCGCCGTTAGACCAAGCGTATGTATAAGGAGCCGTACCACCCGAAACTGTTAAATCAATAGTACCATTAGAACCTCCGTTACATGAAACGTCTGTAGAAGTTGAAGAAGCTACAATAGCTGTAGGTTCACTAATAGTTACAGATTCTGTAGCAGTACATCCGTTGTTATCCGTTATAGTAACAGTATAAGTACCACTAGAAAGCCCTGTTAAATCTTCAGTAGTAGCCCCGTTAGACCAAGCGTATGTATAAGGAGTAATACCACCAGCAACTGTTAAGTCAATAGCACCATTAGAACCTCCGTTACATGAAACGTCTGTAGAAG
>NZ_BRVP01000084.1 GCF_027924145.1 Neptunitalea chrysea | reverse complement strand
ACTTTGGCCATAACTCAAACAACAAACTAAAAATAAAACTAGATTAAATAATCTCATAGATATATAAAATTAAAATTACACGTAATTACAATCTAATTACGTGTAATTATTAGGCATATACTTAATCTTGAATCACAACCACAATAGGATCAGCACAACCATAATAGTAACCATAATAAGCTGCATCATATTCTGCTACGGTTGAAATTGCACCAGAATTCCATTGCGCATCTGCATATGCTATCGCCTCAGATACACAATCTTTTTTT
Source organism: Neptunitalea chrysea (assembly GCF_027924145.1). Classification (GTDB taxonomy): domain Bacteria; phylum Bacteroidota; class Bacteroidia; order Flavobacteriales; family Flavobacteriaceae; genus Neptunitalea; species Neptunitalea chrysea. Next base: position 119 of record NZ_BRVP01000084.1, on the reverse strand, counting down.
CTATCAAAATTCTTAGTAATTTCTGCAGACTCTAAATCGGTATTTGCAAATGCAAATACTGACAAAAACATAAAAGCTGTTGAAAGCATTTTTTTCATAAGTGAAATTTTTAAAAGTTA
>NZ_BRVP01000083.1 GCF_027924145.1 Neptunitalea chrysea | reverse complement strand
TGGCGCTACCACTGAAGATTTAACAGGACTTTCTAATGGTACTTATACTATTACCATAACGGATAACAACGGATGTGCTACTACGACTTCGGTTACGGTAACTGAACCTGATGCATTGTCTACATCTGTTTCAAACACTGATGTTCTATGTAACGGTGATATCGACGGAACCGCTGACTTAACAGTTGCTGGGGGTACTACTCCTTATACCTACGCTTGGTCTAACGGGGCTACTACTGAAGATTTAACAGAGCTTACAGCAGGTACTTATAATGTTACTATAACGGACGACAACGGATGTACTGCTACAGAATCTGTAACTATTAGTGAACCTACAGCTATTGTAGCTTCTTCAAATTCTACAGACGTTTCATGTAACGGAGGTTCTAAT
>NZ_BRVP01000082.1 GCF_027924145.1 Neptunitalea chrysea | reverse complement strand
GAACTTTTAAAAATTTCACTTATGAAAAAAAGCTTTCAACAGCTTTTATGTTTTTGTCTGTGTTTGCATTTGCATTTGCAAACACCGATGTAGAGTCTACGGAAATTACTAAGAATTTTGATAGAGAAAAAGATTGTGTGTATGAGGCAATTTTATATGCAAATGCACAATGGAATTCTGGTGCAATTTCAACCGTAGCAGAATATGATGCAGCTTATTATGGTTACTATTATGGTTGTGCTGATCCTATTGTGGTTGTGATTCAAGATTAAGTATATGCCTAATAGTTACACGTAATTAGATTGTAATTACGTCCAATTTTAATTTTAAATACCTATGAGATTATTTAATCTAGTTTTATTTTTAGTTTGTTGTTTGAGTTATGGCCAAAGC
>NZ_BRVP01000081.1 GCF_027924145.1 Neptunitalea chrysea | reverse complement strand
ACTATGCAAAACTATGTGCAGCTACAAACAGACAAAGTAGTACGAATATTTTTTTCATATCTAATGTGTGAAATATTAGTTTTTAATTAGTTTTCTCTGTTTACGTAAACCCATCCGGTAATGTTAGTACCATCTCGTTGCTCTAGTACATAGAAATAAGTACCAACAGGTAATTCTTCCCCTGTACTCGTTTGTCCATGCCACTCATCAACATAATTGATTCTTGTATACACTTCTGATCCTAAACGGTTATAAATAGTAATTCGAGAAATATCAAATCCATCAAGATCAAATGATTCATTCTTATTATCATTACCCGGTGATATACCTTGTGGAATGATACATCCAGAAGCTTCGTTTACTACAATTTCGTAATAGTTATCACAATGCTCTGTAGTTACTTCTAC
>NZ_BRVP01000080.1 GCF_027924145.1 Neptunitalea chrysea | reverse complement strand
CTTAGTGCGCAACAGGCGCAGCCAGATATAGCGCAAAAAATAAAAGGTACTTGGATAAGCCAAGATGATACTAATTTTAAAGTAGTCATAAGTAATACTACATATAAAGTGTATTCTGTTGGTGAATTAACATCTACTTATGAGTATGTGATTGGCCCTCAATGTGGTGTTGAAACTGATTTTAATGCTAATTTTTTAAAATTGACAGATGCTTCAGGTTATGTGCAATGCTATGAATTGTATGGTGCAGATGCAAATGGTAATGGGGTGTTGTCTATGCGTTATTTAGGTAATGGGAAAATCTTTGTTTTTAATAAACAGTAGGTAGTTAACGTATTTTATAAAACCAGTGTGTGCATAAATAGAGCATACGCTGGTTTTTTTATTTTTTGCAGTGCCTTTAAGTTTGCCCGTAGAATGGAGTTGTAAGATT
>NZ_BRVP01000079.1 GCF_027924145.1 Neptunitalea chrysea | reverse complement strand
CAACAATAACAACATTAATATTACCTACGTGATATCCTAAAGAGTCATAAGAAACAGGTACACTACCATAAAGTCCTTTTACAATAGCACTAGTAGATGATTCTGAAGAAGAGAATTGTTTACCTGCTATAGCTACATTTACGCCTCCATATGGGCCGTTATTTTCATTAGGTGTATGCCATTCTACTTTAATAGCACTCGATTTATACCCATCAGGAATGGTAATATCTTCACTTCCCGCTGCAATTTCATCCCATTCAGTACCATTGATTTCAGGTGCTGTAAATGACAATGCTTTCCCTACTTTAATAGTTCCAGCTATTGGAGCATCTACTTCTGCTTTATACGGAGTTGCCCAATTTGAATAGTTAGCTCCGTTAAGAGCCTGAGGGGTTAAACCGTTTAATCTTGGGTCAATAGGTTGGTCTATGGTTAATGCATTACCATTCTCAAA
>NZ_BRVP01000078.1 GCF_027924145.1 Neptunitalea chrysea | reverse complement strand
TAACATTAATATGACCTACGTGATGCCCTAAACAATCATAAGAAACAGGTACACTGCCATAAAGTCCTTTTACAATAGCACTAGTAGATGATTCTGAAGAAGAGAATTGTTTACCTGCTATAGCAACATGTACGCCTCCATATGCGCCGTTAGGTTCATTAGGAGTATGCCATTCTACTTTAATAGCACTCGATTTATACCCATCAGGAATGGTAATATCTTCACTTCCCGCTGCAATTTCATCCCATTCACCATTACCACCAGCTTCAGGTGCTGTAAATGACAATGCTTTCCCTACTTTAATAGTTCCAGCTATTGGAGCATCTACTTCTGCTTTATACGGAGCTGCCCAATTTGCATAGTTAGCACCGTTAAGATCCTGAGGGGTTAAACCGTTTAATCTAGGGTCAATAGGTTGGTCTATGGTTAATGTATTACCATTCTCAGC
>NZ_BRVP01000077.1 GCF_027924145.1 Neptunitalea chrysea | reverse complement strand
CCAGAAGATCCATCTCCAGAGCCTCCAGCTCCAGCATCAACCCATTTACACTCCGTAGTTATCTCAGCCCAATTCATGTCCCCTTCCATACAAGCTGGCCCCGCAATATGCGTTTCTCCATGCCCACCGTAACCATTATTATCACAATAATAAGTAGTAACCTGATAACATTCTGATGTTAATCTTGCCTGTTGCATATTATACACTACAGGTGTTACCTCTACTGTTGCATCTAGGGTATAGGCATCGTGACCTGGCACATATATACTACTATCGGTTGGTGTATACTTTAAAATAACCGCAGTTACTTCATTTAAACTATCTACAGACACTACTAAATTCTCAAAACCAGTAGTAGTTACTGTATCCCTCCTAATAAAAAAGGTATACGATGTTCTGTTTGGTTTTGTTACTTCCTTAATTAAAGTAGAATCAATGGTAAAACCGTAGTTTACTTCCATAATAGTTTTTGCATTACCTCTCCCTTT
>NZ_BRVP01000076.1 GCF_027924145.1 Neptunitalea chrysea | reverse complement strand
AATGTAACCGCTACAGGTACTATGCAAGTAGGGCCTTTTGCCGATGCTTCATCTGTAAACCTTACCTTAGAACATGGTACAGATGCTACTTGTGATGTTGATATGGGTACCTATACCTATACCTGTCCGTTTATATGTAGCCCAGCTGCATATGCAACAGCTATAGTTAGTGAAGATTGTACAAACTCACAATTCTATGTAGATGTTGATATTACAGATCTTGGTAACGGAACACCTGCTATAACAGATGGTACAAATACTTGGACAGTTACCGCAACAGGTACTATGCAAGTAGGACCGTTTGCTGATGCTTCATCTGTAAACCTTACTTTAGAACATGGTACAGATGCTACTTGTGATGTTGATATGGGTACCTATACCTATACCTGTCCGTTTATATGTAGCCCAGCTGCATATGCAACAGCTGTGGTTAGTGAAGACTGTACAAACTCACAATTCTATGTAGATGTTGATATTACAGATCTTGGT
>NZ_BRVP01000075.1 GCF_027924145.1 Neptunitalea chrysea | reverse complement strand
CATCACGTCCAATCTTAATATCATGTGCTTTAAATTTACTAGAAAGTAAATAATACAGTTTTCTAACACCTAAACGAGGCATCTTGAGTCTTAGTTCAATAACCAGCTGCTTTACTCGTTCTAGTTCTTGCTCTCGTTTATGAGCTCTGATTAACTGCTGATAAATAGATTGGCGACTTACCCCAAACAAACAACAAATACGAGATAAACTCATTCCGGTTTTTTGTCTGATGCCGAGGATGGTTGGGGTGAACACTTTTTTCTAATCTGAGTCCCATACTGACTATCTGAGATGTCTATCATCGTATTTAGAACCAAATTTTTCAACTTCTCATCAGCTAACTCCTTCTGAAGTCTTTTGATAGCTTGCGCTGGTGTTTCCTTAGATTTTGACATAAATAATAGATTTGGTTTACTCCAATCTAAGTTACCATATTTTCTAAGCCATACCAAAACAGTACTTCTTCCTTGAATACCATACTTCTTTTGAGCTTGCTTATACGTTAGTTCGCCTTTTTCTACTTGGGAGATTACAGCCAATTTAAAGG
>NZ_BRVP01000074.1 GCF_027924145.1 Neptunitalea chrysea | reverse complement strand
GGATAATGTATGCTAGGGGTAACTGATAATGCTTCTCGGTTACAATCATCTATAATATTTAAAACACGTACTTTTCTACCATCGTATAAAGCATCAGACATAAAATCGATACTCCATACCTCATTTAATCGTGTAGGAGCTTCTAAAGGCTGTTTTACCCTATTGATGACTCGTTTTTTGTGTTTACGTCTGAGTTGTAACTTCATACTACGATACACTCGTAATACACGTTTACGGTTCCATCTAAGACCTTCTCGACGAATACGTTGGTAATACTCATCAAAACCACGGGTAGGTAGCTCATTGGCTAAAGCAGTTAACTTAGCTATTACAGCACTATCATCTCGTTTATTCTGATAATACCACATGGAACGTGCTAATCCAATCAGTATGCATAAGCGTTGTATAGATACTCGATAGCGAGCCTGTAAATAAGCTACTCGTTGTTTTTTATCGGAAGGTCCTAGAACTTTTTTGACAGTACATCTTTTAGCATACGAATATCTAAACTAGCATCGGCATACATCTGCTTTAATTTACGATTTTCTTCTTCGAGTTCCTTAAGGCGTTTGAGTTCACTAGTCTCCATCCCTCCGTATTTTTTACGCCAATAATAAATCGTACTCTTATCTATTCCTAATTCTCTGGCTAATTCGGGGATGCTTCTTCCTTGTTCATTTT
>NZ_BRVP01000073.1 GCF_027924145.1 Neptunitalea chrysea | reverse complement strand
ACGTGAGTTCGATATAACTATACGTTTAGATATAGTTGTTTTGTATCAACAAATTTGTTTTTTAAGGAAGGTTTTCTTTCCTTAAAATTATATGCAATAAGAGCAGTAAATATGTTGTTAAAGTAATTAGGAACACTTCTATGTCTTGAGTGTTCTACCTGACATATGTTTTTTAGCTGATCTATAATAGTTTCAATAATGGCTCTTTTTCTTAACAAGAAAGCATCTTGAATAGGGGTAACTAATTTTGTTTTCATGTTCTTACGAAGTTTTGTAATCAGATGAATCCCATTTGCGAATAATTGGTTGAATAATGTTTTTGAAATATACCCTTTATCACCAAAAAGTTTACCGTATAATTTTTTAATAAATTGCTTAAATCGTAAGGGTTTTCGATCATCCGTATTACCACTAGTAATCATAAAATCAATGATTCCACCCTGATCATTAGTGATAATGTGTAATTTAAAACCGTAGAACCATCCTAAGGAACATTGCCCTCGTTGAGCAATATCTTTAAACACCTTATGACTGTGAATTCTTCTTTTGTCGCATACTCGTAGAGGTGTGGAATCAACAAAACTTACACCTGTACAAGAAGTTAAACCGAAAGTTTTTAAGTACATCCCTAAAGGGATAAAGCTATCTCTTTTAAGTTCTACCATACGGTTGTAAGATACCAAATTGGGAAAATAACTT
>NZ_BRVP01000072.1 GCF_027924145.1 Neptunitalea chrysea | reverse complement strand
CCATCTACTTCAAGCCCAATACTTTCGGCTTGTAGAATAGTAAGTGAAGTAGGAACACGGGTTTTCCATGCCTTGCCTTCAGGTAATCCTTTGGTTTCTGTCAATTCGTCTAAGATAGATAAATACATCGCATCTTCAATAGCAGGTAATTGACCTCCATTCCAAATGTTTCCGGTTGCCATATAATGTAATACCGCATCTTCAAAACCAGGACGAACAGTTAAAACAACACGTGCCATACCCGATTGCATAAATGCACGGAATAAAGGATCGTCGTTTTCATAGTTGTATAAAGTTGACCACTCTTCTCGGTTTCCCCAATAATATGGGTAAAACTTGTATGACATAATATTCCACTCAAAAGCCTGCTCCATAAAAGTAACAAATGACTTATACGTATCTAGTTGCTGCGTAACATCTACTTTATAGTCATTCATGGTAGTACCAGAATACATTTTTTTACCAAAAGTATTGGTAGCTGTAGGCATTTGGTCTATCATATATGAAATACAGTTTTTACGAAGTACCGTTTGCTCAATTTCACGATAGAAATTAGGATTTGTTTCTTTAAGTGTTGCTTCCTTTTCTTCTTGTTCAGCTACTTTTGCATTGTATTCAGCAAGCCTATCTTCGTAGGCTAAAATAATAGCATTATAAGTATCCAAACGCCATTGGGTTAGAGCTTCTATTGTGCGTTCGCAGGTAATAA
>NZ_BRVP01000071.1 GCF_027924145.1 Neptunitalea chrysea | reverse complement strand
CTTAAAACTTAGCAACATAATTGCTACTCCTAAAATGTGTTTTAATTTCATATTACTTTATTATGCTTGTTTACTGTTTCACCAACACCAAATCTTGCATTACAGGCAACTTATAAGGCACATGATTATCTGGATTATTCAACATATACGCTTGTACAGAACCTGCCATATAAATTTTAATCACCTCTTGCCCATTTACTGTAGCTCTCCGAACATAAAGATCTGCTATATCTTCGTTTGTAGTATCTTGTATAGATAATTCTAACCAAACCTCATTTGCTCCATAATCTGCATTGGGCTCCTGAAAATAATTCCCCACATAAAACATATTTCCATTTATGGGATAAGATGTCCCATTAGCATAAGTAACAGTAAGCTCACTCAAGGTATTTATAACATCAGTATTATTTACCGTAAGTTGGTAGGCACCAATAAGCATGTCTTCATAAAACACCCCGTTCATGGAAGACATAAGCTTCTTTTGTAACACCACTTTAAAAATAGTATCGTTAGACGTATACACATACGTACCCACAAATGGGTCTAACACCTCAAACACATCTTTATAATAATATCCTTCCTGTAAAGGTTCTCCACTTCCCAAGGGAACTTCGGTTACTTGTGAGAAACCCAGTTGACCTATAGAAAAACAAATTAAAAGTAGTAGTAAACGATACCATTGCATATATAACACATATTTATATAACGGAAGTACATACCTCCAATTCTTATAAATATATTTAAAAAAAATCGGTATATTTTACTAGAAACCGTAATTACGTATAAATACGC
>NZ_BRVP01000070.1 GCF_027924145.1 Neptunitalea chrysea | reverse complement strand
CGTAATTCCAGTCTAACGTAATTTCTTTAAACCCTAGATGATTAACGGTAACCGTATATAAGGTATTTGCCTTTAACTTTATACTATACTTTCCATCCGAATCAGAAATGGCAAACTTAACACCTTCTTCATGCTCAGATTCAGCCAAAACATTCACATTTACTATCCCAGCCTTAACCGCATCTGCTATTACACCTTTAACCGTAATATTTTGGGCATTTAGACAGTTTATGCATAAAAAAATAAAGAAATAGACAAGAAGTTTTTTTATTATCATGTAATACTATAATTGTTATTTCTTATCCTTATTCTTTTTACTTTCTTCACTTAACTTTTTAAGATGTGCATTAATATCAACCCCCGTGCCTTGGGAGAGTATTTTACTCATCTCTTCGCCATTCTCTACTATAGTACCTTTTGGGACAAGTACCTCCAATACATTTTTAGCAAATGTAATTTTAGTAGCTGTTAAAATACTATTACCATACTGTACTTGCAATATTAACCCAGGTAAACCATCGAAACCAGACGGGCCAAACGGCACAGACAACTGAGGAGTAAACCAAGCCGTTACTTTTTGTTTACCATCTACTAATTCTCGATAAAAAATAGCCTTATAGCAAGTGTACCCTTGTAACTTTTTCGTCTCCTTGGTAATTACCCAATCATCATCTATCACTGGTTGTTTTACCAAATAATAGGCTCCAAACTTTTGTTGATAATACTTCTCTTTGGTTACTAAATTTCTATACTGAACACCTAACCCACGACCTCCAATTAAAGGCATTTTACTATCGATATCATCTAATGATAGGTTTTTTACATGT
>NZ_BRVP01000069.1 GCF_027924145.1 Neptunitalea chrysea | reverse complement strand
TGTAATTTCTTTAAACCCTAGATGATTAACGGTAACCGTATATAAGGTATTTGCCTTTAACTTTATACTATACTTTCCATCCGAATCAGAAATGGCAAACTTAACACCTTCTTCCTGCTCAGATTCAGCCAAAACATTCACATTTACTATCCCAGCCTTAACCGCATCTGCTATTACACCTTTAACCGTAATATTTTGGGCATTTAGACAGTTTACACATAAAAAAATAAAGAAACAGACAAGTGGTCTTTGTTGTACCATGAAGCATTATACCGGTTATTTTTTATCCTTCTTCTCTTTACTTTGCTCCTTTAACTTTTTAAGATGTGCAGTAAGATCAAAGCCCGTGTCTTGGGAGAGTATTTTACTCATTTCTATATCATTTTCTACTAGTTGCCCCTTTGGAACCGGTACTTCTAAAACTTTCTTTGAAAACGTAATTTTAGTAGCTGTTAAAATATGTTGACCATACTGCACTTGCAATATTAACCCTGGTAAACCATCGAAACCAGAGGGGCCAAACGGCACAGACAACTGAGGAGTAAACCAAGCCGTTACTTTTTGTTTACCTCGTAAAGTTTCTCGATAAAAAATAGCCTTATAACAGGTGTAGCCCTGTAATTTTTTAGTCTCCTTGGTAATTACCCAAGCATTGTCTATCACTTGTTGTTTTACCAAATAATAGGCTCCATACTTTTGTTGATAATACTTCTCTTTGGTTGTTAAATTTCTATATTGCACCCCTAGCCCATTAGCCGAGATATAAGGCATTTTACTATCTATACCACCATCTAATGATAGGTTTTTTACATGG
>NZ_BRVP01000068.1 GCF_027924145.1 Neptunitalea chrysea | reverse complement strand
TAACGGTCTAACGGCGCTACTACTGAAGATTTAACAGGGCTTACAGCGGGTACTTATAATGTTACTATAACGGATAACAACGGATGTACTGCTACAGACTCTGTAACTATTAACGAACCAAACGCTCTTACTACTTCTACCAGCTATACTAGTGCATTATGTAATGGTAGTGCTGATGGTACTATCGACCTAACGGTTTCTGGGGGTAATGCTCCTTACATCTACTCTTGGTCTAACGGGGCTGCTACTGAAGATTTAACAGGACTTGTTGCAGGAACCTATACAGCAATAGTTACAGACGACAGCGGATGTACTACTACAGCTATAGTTACTATTACAGAACCTAGCTTACTAGTAGCAACAAGTACCAGTACCAACGTTTCATGTAATAGTGATGCTAATGGTACTATTGACTTAACAGTTTCTGGGGGTGATGCTCCTTATTCATACGATTGGTCGAATACTGCAACAACAGAAGACCTTACAGGTCTTGCTGCAGGAACCTATACAGTAATTGTAACAGACAACAACGGATGTACGGTTACAGAAACAGTTGTCATTTCTGAGCCTACACTTCTAACTGCTACCGCTACAGCAGATAACACGCCTCAATGTATTGAAAGTACCGATGGTGCTGCTACTGTAATTGCTACAGGTGGTACCGCTCCTTACTCATACCTTTGGGATAACGGTGAAACTACAGAGAGTGCTACTATGCTTACGATTGCTACACATACTGTAACTGTTACAGATAATAATGGCTGTACTACTGTAGCTACTGTAATTATTAATTACAACGATACTCTAAACCCAACACCAGACAAC
>NZ_BRVP01000067.1 GCF_027924145.1 Neptunitalea chrysea | reverse complement strand
ATTACTAAACTAACAAAGTACTCTTTACAAAAACCGTTATATGATAGTAATGACTATCAAGACATACTTACGGTTACTTTAATATCCTATAAAAAAAATAATATTGAAGTGTATAATAGACAACAAAGTGCTACAATAATTTACAATGAACTAAAAGGAAACAACAATGCACAAGGTACATCATGTAATTAATTTATTAATCTTTTTTATAATGTTTATAGAAGTAAACCTAGGGTTTGCTCAAAAAATTCAAAACGGTACATACACTAAAAAAGACAACTCAAACGAATTTTACGAAACATTCACTTTTACCAATAAAAGTTGTTTTGAACATAAAAAAGGAGGGAGTATAGAACAGACATTTCATGGGAAAGGGCATTATTATATAACCAATGACAGCTTAACTTTTGTTTATGATAGCTTAATACCCCACCCTATTTCATATAGTATAAAGAAAACTTATGCTAATAGTTCACCTACAATAGACGTTAAATTTAAAATTTTTTGCTTAGACTCATCATCATTAGTATTAAACCAAGTAAATATATTTGAAAAAGTAAATCCTAGAAAATATAACGCTATAACTAATAAGAATGGAGAAGGTTTGATTCAATTATTGAAAACAGATTCTCTATATAATTTCACTGCTTCATCTTTAGGATTCACTCCATATAATTTTACTATTGACGGCAGCTACAATTACATTATTAAAGTCTTTTTATCTCCTTTAAACCCAATACCTACTTACAATGAAAAGAAAATCTATTTTCTAAAAGAACTAAATAACAACTCTTTTACGTTAATTAGTGAAGAACAAGAAAACAAATTCGAGAAAAAATGAAGCTCTTTTTCTTTACTCTAATAAGTTGTTTTTGGGTTGCCGTGGGGTATACA
>NZ_BRVP01000066.1 GCF_027924145.1 Neptunitalea chrysea | reverse complement strand
GTTAATTTATCTAAGTGAACATCATTACCTAATCTATGCCCTACATCTTTAACTACATTCAAATAAGTAGTATGATTTTTAAATTCTTGTAAGCCATAAACAAATTTATAAGAATGAAATGGTGAAACTAAATTATCTCGATTGTCAAGTTACCACTAGTACATTCAGATCTTTTATTTGAAAGTGTTTTTAAATTGTGCAAAGGAGAATAACTCCTTAGATATTTTTTCATTGATGGTTTATTAGGGTTTTCATATTCATGAATCAAGTATTTACCCTCCCCCTTATATTTGGTGTGGTTTATTTTATTAGATAATCCGTTCATACTAATAGCGGCTTTAAATTTTGTACTATAATTTAAAATAGCCTTACGGTGCCAATCTATTCTTTTTTCTTCTTCGTCTCTAACACTCGTAATAGTAAAAACCCTACCTTTTTCTAAAAGTAAGTTAATATACGGTGAATGTTTTGGCATCATGCTTCTACCAAATACTGTATAGGGGAGTGTTCTTATTTGTAAGGAATCCTTAAAATAAAAAATTACAGGAATGCAGTCTTGTTTATGATGAACTCATTTTTGTTAGACTTTGTAATCTTTGACCTATGAATTAAATATGGTAGGGAGACTATGGATCAGGAAAATGAACAAATGAGACAATGTAAAACAACAACAAAAAGTATATTACCCTTAGATACTTTCTAACGGATATATTTCTAAGCAATTACTGGTTATAAGTTGGTATTAACTTTGTAAAGCACCAAATGACTTGATAATAAACCAGTAAGCGAGTTAATGGCTTAAGAAACATCTTTAATCAAGATTATGATATAAAAGTAGCTTATACGAAACTAGCTCATTGATACAGGGTTTTAGAATTAGCAGGATTTAAGAGCTTCCAGATTGTAA
>NZ_BRVP01000065.1 GCF_027924145.1 Neptunitalea chrysea | reverse complement strand
GCATAGCAAATGTCAGGTTGCGTTTGCAACCTAAATCATGTTCTATCCAAAAAAAGTTTATAAATAGCTGAAGAACATGTGTTTATATTGTTTTGTCATGTCAACCAAAATGAATTCTAATATTTTACTATCATGAAGGTCAGTTTAGTGCATATCACTATTGCTTGTAGGTTGTAATTACAGCCCTACAAATAGCTGATTAACAAAACATAAATGGTATGTTAATTGACGCGTATCGGGTACTTTCATGAAAGGATAATTCTTATAAAATACGATTAAAAATGTTAAATTATGAGTGAGAAAGCATCACAAACTCTGTATCGTTTCAGAACCTTTAGAAGCCCTGAATTATTTAGTGAGGAAGGAAAAGAAGAACGCTTTATTATGCAACCGGAAAGTGAAAAAGTAGGCGCTTTTTATAACAATATGAACAATAGGCAGGAGGGAGAATCTAAAATGGAGGTTTTAAAAAATGCAGCTACCGTTTTTCAGCCTAATACTAATACTGTTGATAGTTTAAAAGAAACATTTCCAAAATTGATACCGTTTGGAAGATGGCTAACAAGGAACAAAGCCAATTATAAAGACGATATTTTATCAAAAATTTCCGAGGTATATCCAAGAACCTCCACCATTCTTTGGAATGAGTTATTCTATCAGATAATTACCCAGGAAAATTTCTATGTCAAAGAAGTCGTAATTGAAGCTCTCTTAGCAAATCATGTAGTAAGTGCATATAGACAATTTAAAAGCGACGGGGTACAGTTACAAGAAATACCAGATGCCTTAGAACCTTATGTAAATGCCAAAGTATTATTACCTGCTGAGCTATTTGACTTTAGTAATGAAGCAACAGTAGTGTCATCAAATGCAACATCCAGTAGCGTTAAAAAAATTGACAATAATTGGACTAAGGCACAAAATGTAAGTATTGCCAAT
>NZ_BRVP01000064.1 GCF_027924145.1 Neptunitalea chrysea | reverse complement strand
AACGGAACACCTGCTATAACAGATGGTACAAATACTTGGAATGTAACCGCTACAGGTACTATGCAAGTAGGACCATTTGCTGATGCTTCATCTATAAACCTTACCTTAGAACATGGTACAGATGCTACTTGTGATGTTGATATGGGAACTTATACCTATACATGTCCTATACCTCCGGTTAACGACAATATTTGTAATGTAATTGACTTAACCGTATTAGATGCTAGTACATCAGGTACTACTGCTGGTGATGCTTACACTACAGTTGATGCTACAGATGAAACTAATGAAACCATTCCATCTTGTTTCAATGGTACTATCGATGGTTCGGTATGGTTTAGCTTTACAGCTCCTACAAGTGGAGAAGTACAAGTTACCACTGATATTACAGGAGGCACACTTAACGACACCGAAATAGCAGTATATATGGCTTCGGCTGTAAACTGTGCTGACTTTAGTTCATTACCTACTCCTGTTGCATGTGCTCAAGATGGAGGTACTATGGTTACTCTCAATGGTGTTATCAATTTTAATGGAAGTACAAATCCATTATTAATAGCCGGCGAAACTTACTATGTTCAAGTTGATGCAGGATCGGCTACACAAGGTACTTTTGGTATTGAAATAATTGATACCTACACTACACGTGTTGACAAAAATGAAAACATCAACTTTAACTACTTCCCTAATCCGGTGAACCATAACTTATTAAACTTACAGGCAAACAAGCCAATATATTCCATAGAAATATTTAATATGTTAGGACAAAAGGTAGTATACCTTACTCCTGAAACCAATGAGTACACCGTGAAAATGCATGAACTTGCATCGGGTAACTATATTGTGAAAGTGATGATTGGAGAAACCTTAAAGGTTATCAAAATTGTAAAAGAGTAATTTATTAGCGATTTCGCATTAAATTACCTCATAAACAACATATATTTTTAATGAAAGAGCAC
>NZ_BRVP01000063.1 GCF_027924145.1 Neptunitalea chrysea | reverse complement strand
TCTCCCTACATCTCCTACATCTCCTTTTAAGTATTCCATACTTCAAGATAAAAAATCATCTTGAAATATCCTAGGTTTTGAGACAGTCTGACGGTTTGTATAAGAATAGTAAGGGGTTAAAATCTACTTACTTTTCGATTTAGCACTTAGCCAAATTTACAATTTTACCGTTAATTTTCTTTTAACGTCAAATTGTAAATTTGGCGGACTTTCTTAATATGCACCAACTTTGGGTTTGGTGCTTAACCCTTATTATTTTTATACTTTGTTGTAGTTAGTTAATGATTATTTTCTCAATTGCCAATCTCTTTCCTCGCCCTATAATATTCATAAAATATACATTATTGCTTAGGTGACTAATATCAATCTGATTGTTGTTTTGGGTCAAACTCGTTTCTAAAACTAATTGACCAATAGGATTATAAATTTCTATCTTAATTAGGGCATCACTTGACAAATCAACCCAATCAACAAATATTGTACTTGTTGCTGGATTAGGATAAATCTTAATATCCTTTATGTAATCATTTGATTCTATTCCCAAAACAGGGGCAGTAACTTCTTGATAAGGGTAAGAAGACCAAGGGCAAAATTGCAATTGACCTCCAGCTATAATGGCTGGATGAGTACCAATTAATGCTGTAATTCCATCACAGAATTCAATGGCGGCAGCCGTTAACTGCCATTGATTTGGAATAAAATGCCATGAATGCCAATTAGTCCCATCGTAATTAAAGCCTCCATGCCCATTAGTAATTCCGCCACTAATAAATCTTCTATTATTAATAGGAAGTGTAAGATCATTAAGGACTTCATCTATAACCACAGAATCTGAAGTTGCGACTATAAATGATGTGAATGTAGAATCGTATGGTACTCTAAACTCAAAATATCTTAATTGAGCTGTTGCTGTGATGTTTATAATACATAGAAGTATGCCTGTAAATAATGTTTTTTTCATTTTCTTTATTTTGAGTTAGTAAATAATTAACTACAACGTTTACGTATAATATTAGTGGCGCGTTTAAGCATCTAATTTAGTAAACAAATACTTGCCAGCGGAAAATTCCGCAGGAATTTTCCAAGTAGGCTAAAACCAGCCATTAATTTTATACTTTGTTGTAGGTGTAGGCTTCCCCTAATTAGAACTGTTTATTTGTCAAAAATATC
>NZ_BRVP01000062.1 GCF_027924145.1 Neptunitalea chrysea | reverse complement strand
TTCAGGGGCTTCTGCATAATCTGATTGGTTTTCTAGAGGAACAATTTGCTCTTGGGTATACCCCAAGGTTACCCAAAAACAACTTATTAATACATAGAAAATCAGTTTCATATTTTTACAGTTTTTGCAGTGTTAAATCTCTCGGAATTAAAAATTCAGACCTATCAACGGTACCTCCGTTAAAGCATTGCGCACCTTCATGAATGAAGGTATCTCTATGCCATTGTAGTTCGCCATTACTTCCTTGGTTTGGTAGGTAGGTTAACGTTAGGTTCCCACCTTTATTTCTTTTACAACCTGTGGTAGGTTCATGATAATAAAACTTAGCCGTATTAACATCTAATAGGTAAATAGGAGAATAGACTATAGCTATAGCGCAATTATTATAGACTTCAATATTATTTTTTTTATAGGACACTAAAGTTACTTTCAGGATGTCTTGATAGTCATTGCTTTCATATAAAGGTTCATCTAAAGATCGTTTTGTTAATTTGGTTATGTTAATTTTTAGATACTCGGTACCACTAGTTACTTCCCATGTGCCTATAAACTTATCTAAAACATGATTGATGTCTTTATAGTAATAAGGTGTACTGTCATGGGCTTCTGCATAATCTGCTTGGTTTTCTATAGGAACAACTTGCTCTTGTGTATACCCCACGGCAACCCAAAAACAACTTATTAGCACATAGAAAACCAGTTTCATATTTTTTATAATTTCTGTAGCGTTAAATCTCTAGGGATTAAAAATTCAGACCTATCAACGGTACCTCCGTTAAAGCATTGTGTACCTTCATTGATATAGGTGTTTCTATGCCATTGTAGTTGGCCATTAGCTCCTTGGCTTGGTATATACGTTAACGTTAAATCCCCTACTATATTTCTTTCGCATCCTGTGGTAGGTTCGTAGTAGTCAAACATAGCCGTATTTAAATCTAATAGGTAAATTGGAGAGTAGACAGTAGCGACTGTATAATTATTATACAGTTCAATATTATTTTTTTTATAGGATATTAAAGTAACCGTAAGTATGTCTTGATAGTCATTACTATCATATAACGGTTCTTGTAAGGTGTACTTAGTTGTTTTATAAATGTTTATTTTTAAATACTCGGTACCGCTAGTTACTTCCCATGTGCCCATAAATTTATCTAAAACATGATTGATGTCTTTATAGTAATAAGGCGTACTGTCAGGGGCTTCTGCATAATCTGCTTGGTTTTCTAT
>NZ_BRVP01000061.1 GCF_027924145.1 Neptunitalea chrysea | reverse complement strand
CTCTTGCGCTTCGGTTACTGCTTGATTGATACTATCTTCTTTAGAGGTATTGTAGGCGAAATTTGCTCCGGTACTAAGATCAAAATTGCCCATTCCCCATTTTGCATCGGCATATGCACTGGTATCTTTAGATTCAGAAATTATTTTGGCTATTTCTGTTTGCGTTTCATACCGGTTAGTGCTAGTCGCATCGGTCAATTTTTCTGTTTCGGCTTCAGATGAGGTAGAGGTAGTATTCTCCGAGGCTCTTAATCTGCGGGTTTCTTTTTCTTTATATTCCCTTGCCATTACATTTTCTATGTGTGACACTTCTCCCTCTACATAGCAATGTACACTTTGCTCTACTTTTCGGTAGTCGGCAATACCTAATTTACGCATTCCATACCCCGATGGTATAAATATATCATCTACCGTTGTGGATTCATCAGTACTATCAGTATCTGCATCACAGGCTATCATAGCCTCATACCAAGATTGTCCGTTAGTCCTAAAATCTTCTGTGATTTGGTCGCCATTAGCAAGGTTTATGATAAGGCTTACAGATGTATTGGTAATAGTTGTAAAAATACCACCTGTAACCAATTGTTGTATTTCATACCTGTTATTGATAGAATCTTTTATGAAGGTTGTAGATGAATCAATTATACTTCCTGAGGTGATTGACTTTAATGTGGCACTAATGCTACTTATGGTTACATCATTCATAGGGCTGGTTAAGGTAAAATAATAACTCCAATAATTAAAAAGGGCATTAGATGTAGTTATTTCACCTTTAAATTTTAGCGTATAACAGCTTGAATCATTATAGCTATCATTTAATTCTGGAACTATGATACCTCTATAACTGGTTGTTCTTTTGAGCAGCTGTTTATTAGTAAATAAGATATCGTTGACACGTATTTCTTCAGCATCTAGGAGCTCTGTTGCTTCCTCATAAGTGCTAATATCAGAGAAGGATGTTAGCTTAGACAATAGTTGGTATGTTTCACTACTCATTTCTGCTTTTGCACTATCCTCTGTTATTTCAGTTAATGGTGTATAGCTAAATTTTGGTAAATCGGGCAACTTATTGCTTGAAACTTTGTTGAAAAGAAACGCTTCTTTACTTATATCATCAATGCTCGTTCTGGCTTCAAACCAAGCTTTTTCTTCTTTATTTAGCTCGCTTTTAAATTCGGCAATCAAAGGGTCAATTATCTCTTGATAATCTGCTCTTTTTGCATCATAATTAGCTTGATTAGCAATTCTGTATTTTTTCTCAAGCTCTTTAATGTCTACTTTGGCAGCAGCAATTTCTGCTAATTGTGC
>NZ_BRVP01000060.1 GCF_027924145.1 Neptunitalea chrysea | reverse complement strand
TTCTTGCGCTTCGGTTACTGCTTGATGGATACTATCCTCTTTAGAGGTATTGTATGCGAAATTTGCTCCGGTACTAAGATTAAAATTGCCCATTCCCCAATTTGATTTGACATATGCACTGGTATCTTTAGATTCAGAAATTATTTTGGCTATTTCTGTTTGCGTTTCATACCGGTTAGTGCTAGTCGCATCGGTCAATTTTTCCGTTTCGGCTTCAGATGAGGTAGAGGTAGTATTCTCCGAGGCTCTTAACCTGCGGGTTTCCTTTTCTTTATACTCCCTTGCCATTACATTTTCTATGTGTGATACTTCTCCCTCTATATAGCAATGTACACTTTGCTCTACTTTTCGGTAGTCGGCAATACCTAATTTACGCATTCCATACCCCGATGGTATAAATATATCATCTACCGTTGTGGATTCATCAGTACTATCAGTACTATCAGTACTATCAGTATCTGAATCACAGGCTATTATAGCCTGATACCAAGATTGACCGTCAAGTGTAAATTCTTGTGTGATTTGGTCGCCATTAGCAAGGTTTATGGTTAGGCTTACAGATATATTGGTAATAGCTTTAGAAATACCACCTGTAACCAATTGTTGTATTTCATACCTGTTATTGATAGAATCTTCTATGAAAGTTGTAGATGAATCAATTATACTTCCTGAGGTGATTGACTTTAAAGTGGCACTAATGCTACTTATGGTTACATCCGAATTCATAGGGCTGATTAACGTAAAATAATAATTCCAATAATTAACCGATTTATTAGATGTAGTTATTTCACCTTTAAATTTTAGCACATAACAGGGTAAATCATTATAGCTATCATCAAAATCTATTGAGTTTTCTGGAACTATGACACCTCCAACACTGGTATTTTTTTTGAGTAGCTGTTTATTATTAAATAAGGTATCGTTGACACGCATTTCTTCAGCATCTAGGAGCTCTGTTGCTTCCTCATAAGTGCTAATATCAGAGAATGATGTTAGCTTAGACAATAGTTGGTATGTTTCACTACGCATTTCTGCTTTTGCACTATCCTCTGTTATTTCAGTTAATGGTGTATAGCTAAACTTTGGTAAATCGGGCAACTTATTGCTTGAAACTTTATTGAAAAGAAACGCTTCCTTACTAATATCATCAATGCTCGTTCTGGCTTCAAACCAAGCTTTTTCTTCTTTATTTAGCTCGCTTTTAAATTCGGCAATCAAAGGGTCAATTATCTCTTGATAATCTGCTTTTTTTGCAGCATAATTAGCTTGATTAGCAATTCTGTATTTTTTCTCAAGATTTTTAATATCTGCTTTGGCTACAGCAATTTCTGCTAATTGTGT
>NZ_BRVP01000059.1 GCF_027924145.1 Neptunitalea chrysea | reverse complement strand
TTGTCTCGTCCTGAAATAGCGATACAGAAAAAAGTATCGCATGAATAATTACGTAAAGCGCACACAAAAAGACTATACACTTAGTTTTAAACTTAGTGTTGTTAAAGAAGTTGAGTCTGGAATTTTATCAGTAACCTCTGCTCAGAAGCATTACGGCATACAAAGTCGGTCTACTGTTGTAAATTGGCTTCGAAAATATGGTAACTTTGATTGGGAAAATCAAACACCTTCAAATATGCCAAAGACACCTGAACAGCGAATAATGGAGCTTGAAGCCAAAGTAAAACTTTTGGAAAAGCAAAAAGTGCAGCTTGAGAAGCAAAGTCATATTTCAGACTCTAAAGCGATCATTTTCGATATGATGATAGACCTCGCCGAAAAGGAATACAACATCGATATTCGAAAAAACTTACCACCCGAACAATCCAATCTTTCATAGAAAAAAGACAGGAAAGCATAAGCTTTAGCTGTGGTTTGTTCGGGATAAACAGACAGGTTTATTATCGGAGTATTAAACGTATCAAGTTCCGCAGGAATCTGGCGGAACAGGTTGTGGCGCTTGTCAAAGAACAGCGGAATAGGTACGCGTAAATTATATCATATACTTAATAATAAGCTTAGAGAGCTAAAAGTGGGTAGAGATAAGTTCTTTGGTATTTTAAAATCAAATCATTTATTAATAAAGCCAAAAAGGAGTTATCATGTTACTACATGGTCACACCATCGCTTTAGAAAGCATCCTAATTTGATACAAGAATTAGATATTACTAAACCGGAGCAAGTCTGGGTGTCCGACATTACATACATTGGAAAACGGGATAAACCTTGTTATTTAAGTTTAATAACAGATGCTTATTCTAAAAAGATAATGGGATATAATGTGTCTGATTCTCTAAGTACACAAGGATGTATTAATGCACTAAAAATGGCTCATAAGAACAGGTTGTTTAAGGCTGATTCTTTGATACATCACTCGGACAGGGGGATCCAATATTGTTCAGATGAATACCAATATATAATCAAGAAATATAATCTAAAGTGTAGTATGACTCAAAACTCAGATCCCTATGAAAATGCAGTAGCAGAAAGAATAAATGGTATATTAAAGCAGGAGTTTATGATTGATACTTACCATCTTGAATTATCATTAATGAAAAAGCTGGTAACAGAAGTAATTAATAAATACAATCAAATAAGACCTCATTGGTCAAACCATATGTTAACTCCTTGTCTAATGCACTTACAAAATACTATCAAAATGAAAACCTATAAAACAAAAAACAGAAGCAACTATAAAGATACTTCTGTTTAAAAAATGTATTTTTATTAATATTAATCCTGTATCGTTATTTCAGGACTAGTCA
>NZ_BRVP01000058.1 GCF_027924145.1 Neptunitalea chrysea | reverse complement strand
TGTACAACAACCTCCCAAGAACTTTCACCATTGTTAGCTATCCAGTCTAAAACTGCCTGAACATCTGTAATATCTGTAGCAGTAATAGAAGAAGGAGCAATACAGTAATCTCCACACGCCTCTACTCTCATAAAATCAATAGACATATCTCCTAAAGAACCTGCACTCGTTTGTTTAAATTCTATATATATATTTTGACCTGCATATGCGGTTAAATCAATACCTACAGGCACCCATGGCTGTGTAGCTGAAGCCTGATAATCGCCTACCCATGTAAACTCATTGGTAAAAGGACCCGTAGCCGAAGTGCTAACTCCTACTTCTAAGGTTCCCATTACAGGTCCGAAAGCATGCATATAAAAAGATAATTCTACGGCTCCTGTAGCAGTTGTAAGATCAATTACCGGAGAAACCACAGATCCTGATGTGCCAGTAGCAGCACCAGAAGCCTCAAAATTCATAAAGCTAGCACCATTATAAGCCGCAGCAGGCCCTGTACCTACAGAAGTAGAACCATCAGGAATTTCCCAGCTACCACCATTACTATTAATAGCTCCTGTCCAATCACCTACAGCATCAAAATCTTCTGTAAAGATGTAAGAGCCATTACCTGTAGCACAAGTAACACCTGTTGGAGCCGTTGGAGGCACATCGTAAGTAGTAAAGGTGATTGGTCCTACCCAAACACTATAATCTCCACCACTACAATCAGCTCTTACATAAACTTCATAGGTAGTGTTGGCTGTTAAACTTGTAAATAAAAAAGAATCGTTAGTACTTGCAGTTGTACCAGAACCTGTTGGTACTCCCGTACCAGCTGGTTGAACTACTACTTCCCATTGGTTCTCTGTTCCACCTAATAACCAAGATAAGGTTACGGTACTATCTGTATTTGAATCAACAGTGATTCCTGAAATAGCAGGACATGTAGGAGGTGCACCAGAATAAATAGTAGGACTGCTTACACAAAATCCTCTTGCCCAAATATTATTATCATCATATAATATACGATATCTGAAAGCAGATAATTGCCCTGTTGTAAAACCTGAAATATCCAATTCAGGGGTTGTATAATCTACTGCACTACCTGTATCAGCACAATAATTATTAGTTACAGCAGAACCTGTGTCGTCAAGTATTACCCAGTTTACCCAAACACTAGCATCAGCATCCCAGTATTCTACTGATAACATTTCAGTATTTTGATGGTGGTAGATATAGGTAAAATCTGCATAGAGATACGTTTCACCCGCAGCAAAAGCTCCGTTAAGGTTTAAATAAGGAGATTCTGCAGCAATACTGTTCGAGGATCCTGACCCCCCTGCGTTATCATCATACGCAAAATTGGAAGTCGTAGTTGGATCTGATTCAAACAACGCTGAAACATTCGAATAGGATCCAGTTACAGACCAGGCTACATTCGGCCAGTTAGCTGCATCATTTAA
>NZ_BRVP01000057.1 GCF_027924145.1 Neptunitalea chrysea | reverse complement strand
AAGAGGCCGTCCTAAAAGTATTTAGGGCGGTCTTTTAGTTTTGGATTCTTTTACATCTATTGATTCCTCAGTAAAATATTTTTGATTATTTGACTTTAATAATCCTTAGCAAAATAGCGATGAGTGCTCTATGCACTCTTTAGGAATAGTTTATTGAGGTTATGAGCCATGGCTACCAGTCCTATTTCAGTTTCTACCTTGTCTATGCCCCTAAGCATACACCTTTTATAGTTCATATTTTGCTTTATATTACCAAACACAGCCTCTACTTCCCAACATCTTCGTTTGCGATGGGTAATTCCCTGCTCGCTCAGTAACCGCTCTTTTGCTTGCCTTTTATAAGCAATAAGTTTGTGATTTCGTTCAATAATTCGATTGCCTTTACTTTGATGGCATATCCCTCTTAAAGGGCATCCTTGGCAGTTTGCAGCCTGATAACGATGGTAAGTCTGTAGGTGTCCTGTGGTAGTTTTACTTTGTTTTTCTCCTATATAATTCATAGGCTGCCCCATAGGACAATAATAGGTATCTGTCTGCTGGTTATAATGGAGTTTATCTGGATGGAAGGGGGCTTTATCTACAAGGGCTTTGGCTTGTTTTTGTTCTTTGTGGAAGTAGTTGTACTTAACAAAGGCTTCTATGTCTTTATCTTCAAGTGCCTGATAGTTTTCTTCACTACCATAACCAGCATCTGCTGTTAGAGTTTCAGGTGTCTGTTCAAAGGCTTTTTCAAAACCTTCCAAATGATCGATAAGAGTGGTAGTGTCGGCTGTGGTTTGCGCCAGCGAGTAATGTACTATAAATTGATTATTGGTGGAAGCTTGTAGATTATACCCGGGTTTTAGCTGACCATTTTTCATGTGATCCTCTTTCATGCGCATGAAGGTAGCGTCAGGGTCGGTCTTACTCATACTCTGACGATGCCCTAACTTCTTTTGCTGTTCGTTGTACTTAGCTACATTCTTAGGCCAGTTCTTTTGCGCATAATTTAGTTTCTGTTTTACCTTACTATCAACAGTTTTTTTTTCAAGTGCCTGATTAATTTGTTGTATAGTGGCTGAGACTTTCTCAGGATCTATAGCTGCAAAATCAGGAGTATTTGGTAGTTGTTCTTCATCAGCATAGACTTGTTCTACATACTGCCAGAGTTCTTGTAATTGCTTCTCGATTCGTGTGCGGGAATTTTTTATACTTTTAGCCCATACAAAAGTATATTTATTAGCATTAGCCTCTAACTTAGTGCCATCAACATAGATATCCTTTAAACTTAAATAACCTTGCTCATTTAAAAGAAGTACTACTTGATTAAATATCTCTTTGAAAGAATCTTTCAATTTACCCGAACGAAAATTATTAATCGTATTATGATCAGGCTTTGCTCCACCGCTGAGCCAGATAAAATGTATATTTTCAGAAAGTGATTGCTCGATCTTACGTGAAGAATATAAATTCCTTAGATAAGAATAAACCAATATTTTCAATAAAACTTTAGGGTGATAGCTTGAGGTACCGCCGCCACGATATTTCTGTTCCAAAAAACTTAAATCTATCGATTCAAGTATCGTGTCTACTATCCGAACGGGATGGTTATCAGGTACTAAGTCATCATAACTCGGTGGTAAAAGACTAAGCTGTGACTGATGGTAGGTTTTCCAAACTTGCTTACGATTCATTCTTAAATTTAAGCAAAATCTAAATTCTTTCAAAAACAAGAGGCTGCCTTTTTAGACAGCCTCTTTT
>NZ_BRVP01000056.1 GCF_027924145.1 Neptunitalea chrysea | reverse complement strand
TTTTAAACTTAGCAACATAATTGCTACTCCTAAAATGTGTTTTAATTTCATATTTACTCGATAATCAAGATTAAATACTCAGAGCCTTACCTCAAAATGAAACATTGCTCTCTAATAACTACCTCATGAGCTTGCCCAGAGATAGTTTACTTTCTTTTTACTGTTTCTCTAATACATATTCCCCGTAAGGTACACGTGCTACCGTTGGTACATTAGCATCAGGAAGCATCCCTCCACTATAACTATATAACTTTACCCAAATTTTTGCTGGGGTATTTTGATTTGGAATAGAACGCACTACCATTTTTATAGATAGATAATCCCGTTCAGGATCGTGAAAATACAACGAAAACAACCGTTCAGAACTAGTACACGAATCACAAACTGCCGTGGGGCTTTTTACAATGGTTCTTCCCGAAATAGGATGTGCTCTACCTGTTATTTGCGTGTCTTCTAAATAAGGTAATGTATTTACCAGTGTAGTACCGTTAACCTCATAGGTATAGGCTCCTACCAATAAATCTTCATAGTGCCCACGTGTAGCCACCATGGTTTCTTTTTCTAATACTATAGTTAGCACCTCTCCATTTGCAGCAGTATACTTCCAAGTCCCCGTAAACACATTCATTTCATCAAACAAATCCTTAAAATAACTA
This sequence comes from Neptunitalea chrysea, assembly GCF_027924145.1. Classification (GTDB taxonomy): domain Bacteria; phylum Bacteroidota; class Bacteroidia; order Flavobacteriales; family Flavobacteriaceae; genus Neptunitalea; species Neptunitalea chrysea. The sequence continues at coordinate 1,695 of NZ_BRVP01000056.1, read as the reverse complement.
TTTGAAGGAACCTCGCTTAAATATGCATCAATAGGAACAATGTTTGTTTGCGACATACAATCTTCATGAATTGTAAAAAAAGCTATTACTAAAAAAACTATACTTTTCATATTTATTTTATTTCACACAAGGGGTTTCAACTATGTTTTCATTACTATCTAAAGACAAACGCTCCCAGGATTCCTCCACATAAAATAAACTCCCATTTATGGGATAAAATAACCCATTATCATAAGTAACAGTAATCTCATTAACGTGTTAATAACATCTGTATTATTAACTGTCAGTTGATAACCACTAATAAGCAGATCTTCATTAAAACTACTGCTTCACCAACACCAAATCTTGCATTACAAGCAACTTATAGGGTCCATAATCGTTTGGGGAGTGTATTAACCTATTGTTTTGTAAATAAATACAATTTACCATTTGAACCCGTGATAGATAAAGTTGTAAGAGTATTGTTAGTACTAATATTATTAATAATATCACAGGTAGAGTCAGATCCGTTTTCATAAGTTTTAAGAAAAATATCTTTAACATCTTCTCCATCCACTACTTCAAAATCACATCCTGTAGTTAACTCATATGTATATTCCGTATCAGAGTAACCAAGATACTTATCAATTCTATTTCCATTATCTGTAAACTCAATGATATATTTAGCATCTTCATCCGATTGCCATACACCAACTATTTCTGCTTTAAAGCTTTGTAAAGTTGTTTGTTGTGAAAATCCTTGACGAAAAATTAATATCATAACAATTAAACAAAAATATTTTATACTTTTTTTCATAACATTTTTTTTATAAACAATTTATAGAATCTTTTACCTTTTGAAAATAATTTTCACGCTTATCAAGACCAAGAGCAGATTTACCATTTATTTTTATCGTTACATCTTTAACGGTAGTAGTAGAATCCAATGGTGTTATTCTATCGACAACTTTAGTTTTGTATACCCACAACCCGCTTAAAATAGCTAAAGTATCATTACTCGCTATAATCTCAGGATATGTTACCGGATCTATATCAGGATCAAAATGTTCATTATAAAAATTCTTAAAAGCTATATAATTAGATTTCCAAGTTAATTGCATTAAACCTTTACCTCTGTATTTATTTCCATCTCCACTAGCTACATCCCCATTAGAAAATACACAACAATAAGCCACATTAGCTACTCCAGTTGGATTACCAACGTAGTCAGGAGCATAATATAAATCAGAATCCTGACTAGCTGCAATAGAATCCATAGTAAATTTACTATATCTCTTTGGTAATAAAGATGCAGTGGAATAATTTAAGCTTTCCATTACGTTCAACGATTCAAAACCAGATTCGGCAGCAGCCTGACTTAAAAAATGCCATAAATCTATATCACTATCGATTCCAAAATCAGCTCCCTTTTCATTAATTAAATGTGCTAACAACTCAGCATTCGAATCTGACATATTTGGAAATACTTTCTGCAAATCTTCCTTAGAAGTATCACAATCATCATCATCTATTTCTTCTTCTAAAACAGGCTCAGTATCTATTTCAGAATCTTCATTTTCATTGTCAGAGCCATCACTTGACCCACCTCCGCCAGAAGAGTCATCTCCAGAACTTCCATCACCAGAAGATCCATCACCAGAAGATCCATCACCAGAAGATCCATCACCAGAAGATCCATCACCAGAAGATCCATCT
>NZ_BRVP01000055.1 GCF_027924145.1 Neptunitalea chrysea | reverse complement strand
GGCATTATATAGGTTTTACTATCGGTGATTAAATAATCTGAAAAACTGTTTTCTTGGCGGTAGTTAATATTAAATACATTCGTACAAGAAACTTCTATACCCCAAGGACTATCTTCTTTTTGATACAATAAAGAAGCATTAGCCATATCAAAAGTATTACGAATACCAAGTCCGTTATTAATGTAGTATGTCCTGCTATAATCTGCTTTTAATAGAAAATCTTCAAAGAATCTACCCTCAATAGATGCAAACCATTCACTTGAGTTGTATTTATTAATACCTGTACTGGTTTTGTACCATGATAAGGAATGATTATATCCCACTTTTAAATCGGGTAGCTTATGGTTAAAAAACGTAGCAATGCTGGGTTTAAAACTAAGCATCTGTGATGAATTAAGGTTGGTAGCATTGTTTACCAACTGATAGAAATCGGAATAATTATAGGTAAGCCCCATAGTACCTCTAAAGCCATTAAACCTTTTATTGACATTTAGATTCGTAATAAAACTATTTTCGGCTCTTGTAAATAGTACCGAGGTTCTATAGGTATTAATTCCTTCTAATACAGACATGTTTTTTATCTGATGGACCCGTTTATTATAACTTACCATAGCAGAATACATAAGCCCTTTTTGAATAGAAAAATTACTGTAAAACAACCCCAAAGAATGATATAATTGATTCTCAAGATCATCATTCCCCCTATACACACTATTAAAATTTAGCAACATATAGTTGTTTGCTAAATTGTTAACACCAGGAAACTTAATGCTTTTTGCATACCTAAAGGAAAGTTTTTCAAAATTACTCAACTCCCATTTTATTTCTGCCTTTGGCAAAAAGAAGGCAGTAAAGTGCGAATTTCGATCTTGCTGCTGTTGGGTATCCCATAAAAAACTATGCCAGGTACCCGAAGGCTTAAAAATTACTTTACCGAGTCTTAATTTATACACAACATCTACATACATGTCGGCTAAATCATACGAGAAATCATTATTAAATCCGGCCGAATCGAAATTATTTACCGAACCATCTTCTAATACCTGAAATGTATTTGAGGTTAACGAATTAAAATTTAATGAAGTACCAAATGTTGTATACAAATGGTTGGTGTTATTCAACACCCAATAATCTTTAATGTACCCCGAAAAAGAAGTTATATCTAAACGCTTATCTTGGCGTATATCATATACAGAAGCACTCTCTAAAGGAATTAAATCTTGCAGAATTTCTTCATTGGTAACCCAACTTACGGAAGGTTTTTGCCCTTTCGAAAAAAATGTGATGCCTGTTTTACCCGTATGTGAATCATTTAAAACCCGGCTATACACCACATCTTGGTTTACATCATAGGCATTTATAGAAGCATCTGTATTAATAGAAGTTATTAGGTTATCTACATCACTTATGATACGCCCCGAATTGTTATTATCTGACACCTTAAACGATGTTTCCATCCTAAGGTCTTCATTATTTAAAGGCTTATAAGTGAGCTTTATTTTCCCAAGAACAAAATTTGTATGTACATCTTTTACGTTGTTTCTATCTTCAGTGGTTTGTTCATCTACAAGATTATATTCATAGTAATCATCAACCTCAGTAGCGGTTTTATTAGTACTTGCCATTACATAGGCAGTAATATCTGTAAAAGGCGTTATACTTTGTCTCATATTAAAAGCATAAAACCTATTTACATTAGCGGTAAAATCAGACGCGCTTAAATACTGAGAGAACTCATCGTTTTGCAATCTAAAATATGCCGAAGGTCCTTCACTGGTCATCTCTGAAAAGCCACCATTAAAATTAAGATAATCTTGAAAAGAAAAGCTCTTTACACCAATATCATTAACATCTGCAATGGCATTTATATTGGTTTTTGGGGAGTAATAGAAAAACGTTGGGTGTACCAAATACCTATTGTGTTTACCATAGCCATAGCCCCCTTCTACCTCTCCAAATACAAAATTCTTTTTTCCTTCCTTAAGCTTTATATTCATAGCCATTTTTTCAGAGTCTTCTAACTCTTTTAAAAATGCTACTTCATTATAATCGTCTAATATTTCAACTTTATCTACGGCATCGGCTGGTATATTATTAACAGCTAGCTTACTATCTCCGGTAAAAAAAGTTTTACCCTCTACCATTACCTTAGTAACCTTCTTACCATTTACGGTAACATTACCCTCTCTATCTACTTCTGCACCGGGTAATTTTTTTAAAATATCCCTTAATTTCCGCTCCTTACCATTCACAAAACTGTCCACATTATAAATAATTGTATCCTTTTTAATGGTAATTGGTAAACGCGAAGTAATTACCACCTCATCTAATAGCTCGTTCTTTTCGGTAAGTGTAAAATTATAGACAGTGTCCTTTGCAAAATTCCAGTCTAA
>NZ_BRVP01000054.1 GCF_027924145.1 Neptunitalea chrysea | reverse complement strand
CCACCAATAGCTACCACACCCAATGATATTAACTTTTGTGATAATGACAATGATGGCTATGGGACGTTTGTTTTAGATGCTGTGCCTGCAGAGGTTATACCAAATGATGGTCAATCTTATACGGTTACTTACCATGTTACTCAAACTGATGCAGAAAATGGAGTAAATGTATTTACTAGCCCATATGAAAACATTGTTCAAGATCAACAAACATTGTATGTTAGAGTAGAAAATGATGCTACCGGATGTTACGATGTAGTACCTTTAGTATTAATTGTAAACCCAACTCCTATTGTACCTATAGATCTGCCTGATTTAGAGTTATGTGATGATAACGTTGCTGATGGATATACAGAGTTTGATTTAAGTGAGCAAGATGCTACTGTTTATGGTGCACAAAGTACGTCTGATTATACCATAGAATACTATTTAAGTGAAACTGCTGCTGAAGAAGGGTTGTACCCTTTACCATCTAATTATTATACCAACACTTCTCAATACCAACAAACAGTTTGGGTACGTTTAGAAGATAATATTACCGGATGTCCTACAATACGTAGCTTTGATTTAATTGTAAACCCTAATCCTGTAATTAATCCGAATTACGATAATGATTTGGCATTATGCGATGATTTTGGTGAAGTAAATGATGAGTTAACAGTTTTTGATTTAACGGTTGAAAACGATGAAATTACTGCTGGTGTTAATGGGTATGTAGTTACTTATTACGAAACAGAAGCAGACGCTATTGCTGGTACAAATGCTATTGCAGATGATACTGCTTACGAAAATACACTTGGAAATCCGTATACGTTATTTGTTCGTGTTGAAGATTTAAATACGGGTTGTTACTCAAAAACTACGGTCACGATTAGAGTATTAAATAATCCTACACCGCTTACTAATAATCAATCTTTAGAAAACTGTGATGATGATTTAGATGGAGATGAGAACAATGGTCAGGTTGAATTTGATTTAACTACATACGAGGCTGATTTATTAAATGGTGAAACAGATGTAACAGCAACATATTACGAAACGTATACTGATGCTTATGACGGTACAAATGCTATTTCAAACACTACAGCTTATTATAACGTAACTCCAGATTTACAAACAATATACGTTAGAGTTACTAATGATAATACAGGATGTTATACTGTTGTAGATTTTAATCTTATTGTAATTCCGTTACCGGATGTTACCGATGAGACAGTATATTATCTGTGTGAAACAGATAATGACGATATTGAAAGCTTACCACTTACCGATATGGATAGTTGGGTAATGGACGGGGCTGATACAAGTGGTGTTTCTATTGTATATTATCCAACAGAGGCAGATGCTATTGCTGACCAGAATGAGTATGCAGGGCCTAATATTACTGTAAATGGTACAGAAAGTATTGCTGTAAGAGTTGAAGACACCGTTACCGGTTGTATTCAAACAATTGCGTTCACTATAGATATTGAACAAGCACCATTAGCTGAAACTCCTGATGTTTATGCTATATGTGAATCATTAGATGCTAATGGATATTATAATAATGATGGAGAAGAAGAATTTGATCTTACGATCTCTGCCGATATTGTTATAGCGGGTCAAGACACAGCAGCTTTCACTGTTTCTTTCTATGAAACTTATGATGATGCAATTAATCAAGAAAACGCCATACCAACCGATGAATGGTATCCGTATGTAACAGGTAGTACTATAGTGTACGCTGTGGTTACCAATAACGATACCGGATGTACCAATGGAGATCCTATAGAGGTTGTTTTAGAGGTAGAACCACTACCAGAGGTTACCTTAGATGACGCTGGAGGAATTGTATGTACAGATGCTACTAACAATCCTGTTTTAGGTACTGATTTAGGTACTGACTATACCTACACCTGGAACACCGGTGCTACAACACCAACTATTGAGGTTACAGAAGCTGGTGAATACTACGTTACCATTGTAGATAGTAAATCATACAACCAATGTAGTTACCAAACCAATCATGTATATATAGAAGAAGCTTCGTTACCATCAGAAACACCAACAGTCATACAATCGGAAGTATTTAATGGAGACAACAATGTAGAGGTGATAGCAGAAGGAGCCGGAGTATCTAACTACGGATACCAACTAGATGGAGGAACCATGCAAAACAGCGGATTATTTACCAATGTAGCTCCTGGTGTGCATACTATTACTATAACAGAATTAAACGGTTGTGGTAGCTTAACGCTAGAGGTGAGTGTGGTTGACTACATGAAGTACTTTACCCCTAATGGAGACGGTGTAAATGATACTTGGAGAATTATAGGTTTAGAAAGTCAAACCAATGCACAGGTATTTATATTTGACAGACAAGGTAAGCTTGTAAAACAATTGAGTTCTACCAGTGACGGATGGAATGGTACCTTTAATGGCACTATGTTACCATCTAACGACTATTGGTTTAAGGCTGTTTACACAGAGCCAAACACAGGACAAGTAAAAGAATTTACTAGTCA
>NZ_BRVP01000053.1 GCF_027924145.1 Neptunitalea chrysea | reverse complement strand
GCCAGCGGGTACAGGAGTACCAACAGGTGCTGGTACTGCCGTAACTTCGTTACCTGTAACAATAAACAACTTATTACCCGATACAGCTTACGAAGTATATGTAAGAGCTGAATGTAGTGCTGGTTTTTACAGTGATTGGTCTATTCCATATACATTTACAACAGAAATTCAAACAGAATTCACTGTAGACTGTGCAGTGGGGCCAACAAACGTTACCTACTGCTATGGTAATAATGATACTACCATGTTTACATTTACTGCTACCGACCCTACACTATACCTTACAATTTTCTTTAATTCGGGTACAGTAGAAAATAATAATGACGAAATCATCATCTACGATTCTGACGGAACTACAGTTTTATATTCCGGTTATGGAAACTCAGGTGACTTAGCTGGTTTAGAAATACAATCTACAGGCGGTGTTATTTACGTTCAGGTTACCTCTAATGGATCTAATAGCTGTGCTTCAGGAAATCAGACTACATTAGACTTTGACGCTATCTGTAATACTTGTTTAAATCAACAAGTTACATTTACTTCAATAGATGATTGTGGTACTGTTCAATATTATGTAGATGTGGATGTAACCGATATGGGAGATGCTACATCTTTAACTCTTACTGACAACCAAGGTAGTGCTCCACAAGTTGTTACAACCATCGGAACGTATACTTTTGGCCCCTACCCACTTGGTACGGACACATACGTAACGGTTGCCAACACAAACGACACTAACTGTGTTATTGTAAGTGATAACATGAATGTAAGTAACTGTCCTCCTATGAGTGTATCTACTACTACTTATACAGTAGATGAATTAGTTACCGATGTATTAATTAACTCAGATTGTGCTCAGGTATTTAACATACAATATTCAACTGGTACAAACTACGGATCGGTAAATGGTATTGGTTATTTCTACAATGCATTTAACTTCCCTTTCACTGATGGTGTTGTTCTTACGTCTGGTACTGCTACGGAAGTTGTTGGGCCAAATGACACTACCCTTGGTAATGGAGGCACAGGATGGCTTGGAGATACAGATCTTGAGAATATTTCTGGTGCTGGTACAGGATATAACGCTTCTTATATAGAGTTCGACTTTATTCCGCTTACCGACCATATCAGCTTTGATTTCCTTTTCGCTTCAGAAGAATATACATCCGCTTTTGAATGTACTTTCTCAGATGTATTTGCTTTCATCTTAACAGACCTTTCAGGGGTAGAAACCAATTTAGCAGTAATCCCTGGAACTAATATACCTGTTACGGTTGTTAATGTACACGGTGGTATTGGTACTTGTGGACCAGCAAATGCTACTTATTTTGATCAATATAACGCTAACGGAACAGGAGAAATTGACTTTAACGGACAGACGGTTGTAATGACCGCAGCATCAAATGTTGTTGCTGGTCAAACATACCATATTAAATTAGGTATTCAGGATGACGGCGACAGTATTTATGATTCAGCTGTTTTCTTAGGATCAGGTTCATTTGATATTGGTGATTTAGACCTTGGAGATGACATCTTATTAACTAGTGGTAATGCACAATGTGAAGGTGATATTGTTACCCTAGATGCAGGTACCGTACCATCTAACGCAACAATAGCTTGGTATATGGATGGTAACGAAATTATAGGAGCTACCTCTGCTACTTTAGACGTTTCAGAAACTGCAACGTATACTGCAGTTATTACATACACTTCTTCTTCATGTGCTTTAGAAGGTGAAGTCTTAGTTGAGTTCTTCCCATTACCAGAACCTTCATTTACAGACGCTGTTATTACCAAGAGTGCATGTCAAGAAGAAACAGTAACTGTTAATGTAGACAATGCAGCCGACTTAGCTGGCAACCTTACTTATACTTGGTTAGACCCAACGAGTAACGTAATACAAACAGGCACCTCTCCTTCATATACATTCTCTGGAGACACTGTAAACCCTGAGCAAGGTGTTTACACAGTAACTGTCTCAGATGACGCAAACAGTTGTTCAGGATCTGCGCAAGTAGAAATTATTTTAGAAGGATATGTTAGTGCAGGTCAACCGTCAGACATGTGGGTTTGTGATGATATTTCTAACGATGGCTATGCTGAGTTTGATTTAACTTCACGAGATTCTGCGGTAACTAACAACCTTTCTAACGTAATTGTTTCTTATTACGCTTCTCAAGATGATGCTGATGATGCTGTTAATCCGTTAAGCTCTCCATATACAAACGAAGATCCTAACTTCCAAACGATCTATGTTCGTTTAGAAAGTACAGAATCTGATTGTTATGATATTGTAACATTTGATCTACTAGTTTACGATACACCAGTATTAGACGGTTATGATACCTATTATGAGGTATGTTCTAATGGTATTACACCAACTGTATTAACAATGACTCCTTCTAATTTTGCTTTAACAGATACGGGGGTAACGTTTACTTGGTATCAGAACGGAACTACCTTGGCCAACAGTGATAATGTATTAGATGTTTATGACGCTGGGGAATATGCT
>NZ_BRVP01000052.1 GCF_027924145.1 Neptunitalea chrysea | reverse complement strand
ACCAGCAGGTACAGGAGTACCAACAGGTGCTGGTACTGCCGTAACTTCGTTGCCTGTAACAATAAACAACTTATTACCCGATACAGCTTACGAAGTATATGTAAGAGCTGAATGTAGTGCTGGTTTTTACAGTGATTGGTCTGCTCCATATACATTTACAACAGAAATTCAAACAGAATTCACTGTAGACTGTACTGTAGGGCCAACAAACGTTACTTACTGCTATGGTAATAATGATACTACCATGTTTACATTTACTTCTTCGGATTTAACTATTTATTTGACAGCTATTTTTAACTCGGGTACATTAGAAAACGGAGATGACGAAATTATCATCTACGATTCTGACGGAACTACAGTTTTATATTCCGGTTATGGAAACTCAGGTGACTTAGCTGGTTTAGAAATGCAATCTACTGGAGGTGTTATATACATCCAAATAAATTCAGATGGCTCTAATAGCTGTGCTACAGGTGAGCAATCTACTTTAGATTTTACGGTATTATGTACTACATGTATTAACCCAACAGCTACTTATTCAACTGTTTCTGCTTGTGATGTTCAAAATCAAGTGTTTGAATTCTATGTAGATGTTGAGATTACAGATATGGGAGATGCTACATCTATAACTATAGATGATAGTATGGGTAGTGCAACTCAAATAGCGAACGGTATAGGTACATATACTTTTGGACCTTATACAAATACAATTCCAGTAAACTTTACTGTTGCTAATGCTGATGATCCTAACTGTGTTCTAACAAGTACAGGGATTACTCAGGATGAATGTCCTCCGATTACAGATTCTTTGTGTCAAACGGTAGATGCGGGAGACGATTTTACAGCGGATTGTTCTGCTACTATTTCTGGAGTTGACTTAGATGCTGATTTTTTCATATCAGGAACAAGTACTACAGCTTATCAATTAGGTGACGCGCAATGTATAGCGAACGTTCAGACTGGTACTGCTGTTGGTATTAATACAGATGATGTTTATTCTGGTTTAATAAATATAGGATTTAACTTCTGTTATTTTGGAAACACCTATAACCAATTAGTGGTAGGAGCAAATGGAGTTGTATCATTTAATGCTGCTTATGCGAATGCTGGTTGTCCATGGGCGTTTACAGAATCTATTCCTGACCCAGGATTACCTTTAAATGCTATTTTTGGTGTTTATCATGATATTCATCCAGGGGTTTGTGGAAATATTACTTACGAATTGGCAGGTACAGCTCCTGATAGAACTTTCAAAATTAATTTTGAAGGAGTTTGTCAGTATTCATGTACTTCATTGCTGTCTACATCACAAATAGTACTTTATGAGTCTAGTAATGTAGTAGAAATTAATATTATAGATAAACCAACTTGTACTACATGGAATGCAGGTGCAGCAGCAGCAGGTATTCAGAATGCTGATGGTACTATTGGTTATTTTCCACCAAACAGAAATACAGGTGTGTGGACTGCTACTAATGAATCTTGGAGATTCTATCCTGCAGGTCCGGCAAACTATACATTCCAATGGTTAGATGGTCAGGGGGATGTTGTTAGTACAGACCCTGAAACTACAGTATATCCACAAGGTACAACAACTTATACAGCAGAGGTTACATATAATCAATGTGATGGTACAACATCTGCTATTTCTGATGATGTAGTTATTACTATAAATGATTTTGTTGATATTGGTATTGCTGATGATTTAGAAGCTTGTGATGAAGTTCCTAATAATGGATATGCTGAATTTGATTTAACTGATCAAGATGCAGTAATTATGAACGGTTTGACGGGGGGTGTTGTAACCTATTATGCATCGTATGATGATGCAGTAAATGGTTCTAATCCACTTACGTCTCCATATACGAATACGGAAATAGATCAACAGACTATTCATGCTAGATTAGATCTTTCAACTACTGGATGTTTCGGTATCAGTGATTTTGAAATTATTGTAAATCCAGCTCCTGAGGTTTCTTTTCCTAGTGCTAGTGTTGATAAATTTTTCTGTGAGGAATATACTTTAGAGCCAACTATTGCAAATCTTGCCGATTTAAGTGGTACGTTTGAGTTTGCTTGGTATGATGATGGAACGCTTATTTCTGGTGCAACTGGTTCTACTTATATATTAGCAGCCGATGGTGATGAAGAAGGAATATTTACTGTAATGGTTACAGACTTAGTTTCGGGATGTAGTACTAGTGCTGATGTTCAAGTAAATATTGTTGGTGATGTAACAGCTGGTCAGCCTGATGATATGATAATTTGTGATGATAGTTCAAATGACGGTTATGCTGAGTTTGATTTAACTTTACAAGATTCTGCGGTAATTGATGGTCAGTCTGATACTTTTGTTACTTATTATACATCCTACAATGATGCACAAGATGGAGTTAGCCCGTTAAGTTCTCCATATACAAATGAAGATCCTAACTTCCAAACGATTTATGCTAGTTTAGAGAATACTGTTTCAGGATGTACCGATATAGTTGCTTTTGATATTATGGTTTACAATACTCCATTCTTAGATTTTGATAGTACCTATTATGAGGTATGTTCTAATGGTATTATAGCTACTACAATAACAACGTCTCCTTCTGGTTTTGCTTTAACAGATGTAGGTGTAACTTTTACTTGGTATCAGAACGGAACTACCTTGGCCAACAGTGATAATGTATTAGATGTTTATGACGCTGGGGAATATGCC
>NZ_BRVP01000051.1 GCF_027924145.1 Neptunitalea chrysea | reverse complement strand
TTTGCACAGCAAGACCCTCAGTATACGCAGTACATGTACAACATGAACGTAGTTAACCCAGCTTATGCTGGGTCTAGAGAGAATTTATCTTTTGGGTTTTTATACCGTCAACAATGGAGTGGATTTGACGGAGCACCAGAGACCTTAACCGCTTTTGGACATTTACCTGTAGGCGATCGTGTAGGATTAGGTTTATCGTTAATCAGTGATAAGATAGGGCCTGTTAACGAGACCAATGCGTATGCAGATTTTGCTTATAAGATTCCTTTAGGAGGGGAGCGAACGCTTGCCTTAGGTATTAAAGCTGGTGCTACTTTCCATGACATCGGATTGGCAGACTTAGCGGTAATCGATCCAAGTGACCCGTTTTTTATGAACAATGTAAATACGGTAACACCAAACGTAGGAGCAGGAGCTTTCTATTATACTGATAAGTATTATGTTGCATTCTCTGTACCTAACTTATTAAGCGCTACACATATTGATGAAGATGGAACTAAGATAGGATCAGAGACTTCACACTACTTTGCTACAGCGGGGTATGTATTTGATCTTTCAGATAATGTAAAGTTCAAGCCATCAGCGTTGGTAAAATCAGCATTTGATGCGCCTATGTCATTTGATGCAAATGCGAACTTTTTGTTCTATGATCGTTTAGAGCTAGGAGCTTCTTATCGTTTAGATGATTCGTTTAGTGGATTGGTAAACTTTGCAGTGACCCCTTCTTTACGTGTAGGTTATGCATATGATGCTGTGAACTCAGATATCGATGTGGTGTCTAATTCATCACATGAAATCATGTTATTATTTGATTTGAATTTACCACAGAAGATATCGAAATCACCACGATTCTTCTAAACCTAAAAGTTATTACACCATGAAAAAACTAGTATATATATTCTTATTAGTGTTAATAGCCCAAGGTGGTTTTGCACAATCCGATAAGACGAAAAAAGCCGATAAGCTATACAATCAGTTACGTTATGTAGATGCGGCTGAGGCATATTTAAAGATAGCGTTAGATGATGCAGATAACTATGTAATTACGCAATTAGCAAACTCTTACTATTATGTATTTAATACCAAAGAGGCTGCACGTTGGTATGAGAAAGCGTTACCTGAGAACAAAGATCCTGAGATTCGTTTCAGATACGCACAGATGTTAAAGGCAAACGGGAAGTATGACCAGGCAAATGCACAAATGCATGAGTTTGCAACAGCAGATCCTTCAGACTCACGAGCCAAGGAGTTTTTAAAGAACCCTAATTACATTCCTGAGTTATTGGCAGCAGAGAAGAAATTTGAAATAAAGCCGATAAACATCAATTCAGCATTATCAGATTTTGGAGGGTACTTTCATTTAAACACCTTTTACTTTACTTCCGCACGAGCAGGAGGAAGAAAATATGGCTGGAATGAAGAGCCTTACTTAAACATCTACAAAGCTCAATATGTAACAGATGCTTTTACAGCAGTAGAAGAGTTAGGAGATAACATCAATACACGTTACCACGAAGGAACGGTAGCGATTAGTGATGATGGACAAACGATGTACTTTGCCAGAACAAACTATGACGATGGAAAGTTTGTAAAGGATAGTATGGGAATAGGACTTGTTAACTTATTTAAAGCTACAATGGTAGATGGGCAGTGGGATAACGTAGAGCGTTTATCTTTTAACAGTGATGACTACACTAGTCAACACCCTGCTTTAAGTGATGATGGAAAAACATTGTATTTTGCATCAGACAGACCAGGAGGATACGGTGCATCTGATATGTACAAAGTAAGCATTAACGAAGATGGTACTTATGGTACACCTGAGAATTTAGGAGATCAGGTAAACACCGAGGCCAACGAAGGGTTCCCATTTGTTAATGATGGCTTGTTATACTTTGCCTCTAATGGTCACTTAGGACTTGGAGGGTTAGACCTTTTTGTTACTGATATTAAAGGTAACAGCTTTGGAGAGGTAAGAAATCTAGGAGTGCCAATCAATAGTAATAAGGATGATTTCTCATTTAGTTTTGAGGCAGCGACTAAAACTGGATTCTTTTCTTCTAACAGAGATGGAGGAAAAGGAAGTGATGATATTTACATGGCTACACAGGTAGCACCTATTTGTGATGTTGATTACGTAATTACGGTAACCGACAAAGAAACTGGAGCTATTATTGCGGGTGCTAAAGTATCGTTAGCAGATACCGAAGGGAATGCAGTAGGCACTAAAACATCTGATGAAGAAGGTAAGGTAACCTTTAAGGTAGAATGTAATAAAGACATTACCTTAGAAACTACAGCTAAAGATTACAACAGTGATAAGACAGATGTAAAAGGAACCGATACAATGATTACCAATGTAGGAGTTGCTTTAGATCCTATCGAGATCGTTATTGCTTACGATAAAGTTGTTTTAAACCCTATCTATTTTGATTTTGACAAGCACAACATTCGTAAGGATGCAGCTTTTGAGTTAGACAAGTTAGTGCAGGTGATGGAGAAATATCCTGAAATGACTATAAAAGTAGAAACTCATGCAGATAGCAGAGGGAAAGCTAAATACAACTTACAACTTACCGATAAGCGCGCTAAGAGTACTGTACAGTATTTAATCTCTAAAGGTATAAGTGAAGACAGATTAACTAGCGAAGGAATGGGAGAAACCAAACCATTAGTTGACTGTAAAAAAGGATGTACTAGTGAAGAGCATCAGAAAAACAGAAGATCTGACTTTATTATTACCAATAAAACGGAGTAAGA
>NZ_BRVP01000050.1 GCF_027924145.1 Neptunitalea chrysea | reverse complement strand
GCAACTTTAGCAACTATTACAAGTCAGTGTATGGTGACTGAAACAGCTATTACAGTTCCTACTGCTACTGATAACTGTGTTGGTACAGTAACAGTAACTAACGATGCTACCTTCCCTATAACCGCACAAGGCACTACAGTTATTACATGGACATATACAGATGCCAATGGGAACTCGACTACTCAGACTCAGAATGTAATTATTACTGATACTACTGCTCCGGTTGCGGATCTAGCTACTCTTAGTGATATTACAGCTGAGTGTACAGTAACAGCTGTAGATGTTCCGACTCCTACTGCTACTGATAACTGTAATGGTACAGTAACAGTAACTAACGATGCTACCTTCCCTATAACAGCCCAAGGTACTACCGTTATCACTTGGACATATACAGATGAGAACGGAAACGCTTCTACACAAAATCAAAATGTCGTAATTGATGATATAACAGCTCCGGTTCCAGATATCGCAATCCTTTCCGATATAACTATGCAATGTCAGGTGACCGCTACTGATATTACAACTCCTACCGCTACTGATAACTGTGCAGGCGGCATTACCGCTACTACTAACGATCCATTAGAGTATACCGCTGTTGGTACATACTCCATTACATGGATATATGAGGATGGGAATGGTAATTCATCTACACAAGATCAAACTATTCATGTAACTGACTCAGATTTAAATGCAGTAACATTTACAGATGCGTCATACACATACAACGCCATGGAGCAATACATTACAGTAGACAACCTGCCAGCAGGGGCTACGGTTGCATACAGTAGCTCGCCAAGTACAGGATTGGGGAACGGAGCAATAAATGCAGGTACCTATAACATAACAGCACTAATTAATCCGGCCCCGAATGCTCCTAACTGTGATCCGATTACATTAACTGCTACTATGACTATTGAAAAAGCTCCACAACAAATAATATTTGACCCATTACCGGTAAAACATCTTGAAAATGATGTCGACTTCCAGTTAACAGCTTATACGACTGCTGGGTTACCGGTATACTACACCTATACATATACCGCAACTAACCCTCCGGCTACCGTAACTAGTGCGGGATGGGTAGATATGTTAACATCAGGATCGGTATACATTACAGCACACCAAGATGGTAATAGTAACTACTTACCAGCAGATGATGTTATCCAAGAGCAGGTCATTATTAGTAGTGACTCTAGTATTCATTCTATTGTAATTGATGGAGTAACCTATAACTATCCTGATGATCACATATATTACCTTATGGAATGTGAGAACTCAGCTGATCAGATTACCGTTGCTATTACTACAGAAGCAAATGCTACTGCTGATACAGGACATGAATTTACAATTAGTACGCCACAACCAGGTATCTACAACCAAACGGTAACAATTACATCTCAAGATGGTACCACTACACATACCTATTATATTACGGTAGAAAAAATGTTCCAGTTCTTTGACATTGTTGAGCAGAAGTTTGATAACGTATTACTAGCAAACAATAATCCAGCTACAAATGGTGGATACTCATTTGTAGCTTATCAATGGTATGTTAACAATCAATTAATTAGTACTGACCAGTACTTCTCTGTTGGGCCTAATAACACAGACCTACTAGATGATACGGCTACTTACTACTTACGTTTAACTACTTCTACAGGGGATGTTTTACAAACATGTCTGAGCTCTATTACATTAGAACATGATTATAGCATGAGAGTTACTCCCAACCCTGTAAGTCATGGAAAACAAGTAACCGTAATGCTAGACCTACCACAAGCAGAACTAGACAATACTGATATTATTATATATGACTTATATGGAAAAAAGGTATTTACTACTAAAGTAAACCAAGCCATTAATAACATACAATTGCCTATCTCTATTGAGCCGGCTACCTATCTAGTTAAGTGTATTACTCCAAAAAGAGAGAAAACTGTTAAAATCATTGTTCAATAGTAATTCCTATGAATATAGATATCATGAAATTAAATACTTCTTTTAAAACAAGTCTTAAATCCATAGCATTTGTAGGGCTATGGATTACTTGTGCAGGTGCTAAAGCGCAAAGCACCATCCCTGGTACAGATGACTACCTAAAACATGAGGTGGCATTAACAGCAGGGGGACTGCATGCTACTATAGACTATGACATGCCTGAAACAGATATAAAATCAGGTAGAGATCTTTCCTTTGGATTTGAATACACATACCGTTTTAACAAAAACTTCGGTATTAGTATAGGTGCTGAATACCAAGGGTACAACGCCACGGCTACAGTACAACAAATCAGTGGAGCGTATAACACCACGGATTACGAACAAGAGAGCTTTGAGTTTAGATACAACGCTATAAACTTAGTAGAAGAACAACAAATGAGCTTTATAAACATTCCTCTACTATTCTCTTATGAAAATCAAGAGTACGGGTTTTACATTAAAGCAGGAGCTAAAGTGGGTATGCCAGTAATTACTAAATACTCCGTAAACTATAACTTAGAAACAAGCGGATACTACCAGCAGTATAACGTGGAACTATTCGATCCTGAGTTTATGGGATTCGGCTCATTTACAGGTTTATCTGACAAAGGCACACATATAGACCTAAAGACAAACATTATTGGCTCCTTTGAGTTTGGTTCCAAAATCCCATTAGCCAACAACCACAACCTATATGGTGGCTTGTTTATAGACTATGGTCTAACAAACATAAAAAAAGAAGATAATTACAACCCCGTTAACTACACCCTATATAAAGATGGGGCAGGTTTTAAAAACGAAAGTGTTATCAACTCAAATGCTATTAAAGAAGTTAAAACAATGGCTTTTGGTATTAAA
>NZ_BRVP01000049.1 GCF_027924145.1 Neptunitalea chrysea | reverse complement strand
GTCACTATTGCCATTACAAGAAACATTTGTTACAGAAGCGTTACCATCTATTGCAAGAGGCTCCGTTATAGCTACTGTTTCAGAAACTTGGCATCCTGTATTATCGGTTACAATAACAGTATATGAGCCTGCAGCCAATCCACTAATGTCTTCAGTGGTAGCCCCGTTAGACCAACTGTATGTATAAGGAGCAGTCCCGCCAGTAACTGTTAAATTAATGGATCCATTAGAATCACCATTGCATACAGCGTCTGATGTTGAAGTAGAAGTTAGTATAGCATCAGGTTCTGTTAGGGTAACCGAAGTTGTAACAAAACAACCTGTGCTATCTGTTACCGTTACATCATAGGTATCAGCTGTTAAATTAGTAAGGTCTTCTGTTATAGCCCCGTTAGACCAAGCATAGGTATAAGGAGCAGTCCCGCCAGTAACTGTTAAATCAATGGTTCCATCAGCGTTTCCATAGCAAGTAGCATCTGTCAACGTACTCGAAATGCTAATTGCAGTAGGCTCAGTTATAGTAACTGTTTCTGTATTTGAACATCCTACAGCATCTGTTACGGTAATGGTATAGGTGCCTGCTTCAAGACCTGATGCAGTTTGTGTAGAAGCTACTAAATTTGAATTGGCCACTAATTGTACATTGTCGAAAGCAGCATAATCATTAGCTCCATTTTGGAAACCAATCAATCGTAATCTAACGTAGTTGGAAGAAGCCGGTACGTTCACAGAAACTGTCGTCCAAGCTCCGGTGTTTTTATTTAAATCAACTGGGGTGACCCAAGAGGTTCCATTATCATACTCAATTACGTATTGTAAATAATCAGGATTGTCAAATCCAATAGTATAGTAGTCAAATGTTAAGGTCATGTTTCCGTAGGCAGAAACGTCTATTGGATCAAAAGTAATGGTATGTTCAAATGAACCACCACCGTTAGAGTTGTTTAAATCTTGTATCCCAAAGAAATAAGTTCCTTCAGATGGGGCGTCTATATCACCTGAAAATTCTTCAATTGTTGCCCATACATCTTCATTGCCGTTAACAGCAAGAGGATTTCCGAATGTTTCAGTATTGTATGTAGACGGACTAAGGGTGTAGTTCCATCCTGTACCCTCAAAGCTTTGTGAAGTAACAGTGCTAGGAGCACTCCCATCTAAATACCATTCATAAGTATAAGGAGCCGTACCATTTACAGGGTTAGCAATAGCACTACCGTCATCTGCTCCATTACATGTTATGTCATTGATAACAGATGCATTCGTATCTAAAATACAGGTGGTAATTAAACTTCCAATTGTTTTTGTGATACTATTGCTGCCAAAATTAACAACATAATATGCATCATTGTAGTAGTCAAAACTTATTGGGTAATTTAACCCTGTGTCTATTATGGTAGTAGTAGCACCTATAATGCTATTGGTGTTAATATGTAATAACGTATTGCCAGTGGAACTGGTTGCATATAATTCATTATTTATTACCTTAATATCTAAAGGTGATGTAATAGTACTAGAAATAGTATTGAGTGTTGGATTACTAGTGGTGTAATCGAAGTAATAAATATGATTGTCGAAAATATCATTAAAATATATATTATTACCAGAGTAACTTATATTAAAAGGGCTTCCAAGTCCTGTGATAACAGTAGAAGGAATTGGTGAAGTTTGTGTTAAATCAAGTTTAGCAATTTCCCCTTGAGTAAATTTAATCACGTAAAGATCGTCTCCTATTAGCACCATCCCTTCAGGGGTTGTGATATTTGCTACCGTTATAGAAGTAGCAGGAAAAGTACTAGTTAGTTCTATTTTAGCCACTTTATCAGTAGATTCTGAAGAGTAGTATAAATCAGAGCCATAAACAACTAAACCATTTTTATAACCAGATTCTGTTGATATAGTAATCGGTGTTACTGGATTTTGTGTTAGGTCTATTTTATAAATACCATCATAATCGGTGTAATAATATGTATCCCCATCTAATAGACTTCCATAAGGTCCATTAAGTCCGGAGACTACCGTGGTTGTTTGTGCTGTAACTAGACTAACACAGCCTATTACAAATAATATAAAGATACGTAATTGTTTTATCATTCGTTTAAAAGGTTTGACAGATTGTGAACTGAAATTTTTTTGTCCCTAATTTCTAAACCATTATATAGTTTAGAATTAATAATGTTCCTAAGTAAGTACAATATGTCTTTCATAGGCATAATTGATTTTAGGTTTCATGAACTGTTAATTATAATTTATCGCTATTTATATGAATGGGAATTTACATTCCGTTGTACAGTGGCGTAGAACCGCCTTGCAGATGTTTTTTCTTTGATTTTTTCATTTTTTTTTTAATTAATTCCTCCCCCCAGTAGCTATGTCTTATTTGATGAATAACCATAGAGACTGTTATTAATTAATACTCTAAAAAGCTAAGTGAATATAATCGAATACTTTTCATTAGGTAACTATAACTCAATTTTCAATTGAATTTTGTAATCTTTAAAATTAAATAGCTTGTAATGAGTCGATTAGCTAATGGTTAGTGATGTTGTTTTATATTTCTTGGCTGATTGTGTAAAGTATTGATTTTTAATGTTTTACAATTAATTAATAGCTCTTTTTTTTCTTTTTTTAATTATTGTTTTCTAATAAAAACATAAATCGAGTCCGAAAGTACTGTAAAAAATAAATGTGAGCAAATTTTGTATGTATTTAATAATAAGATACTCTTGAAGTTCGTTTAAGGTAAAAAAAGTAGGATAAAGTGCATTTGTTTAAAATAAATCGTGATTATTTTTTTACGTTTAAACGTTTTATTTGTAAGGCACTCAGATAATATTCTATGAAGGGGTTGCTGAAATAAGATTTAGTTTAAGGTGTTTCGAGAATAGTATTTATCGATTAGTATTTAAATAAAAACCCGGGTTAATATCCCAGGTTTTTTTATGTATGAATTTAATATGTTTTTAGTAGTTAAATATTGAGTATCTAAT
>NZ_BRVP01000048.1 GCF_027924145.1 Neptunitalea chrysea | reverse complement strand
TTTATTCTTAATCAATCTGCACTGACCTTAATTCGGAGAACGAATTTATTTTGTTTTTTGTGGGCAGGCAAACTCCAAACCGCCCTTAAAGGAGGTAATTGGGTTGGAATTTGTTAGCTCTTTGACAAGTTTTGGTTGGAGAGTGGATCGTGTGACTTGCCAATGTGCTAAGAAAAAGGGATGGCAATTTATTTTATACCATTTAAATATTTTTCCAGCATTGAATAACCATCTGAATCAATGATGTTTCTATCATCAGGATTTGATTTATCAAGTTTGTATTTATCTTCCCAATTGTCTGGCATACCATCATGGTCGGAATCCTTTGGTGCTGGAATGCTTTTTAATTCTGGCCATCCACCTACATCATCCTGTGTATCAATGATGCCACAAACTATTGTAGTGTCGGCTATAGTATGTGTTCTTTTGTAGCTTTTGCCTTCATAAGTAGCAAAACCGCCTTCGACTTCTTTAATTATCCTTAAATCTACCACATCACGCTTTGGTAAAAGTGCTCCAACATTTTCAAGAACAAGTTTATAAGCTTCTTCTGCTGTTTGCTGATTTATAGGCATAGATATCCATGCATTATCAAGTTTAATTTTGTCACGTGATATTTTTGTTTGAACACCTCTATTCCAGTTGTCTGTAGTAACTTCTTTATTGCCATCCATAAAATTATCAGCAATGTACCATTTGCCAAAATCATCTGTTTCATTTCGAAACGAAGGATTTGCAATGCGGTAAGAAACTTTTCCCGGTTCTGTTGCAGGACCAGGTTTATAATAGTTGGCTACTAAATTAATTTCTGAAAAAATGAATTTTTCACTTCCTTTTTGAAATGCTTCACCTCCATAGCAGCTATTATAGCCCCAATTATAAATTACATTGTTACGATAATCTGTATATCCTGTACCTGAAGCCATTCTGGGATTTCGACTTGAATGATGTGCCAAAAGATTGTGATGATATGTTCCGTAATTACTGCCCCAAATACCTCCAAATCCGTGTGAACCTTTGATGTGATTAGACTGACTCATACTTTCCGAGATGATACACCATTGAACAGTAATACTATCACAATGATAAATGGACATGCACTCATCAACACTCCAACTTGCAGAAACATGGTCTAGTATAATGTTCTTTGTAAAACGACTTCCTATTGCATCATAATCTTTACCGGACAAATCACCTAACCTGACCCTTATGTAACGGATAATAACATGGTTTGCATCGATACTTAGTTGATGATTTTTAATACAAATACCATCACCGGGAGCAGTTTGTCCAGCAATAGTAATGTATGGATTTTTTATTCTAAGAGGGCTTTCAAGTTCAATATTACCAGATACCCTAAAAACAACGGTTCTTGGTTCAGAAGCATCAATTGCAGCCCTAAGACTACCTTCTCCACTATCGTTTAAATTAGTCACTTCGTAAACAACACCACCACGGCCACCTTTGGAATATTTCCCATATCCTTCGGCTGTAGGAAATGCTAATTGCTGAGTATAACAATTAAAACCCATTAATATTGATAATATGATTGTTAAATTTTTCATCATGTAATTTTTTACAGTTCTACATTTATTATTACCCGTTTATACCTTGTTAATTGTGGTGTACCTTCATCTTTAACTTCACATACGATATGTATAGTTTTATTTTCGGCAATATCATCAGGTATCCTGATTATAGCTTTTTGATCATTTGAATTTTCAATTTCAACATTCCCTTTAAAAGAACTTGGCTCTTTATAAAACCACCAATTATATGTGAGTTTATCGTTATCCGGGTCATATGTTCCTTTTGCACTTAATTGAATTTTGGATCCGGGTTTTATGCTTATATCTAATTCATTATTTAATTTAACAACGGGAGGATGATTCGCTTCATCATATGGTTTGACACACCAGTCGGCTCTGGAAGCAAAATCGTTTTGAAAAGCATCAGACCAACGCCAAATTGGTTTAAGGTATTCTAAAAGAACTGAGTCATTTGGAATATTCTCTTTTAAACGTTGACGTCCCCATGCCGAACTGCCATACCATCTTCCAACCGGATACAGATAAGAACTATCCGCAACAGGGTCAAGCCAAGTGTTTTCACGAATCAAAACGTACCTGCCACCCCAACCTCCATAGTTTGGCGATTCCATATTTCTAAGTCCAGTTTCTATATTATGAAGAAAAGAAGGCGAATCTCCTTCTGACCTGAAATCACCATTGTCAAATCCTTTTTTATCTCCTAAATGAGATTTATACAATGAACATAATGCTCCATGATTGTATAATATGTTTGACTTCATCCATTCACCTGAAAAGTATTTTTGCTGCTCCTGAGGTAAGGTTTGTTTCCAATAATACATAATCGCAATGAACTGGTCGGAAATAATGGTTGGAATATTAAATTCGCCCCAATGAGGTCTGATGTATGATTGGTAAGTAGAATCTTGTTCCCAAATAAAAAAGAAGCGTAGTTTGTTAGCAATATACTCCATTTTATCAGGATGTTCTTCCTCAATGGTTTTGAGTGCCCTTGCAATGGTATTGGTGCCGCCCCAAGCCTGAACCCAAATGGGATTATTATTGGACTTGTCCAATAAAACTTTTACTATATGTTGAGAACCGGGAGTAATTGAATCCATTTCACCTTCTGTTTCAACATTTCCAAGAAAAGAAACTGATTTCAAATATTCGGGTGTTGGGTAATCTTTATCGTGCAAAATTAGATTTGGATATACTTCTGAATAAGCTTCAAGATATGGGTCGAGCCAGTCATCACCCGCCCATTTGTGTCCGTGCCAATGATACTGAGAACTTGATGTAACGATGCCCTCAATATTCCATTCGTTTGCATACAATAAAAACCGTACCATAGAGCATTCGTCGTCTATTTCTCCATCGGAGGTTACTATTACACGAGGTTTTAGAATTTCCTTATTCTGATTTTGGCCAGCTATTGCAGGTACAAAAATTATGGTTAATACAGCTATTATTAATCTTTTTAACATCATAATACTTTGTTTTATAAAACCTCTAATTTAATAAAAATGCACAGGTG
>NZ_BRVP01000047.1 GCF_027924145.1 Neptunitalea chrysea | reverse complement strand
TTATATAAAAAAAGAGCCGTGTTTAACACGGCTCTTTTTTTATAATAATATGTCTTTTCTTATTTTAAAGAGAATGAACTTTTTCCAAGTTCATCTAATTGATCATTGTAAAGGGTAATAACATATTTACCTTTTGCAAAGTCATCTCCAGATTTTTGAATGTACTCACATACATCTAAAGCATTTTTTTCATAAAAGAACTCAGAAGTTTTAGTGTAGGTAATCTCTTTACCTTCTACCATAGCTGAGGTGTCATCCCCTAAAACAGTACTTCCTGGTCCTTCAACCTTAATAAAGAAAGTCTTATCTCCTTCTTCTGCAATTTTGTTAGGAGAAACAGTAAAACAAACTTTAATTCTGTCTGCTCTTCTAGCTTTATCAGTAGAAATCATTTTTCCACTCTTTCTAACCTTAACAGCATCAATAGTTAAATCAGATAAAGTTAAAGCAGATCCTAAAGCAAGTCTATCTTTTTGAGCAGAGTTGATAGTTTTTAATGAATCGCTTAACTTATTTAAAGTGCCTAAAGTGGTATTCAGATTAGCGTTTACATTTTGAAGTGTATCATACTTAGCTCGTAAGGCTTGGTATTCTTTTTGCAATTCTTCTAACTCTTGCTCGTGTTGTTTTAATTTTTTTCGTGTAGAATAATATCTAGAGGCTGTTAATTTATATAATTGCAACGAATCGATATATAAAGAAATTTCAGATTGAGCATCTCTCCAACGCCCTTCAAACTCTCTACTAGTAGAATCAGACTCTTCTAATCTTTCAGTGTAATACTCGCTAAGTTCTGTAAATTCATTAATTAATGAATCATTTTTAAAAGTAAGCTCTATTTCACTTTCTTTATTTTTAGTATAATTGGTGTACGTGTAGATGCTAAGTCCCAATAAGCCAACAGCTAATACAATTATTGCAGCAATAGCAATATTGTTATTTTTCTTTTCAGTTTTGTTGTCAGTCATGTTAAATTTTTTAGAATGATTACTAAGTAAGTTTAAGAGGGTGAAATTACTAAATTTATTAACACAAATTAAGAAACAAATTTTGAATCTTTAACAAAATGATAATAGATTTTGTAATACCAAGCAAAAATAAAATCTCTTAAGTTTGTAAAGCTAATATAATATTCTGATGAATAAACTCAAAACGTATAATTTTCCTAAAATAGATTCTTTTATAAGACATAGAGAAGGAGAAATAAAACTTGGAGAAAAAGTTGATTACATAAATGATAACGAAACTATCGAAAGTCAGTTAGAATTATCAAAGGCTAAATTTGTAGTGCTTGGAATTCCTGAAAACTTTGGGATTAAAGCCGGATTAGGTGTTCGAAATGCTTCGTATACTTGGGAAGCAAGTTTAAAGGCTTTATTGAATGTGCAGAATAATAAGTTTAATAAAGGGAAAAAACTGTTGATTTTAGGTCATTTAGATTTTTCTGAAGAAGAAAAAAAAGCGGTAACTATTGATACAGAAACGGATGCGGGAATTAAAGAGTTAAAAGGTATTGTAGATGGTATAGATAAGGAAGTAACCTTCTGGATTCAAAAAATAGTAGGGTATGGTAAAACTCCTATAATTATTGGAGGCGGACAAAATAATGCTTATGGTATTATTAAGGGATGTGCTTTAGCGCTTAATAAGCCATTAAATGTGATTAACTTTGATGCGCACTCCGATTTATTAAAAATGAACGGTAGACACAGTGGAAATGCATTCTCATATACGCTTAAAGAAGGTTTTTTAAAGAAATACTATATGTTTGGTTTGCAGGAGAATCATATCCCTAAGTATGTAGTAAATACCATTAAGAATAATAAAGAGTATATAAAGTATACCACTTTTGAAGAATTATTTATACGTAGAGAGAAGGGAATGGAGTTTGAGTTGAACAGGGCTTATGATTTTGTAAAAACAGCTCCGTTTGGTGTAGAGGTAGATTGCGATGCAATGACTAACTTTCCTGCAGATGCTACTAGCTTAAATGGTTTTACACCAAGAGAGATTAGACGATCTGTGGTTCAGTTTAGCAAGAGTTCTAATACAACGTATTTACATATTTCAGAGGCTACACCTGATATTTCAGACAAATATGAATTACAGCGTGTAGGAACTTTTATATCATGTTTAATTACCGATTTTATACGATAGGTTTATTTTTTATCGGAATCATTAAACAAGCCATTTACAATTAATTGCAATCCTTTGAAAGCGAAAAATACACCTAAAACACAAACTGTAATACCTAGTATTAAAACCGGGTAAAACAAGGGTTTATCCTGGTTTTTAAAACTAGAGTGAATAATTATAGGACCAGTAAAAATAGGAATTATTGTGAGCGATAAACGAACCACTCCTTTTTGTATAAGTTCACGATTAGCGGCCATATGATTCTATTGCTTTACGTACGTTTTTATGTTCTTTTAAAAGGGCAGAGGCTTCGTCCTTAGAAATAGGAAGTGCATCCATAATCATACGGATACCTCTGTCTACTAATTTATCATTGCTTAATTGCATATCTACCATCTTGTTACCTTTTACATGTCCTAATTGAATCATGGTAGCAGTAGATAACATATTAAGGACTAATTTTTGTGCAGTTCCTGCTTTCATACGAGAGCTTCCTGTAACAAATTCTGATCCCACGATAACTTCTACAGGAAATTGTGCAGTGGTGGCTAAAGGACTCCCTGCATTACAGGTAATACAACCTGTTATAATATTGTTTTCATTACATTTTTCAAGTGCTGCTATTACATAAGGTGTAGTTCCTGAAGCTGCAATACCTACTACCGCATCTTTATTTGAGATATTATTGGCTTTTAAATCTTCCCAACCTTGGGTGGTACTGTCTTCTGAAAATTCTACGGCTTTTCTTATAGCCGTGTCTCCACCTGCGATTAAACCGATTACTTTATCATAAGAAACTCCAAATGTAGGAGGGCATTCAGAGGCATCTACAACTCCTAACCTACCACTAGTTCCTGCCCCCATATAGAATAATCTTCCACCAGTAGATAACTTGGTAATTATTTGTTGGGTAAGAATCTCTATTTGCGGTAGTGCTCTTTCTACAGCTAACGGAACAGTTTTGTCTTCATTATTAATATTCGTTAATAACTCAGATACGCTCATTTTTTCTAGGTTATTGTACTTAGAGTCTTTTTCAGTAGTTCTTTCGTATTGCATGTGGCAAAATTACAATTATAGATGGGGATAAAACAAAAAAAGCAACTGATATTTCAGTTGCTTTAATATATAGCCT
>NZ_BRVP01000046.1 GCF_027924145.1 Neptunitalea chrysea | reverse complement strand
GTAGCCAGTTATTTAATTCCAAATATCATTCGATTCTGTTAAAATGATAGGATATTTATCAGTTACAATAATGGTTTGTTCATGTTGGGTTATATATCCACCTTTGTTTCCGACTAAAGTCCAACCATCATTCAGTTCCACTGCAACAGTTGAATTTGTTGAAATAAAAGTTTCTATTGCAACTGTTGTATTTTTTTTGAATCGCTCTCTGTTACTTTTAACTCTGTAGTTTAAAATATTTTCGGGTTCTTCGTGTAAACTTCTACCAACTCCGTGACCAGCTAAATTTTTAATTACTTTAAATCCCGACTTTTTTGCTTCAGTTTCTATTAAATATCCAATTTCAGAAATTTTTACTCCGCCTTTAATATTACTTATTGCTTTACGTAAAATGTTTTTAGAAGCATCTACAAGAGGTTGATGATTATGAATGTCTTTTCCAAGTACAAAAGAACCTCCATTATCCGACCAAAAACCATTTAGTTCTGCAGAAACATCAATATTAATTAAGTCTCCTTCTTTCAGTGTTTTTTTCTCGGATGGTATTCCGTGTGCCGCTTCTTTATTTACACTTATACAAGAATAGCCAGGAAATCCATAAGTTTCATAAGGTGCAGATTTAGCTCCATAACTCTTTAAAATTTCCCCTCCATATTCATCAAGTTCTTTAGTTGACATTCCAACTTTAGCATATTCCCTCATTAATTTTAGTGTAGTTCCAACAACTTCACTAATTTTTTCATTCCGATTAATTCAGATTCTTTTGTTATTGACATTTCGTTTTTTTTAATTGGCTACAACGTATGTATAACAGTATTTATACGGTTATATCATATATTATTAATAGAGCTAATCTAACGGATTTTTGATTGTTTTAAAAGTATTTGTAGCTACATGTATAAATTTCTGTTGTTTTACTTGAATTGTGACCTAGTAGCACTTGAATTTGACGTAGATAAACTCCCTATTATAATATATGTTTAGTAAAACTATGTCGGAGTACATGTCGGGTTATTTTTTTTAAAATTGCTATTTACAGAAATATAGTTATATCCTATATTTCCTTACTATTTCAGTAGGCTATCTATTTCAGATGTACTTAATGTTGGCGGAAAATCATTATTTTCAATTTTCTTCTTTACTAGTTCTGCTACCTTAGTTGCATTCTCTTTAGTAGTAAAGGGTTGGTTACCAGCTAACGCAGGCACAAATGTTTGATGTACGGTTCTTTTTCCATCGATAAAAATATCATATCCCCACCCACCTTCTACTTCAAAGGTTTCTATAGTAACTTCTTTTTTATTTTCTACATTTGTCTTTTCTTCCTTTACCTCCTTAGCTGCTTCTTTAGATTTTGCTTCGCACCCTACCATTATCAATACTAAAACAAGTACATATACTGCAGACTTTACTATATTTTTCATTTCGATTTTTTTAAGATGTTCAAATGTAAAAATAGTATCTTACTAAGTACGCTTTCTTATTAATTATTTTTCAGACTTACTGAGAGTGCAGTAAATTTTAATACAAATTATCTAGATCATTCTATATATCAACTAAAAATGAAAATAAAAAAACAGAATATATAATATACCCTGTTTTTTTAATACTATTACTTTTTCTTCTTCTTTTTCTTTTTCTTTTTCTTTTTCTTTTTCTTTTTAGGTTTTACATATTCTCTGTTGAATAGCCCTGCTACTTGTTTAGGGGTAAGATACCTAACATATCCTTCTATTCCAATTCTGCTATGATACATTTTAACATGCGTTTGCCCCAATGTTTTTCCATAAACAAAAAGAATGTATTCATCATTTTCCTCATCAATCATATACTTAATCCCATCTCTTTTTTCAACTCCTTTAAAATCAGTTAAGTACCCATAAATTTTATCTAAATCACTATACGGAACTTTAAAAGATTTATATTCATTCAATTGCTCATATTTTCCATCCTTATAAATAAAAAGTGCCTTATCTCCTACTTTTCTCAATTGCACATACTCGGTTCCTAAAAGGGCGTAATTGCCTATCAATTCTCCTTCTATAAGCCTATTAGAAATGGATTGTGCCATACAAATAGTGGTAAAAAAAATACTAAACAGTAATAACTTTGTTTTTATAATGTAATTTAATTAAATTTTTAATCAAAGCTACAGACCTCTATTTTATTTTTTATACGGTTTTCCTTTTTCAAACAAATTTTAGTTTTATCAAAACACGCATCATTCATATCTCCATATTTTTTGGCTATTTTTAAGTCATAAATAACGTATCATGAAAATAACTC
Source organism: Neptunitalea chrysea (assembly GCF_027924145.1). GTDB lineage: Bacteria > Bacteroidota > Bacteroidia > Flavobacteriales > Flavobacteriaceae > Neptunitalea > Neptunitalea chrysea. Next base: position 1,013 of record NZ_BRVP01000046.1, on the reverse strand, counting down.
AGTACCTTTTTACATTCATAATCATTTGTTCGGTAACTCTTGTAAATGCTCAAACAATTTCAAAAAATAGTTTTTGGGGAGTAAAGGGCGGACTTAATGTATCACAATTTAAAGTAGACAATTATTCCCGAATGGAAGACAACGGAGACTACCCTATCGACTTTTCTCCTAAACCGGGTTTTTATGTTGGTGCATTTTTTAAATTCAAAATCAATGATATCTTTTTGGGAAGTACCGAAGTTATTTACTCTAACAGAAACATGGATCAGGAGGCTATTGTTACAATTACCCCTAACAACGGTGCTACTCCTTCTACTACACTACAAACATCCATTAATCAACAGTTACTTACCTTTCCGGTACTTATAAATTATGGTATTACAAACAGTATACATCTAGAGGTTGGTCCACAACTCGGATTTGTTCTGAGTAGTGACTCCTTTATCCCCAATAGCACAAGTACTGTAATGAATAACTCTTATGACACCTTTGAACTCTCAGGTGTATTTGGACTGTCCTATGATCTATTAGACAATTTATCATTAGAAGGCCGGTTCGGTTATGGCTTTTTACAAAGGGAAGAAGGCTTTAGCAATGTCTATCAACTAGGTATTGCTCACAAATTATAAAAGCACCGAATATATACTATATCGGTGCTTTCACTTATTTATTATTCACAGAAAATACGTCCATTAACTGTTTGGCAATGTTTCCATTACCAGACACCGTAATTTCACCTATTTTTTCTGCAATCTTCTCTACAAACTCCATTTCTTTCAGTTTGTAAAGCATGCCATTTTCCTCCATTAACTTGGCGGTGTTAAGCAAACTTCTAGTAGAAGCTGTTTCTTCTCTTCGGGTAATTACATTGGCCTGTGCTTGCTTTTGAGCAATAAGCACCTGATTCATAATATCTTTCATTTCTCCGGTAAGAATTACATCTCTAATACCACAACTTAAAATCTCAAGTCCTAACTTAACAACTACAGGTTTTGTAAGCTTCCCTCAAAACT
>NZ_BRVP01000045.1 GCF_027924145.1 Neptunitalea chrysea | reverse complement strand
GAATGGTTTCCCTTTTTTTGTAGTATTTTCTTAATCTAATATTGTATGTTGACTTAGGATAATTTGTTAAAATATGTGAAAAACCTTTGAATTGTAACAAATGGGAGGTTTTTTATTTAAAACTATTCAATAGTACTACTTATTTTTTATTTTTGCGTTAAATTTTGATTATCAGTTTTTAAATGAGCTGGAAATCTATTTGTAAATCAATATATTATACTATAAAAAAATGTGTTATAATATACATGATTTTTTAATTTGATTAATTAAACAACGTAAAGTTGTATATGAATATTTCATCCAACATTAATTACATAAGTTAAATTTATGAGAAAATTATTATTACTTATTTGTTTTCTTGTTGTTCATTATATCAATGGACAAACCTACGAAGTGCTTTCGGTAACTTCGGGTTATAATGAAGACGTTATAGCCAATGGTTCAGGAAATGCAATTCTATCAACAACTAACATCTTAGATGATGACAGTTATGCCTTAATGGCTGAGGATTTTGATCCTGGTACAGGTACAACACCAACGAATGGGTTAGTAACAGGAGGGGTTATTTCGAGCCCTAATATTACAGGGCTGTCATTTCAATTAGGAGATTATTCAGCGAACAATTCATTAAGACTTAGTAGTACCGTTACTAACGGAACTTTTGTTTTTTCAAATCAGGTAAATGCTACAAATCTTCACTTATTAGTAACTTCTGGTAGCGGATCTTCTGATATCACTGTAGACGTGCAGTTTACAGATGGCACATCACAAACGGCTACTTCTAATACTATACCCGATTGGTTTAATAGTACAGCATTACCGGTTGAAGTTACAGGTGTTGGTAGAGTAAATGTTAATACTGATGATATTTCGAACATTACTAATAACCCGAGATTGTACAGACTTAGTATTCCGATTAACATAGCGAACCAAACTAAATTAATTGGCTCAGTTATGGTAACCAGAAATTCAGGTGGTATTGCAAATATTTTTGCTGCATCGGCAGAATTGTTAGATTCATGTCCGGAACCATATAATATTACCTCTAGTGGTGTAACTAATACCGATGCTATTTTAACTTGGAACGAGCCGGCGGTGATTCCATCTTCTTATGATTACTATTATTCAACAACTAGTACGGCACCAACTGCAACGACTACACCAAGTGGGAATACAACAGTACCAACAACAACGCTAACTGGTTTAAATGCTACAACGGCTTATTATTTTTGGGTACGTAGTGTATGTAGCAGTACAGATCAAAGTGTTTGGGCTGGACCTTATATTTTTAATACAGCAATGTGTTCTGTTGCTGATCAATGTAGCTATACGTTCAATTTAATAGATGATTATGGTGATGGTTGGAATGGTAACACAATGGATATTATCCAGAATGGAGTGATTATAGAAACATTAATTTTAAATAGTGGTAGTGCTGCTTCAGTTACGGTGATGCTTTGTAATACATCGCCTTTTACAATACATTGGAACTCTGGAGGCTGGACGTCAGAGGTTGGTATGACTGTGTATAATGATTATAGTAGTCAATTAGAGTTTACACTGCCTATAAATAGTAGTTCTTTAGCTGGGACAGATATTTATACAGGAAATGTGTATTGTGCTCCAATTACGTGTCCGCAACCTACTGCCTTAACAGCAGATACCGTTACCGATTCTTCTGCAGTGATAAGCTGGACTGCTGGAGGTACAGAAACCGAATGGCAAGTAATTGTTGTGCCTGCAGGTAACCCTATTACAGGAGTTACGGGGGTAACCGTTGGACCAAACCCAACATATACCGCAACAGGTTTAGACGCTTTAACAGAATATGATTACTATGTTTTGGCGGTATGTGATCCTACAGATTTAAGTTTTAATGCAGGACCTGAAAGTTTTACTACAAGTGTAGAAAATGATGAGTGTGATGGAGCAATTGATGTTCCTGTGAACTCAGATGATACATGTACACAGGTAACAGCTATTACATTTTCTGGAGCTACCCCTTCTACTACATCAGATTCTTGTTCTACTAATAATAGTGGAGACCTTTGGTATCAGTTTACAGCTACGAGTACGGTTCATGAAATAGAGATGGTGAATCCTATTTCAGACAGTGGTTCGCTAGAAGGTGATTTTGATGATGTGATATTAACATTATATGAAGGTACTTGCGGTAGTTTTACGGAATTGGAATGTACTACCGTAAATAATATTTTAGCAACCGATTTAATCGTTGGGCAAGTTTATTATATCAAAATAACCGATAATACTACGGCTAGTTACAATTCACAGTTTGATTTGTGTATTAATGTACCATCATTACCAGTAAACCAAGATAGTTTTAACTGTGCGATTAGAACCATAAATAGTGATTTTGAATTGCCAGTAGTTTCTGGAATCTACCCTCCTCAAGTGAGTGAAAACTTGGTTCAAGGATGGAGAACAACAGCTACCGATGGTAAGATTGAAATTTGGCCGGTTCCTAATTTTGAAAATGTTCCTGGTTATTCTGGGAATCAGTTTATTGAATTAAATGCAACAAATTCATCGTTAGATCAAGGAGTTTATCAAGATTATGAAACGCCTGCATCAACAACCTTCACCTATTCATTTGCACATAGAGCAAGAAGATCGGGTGGGGTAGATGAGTGTAAATTATTATCAGGACCTCCTGGTGGACCTTATGTTGAAGTAGGAATTTTTTCTGCAGATGACACTGCTTGGGTAGAGAATACAGGTACTTTTACATCTCCAGATGGTCAACCAATAACACGATTTATATTCCAAGCATATAGTACGGTAACAGGAGACTTTTCTATCGGTAACTTTTTAGATGCCGTTAGTTTTTCAGCCGATAACAGTATAACTATAGCCAACCCTCTTACAATAGATTGTGATGATGCTTTTGCACAAGTTACAGCTGCAGGTGGAGGATCATGGTCTGCTGTAGATACTACTGATGGTACTGTAATTGCCGACCCTAGTGCTAACAATACTACAATATCAGGATTTGTAGCTCCAGGTAGTTACTTCTATGAGTGGAATGGAGCTTATTGTTCTGATGTTTTAGAAATTATTTATGAAGTTTATATAGTTGAGTTTGCTTATGGAACTTATGAGGTATGTTATAATGATGCCAACTTAGTACCAACTTTAGCGGATAACTTCTCTGTAGGAGGTACATTTAGTGGTGATACCGGACTTGTAATAGATGATACTACAGGTGAAATTAATGTTGCTGGAAGTACTCCAGGAACTTATACAGTTACCTATACATTACCTACTACTGTTTCTACGAATTGTGATACTCAATATAGCGTAACTGTAGTTATTGATCCGGCGGTAGAAGTTGCTTTTGATGGCGGATGCCAAGGTCTTGGTAATTATGTTATAACTGCTGAACCTACTAACATAACTGATCTTTCAGGTGTTACTTTTGAATGGTCAGATGCTACTGGAAATTTCTTAGGAAGCGGACAATCAGTTCAAGCAGAAGAGGCAGGAGATTATACAGTTACTGTAACCTCTGCTGATGGTTGTATTTCTGAAGCTACTACTACGGTAGAGAGCATATTCTGTGATATTCCTCAAGGGATTTCTCCACAAGGAGATGACTACAATCAGTACTTTGATTTAACAGGCTTAAATGTTAGCAAAATAGAAATATTTAACCGTTTAGGGACAAATGTTTATACATATTCGAATTATGTAAATGAATGGTACGGACAATCAGATAACGGTGAATTATTACCTGTTGGTACTTATTTCTATGTACTATACTTTAGTGATGGTAACGCTACCAAAACTGGTTGGGTATATGTTAATTATTAAAAACACAACTAAGCAATAATGAAAAAGTTATCAAATTATTTAATAGTACTGACACTCTTATTGTTGTCAGGAGATTTA
>NZ_BRVP01000044.1 GCF_027924145.1 Neptunitalea chrysea | reverse complement strand
GATATTTTTGACAAATAAACAGTTCTAATTAGGGGAAGCCTACAATAGGATGGCTCCGTTATTTGTAAAATAAGCATCCGCATCTCTAGAGTAATAATTTAGCCCATCTATAAACTTAAGATTGTTGGATAATTCAAACACTTTTTGAACCGTGATTTTTGCTGAATCAATAATTAGTTCTTTTTCTAAATCCGTTAAGCTATTTTTTTTGTTTACACATGATTGGGTAAAAACCAGTGTTCCGATTAAGATTATGAAAATTGAAATTTTATTGATTAAATATTTTTCATTAGGTTTCATTTGTTTTATGTGAATAATAAATTAAGATTACATATCTATTTTAAAGTGTAATTCTTTAAATTTTGATATCTGTATTAAAAAGATGTACTTATTTTTTTAATTTTATGAATAGTTATTACAAAACAAAAGAATACATACCAATTTAAAAAGGTAAAGTATAGAAGCGTAGAAATTCGGATGTGGATGTATAAAAATCATAGCTGTATATTCATTTTTTGTTAGGCTTTGGTTTCTTCAATTGGTTTGTCAATATTATTATTTCATTGTACTTATTTGAATTCTTGTTAAAATTTGGATTAATTTTCTTGTGTTTTCCATTTCTTAAAAATTTTAATTTATTATTTTTTTAATGTCTCTATTATAGTTAGTGACAGGTTTTAAGAAAATATGACAGAATATATTAATTTTTTATTTTATTCGAATTATTTCCAAAATCCAATTAGAAATTTCTTTCAACGCAATAGGAGATATTGTTTGTTCAATATCTTTATACTCATTAATGTTTCCTGTTTTGCACTCTTGAAATAAATGGTTCAGATTTTCTAATTCTATAACCTTATAATTTTTGTTTCCACCTTTTATTAAAGCATTTCTTATCGCATTTTGATTTATGGTTGCATTCACCTGTGTATCCTTACTTCCATTTAAAGACAACATTGGGATACTTAACTTTTCAAATTCATCAGCTGGATTATAGTTAAAGAAATAGGTGTTCCAAGGTTTTAAAACAGACTCGGTTTCCTTTTCAATAAATTTTGAAATATTTTCATCTGTAGCTCCTAAAGATTTTAATACGGGAGCTAAATAGCTATAATTATGCTCTGTTAATGCTTTTCTTTTTTTCGAAATGTCGTCATTAGAAGATGCTATCTTAATGGATTCTCTTACATTTTGCTCAAAAGACGCTTCATCAGGAACTGGAAAAGGTCTCAGAGACTTTGATTGCATAACAGAAACTTCACTACCAGGAATTCCTGTTGCAGCCAAAGTTACGATAAATGATATATCTGAAGTTTGATTAGCTACCAACGGTGCAATAATACCTCCTTCACTATGACCTATTAACCCAATACGTTTTGTATCTATATCTTCCCTCGATTTCAAAAAACTCACAGCGCTTAATACATCTTGGGCAAAATCTGCAGTTGTGGCTTTACTAAAATCACCAGTAGATTCTCCAAAACCTCTATCATCATAGCGCAGAACCGCTATACCTTGACGAGTAAGATAGTCTGAAAGCACTAAAAAAGGTTTGTGTGTAGGAATGGATCCATCTCTGTCATGACGACCACTTCCACTTATTAAAATAACCACAGGATACTTTCCATTTTCATTAGGTTTAGTAAATGTTCCTGATAACTTATTTCCAGCTTCGGCATTCTCAAAAATAACTTGCTCTTCATAATAAGGATAAGGCTTTATAGGTTCTTGAGGTCTATTAATCTTAGCCATTTCAGGATTTCCCTTTTTTAATATTAATGTCAATACATTGCCACCTTCTGTATAAGATCCTTTAATTTGTTGTGTAGTTTCATCAAATATTCCTTCGTATTTGATGCCTATATTTGAACCATCTACAATTAATTTTCCATCTTTAAATGTGGTTGCTTTTGGTTTGATACCAGAAACATTAAATGTTGGCACAGCCATTGTTGAATTGTATGTTTCTTGATTTTTTTCAAAAAGGAATACAAATAGAATTTCTTTATTATCAGGAGTTTTTGCTATTCCGTGCCAAACACCTGAGATGTTTTGAGCATAAGTTTTTACTATTGTAAAAATTATGCAGAATGATATAGTAATTAATGTTCTCATATTTGTTAATTTAATTTTCGTTAAACTTTGAATGTAGTTTTCTAGCCAAATATTTATTTAGCCAAGTTGTTATAAAAAATAGTAGTAATTAGAAGTTTTTTTACAGAACTGTTCCTGCTGCCTTCGCTTGTAAATCCATACGGCGACCTATAAATAAACCGATTAACATACCTAAACTTACTCCTAATGCTAATCCTAAGGATCTTTCAAAACGTGCACCAAAAACAACCCCTAGAACAACCCCAAATGCAGCGCCAAATGATATCCCAATATTTGTATAATATCCTGCTGGAATTAAAGAATGCTTGTCTTTTAAATATTCCTTAAATTGTTTTAATATTTTGTTGAAGTATTTTTTGTTGTTTCCTGTATTGGATTCTAAATTTAATCTATCAAGTTCAGATTCAATAGATTTAATTTCATCTTTTGACAACTCTTTACTTTGTAATGCGTTGATAATATAGAGTAACTTTTCATAAATCTTAATTTCAGATTCCTTGTTTGTTCCGTTTTTTAAACTTTTAAAAAAGTTAGAAGCTTCTTGTAATGTCATAATAATTTAATGTTTTCTTGGTTAGTGGCTTACATCAATAAATATTACATGTTGAAACTTATTTTTTAACAAAAAACCATTTAAATAAGTACATTTAAGCGATATTTAACTTCTTAAACTTTCAATATCAGCCATCAATTCTTCCAATTTTTTGAAGATTCTTCCGTAAACAATGTTCACATCCCATAAATAAATTCTGCCGCCAAAATATGCCAGTAAACTTAAAATGATAACCACTATAACAATTCCAATTAGTGGAATTCCAAATATTAAATATGTGTCAGGGAAATTGATGAGTATTTTTTGCACTAGTCTTTCTCCTAAAAAAACACCTTGTGCATCTTTAAACCAAAACCCAAAAATAAATGATAAAAATATAATTGGATAAAAAAATGTAGAGATCCTTTTATTCACAGCAACCTGCTTTTTTATCCATAGGTTAAATTCTTTAAGGTATTGATAACTGTTTTCACCTTTATCTATATGCTCTAAACTATTTAATAAGCGTTTATTAATAATAACCAGCACAAGTAGACTCACAAAAAAAATAGTACCCATTATAGGTATTCCTACAAAATAAGATACAATTAAAAATAAAAATGAAAAGGCAATAATTAAAATTAAATTTATGCGAAACATTCTTTTAAATCTATCTATAATATGAATAGATTTTTGATTGTATAGGTTATTAATTTTTGGAGCAATTAATGCATCACTTTTTAAAAAACCATCTTTCCATATATTTTCAATTGATTTTTCCATCTAATATTTTTTTTAATCTATCCTTAATTCGTTTTACGCGCACGCCAATGTTATTGGAATTTGTTCCTATAATTTCAGTAATTTCCTTTTGTGATTTTTCTTCTAAATAAAGCATGATTATAGCTCTATCAATCTCTGATAATTGTCTAATAGCATCATATAATAGATTTAGAGATTCGTCTGAAAACGCATAATTACTTTCATTTTTTTCGTCAACTACAGAATCAGATACAAAATGCTGAACATTATTTTTCTTTTTCTTAAGTAAGGTTAGACAAACGTTTAATGCAATTCGGTATACCCAAGTGCTCCATTCTGATTCCTCCCGAAAGTTTTCTTTACTCCTCCAAATCTGCAAACACACTTCCTGATAATAATCCTCAAAATCTTCTTGCGAGTTTGTATATGCCCGGCATAATTTTATGATTATTCCAGCAAATGGTAAAATAGATGTTTTGTAAAAATCGTTACTCAAGATCGTTTTATTTCATTTAGTGGCTTAAATTATGAATTATTACATGACAATTAAAATTTTATGAAAAATAATTATACTACGTATATCATTAACTAAATTTAATTGTGTTAGGTGTGTTTTTTTACCTAACTATTTTTACAATCCGATTATATAAGATTTCTGCTATATTCCTGTTATATCCATCAAAGTTGGTTGTGTTGTTGAATTGAATAACCACTGTATTGTAGGCTTCCCAAAAAATGTAGGCTTCCCAAAAAATCAGACAGTATAAAATCAATTTATAAACTTTAAATTAAATACTGTCTTATGAAAAAAAGTAAGTTTAGCGAGAGTCAGATTATCAAAGTTCTCAAAT
>NZ_BRVP01000043.1 GCF_027924145.1 Neptunitalea chrysea | reverse complement strand
AAGTTCTTAAAAATATTGTGTAGGTATAAACTTTTAGAAGGGTTTTTGGAGTTGAAAAAAAACTTCAAAAAAGATTAGGAATAAATGAAATAAAGTTTTTATATTTGCACCCGCTTTCGGAGAGAGAGTGAGATTAAAGAAGAATAGAAGTTCATTGAAAATATTGTTGACAGCACGATTCTGAATTGATTCAGAATCAAGAATAAAGATTTAAGCAAATCCATTTTGAGTATTATTTGAGCGCTTTATCGAGTAAAGATATAAAAAATTTAACGATGAAGAGTTTGATCCTGGCTCAGGATGAACGCTAGCGGCAGGCCTAACACATGCAAGTCGAGGGGTATAATTACTTCGGTAATTAGAGACCGGCGCACGGGTGCGTAACGCGTATGCAATCTACCTTGTACAGGGGGATAGCCCAGAGAAATTTGGATTAATATCCCATAATATTATAGATACACCTGTATTTATAATTAAAGCTTCGGCGGTACAAGATGAGCATGCGTCCTATTAGCTAGATGGAGTGGTAACGGCACCCCATGGCAACGATAGGTAGGGGTCCTGAGAGGGAGATCCCCCACACTGGTACTGAGACACGGACCAGACTCCTACGGGAGGCAGCAGTGAGGAATATTGGTCAATGGTCGGAAGACTGAACCAGCCATGCCGCGTGCAGGAAGACTGCCTTATGGGTTGTAAACTGCTTTTGTATGAGAAGAATAAGATCTACGAGTAGATTGATGACGGTATCATACGAATAAGGATCGGCTAACTCCGTGCCAGCAGCCGCGGTAATACGGAGGATCCAAGCGTTATCCGGAATCATTGGGTTTAAAGGGTCCGTAGGCGGATTATTAAGTCAGGGGTGAAAGTTTGCAGCTCAACTGTAAAATTGCCTTTGATACTGATAGTCTTGAATGGTTAGGAAGTGGTTAGAATATGTAGTGTAGCGGTGAAATGCATAGATATTACATAGAATACCAATTGCGAAGGCAGATCACTACTAACTGATTGACGCTGATGGACGAAAGCGTGGGGAGCGAACAGGATTAGATACCCTGGTAGTCCACGCCGTAAACGATGGATACTAGCTGTTCGGCGCAAGCTGAGTGGCTAAGCGAAAGTGATAAGTATCCCACCTGGGGAGTACGTTCGCAAGAATGAAACTCAAAGGAATTGACGGGGGCCCGCACAAGCGGTGGAGCATGTGGTTTAATTCGATGATACGCGAGGAACCTTACCAGGGCTTAAATGTAGACTGACAGGACTAGAGATAGTTTTTTCTTCGGACAGTTTACAAGGTGCTGCATGGTTGTCGTCAGCTCGTGCCGTGAGGTGTCAGGTTAAGTCCTATAACGAGCGCAACCCCTGCCGTTAGTTACCAGCATGTTATGATGGGGACTCTAACGGGACTGCCGGTGCAAACCGCGAGGAAGGTGGGGATGACGTCAAATCATCACGGCCCTTACGTCCTGGGCCACACACGTGCTACAATGGTAGGTACAGAGAGCAGCCACTGCGTGAGCAGGAGCGAATCTATAAAACCTATCTCAGTTCGGATCGTAGTCTGCAACTCGACTACGTGAAGCTGGAATCGCTAGTAATCGGATATCAGCCATGATCCGGTGAATACGTTCCCGGGCCTTGTACACACCGCCCGTCAAGCCATGGAAGTCGGGGGTACCTGAAGTCGGTGACCGTAAGGAGCTGCCTAGGGTAAAACTGATAACTGGGGCTAAGTCGTAACAAGGTAGCCGTACCGGAAGGTGCGGCTGGAACACCTCCTTTCTAGAGACACTTAGATAAATTGCTATGAAGGTAATAACGAAGAGTGGTTTTGCTTAAAGTGCTGTTAATAAAAAGAATGAAAAAGAGAGAGAGCTATACAAATAAAGAGTCTCGTAGCTCAGCTGGTTAGAGCGCTACACTGATAATGTAGAGGTCGGCAGTTCGAGCCTGCCCGAGACTACAAATAGTTGTGTTTATCACTTTAAGGAAATTCTAGAAGTTGATGGTTTGAATTATAATTCAACATTGGTAATTCAACATTCAAAATAGTAGAATGGGGGATTAGCTCAGCTGGCTAGAGCGCCTGCCTTGCACGCAGGAGGTCATCGGTTCGACTCCGATATTCTCCACCAGGTAATAGTTAAGGTAATTACTTTAATTATTGCATGTAGTGCTACATTATGTAGTATTACGACACAGTTCATTGACATATTGAGATAAAAAGAGATACGAGGTTTTGCGTATAACATATTAATGTTATATGTAGAATTAGAAGTAATAAGTAAAGAATCAAAGAGACAAAAGTACAATAAGCTAATTAAGGGCGTATGGGGGATGCCTAGGCTCTCAGAGGCGACGAAGGACGTGATAAGCTGCGAAAAGTCATGGGGAGTGGCACATACATGTAGATCCGTGAATATCCGAATGGGGCAACCCACTATATTGAAGATATAGTATCCGCAAGGAGGCAAACCCGCTGAACTGAAACATCTAAGTAGGCGGAGGAGAAGAAAACAAGAGTGATTCCGTAAGTAGTGGCGAGCGAACGCGGAACAGCCCAAACCGGTATTGTTACGGCAATTCCGGGGTAGTAGGACTGCGTTATTTGATGCTTAACGAATTAGAATTGTTTGGAAAGACAAACCAAAGAGGGTGATAGTCCCGTATAGGTAAGTTAAGTTATTGATAGCAGTATCCTGAGTAGCGCGGGGCACGTGAAACCCTGTGTGAATCTGGCGGGACCATCCGCTAAGGCTAAATACTCCTGAGAGACCGATAGTGAACTAGTACCGTGAGGGAAAGGTGAAAAGAACCCTGAATAAGGGAGTGAAATAGAACCTGAAACCATACGCTTACAAGCGGTCGGAGCCCTTTAGTGGGGTGACGGCGTGCCTTTTGCATAATGAGCCTACGAGTTACTGTTACTAGCAAGGTTAAGTGATTCAGTCACGGAGCCGTAGCGAAAGCGAGTCTGAATAGGGCGCTATAGTTAGTAGTAGTAGACGCGAAACCGTGTGATCTACCCATGGGCAGGTTGAAGCTGTGGTAACACATAGTGGAGGACCGAACCGGTTGACGTTGAAAAGTCTTCGGATGACCTGTGGGTAGGGGTGAAAGGCCAATCAAACTCGGAAATAGCTCGTACTCCCCGAAATGCATTTAGGTGCAGCGTTGATTTAGTTTTATAGAGGTAGAGCTACTGATTGGATGCGGGGGCTTCACCGCCTACCAATTCCTGACAAACTCCGAATGCTATAAAATGATGATCAGCAGTGAGGGCATGGGTGCTAAGGTCCATGTCCGAGAGGGAAAGAACCCAGACCATCAGCTAAGGTCCCCAAATGTATACTAAGTTGAAAAAACGCGGTTTGATTGCTTAGACAGCTAGGATGTTGGCTTGGAAGCAGCCATTCATTTAAAGAGTGCGTAACAGCTCACTAGTCGAGCGATCGAGCATGGATAATAATCGGGCATAAGTATACTACCGAAGCTATGGACGAAAGTGGTAGGGGAGCATTCTAACGGCGCTGAAGGTTAACTGCGAGGTTTACTGGAGCTTTTAGAAAAGAAAATGTAGGCATAAGTAACGATAATGCGGGCGAGAAACCCGCACGCCGAAAAACCAAGGTTTCCTCAGCTATGCTAATCAGCTGAGGGTTAGTCAGGGCCTAACGCGAACCCGAAGGGGGTAGTGGATGGACAACAGGTTAATATTCCTGTACCTGCATATAGTTAAAAGTGACGGAGTTGTTCACTGGGTGCGTGCTGACGGAATAGCACGTTGAAGGTATGTAAAATACCGATAGTACACTAAGGCTACGGCTGCAGTGATAATCCCGGGTCGCAACTTCCAAGAAAAGCGATATATGCAGCCTGTACCGTAAACCGACACAGGTGGTTGGGATGAGTATTCTAAGGCGCTCGAGAGATTCATGGCTAAGGAACTAGGCAAAATAGACCTGTAACTTCGGGAGAAAGGTCGCCTCCCTCCGGGGAGGCCGCAGTGAAAAGGTCCAGGCGACTGTTTATCAAAAACACAGGGCTCTGCTAAATCGAAAGATGATGTATAGGGCCTGACACCTGCCCGGTGCTGGAAGGTTAAGAGGAGATGTTAGATTTATCGAAGCATTGAATTGAAGCCCCAGTAAACGGCGGCCGTAACTATAACGGTCCTAAGGTAGCGAAATTCCTTGTCGGGTAAGTTCCGACCTGCACGAATGGTGTAACGATCTGGACACTGTCTCGGCCATGAGCTCGGTGAAATTGTAGTATCGGTGAAGATGCCGATTACCCGCAGTGGGACGAAAAGACCCCGTGCACCTTTACTATAGCTTCGTATTGCCCTTGGATAAGTGATGTGTAGGATAGGTGGGAGACATTGAAGCGGCTTCGCTAGGAGTTGTGGAGTCATTGTTGAAATACCACCCTTTGCTTATCTGAGGTCTAACTTCTAACGAAGGACAGTGCGTGGTGGGTAGTTTGACTGGGGTGGTCGCCTCCAAAAGAGTAACGGAGGCTTCTAAAGGTTCCCTCAGCACGCTTGGTAACCGTGCGTAGAGTGCAATGGCATAAGGGAGCTTGACTGAGAGACCTACAAGTCGATCAGGTACGAAAGTAGAGCATAGTGATCCGGTGGTTCCGTATGGAAGGGCCATCGCTCAAAGGATAAAAGGTACGCCGGGGATAACAGGCTGATCTCCCCCAAGAGCTCACATCGACGGGGGGGTTTGGCACCTCGATGTCGGCTCGTCACATCCTGGGGCTGGAGAAGGTCCCAAGGGTTGGGCTGTTCGCCCATTAAAGTGGCACGCGAGCTGGGTTCAGAACGTCGTGAGACAGTTCGGTCTCTATCTACTGTGGGCGTTAGAAATTTGAGTGGCTCTGACTCTAGTACGAGAGGACCGAGTTGGACCAACCTCTGGTGTATCTGTTGTTCTGCCAAGAGCATTGCAGAGTAGCTATGTTGGGATGGGATAAGCGCTGAAAGCATATAAGCACGAAACCCACCACAAGATGAGATTTCTTTAAAGGGTCGTGGGAGATGACCACGTTGATAGGCTATAGGTGTAAAGGCAGTAATGTCATAGCCGAGTAGTACTAATAACCCATAGGCTTATGTACACGCTTTGCTCCCCTATTTGGGGAGCAGGGTAGCTCTTTAAAATGCAGACGAACTTCAACAAACATATCTTTTTATCTCAATATTCAACTTATTTTAACAGTTGATAGTATAGATTACCTATTACTAACAACTTACAATTTAAGGTGGTTATAGCAATGGGGCTCACCTCTTACCTTTCCGAACAGAGTAGTTAAGCCCATTAGCGCAGATGGTACTAAGCAATTGGGAGAGTATGTCGCCGCCTTTTTTAAAACACCCTTACTA
>NZ_BRVP01000042.1 GCF_027924145.1 Neptunitalea chrysea | reverse complement strand
TGCAAAGGGTCCTACAACATTAGAACCTGTGGTAGTTACCGGCCAAGTATTTGTACCGTCAGTAATATATGGAATTCCGTTACCTAAGTCTGTAATGTTTACTAATACAAAGAATCTTGAGTTGGCGCAATCTGCACTTACCGTAGCCGAATCATAGGTAGCCGAGCTACATGTTGTTGGGCATGTATAGGTATAGGTTCCCATATCAACATCACAAGTAGCATCTGTACCATGTTCTAAAGTAAGGTTTACAGATGAAGCATCTGCAAAAGGCCCTACTTGCATAGTACCTGTAGCGGTTACTGGCCAAGTGTTAGTACCATCTGTAATAGAAGGAGAACCATTACCTAGAGCTGTAATATTTACATTTACATAAAACTCAAGTGCCGAACAATCTGCCGAAATTGAAGTAACTCCGTAATTAGCAGGGTTACATACAAACGGGCATGTATAGGTAAATGAACCCATATCTACATTGCACGTGGTGCTGTTACCATGTTCTAGCGTAAGGTTTATAGTACTATCAGACGCAAATGGTCCAATTTGCATGGTACCTGTAGCATTAACTGCCCAAGTATTTGTACCATCTGTAATGGTAGGTGTACCGTTACCAAGATCGGTAATAATTATATCTACGTAGAACTGTGAATTATCACAATAAGGTACTACGCTAGCAGCACTATATGATGGAGCAATACAACACCCTGAGATAAAGTCACCTAAACTACTATTGCAAGTGGCATCAATACCATGAACAATGGTTAATGAAACGGTATCGGTATCTGCAAATGGTCCTGCAGCGGTAACCCCTGTGGCTGTTATAGGCCAAGTATTTGTACCATCTGTTATAGCAGGTGTTCCGTTACCAAGGTTTGTAATGTCTACATTTACATAGAATAAGTCGTTAGCACAATCATCTGTAACTACAGCAGTGTTATAAATAACTGGGCTACACACAAACGGACAGGTATAGGTATAGGTTCCCATATCTACATCGCAAGTTGTATCTGTACCATGTTCAAGAGTAAGAGCTACCGTAGAAGCATCGGCAAACGGACCTACTTGCATAGTACCTGTAGTGGTTACCAGCCATGAGTTGGTACCATCTGTAATAGAAGGAGTACCATTACCTAAATCGGTAATGTCTACATCAATATAGAATTGAGTATTGGCACAATCTGCATTTACTGTTGCCGAAGCATAGCTGGCAGGAGAACATACCGTCTGACAAGACGCTGTAAATGATCCCAAATCAATATCACAGTTGCTATACACACCATGTTTTAGGATTAAATTAGTAGTAGAACCTTCTGTAAATGGCCCTGCTGTGGTAGTTCCTAAAGAGGTAATATTCCAGGTATTGGTACCGTCTGTAATGTACGGTGTACCATCTCCTAAGTCTGTAATATTTACATTCACATAATATTGATTATTTGTGCAATCTGAATATACACTAGCAACTGAGTATGTTGTAGCTGTACATGTTGGTGGAGGGCATGTATAGGTATAAGAGCTTAAATCTATTGTCTCACAGCCGTTATAAAAACTATCTGTAACATTATAACCGCTTGCATAAGGTCCAAGCAATAAAGTACCAGTATTTTGAATAGCAGTAATGTCTCCGAAAATACCATAAATTTCTGGTGAGCCATTTCCAAGGTCAGTAATCTCAATAGAAAGATAAAAATGGTTATTGCTACAATCTTCTACAATGGTTGGTGTAGTATAGGTAGCCGGAATGCAACAAGTACTAGCAAAAGAACCTACGTACATGTCGCACGAGCTATCAGAGCCATGTGTAATTGTTAGGTTTACCGGGGCACTATTGCTAAACGGCCCCACTTGCATGGTGCCTGTAGTGGTAATATTCCATGTGTTGGTTCCGTCTGTAATATATGGAGTACCATTACCTATATCAGTAATATCTATAGCTACATAGAATTGTGAGTTTGTACAATCATCTGTAACAGTAGTGGTATTATAGGTAACAGGGCTACAGATGGTTGGGCAAGTATAGGTGAAGTCTCCAAGGTCAATATCACAATCGGTATTTAATCCATGTGTTAAAGTTAGGTTTGCTGTTGATCCGTTGGTATAAGGTCCTGCATAGAAAGTTCCTGGCATATATACATCCCAAGTATTGGTTCCGTCTGTCAATTGCGAATACATACCGTTACCTAATCCTGTGATTAATACTTTTACATAGAATTGGTTGTTTGTACAATCGGGTTCTATAGTAGCAGAATCATAACTTAATGGAGAACAAGCTAAATTAGTAACCACAATATTAAAGTTGTCGGCTCCTGTTGTTCCCTGATTTACCTGAATCAAATAAGTAGCTCCAGGAGTTAAAGAACTTGCTCCTGAAAATTCCAAATAAGTTTCGGTTGCGGTACATGCGATTTCGTTACCTGCTGTTGTAAGGTTGGTACAAGAGGTAGTTTCCGTCTCATAAACAGCCATTTCAATAGCTGTAATTCCGGAAGGTTGTGAAGTGTTAATCCGCACTTCTCCTGAAGCCGGTGCTGTGAATTCAAACCAGGTGGTTTGATTAATACCCGAGCTAAAGCAAGAGGCAACCGGTTCTTGTGGTTCCAAAGTATAACCGTTGTAATTATATGGATAAATAGCAGATCCAATATTATCAATAGCAACAGGAACAAGCTCTATGGCATTTTCTGTTGTAAATTCATCAGGGTCTACTGCATTGTTTACCGCAACGGTTACATCATCAGAGAAGGTAGCAGTAGTACCATCACATGCTGCATAACTTATTTGTGCTGTATAGGTAGTAGTACTTAAAGGGTTTACAGTTATATACGGACTATCGGTAGCTAGTACAGTACTTCCTTCAAGCCATTCAAAAGTATAGTTTGATGGGCCGGATGGTACGTATCTCCAATACTCGTTAGTTGCCGTCCATGCACCTGTATTTCGTCCTTGTGGCGTATACCCAATAGTACCATCACTGTTTTGTATTCCTGCAACAGCTACCCCAGAGTTCCATGCGGTACATGTAGGTTTGTCAATAATATTTATTTCAATAGCATTGGTAGTTTCATGTAGTACAATTTGTGTGTTTGATGTTAAGTTTGTACAGTTAAATTGACATACATTATAGGTTACAATAAAAGCTCTATTTGGAGCGGTACCTGAGAGCGCATACTCAATAGTTCCACATTGAGAAGGGTCAATATCGTGGAACACCCCAAAGATTGCATTTAGTGGTAATCCAGGATCAGGAACTGAAGCATTAAAGCCCCATGGGCAAAATGAGTTTGCATAGGTAGTATTAAAGGAAATTACTCCGTTGGCACCAATTACCAACTGGCTATAAGTATTTCCAAAAAAGCAGAAATTGAATCCAATATCTATAAGCCCTGAATACACATCATCATTCGTAATTTGTGAAGGTGTACCCGGTGTGGTATCCGGATCACAAGAAATGCTGCTTAATTCGTATTGATTGGTGTCTGATCCTGAAACAATATAGCTAGCAGATAGCTGAACGTCACTAGTTCCACAATCTATAGTTTGGTCATCTCCTGCCTCAATTTCGTTACAAGCAATAGCAGTAATTGGTAAACAGTTGGTTTGCGTGATAGCATCACTATACGAGGCACAACCTGCTATATCATTGTTGGTAGCGGTGATTACTACGTCGGTAGTATTAGGGTACGGACCTAATATATAAATTCCGGTATTGTAAACAGTTAAAGGGATACCGCTTGCGTTATCACTTAAGACTACGCTAGAAGCGCCTGCCATATCGGTAATCTCGGCATTAATCATAAACTGCGGGCCATTAGCACAGTCGCTCACCATAGTATAATCTACTTGAGGAGCCGACATACAATCTCCACAAGTTACATCAAAATCCCAGCTGTCAATACTACTGCTCGAACTACAGTTGACTGTATTATTAGATATTATCTGAACCGACATGGATGTGCCTGTAGAGGAGGCTGTTAGTCCGGTTAAGTCTCCAGAGCTTCCATAACCAAGGTACAATAGACTACCGTCATAATCGGTAATCATAATCATATCTGCACCATTCTGTACCCCACCAGAATTAAATACTAATTCTAAGTTGGATACTCCGTTTTCAGCGGTAAAAGTAAAAGTAGTTGTATCGTTGTTCTCGTAACAATAGGTAACATTCGTTGAACCAGCAGAACAATCAACTGTATAGTCTGTTTGTATTGGCGTGGTAAAGGTTACAGGGGATGTCCAGTTGCTATAAAAGTCGGTATCGCATTTAGCTCTTACATATACTTCATAATCGGTATCGGCAGTAAGTGTACCTATATCATCTAAAGAATTTGAAATTACTTCGGTACCAGTTGTAGGGGTTCCTGTACCTGCTGGTTGTATAACATATTCCCATTCAGACTCTCCACTATTTGGTATCCAGTCAAGGTCAATAGTAGAAGTTGTAATATCTGAAACAGTTACGTTAGAGGGTATAAAGCAAAACGTGCCGCAGGCTTCTACACGCATTAAATCAATAGATAAATCACCATACGGATTTCCTGTTGGAATTTGTTTAAACTCAATATATATGGTTTGCCCTGCATAGGCAGTTAAATCAATTCCTACCGGTAACCAGTCTTCACTAGAACTGGTTTGGTATTGCCCTGTCCAAGTGAATACGTTTGTAAATGGTCCGGAAACTGAAGTTCCAATGCCTACTTCAAAAGTTCCCATTCCTGCTCCATAGGCATGCATGTAAAATGATAATTCTACCGCTTCTGTAGCATCAGTAAGGTCTATTATTGGTGAAACAATACTTCCTGTTGTATTGGCACCCGAAGCTTCAAAATTCATAAAGGAAGATCCACTATAAGCAGCGGAGGGACCTGTGCCTGTACTTCCTGAATCATCTGGGATTTCCCAACTTGCACTTCCTGAGTTGATATCACCTGTCCAATCGCTAGAAGCATCAAATTCTTCTATAAATACGTACGTGCCAGAACCCGTTGAACAACTTACACCTGTAGGTGGTTGTGGTGTGTTATCTAGAGTCGTAAAAGTTATGGGACCTGTATAAATACTATTGTATGAAGAACATATAGATCTAATATAGATGTCATAGGTTGTATTAGGGTTCAGACCGTTATATTCATAGTTGGTATAGGTGTTGGTCATGTCTCCAGAACCAGATACTGATGTACCCGTAGGTACTACAAATACTTCCCATTGATTTTCAGAACCCCCAGGAGTCCATGAAAAGATGACAGAGGTATACGCAAGTGTGTTAATCGTAACATCTGTAGGGGCATCACATGGTGGTAGTGCTTCGGAATGGATAGCAGGATTACTAAAGCAAAAACCCTTTGCGAAAGAATTGTTGTCATTAAAATATATACGGTACTGGAAGTTACTTAACTGAGTAGGTGTAAAATTAGCAATATTTAATGGGCTGCTAAGATAATTTTCATGTGTTCCTGAGCAATAATTGTCTGTAGGAGGAGAAGTGGTATCACTGTTGATAGGAGCATCCCAGTTTACCCAACTACCTGTTTGAGCATTATAATATTGTATAATAAGTTCATCACTGCCTGCATAATTATATACGTAATCTCCAGTGAAATAAATTAGGTCTTCTCCGGCAACATGTGCAGGGGTAAGATCTATTACAGGAGATTCGGCAGCAATCTCTGTGGGTGTTGCAACAACTCCGTCGTCATAGGCGAAGTTTGCGGTAATTAGAGGATTTCCTTCAAATACACCAGTGGTTACATAATAACTGCCAGAAATAGTCCAGCTGGTAGAAGGCCAGTTGGCCGGTTCATTGATAACCTGTCCATAGGTAAAACAGGTTATAAGGCTAATACAAATTAGGAGTAGATTTCTTTTCATTTAGGTTGTTTACTATTTATTGATTATGCATACCAAGTCTTAAAAGCATGTGCTTTTTGTTATTATTAAAAGTTAATTTAGTTTATAAGAGTTTTTAATGCTTGGACTGTGGGAATTTTAAAAGTATAAAAAAAATATAATTAAATGTCGATAAATATGTTAAGAAAAAGAAAAGAGCACTAAAAAA
>NZ_BRVP01000041.1 GCF_027924145.1 Neptunitalea chrysea | reverse complement strand
ATTGAAGATAAAAAATAACCCCGCCAAATTGACGAGGTTTTTATTATTATCTCTTGATTTTACAAGTGTTTTAGCTTTGTCGGGATGACTGGATTCGAACCAGCGACCACACGCACCCCATGCGTGTACGCTACCAGACTGCGCTACATCCCGTAAATAAGGGATGCAAATATAACTGTTTCTGAATAATTAGAAATTACTCTTTACTCAGAATTTCTAAAATTGTAATAGCTGCATCACTAATTTTGGTACCAGGACCAAATACCGCTACGGCACCGGTTTCAAACAAATAATCATAGTCTTGTTGAGGGATAACACCACCCACAATCACCATAATATCTTCTCTACCATATTTTTTAAGCTCTTCTACCACTTGCGGAACCAAGGTTTTGTGTCCGGCAGCTAACGACGAGACTCCCAATATATGTACATCATTTTCTACAGCTTGTTTAGCTGCTTCTGCAGGTGTTTGGAAAAGGGGACCTATGTCTACGTCAAAACCAACATCGGCATATCCTGTGGCAACTACTTTAGCCCCACGGTCGTGCCCGTCCTGACCCATTTTAGCAATCATAATTCTAGGTCGTCTACCTTCAGCTTCCGCAAAGGCATCGGCCATTTCTCTGGCTTTTTCAAAGCTTGCGTCGTCTTTTATTTCTTTACTATACACCCCGTTAAACGATTGAATTTTTGCTTTATATCTCCCGAATACTTCCTCTAAAGCATCGCTTATTTCTCCTAAGGTAGCTCTTTTTCTAGCAGCATCAACAGCTAATGCTAATAAATTTTCGTTTCCAGTTTTAGCCGCTTCAGTTAATTTGGCCAACGCAGCATTAACTGCATCGGTATTACGTTCGGCTTTAATTTTTTCCAATTGTGCAATCTGTTGACGACGCACCTCTTGGTTATCTACCTCTAATATTTGTAACGGATCTTCTTGGGCTAAACGGTATTTGTTTACCCCTACAATCACATCTTGATTACTGTCGATACGAGCTTGTTTTCTGGCAGCAGCTTCTTCAATACGCATTTTAGGAATACCCGCTTCAATAGCCTTGGTCATTCCTCCATGTTCTTCTACTTCTTGTATTAATTTCCAGGCTTTATCTGCAATTTCTTTGGTTAACGTTTCTACATAATAACTACCAGCCCAAGGATCTACCGTTTTGGTGATATGGGTTTCTTGTTGTAAATACAACTGGGTATTACGTGCAATACGCGCAGAGAAATCGGTAGGTAATGCAATGGCTTCGTCCAACGCATTGGTATGTAAACTTTGTGTTCCCCCAAAAGCGGCAGCGGAGGCCTCTATACAGGTACGTGCTACATTGTTAAACGGATCTTGCTCAGTTAAACTCCATCCACTGGTTTGACTGTGCGTACGTAATGCCAATGATTTTGCATTTTTAGGACTGAATTGTTTTACCAATTTAGCCCATAACATTCTACCGGCACGCATTTTAGCAATTTCCATAAAGTGATTCATGCCAATAGCCCAAAAGAACGAAAGTCTAGGAGCAAAGCTATCAATATCCATTCCAGCTTCTAAGCCTGTGCGTATGTATTCTAAACCATCTGACAATGTGTAGGCTAATTCAATATCGGCAGTAGCACCAGCCTCTTGCATGTGATAACCAGAAATACTAATACTATTGAATTTAGGCATGTTTTTACTGGTATACTCAAATATATCAGCAATAATTTTCATAGATGGTGTAGGGGGGTAGATGTACGTATTACGTACCATAAATTCCTTTAAAATATCATTTTGAATAGTTCCTGAAAGTAATTCAGGAGCTACACCTTGTTCTTCGGCAGCTACAATGTAAAAAGCCATAATAGGTAGTACGGCCCCGTTCATAGTCATAGAAACCGACATTTGATCTAACGGAATCTGATCGAACAGTACTTTCATGTCCTCAACAGAGTCTATGGCAACTCCGGCTTTCCCTACATCGCCTAGTACACGTTCATGATTACTGTCGTACCCACGGTGTGTAGCAAGGTCAAACGCTACGGATAACCCTTTTTGTCCGGCGGCTAAATTTCTACGGTAGAACGCATTACTTTTTTCTGCAGTAGAGAATCCGGCATATTGTCTAATTGTCCATGGACGCATTACATACATAGTGCTATACGGTCCTCTGAGATTAGGTGCAATTCCGGCAACAAAATTAAGGTGTTCTGCAGTTTCTATATCTTTTTCGGTATAGGTTCTCTTAACTGTAATACCTTCAGCCGTAGTAAACGTATTGGTATTCAACACCTTTTCAGTGGCCGTGTTTTTTAATGTTAAACCTTGTATGTTTTTTCTACTCATACTAATAGTTTTATTCATTTTCTAAACGTTTTTTCTCTAAGGTTTCGGCTAAACGTTTTTCTATGATAGGTTCAATAAGCGTTTTCTTTACATCTGTTTTTACAAAAGGATACAATTGTAAATCGTGTTTTATTTTGTCTTGCGGATTCGGATACTTGTTAGTACCTATAGCAACCAAGTCATTTGCATCAAATAAGACTTGCTCTTCTTTGGCACTTTCTTTAATTTTTTTCTGAATCGTATGCTCTTTTAATTGCGAAAGAAAACCACCGCCTTTTTCTATGGTTTTAAAAATATCGAGTGCTTTTTCAGCCAATTGTTTGGTAAGACTTTCTATATAATACGTTCCTTCGGTAGGGTTTGCAACCAAATTGAAGTAACTTTCATGTTTTAATATTAATAGTTGATTACGTGCTATCCGATTACCAAATTCATTCTCTTTATGAAATAAGCCATCGTAAGCGGTGTTACTTACAACATTTGCGCCACCTAATACCGCACTCATGCACTCTGTAGTGGTACGTAGCATGTTTACATTATAATCGTAAATGGTTTTGTTACGTTTACTAGGTGTTGCGTAGATAAAACAAGTTTCGGTAGCACTGTAAGCTTCAGCAAGAGTACTCCATAAAACACGAAGTGCTTTTATTTTAGCGATTTCGAAAAAGTAATTAGATCCTATTGCTATATCAAAAACAAAAGAGAGAGCTATACTTTCTTTAAAATGATTCAGATACTCATTAGCATGCCCCAGGGCATATGCTAATTGCTGAACGGTTGTAGCACCTGCATTTTGATAAAGAGCGGTATCAATACCCAAAGCAATAGGGAAATCACTTTTAGTAGCTAGTAAAGATTCTAAAATGGAGTGATCTTCAGCTAGGCTTATATACCAGTTTCCAGTAAGGGCTAAATTACCAATAATATCTATTACAATATATCCCTTTGCCTTATGCGAAGCTAACACAGCTTGGAGTTCTTTAATATAGCTTTCTGAAATAAAATGGCAATAGATATAAAGAGGCGTAGTATCAAACGGAAAACCATCTAACAGCATATCAATTTTAGTAGACGCAGCCGGAATTTCGAATCGGATACTTTCAGCACCTCTCGAAATATAATCTAGTGCTAGTTTACGAGCTATTTTTTCGTCGCCTACATAAACTTTTTGATTAATAAGCCAATCTTCTCCTTTAATCGGAGTTTTAGGGATATCTTTAAGATCTTCATTGGTGTAAAAAGGTTTTACATCTATACCTTCGGGTGTTCTCCATATTAGCGTATCGTTGTAATCTTTTCCTTTAAGGTCAACTTGAATTTTTTGCTTCCATTGATTAGAAGGAACATCATTAAAGTCTGTAAATAATTGATTGTTCATAGCCTATTGAATCTACTGTATCTCCAAAAATCGTAAAAAAAAATTGATCTATAAAGAAATAAAGAGAGAATTGCTTTTACTTTAAATTGTGGTATAATCAAGGGCTGTAGCTAGTTTTTGGGCTATTTTAGTTTTGTATATTCGCTAAAATACTATACAAAAAAATGATAAATATGATTATTTACAACGTTTTATTAGAAGGATTGATGCTATAGGGGACGAATTTAATAGAGTCTATTACTTGGTAATGGAGTCGAATTCTATTAAATAGATTTCCTCGTTATTTTTTTTATAGTAGTACTTTTCACGAGCAAACTTTTCAAGGGTAGCACTATCCTGCAATTGCTTTATAAGCGCTTTATCTTTTTCAATTTCCCGTTTTAGGTGGTCTTGTTGTTCGCGTAGTTTTATAATCTCTTTGTCTGATTCACTATGTGAAAAGTACCAAGAGTTGGTATCAAAAAATAGCATCCATATAATAAATGCAATGCTAACGATTACGTAAACATTGGCAAATATTTTAAAATACTTGTTACTTTTTATGTTACCCAACAACTTTTTCATTACAAGTTACAGTAAACGTTCGTTTATAATGGTACGTACTATATTAACAGCAACAGTATTGTATTTATTATTTGGTATAATAATATCTGCATACTCTTTTGTAGGCTCTATAAACTGCTGATGCATTGGTTTTAAGGTGTTTTGATATCTGTTCAACACTTCGTCAATATCTCTACCACGTTCTGCAATATCACGTTTTAAACGTCTTATAAGACGTTCGTCAGAGTCGGCATGAACAAATATTTTAATATCAAAAAGCTCTCTAATATCAGGATGAGTAAAAATTAAAATACCTTCTACAATCATTACCTTTCTAGGGTGTGTTAAAATGGTATCTTCTGTTCGGTTATGCTTAACAAATGAATATACGGGTTGTTCTACACTATTTCCTTTTTTCAACTCCTTTAAATGCTCCATCAGTAAATCAAAGTCAATAGCTCGCGGATGATCAAAATTAATTTTGGTACGTTCCTCATAGCTCAGGTGAGGAGCAGACTGATAGTATGAATCTTGCGAAATCACTCCGACCTCTTCATTAGGAAGTTCGTTAATAATTTGATTTACAACAGTTGTTTTACCACAACCAGTTCCTCCGGCAATTCCTATAATAAGCATATCTGTTTCTTAATTCGGTTATTGCAAAAATAGGAATTACAATAGTTATTTTTAGGATTGTGAATTACTTTTTGGCAACCTGCCACTTTTCACCTTTCGCTGGTAACGGAAAAACAACAATGCGCTAAGTATATAAAGTACTAAACATAAGGCAGCCAGTGGGATAGCCGACTCCATGCCAATAGCACTTAAGATGAATGATACAAGGGCACCAAAAATCATTTTAATACTCCCTACTAATGCAGATGCCCTGCCTGCTTTTTTTCCAAACGGATTTAAAGATAACGAGGTTGCATTCGGGTTTTGGAATCCCAAGAAAAACATCATTATAAACATGAGTCCGTATGAAACATAGAAACTATCAATGGTGAGTGTATTTATCAAAAACAATAAAGCAATACCAACTAAGATCAGGCTTATTTTAAGACTTAGTTCTAATACCCCAATTTTTTTAATTACAAATCGGTTTACCTGACTTCCAATAATAAGTGCGGCAGCATTAACACCTAGTAGCACAGCGAAATCTTCAATACCATATACTTTATTAAAAAATACAGGTGCATCACTAATATAAGCAAACATGGCACCTATGGTAAATCCGCCTGCCATAGAGAATGTGAAAAATTCAGGATGTGACAGTATGTGGATATAGTTTTTAACAATATTCAATGGCTTTAAACTTACTTTTTTGTTGGGGACACTACTTTCTGGTAATAAGAAAAACACATTTAAAAACATAAGAACAGCAAATCCAGCAAGAAACAGAAATATCTCGGGCCAATTAAAAAACGCTATGATTAAACGTCCTACCAGAGGTGCTGCAATAGGTGCTCCTCCCATAATAAGCATTAAAATAGACATGGCACGCGCCACTTCTATATTACTTTTAAATAAATCTCTTAAAATAGCTTTTGAGGAAACCATACCAGCAGAGGCTCCAATAGCTAAAAAGAACCTACCAACAATTAATTCGGTTAGATTGGCAGCAAAGTAACAGCCAATAGCAGCCGCTATATAAATTAGTAAACTTAAAATTTGCGGAATCCGCCTTCCAAACCTATCCATAATAGGCCCAAAGGCTAACTGACCTAAAGAGATACCAATAAAGTAACTAGACAACGTTAACTCTATAGCATGTTCGGTAGTATTAAAATCTAAGGCAATATTCGTAAATGATGGAGTATATGTATCTATAGAAAAAGGACCTAAGGCTATAAGTGTACCTAATACATACAGGATAGTACCTTTATGTTCTGTGGTAACGTGTTTCGGGGCTTTTAAAATGCTTTTTAACATTTTGCAAAGGTCGTAATAAAACTAGAGGAAACACATTTTGTAAATGGCTTTAACTAAGAATTAATACTACAACCTTTACTCTATAATCGAGGTTAAATGCTATGGGATTTTTCTGAAAATAGAAATGTACTTTTTACTAAATGATTCGTGGGATTGCCTCGAAGTAGTTTATAGGCAGGTAAAGATTTGAGTAACCGAGTATCATTCTTTAATGGCTTGTACTTCTTTTTCGGTAACAAGTTGGGTATTTGTATTGCTCCAGCTATTCGAAATGTAATTAATTACATCTGCCACTTCATCATCATAAAGTCCTAATGTGGTCATAAGATTGTTGTAGGTTATACCATTAACTGTAATCTCGCCTTTAATACCATATTTAACAGCTCGTATAGCTTTGGTTCTGTCACCTGTTAACCAGTCCGATTCATCTAAGGGAGGAAAGGCAGGAGCAATTCCTTTACCGTTGGGTAAATGGCAAGTAACACAAAATTCAGTATAGATATCTTTTCCCCGTGCAATACTTTTTTCCAATTCCGTTTGCTGATGAGTATACCTTACATGGGTAGTTGTATGAGCTACGCTGCTAAGTATAACAAAAGCTGTTACTACAGTAAATACTTTAATCATGCTTTTTATTTATGAACTAATTTCATAATTCCGGTACCTTCTACCGCTACATAGATGAATCCGTCGGGACCCTGTACTACATTACGAACCCTACCAATGTTCTCTATCAATTTTTCGCGTTTGGTTACGTTTTTTCTATCTAAAACCAAATGTTCTAGGTATTGAAATTTAAGTGATCCTACAAGTAGATTTCCTTGTAACTCCAGATATTTTTCTGAAGATACATAGGTAAATCCTGAAGGGGCAATAGATGGAACCCAATAGTAGATCGGATCTTCAAATTCGGGTCGGGTACGTTCATCGGTTATAGGCGTACCATTATAATTTTCGCCATAGGTAACTATAGGCCAACCATAGTTTGCGCCCTCTTTGATAATGTTTATTTCGTCACCCCCTTGCGGACCATGTTCATGCTCCCAAATTTCCCCCGTTACCGGATGTATAAACAACCCCTGCGGATTTCGGTGTCCGTAACTATAAATAGCCTTTTTAGCGTTGTTTTTTGCGTAAAAGGGATTATTAGCAGGGATAGAGCCATCCTCATTGAGGCGGTATACTTTGCCATTATCTCTAGTTATATCTTGTGGATTCTCATCACGGTTACCACGTTCCCCAGCTGTGAAAAAAATATGTCCTTTACCATCAAAGGCAATTCTACTTCCAAAATGATAGCTTTTAGTTGTATTAGGAGCAGCCTTATACAATACCTTAAAATTAGTAATAGCGTTGTTTTTTATTTGCGCTCTTGCCAATGCTGTATTGCCACCACGTTCTTTTCCTTCGGGTGAGGCATAGGTAAAATAGATAAATCCGTTTGTAGCATAATCGGGGTGTGCGGCAATGTCTAACAAACCACCCTGACCTCTTAGAAATACTTGGGGCATTCCGGTAATTTCGGTTTTCTCGCCATTTTTAATCCAATAGAGTTCCCCTGATTTTTCGGTAACTAACATACTGCTATCCGGTAAAAAGGTGACCCCCCAAGGAATATTGAATCCGTCTACTACTAATTCAGTTGTGTATTTGGTGTTAGAAGTAGCCGGAATAGGTTCCGACAGTTTTTTCTCTTTTGTATCTACTACTGTTAAATTACCTTTAGATTTGGTGGTAGTTGTACAGGCTATCAAAGAGGCAATACATATGAGTAAGATGAATTTATTCATGAGTTTTTGTTAAGCGTTTCTAAGGTAGCAATTATAATTGGGGATTGCTAAAATAGTAACCATATTTTAGGTGGTTGTAGTCTGATAATTAAGGGTTTAAAAAAGTAAGATTTAGAAAGCTTAAATAAAAGTAAAAATTAGGTTGTGGGTGTTAATAGAATTGCTATATTTGCATCCTCAATTTGATAAGGAATTGAAAAACGGGGTGTAGCGTAGCCCGGTCATCGCGCCTGCTTTGGGAGCAGGAGGTCGCAGGTTCGAATCCTGCCACCCCGACAAAATAGTATATCAATCTATATCAAAAACCTGTTAATCGTATGATTTTCAGGTTTTTTCATTTTTAAGGGTATCATATGAATGTAAATAATACTGTTAAAAAAGACAACAAATCGGATAACAAATTCATTTTAGAAAAAGTGTTGACCGAATTGTTAAAATTGAATGGTTAGTTGTTAGAATAAATGTATCTTTAAAGTGATTTGACTTTTGTCTGGTAATAAAATAAGTATTAACAAAACGACGAAATCATGAAAACAACAGCAACTTTCAGCATTTTGTTCTGGGCAGATTTTTCTAGAGCAAAAAACAACCAAGCCTCCATTTACGTAAGAATCACGGTTAATGGTAAACGCGCAACAATCAGTTTAAAACGAAAAGTTCCCGTATCCGATTGGGATGTTCATAAAGGACGCTCCCGAGGGACTAATCAAAATACCCTTTAAAAAAGGAACTTATAAATCTTTTAAAGAAGCAAATACCATTACATTCAGTCTATGTGCTTAGTGTCAACAAAGAAAAGAAAAAGCAGAATACCCTTTTGTCTCCACAAATTAGAACTACCCAAATGATGGTGATATATACACTACTTATTATCACTTATAAACCTATTTCTAAGAGGCTTGGGGACTTTATGGACGATGTCTATAATAAGATGCAACAACGTTGTAAAATTTATGCCATAACATACACCTTATCAAAGGTGAAGAAAAAATTAAATTTTGGAGACAATTTTTTATCCCAAGCCATTTTTCATACATCTTGTATATATAATACAGATGACGCTTTATCAAAATTCAGCAATTTTGGTTTGCATTTTCATCCATGTGTTTATAATCGCATCAAAGATACTTGGAAGTCTCGTATGTTTCGTGCGGAATATTTACTTTCCATTTTAAACACGATAGAACCCAAAGAAGATTCTACTTCCAGATTGGCGGTTATGCACTATGTTTTAGAACAGGTTTGTATGGGGTTGCTTTATGTGTTTTGGTAGTTTAAACCACAACATTATTCACTTTCCTATCTGCTACATTTATGTAGCAATTTTACTCAAATTCCACAGACCATATTCCCAAAAGAAACCTATGGCTTGCATCGAATATATTATATGTTATGTAATGCACACTAAATCATGCGGTTCAAAGTACAAAATGAATTCTCCAATTTTGATACTGATAAAGCTTACAACCGATGTGAACGGTTTTATAATGAAGTAAAGGCTTTAGGAGAAATACACTTGGAATATCTTAAGGAGCTTCATTGCAAAACATCATAATAATTACCCCATGAAAAAGAAAGCTAAAAAAATAGAAGAAATCAAGAAGTTAATAGATAACTTCTCAGGAGTCAAAAGTATAGCATATGGAAACAATAAAGTAAGGAAAACTGTTGAAATCGAAGTGTCTAGCAATGAAGATATAATCAGTTATATTTTAGCCCTTTTGGAAGTTTGCTATTATACTTTGGACGGCAATGGTCTTTTTATTTCACCAGCACATGAGAACTTTTCTCCTACAAGTAGTGTCACTAAGGTTATTGAACTTATAATGGATTTGTTGCCCGATAACCAAATGCATTGTATGGATACAAAAGCAAAAAAAGAATGTTTAAAGCATTATGATAGAAAATGTGTGCTTTGCGGATTTGAAGATAAAACTTCCAAATACACAAATATCGACATTATCGAAGTACATCATTTGAAACCAATATCAGAAATTAACGAGGAATATATTGTTAATCCGATTAAGGATTTAAGACCTGTTTGCCCGAATTGTCATAGAGCATTACACTCGAAAGTTCCTGCTTACAGTATCGAAGAATTGAAAATCGTGCTAAATAACAACTGCTAACACCGTATAAAATTAATTGCTGGTTTTAGCCAATTTACGAAAGTCCTCGCGGACTTTCTATCTGCGATTTATTTGCTATATTTAGTGCTTAAATCACGCAACTAATCTTATACAATCACGTTGGGTGTAATTTGAAAACATATGAACGAGACATTAGAAAAAATAAATAAAAAATTGAAACCTTATCACTCGTTATTGACTATGATAGGTTTTTTCTTAATGCTATTTATCGGAGCATATAAGTTCGTAATATCACCATCAGATTTAAAAATAACTATTCAAAATGACAGAGTCTCATATCCAAATTTAATAGGAGAATTTTATAGCGAAATAAGTTCGTTCATAATTGACAATGACACGTTACAAACTGAAACGACTACTATATACAATTTTTTACTAAAAACAACTGATTACAAACGTATAACTCTAAAAAACACAAGTTCTAAAACTTTAAGAGGTGTAAAATTTAAGCAAATAAATACAGACGCATTAACAGCTTATAGTGTTAGCAGTGATTTTTTAACTAATAATGAAGAACAGAGTTTAAAACAAAATCTTGTTTTTGATGAAACTAGAAATATTGTTTATTTTAAAAGTGATATAGAAATCCCACCAAATTCCCAAGTTTTCATAAACATTTGGGGTAATTTTAAAGAAGAAATAATTAACAACAATGTAATTGTAAATCACGATGGTGGTGATGGACACATTGAAAAAACATATAATGTTAGTGGCTTGAAAGGTTATTTCGTTAATAATTCATTTGAATTTTTAGTAATATTAATCCTCATTTTTATAGTTGTTTACTATGTGGGAATAAAAAATGTAAAGTCAAATGATATTTAGGAGGATTTTAGGTAATATAATTGACTTTCTAATATATATAATATTTTTCTTCATTCTATTTAAAATGTCTGGACTGGAGACTGATACAAACCATTTGTATTACTTCTATTTTATAGCTTTCATATTGACATTTTTACTTCCTGTAGTCTTAATTGAAAATACCATTGGTAAAGCAATAGTAAAATTAAAATGGAAAAAAGCACCTGACATCAAATTAAAATTGGGTCTAAAATATTCTTTTTATTATTTATCAGTTGCACCATCCTTCTCAATACTTTCCGCAATTTCAACTTTTCCACTTTTAAACCCTAACATTGGGAATTTTGACAAGATTTTATCTTTCCAATTACTAATTGTGTATATAATAGTTGATGGTTTGGTATTTATTTTAAGCTTAGGTAAGTTTCATTTAGCAGATTATGTCCTAAATCTGAACATTAACCAACACAATTTTGTTAAGAAGCCATTTAAAACACTCGGTGTTGTATATCTATTTTTTGGCTTACTATTTTTCGCTAGTATCTATACGTATAAATATAATCTAACCTTTTCTAGTTTAAGTGATTCATTTAATAATAGTATTTACAAAGAACAATATCCTACAGATTTATTTTATGGAAGTTACGTTTTTACATTAAAAGAAAAATCACCTAACGTATTTACGCCTTCTAAACCATTATCATTCATATATACTCAAAAACTACCCCAAAAAACTCTTTATTTAAATTTACCAGAAGATGTTTTCAACTCTGAAACTGAAAGAAAAAAAGTTTGTATTGATTTGATTCTAAAATCAAATCGAAATGATGTGTTTTCTGATTTTGAACCAAGACAAACAAGAATAGTTTTATCAAATATAAAGCGTGGGTTTTTTCTTGAATATTACAACTATTTCTATATCTATTATTTTGATAATAAGCTACCGGACTGGAATATCTATGGTGGTGTTAAGGCTGATTCAATTACAATGAAAAATTATATAAATTTTAATTATAATTTCAACAAAGGGCTTTTAGCTAAAATCAACTTAATAGAAAAAGAGTTTGGACTAACTTGGAATGAGATTGTGGAAAAGGCTGAAACAAATAAAGAATTCGAGGAAAAAGTTCAAAAATTATACAACACATATTTTGAGACTACATTTTATGGCAATAGGCTGGAAATAAAAATTGATTCATCAAAATTAGTGCTCAATAGAATTAATTTTTCTGACACAAAACTTAATGGTTGTATGGGAATAAACTTTCCAGTATCCAATTTAGAACAACGAGTTAATTTGACAAATCATTTGAATGGTGAAATTATTGAATATGATGAGAATGTTGACTATTTAAAATTATTAAGGGAAGAAGTAACAAATGAAGGAATTTAAAAACTACACCCAACAACGTATATAAAATGTAGGCTTCCCAAAAAATCAGACAGTATAAAATCAATTTATT
>NZ_BRVP01000040.1 GCF_027924145.1 Neptunitalea chrysea | reverse complement strand
AAGGAAATAGGAATATATTCACACCATAGTATGCAACTAAGGGTTGTGTATAGTTTTTTAAAGTTACATTTCAATAGGGAGGATGCTACTTGCTTATTAATAAGATCTTCACTTATCGGTTGTATACTAAGCTAAGGGATAAATTTTAAGGTTTAATATTAGAGATCTGGAATAACCGGAAATGACCATAGACAAAACAAAATTAGAATCTACAGAAGAAGATTTCTTCGGGTTTAATGACAGTCCTCAGCTGCGTTCCCAGAAAGTTTACGGTGAGAGCCATGTAAAACTAGACGGCACGATGGAAACCCCAAAAGAGCATCGTGTAAGCTCGGGTGAGGATAAGGAAAAGAAGAAGGCAGCTAAAGAGTTTTATGACTATATACTTTGGCTTCATGATTATATCAGCGATTTACAAACTAATATTCTAGCTTCCACTAAAGCTTTAAAAGCTATTGATATGCTTCGTGAATTGTATAAAAAGGGAAATCTTGACGCCAATAATAAATCGCATCAACAATTACTGGAAGATGCAGGTCTAACCTATGATGAAGTTATGACCGGAGGAGATCGGGTTTTTGATAAGAAAGAAAAATTCTGGAATGATCGATTAGAGCAAAACGTTAAAGCCTACAACGAAGCTCAAAACCTGCAACAGGAATTTGACACATTAAATAGTACTTACAATTTAGATTTTGAAGAACGGCTTGAAACGTATAAGAATTCAAGAGAAGGGACATTCACAGACGATGTGGCCGTGAATATGTACCTTGCCAAAGTAGAAAATATTCAGAAAGATTTAGCGGAACAAGTTGAGATATCGCAAAAGGATGTTTCATTAATTGCTTCTGCGGGTGATTTTGAAGGTTTCTTTAGCGGAATCTCTGTTGTAGGTGAGATTGATAAAGAACCGATTTTTGAAAATGCCCCTCCATTAAGCGAACAATTTGCAGCAGCCTCTAACAATTCAGTCACTATACAAAATGCTGAACCAAAGATTACTGTACAACCACCACTTTTAAAGGGCGGAATCAGCCACAATTAATTATTCAGGCTGTTCAGCTTTTTGCTCAATCTGAGGTTCTGATAGTTTGGGGATCAGGTATAGGTCTGCATCCGCAATATATTGAGCAATCAGATCTCCTGTATAATTATTGGCTATTTCCTGAAAATCAGAAACCCTATAGCCATAGGCAAATATTTCAAAGGTATTGCCTTGTCCTTTAATGGGGTTTGTATGGATAAAACCACGAACGGTATGCCCCTCGGAAATGGCTTTTTGTAAACCGATTAAATAGTCGGCTACCTGTTTATCATCATTACCATAATACACAAAAATAAAACCATTACCAGTCCTTGATAATTTCATGCCAAGTATTCCAGGGACTCTTGGGTCATCGTTCTCTTTACGTATATCCCGATAAGGGATTTTGCCGGAGACTTTTTGTTCCGTATTCGTTGTTTTGCTGATTTGTGCATAATTAGTTAAGCTACAACTCAGCATGAGGATAACAACAATTTTAGCAATAATTCCGGATGGATTGTATGTGTGTAATCCTAACATGATATTTTGTTTTCAGCATTCTTATAGATCAACCTTAAAACTAACCTGAATAGTATTACAGGCTATTATAAAGTATTGATTTTCATAGTGGTGCTGTATGATGTCCGAAAATTATATATATTGCGTCATGGTGATTTATTTCTTCATATTTAATGAGGGATATTGTTTAATTTTTTGAATTAAATCCTGATTTTTTCCATTAAACACCTAAAAATCATGCTTTTTACTTGTATATGTGACCGAGAATATATAATAATCGGACAGTTAGTATAGTGATAACACAAAGGCTGGATGATGTATAAGGTGACTTTATCGTTGCACAATGAGAAGGGGCAACGAAAGTATTTAAACCAAGAGGAGCGGTTACGTTTTTTTGAAGTAACATTGGGTTATGGCTTGCCTAAGAGACTATTTTGTCAATTGTTGTTCTACACAGGCGCACGCATATCAGAGATATACAATTTAAGAACGGACAGTATCGATCAGGCAAATAAGACAGTTGTATTAGAAACCCTCAAGAAACGTAAGCGAGGGATTTATAGAGAAATTCCTTTGCCAGTTACTATATTGAAACAACTGGAAAGTTACATACATAAGTTAGTTTGTGAAAATCAATCTGTAATTTCATTATGGAGTTTTTCACTTCGTACGGGTTCAAGAGCTGTGAAAGAAGTAATGACAAAGGCAGGAATTACAGGTGTAAGAAGTTGTTCCAGAGGGCTGCGTCATGGCTTTGCCGTATATGCGGTGAGTAAGGTTCCGCTCACCATGGTAAAGAAATGGTTAGGACATGCTTCCCTTACCACTACAGCTATTTATTTAGACGTCATCGGAGAGGAAGAGCGCGAAATCGCCAAGCGAATTTGGTAGTGGGAGTTAAGTAATGAAACATACATACGAAGAGCTTCATAAAATAGAAGAAGAACTTATACAAATTCAGGGATTGTTTAAAGCTTTACAACTGCTATTACCCGATGGCGAGGCTCATGATTGTGTAATGAATGCGTTGGAAGAAAGATTAGAACAATTGCAGAAGCATTTTTATGAGTATTGGGAGAGATTGGCTCATCTTTCTGAATTAAGCAAATTATCAAGTACATTATTTGAAAAGGAATTTTATAATAGGTAAAGTAAAGAATACCCATTTGTAAGTAGTTATTTTTAGGATAAATTTAATTACATTTAAAATTCCTTAAGTAAATATCCAACACATGCTACTTAAAATAACTTTAGAAGGAGAGCCGTTACAGCGGTTACCCTTAAATTATCAATATCCGCTAAGTGCTGCTATATATCGTATTCTATGGAAAGGGAATACAACTTATGCCCAATTTTTACATGAAGAGGGCTATGGTAAAGGTTTTAAGTTTTTTACATTTTCACAAATACACTGTCCGTTCAGCATTACGGGAAACCGTATGGTGCTACAGGGAGGGACATTGTATTTTTATGTAGCGTTTCATTTACCACAAGCTATGGAAAATTTTGTAAAAGGATTGTTTAAAAGTGAAGCTATTACCATAGCCGATAAACAATCTAAAGGTGTTTTTACTATAAAGTCGGTAGAGAGTGTGCCTAGCCCTCTAGTTAAACATACCGAAAACGAATTGGTAAGTATAAACGTAATACCCGATGCAGCAGTTGTTGCCGGTATTAAAAATGAAAAGGGAAATTATAATTTTTTAATGCCCGATGCCCCGGAATTTATAGCGCAGTTAGTACATAATTGGAGAGAGAAAATAATAACATGTTATGATGCTGTTACCGGTAGTGGAGCATTATTGTTAATAGAATTGAAGCATGCAGATAAAGCAAAATCACGCTTAATAACCATTAAAGCAGATACCGATGCAGAAACTAAAATACGGGGTTGGCTAAATTATGAACTACAGCTTACTGCCGAAAAAAGGTTTGTGGAGTTGTTATTAAACGCAGGAGCGGGCTTGTATAATGCGCAGGGGTTTGGGTTTTTAAATGTGATTGATAATAAAAAGTGATTTTGATATGATAAAAGAACTTATAAATTTTACCGAAAGTTTAGACGAGGACTTTAAAAATTTAGGACTGAACCCAAAAGAGGGATTGCATGTTAGTGTAAAAAAGGAAATTGATTCTTTAGGTGTAAGTAAAATTGTTGTTGGAGAATTTGAGTATTTTTCAAAGAAACAAAAGAATGAGATATCTACTTTTTTAAAGCGCTGTATGCTGTTGCACCAAAATGCGTGGTGTATTGACACTAATAAGTGTTTTGATTTACCAACAAAAGCTATACATACGTGTTCACCTTATGCAGTAGCTTTTAAACGGGAACATTTAGAAGGAGGAATTAAATATAAAAATAATCAGGTAGGAAAGAAAAAGCAGATATATGACCGTTTTAATTTATACTTTGATAAAGCATTTGAGCTTTTTGAAGATGAAGGGGAAAAAGAGAAGTACATTAGTTTCAGAAATTTTTTCACACATAAGGAATTTTCTAATTGGATTGATAAAATTGAGAATCAAAATGCAGGTAAGTACCA
This sequence comes from Neptunitalea chrysea, assembly GCF_027924145.1. Classification (GTDB taxonomy): domain Bacteria; phylum Bacteroidota; class Bacteroidia; order Flavobacteriales; family Flavobacteriaceae; genus Neptunitalea; species Neptunitalea chrysea. Next base: position 9,369 of record NZ_BRVP01000040.1, on the reverse strand, counting down.
AAACTTATTAGAAGAAGAGGAACAATTAAAATCAGAATATAAGGAAACTAAAGATAAGGTAGAAAAGGATACTATTAAAAAGTCAATTTCTGAAATTGAACAACAGCTATTAAAGGTAAAACCTTTGGAGGATAGTAGTTACATCATTTTTTATTTTGACGTTCCTTTGGAGCAGTATAAAGAAGTTCATAAACGTTACTTAGATGATAAATTATTTAATACTGATAAATATAACACTGAGCCGGATGAAAATGGAATAATTCATGGTACTAATAATTTTATGAATGGTTTTAATAGCAATATGCCATTCTTAATGCATCAAACAGCAACTTTTGATATTACCGGAAGAATTTCTAATGTAGATGCACAATTGCTAAATAATCTTAAAAATTTATTTCCCAATAAAACACTTCCTTCTCCATTACCTATTTTTATCTATAAAGAAGAATTACAGCAGAGGGTTATTTCCATATATAAAGAAAGTGGATATAAGGCGGGTTATAAAGAGATAATACAAAAGTTGATTGAGGATAATGAAGAAGATATTTATAATTATTATCTGTTGTTTTGGCAAAATACTAAAGATGGTGTTGTTTTTCGGGATTTTGATTTTGTATCCAAATTTGAATACAAAATTAAAGACTTAGCTGTTCATAATTTGTTTCAAATTAAAGAAAAAGGAAGTAAGGTTGATAAGTATTACCCAAGGATAAAAAATATATTTGAATTTGAGCAACTACTATTTAAACCATTACTTCAGAACAAATATTTGCGTTTGGATTATTTTGGAGATTTAAGCAAGGATGATTATGAAAAGCATGATTTAGTCTTTATTTCCTATTCTAAATACCGAAAATCGGTATATGATTTCGTGTATAAATCACAACGAAATACTATAGATGGAAATGTTTTTTATGAAATGGTGTTCAATGCCATATTAGACAATCTCAAAAATGGGAATTCTTATGGCATTAAAGAAAAATTAAACATTTGGTATAGTTTGTATGAATATTTTAATCCTAAACAAAACATAAATATGATTAATAAATTAAAAGAATATCAGGATTTTGTTGAATCTATTCTTCATGATAAAGAATTAACTGATATAACAGATGAAAAATTTGCTTTTGCCGCCGGGCAGGTTATTGAATACATTCTAAGTAAAAGTAAATCGGCTGACAGTAGCTATAATTTATTAGAACCTTATTTACAACAGTCAAAATGTGTTGAATTTAAAAAAGCGATAGCCAACGATTTTGGTCGTTATAAACACGAAAATTTCTCTAAAAACTTCGAAAAAGTGGCCGCTGTGGTATTGAGTTATGAAACCGATACCAATCTCAAACATTTATTGCCTCAAACATTATCAGGGGTATTTGCGAAGAATCAATTATTTAGTTCGAATAATCTAAAATAACAATATCATGACAACATTTAATAGCAGAGTATATGGTGCTGCCGTAATTAAATCAATTAATTCAAATTATAATGCGGATTTTTCTGGTCAGCCTCGAAAACTGCCCAATGGTACCGTTTATGCCACAGATAAAGCACTAAAGTATTCTATCAGAAATTATTGGAAAGAAGCATTAGGAGAGAAGGTGTTTTATTTTAAATCATTAAGTGATGAAATGTCTCCCAGAACTTTGGATGAAACATATAATTTACATTTCGGAGATTTTAAAGAGAAAAATAAGTCGAAGCTTAGACTGGAAGTTTTGGGAAATATTCTAAAATGTCTTGATGTGAAGCTTTTTGGAGGAACCTATGCGAGTAAAACAAATATTTCGATTCATGGAACTTGTCAAATTACTCATGGTTTAAACAAGTTTGTTGATAATGTTATTTATTCTGAACAGATTATGTCTCCTTTTAGAAATTCAAATGAAGCAAGTGCGGATAGTACTATGACAACGTTAGGGTCTCAGTCTCGTTTAGAAGAAGGTCATTATGTACATAATTTTTCCATAAACCCTAAGAATATCGAAGACGATATAAATAGAGTGTCTGCCGGAGGATTAACAGAAGGTGATATTTTAAAGTTAAAGGAAGGTTTAAGAAGGGGAGTTACCTATTATGATTCTGCTGCCAAAGCAGGTACAGAAAACGAACTGTTGTTGTGGGTGCAACTGAAAGCAGACTCTAAGATTGTACTTCCTTCGTTTGTAAATTTAATTGAAGTGAATGAACAAAAAGAGATAAACCTGTCTAAAGTAAGTTCTTTACTTTCAGAATCTCATATAAAAAAGGAGTTAGAAAAAATAGAGATTTATTATAATAAATCGAATACAACTGTATTGAGTGAACCTGAGACTGCTGTGTTTTCTGAACTATAAACAAATATCCGATGAAATTAATATCATTTGATTTAAAAGCGGATTTTGCATTTTTTAGAAAGCCGGAAACCAATGCTACCTTAAAGACCTTAAATTTATCTTACAATATAATCCACAAGCCGGCCGTATTGGGTATTTTGGGTGCCATTATTGGTTTGGAAGGATATAGGGAAAAAGGAAAATTACCCCAATATTACCAAGTGTTGAAAGATATACAGATAGGAATAGAACCGTTAAACCATGACAAGGGAAATTATGCAAAAACAAATATAAAGTATTCTAATACAATTGGATATGCAAATAGGGGTGCTAATTTCTTGACCGAGGAGTTAACCTTAATTGAGCCGGAATACAGAATATATCTTTTAATAGATGAAACCCATGAATACCATCAAAAATTAAGTGATTACTTAAGTAAGGGTATGGCAGAATATATCCCATATTTGGGAAAGAACGAGTTTACTGCATGGTGGAATAGTGACTCTTATCATGAATATAAATTCTTAAAAAGAGAAGTTTCTGATGAAGGGGTAAAAATTAGAAGTATTTTCCAGAGAAGCATAAATGTTAAAAATAATTCAGAGGCTCCATATCCTGATATTATGAGTTATGATACTTATGAGAATCCATTTATGTATTTTGAACGTTTACCAAGAGATTTTGACTTAGTGTTAATACAATATGACATTACTGAGTTTGTATATTCTAATTATCTGATTAATAACGCCCAATCACTTAAAAATCTTGTTTATGTAAATGAGTTAGATTCATATGTCCAGTTATTTTAAATCGGTTTCTGATATTATAGCGGAGTTACCGGCGTTAAGCACCTATTTAATTAATGCCGGTAATTATTATGCACACTTGCCTTCTGAAAATGAGAGTGCTGACATACCTAAAGAGACTTTGGAGGAGCACATCAATTTGGTAAATGAGTATTTGGTGCGATTGGCAAGTGTTCACAATCTTGATAAAATTATTGATAAACTAATTCTTGGGCTTTACGAGAATATTGATGATGACACAGGAAGCTATATTAAGAGTTTATTTGTAAACACGATAGCATTTCATGATTTTGGTAAAGTCAATGAAAAGTTTCAGCTACAGAAAATGAGTAACCATTTTTTTAATGAAAGTGAATCATTAAATAGCCCCATTGGTTCTACACATTCTTCGTTAGGAGCATTCATTTATCTTACTAAACATCTAAATGAAATTGTATTAGAAAAAAAGCAGGATCAATTGTTGGTAGTAGTATGTTTTTACTTGGCATATTCAATATTTAAACATCATAGTAAATATTTTAATGACGATTGTATAGATACCATTTCATTTTCTGAATTAAGAGCAAGAAACAACTGGGAGGATGTTAAAGCATTTTTGAAGAATTATTTAGATAATTATCAATTTCAGATTCATCCTAATATTCATAGGGTTATAGGTGAGGAACGGTTTATTAACAACCCATCGTTTGCCAAATATGTAAGTTCTTTTGAGTTATACATCCTATGCCGACTTAATTTCTCATTACTTACTGCTTCGGATTATCTGGCAACCAACGAGTATATGAACGGCTTGCCGATTCATAATTTTGGCACACTTTCTAAGGAAAGAATTAGTGAATTACATTACAATATTAGCCAACGGGAATGGATTGATACAGAAAGAACGAAGGTAAACTATAACAAAGTTACTTATGATGAGTTGGAAAATTATGAATTTCTGAATCCTAAGGAAAAAAGTGGTTCTAATCTGAATATATTGCGTAAAGAAATGGCTTTGGAAGTAATCCGAAATATTCGTAAAAACTATCAACAAAATCTTTTTTTTATTGAAGCACCTACCGGAGGTGGTAAAACGAATCTTTCTTTATTAGCAACGATAGAGCTTTTAAATAAATATCAGGGTGAGTACAATAAGGTGTTCTATGTTTTTCCATTCACAACTTTAATAACACAAACATATCAGGTAGTTCGGGATATGTTGGGATTAAAAGAAGAGGAGATTATAGAATTGCATTCAAAATCGGGATTAAAACCCGGTAGAGAAGAAGATGATAATTATGGAGGCCAAAAAAAGAACTATATAGACTATTTGTTTGTGAATTATCCATTTACATTAGTATCGCATATCCGGTTTTTTAATATATTAAAAACTAATGAAAAGGAAACTAATTACCTATTGCATAGGTTGGCTAATTCCATAGTGGTTATAGATGAACTTCAGTCATATAATCCCGCTCATTGGGACAAGGTAATTTATTTTGTACGGCAGTTCGCAGAAAAATTTAATATAAAGTTCATATTAATGTCGGCTACCCTCCCAAAGCTAGATAAATTGAACGTGATAAAACAGGAAGTAAAAGATTTTGAGTATTTAATACCCAAGGCAAAGGAATTATACTTTAATAATCCTAATTTTTCTGCCCGAGTACATTTTAATTTTGACTTTTTCAGTTGTACAGATCTAACTTTGAGGGAATTGTCAGACAAAGTGATAGAATCTTCAACGAAATACTTAGAATACGATTTTGGAAAAGCTAAACCACAAGACAGTATTTATACCATAGTTGAGTTTATATATAAGCAAACTGCTACCGACTTTTATGGGGTAATTAAAAATTATAATTTTTTTGACGAGATATTCGTGTTGTCCGGAACTATTTTGGAACATAGAAGAAAGCAAATTATAAATACTCTTAAAAATCCGATAAATAGGAGTAAGAAGATACTTTTGATAACTACACAAGTAGTGGAAGCAGGGGTGGATATTGATATGGATTTAGGTTTTAAAGATCGCTCTATAATAGATTCCGATGAACAGTTGGCTGGGCGAATCAATAGGAATGTGAATAAAGAACATTGCGCACTCTATCTTTTTAATCTGAATAAAGAATCGGTGATTTATGGCAAGGATTACCGATATAAAATAACCAAAGAACAGATTAAAGAAACCGAATATCAGAGAATATTAAATGAAAAAGATTTTGATCATTTGTACAATAAAATTTTTCAAGATAGGAATCAATGGAATGATAGAGAAATGGCAGTAAACTTTTGTGACTATGAGTTTGCAATCCATAAATTAAAATTTCAAAAAGTCCATGAAGATTTTAAATTAATAGAACAACAAAATCTTTCTTGTTTTATCCCAATAAATATTCCTTTAGAAATTGAAGGAACAGCAGACGGTACATTAGATAAAATATTTAATGATGCGGAAATTGATTTTCTCAGATTAAATGGTGTTCATCCTAACGAAAAAAATGAAGTGAATGGAGAGGAAGTATTCAATCTATATATTAGTTCAATACATAATAAAATAGAATTTACCGAACAGCAGATAAGAAAGAAAACACTTCAAAGTATTTTAGCAAAATATACTTTCTCAACATTTGCAACTCAAAAACTTGAGGAGCAGTTAGTACATTTTTATAATAAAGATAAATCTGAATACGGATATATATATGTTGAAAGATGGAGCGATGTATATTCAGTTGAAGAGGGCTTAGATGCTTCAAAATTAGTAGGAATAGAAGAAACTCAGTTTTTGTAAATTATTTAACCATGCATATAAACGCTACTCTTATAAATTTATACCACGTTTGTAAGCGCGAATGCTGGTTACATGCCAACGGCATTACTATGGAACATACCAGTGACACCGTTTACGATGGTAAATTATTGCATGAAATCAGTTACCCAGGCAGGGCACAAAAACATACCGAGATTACCCTTTCAGCTACCTATAACAAAATAGAACTATACGGAAAAATTGACTTTTACGATGCGTTTCATAAAGTAATACACGAAACCAAAAGAGGTAATAAAGTAGAAGCTGCCCACCACTGGCAAGTCAAGTTTTACCTGTGGTTGCTACAATTAAATGGTATTGAAGATGCATATGCCATTTTAGAGTATCCGTTATTACGGCAAACCGAAAAAGTGGAGTTACAACCCGAAGATGTATTACACCTGGAAAAATCGGTAGTAGAAATCAGTAAACTAAAAGAGCAGGAAAATTGCCCTTCGGTAATCAATGCAAAAATTTGTAAAAGTTGCTCTTATTATGAACTCTGTTATATCTCTGAGGAATGAAAAAATCATATTACCTATTTAATCCCGGACGAATGAGCCGGAAAGATAATACGCTGAAATTTGTACCGACTGATGAAAACGGAATAGATGGTACTCCAAAGTTTATTCCGGTAGAAGCCGTGGCCGATTTATATTGTTTCGGAGCGTTAGACGCTAACAGTGCGTTGTATAATTTTTTAGGTAAAAACCATATTGCAGTCCATTTTTTTGATTATTACGAGCATTATACCGGTAGCTTTTTACCCAAGGAATATTTGCTTGCAGGTAAAATGCAAATTGCACAAACAAAACAGTACCTAAATAAAGGGAAAAGACTGGCAATTGCTCAAAAGTTTGTAGAAGGTGCTGCTTTTAATATTTTAAAAAACCTTAAGTATTATAATACTAGAGGGAAAAATCTTGAAGAAGCTATTACTAGGATTGAAGACTATGTAAAATCAATAGCGGAAACTACAAATATACCTATGTTAATGGGTATTGAAGGAAATATTCGCCAAGTATATTACGATGCTTTTGACGCTATATTGAATGATTTTGCAATGAATGGTCGTAGTAAACAACCACCAAAAAATGAAGTGAATGCTTTGGTTTCGTTTGGTAATATGATGTGTTATACTATGTGCTTAGGGCAAATTTATCATACACAATTAAACCCTACAATTAGTTTTTTGCACGAACCTGGATATCGTAGATTTTCTCTGGCACTAGATATGGCAGAGATTTTCAAACCAATTTTGGTAGATAGAACCATTTTCAGGGTATTAAATAAAAAGGAGATTCAGGCAAAAGACTTTGATGTAAAAGTAAATAGCGTACTATTAAAAGATTCGGCTCGTAAAACTTTTGTCAGGGCATTTGAAGAACGGCTTAATGAAACTATTAAGCATAGAACTTTAAATAAACAGGTAAGTTATAAACATTTGGTAAAATTAGAATGTTATAAACTAAGCAAGCATGTATTGAATATTGAGGAGTATAAACCTTTTAAAATTTGGTGGTAATGTACATAGTTTTAGTTTACGATATAGGTGAAAAAAGAGTAGGTAGAATGCTTAAACTTTGTAGACAATATTTAAATTGGATTCAAAATAGCGTATTTGAAGGGGAGATAACTGAAGTAAAACTCAAAGAATTAATAATGCAATCTAAAAAGTTAATGAATGAAGAACAAGATAGTATGATTATTTTTAAAAGCAGGAACGAAAAATGGCTGGAGAAAGAGGTTATAGGCAAAGAAAAAAATGAGTTGGATACGCTTTTATAGCCTTAATAAGGCGTCAGTCTGTACCTGTTTTATAAAAATTCAATAGTTCTTTGACATATTAAATTGTTTAAGTTTTTGAAAATCACTAGAATATATGGTTGTCGATACCCCGGTTAAATTTGTTTATCAGGGGTCGACAACTTTTGTGTTTCCAAAATTGATTTTATACTTTAGTTAAGCCTAATAAAATAGGCTTTTTTAGTTGTCGATAAGACGGCTAGTAATCGCACCATACTGGAATTGAAATGGTTATAGACGGGCAACAAGTAAGTAATCCGTTAGACTAGTAATCGCACCATACTGGAATTGAAATCCAGCTAATTTCTTTAAAGTAACTAATTCCTTTTCTGCTAGTAATCGCACCATACTGGAATTGAAATTTGTGAGAATAACCCTTTCGGAAAAAAGGTACTTAACTAGTAATCGCACCATACTGGAATTGAAATTCGGAGGTAAACGACAATGCTAATGATTATAGTATTCTAGTAATCGCACCATACTGGAATTGAAATTTGCTAGATCCTTTAGCGGTGCGCTTCCGTTTTGTCCCTAGTAATCGCACCATACTGGAATTGAAATAAAGCATAGGGTTATAGATAAAAGTTTACATAAAAACTAGTAATCGCACCATACTGGAATTGAAATTTATAGTTATTAATTCCATCCTGAAGGTTTTTCATGCTAGTAATCGCACCATACTGGAATTGAAATTAATCAAATCGCTTACTAGCTTCTTTTAGGTTTACTAGTAATCGCACCATACTGGAATTGAAATTTGTTTAAAACGCCTAATATTGCGTCAACACATGATTCTAGTAATCGCACCATACTGGAATTGAAATATTGAAAAGGAAATCGAACGTCGTAATCGCTTGTACTAGTAATCGCACCATACTGGAATTGAAATTTGTACGGCCGGACATGCGTCTGCTGAAAAAGTACACTAGTAATCGCACCATACTGGAATTGAAATACGAGAAAGAGTTAAAAATATACCCTTGCCAATGGCTAGTAATCGCACCATACTGGAATTGAAATGGTATTACGGTAGTTAGCTTGGTGCTGGCGGCTATACTAGTAATCGCACCATACTGGAATTGAAATGTGGTTTTCTGCATCATATTTCCCATTTGAGAGAACTAGTAATCGCACCATACTGGAATTGAGAAGAGTAGGGAGATGATGTATATATTTACTTCTAACTTATATTCTTTGTATCAAAACAAACCATTTCACGTCATAAAAAACCACTTTTTGTTTAACCATTGTTTAACCATTGTTTAACCAAGTGGCACAAAAAAAGGCCTTTGATTTCTCAAAAGCCTTGGTTTATCTTGTAGCGAAGACGGGAGTTGAACCCGTGACCTCAGGGTTATGAACTCTTTCTTTAATAATTCAACTTATATTTAAATACTTTGAAAAACAATTTTTTATGTTTTTTTAAGTGTCAATTTGAATCATAAAAAATCATATTAAATCTTAAAATGTTTAACCATTGTTTAACCCGATTTATATTTTTGATTACCTTTGTAATATACATCAAACCTTGTGTTTATGGTTACGGTAAAGATTGTTTTAAGAAAGGAAAAACGGAAACGAGATGGAACATATCCGCTTGCTATCCGAATTATTAAGAACCGGAAAGTTAAGTATGTTCATACTAATCAATCTA
>NZ_BRVP01000039.1 GCF_027924145.1 Neptunitalea chrysea | reverse complement strand
ATATAACATCTTAGTTATTATATGATTTAAATGCCATACTTACTAACTACTTCATAGGCTTGCCCCGAAAGTAGTTTTCTAAGAGGTTCTTTTTTCTCTTTGTAATGCATGTATTTCTTGTTTCGATTTTCATTCAATAGGTTATGAATGAAATTAAAATACTTACAAATCTGTAGGAGATAAGCTTTCTAAAAATATAGATAAACGATCTTCTGTTGTTAAATCTAATTTTTTACGCAATCTATAGCGTGCTGTTTCTACTCCTCTAATAGATATGTTAAGCAGGGGAGCTATTTCTTTATTGGTAAGTCCCATTTTAATAAAGGCTGCTAATCGTGTTTCTCTTGTAGAAAGATCGGGAGAAGCATCTTTTAAATTTTTAAAGAAGTCTTTGTGTATAGTTTCAAAATTATCTTCAAAAACCTTTAAGTATTCTTCGTCTATACGATGTTGGTGTAATTTGTGAAAAATCTCTGTGAGCTTATTATTAGATGTTTTTGTTTTTAAGTAAGATCTTAATTCTTTAAGTTCAGTTTGTAACTCGGTAAAGAAATTCTTTTTATTAACTAATAACATAGTATAATTAGCAAGTTCTTTGCTCTTTTTAATTACATCCTGTTCTAGATGCTCTTTATCTTCTTGTATTTGTCTTTGTTCTTTTTCTAGTTTAAGTTGTTTCAGCTCTAATTGCAACAATTTATTAGTTTTTTGCTCTTGATCTCGTGTTTTTTGGTTTTCCCTTTTAATTTTACGTTCTACAAGTTTAATAGTAACATATATTAGTAGTAAACTAAGCATAACATAAAGAAACATGGCTAGTTTTGTCTGGTACCATTTAGGTAATACATAAAAAGTATAGGTACTTGGTTGCGTTTCTATTCCTAATGTGTTTCTAGCTTTTACCATAAAAGTGTATGCCCCTGGAGGTAATAACGAATATTCTTTAAAAGGCATCGATTGCCAGCCCGACCACAAGTCGTCTCTATTTTTTAATCTGTAACTATAGAAATTAGGGGTTCCATTGGGCATTTTCGGTGAAGAAAATTTAAAATGAATAGAACTAGTGTTATTAGGTAACTCAACAATGGAATCATTTACCAAAGGAAGATTGGCAGTTTCATTTTTGGTAGCATATGCTATAGAAGTAATTTTAATAGGAATATCTAAAGAGGCATTCTTTTTAACCTCGTATAGATATAAACCTGTATGCGTACCGGTAAGGATATAATTTTCATTAATAGGTAATATACATTCCATTCCCCTGTTAAAGGTCCCTTTGGTTTCTAGGAATATATCTTTATGAATGGTTCTATTATCATTGTTTGTATAAAAGTAACCTAGTTCATCATCTTGTACAATCCATGTCTTATTACCTTGTTCTAGTATTTTTCTGGTATTTAAAGTGGTATCTACAATGTTATTTAGTTTATCAAATGGTTTAAACGTATTTGTTGGTCGGTTGTATGAAAAGATACCATTATTCGTAGTAAAAACAATTTCTTTTTGCCAGCGGTATACATTAATGTTAAACGGAGATTTAAATCCATTCTGATCTGTAAAATGCTCTATAGCAATAGCACGATCCAATGATTCATTGAGGGTAACCCGGTAAACACCCATATAGCCATGGCAAATCCAAAAGGTATACGGGTTATCTGCCTCGAGTATATCTCGGGTAGATTCATCAAAGCCCTTAATTTTATCTCCAAAAGTCCACTTCTCATTTTTATATTCTAGTAAGTAGAGTCCGCTGTAGTTACAAGCTATATAGGTATGTTGTTTTTCTTTAATAGGGATTACTTTCCAGAAGCTATTCAAATTACCTATTTCTTCTGCTGTTTCATTAGTAATCTTAAATAAACCCTTGTCATGTCCTGCCAGTACCGTATTCTCGAAGGTTTGTAAACTCCATGCTTGTCCTTCTAATCCATTAATTAACTTAAAAGATTCAGGTGTAATGGTATTACCTGATGCAATATGAGCATAATATATTCCTTGATTAGTGGCTATATAAAAGTAATCATCCTTTTGTAAAAGATCATATACAGAACCTTCATCGCATAATAAGGTTCTAGGGTTATTATAATCTATTAAATCTAATCCGTTATCTAATAAAACCCAAACATTATTATCAGAGGTTTTATAAAAATTGAGTACAGTTTTATCTTGTATATTGTAAATAGGGGTTAGTGAAGTAGTCGTTTTGCTAAAAGAAACTTTAAAAGCACCATCTCTTAAAGTACCTAACAGATAATTTTTATCATTTAATTGCGTGTAGGATATAATTTTTGAAACGGGTTTATCAAATAACAGGGTAGTGTTAATGGTACTTTTTGTAGATAGATTATAGGTAATTAGCGTTCCGTTTTCAGTAATCAATTCTAAAACATTACTATTTTTAGGCTTACGAATATTAATAATAGAAGTGTTGTTGTATTGTGTTGTATCTAAGTGCTTTATAAGATTTCCTGTTGTAAGGTTAAGTTCAAAAATACCTTCGTTTGAATCTAAAACATAATAAGTATTATTGGTAACAAAGCCTTTTAGAAAAATATTACTTGCGGGTATTTGGGTTAATTTATTTTTATGTAGCACAAAGAGTTTTTTAAAAGTTCTAAAAATTAAGTATTCACCTATTGCGTTAGATTGCCAAACGTTTTCAAAATTAAAATCTTCAATTTTTAAGGAATCTTTTAAACTTAGGAAACTATATTTTCCATAAGCATCTGTTTCTACAATACCGAGTTCATTATATCCACCCGCATAAATTTTACCATCAATACTTTTAACCAAACTACGGACAGATGAATAATTAGGTAGGTTAACCCGATTCCATCTTGTACCGTCATAAATTAAAATACCATCATTATTACCAAAGTAGATATTTCCGAAATCATCCTCGGTGGCTGACCAAAATTGTGCATCCGAATTAAAATCTTTTCTTGAAAAGTGTTTTACATTAGGCTGTTTTAATAGTCTATCGATAAGATTTTCTTGTGCTCCACAATTTATATATGAACCAAAAAGAAGGAGAAAAAGAAAGAATCTAATATTTAAAATTATCAATTTCATCACTCAATTATCGATATAATCATATTTATAAAACTTAATTTTGTGAATATCTCAGTATTTGGAATTCTAATATACTACGTTTTTTTTACTTCAATGCATTTCATAAACATTTTTCACAAAACATTAAATTATTGAAATATAATGTTTTAAGTGTTATTGAAGTAAAAAAAACGTACTAGGTTACAACGTTGGCGTAATTGAAGTGTACCTATAAATCCATTTTAACATAGATAAAACAATAATTTGCATTGCAGAAATCAAAATCATAAAACGTTTCATGTTTTAAATTAATGATATCTGAGATGTTTTTTTAACAAAATATAACTATATGAATATTAATAAATTATTAATGATGGTATTTTTCTTGTGTTTCGGAGGATTTATCTGGGCGCAAAAAACTGTAACCGGTATGGTTATAGATGTTACAAATACCCCGATTCCGGGTGTTAATGTAATAGTAAAGGGAACAAATACTGGTGTGGCAACCAGTTTTGATGGTATGTATGAAATTTTAGTTTCACCCACCGATACCCTTATTTTCTCCTATATTGGCTTTACTACACAATATATAGTTGTAGGAAATAGAACTAAGATAGATCTTCAAATGAAAGAAGATTCTCAAGCTCTAGATGAAGTTATTGTAGTAGGGTATGGTACTCAGAAAAAAGGAGATATTACTGGAGCTGTAGGTGTTGTTGATGCTGAATCTTTTAAAGGAAGGCCTAGTTCAGATTTAGGATCGTTAATTCAAGGACAAGCTGCTGGGGTTACTGTAGTAAAAAGTTCAGGTAAACCTAGTGCTGGTTTTGACATACGTGTACGGGGTACTAGTTCTATAGGAGCAAGCAGTAATCCTTTATACGTTATAGATGGTGTGCCCACCACAGATACACGTTCTTTAAATCCAAATGATATTGAAAATATTACCATATTAAAAGACGCTTCTTCAGCTGCTATATATGGTGCTCAAGGAGCTAATGGTGTAGTATTAATTACTACCAAAAAAGGTTCGTCAGAGAAAGCAATTATTCAATTAGACTCATATATTGGGGTAGCACAGGTTTGGAAAACTTTAAAGGTGTTAAACTCTGAACAGTATAGAGATTTAATGACTGAAATGGGAAAATCTACCGATTGGAGCAATTATCCTTATAATACAGATTGGCAAGATGTAATTTTTAGAAATGCTTTATCACAGAATTATCAGTTGTCTCTTTCTGGTAAAAATAATGGAACACAATATTATATTTCTGGAGGTTATATAAGTCAGGAAGGTGCTGTTAGAAGTTCAGAAATGGAACGCTATAATTTTAAAACAAACTTATCTAAAGAAGTAAATAAATGGCTTAAGGTAGGAACGAATATTAATTATACACATTACCATGATGTTGATGTTACAGACAATGCTGCTGTAAATTCGGGTGGTGTACTATTAGGTGTTTTGGCCACACCTCCTAATATCAGTATATACAATGAAGATGGTACTTTTACAAGTAATCCTTTTCAAGATTGGGAAAACCCTGTGTCTAGTACCGACGGGTCTCAACGCGGATATAAAAATCAACGAATATTAGGGAATATTTATGCGGAGATTGAATTTATTGAAAACCTTAAATTGAAATCAAATTTTGGGATAGATTATAATTCAGATCGTTATGACTATTTCTTAGACCCATTTAAAACTAGTTATGGTAGAGCTACTAATGGTATTTCGAGATATAATACCAATGTAAATAACTATTTTATTTGGGATAATACGTTAACCTATAAGAAAACCTTAGGCGATCATAAACTGGAAGCGCTTGTTGGTACAGTGTTTCAAAAGAATCGCTGGGAATATAGTAATATAGAAACTCGCAATTTTGCTAGTGCAGAAATTACAACGCCCGGAGCGGGTTCTGAAATTATTACCGCTACTGCAGGTAAAAGTGAAAAAGCGAATTCTTCATTTATCAGTAGGCTAGCGTATGATTTTCAGAATAAATATTTGTTTACTGCTAATTTTAGAGCGGATGGTTCTAGTAATTTCGGTCCTAATAACCGTTGGGGATATTTCCCTTCATTTTCTGCAGGATGGAGAATTTCTCAAGAATCTTTCATGAGTAGTATTGAAAGTATTACAGAATTAAAACTTAGAGCTGGTTGGGGTATAGTTGGTAATGACAACATTAATACCTACCAATATTTGGCAACAGTTGGTAGTGGTGGTAATTATCCTATTGGCGGTGTTACCATGCCAGGAACGTATCCTGCTACCATTGAAAACAACGATTTGAAATGGGAAGAATCGGAACAATTAAATATAGGTATTGATCTTAATTTATTTGATAATAAAATTAAATTCTCTGTTGATGCCTATGTAAAAAACAATAACGATTTATTATTAGATGCTCCATTGCCAACTGCTACAGGTTTTTCTAGTGCCATACAAAATGTGGGGAAGGTTCAAAACAAAGGGATTGAAATTCAGTTAAACACGTTAAATTTTAGTAAGGAAAACTTTAGTTGGTCTTCTTCATTTAACCTAACGATCAATAGAAACGAAGTAATGGATATTGTTGGACAAGAGTTGTTTAATGGTAGCGTATCTAGTCGTGGAGAGGTTAGTTTGGTAAGAGAAGGGGAGCCTTTAGGAATATTTTACGGATATATTTGGGGTGGAGTTGACCCACAGAGTGGGAATGCTTACTATATAGATCAGAATGGAGAATCCACTTTTAGCCCAACTGCAGACGACCGAAGAATAATAGGAGATCCAAATCCGGATTTTACTTATAGTATCGGAAATAATTTAAGCTATAAGAACTTTAGCTTAAATATCTTTTTACAAGGCTCCCAAGGAAATGATATTTTTAATGCAACCCGTGTAAATATGGAAGGAATGACCGATTCTAAAAACCAATTAGCAACAGTGTTAAATCGTTGGAAGAATCCGGGTGATATTACAGATATACCAAGAGTTTCGGAGGGTAATACGGATAATTCCCGTCTATCTACCCGGTTTGTGGAAGATGGTTCTTATTTAAGATTTAAGGCGGTAACCTTAGGTTATACATTACCAAAGAAAGCGCTAGATTTTATAGGGATATCCAATCTTAAATTCTATGTGACAGGAGAGAATTTACTAACCATTACGGACTATTCAGGTTTTGACCCTGAGGTTAATGCTTTTGGTGGTAGCAATACAGTACAGGGAGTTGATTATGGTACTTACCCACAAACTCGCAATATTATCATGGGATTAAATTTAACATTTTAAAAAAAAATAAGCAATGATCCATTATAGAAAAATATATAAATACACACTTTTGGCTTGTTTAGCTTTAAGTATGTCTTGTAACGATCAATTAGATCTGAAACCTATTTCACAAGAGACAGCAGATAACGCTTATAATACTGCTTCTCAAATAGAAGCGGCTTTAACCGGAGTATATGAATCTTTTCAATCTTCTCAATACTATGCGTGGGATCATGTCATTTTTCAGGATGTTCGTTCTGATAATAACTATGCCGGAGGTGATAATACAGAGATATTTGAGTTTGATAATATAGATGTAAATACTACTAATAGTAGAATTATGAGTGCTTGGTCTTCTATTTATAACGCTATTTCTAAAGCTAATTTGGTAATGGAAAAAGCGCCTTTAGTGGAGGAAGGTATTACAGATGAGCGTAAAGATCAAATTGTTGGAGAAGCCTTGTTTCTTAGAGCTTATCATTATTATACATTGGTAAAATATTTTGGGGGAGTGCCTTTATATACAGCTTTTATTAGCAGTACCGATCCATCGGAAACAAGAAAACCTCGTAGTACGGTTGAAGAAGTATATGCGCAAATTATTAACGATTTAAATGAAGCAGCTAATTATTTACCTGATACGTATGGTTCTGATGCCAGTGTTAACAAAGCCCGCGCAACAAAAGGTGCTGTTAATGCGTTGTTAACCAAGGTGTATGCACAACAACCAGTACCTGATTATAGTGCTGTTTTGTCTCATGCTAATGCTGTAATTAATAGTTCGGCGGGTTATGTGTTATTAGATAGTTATGATGAACTTTATGATGGTAATCACTATAATAACGAAGAATCTATAATGGAGGTTCAATATTTGGGTGGTAACGAAGGAACTTGGGCTCCTCAAATGCATTTACCACCATCGCTTAGTGGTGATACTTGGAGAAAATTTACAACACCGTCTCAAGATTTGGTTGCTGCTTTTGATGCAGAAGGAGATTATATACGTAAAAATGCTTCTATACTTTTTGAAAACGTAAGTTGGGTTGATGAATATTGGGGTAATACACCGAATAGTAGTGTCCCTTTTGCATACAAATGGAGAAATGCAGGTTCATGGGCTAGTACTGATGATCAATATATTTTCCGTTTAGCAGATATTATGTTGCTTAAGGCAGAAGCTTTGAATGAGTTAGGACAAATAAATGAGGCTGCTACTGTGGTAAATGTTATTAGAACTAGGGTTGATTTACCTGATTTAACATCGGATGATATGGCATCACAAGCAAGTATGCGAATGGCCATTCTAAAAGAAAGAAGACTAGAACTTGCTATGGAGTCTAACCGTTGGGATGATCTTATTCGCTATGGGGTAGCAATTGAAACCATGAATAATGTAATTGATGTAGACCTTAGAACAAATCAATTGGTAAATTATAATATAGATGAAAATGACTTGTTATTACCAATTCCTCAAAACGAAATAAACCGTAACCCAAACCTTGAACAAAATCCAGGTTACTAAAAGACAAACATAAATGAATAAGATATTTTATATAAGTTTATTGTTGATAACTATTTTATTTTCAGGTTGTTCGGATGACGGAAAACCGTACTATCCACCGCCATCATTAAGCACCAATGGTAATGTGGTTGGTACAGCACAAGTATGGGTTACTAGCGGAGACAAAAGTAGATTAATAGCCCCACAGCAGGATATTGATATAATTGATAATACAACTACTGATTACTTATCTATTACTGTAGATGCATCTGAGAAGTATCAAGAGATTGAAGGTTTTGGTGCAGCGCTTACAGGTTCTTCAGCATATGTTATTAATCACATGAGTAGTACACAAAAGATGGCTCTATTGCAAGAGTTATTTGATAGTGAAAATGGAATTGGGATTAGCTATTTAAGATTAACCATTGGCGCATCTGATTTTTCGTTATCTGATTATACTTATGATGATATGCCTTCAGGTCAGACTGACACCAATTTAGATAACTTTTCTATAGCTCCCGATCAGGTAAATGTAATTCCAGTGCTGCAAGATATTTTAAATTATAATTCTGAAGTTAAAATATTAGGATCACCTTGGTCTGCGCCAGCTTGGATGAAAACAAATCAGAGTTTATATGGTGGAGAGCTACAAACGCAGTATTATCAAGTATATGCAAATTATTTTAAAGAATATATAGAAGCCTATGCTAGTAATGGAATAACTATAGATGCCATTACACCGCAGAATGAGCCATTACATGAATCAAATTATCCAACCATGAAAATGGAAGCGGTAGACCAAGCTAATTTTATTAAAACGGCCTTAGGACCAACATTTATAAATAATGGTATTACTGCTAAAATTATAGCATATGATCACAATTTTGATGTTCCATCATATCCATTAACCGTGCTAGAAGATACGGATGCGAATCAGTATGTATCGGGTAGTGCTTTTCATGCCTATGCTGGTGATGTATATGTTATGAGTCAGGTGTATAATGCTTATCCAGATAAGGGAGTATATTTTACAGAAATCTCAGGAGGCGAATGGAGTACAGATTTTACTAGCAATTTAAACTGGTATGTACGTAACATTTTAATTGGTTCTATTAGAAACTATTCTAAAAATGTGCTGTTCTGGAATTTAGCGTTAAATGATAGTTATGGACCCACCAATAATGGATGTACAGATTGCCGTGGGGTAGTTACTGTTAGTTCTTCGGGTTCGGTTAATTATAACGAAGAATATTATGCAATAGCTCATTTTTCAAAATTTGTAGAACCAAGTGCTTATCGTATCTCATCTACCACATTTGATAGTAGTACAGGATTGTCTAATGTAGCTTTTGAAAACCCTGATGGAGGCAAAATATTAGTTGTGCTAAATGAGTCACCTTCAACCAAAACATTTTCTGTAATCGTGGGTGATAATCGATTTGATTATACTATTCCTCAGGAGAGTGTTGCTACAATAATCTGGGATTAACTTAAAAAATGATATTAATGAAATCAATGAAAAAAATAATATACAGTTTAGTTATAGCGTTTTTAGCAAGTTTTATGATTACATCTTGTGAGGAAGATGAGAATATGGATCCCGTAGGGAACTGGGATCTTTCAGCTTCCGTTATTATATCTCCGGAAGATGGATATAACATGGTATTAAACGAATTAGATCCTAATGAACGTATCTATTTTGAATGGGAAGCAGCTGTAGCTTCATCAAATTTTCAAATTCGTTATACGATCATGTTAGATACCTTAGGTAGTACAGATTATGATACCCCTATAGTATCTTTTATTTCAGATAATTCAGGAAAGTCTACTACGGCGAATATAACAGTTTCAGACGTTGACTTAGCCTTATCGTATGCAGGATATGTTGCTGGGGAGATTGCTAATGTAGAGTGGACTGTTATGGCTACTTGTCAGGATACTTATACATATGCAACCAATGCAATTTCTTTAACACGTTTTGAAACTGAATATACACCATCTACTTTATTTATTGCTGGAGCAGCAACTGAGATAGGTACTGATGTGACGCAAGCTATACCAATGAGAAATTTAACAGATAGTAATGTTTCTAATACTAATATATTTGAAGCTTATACACATTTAGAAACAGGAAGTACTTTTTATTTGTACAGTAATCAGGGATTCCCTGCATTTGTTTATGGTGTGACTAATGGAGAAGTAGTGAAAAACGGGGAAGGAATTACCGTAGATGAATCTGCTGAATATAGAATAACAGTCAATCTTAATGATAATACCTACTCATTACTAAAAATTGAAAAATGGAGTGTAGTTGGTTCTGTAATATCGAATGGATGGGGTGGTGATGAACCACTTCAATATATAGGTGGAGGAATATGGCAAACTACCTTAGGTTTAATTTCTGATGGTTCCGGTGGGTTTGTCTTTCGTGCTAATGGAGATTGGGCATATCTAATGAAACGTATACAAGGAACACAAGATAACGTGTATATGGAGTCACAATCTAGTGATGCAGGCATTTCTATAGAAGATATTCCATTAGCTACTTCAGGTAGTTATATAGTAACATTAGATCTTTCAGACACACCTTATACCTATTCATTAGAGCAAGATGCAACAATTAATCCACCTTCTACTATTCCTAATCAATTATATTTATTATCAGGCGGTAGTGTTGTAGGTGAGTTTACTTTAGATAATGGAATTTTTACTTCAACCACCTATTTACCATTACAACAAAGTGAAACATATGAGTTAAATAGTAGTATGGACGGTACAGGTGCTTCTTATGTATTTGCAGATGTTATAGGTAGTACAACCAGTCCGGATGCCGATTCTGTTAATGGGACATTTAGTTTTGGAGAAGGTTCACAAGATATTACTATAAATCATGATCAAGCTTATACTTTAACGGTTAATTTTAATACTGCTACTGTTACTTGGAAGTATTACAATATTAAATTATTCCATTGGCAAGATTGGGATTCTCGAGATGAGTTTTTAATGACCTATCAGCATCCACTAATGTTTACTACTACACAAACATTAGAAACCGGATATAGTATGAAATTCAATTCACCTTGGGATAATCAGTTTGGTGCAGATGACCCTTCAGCACTAAGTGGTACAATGACTAATAACGGTGGATCTGATTTCAATAATATTACAACTGCCGGGTCTTATAATGTTAATATTACGATAGATGATACGTACAGTACCGGTACTTATGAATTTATTGCTCAATAAAAAGAAACTATTAATACTAGGCGACAATTATTTGTTCTTGTCGCCTAGTTATTTAAATATTTTATGAAAATCCTAGTTAACAATATATTCACTATACTCATAGTAGCCGCTATAAGTTTATTCGTTTCTTGTGAAAATAAGACTGGACAAGAACATACATCTCCCCGTAGAATAAAGGCTTATGTTACTACCTTTACTAAAGAAGAGCTTTTAAAGGAAAGTGAAATTACATCTGAAACGTCAGATTCGATTATTTCTGTAATTAATGTAGATAGCACTCAACAGTACCAAACTATAGATGGTTTTGGGTATACTTTAACTGGCGGTAGTGCTATGTTATTAAGTAAAATGACACCTAATGTCAGACAAAAGCTTATTAATGAACTGTTTGGAACTACTAATGAAGCCATAGGAGTAAGTTATCTGAGAATTAGTATTGGATCATCTGATTTAGATGAGTTTCCGTTCTCATATGACGATTTAGAAGATGGTGAAACTGATTCGGAGTTGGAACATTTTTCTTTAGCATATGATACTTTATATCTTATACCTATGCTTAAAGAAATAACCCAAAAGGCTCCTGGTTTAAAAATTTTGGGTTCCCCATGGTCTCCTCCTAAATGGATGAAAACTAACAATAATACCATTGGAGGAAGTCTTAAGCCTGAGTTTTATTCTAGTTATGCAGCGTATTTTGTAAAATATATAAAAGCAATGGAAGCTGAAGGTATAATTATAAATGCTGTAACGGTGCAAAATGAGCCTTTACACCCTGGTAATAATCCGAGTATGTTAATGTTACCTGAAGCACAGAAGGTTTTTGTAAGAGATTATTTGGGACCAGCTTTTGAATTGGAAAAAATTAAAACAAAAATTGTGATTTATGATCATAATGCTGATAGACCAGATTATCCTATGACCATTTTAAATGATCCAGAAGCATCAAAATATATAGATGGTAGTGCCTTCCACCTATACGGAGGCGATATAAGTGCATTATCCTATGTTCATAAATTACATCCTGACAAAAATTTATATTTTACAGAGCAATGGGTAGGTGCACCGGGAGATTTTGCAAGAGAAATGCAATGGCATACTGAAAATCTAATTATAGGAGCAACTCGTAATTGGTGTAAAACGGTATTAGAATGGAATTTAGCATCAGATCTACAACAAAATCCGCATACCAATGGAGGTTGCGACCGTTGTTTAGGAGCTGTCACAATTAGTAATGATTTGGTTATACGCAACCCTGCTTATTATATCATAGCGCAAGCATCTAAGTTTATACCTGCTGGTTCTGTACGTATATTTTCAAATGTACCGAAAGATATACCAAATGTAGCATTTAAAACTCCTGATGGTAAAATTATTCTAATTGCTCAAAACAGTTTAGAGAAAGAACAAGTGTTCACGCTATTGTTGAACCAAATAGAAATTCCAGTAACAATTCCTGCTAAAGCTGTAGTTACCTATGTTTATTAATTAAGAACGGCTAGATATACAATTTATTAGGAGCTATATTAACTTATTATCAAAAGTCAGAAGTAGATATAAGTTCGTTTCATAAGGACATTTACTTTTAAAATTAGTAAAAAATAATACCATTAGTAGTTTATAGAATGAAAAAAAATCTTTTAAAAATATTAGTACTAAGTACTTGGGCATTATTTGCACAAGCTCAAAACTTAATTCCCGTTTATTTAGATGACACTCAACTTATTGAAGCACGTGTAGAGGATGCATTAGCTCGTATGATCTTAGAGGAAAAAATAGCGATGATTCATGCGCAATCTAAATTCAGTTCACCCGGAGTGTCAAGATTAGGAATTCCGGAACTTTGGATGACGGATGGTCCGCACGGAATACGACCGGAAGTATTGTGGGATGAATGGGATCAGGCAGGTTGGACAAATGATAGCTGCATTGCATTTCCGGCATTAAGTTGTTTATCATCTTCTTGGGATAAGAATTTGGCGTTATTATATGGAAGATCAATTGGTGAAGAAGCACGTTACAGAAATAAAACTGTATTGTTAGGGCCAGGAGTAAATCTATATCGTTCACCTTTAAATGGTAGAAACTTTGAATATATGGGGGAGGATCCTTATTTAGCATCACAAATGGTGGTGCCTTATGTTAAAGGAGTACAGCAAAATGGTGTGGCTGCCTGTGTGAAACATTACGCTTTAAATAATCAGGAAACAGACAGACATGGTGTTAATGTAGTGGTTAGTGACCGTGCTTTATATGAAATTTACCTACCGGCTTTTAAAGCGGCTGTACAAGAAGGTGAAGCTTGGGCTATTATGGGAGCGTATGGTAAATATAAAGGCCAACAATGTTGTCATAATGAATACTTGTTAAAAGATATTTTACGTGATGAATGGGACTTCGATGGAGTTGTAATTTCCGATTGGGGTGGAGTTCATCAAACAGAACAGGCTATTTTTAATGGACTAGATCTTGAATATGGCACTTGGACAGATGGTTTAACTATGGGGAAAACCAATGCATACGATGCTTATTACCTTGCAGCACCTTATTATAAAATGATTAAAGAAGGGAAAGTAGGTACTAAAGAATTGGATGAAAAGGTTAGAAATATTCTTAGATTGTCTTTTAGAACTGCCATGAACCGTAATAAACCATACGGATCATTTGGAACTGATAAGCATGCTAAAGCTAGTAGGGAAATAGCAGAAGGAGGTATTGTTTTATTGAAAAATGATAATGATTTATTACCCATCAGTTTAAAGTCTAACACAAGAATTGCTGTTATAGGAGAGAACGCTATTAAAATGATGACTGTTGGAGGGGGGAGTTCTTCATTAAAAGTAAAATATGAAATATCTCCACTTGAAGGAATTAAAAATAGAGTAGGAGATGCTGTAGAAGTAGTGTATGCAAGAGGGTATGTAGGAGATGCCGAAAGTGATTATAATGGAGTTAAGTCTGGACAAGATTTACATGATAATAGAACCGCAGAAGAGTTACTAAAGGAAGCCATTGAAGTGGCTAAGAAAGCAGATGTGGTTATATTTATTGGAGGTTTAAACAAAAGTAAACATCAAGATTGTGAAGGATCAGATCGGTTAACACTAGACTTGCCTTATAACCAGAATAATATTATTACAGAGTTAGCTAAGGTTAATAAAAAATTAGTGTTTATAAATATCTCTGGTAATGCGGTAGCTATGCCTTTTGTGAAAAAAGTACCTGCTATAGTGCAAGGATGGTATTTAGGAAGCGAAACGGGTAATGCATTAGCATCAGTACTTATGGGAGATGTGAATCCGTCTGGTAAATTAAGTTTTACTTTCCCAGTAACAATAGAGGATAATTCTGCCGAGGCTATTGGCGAATTTGGGTTAGAAGGAGAGGTACATTATAAAGAGGATATATTTGTAGGATACCGTTATAACGATAAAGAGAAAATAAAAGCATTGTTTCCTTTTGGTCACGGATTAAGTTATACAACTTTTAATTATGGTAAAATAACAGCTGATAGTAATGTAATGAATGTTGATGGTTCTATTACGCTAAATATACCTATAACCAATACAGGGAGTAGGGATGGAGCAGAAGTAGTACAATTGTATGTCCAAGATGTAAAATCTACTTTAGTAAGACCTATGAAAGAATTAAAAGGGTTTGAAAAGGTATTTTTGAAAGCAGGGAAAACTAAAGTAGTAAGTTTTACTTTAACTAAGGAGGCATTAAGTTACTTTGATGATGTAAAACATGAGTGGATTGCTGAATCTGGTAAGTTTACACTATATATAGGAACTTCATCTGAAGATATTAAGCAAACATTTTCTTTTAAACTAACGAAGTAAGCATTTCTCTGAAAAGAAGTATTGCTATAAAACGTTTGTTGCTATTGACCTTTTCACTTTTAGAGTTACAAAACTAAGGATCAACTTTTCTAGAGATACCGTATTCGGCTTTTTTCCCTCTCTAAATAATTCTAAGATATATAGGTGCAATACCAGCTTTATATTTCTTTATAAATGTTTTTGGAGTTTGCAATAGATGTCTATATTGGTGTTAAAATAGATGATTTTATTTACCTTTTAAATACTTTTAAAAATTTAAAACTATGTAAATCATACGATTACATGGTTTTTTTAAAGTTGTTTGTGCTATAAAAAGTGGTAGATATATTTCTGTAGAGGCTACACTTTCCTGTAATACTTTTAGATTGTGTAATGTATTCATCAAAACCTGTAAATGATTGTAGCTTCCAAAAAGGTTTAGTCCGCATATGAAAGAAAGGAAGGAAAAATGTCGGTATCAACTAAATGTTTCCAATTATTCTTAAACGTAGCTATCAATGTAGGTGTGATGTATATTTTATGAGAAGTGATTACACCTGATTGTATCAGTTATATTAGAGAGATGAGTAAAATAGGTTTGTGGGGAGCTAGCCCCAATCCTTTAGAATTACCTCTTTTGAGTTTTTTAAAAGCTTCTATATAATGGTCTTGATTAGGCAATTTGAGGATTAATGATTTTATATTAATAGCTATTTTGTAC
>NZ_BRVP01000038.1 GCF_027924145.1 Neptunitalea chrysea | reverse complement strand
TACCCGAATGGGTTAATGGCTCCGTTATGAATTACTGGATAAAGCACCCTACTCATGGTGCTACTGGTTTAATAAGGGATGCCTTCTTATGGATGTCAACCATAGCTCCATTAAATATTGCAATGACATGGGGGGCACTTTGTATAGAATTATTATTGTGTCTAATTGTTTTTGTTGACAGAATCCGATTAAGAGCATTGGCATTATACTCGGGATTTTTTTTACATCTGGGTATTATTGTTTTGCATGGACTTTGGAGCTTTTCTTTCATAATGATAGGATTACTCCTTTTCTACGTTCCAAGAGTGCAAGTGGAATTGGATAATAATAATTATAAATTGTAAAACAAAATGATTTTAAAATATAAAGCTAAAAGAGGTTACTTAATTCTCGTTTTAACGCTTCATTCTGCCATTTTATGTTTGTTGCCTGTATTTTTAACTGAAAATCCTCAAGTCAAATGGCTTTTTGGAATAATCTCATTAATCCTCATATCGCTGACGGTTGGTTTTTATTCTAGGACATACTACCTATTAAACAGAGATTCTGGATTTTTGGATATTTATTTTCTATTTAAGGTTAAATCGATAAATTTATGTGACATCATTAATCTAATAGAATGTGATAGCCCATTAAGTGGTTTTAGGTATGCTTTAAGTTCTGAAAACGGCGTACTGATTAAAATTGGGAAATATGATGAATATTTTATTAACCCAAGAAATACTCATGCCTTTATAGAGGAGATTAAAGTTTGGAAAGAAAAAAATTGCTTAGAAAGAAAGATTGACAAAAAGATCGAATGATAGATATTCATTTTAAGATGAGAATTCTTTAATGAGTTAAGTTGTGTGTATCCAATAATGTTTTCATTTGTTAATATTGCCGATAGGATTTAGAATACATACCTATAATCTATTTTCACTCTGCAAGGTGCGCATCATATAAATTAAACACGCCCATTAATTCAATATATCATAACATACAGTGAGATTTCATAAACAATATTCCCTTTTCATTTTTTTTTAAACTTCCAATCTGTACAAAAAGCTGGTGGAGAGGATGGGAATACAAGGTTTTGGGCTATTTTTTAGAAAAGAAAAAATCGTCAAAACAAAGCCTGACCTTGAATCGCAGGCTATGGCAGACACCTATCTTTGTGCTGATTTGAGAGTTGAATATGAAAAGATGCTAAACTTATAAAATATCTATTTATAAATATCAAGCGTTTTTTAAAAAATAAAGTCAAATAAGTTCATAATGAATTATTTAAGTCCAATTTTTTAAAACGTATTTTCCGACGTAAAAAAGAAAACCCTTTGATAAATTATTCATTATCAAAGGGTTGTTAAAATTTCAGTGGTACCTCCAGGAATCGAACCAGGGACACAAGGATTTTCAGTCCTTTGCTCTACCAACTGAGCTAAGGTACCAGTTGCTTAATGCGGGTGCAAATATATACCCAAATTTTAATTTTGCAAAACAAAATTTAAAAAAAATTCCTTTTGTATCTTTGTATTTCTAAATTCAAGCAATGAACCTTGTTATAGATGTAGGCAACAGCTTTACAAAAGTAGCTGTTTTTCAAAATACCATAATAGAACAACTCAGTTCGGTACCTACCGAGGAACTTCTTTCAACCGTAACCGAAATTTTAAAAAACAATTCAATTACACATGCCATAATAGCATCGGTAGTCTATGTACCAAACGAGGTCGTTACTATGTTGAATAACAAAACTACCTTAGTTTTATTGTCGCATGAATTAACATTGCCATTTACCAATGCCTATGCAACCCCTACCACCCTAGGGCAAGACAGGCTGGCTTTAATTGCAGGAGCTGCTATATTGTATCCTAAACAACCTGTTTTGGTCATAGATGCCGGCACTTGCATTACGTACGACTTTATTAACCGTGACGGTGTTTACCATGGCGGTGCTATTGCCCCAGGGCTAGAAATGCGGCTAAAAGCCATGCACCATTTTACAAAAAAATTACCGCTGGCACAATTAACTGAAAATATACCCGTTACAGGAAACTCAACACAAAATTGCCTACTTAGCGGAGCTGTTAACGGGGTAACGTACGAAATTGATGGGTTCATTAACGAATATGCTTATAAATCCAAAGATTTAACAGTTATTTTAACAGGAGGGAACACCTATTTTTTGTCAAAAAGATTAAAAAATAGCATATTTGCCAATTCAAAATTCCTTTTAGAAGCGTTAAACGGCATTTTGAATTTTAAAAAACTCGAATGATTAAAAAATTAATAGCAATTGTAGCTGTTTTAGTATTGGGGAATACGGCAGTTAAGGCGCAAGTGGGTACGGCATCCCCGTATTCATTTTATGGTATTGGAAGTTTGAAGTTCAGGGGAACAATGGAAAACCGAGCAATGGGTGGTATTAGCCTTTTTCCTGATAGTTTGTCGATGAGTATAAAAAACCCGGCATCGTTAGGAGAACTAAATTTTACAAATTTTGCCATTGGAGCAACGTTTACCCAGTTAAACCTGAAAAGTGATTCAGGAGATGAAAAAGCAAAATCGAGTTCTTTTGATTATTTAGTACTAGGTTTCCCTATTAATAAAAAAATGGGGGTTAATTTTGGGCTCTTACCGTATAGTTCTGTGGGCTATGCTTTGCAGAGCATTACTGAAAATGGAGATTATACACGCCTTACTCGTTTAGAAGGTGAAGGAGGCATGAACAAAGTATTTGTGTCTTTTGGGTATGAGATTACTAAAAACCTAAGTATTGGTGCTAAAGGAAATTACGATTTTGGTAAAATAGAAAATAGTATAATTAGTAGTACACAAGGCGTGGAGTTATCAACTAAAGAAAATAACGTTTCTTCGTTAAGTGGTTTGGATTACACCCTTTCGGTGAATTACACCCAACCACTTAAAAATAAGTATGCATTATATGCAATGGGATTGTACTCCCCACAGGCGTCTGTTACTTCAGATAATGAGCGTCTTTATCAGACTATTTCTATTTTTGACAACGGATATGAAGCCGTAAGAGAAGAATATGATGCCGACCTTGCCGCTAACGGGTTAGATAAAACAACTATTAAATTACCTTCTAGCGCCACATTAGGACTTGGTTTTGGCAAAAATAATATATGGTTTGTTGGTGCTGAGTATGAATATACTCAAATGAGCAAACTTTCTAATGAATTTTTAACGGTTAACGGATTGGCTTATAAAGATGGCTATGAATACCGTTTAGGAGCTATGTTAACTCCTGAGTACAATTCATTTACAAGTTACTTTAAAAGGGCAACTTACCGACTTGGTTTGAGATATGAAAACACCGGAATGGTTATCAATGATGAAGAGATTACCGACTTTGGCATATCTTTTGGAGTAGGATTACCGGTGGGACGAATTTCTAAACTAAATTTAGGGTTAGATATAGGTTCTAGAGGAACTACTAACAACTCTTTAATACAAGAAAATTATATAAGTTTTAGAGTTGGATTGTCTTTAATAGACAGATGGTTTATAAAAAACAAATTTAATTAACATATATTTTTTTAATGATGAAAAACAGATTCGCATTATTAATGGTTGCCTTAATTGGGTTTTTAGGTGCATTCAGTGCTAATGCCCAAGATGATTGTGTTACAAACTTATCGTTATTTTCTAATGACGCTAAAGTAAAGAACTATGAGTCTGCCTACCCAAACTGGAGAAAAGTATTTGACAACTGTGGAGAGGATCCGTCTATTGATAAATATAAAATTGCCATTTATTACTATGGTGATAATATATTGGAATACAAAATAGAGAACGATCCTGAAAATAAAACAGAGTACGTGAACTTACTTTTAGAGATGTACACAAGATACCACAAGGATTTCCCTACTGGTAAACGTGCGTACACCTATGCCGAAATGATTACCGATAAGGCAAAACTGATGAAAAAGGAGAACATGGTTTCTGATGAAGAATTGTACAACATGTATAAAGATGCTTTTACACAAGATAAAGCAGGCTTTAATAACGAAATTGCATTGTACGATTACTTTATTAAAACATTTAACTTATACAAAGCTGAGAAACTTGAGTTACAAGTTGTTTTTGATACGTATGATGATGTTGCAGGTAAAATTGAAGAATTAAGCAATGCACAGGCCGAAATTATGAATCCTTTAATAGAGGCTCAAGATGCAGGTACTGCTTTAACTGCTAAGCAAGAAAAAACATTATCTAGAGCTAAGAAGAGAACTAAAAATTACGAAGGAATTTCAGAAAGTTTAGATGCTGCTATTGTTCAGGTTAGTAATTGTGAAACGTTAATCCCATTATTCAACAAACAATTTGAAGAAAAGAAAAACGATCAGGAATGGTTAAACCGTGCTTCTAACAGATTAACTGAAAAAGACTGTACAGAAGATCCGCTTTACTTAAAAATTGCTGAGCAATCATATACTTTAAAGCCTACCACTGCTGCTGCTAAATCTTTAGGGGTAAAAGCATATAAAAACGGAGACAAAGCAGGAGCTGTTAAATGGTTTAAAGAAGCTATTGCTTTAGAAACAGACAAGTTTGAAAAATCTAAACTTTACACTTCTATTGCTAGTTTCTACAGCAAAAGTACTGCTGCAAATTATGCTAGAGAGGCTCTTAAACTAAACCCTTCTAACAAAAAAGCATATTCTATTATTGCAAATGCTTATGCTAAATCTGCTAACGAATGCGGAACTACCTCATTCGAAAAAAGAGCGGTATACTGGTTAGCTGAAGAAATGGCTAAAAAAGCAGGAGACACCAAATCTGCAAAATCATATGCTCAACGTGCTCCAGATAAAGCTATGATTTTTAACGAAGGCATGGCTGGTAAAACTATTAAAATAGGATGTTGGATTAACAAAACTGTTAAGGTTCCTAACTTATAAGATGTTAAGCATCATTAAACATAAATTACACTACATTGTCACAGTTTTTGCTGTGACAATGTTTTTTTCATGTGAAAACAATTTAGGTGCCCTACAGAAACTTTCACTCAAAGAAAAATTCCCCGTAGGTGAAGCTACCAATTTCACACTTACTTATACCGACTCTACCAAAGTGGTAGCCATTTTAAAAAGTCCGTTAAATTACGATTACGGCAATCAGGAGTTTCCGTACTCCGAATTCCCCAATGGGGTACATATCGATTTCTTCGATGACCAAAGCAACAAAACTACCGTAGATGCCAAATATGGTATTCTATATAACCAAACAGATTTGGTTGAAATGCGAGACAGTGTAGTTATTAAAACTCACGAAGGTAAAATTCTTAAAACAGATCTATTATACTGGGATCAAAAAACAGAATGGATTTATACAGATGATCCGTTCACGTTTACAGACCCAGTAGAAGGTACCATTATGAACGGTATTGGGATGGACTTTAACAAGGATTTTACGGTAGTTAATGCTCATAAAACTACAGGTGTAATTTCTATTAAAGAAGAATAATCATGGTAAAATATTTAAAAATATTTGAAATAGCATACTTAGTGATTGCTATTATTTCTATATTCGAAGTTATAAGAGAATATATCAACGTTCAGGAAATAAACTATTTATTCCTAATGTTTGGTGTTGTATCTATAGGAATGTTCTTTTTTAGAAGATACATGCGCAAGCGCATAGAGAAACAACGCCAATCGGAACAAAATACAAAACAATAACCCTTTATGGAAATTTCCATTATTGTAATTTGTTTACTATTATCCGCCTTCTTTTCGGGTATGGAGATTGCTTATGTGTCTTCAAACAAAATACATCTGGAAATAGAAAAAAAGCAAGAAACCTATCTTGCTAAACTACTTACCTGGCTTACAAGAAGACCTTCTAAGTACATTGCAACTATGCTGGTAGGCAATAACTTGGCACTGGTTGTATACGGTTTTTACATGGGCGATCTTATTGTAGCTGTCTTGCCTCCACAATGGCAAAACCTTTTGATACAAACTATCATTTCTACCTTAGTTATTTTAATAACGGCCGAGTTTTTACCCAAAGTATTATTTCAGATATATGCCAACTCTCTTCTAAAATTTTTAATTATTCCGGCATTTATCTTTTACATCGTTTTCTGGATTATTACCGAGTTTGTTATTTGGATATCCGACTTTATTTTAAAATATGTTTTTAAATCAGACGGAGACGATGTGCAATTGGCATTCACCAAGTTAGAACTAGGTGATTATATATCTGAACAAATGGAATCGGTAGATGAAGATGAAAATGTAGATACCGAAATTCAGTTTTTCCAAAACGCACTAGAATTCTCTGAAGTAAAGGCCAGAGAGGTAATGATACCACGTACCGAAATTTCAGCGATTGAAATTAATGATACTATAGCATCTGTTACAGACCTATTTATTGAGACCGGCTACTCTAAAATATTAATTTTTAATGAGTCTATTGACGACATCGTTGGGTATATACACTCATTCGATTTGTTTAAACGTCCAAAAACAATTAAAGAAGTGTTAATGCCTGTGGGGTTTGTACCAGAAACCATGCTTATTAGCGAAATTTTAAACGTACTTATTAAAAAACGTAAAAGTATTGCTGTTGTTATTGATGAATATGGTGGTACCAGTGGCATACTAACTGTTGAAGATATTGTTGAAGAGCTGTTTGGCGAAATTGAAGACGAACACGACACCATCGATTTTATTGAAGAGCAACTGGAAGAAGATGCTTTTAAATTCTCATGCCGATTAGAAGTTGATTACATTAACGAAAAATATAAACTAGAAATACCTGAAAGTGAAAACTATGGTACCCTTGGTGGTTTTATTGTAAACAACACCGGAGAGATTCCGCAACTTAACGAAGTAATTACCATTGACAATTTTAGGTTTACAATTCTAGACGTTACCAGTACCAAAATAAAACTAGTACATCTTAAAATACTAGATAGCGAATAACACTGCCTTACCCCTGTAACCCCCTTATTTTAAGCTTCTTTTTATACAGAAAAACTAGCACAAACACCCATCTTCTATAAAAAAAGCGATAAGCGGCAATTTATTTTTATTATTTCAAAGAAAATGGTATTTTCGCCCACATTAATTTCATATATAATTCTTTAAGTAAGATGGCAATTTTACAGAAAATAAGAAAGCATACCACCTTATTAATTGCTTTAATAGGTATCTCTATTTTAGCATTTGTTTTATCTAGTTTAATAAAACAAGGGGGTAGTTCCTTTTTTGGTAACACAGATACGATAGGAGAAGTAGACGGCGAACCAATTTCCCGTGTTGAATTTGCAAATGGTGTACAAGCCATTTTAGACAGAACACCAGGTACCAGCATGATGAATGCTGTGAACTCTGTTTGGAACAGCAAAGTAAATTCAGTAATACTTGAAAAACAATACGAAGAACTGGGTATTGATGTTGGGTCAGATCGTATTATCAACCTTATCAAAAACATTCCGGGGTACGCTAACAGTCCTAATTTCCAAAACGAAAACGGAATTTTTGATCCACAAAAATTTATAACGTTCATTGCTAACCTTAAAGAAGTAGACCCTGCAAGATACGAGCAATGGAAAAATGAAGAGATCAACATCATCAATCAGGCTAAACAAGAAATTTATTTCAACTTAATTCAGGCTGGTTTAGGAGTTACTGAAAAAGAAGGTGAAGTAATGTACTCTGAAGAAAGCGATGCTGTAGACATTAAATATGTTCAGGTTCCTTATGTAAATGTAAAAGATTCTACCCTTACCGTTGGTAATGGTGAAATTAAAACATACATCAACGAGCATAAAGAAGATTTTGAAAAAGAAGCTTCAAGAGATGTTCGTTTTGTAATATTTAAAGAAGAAGCTTCTGAAGCTGATATAGATGCTATTAAAACTGAATTAGAAGGTATGTTAACTACCGCTCCTAACAGTGCAGATACAATCAACTTTAAAAACGCTACCGATTTAGTGGGGTATACATTAGAACACTCAGAATTTAAATATGATTCTGCTTATGTTACTAAAGCTAAATTAGCGCCAAAATTTGCAGATACTTTATACAGCTTAAATATTGGCGAAACTTTTGGACCATATATAGATGGAGACTACTATAAGATTTCCAGAATGGTTGACAAAAAGCAGAACGGTAATGTAAAAGTTACGCACGTATTAATTTCTTATGATAGTGTACCAAATGCACAATTAAAAGAAGACAGAAACAAAGAAGAAGCAGAAGCACTTGCTAAACAAATTTTAGCAAAAGCAAAAGCGGGTCAAGACATGACCGCTTTAGCCGAAGAGTATTCGGAAGATCCGGGTGTTGCTTCAAATAAAGGTACGTATGATAATGTATCTCCAGGAAGAATGGTTCCTGAATTTGACAAATACATCTTTAACAACCCTGTTGGAAGCATAGGGATGGTTGAAACTGATTTCGGTTTCCACATTATTAAAATTGACGACCAATACGAAACAGTTAGTTTAGCAAACGTAGCTATTAAAATAGACCCTTCTGAAAAAACTATAAATGACGTTTCGCAAGAAGTTAACGAATTCATGTACGCTGTTCAGGAAGAAGGTAAAGACTTTGACGAATTTGCAAAAGAAAAAGGATATACAGTAAAACAAGATAGAGGTTTAGAGCCACTTTCAGCTGGTATTTCAGGATATGCTAACCAACGTTCTATTGTTAGATGGGCGTTTGAAGATGGTACCGATATTAAAGACATTTCTAAATTTAATATTGCTGACGGTTATGCTGTAGTACAGTTAACAGATAAAGCTGAAAAAGGGTTACAATCTGTAGAAAAAGCAAAATCTACTGTAGCGCCTATCTTATTAAAAGAGAAAAAAGCTGAGAAAATTATGAAAGAAGCTGCTGGTAAATCTATGGATGAAGTTGCAGCTTTATATAGCACTGCTGTTCGTAATGCTTCTAAAATTACTTTAAGCGACCCTAAAATTCCGGGTGCTAGCTCTGAGCCTAATGTGGTAGGTACTGCTTTTGGTATGAAAGAAAACGAAACCAGCGGATTAATCAAAGGTGAAAAAGGAGTATACATGATTCAAGTAACTAAAAAGGAAATTTCTCCTAAGTTAATGAACTATACAACTTTCAGAACTCAGAAGAGAGAAGAGAACGTTAACAAATACAGTCAATCGGTTATCAATGCCCTTAAAAAGTCTGTAGATATAGAAGACAATAGAGCTTTATTCTACTAGGAATAGGCTTTAAATACACAAAAAAACACTTAAAAAACCTCCTTTTTCAGGGAGGTTTTTTTTATCCATTATTTATGACGATACATATAAATGAGTATTTTACACTTGTTTATTAACAAATATTGATTGTAAACTAAATTTGCGTATTTTTAAAACTCATTCAACCAATCAATTAGTATAAAATAACCTAAAAGCAATCCTATTTTTATGAAAAAAATCCTTTGTTTTGCAGTTACACTACTTGCATTTACCTCCCTCACATTTGCACAAACCAATGAGCTTACTAAAGAACAATTATACAGAACCAAGTTTAATAACTATACTTTTAAAGAGCTTATTGAAACCCAATCTAACCTATCTAAAATCAACAAGTTATTAGGTTTTCCTGATAGTATTAGAAAAGGTAAAGGTGGCATAGGCGAAGGATGGGTGCGTTATAAATTCAGTACCGGATTTGTTTTAGGGTTTATAGACATGAACTCTGCTGAGTTTACAATAGGAATCAACTTTATCAGAGCTTCTGAGATTACCGTTAAAGGGATTTCTGCTAAAGTAGGCAGCTCTGCAGATACATTGCTAAAAAACTTTACCCCTATTACCCTATCCGATGGTAACAAAGCTATACAGTTTATACCAGATGGCAACACCTGTTGTCCTATCACTATACGTTATACGCCTCAAGATAATAGTATAACCTACATTACCTATAAAGTAGATGCCAAAAAGTTATATACCTTCTAATATAAAAAAGTAAGTCAGCCGATAAGGTATTACAATACCATATCGGCATACGGAATAACCACCTCAAAACCCTTCGATTTAAAATATTCAGGCGTTTTTTCGTTTCCTGTGGCCAGTACAAAGTCGCCACCCCAAGCACCTAAGCTTTTTACGGCTCCTAAATAATCGGCAAAATAAAGATCCTTTACCTTAGGTATATTTAGCGTATTAGACACTATGGTTTCATGACGCAGTAACAACTCCTCAAATTCGTGTAATGTAGTTACCTCTAAGAGCATTTTGGTAATTTCGGTTTGCGCTGCCAACATCTTACTTTTAGATGCACCCAAAGCTCTGTAATGCGCTATCCCTTCTTTGCTGTCTTGTTTCTTATTCAAGTAAACAAAATACAAATTATCTAAAAACGTAGGCTGAAAACGTTTGCCCATCACTACTGGTACAGTATTTACAATTTGGTAGGTAATGGGTGTTTCATGTTGCGCACAAGCAATATCATACCCACTTCCTTTAAACGATTCCCATAACAACCTAAAAGCATCTACCTTAGCCCATTGTGCTATATTATTAATAAGTGTTGACGATGTACCCAATCCCCATTCCTTAGGAAAGGTAACCTGTGTATTTACGGTTACACCTGTATTTAAGAAATCAGGATTCATACGCTTGGCGGCAACTAAAATATCTAATAACACCAACGCTATTTTTTCATCCGAAGTATTAGTAATCGCCTTTAACGGATTCAATACTTCAAGGTCTTTTAAATTATAGACTACCGTAAACCAATTATGATTGGTATGATCAAAACTCACCCATTCTAACACCATAGTATCCGCCTCTTGCACCACCAAATTCTGACCATATTTAGAAGGTACGGCAAAACTAAGAGCACCATCTAGCACGCCATACTCACCCGTAATTAGCAACTTACCATTGCTGTAGTACTCTATCATATAGTGGCTCTTAAATTTTCAAAGGCAGTTACCACAGCACTATGGGTAGCGGTTTTATCTTTAAAATAATTCACAAAGTATACTTTCTCTTCCTCGGTTGCTCCTAACTGATTTAAAATATTCAGTAAGTGCATTTTCATATGTCCTTTTTGAATACCACTGGTAATAAGGCTACGTACGGCACCAAAGTTTTGTGCCAATCCGGCAACCGCCGTAATCTCCATTAACTTTTTCGCATCCGGACTCCCTAGCATTTCCATTGCCACACTCACCATAGGATGCAATTTCGTAAGTCCGCCAACAGTTCCTAACGCCAATGGAATATCTATCCAAAATCTAAAAACACCATCTTCCACAGTGGCATGAGTTAAGCTACTATAGCTCCCTGTTTTAGCCGCATAGGCATGTGCCCCAGCTTCAATAGCTCTAAAATCGTTTCCTGTTGCAATTACCACTGCATCTATCCCATTCATAATCCCTTTGTTATGGGTAACGGCTCTATACGGTTCCGCCTCGGCTATTTTTACTGCCCTAACAAAGGTAGCCGCAAATTCTTCAGGACTCAATTCTTTGTCTTCATTAAGTTCCTCTACCTTACAACTCACCTCTGCACGCACTAAACAATCGGGTACGTAATTAGATAGTATACTCATTACTACCTGTATGTCTTTTTCTTCCTCTGTAAAATCGTTATATGCTAATGCAGCTGCTTTAAAGGTTTTAGCAAACTGCTCCAAGCAACTGTTTATAAAATTGGCTCCCATAGCATCTAACGTCTCAAACGTACAATGCAATTGATAATACCCTTCTAATGCATCGGTACGATTACGCAGGGCAATATTACTCACACCACCACCCCGTTTTTCCATATTTTGGGTAATATCTGCAGCTTCGGTAATTAAGGTGTCTTTTATGCTTTCAAAAAAAGCGATTAGTTTACGCTCATCTCCTTGATACAAAAAGTGCACCTGCCCAACTTTTTCGGTTCCAATCACTTCGGTTTTAAATCCGCCACGGTCTAACCAAAACTTAGCCGCTTTGCTGGCGGCTGCCACTACCGAACTTTCCTCTATAGCCATAGGTATGGCATACAACGTATCATTAATCTTAAAGTTAGGAGCCACCCCAATAGGTAATAAAAAATTACTAATCGTATTTTCTATAAACTCATCATGTAGCTTCTGTACATCGGCATTGGTATGCCAGTATTTTTTTAGTATTTCTATCCCTTCTTCAGGCTGAGTAAAACAGTGTTGGGCAATCCAGTTGATTTTTTCTTCTTTGTTAAGCTTAGAAAATCCTTGTACCGGTTGTTTCATGGGTGTTACAATTGTATTAAGGTTGTAAAGATAATCATTTTTAAAAGTTTCGACACCTATTGTATAAGCCTCAAACTATACCATATTTTAACCTTCATTTTACGATAACTCTGTATAATTTAATACCTTTACACTGTAATCTTCGATATAGAAAAAATATCTTCTACTATGAAATATACTGTGATTTTAGCAGCGTTGTTAGTACTATCTTCGTGCTGCCAGCAAAAAACGGTTGAACAAGAAATAGAAATTACCGAAAACCAAAACGAATACAACCTGCAAGCAGTACTTTACCAACAACGTGCTGCCGAAAACAAAGCGTTGTATTACCAAGCCTATAATACCGCTAAGTTGCAATTAGATGTAGTTTTAAACTCTAAGCGTATAGAAGGCAAACCATTGGCAATTATTACCGATATTGACGAGACCGTACTAGATAACAGTGCCTATAATGCGCAACTAATACTAGATAATACTGGCTATAGCAAAGAATCATGGAATGCTTGGTGCCGTTTACAAAAAGCAACTCCATTACCCGGTGCTAGTGAGTTTTTAAACTATGCCGCCTCTAAAAATGTACAGGTTTTTTATATTACCAACCGTAGTGAAGTGGTACAAGATGCAACCCTAGAGAATCTTAAGAAATTTGATTTACCTTTTGCCGATGCCAATCATATTCAATGTAAAACAAACAGCAGTACTAAAGAACCAAGACGTTTAAAAATACATGAAGAGTATGATGTTATTATGTATCTTGGTGATAACTTATCGGACTTTGCTCAGGTTTTTGAGGGTGACAAAAGAGACCTTGCTGCCGATGAGTTTAATGCGTCTTTTGGAACTCAGTTTATTGTATTCCCTAACCCTATGTATGGAGACTGGGAAAGCAAACAGATTTTTGAAGGGGCTAACATGGGTGCCGAACCTATGGTTAAAGATTCTATTAGAAAAGCAAAATTACTGGGCTATTAACTAATATAGTTCATCAAAAAATATACATATTCTCACTAAGTGAGTAAACACCCGACTTGTTGTAACAGGCAAGTTCTGATGCGGGAGGATTTTTCTTAAAATCGTTCCGCATTTTTTATTACATTTATATGATTTAACCTACCAAAATAATAAACCAATGAAAATTACTTCGTTCATGCTAATAATATTGGTATTTAGTATTATTAGTTGTAATGAAAAACAAGTATACGAAGGCTCCTGGGAAGCCGTAAGTGGCATTAGAGAAACCAAAATAAAACTTCATAATGATACTTTAAGCATTTTAGGTAGTAACGAAGAATATACAGACTACCCATTTCAATTAGTAGACTTTTATGTAATTCAAACGGTTCCTGTATATAAACTTCATTCAACGTATGGCAAAGATTATTTTATAGAGTTCCCTGTAAAGGACAACTATAACATAGGACAAATTACCAACGAAGCAGGTGGCATACATTACTTTATATACAAATCTGAATACTACACACAAGAAGAAGCAATAGAAATCTATAATAACGCCATTTTTACTTATTAGAACATACCTAAACAATATGAATAAAGAACTAAAAGACTACGAAAAAGGTATAGACAAAAAACACAGGTTTGGATGGGCACCCTCATACTCCAAAGAAGTAATGAGCAATTTACCACCAGCAGTATTTACTACTATTGTTTTAGAAGCCTTAGAAAATTTAGAGTGGGAAGTGGTGTATACCGATGAAAAATGTGTGGAAGCCCGACGTAAAAATTCTATGGGAAAGTATACTGAAGATATTAGGATAACCTATAACCATGGTAAATTATTAGCTAAAAGTACTTCTGTGTCAGGAATGTGGGATTTAGGGGTAAATTCTAAACGGGTATTACTTCTACTACATGCTATTAACGAAGTTAAAAAGAAATATAGTGCCGACGATTTAAAAAAACTAGCGGTAGAAGCTACCAAAAAAAACAATTGGGATGACTACATAATACCAGATACGCTTCCAGCTCCTCTGCTTTTAAAAAAACCCGCTTTCATTCCAATAACCATAGTGGCTATTCTGAGTGCTTTAGCCTTAGGACTTGTGGTGGCATTTGTATGTATTAAATTTATCCACTTTGTAATCATTACGGAGCTAATTGTGGGTATTATATTAAGTATGATTATAACCATATTGGTTAAAATATTCAATTACACCCAATACCAACAGTTACAAAAGGTATTTATAGCAACCGTTATTGTTACCTATATTGCCAATATCATTTTTCAAGTGCTGATTTTGATGATGGAATTTGGCTCACTTAGCCCTAGTTTTATGACGTTATTTAAGCTGAAATTTGAATATGGATTTACTGTAGAAAGTCTGGAATTAGGTTCTGCCGGACTAGTAATTTTATGGATTTTACAACCTGTTATTTCTTATTTTTCAGGAATCAATTTTATGCCCAAAGGTATTGTAGATTATATAATTAATAGAGTACCCGAGGCGGTTTTAGATTTTGTGTATTACCATAGTTTGAAAGATATACCCAAAAATGAAATACGGGTTCAATTAGCAAAAAGAGGATGGACACGTACTAAAGATCAAGACTATGCTTTTGAAGGAGTAAATACCAGGATACTCGCCAATATTATGAACCGAATAGACTCATAACAAAATGAAACCATTCTATATACTTTTACTATTTTGTATACTAACCGGATGCCATAATACCCCTCGAAAAGAAGCTACTAAAGCAACAATACCCTATTCAAAGCTTTCTGAGATCGTTTTTGAAACCGGTGGAAATTACCACCTTAGAGAGGGCTGTGAATTTGAATTTAGGTGCGATTGCTGTAGTGGTCATCTTCAATTTCACAACGATAGCACTTTTTACGCTGTGAATTATTGCGAAACGGAAACTAGCAGATACTTCGGAACGTATACCCTTACTAATGATACTATTACAGTACAGTAACGTTATTCTTCGTGATTTTGATGACACTTATCAAGAAAATGAATCGGATTCCATTATTGTCTATAATAAAACACAAGATGGACTTATATCACCAAATAGTACACAATACCTTATGGCTAAATGCAATGAGAAAATAATACTTCACCAAACAAATGGATCTGAAACTGCTTTGGCTACCAACCAAAATTACGACTCATTAAAACAGACATTTGAAACTGAAGAAATTCAGAAGCGCTTAGCTAAAAGTAAACTACTTCGAGGCAAGTCTACGAAGTAATTTACACAACTTTTTATAAATACACTATTAGTATAGCAATACAAGCATTTACATAAGAAATACAAACCTGCCCCATATAGGGGCAGGTATTAGTGTAGTATTGCTACTTCATTACGGAGTAGTAGTGTCAGGTTCTAAATTGACAAATACATCTGTTTTATTCACAATCTCTGTAGTGCAGGCAGTTTGATCTGCTTCTTCAAAATCATCAACATCATCACAATTACACGGTAAC
>NZ_BRVP01000037.1 GCF_027924145.1 Neptunitalea chrysea | reverse complement strand
AAATGGTTTCCCTTTTTTTGTTTTAACTCTATAACTACACAACAAAGACAAACAACAACACTTAACTAGACTAATAGACATAACAATACCTAATAACACACCTTAAACTTTCTATAAAAAAAGAAGTTAACACTTAATTACTCCCTAAGCTTCACTAAAAAACTTACGGATTTCCTTTTAAAGATTAAAAGAATACCAATCATATTGAATTAATCTAAGTAAAAATGTTTTTAAACTGAATTAAAAACAATAAAACAATTAAAATAAACAATACTCAATAATTATTTAGTTAAGTATATATCAATAATGTAATAGTGTTAAAATTTAGTTATTTTAGCCCTCTCTACAATTAATTTTAATCAAGTTACAAAATGAAAAAAACTACACTATTAATTTTTACATTATTGGTCTGTTCTTTTAGTTTTGCCCAAGTGCTGAACCAATCAGCCAACTGGCCTAATACTAACTGGACACTATCTGGTACGTATAGCAGTACGTACTTAATCTCTGATCCTACAACATCAGCAAACTTTAGTTTTAACGACGATGCTGCAGGATCATCATCTTACAACGATGTTGCAGCCGAATCACCTACCATTGATTTAACTACAGCATACACTGCAGGCGAAACCTGGATTTACTTTACAGCTCCTTACGTATATACAGAATATCCAGGAGCAAGTATTACCGTAGAATACTGGGATGCTGATGCAGCTACTTGGAATACTTGGATTAATCCATTTAATACTTCTACTACAGGAGCTCCTAATTCAGACTTTTGTTCTGGAACTTTTGAAAATCTGGATTCTGACGCTTTAAATATTTATTCGTTTACGGCCACTCAGCTTTCAGGATTTAAATATCGGGTATACTTTGATGACGGCGACGCTTATTCATGGGGATTTTGCTTTAGCTCACCAACCATCTACTCTACAACACCACCTTCTTGCCCCGATCCTTCTCTATTATATGCAGACAATATTAGCTACGATAGTGCCAGTATAGGATGGACAGAAAATGGATCTGCCACCAAGTGGAATGTTCAATATGGAGTATCTCCGTATACTTTTGATCCTGCAGCAGGTTTTGCAACAACTACAAATCCTACAGGATTAACCGCGTTAACAGGAAACACTACTTACGAAGTATACGTACAAGCAGATTGTGGAGGTGGAGACACCAGCAACTGGATAGGACCTATCTATTTTACTACACTTTGTCCTCCAATAACTGCTCCGTATACCGAAGGTTTTGAAAATGGAGGCACCATACCGTCATGTTGGACTCAAGATGCTTCTAATGACGAAGATTGGATTTTTGATACAAATGGTGATCACATCGGTAATTACGGAACTGTCTCAGGAACCACTGCTACAGGTGGATACCTTGCCTATATCGACAACAGTTTACCCCACTACACGGGAATTACCTTAACAACTCCACTAGTAGACATTTCTACATTAACTACTCCAGGTTTATCTTTTTATTTACTATCTGATAATGAAGGATACACCAACGTAGATTTTTCAATAGACTTTTTTGACGGCACTAACTGGAATACGAGCATATACACCAGCAATACAAATAAAACAAGCTGGTCAAAAATATACATCGATTTAAGTAGCTACACTATCTCTGGACCTGTACAGGTTAAATTTATTGTAGATGAAAATAACGGATCTGATTACTATGATGATATTGCTATAGATGATGTTACGTTTGATGAATTACCAGCATGTGTGGAATCTTCAGATATTACCGCTTATGAAGTATTAGACACTACCGCATTAATTTCATTAGTACAAGCAGGAACTGTTAGCGGATGGAATATTGAATATGGTGCTCCAGGATTTACGCAAGGTACCGGAACAACCGTTACCGCAACAGCTATGCCTTATACCTTAGCTAGTTTAACCACTGAAACAGATTATGAATTCTATCTACAAACTGATTGTGGAGGTGGAGATACAAGCGTTTGGCAAGGACCATTTAGCTTTACTACTCTATGTGCCCCATATACGGCTCCTTATACAGAAGATTTTGAAAACGCAGGTGCTATACCTACCTGTTGGTTACAAGGTGCAGACAATACAGAAGATTGGATTTTTGACACAACTGCAGACGCAGTTGGACCAGGAACAAGTACTAGTGGCGGATATTTTGCGTATGTAGATGATAGCTGGCCAGAAGGTACAGGTACAACCTTGTACACTCCTTTAGTAGATGTTTCTACATTAACTTCTCCGGCACTTACCTTCTTCTACAACAATGACAACGACGCCCTAGGCAACGGACAATTCTCTGTTGATTTCTTTGATGGTGCTACATGGCACACAGACGTATTTACAACCAATACAGATACTGCCGGATGGCAATTAACGGCAATAGACCTTACTACATATACTATTACAGGTGCGGTTAGAGCACGCTTTGTGGTAGACGAATTAGGATACTATGAGAATGACATTGCTTTAGATGATGTATCATTTGATGAGTTTCCGTCTTGTTTACCTGCTATGAACCTAACAGCTACTGATGTTTTAACAACTTCAGCTACACTTGACTGGACTACTTTAGGCTCTTCTACAAGCTGGATTATTGAATATGGATATGAAGGATTTACATTAGGAACCGGAACACAGGTGACTACCTCCTCTGCACCATATACTGTAAGTGCATTAGACCCAACAACAGAATACGATTATTACATTTTATCTGATTGTAGTAGTGGTACCAGCGTTTGGGTAGGCCCGTACACCTTTAAAACTACTTGTGCTATATATAACACTCCCTATGTAGAGAATTTTGAAAATGGTGGTGCTATTCCAGATTGTTGGACACAAACATCTGGAAACGCAGAAAATTGGTTATTTACAGACGACACTTCATGGACAAGCATTGGTAATGACGGAATTATTACAGGCTCTACATCAAGCAACGGTTATATGGCGTATGTAGATGATAGTTGGCCAGATAGTGCTTCTACAGGATTAGAAACACCTATGGTAGATGTAAGTGGATTAGCTACTCCTTCTTTAATTTTCTATTTAATTAGTGATAACCAAGGATATACCAACGTAGATTTCTCAGTTGATTTTTATGATGGTGCTGCATGGCACACCGGTATTTACACCAGCAACTCAAATACAAACGGGTGGCAATTAGTTACTATTGACTTAAGTTCCTACTCCATCACAGGTCCCGTACAGGCAAGATTTGTAGTAGCCGAGACAAATGGATCTGATTATTATGATGACGTAGCCATTGATGATGTAGTGTTTGATGAGCTTCCAAACTGCGAAATACCTTCTAACTTTTATGTAGATAACATAACTACCTATAGTGCCGATTTCTTTTGGACAGAAAACGGAAGTGCTTCAAACTGGAATATTGAATGGGGACCAACAGGATTTACTCAAGGTACAGGTACCTTAATAAACACTGCAGATAATCCAATTACTATTGAAGACTTTGTAGCAGGTACAGAATATGATATTTATGTT
This sequence comes from Neptunitalea chrysea, assembly GCF_027924145.1. Classification (GTDB taxonomy): domain Bacteria; phylum Bacteroidota; class Bacteroidia; order Flavobacteriales; family Flavobacteriaceae; genus Neptunitalea; species Neptunitalea chrysea. Next base: position 14,895 of record NZ_BRVP01000037.1, on the reverse strand, counting down.
CAAGCTGATTGTGGCTCCTCTACTAGTTTATGGGTAGGACCACTTACGTTTACTACACAGTGTAATCCGTTTGGTGATTTCGTAGAAACTTTTGATACAACAGCAACAGGCGACATTCCGTTATGCTGGTCTAAAATAGAAGACACCACCAGCATCTATGCGTATGTAGAAATAGAGAGCTGGACACCGAATTCTTCGCCTAACAACTTAACTATGTACAATTCGGATGATATCAATGCTGGTTTATATTTAATAACACCAAAATTAACCGATTTGCCTAACGGAACGCACAGAGCTAAGTTTTTTGCACAAGGATCTTCTTGGGCTACCTACTCTATTGAAGTTGGTACCATGAGTGACTATACAGATCCAACTACATTTACCCCTGTTACTACCATAGACTTAACAGGAACATATACACAATACACAGTTGACTTTGATACACCAACTACCGACTCGTATGTTGCTATTAAACATGCAAGTACGGCGACTTATCAAACTATTTATATAGATGATTTTATTTGGACAGCAATACCAACCACAGCTCCTGCCTGCGCAACAAATGTTCTGGCTACGCCAGATCCTTCATGTGGTAATTACAACAGTGAAATCGCATGGGATTTAAGTACCGATGCAGATGGTTATTATTTAAGTGTAGGTACAACCTCTGGAGGAACAGACGTTCTAAGTAATGTTGATCTTGGCTACACAAATGGTTATACATTACCTGGTGATTTTAACACCACTTATTATTACACGGTAACACCTTATAACTCATTCGGAATGGCAACAGGATGTACTGAGTATAGTTTTACAACTGCAACTAATGGATGCTACTGTATTTCTGTTCCTACCTCAGTAGACGGACAAGGAATAACAGATGTTGTTATTGATTCTACACCATTTACAAACGATGGTTCTACTTATAACGATTTTACAGCTACAGTAGTAACCATGTATGCAGATATATTGAACAATGTTCAAATTACATACGACGCAAATTCATATTCATATAACACAGGTATTTATATTGACTTTGATGATGATTACAACTTTGAAACCGGTGAAAATGTTTTCTTAGGTGCCTCCGCAGCTGCAGCACCAACCACATTAGACGCTTCATTTGTAATGCCTGCTGGCGCAAGCGGACAGCATCTTATGCGTATTAATGGCGTTTGGTCTAACAGCTCAGACCCTTGTTATAATGATTCGTATGGAGTTACCTTAGACTTTATGGTAGACATTACTGCTGCATCATGTACACCAGTTGCAATAGGCAGCACAAGTATTACCCACGATTGTTCTGCAAGTAGCTTTACAGTAGATGTAGATGTTACAGCATTAGGAGACGGAACACCATCTATAACAGACGGAACAACTACTTGGCCGCTATCATCAACAGGTATTGCAACAGTAGGCCCATTCCCTTACGGAACCGATGTAACTCTTACTGCTTTACACGGTGTAACAGATATTTGTAACACTCCGGTAGGCACATTCTCATACGATGTTTGCCCTCCTACTAATGATGATCTTTGCGGAGCTATTTCATTACCTTTAGTAACTCCTGCCACTGTTGGAAATGTAACAGGATCTGATTACACAACCGAAGGTTCTACCTCGCAAACAGATGAACCTATGCCAAGCTGTTTCCAAGATGGATTAAACGGATCGGTATGGTTTAGTTTTGTAGCACCTAATGATGGTGCAGTACAAGTAACTACCGACTATACCGGAGGTACTTCTACCGATACAGAAATTGCTGTATACAGCGCTAGCGGAGTTAACTGTTTAAACCTAAACACCCTAGGAACACCAGTAGGATGTGACCAAGACAGTGGTACAAATGAAGGATGGAATTCTATTATTAATTTTAATGATTTTGAAAACCCTTTATTAATAGCAGGTGAAACGTACTATGTACAAGTAGATAGTTATGGAGATTCTTCTATTGGTTCTTTTTCTATTGAAGTTATAGACTTACCAACAGCAAGTACAGAATTTTTTGATAACACCAACTTTAGATATTACCCTAACCCGGTGAATAACAATATATTGAATTTAAATTCTGAACAAACTATAAACGCCGTAAACGTTAGTAATGTTCTAGGACAAACCGTAATGAAGCTTGTACCTAACACGTTAAACTATGTAGTAGACATGACAGAACTATCGTCTGGAACTTACTTTGTAGAAGTACAAATTGGGGATACCGCTAAAACGGTAAAAATTATTAAAGAGTAAACTGTTTCGAGACGAGTCTCGGTGCATTTAATCTCAATTATTGAGTAAAAAAATTAGATATCTTTAATAAAGAAGGCTGCTTTTGTAAAAGCAGCCTTCTTATATTTATAAGACAAAAATTCTACACTTTTAAAGAAACCGCACCTCTATTTTTATACGAAAAAGTAAAGAATACTCATTCTAAATTTTAAAATAAATTGTTATAAATACAACAATTACAACATTTTTATAAACAAACAAAGTCCTTGTAATTGCAAACCAACACCATCACAACATCTTACAAATAGGCAAATGAAATATTTGGGTTAAAACATTTTTAAAGATCATTATAAGCAGCAAAAACATAAGTGATTAAAAAACAATAGATTAAACTATTGACAATTAATTAACACATTAGAAACACATACTTAAAAAAGGTTAAAATATAAGTTAAAAACCATTTTTTAACACATTTTAACTTACCGTCTATACAGAATTTAAACCCCAAAAAGTATGTTATTTACTATTTCAACACATGAAAATAATTGTAAAAAGCAATTAATTAACATATAAAAAACGAGAAAACATTTTGATAACACTATCAAAATCACAACCAAAAGCCAATGCATCACTAAAAACCCCTATGATTTTAACATTATATTTAGTTATATTTGGGCAGACATATAAATAAATTAATAAATGAAAAAAACTACTTTACTGATTTTTATGATCCTCTTTAGTGCACTGAGTTTTGCTCAGACACTAAACGAATCAGGAAATTGGCCGAATACCAACTGGACCCTTACGGGTGCATACGATTCGACCTACCTGTATTCCGACCCCACAACATCCTCCAACTTTAGTTTTGATGATGACAATGCTGGTTCTGGCTCTAATAACGATGTTGCCGCAGAATCACCCGTAACTGACTTAACAGCAGCTTACACCGCAGGTGAGACATGGATTTATTTTACCGCGCCTTATGTGTACCAACAATATACTGGGTCTTCGCTTACGGTTGAATATTGGGATGCTGATGCTGCCGCATGGGTATCTTGGATTGCCCCATTTAACACCTCTACTACGGGTGCACCTTTCAGTGACTATTGTACGGGTACGTTTGAAAACTTAGACTCTGAAGCCCTTAACATTGCTAGTTTTACAACTACGCAGCTTACAGGATTTAAATACAGAGTTTATTATGACGATGGTGATGCTTATGCATACGGTTTTTGCTTAAGCTCTCCAACTATTACTTCTGCTACACCTCCAACTTGCCCTGATCCATCTGATCTAGTGGTTAACTTTGTTGGTGCCGACTCTGCTATTATAGGATGGACAGAAAATGGTTCTGCAACTAAGTGGAATTTAGATTATGGGGTGTCTCCTTATACTCAAGGAACAAACACCGCTGTTGCTTACACTACAAACCCTGCTACTGTTAATGCTTTAACACCAAACACTACATATGAGCTTTATGTTCAGGCTGACTGTGGTGGTGGTGATACTTCTGCATGGATTGGTCCAATTACCTTTACCACTGCATGTGCTGCTCAGGTTGCACCTTACACCGAAGGTTTTGAAAACGGTGGAAGTATTCCTTCTTGTTGGGAACAAGGTGATGCTAACGGTGAAGACTGGGTTTTCGCTACAAGTGGTGGTCACATAGGTAACGGGGGAACTATCTCCGGTGCTACTGTAACAGGTAATTATTTTGCATATGTAGACGATAGTGCTACACACAACACTGGCACAACTTTACTAACACCATTCGTAGATGTATCTGCCTTAACTACTCCTGCATTATCTTTCTATATGATTTCTGATAATGAAGGATACACAAATGTGGATTTTTCTGTAGACTTCTATGATGGTGCTACTTGGAATACCGCTATATATACTAGTAACACTAACAAAACTAGTTGGACAAAAATATACCTAGATTTAAGTGGTTACACTATTTCAGGTGCTGTACAAGTTAGATTTATAATAGACGAAAATAACGGTAGTGATTTCTATGATGATGTTGCTATTGACGATGTTTCATTCGACGAATTACCTCCTTGTTTAGATCCTACTGATTTAGTAGCTACCTCAATTTCTGATACAGAAGCTACAGTTTCAGTTACTCAAACTGGTACTTACAGTGGGTTTACTTTAGAATACGGACCTGCAGGGTTTACTTTAGGAACAGGTACTCAAGTAACTGTTACTTCTTTCCCTTATACGATTACAAATTTAACGGAACAAACAGATTACGAATTTTACGTACAAACTGATTGTGGTGGTGGTGATACTAGTAACTGGTCTGCAGTAGCTGGTACATTCACAACAATTTGTTCTCCGATAGTTGCTCCATATACGGAACCATTTAGTTCATCTATACCTACGTGTTGGGCACAAGGTGATGCTAATGGAGAGAACTGGATTTTCTCTACCACTGGTGGTCACGTAGGTAATGCAGGTACCCTTTCTGGCAACACTGCTTCAGATAACTACTTTGCTTATGTAGACGATAGTGCTACACACAACACTGGCACAACTTTACTAACACCGTTAGTAGATGTTTCTGCCTTAACTACTCCTGCATTATCTTTCTACATGATTTCTGATAATGAAGGATACACAAATGTAGATTTTTCTGTAGACCTCTATGATGGTGCTACTTGGAATACCGCTATATATACTAGCAACACTAACAAAACTAGTTGGACAAAAATATACCTAGATTTAAGTGGTTACACTATTTCGGGTGCTGTACAAGTTAGATTCATAATAGACGAAAACAACGGTAGTGATTTCTATGATGATCTAGCTATTGACGATGTTTCATTTGACGAATTACCAACTTGTATCGAGCCATTTGATGTAATGGTAGATAGCTATTCAGATACTACAGCTACAATTTCTCTTTTACAAACAGGAACAGCTGCTGGATACAATGTTGAATATGGTACTCCTGGATTTACGCAAGGTACTGGTACATCTATTGCTGTTACAGGTAATCCATTTTCTATTACTTCTTTAGCTCAAGATACCGACTACGAATTCTATGTACAGGCTGACTGTGGTGGTGGTGATACTTCTATATGGGTTGGTCCATATAGCTTTACTACCCTTTGTTCTGCAGTTGCTGCTCCATACTATACAGATTTTGAAAACTCTGGTAGTTTACCAACTTGTTGGAGACAAGGAGATAGTAATAGTGAAGACTGGGTATTTAGTACATCTGCTAGCTATGTAGATGCAGGAAGCCCAAGTGAAGGTTACTTTGCTTATGTAGATGATAGTTCTCCTAACAATACAGCAACAACTTTATATTCTCCATTATTTGACGTTTCTACATTAACAACTCCATCTTTATATTTCTATTTATTTAGCGATAACGATACGGATGCTAACGTTGATTTTTCTGTAGACGTATTTGATGGTACAACTTGGACAGATGATGTATATACACTTTCTACAGATGTTACAGGATGGCAATATACTTTAGTTGACCTTTCTTCTTATGTAACAGCTGGGGTTGTTCAGGTTCGTTTTGTTGTTGATGAAAACAACGGAACTGTAATAACTAATGACTTCGCTATTGACGATGTTTATATAGATGAGTTACCAACATGTCCTCCGGTAATGTCATTAGCAGCTGCAAACGCAACTGGTTATGATGTTGAGCTTTCTTGGACTCAACTTGGTACTGAAAGCGCATGGTATGTAGAATATGGCCCTGTAGGATTTACACAAGGTACAGGTACTGTTGTTCCTGCTGGTTCTAATCCATTCACATTAAATAGTCTTAGCCCTGCTACAGATTACGAATACTATGTATATGCTGATTGTACTGCTACTAGTGAAACTAGTTTTATTACAGGGCCTGGTACATTTACAACAGAGTGTGTTGTTTACGGTACTCCTTACCATGAAGACTTTGAAAATGCAGGTACTATACCAAACTGTTGGACTCAGGGTGCTAGTAACTCTGAAGACTGGAATTTTGCGACAGGAAGTACGGGATATGTAGGTGACAATGGTACTATTACTGGAAATACATTAAGTAACAACTATTATGCATGGTTTGATGCTAGTTCTACTAGTTCTGATACACAATTAATTTCTCCTCAAGTAGATATCTCAGGTTTAGCAACTCCTTCTTTAAGTTTCTATATTATTAGTAATGCACAAGGAGGTGATAATGTAGACTTCTCTGTAGATTTATTTGATGGTACTAGCTGGATTACTGATATATACACGAGTAACTCAGATACAAATGGATGGGAACTTGTTTCTATCGATTTAAGCACTTACACTATTACAGGTCCTGTACAAGCAAGATTTGTTGTAGATGATCCATATTCTACTTTCTTAGATGACATTGCTGTTGATGACGTTATGTTTGATGAGTTACCAACTTGTGATGTTCCTTCGGACTTAGCTGTAGACGATACTTCTATTAGTACGTTTGCTGCTTCATTTACTTGGACAGAAAACGGTACTGCCGAAGTTTGGACATTAGAATATGGCCCAACAGGATTTACTCCTGGTACAGGTACAATGGTTACCGTTTATGACAATGTTAACGGTGCACTTATAGAAGATTTCTTAGATGGTACTACCTATGATGTATATGTTTATGCAGACTGTTTCTCTTCTACAAGTTTATCATATGGCCCTGTAACATTTACTACGCTATGTTTACCTAAAGTTGCTCCTTACTCAAACGGGTTTGAAGCTGGTGGAGATATTCCTCCATGTTGGTCTCAGGGAGATGCCAATGGTGAAGATTGGGTTTTCGCAACTTCAGGTGGCCACGTAGGTAGCGCAGGTACTCTTTCTGGTTCTACAATTACTAATAACTACTTTGCGTATGTAGATGATAGTTCTACACACAACGTAGGTACTACATTATATACTCCTTTTGTTGATGTTTCTGCTTTAACAAATCCGGTATTATATTTCTACATGATTAGTGATAATGAAGGTAATACTAACGTAGATTTCTCTGTAGATTTCTTCGATGGTACTACTTGGCATGATGATGTATTCGTTAGTAATACAGATAAAACAAATTGGACTAAAATTACAATCGCATTATCTGGTTATACAATCACAGGTCCTGTACAAGCAAGATTTGTAGTTGATGAAAATAATGGAGCTGATTTTTATGATGACGTTGCTATTGATGACGTTACATTTGACGAAGGTACAACAACACCTCCAACAACATGCCCTGCTAACGTAATGGCTACTGTAGACCCATCTTGTGGTAACGAAGCTACTACTATTACTTGGGATGCGGTAACAGATGCTGACGGATATTACATTTCTATGGGTACTACTGCTGGTGGTACAGATATATTAGACATGGTTGATATGTATAACTCTACCACATATAACTTTGTTGGCTTAGTAGGAACTACGTATTACTATACCATTACTCCTTATAACGCAGCAGGTGCTAGTACTGGTTGCACAGAGTACATGTTTACAACATCAACAACAGGTTGTTACTGTGATTCTAATCCTACAAGTAATGATGGTAATGGTATTACTAACATTACGCTAGGAGCTAACAGTTATACTGTACCTGATGTTACATATCACGATTTAACAGCGTCTACTGTTACGCAATTTGCTACTGGTGCAGATGCATCTACATTTGTAACTTTTGAAACAGGCTATACATACGATATGCATATTTGGATTGATTTTGATGATAATTACATCTTTGAAAACGATGAAATAGTATTCACCGGTGAATCATCAAACGCTTATCCAACCACTTATGATGCAACCTATTCTATGCCTACTTTAACTGACGGTGCTGTATTAGGACTACACAGAATGAGACTTGGTTCTGCAGATACTGGTCAGAGTACAGCAAACCCATGTTATAGTGGTAGTTATGGTGTAACTGTAGACTTTACAGTAGATATTGTTGCTTTAACGTGTTCTCCTTTAGTTGCTACAACTAATCTTGTTGTAGATTGTGCTTCAAGTACATATACTATTGATATTGATGTTACTGACTTAGGTGATGGTACTCCTACTATTACAGATGGCGTTAACACATACCCTGTAACAACTACAGGTATTATAACAGCAGGTCCATATGCTTTCGGAACAAATGTTACACTAAATGCTATACATGGCTCAAACAGTACTTGTAATTTTAACTTAGGTGCATTTGGGTACGACATGTGTCCACCGGCTAACGATGATTTATGTAATGCTATTCCATTAACCGTTGTAGATGCCTCAACTTCAGGTAACGTTACGGGTACCGATTACACTACGGAAGCATCTACTTCTCAAACTGACGAACCACTACCATCTTGTTTCAACTCAGGATTAAACGGTTCAGTTTGGTTTAGCTTTATTGCTCCTTCATCTGGTGAGGTACAAGTAACAACAGATTACACTGGTGGCTCTTCTCAAGATACTGAGATTGCTGTTTATGCTGCTAACGGTGTTACATGTTCAGACTTGTCTACTTTAGGTAGTACTCTAGGATGTGACCAAGATGGTGGTACTAACCAAACCTGGAACTCTATTATTAACTTTGATGGTTCAACTAACGCCTTATTAACTGGTGGTGAAATGTACTACATACAAGTTGATAGTTATGCAGATGATTCGCAAGGGTCGTTCTCTATTGAGGTTATCGATCTTAACCCAACTGCTACAGAAAACTTTAACAATGTAAGCTTCTCTTATTACCCTAACCCGGTTAATAACAATCAACTTACAGTAAGCTCTCAAGATATTATTAGCAATGTAAACGTTACTAACATGCTAGGACAAACTATTATGAGGTTAGCTCCTAACACAACTAACTACGTTGTTAACATGTCTCAACTAGCTTCTGGTACGTACTTCGTTGAAGTATTTATTGGCGATGCTTCTAAGACAGTTAAGATTATCAAAGAATAATTTTTACAATAAATTCTTTATTACCTAAAAGGGTTGGCAATTGCCAACCCTTTTTTTATTGTCATTACAAAAAGATATTTTTAATATTTTTGTTATTTTACTATAAATTAACAAGGAAAAACCGCTATAATTTTACAATACATCATGTTATTTAACAGTTTATTATAAAAAAAAAGATATTTTTGTTTTTACCAATTATTATTATTTTTTTATGAAAAAAACTACTACGTATTTACTTCTCCTAATGTTTCTATGTATGTTATCTGGGACCACTCAGGTGTTGCAAGAGCAAGCCAACTGGCCTAATACATCTTGGAACATTTCAGGAAGTTATTTTGTAAGCGCCGGATTATTTGAAGCCAATCCGCTTATTAATCCGAATTTCTCGTACGACGATTATGCTTCAGGAGCCAGTATCCCGAATCAAATTGGTACTGAATCACCTGTTATTGACCTTACTCCCGCATTTACAGCAGGGGAAAACCTTATTTATGTTGAAACCTCCTATGTTTATAACAAAGCAACAGGAGACCAACTTACGTTAGAATATTATGATGCCGACTTAGGCTCATGGGTTATTTGGCACACGTTTTCATCTGATACACCAAGTGCTCCAACAGACAACTACTGTTCAGGAACCTATGTAGATTTTCAATCGGCTAATTTAAATATTGAAAATTTTTCTGCTAATCAGTTAAGTAATTTCCAATACCGATTCTATTTTAACGATAACAATACTTGGGCATACGGATTTTGTATTGGTAGTCCAACAATCTATTCTGACATTCCTCCTGCATGTCCTGATCCTTCAGGCCTTACTGTTGAATCTTACACCGACACTACTGTAACCCTATCTTGGACTCAGGGAAGTTCAGAATCCAGCTGGGAAGTTGCCGTAGTAACAACAGGAAACGGAACACCAACTACAGCAGGTACACCAGCGCTTACCAATTCAAACTTTGAATACTCCGCCTTAAGCCCAACAACTACCTATGACGTATATATACGCGCAAATTGTAGTGGAGCATACAGTAACTGGATTGGCCCAGTAACATTCACAACCGATGATTGGATCCCCTCACCTCCAACAGGTGTTACTTGTTCAGGAACAAATTCTACTATTGTATTCCAAGAAGAATTTATTAATGACTCAGGATGGACAGGAGATATTAATTCAGGTAATGGTAGCTGGGAAATTCCAAATGATTCCGGTACTGTAGGTACAGGTCCTTCATCAGCTTATAGTGGATCTTCCTTTATGAATTTTGAAGCTTCGGGTACCAATACAACAGGAAGGATTGTTTCACCAGAAATAGACTTAACAAATGCCACAGGCGAAACTGAACTTGCTTTTTATATGCATGCATATGGCTCAGGTATGGGAACTCTAGAAGTAGGTATTGGAACTAGCCAAACGGGGCCTTTTACCAATATTATGAGTTGGAGTGGTCAATACCAAACATATGCAAGTGAAGATTGGTTACCTATTGGTTTAGATATTACAGCTTATATAGGGCAACCTATTTTTATAGAATTTAAACAAACTCCTACAGGTAACCCTTATGGAGACATGTCAATAGATGCATTAACCGTAGAAGCTTGTGGAAACTTTTGTTCCGCACCTGCTAACTTTTCTATAACCGACATTACACAAACTTCTGTAGATTTCAACTGGACCCCAGGCGGAACAGAAAGTGCATGGGAATACATGGTGCAACCTTCCGGCGCTGGAGATCCTACAACCAACGGCACCGAAACTTTAGCAACTTCTGTAAACAATTACGGTGGTTTATCTCCTAACACAGAATATGAAATTTACGTAAGAAGTAAGTGCGACACCAACTTCTATAGTAATTGGATTGGTCCGTATACGTTTACAACAGATTTTCAAACAGATTATACGGTAAATTGTTCTGTAGGTCCTACCAATATTAATTATTGTTATGAAAACGATACTACCATCCTGTTTAATTTTACAGCATCAGACCCTGCCGCTTTTTTAGAAGTGGTCTTTAATGATGGTACTATTTACACCAGCGGCGACCTTATTACCATTTATGATTATGACGGTACTTCTCAATTATACCAAGGCTCTGGTGATTTAACGGGGCTTACCGCAACTGCTAATGGAAATCAACTATTTATAGAAATAACATCTAACAGCACCATAAGTTGTGCATCTGGAGAAGTTCCAAACTCTTTAGATTTTGATGTAAGTTGTTTAACATGTCTTTCTCCAGAGGCGTCTTATACTGTAATTAGTGATTGCTCTGTGTCTCAAGATTATACCATAGAGGTAGATTTATCAAGCATGGGAAGCGCATCTTCATTAACCATTACAGATGATTATGGAAGTACACCACAAATTGCCACAGCTATAGGAACCTATACTTTTGGCCCTTATGTTAGCGGAACCAGTGTAGTGTACACTATCTCAAATGCAGATCATCCAGAATGTAATATTACCAGCACCTCTTTATTACAAAACGACTGCCCTCCTATGATAGTATCTACCTATACGTATACTGTAGAAGAATTGATTACAGATGTACTTATTAACACAGCATGTTCAGATGCTTATAATATTTCATGGTCTACAGGTACCAATTTCGGTAGCGAGAACGGAATAGGATATTTTTCAGGTGCTTATAATTTTCCTTTACAAGAAGGAATTATTTTAACTTCAGGGAATGCATCGAGTGTTGTTGGACCTAACAACTCTATAATTAGTAGCGGAACTAATGCATGGCCCGGAGATGCGGACCTAGAAGCTATATCTAATGCAGGTTCAGGGATGAATGCCTCCTATATAGAATTTGACTTTATACCGCAAGTAGAGCATATTAGTTTTGATTATATTTTTGCGTCAGAAGAATATACATCCAACTATGAATGTAACTACTCTGATATATTTGCTTTTATCTTAACAGATCAGAACGGTATTGCAACCAATTTAGCGGTGGTACCCGGCACAAACATACCGGTAACCGTGGTAAATGTTCATGGAGGTATTGGAACTTGCGGCCCAGCAAATGCCGATTATTTTGATACGTATAACGCATTCGGACAAGGTGAAATTGACTTTAATGGGCAAACCGTTGTATTAACAGCTGAAAGCGATGTAATACCAGGGCAAACCTATCACCTAAAATTGGCTATACAAGATGATGGAGATAACTTATTTGATTCTGCTGTATTCTTAGGGTCTCAAACATTAAACCTAGGTTTTTGTCCGCCAGATAACAATTTTATTTGTAGTGCCACCGAGTTAACAACCTTACCGATTACTTCTGCCGGTTCTGTAGATGGAACTACCTATACATTATTAACCGCATTTGGTCAAAACAATGAACCAGTAGGTTCTTGTTATACTGCTGGTTTAGATGCTACTATTTGGTTTGAATTTACAGCCCCACCAACAGGAGAAGTTTTAATAAACACCTATATGCCTACAGGAGCTACTACCAATGCAGAGTTTGCTGTGTATGAAGCTAACGGTACTTTTGATTGTACTGATATTACAACCCTTGGAAATGAAGTGGGTTGTGCTTCGGGCAACACCTCATTAAACTTAAATGGAGCAAACGCATTAACTCCCGGAGAAACCTACTATATTCAAGTAAATAATCCTGGTGATGCCTTAGATACCTTTGGTATTGAAGTACTATACTACGATTGTACATTAACATCCTACACCCAACCTACTATAGTTCCAGACTGTACCAACGATCAATTTTATATTACACTTGACGTTACAGATTTAGGAAATGGTACTCCGGTACTTACAGACGGAACCAATACCTATAATGTCTCTATAGGTTCTATACAAATAGGTCCTTACGCTAATGGTACTACTGTAGACTTAACCATGCTACACGGATTAGTTTCTGATTGTGATATAAATATGGGATCGTTCTACTACGCTTGTCCTCCAGACTGTACTACCAACGTAACATTAACAGAAGACAGTAGCTGTGGCAATTACCCTATTGATATTACTTGGGATAGTGTAGCGTTTGCAGATGGATATTACCTTACGATAGGTACCACTTCTGGGGGTACAAACGTACTAGACAATTTAGATGTAGGAAATATTACATCTTACGAATTAACTGATGTTAATACTGCCACAACTTACTATGTTACCTTAACACCATATACCGTTGGTGGTAGTGCTACCGGATGTCCGGAATACACAGTAACTACAAATAGTACTACCTGCTATTGTGAATCTATCCCAACCTCTAACGACGCTGCTGGTATTACACAATTAGATATTGAAGGTAGTGTATTTGCTATTCCGGATGTTACCAATTATGAAATAACAACTCCGGTAAGTCTATACCAAGGAGCATCTTCTGTGGCTAATATTACGTTTGCTACCGGTGTAACTTACAATACTAATATTTGGATTGACTTTAATGATGATTATGTATTTGATACTAGTGAACTAGTTTACTCTGGTGAATCTACCGATGCTAACCCTACTATTTTAAATGCTTCAATGTATATACCTGATGGTACTCTTGGGCAACATCGTATGCGTATAGGTACTGCTGATACAGGACAAGCAACTCCCGACCCTTGTTATAGCGGTTCTGAAGGAGTAACTATTGATGTAATGGTAGCTATTATTCCGATTCCTTGTAGCGCTGCTTCATTTGGTACTACTAACATAACTCCCGATTGTGATAACAATCAATATTTCGTAGATGTATTTATAACCGGACTAGGAAACGGAACACCAGCTATTACAGATGGTACAACAACATGGCCGGTAAACAATACAGGTGCAATGCAAGTAGGCCCATTTGCAGATGCTTCATCTGTAAACCTTACTCTAGAACACGGTACAGATATTACTTGTGATGTAGATATGGGCACATTTACATATACATGTCCGTTTATTTGTACGCCAACAACATACAATACTATTGCAGTAAATGCAGATTGTAACAATACACAGTTCTATGTAGATATTGATATTACTGACCTTGGTAACGGAACACCTACTATAACAGACGGAACAACTACTTGGAATGTAACTAGTACAGGTATGATGCAAGTAGGGCCATTTGCAGACGCTTCATCTGTAGACCTTACTCTAGAACACGGTATTGATAGTGTTTGTGATATTGATTTAGGAACCTTTACACATACTTGCTGTATACCTGCTGCCTATAGTGCGGCTACAGTAACAGAAGATTGTTCTAATATGGTATTCTATATAGATATTGATATAACCGCTTTAGGTAACGGTACTCCAAGTATCACCAACGGATCGGCTACATGGCCGGTAACCGCTCTGGGAACTATGCAATTAGGACCATTTGCTTATACCACTACTATCGATTTAACTTTGCAACACGGAACTGATAGTACCTGTGATGTTGACATGGGTAGTTACTCGTACAACTGTTCATTAGCTTGTACCCCTATTACATATAATAACGCTACTGTTACTGAAGATTGTGTGAATTCTGAATATTATGTTGATATTGACATAACAGGACTTGGTACAGAAACTTCTGCTGTAAGTGACGGAACCAACACCTGGCCTATAACCACAACCGGAACAATGCAAGTAGGACCATTTGCTACAGGCACTACTGCTAATTTAACCATTGTGAATAATAGTGACAGTAACTGTAATGTATCACTTGGAACTTACACCTATACATGTCCGTTTGTGTGTAGCCCAGCTGCATATGCAACAGCTATGATTAGTGAAGATTGTACAAA
>NZ_BRVP01000036.1 GCF_027924145.1 Neptunitalea chrysea | reverse complement strand
GAGAATAGGGTTACTAAAACTTATCTATAAATTTTAAGAGGTGCCTTATAATACTGACTAAATTTTTGATTCCTGTATTTTTGAATATAATAACAACCAATATAATCTACTGTAAAAGTTGGTTGTTTATTGGGGGTAAAATATTTTAGTGTTAAATCTCGATTATCGCTTAAAAGTATTGATTGCTAAGGGTATATAACTATATGCGTCAAATTTGTATCTTTGCGCCCTGAAACGCAAAAAGTATGACACCTACAGGAAAAATTGAATTGATGGCGCCAGCCGGTAACTTCGAAAGCTTACAGGCGGCATTGGATAATGGAGCAGATTCTATTTACTTTGGAGTGGAACAGTTAAACATGCGTGCCCGTGCAAGTATTAACTTTACCATTGCCGATTTGGAAGAGATTTCGCAAAGATGTAAAGAGAAAGGAGTACGTACGTATCTTACACTAAATACAATTGTTTACGATCACGATTTATCAATTATAAAAACTGTTTTAGATGCGGCAAAAGCAGCGGCTATTACAGCGGTTATTGTAATGGATCAGGCGGTTATTGCGTATGCACGCCAGATTGGTATGGAAATTCATATTTCTACACAGATTAACATTACCAATATAGAAACGGTAAAGTTCTATGCTATGTTTGCCGATACTATGGTAATGAGCAGAGAGTTGAGTTTGCGTCAGGTGAAGAAAATTTGTGAGCAAATAGAAAAGGAACAAATCAAAGGACCATCAGGTAATTTGGTTGAGGTAGAAATTTTTGGTCATGGTGCTTTATGTATGGCGGTATCGGGTAAATGTTACCTAAGCTTGCATTCGCATAACTCTTCGGCTAACCGGGGTGCTTGCAAACAAAACTGTCGTAAAAAATATACCGTAATCGATCAGGAAAGTGGTTTTGAGATAGAGATTGATAACGAATACATGATGTCTCCAAAAGATTTATGTACGCTAGATATCTTAGATCAGGTGATTGATGCAGGGGCAAAAGTATTAAAGATTGAAGGCAGAGGGAGGGCTCCTGAATATGTAGCAACGGTTATTAAAACCTACCGTAAGGCAATAGATGCTTATGAGGAAGGTACCTATTCTGATGAAAAAGTGGCCGAATGGATGCAAGAACTAGAAAAAGTATATAACCGTGGGTTTTGGAATGGGTATTACTTAGGTCAGAAACTTGGAGAATGGAGTGATGGACCAGGGTCTCAGGCAACTCAGAAAAAATTATACATTGGTAAAGGGATGCACTATTTTCCTAAAAGCAGTATAGCTGAATTTAAAATAGAAGCCTACGATATTAAAATTGGCGATACCCTTTTAATTACAGGGCCAACTACGGGAGTTAAAGAGGTAGAGCTTACCCAAATGATGGTGAACGATGAGAAATTAGAAGTGGCTAAAAAAGGAGATTCGTGTACCATTCCATTAGATTTTAGAATCAGACTTTCAGATAAACTTTATAAAATAGTACCACAGTAATGGTTGTTGTTACGCTTCAGCGCAATAAATGTATCGGGTGTAATTACTGTGTAGAATTGGCTCCGGCAGAGTTTCAAATGTCTAAAAAGGACGGGAAAAGTGTATTGTTACATTCCACAGAAAAAAAGGGGTTTCATACCTTGAAAACCCCCGATGATAGTATTTATGACGAATGTGTGAATGCACAAAAAGCATGTCCGGTAAAAATTATTACTACAAAAAAAGTGTAGCTTTGCACTAACTTATTACAAATATTCTTTAACCTTAAAAATTAGTATAGCATGCAACTGTACAATACGTTAAGCGCTAAAGAAAGAGCAGAACTGATTGAGGCGGCTGGAAAGGAGCGTCTCACCATCTCTTTCTATCAATATGCGAAAATAGAAAACCCACAGGAGCTTAGAGATATGTTGTTCCTTTTTTGGAACGGTATAGATGTGTTGGGTAGAATTTATATTGCCACCGAGGGTATTAACGCGCAGTTATCGGTACCAGCAGAGAATTTCCAGAAATTTAAAGAGCATTTAGATACCATTTCGTTTCTTAAAGATGTACGCCTGAACATTGCCATTGAACAAGATAATTTCTCGTTCTTAAAGTTAAAGGTGAAAGTACGTCATAAGATTGTAGCCGATGGTTTAAATGATGATACGTTTGATGTTACCAATAAAGGGGTGCACTTAAATGCGGTTAACTTTAATGAGATTCTAGAAGATCCTGATACGGTATTGGTAGATATGCGTAACCATTATGAGAGTGAAATTGGACATTTTAAAGGAGCTGTAACGCCCGATGTAGATACTTTTAGAGACTCTTTAGATATTATAGAGGATGATCTTAAGGAGCACAAAGAGGATAAAAAACTGGTGATGTATTGTACTGGTGGTATTCGTTGTGAAAAGGCAAGTGCTTATTATAAGCATAAGGGCTTTAAACAGGTATACCAGTTAGAAGGTGGTATTATTAACTACTTTAGACAGGTTGAAAAAGAGGGGGTTGAAAACAAATTTATTGGTAAAAACTTTGTGTTTGATGAGCGTAGAGCAGAGCGTATTTCTGAAGATGTAATAGCCCATTGTCATCAATGCGGTAAACCTGCAGATACGCATGTTAATTGTGCCAATGAAGGATGTCATTTACTGTTTATTCAGTGCGAAGAGTGTGCTGAAAAAATGCATCGTTGTTGCTCAGAGGAGTGTAAAGAGATTGTTGCTTTACCATATGAAGAGCAGAAAAAGTTAAGAAAAGGTAGAAATAATAGCAATAAGATTTTTAAAAAGGGAAGGGCAGATTATTTGCCGTACCTTTCCAAAAAAGACTAAGTTGTTACAGTTAAATAAAAAGTAAAAGTCAACGAATTAAATTTTTGAGACTGTACGTGTTTTAGGGATTTAAATGATATGTAGTGGTGGGTTTATCCCTTGTAATGGCTTGTATTTACGCTGTAACATGTGTTATTTTATAGATAAAGAATATGTTAAGAAGCAAGCACAATTTTTAAGGTTAGGGTAAATGATACCTTTAGTCAGGATAATTTTGAAGAATTAAAGGATCTTTTTAATTACTTTGATGGAGACGGTTTTGAAAGTTATTGTAAAAGAATTCATTGGAGTATAGATTTGTTATTCAATGTTTTTAGGTCTAAGAATCGTTTAAAGGCGATGACCAACAGATTGAATTATGAAATTGAATTCAATTAAATAATAGTATCTTTACATATTGCAAATTAAATTATGAACGGTATCGGAAGTTGCTTTTATAGAGCTTACCGAATAAAATATAGAAATTGAAAGATGGGTTGTACCAGTTGTTCAAACGGGAAGGAAGGACAGCCAAAAGGTTGTAAAAATAATGGCGCATGCGGTACAGACGGATGCAATAAATTGACAGTTTTTGACTGGCTTTCAAATATGTCGCTTCCAAACGGCCAAGGCACTTTTGATTGTGTTGAGGTACGTTTTAAAAATAGTAGAAAAGAGTTTTTTAGAAATACAGGGAATTTAACGTTAAGCATTGGCGAAGTGGTGGCTACAGAGTCTTCACCAGGTCACGATGTGGGTATTGTAACCTTAACCGGAGAGCTGGTAAAGGTACAGATGAAACGTAAAAATGTTTCTTGGGACGATGAAGAACTACCAAAAATCTACCGTAAGGCTTCTCAAAAAGATATTGACATTTGGCTTGCTGCCAGAGAAAGAGAGGCTGGTGTTCAGAAACGTTCAAGAGAGTTAGCAATTGCTTTAAACCTACAAATGAAAATTTCAGATGTAGAGTTTCAGGGTGATGGTTCTAAAGCTACCTTCTTTTACACTGCTGAAGATCGTGTAGACTTTAGACAGTTAATTAAAGATATGGCGCGTGCTTTTGGTATTCGTATAGAAATGCGTCAGATTGGTTTCCGTCAGGAGGCTTCTCGTTTAGGAGGTATTGGTTCTTGTGGTAGAGAGTTGTGCTGTTCTACCTGGTTAACCGATTTTAGGTCTGTGAATACGTCTGCGGCACGTTACCAGCAATTATCGCTGAATCCTCAAAAATTAGCGGGTCAGTGTGGTAAGCTTAAGTGTTGTTTAAACTATGAGTTAGATAGTTACTTAGATGCGCTGAATACATTTCCTAAAACAGAGGTAAAGTTATACACCGAAAAAGGAAAAGCTTCTTGCCAGAAGATAGATATTTTTAAAGGATTGTTGTGGTATGCTTATGAAGAGCAGCCTATGAATTGGCATAAACTTACTTTAGAACAGGTTAATGAGATTATTGGGCTTAATGAACAACGAGAAAAAGTAGCTAGTTTAGAGGAGTATGAATCTGAATTAATGATTGAAGCAGATACTAAAACAAGTTTTGAAAACGTTGTGGGTCAGGATAGTTTAACTAGATTCGATCAGCCTAAGAAGCGCAGAAGGAAAAAACCAAGAGGTAGAAAGCCGGTTGCGAATGCCATAAAAGCAGATGCGGGGGAGCAATCTAAAACAAGATCTAATAATAAAAAACCGGGAGGTAATCGTTTAAAATCTAATAATAACGGACCGTCTGGTAACAAAGGAGGAAATAGTAGCAAAGCAGGAAATAGTAGTAAAGGAGGAAATGCTATAAAGCCAAGGGCTAATAACAATTCTGCGAATAAACCGAATGCGCCTAAAAACGCTGATACTGCTAACAATGCAAATAATCAGGGAGCAAAGAGAAAGCCAAACCCAAAAAGAAAGCCAAGAAAGCCAGGAAATAGAAACAACAATAACAACAACAATACTAATAAAGATGCATAGAATAGCAGGTAGATTACTTGTGGTTTTAAGTTGTTTGGCACTATTTGTGTCGTGTGATAAAAATACAGTGTATACAGAATTTAAATCTGTAGACGGTAATTGGAGCAAGAACGATACGGTTTCGTTTGCATTTACTGCTCCCGATACGGTGAATGCATACAATATGTATGTAAATCTTAGAAATAATGAAGAATATGCATACAGTAACTTGTATTTAATTGTTGAGTTAAATTACCCGAACGGAAAAGTAGATTCGGATACCTTGCAATATGAAATGGCAAAACCCGATGGTGAATGGTTAGGAAAAGGGTTTTCTTCGGTTAAAGAAAACAAGTTATGGTATAAAGGCTATAAAGAGAAGTTTAGCTTTACCCAAGGCGGAGATTACACCGTGGATATATTACATGCCATGAGGGTTAATGGTAGTATTAATGGGGTTTTAGACCTTGATGGTGTAACCGATGTGGGGGTTTCTATAGAAAAAATAAAAAAAGAATAACATACAAGAATGGCTACTAAAAAGAAGACTGCAAAAAAAGACACCAGTAAGAAAGGGTTTAGAAAGTTTATCTTTTGGTTTTGGGGTTTATTTTTATTCGGAATCTTATCTGTGGTATTTATTTTTCTATTAGCTTCTTGGGGGGCATTTGGAGAAATGCCTGATTTAAGGGAGCTTGAAAATCCGGATACCAATCTAGCTTCAGAAATTATCTCAGCTGATGGGGAAACACTGGGTAAATTTTACTTAAGAGAAAATCGTACCCGTGTAAAATATGATGATTTACCGGAGAATCTGGTGAAAGCTTTGATAGCTACCGAAGATGAACGTTTTTATGATCACTCAGGAATAGATGCCAGAGGTACCTTAAGAGCCTTTGCCTTTTTAGGTAGTAAAGGGGGGGCATCAACCATTACACAGCAGTTGGCACGCCAGTTGTTTGTTGGTGTAAGAGAAGATAGCAAGTTTAAGGCCATTACTCAAAAAATAAAAGAGTGGGTTATTGCGGTTAGGTTAGAACGTAATTATACCAAAGAGGAAATTATTACCATGTATTTTAATACTTACGATTTCGGTAATTTGGCGGTGGGTATTAGGTCAGCTTCTAGAATTTATTTTGGGAAAGAGCCAAAAGATTTGAACATAGAAGAGTCGGCTATGTTGGTGGGTATGTTCCAGAATTCATCATTGTATAACCCTAGAAGAAATGTTAAAGGGGTTACCAACAGACGTAACATTGTATTGTTACAGATGTTTAAAAACGAGTATATTACCAAAGAGGTGAAAGATTCGTTACAAGCCTTGCCAATAACTCTTAATTATAGTCCGGAGTCTCATAATTCGGGTATTGCTACCTATTTTAGAGGGTATCTGCAGCAATATATGAAAGATTGGATTAAAGAGAATCCTAAAGAAGATGGTGAGAAATATAACTTGTATTTAGACGGGCTAAAAATATATACGACCATAGATTCTCGCATGCAAACCTATGCAGAAGAGGCTGTTAAAGCCCATATGGTAGATTTGCAGACAGAGTTTGACCGACAAAATAATCCTAAAACAAATAAAACTTCTCCGTTTATAAGGTTATCTCAGAAGCAAGTAACGCATACCTTAAATGTATCAATGGTGCAGTCGGAAAGATGGCGCCATATGATGTACGATTTAGGAAAGTCTAAAGAGGAGATAAAGAAGTCGTTTCAAGAAAAAATACCAATGCGTGTATTCTCTTGGGAAGGAGAGATAGACACCATAATGACCCCGTATGACAGTATACGTTATTATAAAAAGTTTTTGCGTACAGGTATGATGTCTATGGAACCACAAACCGGACATATAAAAGCATGGGTGGGTGGTATTAACTACAAGCATTTTAAGTTTGATATGGTTAAACAAGGAAAGCGTCAGGTAGGTTCTACATTTAAACCGTTTGTGTATACATCGGCAGTAGACCAGTTGCATTATGCACCTTGTTACGAAGTACCCGATGTACAACACTGTATACCGGCTAATAAATATGGAAATTTAAAACCATGGTGTCCTGATAATTCTAATGGAGAATTTACAGGGGAGATGATGAGCTTAAGTGCAGCCTTAGCAAACTCTGTAAACTCGGTTACGGCTACACTTATGGATCAGATTGGGCCTGCGCCTGTGGTAAATTTAGCTCATAAAATGGGGATTGAGTCTGAAATTCCTGAGTATCCTTCTATTGCCTTGGGTACGCCTGATATTTCGTTATACGAAATGGTAGGAGCGTATGGTACATTTGCTAATATGGGTGTGTATATAAAACCAGTGGTGGTAACCCGTATTGAAGATAAAAACGGAACCGTATTATATGAATATAAACCGGAGTCGGCCGATGTATTAAGTCCTGATGTTGCTTACACAATGTTAGAGATGATGAAAGGGGTGGTTAAACATGGTTCAGGAGGCCGTTTACGTCATTCTTCACAAGCAAACCGCATTGATTATAAACGAGTAATGACTGGTTATCCGTATGCATTAACAAATCCGATTGCAGGTAAAACTGGAACTACTCAAAACCAAAGTGATGGTTGGTTTATGGGCATAGTACCTAATCTGGTTACCGGAGTTTGGGTGGGTGGTGAAGACCGTTCTATTCACTTTAGAACCATTACTTACGGACAAGGTGCCGCCATGGCATTACCTATATGGGGGCTTTACATGAAAAAGTGTTACACCAATGAGGAGTTAGGAATTTCTAAAGAGGATTTTGAAAAGCCAGAAGAGATGAATATAGATCTTACCTGTGGCGGTAGGGTGCAACCGGATGATCTTTTACAGGATGGAAACCCTGATGATACGGTTCCTGAAGAGCAACAGGAAGAATTACCAGATGGTATATAGTATATACCCTAATAATAAGAGATGAAATAAAAGCCGCAGTTTTAAAGAACTACGGCTTTTATTTTATATCGGTTTTTGATATGTTTGGTACACAGATAGAAACGCTTAGTGTATAACCTTTGGAAAATCACTTTCAAATACTACAATTAATTGCCATTGGAGATTCCAAAGCCTTTGAAGAGTTGTACAATTTATATAAAGATAAAGTCTATAATACAGCTATTAGTTACGCGCAGAGTGTTGCAGACGCCGAAGAAATTACCCAAGATGTTTTTGTAAAAGTGTATAACGTTGCAGCGGCCTTTAAAGGAAATTCCTCTGTTAGTACCTGGATATATCGTATTACGGTAAACACCTCGCTGAATTATATCAAGAAGAGAGATCGGTTTTCATTTTTACGTGTAGCAAAGAAAGATACTTCGGTATCCGATTTTGTGCATCCTGGGGTGCTGTTAGAGAATAAGGAGGATTCGCAACATTTGTTTAAAGCCATGGAGTTGTTACCCGACACACAAAAAACCGCCTTTATTTTAAGTTTTGTAGAGGAACTTCCGCGTAAAGAAGTAGCAACTATTATGGAAACTAGTTTAAAGGCTGTAGAGTCGTTATTACAGCGTGCTAAGAGTAATTTAAGGGAGGTATTAGAAAAGCAATACCCCGAGCGAAGGAATTTTAAGAAATAATTGTCTAATTATAAAAAAACTATAGTGAAAGAGGAAAAAGAAAAATGGATAGATAAGGTACTTATGAGCTTAGAGGGAGGCCAAAAGGCACGTCCTGAAAGAGACCTTTTTTCAAGTATAGAAAAAAGAATTCAAAACTATGAAGCTAATACCATACCGGTAAGTCGTTTAGTAATGGCAGCAGCAGCAGTAGTGTTACTTATAATGCTAAATATTGCAGTGGTAAAAAAATCGGTTTCAACTAAAGAAAATAATGTAGAGGAGAAAGCAACGTATAGCAGTCTTCTGATTTCAGATTTTAATCTATTATAAAATGAAACAACTACACTTTTTTAAATACACTACCATCTTACTTTTGGTACTTAACATTGGAGTAATCACATTTTTTATGATCACTTCACGAGGTGTTCAGGTACCAGTGCCTGATGAACGTGGTGCGTTAGAGATATTGCATTTATCGGCAAAACAAGGAAGACAATTTCATGAACTGGTAACTGTACATCATAAACAAATGAGAAGGCTTAATACTGCTGAACGCGATTTATTGGCTCAGTATTTTGGGCATGTATTAGCTACTTCTGATAAAAGTACCCCCAAGACAGCGCTTTTAATGGAAATAGAACAAATTCATAAAGAAAAACTTAGTCTTACCTATCAACATTTTGAAGAAGTAAAGGAAATGTTGACTCCCGAACAAGTGCCGTATTTAAAGGAATTTATCACAGATGTGATGAAAAATCAGGGGCATGCAAAAAAAAGACCATTTCCACCGAAGGATTTAAGATAGACAGGTGTCTAAAAGGGTACAAAACTAAAATTCTTATAGTATGAAGATGCTTATAAATGCGTTACCCTATCTTTTTTTAGCCCTGTTTTTAGGATTGACTTCTTGTAAAGATGATGAGACCAATGGAGAAGAAATGAGCAGTGAAGATTGTACAGATTTAGCAAGTGTGTTTACCATTGCACTTACTACTGAAGGATGTAATGTAGATATAGCAAATAATCTGGGTACTACCAGTAACTATAGTGAGTCTGTAAGTGGTGGTACTAGAACCATTAGTTTTAATAGCATACCCAATCATTTAGTGGGTACGTTTCCTAACAGTGGTAATCCGAATACGATATCAGAACAAAATAATACATTTCAGATGACTACGAGCCCTTCACTGGCTAGTAACGTTACGATCGCTCAGGGATGGATACAGGGTATCCTATTTTCGGGAGTGACTGTAGATATCTATACGGCAGAATTTTTTACCGGTTCTTCAGGTATGGTAAACATGCAATGGAATAGAAACACCTTACAAAACGTAGATGATTTAGGGTTAGATTGTAATAATGCGCACGTACAACCAACGGGTAAGTATCACTATCACGGAATTCCGAATGCCTATGGAGATGCCTTAGGGGTAGATGGTACTGAAATGGTTAAAATTGGCTATGCAGCAGATGGGGTCCCTGTGTATTATTTATACTACGAAGATGATAACGGAAACATAGTAGAAGCACAAGCTTCGTATGAATTAAAATCTGGTAGTCGTGGTGGTGATGGGATAACTGCACCCAATGGTTGTTATGATGGTGAATATTTTCAGGATTATGAATATGTAGCAGACTCTGGAAATTTAGATGCATGTAATGGTAGAACAGGGCCAACACCTGATGCGCTTAATGGAGAGTATTATTATGTAATCACTAATGATTTTCCTTCGGGACCTTTGTGTTTCTCGGGCACACCCAATAGTAGTTTTCAATTAGGAGGTAATTAATCTCAACATAGTAACAAACCCACACAAAACCTTGTACACATAGTGCGCAAGGTTTTTTTCTCTTATGAAGAAGTTGAAGCTTTTTTTTCTGTTCTTAATGATCTCTTTTTTGGGGTACGGACATGCTGTTGATGAATTTCTGTATGAGTTTAAGTTTACGGATACGAAATGTACTTTAAAAGTGCATTTAACTACCATTGGTATTATAGAAGTATTAAAGGGAAACTTTGAAGTGTATAAGGATAAAACCATCTTCGATTTTACCGAGCATACTAAAGATTATGAAATGTATTTTAATAAGCATATTAAGTTATTATGTGGTAAAGAGAAATTGGAGTTAGTGTATATCAATTCTGATTTAGTTAGTCATGATGCTTGGATGCTGTTTGAAATGAAAGGACATTTTGATGCTACACAACGATTAAAAGTTTTAAATAATGCTTTTACCGATATTTATAAAAGTGCTGTAAATAGAATGGGCTTTACATATAAAAGGGAACAGGTAAAACTTACGACATATAAAGAAAGCAAAAGCGTTACAGTGTTTTTTAAGGTTAAAGAACCAAAAGAAACTTGTAATTATATGTATTTGCTTATATACGGCTGTGCTATTGTTAGTTTGGGGACAATAATAGTACTCTTGTTTAGGGTACGGAAAAAGAATGATTAGATTTTTCCGAAAGAAAGGGGTGCAAACACACCCCTATTTTTCTATTTTTTATTGAGTATATGCAATGGTATATAAAGGGAGTAAAAGGATTCCATTCAAATGACACTAGAATGGTGGTGGCAGAGAATGTAGAAGAAATACATTTTACACCAGGTACACCGTTTTTCATAAAAGCTGGATTGGCTTATAGTTTTTAAATGAATAATAAAGATTACATACGCCAAGACTTGTTTTGAAATAGATAGCAAAAAGGGCGTCTTAAAAATTTTTAAGACGCCCTTTCGTATGTAATCTTTATTGCTACTTAATTACTCAACAATAATACGTTTAGTAACGGTGTTACCATTAACATCTTTAATAGTAGCTAAGTAAACACCTCTTGCCTGAGTACCTAAACTAATTTTAGTAGGCTCAATTCCGCTAGAAGCAGGAACGGTGCTAACCAATCTACCTTGAATATCGTAGATAGCAATCTCACTTAACTCTGTTTGAGAAGGCTCTACATAGAAGGTTCCTGAAGAAGGGTTAGGATAAACACTTACATTATTAGGCGTTAATACCGCTTTGGTACCTAATGGTTGTAATGGAGCTCCTCCAAAAGAAATTAAGTAAGAAGATACTATTAAGTGTGGGTTAAACGTGTTACTACAGTCATTACAAGTAATACCACTAATACAGTTAGGGTTATTTGGGTGACAGTAATCATAGTAGTCAGTATCAAACACGTAGTCTAAAGATACTGGGGTACTAATATACGGTGTCATATCATAGTCAAAAAACTGAGCAATAGAACCTGGGCACCATCCTGCTCTATTATAGGTATAAGTACCTGCTTGGTTATTACAACCATCAGGGTTAGGGTAACAAGTATTCCAATTGTGTTGCGTAAATGTTTGTGAACCATTAACCCAAACATGATGTGTGTTTTCTGAGAACTCTGCAGCATTGTCTGTATTTGCATCATAGTAAGGGTCGTTACTACTCCAACCGTGTCCTGAAGAAACTAACTTAAGTGTTGCCGAAGTTGTATTTGAAGGGAATTCTTTAGTAAAATCTTCTGTTGGTTGTAAGTCTGCAGGATCACCAAACTGATATGTTTGATACCATAATTTTTCTATATGTGAATATGGTGAAAAATCTGTACCAGCAGTATAGTCTAATTCTAATGAATATTCAAAACCACTACTATAAGTAGATAGATTTACTCTAAAAGTAGTTTTACCACTTAATAATGATTTAAAATCGGTTAAGTCTATAGTACTTTCACAAGCAATACCATAAGGAGTAATGTAACGAATAATTTCATACCATTCTCCGTCTTTGCCTTGTACTTCTAAAGAAGATATACGATCCCATGGGTCGCACCCCTCAGATGGACAGTCGATGTGTAAAGTACCTGTAATTTGAGTATATGCACCAATATGACTAGGTAAGTTGGTAGTTTCTGTTGCAGATGGGATACCTGAATTTACTAATAAGTTATTAGTAGCGTATACATTTTGATTTGATGCGTTTGATAAAAGCACAAAATTAAAAGAGGTATTTGAACTACTTCCATAATTATTTGAACCTTCTACAGCTAATGAATGTGGTCCGTAGCCTGTTGGTGTCCACCAAGCGGTGTAAAAGCCGTTTCCATGATCCGTAAGCGGCACATCGTTACCATCAATAGTTACATTCATAGAACTAACAGAAAATAAATCGGAATATTCTATTTCTGATCTAACCGCTATTTGTAAAGGTTGTAAAGAAGGAGAATAAACTGTTCCTGCCAATGGATGAAGTACTTCGGTAGAAGGTAATATTTGAGTCGGATCTAGTACTTCAAAAGTGGTATAAATATCTTCAGCAGAATCAAAACTTGAATTTCCAGCTTGACTAGCTTTTAAAGTTACCGTACCTGCAGTACCATTTAAAGTAATGGTGTTACCACTAATAGTTGCTGGGCCACTCTCTATGGTATAAGTTATCGGTAATCCTGAACTAGCAGATCCTTCAACCATAAAAGGCGCATCGGTAATAAGTTTGTTAGGAATTGCAGATAAAGAGATACTTTGGAAACTAGCACTTAAAGTACCAGCAAAATTAGAAGTGTCACCTGTTAAAGCAAAGTTGTTTAAATCTGCATTTTTTGAAGTAACACCATCAAATGAGTTTACTTGTGTTATTGCAGTATTGTCTCCGGCAGGAGTCCCTTGATTAAATTTATAATAAACTACTAAATCAGATTCAGATCCTGATAGTTCATTATTCATCATGTTTTGAACTTCTGATTGTGTTAACGCTTTGTTCCAAAGAGAAACTTCATCAGCTCTACCTCCATAGATAAAGTTGTATCCACTTAAAATACTTTTACCAACAGAGAAAGGTTTGTTGTTAGAATTAAAAGTTCCTGAGGCAGAACTACTGCCAACTAAGTTTCCGTTTACATATAGTTTAACAGTATTTACGTCAAACACCCATGCAATATGTTGCCATTGACCTGCAACAATAGTACCGTCTGGAGCAGCTACTTGGTGAAGTCCTGTAGAGGTAACTACACGGCATTCTAAATAACCATTGCTCAACTGAATAAGGTACATTTGACCGTCTCCTGTACCTCCGCCACGAATACTCATCATACCTTGACCGTAACCAAGGGCATCGGTATAGAACCAACCTGCCATAGTGATTGTGTTTGAACCATAAAGGTAAGAAGATGCGTCATCAAATGATATATAATCATCTGAACCATCGAAATGTAGGTACTGATTACTTTGTGCACTGGCTACTAAACCAGTCAAAATAAATAGCACCACAAGTTTAAAATTTAAGTACTTTTTTTTCATGTAATTAAATGTTGGATAATAATAACTGCAAATGTAAAAAAATGTAATAGAATTGTTAATGAAATGTTGTCTTTTAACCAAATAGCCTCAAACTGTTTTATTTTTAATAATATAATCGTTTGAAAATTGAAGATTTAAATGTTTTGATCTGTGATTTTAGAAAATAATAAGAGCCACATAGTGTGGCTCTTACAAAATACATAAGTATCTTTTTAATAAATCTATAAACCGTTACTAGCAAAGATATTTAAAAATTATATAAAACCTAATTAAATTTTTAACATTAGCGATTGATTATTGAGATTAAATTAATAATTAATGAAATATATTATAAAATTAGTAAGGGTGATCTTGGTGCTAATTGTATTCCAGTAGTGTATGGTATCGCAGCCCTAATTTTATCATATATTCCTGTAAATAGTCACCAGACAATAAATAATAATGTAGCTACAGTTTATATTCATAGCAATGGAGTGCATTTAACCTTTGGTACTGTTTAATGCCCTTTTTTTAAAAAGCGCTACCCTAATGCATGTAACTAAACTTAGTTGTAAAAGTAAAGATTGGAACGTAGCAGGGGTCTCTTCTAATCAACTGTTTAAAGTGATTTGTGAGGTTAAAGAGCGTTTTACCTTTGCTAAAGGTAATGTGGTTTTTGTTCAAAATGGCTATGGGAGTGCAGATTATTTTTATAAACCAAAGGGCTCTTATAATTTGTTTAACACGTGTAATACATGGGTTGATAATGTATTGAAAAACAGTAGTTTAAAACAAGTTTGTGGACTCCTTTTGATTTTCCGTTACTTGGTTTCTATAAAGAATGAATTGTAATGCTAAACTATTTAGTACATTAGCATAATAAGTAAGAATTTAACTAATTAACTTAAAAATAAATGAAAAACGTATTTCTAGCGGTTGTAGCAATGGCCTTATTGTTAACTTCATGCGAAAGTGATAAAGAAGGACTTTCGCTTAGGTTAAAAAAAGGTGAGACCTATTGGCAGTATATGACTTCGGCTGTTACCATGAAACAAGAGTTTATGGGGCAAAAAATGAACATCACTATGAAGGTTATTTCCGATGTATCTTATAAAGTAACCGATTTAACCAATGATGTGTTCACTTTTGAAGTAACTTATGATAAAATTGCTGTTGAAACATCGTTGCCTCAAGCTACAATGAAGTTCACTTCTGAAGAAAATGATAGCTCGAACCCCATGAGTGAGCTTATGTATAATATGTTGCATACACTTACTAAAGAAAGTTTTATCTTAAAAATGGATAAAACTGGTAAAGTAAAAGATATTAATGGATTAGATGAATTATTTGATAAAATGATAGCTACTTTAGGCGACTTGCCTAGTGCTGAAAAGGAACAGATTAAAAAAGAAATGGCTAGTAGTTTTGGAGAAGATCAATTTAAAGGAAATATAGAGCTTGTTTCTGCTATTTTCCCTGATAAAGAGGTTGGTGAGAATCAATTTTGGAATGTGGAAATTGATTTACCATCTTTAAATAGTAGTGTAGGTGCAAAATATCATGTAACTGAAGAAACATCCGATTACTATATTATTGAAGGAAATGCTGAGATATCAAAAAAAGATATTGAGAATGCTCCTAAATTAATGAATACCAATGTTAGTTTACTTGTAGATGGAACCTTAACTTCTAGGATTAAAATAGATAAAAAAACAGGTTGGACAAAAGAGGCAAAGATGATTGAGCATCTTGAAGGGGATGTTTTGATGTCTGTAGATCCGTCTACCGGAGAAGCTATGAAAATGCCTATCGTATTAAATCAGGAAATAGATGTAAAAGATACTAATAAGTAGTACCTCTGCGCATTTTAAAATACAAAAAGCTGTCTAATTTAGACAGCTTTTTTGTTATATGTTTTTCGAGCCTTTTCATATTCCGTAAATTTCGACTTCCGCTAGAGCATCGTAATTGAGTGTTTCAATACGGATCTCGAAATTTAATTATGATTCTTGTAAATGCTTTTAGATTTTCTTTAGGCTACGTTTAAAAATGTATTAATAGGGATATACTCATACGCTTTAGTTTTTAACAAACTTAAAGGTTTTACTATCGCCTTGTGTATTTTGAAGTTCTAAGATGTAAATACCATCTTTTAACTTATTAACGTTGATATAGCTATTGTTAACCAAGTTAAGATTGGTTTGTTGCCCTTGCATGGTATATACAGCAGCCGTGTACTGGTTATTGCTTACATTACTAATATATAAACGTGTATGCACATTGGTAGGGTATACCTGTACATTTTGTATTGCTACAGTAGTAGTGCCTAAAGTTCCCCAAGTATCTTCAGCATCTGTTCCTCCCCAAATAAAGGTAGCTAGGTATGGGTTGTCTATAAACGGATTTCTGTTTCCTTGTTGTGCTTCTAAAACAGTATTGCGTTGCGTTTCATAAGCAGTAACAGGATCTTCTGCATTCCATTGTAAAAAGATATCAGGCATATCAGTACTGTAAGTGTTGCTACTATTACCAATATTATTAGCCAAACATTGGGTAGGATAACGTAAATACATATACATGATAATACGTGCCACATCACCCTTCCATTCATCTCCAGGGTACCAATAATTGCTATTCACAATATGTGCTGTACCTGTGCCCGAGGTGTATATACGATTACTACGAGAACTGTTCATACTACCATCGCAAGCTCTAAGGTTATGTACATCGGTACCAGAACCCGCACTATTAGTAACCAAAGAGGGGGTAGCAATCGATTTTGCATACACATGCTCACGTGTCCAAAGTCCAATACAACCAGAGGTGTGGCAAGAAGAACTTTTATCTCTAGTATAATCGGTCATCGTATTTCCGTCGGTGTCATCATAGCCGTAAAAAAGTAATACCTGTGTATTGTCGGCCGGATTTTCATCTGTAAGTTTTACCAAATCCCAAGTATCTGTACTACTGCTGGTATACGGAAAATCGGTAGTGTGGGTAACTGTAATTAAATTAGCTAGCTGTGTTTTTACAGATGCTTCACTCATATTAAAATTGATACCTGAATAGTAAGCAGGCATTTGTGCAATAACCAAAAAGGGGGCTAAAAAAATACTAAGTAGTAAGGCTTTCCTCATGATTTCTTCAGATTATTTTTGTACGGCAAAGGTAGAGGTTAGGAGGTAATACACAAGTATTGTATACGTTAAAAGTAGATTTCCTTTTTTTGGTATGGTTCATGTGCATAAAAAGGTACCAACCATGTTATTTAGCTATGAAAAAAATACTACTGTTAATACTGATGTTGTCGGCGTGTAATCCTTCTAAAACACCCAAAAAATATAAAAGAGTCACCTATGTTTTTGTGGTAAAAGATGCAAAAAAATTGCACTATGAATTTACCAAAGCACCAATAGAAGGCATGGTACAGTACAAGTATAGCTGTAAAGAGTTTGCAGATAGGGGCATTTCGTTCACATATAGTAAAGAACAAGAAAGCATTATTTGGTTGGGTGAGGTGTTTAAAATAAATTCGAACCAGCAAATTATGTTGCCACGGTTATCAAAGAAGCCTTTTAAAATTTATGATATTGTAATGCCTTACTCTGATGCTTCTGGCCCTTTAATTTTTAATCCGGATTATGGATTGTTAGTTTTATATAACTCTTACGGGCCTGTTCTTACCTTTTTAAAGAATGAGGATAGTACATTGGCAGAACAATTATATGATTTTGAAACCCTTATAACTGAATAATACTATGAAAAAGATTTTACTTTTTTTGTTTGTTTCGTTAAGTGTGGTAGCTACATCGGTAGCGCAGAAAACACTTTCGGATGCGGCTTTAGAACTTACAAATGATCATGTGGTGTACGATCCGTCTTATTTTTCTATAGACTATCCTAATGGAGATGTGCCGGCAGGTAAAGGGGTGTGTACCGATGTAGTCATACGCGCTTATCGTAAACTAGGTACCGACCTGCAAAAGGAGGTACATGAAGATATGAAAGCTCATTTTACTGAATACCCAAAAATTTGGGGTGCTAAACGAACCGATACCAATATTGACCATCGTAGGGTACCTAACCTTATGACCTTTTTTAAACGCAAGGGCATCCAATTGCCAATAACAACCCAACCTGAAGATTACAAACCCGGAGATGTAGTGTGCTGGAATTTAGGTGGAGCTATTACCCACATTGGTATTGTAGTAAACAAAAAATCTGAAGATAATAAACGCTATCTTATTGTGCATAATATTGGTAACGGACAAGTATTAGAGGATTGCCTTTTCAACTTTAAAATTATCGGACATTACAGATATCATAAGTAGGGTAACTGGTTTTTATTGCGTACCTTGGTTGTAAGAAAAATGAAAGTTGCTTGTGCCCAAACATGAACAAAAATACTGCCCTAATTGCCAAAAGGAGTTTGAGTGTAAAGTGGGGTCTATAACCCTTTGCCAGTGCGCTACTGTTACTCTTAACAGTGAAGAAATGGCTTATATACGTAACCGTTTTGATGATTGCTTGTGTGCTGCCTGTATGGAAAAACTAAAACAGGAATACAACCACAAACAGTACGAGAATAAACTAAAGACTATTTTAGGAGTGCATTACAATAAGTAATGCGATTAATATACGGACTTAATTTTTTTAAAATAAACTTCTAAAAGAGGTAACGCTTTCTCATAATCGTTTTCTGAAATACTAACCTTTATTGCACCCGAGCCGTTTCCACCAGAATGCCATGGGGCTAAAGTACTCATATATTCATTTTGTAAAAGCACCTCTATACCGGCGTGTTCTAAATAGCCTTTTACAAACTGAGCAGCAATACTATTGCCTGTAAATATTTCTATTAACTCATAGGTGTGTTCTGGTTTCATAGCCTTTACTTTTTAGTGGGGGCTGTTTTACGCGATAATTGTGGTTACATGTTCCGAGACCTGCCCCGAACAATAGAACTACAATGTAACTATTACGTTTTAGTTACGGTAGGGTTTTAACTTTTATTTTGCTCAATGATTGAGATTAAATGCCCCGAAGTAGTTTACTGTATACCTTTTGGCTACGGATGTTTTCTCAGTTTACGGAATCATTTTCCAATGGAACCTTTAGACTATAAAAAATAAATCCATACAATTCGGAATATAATTTA
>NZ_BRVP01000035.1 GCF_027924145.1 Neptunitalea chrysea | reverse complement strand
TTCTAAAATAAAAAAACCTTCTTTAAAAGAAGGTTTTTTTATTTCTATAAAAGTTATTTATTACAACTCTAAAGCTCTTTTGATATCACCATTCATTAATAGATTAACCGGATCTTCTATAGCTTCTTTAACAGCAACAAGGAATCCTACAGATTCTTTACCGTCAATAATACGGTGATCATACGATAACGCCACATACATCATAGGCGCTACCACAATACCTCCATTTTTAACTATAGGACGCTCTACAATATTGTGCATCCCTAAAATACCACTTTGAGGTGGATTAATAATAGGCGTAGACATCATAGAACCAAAAACACCTCCATTAGAAATAGTAAAGGTACCACCTGTCATTTCATCAACTGTAATTTTACCATCTCTCGCTCTTAGTGCTAATCTCTTAATCTCTGCTTCTACTCCTCTAAAAGATAAGTTCTCTGCATTTCTAACAATAGGAACCATTAATCCTTTTGGCCCTGATACAGCTACAGAAATATCACAGAAATCATATGAAATCTTGTAATCTCCATCTATCATAGAGTTTACATCTGGGTACATTTGCAATGCTCTAACAACTGCTTTAGTAAAGAAACTCATAAATCCTAAACTAACACCGTGCTTTGCCTTAAATACCTCTTTATAATCATTTCTAACAGCAAAAATAGCACTCATATCTACCTCATTAAAAGTAGTAAGCATAGCGGTTTCATTTTTAGCAGAAACCAATCTTTCAGCCACTTTTCTTCGCAACATAGAAAGTTTTTTTCTACTCTCACCTCTTGCACCACCAGTAGTTGGTGTCCCCATAGATGGTACAGCTTTAACCGCATCATCTTTAGTTACTCTACCGTCTTTACCTGTCCCTTTTACAGCACCGGCATCAATACCTTTTTCAGCTAAAATCTTCTTAGCCGCGGGGCTAGCAGTACCTGTAGCATAGGTTTCTTTAGGCGTTTCTGCCTTAGGTGCAGCCTCCTCTTTTTTCTCTTCAGCTGCCGGAGTACTTTCTCCTTCTGGTTTTGCAGCACTTGTATCTATTAAACATACTACCTCACCAACTGCAACCGCGTCACCTTCTTCAGCTTTAAGCGTAATTATTCCGCTTGCCTCTGCCGGTAACTCTAAAGTAGCCTTATCAGAATCTACCTCAGCAATAGCTTGGTCTTTTTCAACATAATCACCATCTTGTACCAACCAAGTGGCAATTTCTACTTCAGTTATTGATTCTCCCGGAGAAGGGACTTTCATTTCTAAAATCATACTTTATAATTTTATTATTTGGTATTGACATTTATAAAAAGTGCAACTTATTTACGCTTTTCTTTATCACAAGGCTCAGGTTACAAATTTAAAACTAATAACCTCATTACGCACCTGTTAATTATTTATTCATATTATCTTTAGTCTTGTCAAAAACGTACTCAATAACTTCGTTCTGACGTTTTTTATCTCTTGTAGAGCTACCTGCAGCAGGAGATGCATAAAATCTTCTTGAGGCTACTCTAAAGCTTCTTGCAAAATCTAAATGCATTGATATATGCCCCCAAGCTCCCATATTACGTGGTTCTTCCTGAGCCCAAACAATATCATCTGCATTTTTATATTTAGCAATTACATCTTTAATCTTATCGTTGTTCATCGGGAAAAGCTGTTCTAACCTTACCAAAGCAACATCGTTTCTCTCTTTATTTTCTCTTGCTTGCAACAAGTCATAATAAAACTTACCTGTACAGAAAACAACCGTTTTCACATCTTTTACAGCTACTGATTCATCATCTATAATTTCTTTAAAGCTTCCTTCCGTCAATTCTTCTATTGTAGAAACCGCTTTAGGATGAC
Source organism: Neptunitalea chrysea (assembly GCF_027924145.1). GTDB lineage: Bacteria > Bacteroidota > Bacteroidia > Flavobacteriales > Flavobacteriaceae > Neptunitalea > Neptunitalea chrysea. The sequence goes on along the minus strand of NZ_BRVP01000035.1, from coordinate 17,854 downwards.
GCAATAAGCTCTTAGGAGTAAATACGACTAAAGGCTTACGATAAGGAGCCTTTAACTGTCTTCTTAACAAGTGGAAAAAGTTAGCAGGCGTAGTACAATCTGCAATAAACATATTGTCTTTTGCACATAATTGTAAATAACGCTCCATTCGAGCCGATGAGTGTTCTGCACCTTGCCCTTCATAACCGTGAGGCAATAACATTACAAACCCACTCTGCATTTTCCATTTATCTTCTGCAGCAGAAATATATTGATCTAACATAATTTGAGCTCCATTACTAAAGTCTCCAAACTGTGCCTCCCAAATCGTTAAGGTATTAGGATTCGCCATAGAATATCCATAATCAAACCCAACAACACCATATTCAGAAAGTAGTGAATTGTAAATATGGAAAGCTCCTTGTCCCTCTCCTAAATTTTCTAATAATACTACCTCTTCTTCACTGTCTTCTACCTTAGTTACTGCATGACGATGAGAGAACGTACCTCGCTCTACATCCTGACCAGATAAACGAACATCTAAACCCTCTTCTAACAAAGATCCATACGCTAACAATTCACCCATAGCCCAATCAAGACTATTACGTTCAAAATACATAGCATTTCTATCTGCAATTAAACGTTGAATTTTTCTGATAAACTTTTTATCTGTTGGAAGCTTTGTAATCGTTTCAGCTATTTTATCAAGTTTAGCTCTGTTATAAGAAGTATCTACAGCAGCTAACATTTCATCTCTTAAAGCAAGATTAAATCCACTCCACTCGTTTTCCATAAACGGAGTAATAACGGTTTTCTCTTCTTTTCTAGAGTCTTCTAAATTCTCCTCAAGCTTGGCTTTATAATCTTTCTCTAATTTAGAAACATAATTGGCATCTATAACACCCTCACTAATTAATTTAGCAGCATAAATGTCTCTAACATTTTTATGAGCAGCAATAGCTTTATAAAGTACAGGTTGCGTAAAACGAGGCTCATCACCTTCGTTATGCCCGTATTTTCTATACCCTAATAAATCTATAAACACATCTCTCTTAAATTGCATTCTAAAGTCTAGCGCAAATAAACTCGCGTGTACAACCGCTTCTGCATCATCTGCATTAACATGTAATACCGGGGACAAAGTTACTTTCCCCACATCTGTACAATACGTAGACGAACGAGCATCTAAGTAATTAGTGGTAAAACCTACCTGATTGTTTACTACAATATGTATCGTACCATTGGTTCTGTACCCATCTAACTGAGCCATTTGCACCATTTCATACACTAATCCTTGCCCTGCAATAGCAGCATCTCCATGTACCACAATAGGCAATACTTTAGAAAAATCATCAGGATAATGATGATCTTGCTTTGCTCTAGTAATACCTTCTACTACTGCCCCCACTGTTTCTAAGTGAGAAGGGTTAGGTGCTATATTTATATTAATACGGTTTCCGTTATCTGTAGACCTGTCTGATGTCCATCCAAGGTGATACTTAACATCCCCATCAAAAACATCCATTTCATAATCTTTACCATCAAATTCACTAAAAATATCTTTAGCCGATTTGCCAAAAATATTAGTTAGTACATTTAAACGTCCACGGTGCGCCATCCCCATCACAAACTGCTTCACTCCATATTCTGCAGCCTGCTCAATAACGGCGTCCAAGGCAGGTATTAAAGACTCCCCTCCTTCTAATGAGAAACGTTTTTGCCCCACATATTTGGTATGCAAAAAGTTTTCAAAAGAAACAGCCTCACTAAGCTTTCTTAAAATATGCCTCTTTCTGTCAGCACTGTATGAAGGTCTGTTTTCGTTAACATTTAATTTTTCCTGAATCCATTTAATTTCTTCGGGTTTTCTAATGTAGATATACTCTACCCCAATAGATTCACAATAAATATTTTGTAAATGTTCTAAAATCGTTCGTAAAGAAGCTTTGCCTATACCTAAGATTTTACCCGCTGAAAACTCAGTGTCTAAATCCGCATCTGTAAATCCAAAGTTTTCTTTTGCTATAGTCGGTGTGTACGTTCTTCTATTACGTACAGGGTTGGTTTTGGTAAATAAATGCCCTCTAGTTCTATACGCGTTAATAAGCTCTACAACCTGAAACTCCTTTTGAACATTATCAGGAATCTCTACAACGTTATTGGTACCCGGCAAAGGAACCTTTAAACTTTCCGACGTTTCTACAACCATCGTCTCTGCGCTCTCTAATCCAAAATCAAAACCTTGGAAAAAAGCTCTCCAGCTTGGCTCTACACTATCAGGAAATTGTAAGTATTGGTCATATAACTCTGCGAAGTATTCTGTATGTGCAGCATTTAAAAATGAAAATCTATCCATGATATCTTTTTCAGAAAACTGTGTTCTTTTTATTTTAGCAAAAATACAATAAATAAGTATATTAGCAGGAAGAATTAAATATATTGTATACAAAATTAGCAGAATTTCTTAGAGCCCTTCTTAAATTCTTAATTATGCACAAAAAACTATTTTTTACTATAATAATCTCATTTTTCATCTCTTTAACTGCTTATTCTCAAACAGATGACGATTTTTGGGAGCATGTTTCTTACGGAGGAAATTTTGGTTTAGCCTTTGGAGAAGGATATTTTAGCGCTATCGTTTCTCCAAGCGCCATATATCAATTTAAAAATGAGAGGATAGCAGCTGGTACAGGAATGAATTTTGCATACGCAAAAGACAAAGATTTTTACAAGTCTACCATCTGGGGACCAAGCCTAATTGGACTCTATGATCCTATATATGAACTTCAATTATCAGGTGAATTTGAGGTCTTGAATGTTATTCAAAATTATGAAGATAGTTACTACGAAGACGAAAACTATTGGTACCCTGCGTTTTTTGTAGGTGCCGGATATAGAACAGAAAATGTAACCTTCGGGATACGTTACGATGTATTGTATAAAGAAAACAAAAGCATCTATGCAAATGCATGGATGCCTTTTATAAGAATCTATTTTTAAAGATTGATATACAACCTTTTTATATCAACTATAAACCTCTTACTTTTTTCTCCCACTTCCAGGCAGATGCCATAGCATCATCTAAAGTAAGTTCAGATTTCCATCCTAGCACATTGTTTGCTTTGGTTGTATCTGCGTACACTGCAATAACATCCCCCGCTCTTCTTGGTGCTATTTTGTAATTTAGTTTTTCTCCTGAAACCTTTTCAAAACTTTGAATCACTTCCAATACAGAACTTCCTGTTCCTGTACCTAAATTAAAGATTTCATAATTCCCTTCGTTCTTATCTTCTAACAAACGTTCTAAAGCAATTACGTGTGCTTTAGCAAGGTCTACCACATGAATATAATCTCTTACACAGGTACCATCTTCGGTTGGGTAATCATCACCAAACACAGATAACTCTTTTCTCAATCCGGCAGCAGTTTGTGTTATAAACGGCACTAGGTTTTGAGGTACCCCTAGCGGCAATTCACCAATCTCGGCAGAATCGTGTGCCCCAATAGGGTTAAAATAACGTAAAGCAATAGCTTTTAAACCTGCTGCTATATTGCAAGTATCTTTAATAATTTCTTCCCCTACTTGTTTGGTATTTCCGTAAGGAGACTCAGCTTTTTTAACAGGAGCCGACTCAGTAATAGGAAGTGTATCTGGTTGCCCGTATACGGTACAAGAAGAGCTAAAAATAAAATTAGCAGATCCTTTCTTAGCTAACTCCTTTAAAATATATACTAAAGCTGCTAAGTTGTTCTCATAATACAATAACGGATTTTGAACACTCTCTCCTACTGCTTTAGAAGCAGCGAAGTGAATTACACCTTCAACAGATGCATATGTGCTAAAAAACGCTTCAACTTTCTCTTTATCTCTAAGATCTAACTCTTCAAAAATTGGCCTTACACCGGTTATATGCTCAATACCATCTAACACCTCTATACTCGAGTTAGATAGGTTATCTATAATCACTACTTCGTATCCTTTTTCTTGTAAAGCTACTACCGTATGAGAACCAATAAATCCAAGTCCTCCGGTTACCAAAATTTGTTTCATAAGTATATTTTTAGCGTTAATTAGTATAAAGTTATCTATTGCAAAAGCACTAAACGTTTACAAACTCTTTTATTTTAGTGGTAATAAATTCAATTTGGTCATCCTCTAACTCGGTGTGCATTGGTAACGCTATTACCTCTTTACACAATTGATTAGTTACCACAAAATCAGCTTCATTATATCTCTCATCTGTATATGCCTTTTGGTTATGTAATGGTATAGGATAATATACCCCACAAGGAATACCGTTTTCATTTAAATATTTTACCAAACCATCACGCTTACCGTTTGTAATACGTAAGGTATATTGATGATACACATGGCTATCTGCTTCTCCTGTTTGCACAGGTGTTACAATACTTTCCTCCCCATTTAAGGCTGCTGTATATTTTGCAGCCGATTCTTTTCTTCTATTATTATACGTATCTAATAAAGGTAATTTGGCACGTAGCACTGCAGCTTGCAAAGCATCTAAACGAGAGTTTACCCCCACTACATCGTGATGGTAACGCTCATACATTCCGTGATTAACAACACCTCTAATAGTATACGCCAAATCATCATCATTCGTAAAGATAGCTCCACCATCCCCATAACATCCTAAATTTTTAGAAGGAAAAAAAGAGGTTGCTCCTACGTGTCCAATAGTACCAGCCTTTTGCTTAGTTCCATCAGTCCATGTATAGTTAGCCCCTATTGCCTGTGCATTGTCTTCTATCACATATAGGTTATGCGCTTTTGCAATTTCCATTACCGCCTCCATATTGGCTACCTGACCAAATAAATGCACCGGTACAATAGCCTTGGTTTTAGGTGTAATAGCTTTTTTCAAAGCCTCTATATCTATATTAAATGTATCTGGCTCTACATCTATTAATACAGGAGTTAATTGTAATAAAGCAATAACCTCTACAGTTGCCGCAAATGTAAAATCTACCGTTATTACCTCATCGCCTGGTTGTAACCCAAGCCCCATCATTGCAATCTGTAAAGCATCGGTACCATTACCGCATGGTATTACATGTTTTACCCCTAAATATTCCTCTAATTCTTTCTGAAAAGCATGAACTTCAGGTCCGTTAACAAAAGCAGTATTAGATAAAACTTCATCAAATGAAGTAGCAATTTGATCTTTAATTGTTTCGTATTGACCTTTAAGGTCAACCATTTGTATTTTCTTCATTTAAAATGCACTCTTTATAATAAACAATAATACAAATTTACACATCCTTAAACAATCAATTCAATATTTATTAGATAAATAACAGGTAGCCTTTTATCGCCTACCAAACCAACCAATACCACAAAAAAAAGCGATTATCAGTTTTATAAACTGATAATCGCCATATAATTCAATTAAAATTAAAAAATGAAACTATTAAGTCTAATTAAAAAGCTGATTACAAGTTGCGTTATCTAAAGGAAAATCTACAACATTATTTAATTGAGCAATTGTAATGGTTTCATAATACACTTTATTATTATAATACGTTACGAAATCATACGTTTGACCAACATCTAATCTAGTTGTTGCTATTTCTCCCTTATACACATACCCCAAATAGCTATAATAAGTTGAAGACGGCAATTTATAATACACATGAAAAGAAGGTCTTTCTATAGAACCATTAGCACAAGAAGCCGTTCCTTTAAGTGTTACAGGAACCGGAAAATATCCGGAAGGCATAGTAATACTAACCGCATCTGAACACGGACGAAATGAGGCCGATTCTGCAACCAAAGTTCCTTTTGAATAGCGACTAGTACCTGAATACACTCTAAACTTACAATACGCGTAAGGTGCATTGTAAAATTTAATATTTTGTCCGTTATAAAGAGTATAGGATTTAGCAGCATAATAACTCACTAATTGCCCTGTACTAGCATATACCAACTCGCAATAGGCATATTTACTATAATTTCCATCTCCTATAACACTAACTCCACCATTCACGTAGTACGAACAGCGAGCACCTTTATAGTCTATATTATACCAAGATAAATGGGTTATATCAAAATTTACGGTCAACTCTCCATTCTCTTCCACTACCGTAGCATCCTGCTCATATTGCCAAGTACCTGTTGCCACTTCGTACGACCATATAGGAATCACATCGCCTGCAGTAATCATTACATCATCAACTACATTATAGGTATCATCTGTAATGGTCATAGATACCGATACAGGATTACTAAACGACTTTACATCACTACCAGCCACGCTCATATCAATAGAAGCAAAACCAGCAGTACTAAAAAACACTTCTTCTTCTACTCCATTTTCATTCATAACTTTATTTGGCATAAATCCACCCGGAAAAGTAATTCCGGCTTCTTCTTCATTAGCGTCAAAATGTGTTAAACTTACTTCTACCGAACTACCAGAAATCATGTTGCCACTAGCATCATAAAACTGAAGTCCATCTGGTAAAGTAACTATTGCGCCTGTTTCTTTATCTGTACCTGGCGCAACTGTTACTTGCTGATCTCCCGCAAGCCCATTTCCTGTTAATCCAAAAGTCGCTGTAGTATTAGCAACGCCTGAAGGTGTAGCGCTTAAATTTATCATTGGAACCGTTAACAACTGTTCCGGCTCATTTTCACTAATATATACTTCTGCATTTACCGATAAATAGCCCGGTGCTTCTATAAGCACATTAAATTCAATATCATCTCCTTCCACCGCATTATACGAAGGGTTTACGGCTAAATATAATTTACCATCTATAGTTTGATAGTCTCTAGTACCGCCAGATTCAAATACATACTCACTATCTTCTCCACTAACTGAAACCGTAATATTGTCTGGTATCGTAACACCATCTGCGGCATCTACAACCTCTATCATAAGCGTCTGATCTATAATACTAAAGCTATTATTTAGACTTACATAATCGTCTACGCTATCTATTAATTCTCCCGGACTTTTATCGCAAGCCGAAAACATGGTAGCAAAAGCTACTATAAGTATACAATGTAATTTTTTCATCATGAGTAATCGTTTTACGTTTTTACAATTAAGATTTTAAAAGATTAACAGCTACTCGTAAATTGATATACGGGTACCATCTATAATCAGAGATATCTTCCTGAAAATCCTCTTCCCTTCTTATCATATTTGCATCTAATAATTCAGTAGTAACAATAGATCCTTCTGGTTCTCCCAAATAGAAAGTTCCCAATTCCAATCCAATACCTACTCGATGCTTAGGCACAGCTCTCCCAAAACCTATTCCTAAATAAGGTGCCAATCCTTTGTAATCTACTTTAAAGTCGAGCGTCCCTACATCTTCAGGAGCAATCACCATATCGCCATACATATACCCATCTTTGTTTACGCTATGAACCGTAAAATCTCCTTTTAAAAAATACCCTACTCCGGCTATTAGCTTAAAACTGCTATTCCTAAATGGAGCGTAGTCCATACAAATATCTAATACCGTACTTTTAGGACCGGCATTTACAATAAAATCTTCCCCGCCTATATCCTGCTCCTCATCAGATAAGGCTTCTGTTAAATTCAGGTAATGCCCTCGCAAGCGCAACGAAATTTTATCGCTTACCGACACACCAAATTCCCCTCCAACCCCAAGGCTTGAACCATTAATGGCTACCGAATACCCGAGAGGTCGTTTTGTTTCTGTTTCCAGCTCCTCCTGTTCCTGCCCATACCCATAGGTACCAAGCAACGCAAGAAGTGCAATAAGTTTGAGTTTTCTAATCATAGGTTATCGTGTTAAATATCCACTAAAATACACCAAACCAATTATTTACATATACTCATTTATAAGTATTCATACCAAAAAGGGGTAATCCTTACCGTTTTAGGGGATTCCCTAAAGAAAACTCTCATGCGTAAAATTTAAAAAACTTACTACATATAAAAAAACACTACTGTATAAGTAGTCATTACTTTTTATTTTAAAGCAAATAGCATAAAGTTGAATTTTAGTTTCATAATTTGGTATTTAATTAATTTATACCTCAACATTATACAGTAAGTAAATATCTTCCCTACCGCAAAAAAAGGGGAGTTATATACGTTAACAGTGAGCACCATCCCTTTTTTAGACATCTTTTAGTAGACGTTTAAACTAATGCCACTCTCAAAAAAATAAACCTTTAAAGAATCCATTCCTTAAATACATCCTCTAAATAATTAAAATAAATTACTTTTGAACCTATTTTATATCAATACCATGTATTCAATACTACTGTATATAATTCAAGGGATTTTAACCATTATAGCCTTATTCAATAAAAAAATAAAGCTATTTATAGTGGGTAGAAAACAAGTATTTTCTATACTTTCTAATGCATTACAACCAAATGATAAAGTCATTTGGATGCACACTGCATCACTAGGAGAGTTTGAACAAGGGCTCCCTATTCTGCACCAATTAAAGCAACAGTATCCTACATATAAATTGGTAGTTACCTTTTTTTCGCCATCAGGATATGAGGTAAAAAAGAATAGTACAGATGCCGATGTAATTACCTATTTGCCTTTAGATACCAAACAAAACGTTACCCACTTTCTAAATACCATAAACCCCAAACTAGCGCTTTTTGTAAAGTATGAGTTTTGGCCTAATTACTTAAACGAACTTAAAAGAAGAAACATACCTACCTTATTAGTTTCTGGTATATTTAGAGAAAAACAATCATTTTTCAAATGGTATGGCGGGTATATGCGTACTGCACTAAAAGCCTTCAACCATTTCTTTCTACAAGAAGAACAATCTGAAAAATTATTACATGCTATTGGCTTTACCAATACTACCGTATGCGGTGATACCCGATTTGACCGTGTGCTACAAATTTTAAAAAGAAACAATACCTTAGACTTTGTTGAGCAGTTTAAAGACAACAAACCTTGTGTAGTAATTGGTAGCTCTTGGCCAGAAGATGAAGCTTTATTACTGCCCTTTATTAACAATATCAATAAGAAAGTAAAGTTTATTATTGCTCCGCATGAGATTAAACCACAAAAGATAGCCGCTATTCTATCTGTTTTACAGAAAAAAGTGATTTGTTATACCCAAATGGAACAAAAAAATCTGGCTGATTACGATGTACTTATTATAGACACCATTGGGTTACTAACCAAGGTATACAGCTATGCGAATATAGCCTATGTGGGTGGCGGTATGGGTACCAGCGGATTACATAATACCTTAGAACCTGCTGTTTTTGGTATACCGGTGCTTATTGGTAAAAACTATAAAAAGTTTAACGAAGCCAAACTATTAGTAGAAAAAGGGGGTATTATTTCGGTAACCGATGCCAACCAACTTACCGAACAGCTCAATCACTTACTTGAAAACCCAACAGAGCAACAAAAAATAGGTACTATTAATAGTTCTTTTTTGCAGGCTAACAGCAAGGCTACAGAGAAGATTATGGGGTATATTAATAAGAACACCCTTTTATAAAGCTTAACAAAAGGGTAGTTACTGTGCAGAGATTACCAGTTGGGAGCATATTACCGAAAACTGGTTTTAGCGATACAACTACGTAAACTCCATAATCTATTATCATTTCTTTAAAAGTTTTTAACGTTCCTTAAATTAGCTATCCGCTTGGTCATCATTAGTTTTACTCAAAACTGGAAAAATCGGATGATGAAGAAGTTATTTTTAAGTATTAATTTGGTAGCAACATTGATATTTACATCGTGTTCTGAAACTCCTTAAAAAAACACTAGACCCTGACGAAAAATAATATACATCATAAGGTATAATGACATCCTTATAATAAAACAGCCGGATGAGCAGCATGTTTTTATTTGAAGCATCATTCGTGTTTTGCAACTGAAACTATTATCTTTATAGTTAAAATATTCTTTGCTTGAAAAAATCAATATACATTGTAGCGGCCATTACATTAGGTATATTGCTACCACAGTTGCATCAGCTTACTTTTTTAATAAGGTATTCGCTAATTATCATGCTATTCCTCACCTTTACAGGTATACGTATTACCTACAAACAAATTGGACGCGCACACATACAAGCAGCACTATTGGTAGTACTCCTGTCTTTTATTCATTATTGGTGGGTAAAACTACTGTTTCCCGATTTAGCCATGGTAGGCTTTATTTTGGGGGCGGCACCAACAGCAGCAGCAGCAGCCGTAGTTGCTAACATGATGAAATTAAACGTACCATTTGTCACCGTATCTACAGTACTCAGTAATCTGGTATCGGTGATCTTTATACCGATAGCACTGCCATTACTCACTAAGGAGCCTTTATTGGTATCCCCTATTTTTATTGTACTACAAGTATTTATTACACTGGGTATTCCTTTAATTATTGGGCAATTAGTTACTAATTACACTCCTAAATTAACGGCGAAAATAGTACCCCTAAAACCATTTTCATTCGTCCTGTTTATATTTAACATGTTTATAGCCAGTGGTAATTGTTCTGATTATATTCAGAACCACAGTACAGTATCTATAAATACTATATTACTTATTGCAGGCATCACCTGTGTAATTGGATTTATCAACTTTAAGGTAGGAGAATGGACCGCACCCAAAGCTATTAAATATGAAAGCGGACTGGCAATCGGAAGAAAAAACACCATGTTCGCCTTGTGGATAAGTATTACCTATGTAAACCCTATGGTAGGTTTAGCCCCTGTTTTCTACTTGGTATTTCATAATGTGTACAACTCGGCACAACTATGGTTTTTAGAGCGTAAACGCCAAACTACCGCCATAGAAAACAGGAACAAAAACTAACTAACTAGATTATTCAACGTCTGATAGTAACTTAGTCACCTCATCTAGTTTCGGTGTAAGTATTACTTCTATTCTACGGTTTTTAGCTTTTCCTTCTTTGGTTTCATTAGTTGCAACCGGAGCAAACTCGCTACGCCCTGCTGCCGTAATGTTAGCAGGATCTATACCCAGGTTTTCGATTAATAACTTAACAATCGCTGTAGCACGTTTTACAGATAAATCCCAGTTATCATCAATAACACCATTTTTAGCATACGGTACATTATCAGTATGTCCTTCAATCAATACAGAAATATCCGGATTTTGTGCTAATACAGTAGCCAACTGCATTACCGCTTTTTTACCATCGGTACCTACATACCAGCTACCCGAACTAAACAATAACTTATTCTCCATAGAAACGTATACTTTTCCATCGCGTTGCTCAATGGTTAAACCGTTTCCTTCAAAATCTAATAACGCTTTAGATAATGATTCTTTCAGCCTTTTCATAGCTGCATCCTTAGCCGCTATTACCGCTTCTAACTCATCTATACGTGCCGAACGTTTCTCTAGTTCTGACGCTAATTGCGTTAAACGATCGCTTTCTTTTTCTAACTTCTCAAGTAACTCTCTGTTCTTTTTAGCATTATCGGCAAGACTCTTTTCACTTTGCTTTTCTAACGCATCATACGAAGCTTTTAAGTTGGCTAAGTTATTCTCTATAGCCGACTTTTCTTGCGTTAATTTATTGCGCTCTTCAACTACATTTTCATATTCGGTAAGTAGTTTAGAGTTTTGATTTTCCAACTTATTTACGCTTACCTTTAGGACCTCTTTATTCATTGCAAGGGAATCGCGCTCTTCGGCTAACTCAGCGTACTTATCCTCCAAATCTTTATATACCTTGGTAGATACACAAGATGTTGTTATAGCAATTAATGCCATAACGGTAATCACTCTCTTTATCATATACAATTACTTAGTTTTCTAGTTCAACTACAATAGGGCAATGGTCACTATGCTTTGCCTCTGGTAATATAACGGCTCTCTTTAATTTATCTTGTAATGGTACTGCCACCATATTATAATCTATACGCCAACCCTTATTATTGTTACGGGCATTGGCACGATACGTCCACCATGAATAATGGTGCGGTTCTTTATTAAAAAAACGGAAACTATCTATAAATCCACTGTCAATAAAATTCCCTATCCACTCTCGCTCTACTGGTAAAAATCCTGAAACTTTTGCATTTCTAACAGGATCGTGAATATCTATAGCTTCATGACAAATATTATAATCACCACAAATTACCAAATTAGGGGTAGCTTTTTTCAGCTCGCTAATATAGGTCTGAAAATCGGCCATATATTGTAGCTTATGTGCTAATCTATCAATATTGGTACCCGATGGTAAATACAAACTCATTACAGAAACCCCGTCAAAATCTGCTCTAAGGTTTCTTCCTTCCTTATCCATATACTCTATACCTGTACCATATACCACATTTTTAGGCTCTACTTTACTTAAAATAGCCACTCCACTATATCCTTTCTTTTCTGCACTAAACCAATAATGGTATGGATACCCTGCCTCTTCAAATAAGCTAAGATCTAATTGGTCTGCAGTTGCCTTGATTTCTTGTAAACAAATAACATCGGGGTTAGCACTTACCAACCACTCTAAAAAACCCTTTTTAATGGCGGCTCTAATACCATTTACATTATAGGATATAATTTTCATGAAAGTTTATTTTAACAGCTAAAATAAATATTACGCAGATTTATATCGAATAATCGGCATGTAAATTTTATTTTCGGGCATATTTTAAAATATTTTAGATAGATTTTTGTTCTTAGAATGATGAAACAACTTCTGCTTATCTGTGTTTGCATATTCGCCTGTACGTTACAGGCGCAGGAGATTCCTTCTAATTACAAAAGCAAGAAGGCTAAAGTTATTCAGAAAATTGTATTAGATACGGTTCCTATCAACAACACCTATCTGGAAGTTTTAGATGTTCAAAACCAACCCATCGATTCCACTTTATACAGTATTGACTTTGCCAACGCTACCCTAACCTTTAGTCCGGAAGCTACTATTTTACTAGACTCCGTACAGATTAACTATTTAAATTACCCTGAATTTTTAACGCGCTCCTATAGTGCAGTAGACCCTGCTGTAATTGTGGGCTCTAATGCCAGAATGGATCAATTGTATGCGCTACAACAGGTAAAAAAAGAAGACGTAAATTTATTTGACGGACTAAATACTTCGGGGAGTATCTCTAGAGGTATTACCATTGGTAACAATCAAAACGCTGTACTTAACTCACAGCTTGACTTACAGATTTCGGGAAAATTAGCGAATGACATTACGCTACGGGCTTCGATACGAGATGACAACATCCCAATTCAATCTACCGGATACTCACAACGGGTACGAGAATTTGATCAGATTTTTGTAGAAATTGAAAGTAAAAACTGGGGCATTAGAGCCGGAGACATCAACCTACAGAATAGTGACACCTACTTTATGAACTACACTAAAAAAGTACAAGGTTTATTGCTTTCTGCCAACCTTTCTCCAAACAGCGATAGTAAAACGGAAGTTTTTGCCTCGGGAGCTGTGGTAAGAGGAATTTATACCTCGGTAAATTTTACCGGACAAGAAGGGAATCAGGGACCTTATAACCTATCAGGTTCCAGCTCCGATGTGTATGTAATTATAGTATCGGGTAGCGAACGGGTGTATGTAAACGGTATCTTATTAGAACGTGGTGAGAACAACGATTATATTATAGACTATAGTACGGGTGAAGTTATCTTTACCTCTAAATACCCTATCACTTCCGATATGCGTATTAAGATAGAATACCAATATACCGATTATAACTATACCCGCTATGTAAGTTATAATGGGATAAAACACACCTCTGATAAATTAGATCTGGGTGTCTATTTATATTCTGAGAACGACGCTAAAAATCAGCCTGTACAGGAAAATTTATCGGAAGAACAAATAGCCATTTTACAAGCTGCCGGAGATGACACCGATTTAATGACAGCTCCCTCTGCCTCTGAAACTACCTACGATGAAAATCAGGTACAATATACTACTCAAGTAGTTGACGGAGAAATTGTATACGTGTATTCAAGTGATGAGAACAATACCCTCTTTAGTGTCACCTTTACGTATGTAGGTACCAATGAAGGAGATTATGTGTTGAGCACTACACTGGCTACCGGAAAAGTATACGAGTATGTAGCTCCTGTGAACGGAGTTCCGCAAGGTTCCTATGCCCCAATTACCACTTTAAATGCACCCACTAAATTACAGGTAGCGGTAATAAATGGTGCTTACCGACCTACCGAAAAAACAGCGGTAACTTTTGAAGGAGCCGTAAGCTATGACGATGAGAATTTATTTTCAGATATTGACGATGGAAACAATACGGGTTTTGCCGGAAAAATGAATATTCAACAGACTATTTTAAATACAAATGGCACGTTAGATGCCTTTGCTAACATTGATTATATACAAGACAATTTTCAGAGTATTGAACGTATTTACAACATAGAGTTTAACCGTGACTGGAATATTGAGACAACTCCTAAAAGCAACCAGAACTTAATGACCGCCGGACTCTCCTACCAACACCCCCAAACAGGAAGTGCCAGTTACCAATTTGAGTATTTAGACTTTAAAAACTATTCGTACGGGGGGCGTCATGTGGCAAAGGCTAATTTAAAATTAAATAAACTAGCTATTACCACTAATAGTAGTTACCTGCAAAATAATGGTACGGAAACCTCTTCTACCTTTGCCCGCTCCTATACAACCGCTGCCTATGGCTTTGCTAAAAACTGGGTGGGCGTAAAGCTTAACTATGAAAACAACCAACAAACCGATGTTACCACCAATGAGTTAACCAATTTGTCGCAACGTTATAAGGAGTACCAAGTATATACAGGTATAGGAGATAGCCTGAACATTTTTGGTGAAGTGGGCTATAAATATCGTATTAACGACAGTATTCGTTCTAACCGATTAACGCATTACAACACCTCTCATACCTATTACATCAATTCGCAATTGATTAAAAACAAAACGACCAATTTAGCTGCCTACCTCAGCTATCGTAATTTTAAATATGAATATGATAACGATGCCGACGAGAACTCATTAAATTCGCGTATACAATACAGTCAGCAACTTTGGAAAGGATTTGTACAAATGGGTACTGTATACGAAACCAATGCAGGTACAGTAGCCCAACAAGAATTTAGCTATGTAGAAGTAGAAGCCGGACAAGGTACATATACCTGGAACGACTATAATGAGAACGGAATACAAGAAATAGATGAGTTTGAAGTAGCCCAGTTTCAGGATCAGGCTACCTATGTACGGGTATTTTTGCCAAACCAGACCTACATCAACTCACACCAAACCAAGCTTAGTGAAACCTTAACTATAAATCCGGGGATTTGGGAAGCAACCGAACACAGTTTCGGGAAATGGGTACGCAGACTATATAACCAAACCTCACTACTTATAGACCGTAAAACCAAACGAGAAGGCAATAAATTTAATTTGAATCCGCTGGGAGCTAATAACGGGGACGATGTTTTAGCGTTAAATCAATCGTTTCAAAACACCTTGTTTTATAACAGAGGAAAGCAACATTACACCACCTCTTACACCTTTTTAAATACCAAAAGCAAAAGTCTGTTGGCAGTGGGTGCACAAGAAAGTACCATACAAAGTCACCAAACACAGTTTGCACACCAAATAAACACCTTTTGGTTGGTAAACTTTACCGGAAAAAATACAGTAACTACCAGTGCCTCTGAAAACTACGAAAGTAGAAATTACGAAATAGATAGTTATAGTGTTTCACCTACGGTAAGCTATTTTCTATCTGTAAACAGTAAGTTAGACTTCACTTACCAATACCAACACAAACAAAACCAAATGGGAGATTTTGATAATTTAGAACAGCACAATTTGGGCTTTTCATTTAACTACTCCAATGCACAAAAAATTTCGCTTAACGGAAAAGTAGATTTTTACCAAAATACGTTTGACGGTAATGCTTATTCTGCTGTAGGCTACCAAATTTTAGAAGGATTACAAGAAGGTAAAAACTTTACATGGACACTTATAGCCCAAAAACAACTAACCAAATTTTTAGACCTCAACCTCTCTTATTACGGTAGAAAATCTGAAAGCTCTAAAACCATACACACAGGCAGTGTGCAGTTAAAGGCGTATTTTTAATAGTAATAGCCAAAAAATACATATTGTACGGTTATCAGTAAAAAAATACTCATTTGTAGGTATAGATTTGTTTTAAAAGAAAAATATTTTTGCAACAAAATTAAATAGTACCTTATTAAATGTTATGAATATAAAAAGTTGGCCTTACTATTACGGTATTATATTGCTACTATTTATAACTAGTTGTCAGCCCGATGATACTTTTATCCAAGCTGAAACTAACACTATAAATGAGATAGGATATAACTTCAAGCGAAAGACCTTTAACGAACTAAGTCAAGAAACAAAATTTAAACCAGTACTTGACGCCATGTTTAATAAAAAGAACTTATTTCTAAAAGAAAATGGCAAGACCATTATGGAACATGAGTATAATTTTACAATAGATTCTACATTAATAAAAGAATTTTCTTCGGATAGCTATACCTCCTATACTTTTTTAATACGAAGAGACACCATACAACCCAGTACGTTCGAAAATTTAGTTGTTGTTTTAGACAGTATAAACTCTCCTAAGGCATATATTATAAAATACATATTAAATGCTCCTCCTTTATATGTACCAGCAGATAATGCATATAGTTTAGATGCCACTAAAGAATTAACTCCTATAACTTACAATACAAACACTTATTCTAGTAAATTTACGCTTGTGCAATCAGACGGATGTACAATAGCAACCCTAATGTGTCCGTTTGGTCTTGATCACGAAGCAGGACAGGCCTGTGTGGATGCAAAGCGTGGCGATTTGTATTTGTCTTATGACTCTTCAAATTGTTATGATACCGGAAGCTTTGGAGGTTCAGGCTTTGGTGATAGTGGAGATTCAGGATCAAGTGATAGTGGAGATTCAGGATCAGGTGATAGTTCTACCGGAGGCGGTGGCTCAGATGACGGTTCTGATGATTCAAGTACCGATGTTGGATGTAGAGGGTGTGGAGATGATGATGATGTCCCAATTATAACAAATCCAGTTTTAGAGGAAGAAATTGAAGATGAAGAGCCAGATCCTATTATTACAAAATTAGAAAATCTGTTAAACATTGATATCATAAGAAATAGAATCGATTATATGGTAAGTAAAATAGACAGTACACAGACAGAGCTTGGCAGTGAATTTAGGCTTGAATTAGGAGGAACGTACTCCGAGTATGTGGTTCCAGACAATGACCTTGACTTTGATACTACTAAATTTCCTGATGCCCAATCTAATTCAAGAATAAAACTTCATCTTCACCAAAGAACCCCAATAATTAATCAGCCAGGAGATACTACACGTTTAGCACCAATACCAAGCTTTGAAGACATCGCCGGATTTTGTAAATTTTCTTCACAACTAGAAAATCTAAATGCAAACGGCGAAGATGCTGTCTCCATTTTGGTCTCTAGAAGAGGATTATACGCCCTTACTATAGAAGATTCGCAAAAGGCAATACAATTTTATCACGATCTTTTAAACGTTACAATCACCATAGATGACGATAATGTTCCATTAATTACTTATTTAAAGGATACTTATAGAGAAATGGTATTAGACAAGACAAGAACATCCTGCCCAGGCACATGTCAAGACGACATAGAAGATGCGCTTTTTGAATTATTCTTTACAGAATTTCTAAAAAAACTCGATTGTGGTCTTAATTTACATCGAGCCTTTTTAATTGACGGATCATATATTTGGACAAAATTAAATTAAAAAAATTATGAAAAAGCAAATTTTACTACTCACCTTTCTTTGTTTAACTAGTTTAGTCAATGCTCAATTTGAGGTTCCTATAGAAAACCAAGCAGATTATGCAGAAGCCCCTGAC
>NZ_BRVP01000034.1 GCF_027924145.1 Neptunitalea chrysea | reverse complement strand
CACTTTAATTTACTAAATATTCCGCTTTTTTCATATTAAAAACTCATTATTTTACGTCGAACTCACGTTATTTACGAAATTAAAAATTCATTACTATTACCGTAAATTTTTATTTCTTTCTTGAAAGTGTATAGGTAGTTGGCTATGAGTTTTCGTTCACTTATTTTCTTTTGATTGATTAAGTAGTGACTTATTTTTTGATTAGTCACAAAGTGAATTAGGTCAACTAATTCTGAAAAGGTATAATTTTTATTAATTCCAATGCCAATGCTCTTCTTGATAATATCGTTAATCTCGGTTTTAAGTGCTTGCTCAATTTTACCAAGCGAAACACCAGATTTACTTTCTTGCCCTTGTTCTTCTAGCTCTTCTATTGAAGTCGGTAAATCCCCAAATCCTAAAAAAACTTTTGCTCCACTCTCAACTGATTTCTTTCCTAATTGGGCATTAGAATTACAAGATAATGCTATGATTTTTTTTTCATTAAATACACTTAAGTTTTGTTCATTTATGAAGTTATCCTCATAAAAATATTTGTCTGGTTCTTCAGATTTTACGAGTATATTTTCTAAAGTTCCATAATAATCTCCTTTAGCTCCGTAAAGACAGTTACTTTTTCCGTGACCCATAAATAACAATAATCCGTTAACGGATAAATCTCTAATAGTACTCAAGCATTGATTGTGCGAGGTCTTATTTGGCTTGATGCTGAAATAATGTAAGTCATCTGAAAACTCTTCTTGTAAATGGCTTTTTATCCTATCTAAGAAACTAGTTGACTTGTCATAGGGATGAACAATTAAAATCTTTTTGTTCATTCCTAAATCTTTTCCGTTAGATATGCGATGACTTGTTGAATAATCTCTCTTTTGAATTCATTAGCCATAGAGTCATCATTTTTTAGAAAATCTGCTATTTCTTGAAAAGTTTTACCGTTAAATTTTTCATTTACAAAGTTGTTGTCGAATATTAATTCTGGATACTGTTCTAATACCTGAACAATTATTAATTCTGTAGATTGAATTTCTTCAGACAAGAACTTTAATATCATTGGGTCTCGATTTCCTCTGTCTAAGTAATCAAAAACTCTATTTCTAACCAGAGATTTAATTTTAGTAATTGCTTTATCCTTTATAACTGGTTTAAATGTGTCCTTAACCTTGACTAAGTCTAGATTCTCTTGAATAATGTCTTTTATAACATCATCAAGAACACCAGAGTAAACAATTTTAGGTGAGTAACGAGCGATTTTGTTTGAAGTGAATTGTCTAATGAGTTCTACACCAGTTATATGATCATCCTCTAAATCCCAGTCAAAAGCGACAATGTCAAAGTATTTACCCTTAAATTTATTCCTAAACTCTTGACATACTTTCTCAATATCTATATAACCATCAGTAAGAATGTCTGAATAAGCAGTATTGCCTACGTTAAACTGATGGCAGTCAAGCTCGATGCCCTGATGTTTGGCATCCCTAATCAGTTTTTCAACTTCTTCCGTTTGGTCTTCATTATCGATTATTAAACAACTTCTTTTTATCATTTAATTATTATTTCAAAACAAGCTCCTTTGAGTTTAACATTATTGCCAATCAATTTAATAGTTCCATTCATCGACCTTAAACCTTCCCTAACAGAGTTTAAACCAATTCCAGAACCGCCATTTGTTGTGGTTACACCTAGTTCAAAGATTTTGTTTTTTGACTTTTCATCTCCTAAAAATTTTTCAGCTACACCTCTTCCATCATCAGAAAAAAGAATATTCAATTCTTCTTTTGACGTATTAGTCATTTCAATTTCAATTAAGCTAGCACCTGCTTTTTCAGAATTGGATATCAGGTCATCAAGAACAACAGACATATCAAGTACACTAAATTTTTTTGTTAATGTCGTGTCCTTCTCAACAATCTTGAATTCAAGTTCATTCCTTGGGTATATGTCAGAATATATTTCGATATACTGTTTGATATACTGGACTACATCAGCTATTTGAGCATTTCTATCTGTTTTGAAGTTAGAACGAGTAATTATCTTACTAATTTTATTTGCCTTTTCAGATTGAAACTTAATAGCTCCTAAAGATTTAAGTAATGAATTTTTAGTATAAGAATCGTTTAATATCTTATCGTATAAATTATCTACACTGCTGCTTATTTTCCTCGATGTAATTTTAATATTATGAACGAGTCCCTTTGCATCCTCAGTTAAAGTTCTGGATGAAGTTTTTAAATAAGTGTTCTTTTCTTTTTCTAACTCTAGTTCTTCTTGAAGCCTTTTAGCTTCTTCTTCTAATCTTATAGCTTCATCTTCAAGTTCTTTTTTTTCCGCAAACTTCCTTTCAAGCTCTAATTTTAATTTATTCTGTTCCTTTTTAAGCAGTTCAATTTGACCCTCTTGACCTGGAAAATTTTCTATTTCATTTTCTGAGCTTTTTAAATCATTGATTAGTTGAGTTATTTGTTCAGAAGATAGTGTTTTGTTGTTAAGTTGTCCTACAATAGAATCTATTTCAGCTTTGGCTTTTTTAGCCTGTTCATCAGCTAATTCTGTAACTAATTCTTTATTAATAGATAACGAAATTATTTCGTCATTTTTAGCATTTATAATTTTTTCAATTATAGATATTACCCGTTTATTTCTTGTTAATAAATCTTCTTTGTACTCTTCTTTTCCTTCATTCCAGTTTTTATCATCAAGTACCTTTTTTTCAATTGCGGACTCTTTTAAAGGTGTACTGTCCCATTTTATTCCTTCATCTACAAATCGTTCAAGTCTTCTAAAAGTTTTAAAATAATAACCGTATGGTGCTGAGTTTTTAGTCAGCTGTTCATAATGTTTGTTGTTATCAACTCCTGAACGGTTTGAAATAATAAAAAAATCTTCTTTTTCATCATCTAACTCAACTCCATTAATTTCGATACGCCCTATTACCTCTCTAGTTCCTAAAAACCTACTATGTCCTTGTCCTTTTCTTAACTCCATACCTAACCAATCGTTCCCTTGGTCTCCGTATGGTGGAATTCTAAATCCATTAATAAACAAAAAAATTGAGCCAAAATCGACAGACCTTATTCCAGTCTGTCTTCTGAAGTAAGCCTTTGAATAGGGATTTAAGTAGTATATGTTAATTTCAATATCCTTTAATAAGTCGAAAGGATTATGTTCTTTAAGTGTAAAAATCTCATTGCCTCTATCGCGTAATACTGTTGTAATAGTTTTACCATCTTCTGAAATATTAGCTTTTATGTAAGTTGCTTTGAAATCTAACTTGCTAAAAATCCTATTCTTTACAACACCGTTTATTTTCTCACTTTCTGGTAAACCGCGTTCAATTTTTTGGAATTCATCCGCTTCTATGGTTACGTCAAAAGATTCAGCTTCAAAGTTTTGATTCGGATTAATGAAGCGTTCGAGTTGTCTTTTTAGGGATTGAATTTTTGATAAGTCCCAATTTTCTCTCAAATTGCTAATAAACAATGTTGTACCTGTCTCGAATTCTTCAAGATGAGTTTCTTTTACGTATTGTTCAATTGAAATCTCATCTAGTTCGAAATCTATATCTTGAATATTTTTTTCAATGTCATCAATTTTTTCAAATTCCGTCCAGTCTATGGAAAGTTTTAATAATGGTTCACTATTTTTTTTAGTATAAATGACTAATGATTTGCCTAATCTATCACAAGAAAATCTACCAACTCCTTTATTACCTGCTAACTGTCTGTTAAACTCTTCTTTTTTAGATTTTTTTTCAGAATAAGCAATATTTAACCATTTGTTGATTAGGTCATATTCTGACATTCCTGAACCTGTATCGCGAAGTATAATTTTCGATTGGTTATATTTTTTATAATCTTTCGCTGAAAGTTCAGTTACAACATCTCTGAAAATTATTTTTGCTTCATTTGAACCTGCATCAAAGGAATTTTTGACCAACTCCAGTACAGCAATGTTGTCATCTGTAATTAAATCTTTTCCAATTATACTTTTTAAGAGGATATTTGTTCTAAAACTAACTTTTGCCATTACAATATCGAGTTTAGAATAAGTCCTGCTTGTTCACCAAACAAAGGTGGAATTGCATTTCCAATTTGAGAATATCGAGGAACTTCTTGTGTTCTTCTTTTTCCTCCAGTTGTATATTTCCCTTTAAACTCATACCAATCGTTGAAGGATTGAATTCTAGCATATTCTCGGACTGTAAAAATTCTTGGTTCGCAATAGTGAATATAATCGTCAGGTAATGTTGTAATTGTTGGCGTTGGTAATTTTCCAGACAATGGAATTATAGTCCTTTTTTTAAGGTTAAATCTGTCTTTAATATCCTCTGAAAGTGTTTTATTTTTAACTGCATTTTCAAGAATAAATTCGAATTTTTCTATTGTAGTAGGATTGTGTTTTGCAAATCTGTGACTATCAGGAATCTTTTCTGCATAATCTCCTTTCAAAAGTTTTTGATATTTGGATTTAGTTTTGTTATAAAAACCTGTCATAAATGATGAAGTATCAGGTGATACAGTTTCATTAATTCTCAATAAATCGGATATGGCATCTTCCAAACTATTTGTTAGACCAATCCCTTTATTTACAAGGAACTTTTCTCTTTCATTTCTTATTGAATCAAAAAAATCTGTCGGTTTTGTATTGTTAGCTATGTCTTTTCTAATCCCAACCAGAATAAAACGGGTTCTTTTTTGCGGAACACCATATTCTGAAAAATCAACTAGCCGACCCTCAACTTTGTAACCAAAATAGTTTTCATCTTTTGGGGTATATTCTAGAGCACTTTTTACGTATTCAGAATACACTTTTCCTTGGATTTTATTTTTGTCAAACTTTTGAGTAAACCCTTTTACATTTTCAAAAAATATAACCTTTGGTTGTACTAGCCTAATAAACTTAATGTATGATTTGATTAATTTGTTTCTGGAATCATTTTCAATCCTTTTGCCTGCTGTTGAAAAGCCTTGACACGGTGGACCACCCGCAACCATATCAATAGTTCCTCTTAGGTTTTTTAATTCTTTTGAGTGGTTTTTAATTATTTGATTTATGTCGTGATTCGATTGAGGCAACCAATTTGGCCAGTTAAAATGGCCATTATTTTCAATTAAATTATGCTCTAAGGTTTTAAAAGCATCAGGACTTTTCTCAACTGCAAATTCCCCTTTCCAATGTCCAGAATTATATAATCCTAGTGAGAGACCACCACACCCAGCAAATAAATCAATATATGTCTTTTTTTTGCTCATATATAGCACTTTAATTTTTTGTTTGGTTTAATAATTCACGAATGTCAACACCTAAAACTTTAGCTATTTCCTTCAATGTTTTTAAAGATGGTTGACTTGCATTAGTACACCATTTCGATACTGTTGCTTCATTTAATCGCATTTTAGCTGACAACCACTTGTTTTTCTTTCCACTTTCAGCCAAAACAGCTTTAATTCTATTAATCTCCATAGTCTATAAAGAAAAATTGCCTAATACGCAAATATATTTACTTAAAACCTCATATCCTACACCATAAGAATGTTTTTGACGTATCTTTCTAAATCCTTTATTCACTTCCTCTTGTCGCTAGCCCTTTTATCAAACGCAACCAAATTAAATAATTCCCGCATTCGACTACGGACACGATTTCCATATCTTTCTTCCAACTCTTCAGCATTTAGATTGGTGGTGGCGTGGGTTTTAATTTTATGTTTGGTTTGTTGGTAGAGTTCATAGCGGGATAACAGCACTTCGCCCATTACGTTCAGATCCTTCCCATAAAACCGTCCAGAGGGTTCAATGCCCAAATCGTCAAAGCAGAAAAATTTGGTGTTGCCATATTCTTCAATGGTTTTAAAACCAAGATGATTAAAGCTGAAAGTCACATTTCTGCAAGGTATTATCTCGTATGGCCGTTGCAACGGGACAATATAACGTAATAGTTTCATCAAACTGGTCTTTCCGCAGCCTACAGGACCGGAAAGTAGAATCCCTTTATTAATATCAATACCATAGGTCTTGCAGTTCTCTTTATCCTTGATGAAATAAGAACAAAGCTTTAGCAGAATATCCTTATCCTCATCATAAATCCTGAATTTTTCCCCGAAAAGCAGTTTGCCCTTGGCATTCAGGTAAATCAAGATTTTAGGGAAATCGTATAGCACACTTTTACCATCAAACTCCCCAAGCGAATATTCCACGCCACCTTCGGTTATTTTAGAGGGGTTGTCCATAATCCTTGTTTTTAGTAGTTCGCAGGTTGTCCCGTATTTGGGACGCTTCTTTATTGTTTGGCTGGTTTTCCTGGTCAAACAATTCGGTTCTATCCATCCAATTTATGGCCAATGCCTGCCAATCGCGAATCGCTTTTCCGTCACTCGTTTTCCAATCGTTGGCTTCGTAATGGTCGAAGAATTTTTTTCCTTCATCAGCATCAAATCCTTTTTCTTTAAAAAAAACAATAACAGCCAGCCTGCCCTTTGGCTGTTTTGTATTGTTTACTTGTTTGGTATTGTTTATAGTAGATACCAATGCTTGTCCATTAGTGGGCCGGTGCTGGTACACTACTGGTTCTCGTATGGGATGGTACTGTTCCGCAAGTTGTTCCAATATGGGATTGTACTGTCCCTTAACCGGTTCATCACTCGTCCCAATAATGGACATCTTGATTTTACTGCCTTTGTAGGGGTTATTGGAGGGAAAATAGGAGAGATAGCTCCAAGCATCCAACTCGGTCACACATCTGTGGTAGGTAGATTTTGAACCTATTTTTGCCACGCGCATAAGGTCACGTCGGTTCACGTAAAACTCATCGGCAAAACGGCTGCTGTTCCATTCTTGGAACAATGCCATATACAGGCTGATATGGGTAGGATTTAGGCGATCATCAAAAAAGAACTTTTCAAAAGCCGCATTAAGTAGCTTTATATAGTTCATCACCTATAAATTTAGCCCGTGCTGGACACGGTTTGCATCCATTACGTTTTGAATTTCCGCTGCATCGTAATAAATGATGCCGCCTACTTTTGTATAGGGAAGTGTCCCGTTGATACGCAGATTTTGTAATGTGCCTGGACTTACCTGAAGCAAGTCCATTACTTCGGAAGATTTAAGATACTTTTTGATATTCCCGGAAGCTTGTTTGGCAAGAAGGTTTTTGATATCATCGAGCAATTCCATTTTGAATTCCCGAAGATCGTCTGTGGTAATAATGGCTGTTGGCATAATAGAACGGTTTTAATGGAAAGGGACTATCGTCTCGCTGTCAACTAATTTGATAGCCCCTGACCTGATTTAACTTTCGTTCTACAAATTTGAATAGGTTTAGTGTATTTTATTCCCAAGTTGGGAGTGGGTTGGGAAGAATTTTAACAGTTTTAAGGTTTAATATTTCTGGTCATCATTTTCCATTTTTTGGTCAAGACTTTTCTTAAGATGTTTAATAAAACGAGATCTATCCATTTTACGTTCCCTAATTTCTAAATATGTTCTATAAAAATTACCTAGATCTATTGAGAATATTTTTTCGCAAATAGTAGCCATTTGCTTAATTTCTGCATTTCCGTTTTGAATAGCTCCAGATGCTTGTAGTGCATATATAAGCTCTACTAAATCCGTTTTACTAGCAGTCCATTCTAAATCTTCTAATGTCATTATAGATGGGTTTTCAGCGAAAGGCTGTAGTTCTTTTCTACGCAAATAGTGCAGTTCTGAATTAAAGTGATTAATTAACAACTCTGAAGCAATGATTTGCGCTACCATATTGTCGTGACTAGTTGAGAACTCTGGGTCTGTATAATAATGTGAAGTATCTGAAATAAGTTCAGAAGAGTCTTTCCCTCTAACAAAATAATACTTATCTAATTTGGTTTCTTTTTGTAAATAGTATTTTTCGAAATCTAGAAAAGCTTTTCTACGCCTATCTATTTCCTCTAGTTGCTGATCAATAAATTTACGTTGTCGTTCTATAGATGTTTTGGGTCTCTCTAGAATGCTTTTATGAATTTTTACAAAAAATTTTAACCTACCATATACAAAGGGCTTTTGCTCCTTGAAAAAATCTATTTCTTCTTGAATAGAGTCAAATTGGTTGGCTCTCACAATTAATCTTAATTGATGTAAGCAATCTCTAGATATTTGAATCCCTTTTGAAGTATTAATGATTACAGAAAGATCAGACCTTTCGATTTCTTGAATGCTTTCTTTGAAGGCATAAAGTGCTTTTTCAATTTTCAGTTTTGCTTTTTCATTCAATATTTCCTGTATTAGTTCTACTTTCTGTCAGTTTGCATATCAAAACCATCCTTTACATACTGGGCTTTTCCGCCATTAAGAACTTAAAACAGAAAGTCTAATTTAGGGGAGCAAGGATAAAAGTGCAACAGGTGTATGTCCTGACCATCTTTTAACCTCCTTGATAAAGTGATTTTGGTCGTAAAAACCATAGTGGAAAAAATCAGGGGTACATCCCGTTTTATGAATGTGCTTAATTGCCAGCCTGCACCGAATCATTGACTGTACCTGTTTGGGAGTTAACCCGGCATATTGCATCGTTATTCTTTGAAGATGCCTTTGGCTTATTTGGAGCATTCTTGACATTCGATTTGCAGATGATGCATAATTTTTTCCGCCTATGATGAGTTCTAAAAATTGATTCCATAGAACCTGCCCATTTCTATCCTTTCCACGAGAAAGTTTTTCAATTTGATTATTAAAAGTATTCATAAAAACATCTGGTTGGACTTCTTCAAAAAAAGGTGTCAACCAATTAAAAGCAGGCAGTATCTCATCCTGTAAAATAATTTTATTGGTCAATAGGCTGGTTTCTTCCTTGAAAATAGGCAAGGTACTTCCAAATTGAAAGGTCACTCCAAAGGCTAAGTTTCCCTCGGGGTGTAAATATTCTGCAAAATTAGTCCTTGGCCCCAAAATGCGCGTATCTCTAATAACTAGAGGGTCAAACTGATTATCTTTAACCGTATATGGAGCCCCAAGTGTAAATACCCAATTCACATAGGGATAGGCAAAAATATATTCCGTTACTCCACGTCCTTTTATGCTTAAATCAAGTAACCAATAATATCTTATAATATGGCGTAAATGTTCTGGTGGGGAAAATATTTGATACATCTATCTGTTTAATTCTGATTTTATTTTTACTAACTCCCCAAGTAACTTTGTTTCCTGGACTAGTGCCTCCAAGTTCATTTCCTTTGCTATCCTAAAAACCTCAAAATTGAGGGTGTCTATTTCTGTTTCCCTTTTATTTCGAATGTCCTGCAATGTGGATATAAACTGACCGTCGGACATTTTACTGATGGAAATTACCTGATCCTCAACTTCTTTAGCTCCTAAATCAATCCCCTTCTTCTTTGATATAAGTACACATTCCTTAATAATTCTTCTCGCTAAAGAAAAGACTTCGGTATTTCTGTGGAAAATCCCATTATCAACTTCCAATAAGGGACATATGGAATTGAACACACAATTCGCAATCGCCTTTTTCCAAATAATTCTATCGATTTGTTTTTCAGCAACAAACCTGAATCCGGGCGTATCTATTTCCTTTACAATTGTTTCTAGAACCGTATTATTCTGCCGGACTACACCAATGGGAGATTCCGCTACAGGTTTATAGCTTACTTCGCTTTTTGAAATATTTTGACTTGTTGCAAAAAGTACGCATCTATAGACCTCTCGAAAATTATTCTCTATAAAGGGTTTTTCTATACCTAAACCATTCTGCAAGATAACTATTGGTGAATTAATAGCCTTGCTCTTTAGCTTTTTGGCAAGCTCCTTATTTCCAAAAGATTTATTGGTGAGTACAACCAGACCATTTAAGTCAGAGAAGTTGCATAAGGAATTGAACCTTACATCCGCTGTCAACTCTTGTCCTGATTTAAGTTTCAACGTTATTTTTTCGCTATACGAACTACCATCATCAACACTTCCTCGAATAAGCTGAACGTCTTTACCATTTCGTGTTAAGCAAACCGCCAATGCTTTACCAATTGCTCCTGCACCAATTATATATATAGTCATTTATTTTTGATTTTATCTAAACACAAATTACGGTAAAACGCCCTATTTTAAATAGTATAAGTTGGACATTCTAACCCCTATGTCCACCTTGTACTATCTTTTTTACATCTATTTAATCACTTTTGTTCAAAAAACAAATGGACAAAAAAAATACGGTTTCAGCCGATTATAAACAACATATTTCAAGAGAACCTTTTCCGAATTCAAATAAGCATTATGCAACGACAACTAATGGTTTAAAGATTCCTTTTAGAGGCGTTAAACAAGCTAAAACTACCATAAATGGAACAGAAAAGGACACCACAAATCCAGAGGTATATCTATATGATACCAGTGGTCCTTATACCGACCCAAAAGCCACTATTGATTTAACGCAAGGGCTTCCTGATGTTAGGAATTGGTTGGCAAATGACAAGCAAATAATAGAGCTGCCACAACCATCATCTGAATATGGGAATACACGTTTAAAAGATAGTACGTTGGATACCTTACGATTTCCAAATATTCGAAAACCGAAACGTTCCACAAGACCATCACATACGCAAATGTATTATGCAAAACAGGGTATTGTTACTCCGGAAATGGAATACATAGCAGTACGGGAAAACCTGATGATGGAGGATTACCATCAGCACTCTGGAAACAGTTGGGGTGCTAATATTCCTAAAAAAATCACTCCTGAATTTGTTAGGGATGAAGTAGCTAAAGGTCGTGCCATCATTCCTGCCAATATTAATCATCCCGAATTAGAACCAATGGTAATTGGGCGTAACTTCCTTACTAAAGTGAACGCCAATATTGGAAATTCGGTAGTGACTTCCTCTATTGCAGAAGAAGTGGAAAAAGCCGTATGGGCTTGTCGTTGGGGAGCTGACTCCATTATGGATTTATCCACGGGAGAAAACATTCACGAAACCCGAGAATGGATTATACGGAATTGCCCTGTACCATTGGGTACTGTGCCCATTTATCAAGCATTGGAAAAAGTCAATGGAAATCCGGAAGCGTTAACTTGGGAGCTTTTTCGCGATACACTTATTGAACAGGCAGAACAGGGAGTAGATTATGTTACACTGCACGCCGGCGTACTATTAAAGTATATTCCGCTCACGGCTTCACGGCTTACGGGTATTGTTTCACGAGGTGGAAGCATTATGGCCAAATGGTGTTTGGCACATCATAAGGAAAATTTTATTTATGAGCATTTTTCTGAATTATGCCAAATATTGAATAAGTACGATGTTTCCATTTCATTAGGTGACGGGCTACGCCCAGGGAGTATCGCAGATGCTAATGATAGAGCGCAGTTTGCCGAATTAGAAACTTTGGGTGAGCTCACGGAAATCGCTTGGAAATACGATGTTCAGGTAATGATTGAAGGGCCTGGACACGTCCCTATGCAGTTAATCAAGGAGAATGTGGACAAGCAGCTTAAACTTACTCACGAAGCTCCTTTTTACACATTAGGACCGCTCACTACGGATATTGCCCCTGGTTACGATCATATCACGAGTGCTATTGGTGCGGCATTGATTGGTTGGTTCGGTACTGCTATGCTCTGCTATGTAACGCCCAAAGAACATTTAGGGTTACCCAATAAAGAAGATGTAAAGGATGGATTGATTGCCTACAAAATAGCAGCCCACGCAGCAGATTTGGCAAAAGGTTTCCCATCTGCCCAATATAGGGATGATGCATTGAGTAAAGCAAGGTTTGAGTTTCGATGGGACGATCAGTTCAACCTTTCATTGGATCCCTTTAGAGCTCGTGAATATCACGATGAGACTTTACCAGCAGAAGGGGCGAAGATTGCTCATTTCTGTAGTATGTGTGGCCCTAAATTTTGTTCGATGAAAATCACACAAGAGATACGAGAACTGGCCAATGAAAAAGCAGCTACAGAAACTGAAGTAATTGAAGAAGGCTTAAAGGAAAAGGCTGAAGAGTTTACAAAAAAAGGATCATCCATTTACCTATGAAGCAACCAAAAGTGTTATCGATCGCTGGGTTTGATCCTTCTGCAGGCGCAGGAATTCTAGCCGATATAAAAGTATTTCAGCATTTCAATGTCTATGGCTTTGGTGTAATGAGTGCCTTAACTATCCAAAATGAATCCGAGATACGTGGTATTCGTTGGTCAACACAAAAAGAGATTAAAAACCAGGTAGAGGTCATTTTTGAGCTTCATACGATAGCTGTTGTAAAAATTGGGATAACAAAGGATTTAGATACTTTATGTTGGCTGGTTACACTTTTAAAAAGCTACAAGCAGAACTTGAAAATTGTGTGGGATCCTGTTTTGAAAAGCTCTGGAGGTTTTATTTTTTGGAACAGGTTTAATTCAAAAAAACTGTTTGAAACCATCCATCTCATAGACCTAATTACACCCAACAAAGAAGAGTACGCTGAATTATGGGGCTTTGATTTTCCGCTGTGCCAGATGCCGGATAAGACTACTATTTTACAGAAATCAGTTTCTGAAAATGAAGAATATATAATAGACCACCTGTGGTGGAATCAAAATATACATCATCTAGAATCTAGAAAGCTTACTGGTTTTGGTAAACACGGTACGGGTTGCATACTGTCTTCGGGCATTGCAGCTGGATTAGCACTTGGTTTAAATATGAAACAGGCTTACTATAAATCAAAAGAATTACTCAATCAATATATGTTAAGCAGTGAGTCTTTACTAGGTATTGCTTAATCACACATTTTATGATACAAAATAGAATATCGAGAATTCATTATATCACTCAAAATATGCTCCATAAAACACATCAGCAGCTGGCACTCGACGCCTGTGAAGCCGGTGTTGATTTGGTGCAACTTCGGCTTAAGGATATGGAAAGGTTGGAAATGCTTGATATCGCATTGGAAACCCAAAAAATTTGTGACCATTTTGATGCTACGTTAATCATTAACGATCATTTAGACATCGCACTTGAGATTGATGCAGATGGCGTTCACCTAGGTAATGGGGATATAGACCATAAGACTGCCAGAAAAGAGTTAGGAATTAATAAGATTATTGGAGCAACTGCCTATAATGAAATAGAAGCCAAATTCCATCAATCAAATGGAATAGCGGATTATATAGGGCTAGGAACTTTTCGTAAAACAAGAACAAAACCTGAAATTAAAGATTTTCTATCCTTACAGCAAATCAAAGCGCTAATCGACAAGCAAAAACAAACATATGAAAATCCAATCCCATTCTTGGTTATTGGTGGCATTAGATTAGAAGATATAAAATCATTACTTTCTGTTGGTATATATGGCATTGCTATTGCTTCTCTAATCAATGAAAGTAATAATAAGCCGTTGACATACAAAACAATTCAAAATGCTTTTCAAGAGTCAGGAATTACATTAAATACGTTAAAAACCGGGAACTAGCAAACACTGAGGCACACGGATTGTATCAAAAATTTGGGTTTGAAGAGATAAAAGACCCTAAAAATATGATGGGACAAAAATTGAAAAACAATCTCAGCCATTAAAAATTACGATAACATTAGTTTAGAATGAATAAAATTGAAATCCGACTGGCAAATAAAAAAGATGCTAAATTCATAGCACTTTTAGGTAGAATAACATTCTCTGAAACCTTTGCCCATTATTTTAATTATGAGCAGGATTTGCTCGATTATCTTGACGCTACCTTTTCTGTTAAAAAGATAGAAAAAAGTATCGAGAAATCCAATAATAAATATTGGATAGCCACAGTTAATAATTTACCGGTTGGCTATGCCAAACTTAAATTAAATTCAAAATCAGAGTTTATCTTATCTGAACAGGTATGCCAACTTCAAAAAATATATGTTCTCAAAGACTTTTTATCTATGAAAATAGGGGGTGAATTACAACATTACTTGCTTGAAGAAGCAAAACAATTGGGATTTAAAGAGATCTGGCTTTCGGTACTCCAAGAAAACACTAGAGCTATAAATTTTTATAACAAAAGTGGATTTGAAAAAATTGGGGAGCATAACTTTCAAATTGGTAGGAAAATCTTTCATTTTTTGGTAATGAAAAAAGTTTTACAAACTACTGAAGAAAAACACAAATGAAATGAGAAAAATAGGATTAGTTGGTGGAATCAGTTGGACATCGACAATTGATTATTACAGATATATTAACGAAGGTGTCAATCAAGCATTGGGAGGATTACAATCCGCTGAAATTGTCCTTAACTCCTTAAACTTTGCTGATATTCAGGATAAAGGCTGGGAAAATTCTTTTGATTTACTTTTAGACGCCTGTATAGAGCTGGAAAAAAGCAATGTAGAAGGTATTGCTTTATGTGCCAACACAGCTCATTTATTTGCCGGTGAGATTCAGGAAATAATTAACATTCCAATTGTAGATATTATAACCGCAACTGCAAAGGAGATTAATTCAATGAAAATAAATAAAATAGGTTTGCTAGGTACAAAGTTTACTATGGAAATGGATTTTTACCGAAGAAAGTTAAATGAATATCAAATAGAAGTGTTTACGCCTGAAAAACCTTCTGAAATTGATCATATTCAATATGTTGTAAAAGAAGAATTAGGGAAAGGCATTATCAAAGAAAATTCAAAAAAAGAGTTCATTAAATTTTCTAATGACCTCATACAAAAAGGGGCTCAAGGCATTGTACTAGGATGTACCGAAATTCCACTTTTGATTAATGAAAATGACTTTGATTCAATCCCAGTTTTTGATACCACCAAGATTCACGTGCAAGCTATTTTAGATTTTATTTTGGATGAAAATTAATCTAAAATGAAGCTTTCTCCATCCTCTGGAATATAACATCTATTTGAATACCCATTCTCTAAAATTTTCCTGGAGATATATTTTCGGGTTTCTATGCAAGGGCCAACAGCCTCTAGGTGTGTTACAAGTACTTTTACTTGAGGGAAGCTTTTACATAACGTTAATATATCTTCCGAAGTCATTGTAACCGGTTCGCCAATAGCAAATGTAGCCGCTCCACCTGCCACAACTACATATTGTGGGTTATGCAAACTTATTGCGGTTTTTACTTCTTCACACCATATCGTATCTCCTGCAAAATAAACGCTTTCCTCCTTTGTTGAAAAAACAAAACCATTTACAGTTCCCATTTTTTCTCCTATCTCTCCAGTACCGTGCAATCCCGGTGTTACTGATATAGAAATTTCTTTAAATGTTGTGTTGCTTTCAATACCATTTACATTTTTAAAACCATAATTTGCTATGGCTTCAGCAATACCAACAGAACATATAACCGGTAGGTTTTTATCCAACATCTCAACGGCAGTTGCATCCCAATGATCTGGGTGAAGATGGGTTACCACAATGGCATCTAGGTTTGTCAAGTAATCATCTAATTCTTTTGGTTCAAATGGTAAGTCTACTAATGGATTCAAACGATTGTCCTGAGTCCAGGGAAAAACTCCGAATGAGGATTTTTTCCCTAACATTGGGTCTATTAAAAATTTGATATGATCAATACTTAGTAAGACAGTAGCATTTCTCCATAACTGAAATTCCATAATAAATTAGATTTTATTGCATTTACTTGAAAATCATAAACAGATGTTTCTTAAGAAGCTTTTTATTTAATAATCGCTAAATTAGTTAGTCGTTAAGAGACCTTAAAGAAGTTTACTTTCAGGTAACCCATTTAATTGTTGATTATGAATTTTAAAGAGTTTGAACAATGTGGACTAAAACGTAGTCTAGATTTACTATCGGGTAAATGGAAACCCCTGATTTTGCATCATCTATTCCAGGAAAAAGAAATACGGTTTATTGAATTATGGCGTAAAATGCCAAGGGTGTCAAAAAAAGTTCTAGTCGAACAATTACAACAAATGCAGGAGCATCATATCATTGAACGAATAGAACTTAAAGGTTTCCCTCCACAAGTATACTACCGATTACATCAGGATACAGAACCTTTAGGACCCGCTTTACAAATACTTGACGGTTGGGGAAAAAACAGATAGCAATCATTTATCTAATTACTATGCATCAATTTGGTAGATACCGCAATTCGATTTAAAAAATTCATATGATTGATAGCTATGATAATCTGTGCAATTTCTTTTTCTTTAAAAAATTCACTTACCTTATCGTAAGTAGTATCTGTAACTCCTGTTTTGGTTATTTCGGTAATTTCCTCCGTTAGTTTTAATACAGCACGCTCCTTATCGGAAAATAAAGGACTTTCTTCCCAAGCGGATAAAGCGAATATCCTACGTTCTGTTTCGCCTAATTTTATGGCATCCTTGGTATGTAAATCAATACAATAGGCGCATTTATTAATTTGGGAAGCTCTTATTTTTATTAATTCCCTTAATTTTTTATCCAAGCTTGTTTGTGATAAATAAGCTTCAATGTCGATTATTGATTTCCAACAATCCGGTTCCAATGCTTTAATGTTTACCCGTTTTTGATATTTAGTTATTGTAGACATAATGTTTAAATTTTGTGTTATTAAATCCTAGTTTATTATATAGTTGTTGTGCACTTTTATTATTATTTCCGGTCAAGAGCCAAACTTGCTTTCGCTGCGTTGCTTTTGAAAATTTTAAAATGGTTTTTATTAATAGGGAAGCTATACCTTTGCCCCGAAAAGCTTCCAGTACAAACAGATCATTCAAAATCCAGATTTTATTTAATTTTATGGTAGAGAAGGATGGGAAGAGCTGTGCGTAACCCGCCAATTGGTTCTCCACAACGGCTACCAATATTTCACTATCTCCTTTATTAATTCTCTCTTCCAGAAAGGTCTGAAGCTCTTCTGGATTTGATTCTTGCTTGTAGATTTTCCTGAATTCAGTTACAAGAACAATCAGTGGCACTACATCTGAAAGTGTTGCTTTTCGTATAATCATCAGTTGTTTATTTATTTTTAAGAATTAATTTGATATTTACTTTTAGCGGCCAACTTTTGATTAAGAAAAGTATCCAAGCTAGCAATGGCATAGCCCACTATCAGAGAAATGACTAAGATGAGAAGCGATAGAATACTTATTTCAGAACCTGAGGAAAACCAGGTGATCAGTCCTAAAAAGTAAGCCGGGACTGTATTCAAACGTTTCATCTTTGAAATGTAGAAAATCCCAATCATAGCGATAAATACCGCTACAGGAAATCCCAACGCTCCAATAAATTCTGAAGACCAAATTCCTGTATATTGTATGAACATCCCAATGAGGATTCCAAAAAATTGTTGGATCAGAATGGTAGAGGCGGTTTTAAGGTTCGTGCCAAAAAGATGGTAGCTAACCCAAGCGATGAAGAGTACCCAGGGCGGTAATGTAAAATAGGAAGCTATAAAAATGGCTAAAGCTCCTGTACAACCTAAAGATAAGGCCTGTTTTAAATTTGTCATAGTAATCTCGTTTTATGTGGACAAAGATTACCAGAAACAAACAGCAAATTCTTAAACTGGTTTAAGAAACCTCTTTTCTACGGATTTCACTTAAATACTCGGGTGTGAAACCTAAAAATGAGGCGATAAGATATTGGGGTACACGTTGAATAAAATCAGGGAAGTTATCCCTGAAATGATAATATAAATCTTCCCGAGAATGCTCGTAAAGTAGTTTTATTCGGTATTGAGATGCCGCAAAAGCGCGTTGAAAGACCAAGTGGAAATACCGCTCCAAAACAGGAAATTCTTTAAGTAGTGCTTCTTTAGAATCGGCACTTAAGACTAAGACTTCACTGGGTTCTACCGTTCGGATGGTGAAGTTGGACGTATTTTTCTTAGAAAAGGCGGCAAAATCAGTAGTCCACCAGTTTTCTAAGGCAAAATCAATGGTTTGTTCCGTGCCATTTTCCTTGGTGTACAATACCTGTAAACAGCCTTTGTTAACAAAAAATAGGTCTTGACAGATGGTGCCCTCTCTTAATAAGTCTTTTTTCTTTTTTAAGACCTTCGTTTCAAAAAAGGTATCTATAGTGCTAAGGTTTGTATCCTTAACATCGATAAACTTTCCTATGTGACTTATCAAAGCCTCTATCATATTACTTAAAATTTGGTATCATTTTACAAGCTTTTTATGCCTAGCACCCCAGTCACTTAATTTTGACCAGATAGGGATTAATTCTATGGCGATTGGGGTGAGTTCATAATCTACTCTTGGAGGTACTTCTGCATAAACGGTGCGTTTCACCAGTCCATCTTTTTCCAGCTCACGAAGTTGTAGGGTTAACATTCGTTCCGTGATTTTTGGTATCAACCTTCTAATCTCACTAAAGCGCAATTTACCGTTTTCCAGTTTGCATAAGATCAGTAACTTCCACCTTCCACCGACTTTACAAACTGCATAAGTTAAATCGCATTCCATTATGCTTTTTTCATTTAGCATATTGGTTGAATTTTCTTTTCGCTTTCCCATTACTTACAAAATTGTTAGTACCATACAATCAACTGTATACCCTACAAATTTATAGCATTCATTTTAATTTCGTTGACGAATTATAAAAATCATTTACCAATGAAAAAATATGCCTATATCGGTTGCCTTGGATTCATAGGAGTAATCACTACGGAATTTGGAGTGATCGGAATCTTACCACAAATAGCGACGCACTATGAAATAAGTATTGATCGCGCCGGACTTTTATTGAGTGCTTTTGCCCTAATCATAGCTTTAACGGGACCTTTTATGACCCTGCTTGCCTCTGGGTTTGACAGAAAGAAAGTAATGCTGCTTTCTATCCTGTTATTTGTTATCACAGGAGTGGTTTCTTCCTTTTCCCCCCCGTTTTGGCTATTGATGTTGGTCAGGATTTTACCAGCTTTTTTGCAACCGGTTTATATTGCAACGGCACTTTCAGTAGCAGTATCTCAGGGAGACAAAAAGAACGAAAATGAATTAATGAGTATTGTTTTTAGTGGTGTGGCCATTGCAATGGTGACTACCGTTCCTTTTGCTACTTACATAGCCAGTATATTTTCTTGGGAATATTCGTTTTATGTGCAATCAGCGATTAGCGTTATCGCATTAATCGCAATATACACTGTTTTACCTAATATGCTCGTAACAGAGAAAAAGACGTATAGGAGTCAATTAAAAATATTGAAACAACCTACTTTTATAACAAGTACGGCAATGAATTTTTTTATGATAGCCGCCTGGTTTTCTACCTACAGCTATTTTGCAGCTTACTTAAATAAGGCCAAAAATATGGACAATACGATGGTGAGTTATATGATGTTTGTATTTGGAATCATTGGGGTACTGGCGAATTGGGTGGCTGGAAAGATGTTGGATAAGAATATTACAAAAACCACTGCTTTCTTCCTATCGGGAACTATCCTGATACCGATATTACTGCATTTTTCAGGAGGAAATACAGTGGCTACAATTGTAGTTATAGGAATATGGGGATTTTTGTATTCTCCAAGTTTTTTAAATGCTTCTACCTATATGATTTCATCTGCACCTAAATCCCTAGAATTTGCGAATAGTCTTGCCACTTCATTTGGAAATTTAGGAATCACTTTAGGAACTACAGCTGGTGGATGGCTAATAGCTACTAAAAGTGTCGTATATACGCCTTGGTTAACCTTACTCTTTGGGGTTCTGGCTTTACTTATGATGGGGGTAAGAAGTTTATTAGAGCGCAGCAAGCATAATTGAATAATAAATAGAATTCAAGAGTTCACTTGAGGTTTTGAAGTATGATATTATAGTGAATGAAAAATTCAACTAAAAATTTATAACGCTATCCAAGGCATCGTCTGCATCTTTATTAATAAAATTCGCTTGATAGTTTATAGTGGTAGTTACAGAGGAGTGTCTATATAGCTTTTGAAGCATTTGAATTTAATGTTTTAACTATCAATGCCAATGACCACTTGCGATGAAGAGCCTTTTTAATTGAATGAGTTGATTCTCATCTTTAAAATATTCGTGACTCAACATATTCTTCAACTGTGCTATAGTTTCTTTAGAAGTAAATCCTGCAGTCCTACATAGCTTTTCAAATTTTTGCATTTCTTCAAACTTGAATTTCGCCTTCTCAACAAATTGTTCTGCGTTTG
>NZ_BRVP01000033.1 GCF_027924145.1 Neptunitalea chrysea | reverse complement strand
CTAGAAAACCAATCAGATTATGCAGAAGCCCCTGAAAGTACTCCTTATTACTTTAAAGACATCAATAATGTTTTAGATAAGTTTATAGGCACATGGGAAGTAACTAGCGGTACCGAGTATATAAAAATAAACATTACTAAAATAGTAAAGGCTTATTTATGGGAAGAGTTTTATGAAAACGATGATTATCTAGACATTCTTAAAGTTACTTTAATATCCTATAAAAAAAATAATGTACAAACCTATAGCAACTACGTTCTCAGTACTAATTTCATATCAGAAAGTTACCTACTAGACATTAATACAGTTAAGTTTTTTTATAATGAACCTACTACAGGTTGTAAAAGAAATAAAGGAGGGTATCTAACGTTAACGTATGTACCTAGCCAAGGAGCCAATGGCCAACTACAGTGGCATAGAAACACCTATATCAATGAAGGTGCACAATGCTTTAACGGAGGTACCGTTGATAGGTCTGAATTTTTAATCCCTAGAGATTTAACGCTACAGAAATTGTAGCTCTAAAAACTAGTCGGGTGACAATTCTGCTAGTTTTCTTTATGGCAATTTTTTAATCTTCTAACAATGCTACAATATCATTAAGACCTTGAAGTTTAGCTTGCATAAGCGCTGTATTGCCTCTAACATCTTTAATAGTTTTATCGGCATTGTTATCTAATAACTTTAACAGAATATCTTTATTACCAAAGGTAGCGGCGTATACTAATGCCGTAGCTCCGTTGGCATTGGTTGCATTTACATTAGCTCCTACTCCAATTAAATAATCTACTACCTTGGTATACCCTTTAAAGCAAGCTCCCATTAAGGCACTGTTACCACTAAAATCTTGCTCGTTTAAAGAAGCTCCATTGGCTATCAATATCTTCACTATTGGCAATTGATCGTAATAGGCTGCCAATATAAGCGGAGTAGACCCTCGCTGATCTCTTACATTTACCAATTGCGGTTGCACATCTATAAGCATAGCAACGCATTCCTCGTTTCCATTTCTAATGGCATTAAAAAATTTATCTAAAAGTGTGTTTTCCATACGCTAATTTTTTAAAACCCGGTATTGTACATCTTCATATAAAGGATGACACCAAACTTATTTCTTTCGAATTTTCTGAAGTGGGAGGAGAAAATTCTAAACATCTCAATACCGGGCTTCTTTATTACATTACATCCAAATTATTTTCAAGTACTCAAGACACATCTATGAGTAGTCATCTCAAGCATCAAGCTATATCCCCAACGCTTTTCTAACACCTGCACCATACGCAGGGTCGGCAGCATCAAAATGTTTTAACTGACGCTCTACAATCTCCATTGGCACTCCTGACATAGCAGCAGCAATATTACTAAACAAACGTTCCTTTTGTTCGTCATTAAACATTCTAAACAAATCACCAGGTTGTTTAAAATCACCAATAACATCTTGATCTTCGTAACGCGTAATATCGCCATCAATCTTCATTGGAGGCTCTTGAGCAGAAGAGTCTTCTACCGGACCACCAAAAGAGTTTGGTTCATAATACGCATCGATTACTCCAGAGCCGTTTTCAAAGAAACGCATTGCCCCATCTTTATGGTAATGATTCATTTCACTTACCGGAGCATTTGCAGGTAGTGCCTCATAATGGGTTCCTAATCTGTATCTGTGTGCATCGGCATACGAGAAGATACGCGCTTGTAATAATTTATCTGGTGAAAACGCAATACCCGGTACAATGTTAGACGGTGAAAATGCAGCGTTCTCTATATATTGAAAATAGTTCTCAGGGTTGGTATTTAACTCCATCTCTCCTACTTCAATTAACGGATAATCGGCATGCGGCCAAACACGGGTAATATCAAACGGATTGTAAGGTGTTTTGGTAGCATCTTCCTCTAGCATTATCTGTACCTGTACTTTCCATTTTGGATACTTACCATCTTCGATAGCACCAAATAACTGCTCTTGGTATGACTCCCTGGTTTCTCCAATTACCTTAGAAGCCTCTTCATTAGTTAAGAACTCATGTCCTTGTTGTGTTTTAAAATGGAATTTCACCCAATAACGCGCTCCCTCATTATTCCAGAAGGAGTAGGTATGCGATCCGTAACCATTCATATGCATAGGTGATTTCGGGATTCCTCTATCAGACATTAGAATGGTAACCTGATGCAAACTTTCGGGTGTTAACGACCAAAAATCCCACATGGCAATGGCAGATCGCATGTTTGTTTTTGGGTGCCTTTTTTGAGTTCTGATAAAATCAGGGAATTTATAACCGTCTCTTACAAAGAAAACGGGCGTATTGTTACCAACTACATCCCAGTTTCCTTCCTCTGTATAAAATTTAAGGGCAAAACCTCTTACATCTCTTTCTGCATCGGCAGCACCTAGTTCACCTGCCACAGTAGAAAAACGTGCTAACATTTTGGTTTGCTTACCTACCTCAGAAAAAATACGAGCTTTGGTATATTTAGAAATATCGTTAGTTACGGTAAACGTACCTAATGCCCCCCATCCTTTAGCATGCACTACACGTTCTGGGATACGTTCACGATTTTGGTGTGCTAATTTTTCGATTAATTGATAGTCTTGTAACAAGACAGGACCTCTGTTACCTGCTGTTAATGACTTTTGATTATTAGGTACCGGAGCACCGGCAGACGTAGTTAATTTTTTCGAACTCATGGCTTACGTATTTTTGTAATAACAAATATACCATAAGATAATACTATTAATTAAGCACCATCAATAGATAGTGTTTATAGTTAAATAACACCATATTATAAATAAAAAACACCCCTGTAAAATTAGGGGTGCTTAGGCATGCTTCAATTTGTTTGTTATATATAATTGATATTATTCTTTAGTTGATGGGTTAGACTCCTCTTTACCTAAAATCATTTTTAACACTACATAGCCGATTATACAAGCAATAAACGACCCTGCTAAAATACCCACCTTAGCCGAACTAAGCAGGGCTACATCTGTAAACGCCAAATTAGCAATAAACAACGACATCGTAAATCCGAGTCCGCCTAAGAAACCAGCACCTATAATATGTTTAAAGTTTACACCTTTGGGTAATTTAGCAATCTTAGCTTTTACCGATACGTAAGACGCTAACGATATACCCACCACTTTACCTACAATTAAGGCTATAGCAATATGAAATACCAAATCGTACTCTATATTAGCATTATCGGTAAAGTTTACCCCTGCATTGGCAAAAGCAAATATGGGCATAATTAAAAACGTTACCCATGGATGCAAATCGTGTTCTATTTTTTGCAATGGTGAATTAATAGCCTCTGATGCTTTTCTAATATTATGAGCCGCATGTACACGCTCTTCATCCATTATATGGTGCGTTTCTAAGTGTTCTTTATCTTGTACAAAGCTTTGCACTGAGTACTGAATTTTATCAAAAAACTTATCTAACGTTGTAAGTCTGGTAGCAGGAATAGTAAAGGCCAATAATACCCCGGCAATGGTTGGATGTATCCCCGATTTTAGGAAGCAAATCCATACCACAACACTCAACGGGAAGAAAATATATCTGGAGAAATACTTCTTAACTCCCATAAACGCCATAAAACTTAAAATAATACCTGCATATAATAATAAATCCCAGTGAATATTGCTACCATAAAAAATAGCAATTACCACTACCGCCGCCAAGTCGTCTACAATAGCAAAAGCTGTAAGAAATACTTTTAACCCTAGTGGTACACGTTTGCCAAACAATTGTAAAATACCCAAAGAAAAAGCTATATCGGTAGCCATTGGTATTCCCCAACCTTTAGCAGTATCTACACCACTATTTAGGGTTATGTAAATAATAATAGGTACAACAACCCCTCCAAGGGCAGCAATCACAGGCAACGATGCCTTCTGAACTGTTTTAAGTTCTCCGTCTAAAATTTCACGTTTAATTTCTAAGCCCACATGAAAAAAGAAAACCGCCATTAACCCATCGTTAATCCAAAGGTAAAAAGGTTCGGTTAGCTCAATTCCGTTTTCTACAAAGCCAAACGTAAATTCACTATTTAAAAATTCGGTATACAAATGATGCCAAGGTGAGTTGGCAACTATGAGTGCAAGTGCAGTAGCAAACAACAATAAGAAGCTTCCAGAGTTGGAAGACTTCATAAAACTATCTACTGGCTTAAGTATATTGTTCATTGATATTAATTTATAGCACAATTTACAAATAACTAAGAGTTGAAATACATGACAATCGTCATTTTATTATAAAGTCCTTTGTATACGATAAAATGTCTCCCGGTTGACAATCGAGTTCTTTGCAAATAGCTTCAAGGGTAGAAAATCGGATGGCTTTTGCCTTACCTGTTTTTAAAATAGACAAATTTGCTACGGTTATCCCCACAGCCTGTGCCAACTCTATACTCTTCATTTTACGCTTGGCAAGCATTACATCTAAACTTATTTCTATAGGCATAATCTTATATGGTTAAATCATTTTCTTCTTTTAAGTCATATGCTTTTAACATAAAATCAGCTTGTATTTTTAGCAATAGTCCAAAAGCAAACACTAAAAATAAGGTTACTAAATTAGCATCAAGTACAATATTAAAAGAGCTAGGTAACACTATGCACACCAAAAACTCAGCACACTTTTCAAAAACCATAAGTGTTCCACAAGCTAGAAAGTACCGCCCTGTTTTATGAAGCTTTTTGTATAGCGACCTATCAAAAAGGGGATTCGAAAGCATAAAATCTAAAACGCTAAACTATAAAAAAAATTATTGTTTTTCAATATTTTTTTATCAAAAAACAGTAAATAATTTTTCAAAAATATAACTATTTAGAACATTTATTGATAAAAAACTAGTCACATTCTAATCGATTTTTTACCTTAGCCACCTTAATTTAATAAGCTAAAAAGCAAGATTACTTGCGTTTAAAGTGTTTAATTTCATAGCATGAAAAAAATAAGTTTCTTTATAGGTATGGCATTACTTACAGGTGTTCAAGTACATGCCCAAGAAAAAGAAGTTGAAAAAGAGGAACAACTAGAAGAAGTAGTTGTTTCTTCCAGTAGAATTGATCTTCCTTTCCCAGAAAACTCACGTACTATTCAAGTTATTACCGGCGCCGACATTAAAAGAAGTGGTGCTACTACCGTAGTGGAAGCATTGCAACAAGTTGCCGGTGTAGATATTAGACAAAGAGGTTTAAAAGGTTCCCAAGCCGATTTATATATTAGAGGCGGTAGTTTTGACCAAACCTTACTTTTAATAGATGGCATTAGGGTAGAAGATGCACAAACTGGTCACCATACCTTAAACTTAGCATTACCTATTGAAGTAATAGAACGTATAGAAATTATTAAAGGTCCGGCAGCTCGTGTATTTGGTCAGAATGCGTTTACCGGAGCGGTAAACATTGTTACCAAGACTGCTCCTGATAAAATGGTTAAGATTGGCGCCGAAGCAGGATCATACCAGCAACTAAATGCCAATGTAACTATTGGCACTAATCTAGAAAAATCGTCTCATATAGTTACTTACAATCGTAATGTATCTGAAGGATACCGTTACAATACCGACTTTAACAATGAGACCTATTTTGTAAAAAGTACCTTTAATAAAAACCACAACCCCATTAATGTATTGGCCACTTTAGCTGAACGTAAATTTGGAGCAAACGGATTCTACGCTAGTCCATCTGCTACCGATCAGTACGAAGAAACACAGGCTAGTTTAATCGGTGTTTCTACGGTTATTCAAAAGGAAAAACTTACCCTAAAACCAAAGGTATATTGGAGACGTAATCAAGATTTATACCTTTATATACGTAACAATCCGCCTGCCTACAGAAACTTACATATTACCAACAAAGTTGGAGCGGAGTTAAATGCTGCCTACAAAAGTAATCTTGGAGTTACTGGTTTTGGAGTAGATGTTGCTAAAGTTTTTATTAGTAGTAACAATCTTGGAGACAACAATCGTTTTATGACGAATATGTTTGTTGAACACCAATTTAACTTGTTAAAAGATAAATTAGACATTACTCCTGGTATTGCGGTGAACTATTTTTCAGATTTTAAATTCCATGCCTTTCCGGGAATTGATATGGGCTATGCAATTTCTGATTATATTAAGGCCTACGCTAACTTTGGATACACCTACCGTGTACCAACATATACCGATTTATTTTACGCCTCTTCTACTACCATAGGAAATCCTAACCTAGATACAGAAGAAGCTATTTCTGAAGAAGTGGGTATTAAGTACCTAGCTCCTAAGTTTCAGTTTACACTTGCCTTTTTTAACAGAGATGCTAAAAAACTCATTGACTATGTAAAAGAAAATGAAGGCGATTTATGGCAAGCACAAAACATACGTGATGT
The DNA here is from genome assembly GCF_027924145.1 of Neptunitalea chrysea. Taxonomy (GTDB): domain Bacteria; phylum Bacteroidota; class Bacteroidia; order Flavobacteriales; family Flavobacteriaceae; genus Neptunitalea; species Neptunitalea chrysea. The sequence goes on along the minus strand of NZ_BRVP01000033.1, from coordinate 15,838 downwards.
ACAATCGAAAGGGATAGAGACAGAAGTTACTTATCACTTTAATATCAGCGATTTAAAAAACACCATTAAAGTTGGTTATATGTTTTTAGAAGACGATGTTAAGAATTTAGATCTTAACTACTCGCAATACTCTATTAACTCTACAAAGCATCACCTTACTGCAAGTTATAGTTCTCAGTTTATTAAAAACGTACGACAATCTGTTATCTATAAATATATAGAAAGAACTTCAGGTATCTCATACAAAGTGGTAGATGCCAGCGTTGCCTATACTATGAACGACTTAGAATTATCTGTAATGGCTAACAACATATTTAATGAAACTTATACCGAAACCAATTTAGTACCAATGCCAAAAGGAAACCTTTTGTTTGGTTGCACGTATACGTTTAGATAATATACTTCTTAACACACTAAGCCGACTTTATAAGTCGGCTTTTTTAGTTTATGGGAATCCTCATAAACAAATTAGCCCGTATAGTTACCTTAGCTCTTATATGCTAAATACGCTAAAAAATATTGGGTTTCTTTTCTTTCCTAAAACTTGTCCGGGATGCAACGGTTATCTATCCATCTCAGAAAATATATTATGTACCGAATGCAGACATGTGCTTTCTGTAACCAATTTTCATGAGAACCTCGATAACATTTTGGCAAGAACTTTGTACGGTAAATGTCAATTAGAAAATGCCACAGCTATGTTTCTTTTCAGAAAAAAAAGTATTGTACAACACCTTATACACAACCTTAAATACAAAGGACAAGAACAAGTAGGATCACTGTTAGGTGTTTGGTACGGAAGCATATTACAACAAGCTAAAGACTATCAAGCCATTGATGCGATAGTACCTGTACCAGTGCATCCCAGAAGAAAACGCCAGCGTGGATACAATCAGGTAACCAAATTTGCTACAGAACTCGCTTTAGCCTTAGAGGTACCTTATCTGGAGGACGTACTCATAAGAACTCGTTACACGAAAACCCAAACTTTTAAAAATCGACTCTTACGACAATACAACAAAAATGTATTTAGCCTGCACAAAAAAAATACACATGTCCCGAAACATATTCTGTTGGTAGACGATGTTATAACCACCGGAGCTACCATTGTAAACTGTGTTCTACAACTACAAAACATTCCTAATGTCAAAGTATCTGTAGCTGCTATAGCCTTTACAGAATGATTTTACAATTCATAAATTTTAATGTTACTTTGTAATCTATTTTAAAAGAACGAATGAGAGCTATTTTCATAAAATCGATACTATTAATTTTTGTAGCTATTTTAGTGGTTGATTGTGCTAAACGAGGTACACCAACTGGAGGTCCAAAAGACGAAACGCCACCTGTTTTATTAAAAGCAGTGCCCGATACTAGCACTGTCAATTTTAGATCTAGAGAGATTAAATTATATTTTGATGAGCTTGTAAAACTAAATAACATTCAAAAGCAATTAATTGTATCGCCTCCTATGGAAACGGCACCTAGTATTTCGCCTTCCAGTACTGCCGGAAAGGTGTTTACTATTACTATAAAAGATACGCTTCAAGCCAATACAACCTATGTATTAAATTTTGGACAAAGTATTACCGATAATAATGAAAGTAACCCCTACCCGTTCTTTAAATATGTATTCTCTACCGGAGATTATATAGACTCCCTTACCGTAAACGGGGACATTAGAGATGCTTTTAATAAAGAAGCAGATGACTATGTAAGCGTAATGCTTTATAAATACGATGAGAATTATACCGATTCGTTGATTTATAATGAACCTCCAATGTATATTACCAATACATTAGATAGTTTAACAAAATTTGAAATTACAAATGTAAGAGAGGGTAAATACAAACTATTTGCGCTGAAAGATGCTTCAAACAACAATTTGTTTAACCAAAAAACAGATAAGATTGCATTTTATGAAGGCGTAATAACCGTACCAACAGATTCTTCATATACGCTGAACCTCTTTACAGAGGTAACTAATTACCGTGCTGCTTCGCCAGGATTAGAAGCAAAGAACCGTATCAGATTCGGATTTGAAGGAGATACTACCGATGTAGAAATTAAAGTACTATCGGAAACCCCCGAAGATTTTAAATACCGAGTTTTACCTGATAAAGAAAAAGATACACTACATTATTGGTTTACACCTTTTGAAGCAGACTCGCTAATCTTTACCGTAACGAAGGAAGCGCAAATAGATACCTTTAATGTACGTATTAAAGATTTGTACTGGGATTCTTTAGCCATTCAACAAAACTTTAAGTCGGTCTTGCCTCCTAACAAAATATTTAAACTTTCTGCCAATACACCCTTAACCAATATTAATACAGACTCTATAACTATTATGCGAAAAGACTCCGTATTTATTGATTTTAAAGCAGCCCTTTTAAAAGAAACCAACGAAGTTGTATTCACCGATTTTAACCCAGAAGAGGAGAAACAATATCAAATAAAATTATATCCGGGAAGTATTAAAGATATGTTTGGTGAAACCAACGACACCCTAACCTATGCTATTAAACGCAATAAATACAATACCTATGGTACTATTGTGGTAAAGCTAGCAGATGTAGAACGTTACCCAATTATTGTTCAGTTAACAGACAGTAACGGAAAGGTAAAAGAAGAACAGTTTGCCGAAACCCCAAAAACCACCTTTTACTTTAATAACATTGAACCTACCAAATATTTACTAAGGGTTATATATGATGACAATAATAATAAACAGTGGGATACAGGTGATTACTTAAAACATGTACAACCCGAACAGATTTATTATTACCCCGATGCCATTGAGCTCCGTGCCAACTGGGTCTACGAACAAGAATTTATTCTAAAGAAGAAATAACATCAATAAAAAAACGGTTCTTAGAAAACTACTTCGGGGCAAGCCCACTAAGCATTTAGTAAGCATTGTATTTCTATTTCGAAACAAGTCTCAGAGTATTTAATCTCAATTATTGAGTAAAGAGCCGTTTTTTATACATGAATATCAAATCTATCTTGATCGTCCAGAAACTTAAATCGGTCTCTTAATTCGGTTAACACACCATAATTTAAGGTAGCCACTAATACTTCTTCTTTGTCTTCAGAAAAAACTAAAGGCGCGCCCAACACACCAAACGCCGCCGAATGACCGTTATACAGAATCTCATTTCCATCCTTTCCTACTCGGTTTACACCTACCACATAACTCATGTTTTCAATAGCTCTGGCTTTTAGCAAAGCATCCCAAGCATCAATGCGCTTAACTGGCCAATTGGCTGTATATAATAGCACATCATACACTTCTACATTTCTAGCCCATACGGGAAATCGTAAATCATAACATACCTGCAAACATAGTCTCCAACCTTTATAATCTACTATCACTTTTTCTTCTCCTCTATTGTATACCCTTTCTTCACCTACCAGTGTAAACGTATGTCTTTTGTTATAAAAATTAACCTCCCCTGTTTCTGTTACAAACACAAACCTATTGTAAAACTTACCTTGCTCTTCACAAATCATACTCCCAGCAATAGCTGCTCCCTTTTCTTTCGCCAGCGATCTCATCCATGCTACGGTAGTACCATCCATGGTTTCAGAAAAAGCAGAAGCATTCATAGTAAAACCAGTGGTAAACATTTCGGGTAGTACATATACATCGGCCAATGCACTTTGCTCTAGTAGTTCCTTTAGATGCGCTCTGTTAGCCTCGGGGTACTCCCAAACCAAATTGGCTTGCACTAAAGCTATATTCAACTCCTCTTTCATTTGTCTATTATTTGCATTTTTCTAAGTAGAAAAGAAGCATTCATATTTTTACAAACACCATCCTTAAATGTGTAATCAAAGTACAATTCATCATTTACAATCTCAGCATCAAAATAATGATTTTTCACTTGCGGTATTTCTGTTTCAAGTTCACACAAGCTTAGATCGTGTGTAGCTATAATTCCAGTTGCGTTAGCCTTCACTAGTTTCTCTACAAATTTTCTAGAGCCTATAGCCTTATCAGTACTATTGGTTCCTTTTAATATTTCATCAAGAATAATAAAGTAGCTATTGGTCTCTAAAGCATCTACAATATATTTTAAACGCGTTAACTCTGAAAAGAAGTATGAACTATCATCCGTTAACGAATCACTTGTACGCATGCTTGTAATTAATTTTACCGGCGTATACAAACTAGACTTAGCACACACAGGCAAACCTATGTTAGCCATTACAATATGCAACGATACCGTTCTTAAAAACGTACTTTTCCCAGCCATGTTTGCTCCTGTAATAATTAAAAATTGTGTATTATCAATCAACAAATCATTATCTACACGTTTCTCCTTTTTTAATAATGGATGCCCTAAACTGTTGGCCTTAATACAAACATCGTTATTAGTAATCTCAGGATAACAATACTCCGGATGGTTAAAAGCATAATTACCTAAGGTATTATATGCATCAAACCAAGCAACGGTATCAAACCAATTGGTTATCTTATCACCATAAACTGCAATCCATTTTTCTATACGATAGCTATTACGTAAATCCATTAAGAAGAAACCATTTCCCATAATAGCTCCTATAATATTGTTTCTACTATCCAATGCGTCTAATAGCTTAGAAAACTGCTTAAAAATGGCAGAAGCTTGCTTACCTTTCATGGCTATTTGCTGTTGCTTTTCTTTAAGTACGCCAGCAGTAAACTCTTGCGTTTCTATAGCACTTAGTAAAACCGCATATTGCCTAAAGGTATCTCTTGCCTTATCTGTATTAGCTGATAAATCACTTACCTTTTTAAGGTATCTTCCTGTAAGCAATAAACCAACCGTTAAAATATATCCCAATATACTAGCAGAAATAACATTATTTAATACCAATACCAGTACTATAGCAGACAAGCCCGTAATTGCCCAAGATAGTATTAGAAAAAAAGAATGGGTAAAAGGCTTATATCCAAGTAACCATTTAACAATAGCCTCATTGGTTGTCTCGGTTTTTATAAGACTAGAAGCAGCCGTAAACTCTTGCCTAAACTCAGGCTTAGATGCCAATTCCTTAATAGCATCTTGTTTATTTCCAATTCCGTCTATACTATTTTCGGTCAGTATATCGGCAAACTTTCTAGTGCCTTCTGGTAATCGAGTTCTATTGGTATACTGAAAAAACGATCCAACACCAAACAAATCAATATCAAGACTATAATAATGTTTAGCATCTTTAAAGTTTTCTCCATGGGGTTCATTATAAAAATCGCCCCCAAGTATTTGTAATTCTTTTTCATTTAAGGCTATCATAGCCTCAGAAAAACGCTTCTTATTTCTTAAATCGGTATATATAGATATTAAATATAAAAACAACGCTGTACCAACTATACCAAATATTACCGCCACTTGCCATGGCTGCCAAAACCAGTACATTAAAAAACCTGTTACTAAAAAAACTAATAATCTAAAAGTACTAAGTAATCTTAATTTTTTACGTTGTTCTTTTAACAAAGAAGTATAGACTTCTAATTGCTTTTTATAAAAATCTGTAGGTATTTCCATCTATTCTAAATAAAAACGAAAAATACTAAAAACTATTCCCATAAAAAACAAAAAACCCTTAAGCTTTCGCTTAAGGGTTTTATATAAGTTATTACTTAGTTACTTCTTAGAAGTTGTATTTAACAGAGAAGTTCCAAGTAGTTCCATAACCAAAGTAAACTTGGTTATCATCAGCTAATCCTTTATAAACCCTTCCAAGTTCTTCGTATGAAAAATCTACACCATTAACAGTTTCAGCAACATCAGTTGTTTTAATGTTAGTACTTGCTTCAGAGATATACTTTCTATTAAGAACGTTGTTTACGTTTAATCTAAACTGGAAGTTGTTGTTAGTCTCTCCAACAAACACTCTATAAGAAAGACCAGCATCTAATAAACCAAACGCAGGTAATTGTAAGTTATCTTTAGCAGCATAATCTGCATATAAATCATCATAGTATCTGAAATCTGTATCTACAGAGAACCCTTTAGCTATTTTATAATCTAAACCTAAACCATAAGTAGTTTGAGCAGCATCACCTACTTTTCCACCATCATAATCATCAGTATATGTATCTAATACATCAAAGTCTTCGTTTCTTTCGATTGTTACAGATTCACCAACATACTCCCAGTTACCTATAGAAGCAAAACCTTTAACTTTTAAACTTGGTAAAGCTTGGTAAGCAAAGCTTAATTCAGCTCCCATATGGTCTTGCTTAATACCATTGTTAGTTGTATACACTAAGTCACCCGCCTGAACAAGAATACCTGTTGCAGAAGTATACCCAGAACTTTCAGTGCTAGTAAAAGTTTTTACACGGTTTTCCCAAGTAGTTTTGTAGAAATCTAAGTTTAATTTGAATTTAGGTAAGCTTAATGCATAACCAAATTCTAAACCTGTAATCTTTTCATTCTCAGTTAATGGATTAACATTGTTATCATATCCTAAGTAGATATTGTCATGGTAAGGTTGACGAGAATAGTAACCAGCGTTAGCATAGATTTTGTGACCTTCAGCAACTACATAGCTAGTACCACCCTTTACGTTATAACCCCAGTTATTAACTTTTTCAGACTCCTCTTCGTCAGAAGTATAGTTAAATCGATCCCAACGGATGTGAGATTGATTAGATCCAGCACCTTGGAAGAAAGCAGAAAAACGATCTGTAGCATACTCAAGCTGAGCAAAAACACCAGCATAGTTAATTCTTTCATCATAGTCATATCCAATTCTTTCATCTTCGTCTGCGTAATCAAATAAAGATGACCATGGATTAGCCTCATAAGTGTTAGTTACAACATACCCTGTAGGGTATTGTGCACTTACATCACCTTCGTTAAAACCAACTAATCCAAGTTTTTCAACTAATTGACGGAAGTGAGTCCCTTTATATGTTCTTAAATCGAAACCAGCGTTGAAAGTAAGGTTTTCAGTTAACTCAGTATTAAAGTTAGTTACTAAACCATACCAAGCGTGGTTGTTAACAGAAGCTCTGATAGCAGAACCTGTATAACCTACACCAACACCTTGATCAACCGTTGCGTTGTAATCTTCAATTCCATCCCAGTTGATTAAACCGTTGTCATATTCACCACCATTTATGTAAGTAGCACCCGATCCGTAACCTCCTGTACCACCACCGCGGCCCCAAGAAGCATAAAGTACTGTAGACAAAGAAGACTTTTCGCTAATTGTCCAGTCCCAGTTTAAGTTAGCTACTGGCTTGTGGTAGTAGTTTCTTCTTAAACTCTTATAACCATCTTTACTAGAGAATCCCCAGTTATTGTTATATCTTGTTCCATACTCTAAATAAGAAGTAATCGCTTTTCTGTAGTTCTGATCGTGCCATTGAGGAGCACCTGTTAATAAGAAGTTGAAGTTATGATTTTCGTTTAACTTGTATCCTACAGAGAAGAAATAGTTTTGTCCTTGTCCTTTAGTACCATCGTTGTACCCATTACCTTGCCAGTGAGATAACATAAAGCTAAATCCCCATCCAGATTCAGACATACCTGTGTTATACCCAACAGTAGACTTGTAGTAGCTATCGTTAGCTATACCAACATAACCAAAACCACCTTCTTTTTGCTCAGTAGCTTTAGTTACAAAGTTAACAGTACCCCCAACAGAAGAGATCGCTAATTTAGAAGACCCTAAACCTCTCTGAATCTGAATTGTGTTAGCAATATCAGACATTCCAGACCAGTTAGACCAGTACATTTTACCATCTTCCATACCGTTAATTGGCTGACCATTTAAAAGGAAAGCAGTGTTGTCCTGACCAAAACCACGAACTGTGATTCTAGAATCACCAAAACCTCCTGATTGACCCGCAACGTATACAGATGGAGTATTTACTAATGTTTGAGTAACATCAGAAGTACCAATTTTCTTCTGTATTTCAGTATAAGGAATTGTACTTACTGCGATAGGTGTTTTTCTATCAGAAGCTAAGTCAATTACACCTTTACCAACGATTACTACACCTTCTAATTCCTCTGCGTTTAACATCAAAGAAATAGTTCCAACATTTTGAGTTGTGCTAGAGAAAACAACTTCTTTAGTATCAAAACCTACATAAGAAATTACTAAAACTCCGGCAGACGTAGCGTCAATTTTAAATTTACCGTCGAAGTCGGTTGTTGTACCATTTTTAGTTCCTTTTACAGAAACACTTGCTCCCGGTAATGGCATCCCCGAATCACCGTCCATTACAGTACCAGTAACTTGAGAAAAACCTACTGCGCTTATAAGCATTAAAGCCGCAGTTAGAATTAATTGTTTGATTGCTTTCATGTGTTATTAGTTTAATTAAGCAAAGCAAAATTGAGCTATTATCACATAACATATATTAAGTGAATGTTAAATAATTTAACACCTTTAAAGATAATTGTTACAATAAAAAAATGCGGTATTATAACCGCATTTTCACCTATATATATTTGACAATATATTATTTAACTCCCTTAAATATTTTCAAAAGATTAACAGTTGAATTATCATGTTCTGAAATATCTTCTGAATTTATATCTCCCAGAATACCAGAGGCTAACTGTTTACCAAGCTCTACACCCCACTGGTCATAACTAAAAATATTCCACACGAATCCTTGAATAAAGATTCTATGCTCATACAATGCAATTAAATTCCCTAATGATTTTGGGGATAATTTCTTACCTAATATAGTTGTCGTCGGACGATTACCCGTAAAAACTTTAAAATTCACTAGAGGTTCATAAGTTTCTTTAGCCACTCCTTTTGCTTCAAACTCTGCTATTACTTGTTCTTTAGTTTTACCATTTAATAAAGCTTCTGTTTGCGCAAAAAAGTTAGCCATTAACTTGTTATGATGATCTGTATCTCCATGCAGCGGAGTAATATAACCAATAAAATCTGTTGGAATTAATTTTGTTCCCTGATGAATTAACTGAAAGAATGCGTGTTGCGAGTTTGTACCCGGTTCTCCCCAGATAATAGTCCCAGTTTGGTAATCTACAGGATTTCCGGCTCTATCTACACCTTTACCGTTACTTTCCATAATCCCTTGTTGTAAATAAGCAGAGAATCTAGATAGATATTGTGTATAAGGAATAATAGCTTCACTTTCTGCTCCAAAGAAATTGTTATACCACACGGTTAACAACCCTAAAATAACAGGCACGTTATCTTCAAATGGAGTAGTTTCAAAATGGGTATCCATTTCCATAGCTCCTTCCAACATGGCGTCAAAATTATCGTAGCCAACAGCTAAGCTTATAGATAAACCTACCGCACTCCATAACGAGAAACGACCACCTACCCAATCCCACATCGGGAATACATTTTCAGGTGCTATACCAAATGCATCAACTTGCTCTAAGTTTGTAGATACAGCTACAAAATGTTTTGCAACATCTTCTTGAGTACCGTGTTTTAAAAACCAATTTTTAATGGTTGTAGCATTACTAATAGTCTCCTGAGTAGTAAATGTTTTAGAAACAATAACAAACAATGTTGTTTCAGGATCTAACTTTGCAATTGTTTCATGTACATGATCTCCATCTACATTACTAACAAAATGTACATTTAACTGATTTTTATAGTACTGTAAAGCCTCTACCACCATTGCCGGACCAAGATCTGATCCACCAATACCAATGTTTACTACATCGGTAAAAGCTTTGCCTGTATAGCCTTTTAATTCACCGCCAATTACTTTAGCAGAAAACTCTTTTATCTTACCTCTAACTTCATATACTTCAGGAACTACGTTTACACCATCTACATAAACTTCGGCATCTTCAGAAGCACGTAATGCCGTATGCAATACCGCTCTGTCTTCCGTTTTATTTATATGAGCTCCTTCAAAATATTGTTCAATTGCCTCAGATAACCCAAGCTCATTAGCTAACTCTAAAAGCAATTCTATAGTGGTATCTGTAATTCTATTTTTAGAATAGTCGTAGTAATATCCTCCTTGTTTAAGAGTAAATTTTTCGGCTCTCCCTTCATCTTGTTTAAAAAAATCTTTTACATGAACATTTTTAATTTCCTCAAAGTGCTCTTGTAGTTTTCTCCAACTTTCTGTAGTAGTTGGGTTCGTTGTTTGTAGTGCCATATATTGTTATATTCTTTGTTAGTGTTACAATTCTGTTACAAGTTCGTCATCTACAAAATCGTCATATGGTATAGCATCCAATCTTTCCTTTAACGGTTTTATAGATTTAAAATAAGACTCCTTTAATTTTTCATCTAATGGGTCAGATGGAGGCATTACCTCTCTTAATGGATCTACTTGCCTACCATTTTTCCAAAAACGGTAACAAACGTGTGGTCCTGTAGCCAAACCAGTACTTCCAACAAGTCCTATCACATCACCCTGACTCACATATTGCCCAACCTTAACCAAACGCTTGCTCATATGCAAATACTGTGTAGTATAGGTATTATTATGCTTAACCTTTACGTAATTACCATTACCCGATGTATAACTAGACTTTATAACTGTCCCACTTGCCGTTACACGAATAGGTGTACCTGTTGGCGCAGCGTAATCAGTTCCTTTATGTGCTTTCCAGCGTTTCTGTACCGGATGAAATCTTCTTGGTGTATATCTAGAAGTAATTCTAAAAATGTCTAACGGGGCTTTTAAGAAAAAACGTTTCATTTCATTTGCTTCCTCATCATAATAACCTCTTGCACCTTTCGCTTTATCTGTTACAAAGTCAAATGCATAAAATGGTTTCCCTCTATGTTCAAAAACCGCTGCTTTAATTCTTCCTGACCCAGCAGAGATGGTATCGTCAATAAACTTTTCATCATAAATAAGTTTAAACTTATCTCCTTTACGTAGTGCAAAAAAGTCAATCGTATAATCAAATACTCTTGCCATACGTTCAGCTACATCGTACCCCATACCAGCATCTAACATTGTTTGCGAAAGCGAACTATTCTCACTGATAACACCAGAAACTTTTTTCTCTACAAATTTAACAGGTTTCTTATCACGATATGATACAATACTATCAGCAAAGTCTAACACTACATAATCTATACTATTAGGCTGGTAAATAAAGCACTTAGCTTGTTGTAACGAATCTTTAGAACAAAGAATGGTATATGGCCTACCAATTTGTATACGTCTAATATCAAATGTATCTCTTGCCGTATTGGCTATCTCATACACCCTAGGATATCCAATATGATTCTTAGCCATTAATTCTCCGAAGCTATCGCCTGCTTTTATGGTATCCTTAATAACCACAAAATCGTCTAAGTTATATCCAAATTCAAAAGTAGGTTCTACTTTTTCAACCACCTCTGAAATGTCTTTTTTTCCTTCTGCTTCTTTTTCATTTTTTGGAGTATCCCCGCATGATAACACTCCTACTAAAACCCATGCTAAAAGAATAATCTTTTTCATTCTTATCTTTATTATTTTTCAGGATTAAACATATGATCTACCCACTGTTTGCCCCAGTCTTCACGTTCCTGAGCAGTCCAAAGTTCAGGAAAAAATATAATTTTCTGAAAACTTGGCGGCAAATAATTTCTCCAGTTAGTTCCTCCAGTAGCCGCTACTGCACCCTGCTCTTTTTTTAAATATCTATATGCAGACCCCATGTGCATTAACGGCCAATGTACATTGGCACTTACGTCTAAGCTACGCATAGCCTCAATAAGCTTTTCGTTAGCTTTTACATCATCGGGTAACTGTAAATATTTTAAATAAATACTGCTATTAACCACCTCATTAGCGATACGCATAAAACGGGGCGTATAACGATACTCAAACTGTTTTAGAGTCAACGTCTTTTCCCCTGTTTTGGTATCAACAGCTCCCTTTTTCCAATAAATATTTTCATATTGGTCTTCCAGATTTTCCGAATCTTTAAACTGATCTCTAACCGTATGATGTACTAAATTTTTCAAGGGTGTTGAATACAACTCAATCATACGATATTGTGCCGACTGAAAACCACTAGCTGGCAATAAAGACATACGGTATTGCAAGAATTGCTCTTTATCCATACCATTTATCATTATTTCAAACGAAGATATAAGGGTCTTGAAATACGTGTTTATCCTATGAATTTTTTTTGTAAAAAAGTCGGCATTTTGAAGTTTATCATCAATCAATTGCTTTTGCTCATGTATAATAAGCTTAAAGTACAACTCTGTTATTTGATGATACATTATAAAGATTTCCTCATCAGGAAAATGTGTTCTCGGAATCTGTAAACTCAATAAAGTATCTAAATGGATATAATCCCAATAGGTTAAGTAACGCTGATGCAATAGTCCGTCTAAATACGAACCAAGATTTTGTCCTGAGTTTTTATATTTTTCTTCTAACTTCTGTACTCTTTCCGCAATTTCGGAATCTATGTTCATTCTAAAACTGAATTTTAAATTGATTTTTCAATCCTTTATATGCATCAAGATCCGCCTTAAGAGATCCTACTCTTAAATCGGCCTGAATACGCAAAGGAATTTTATTATCGTCATTAGACACCCACAAAGTTAAACTTTCTTTTTCTTTAAACACTCTTCCAGACTGAACATAAGGCCTAAATCGCAAACATTCTACCTTTCCGAACTTGGTTTTAATATTTTCTTTGCCTAAAAACTTCAATTTAAACGTAAACACCTCGTCATCATCAAACAACATATCTATCTCAACGTAATCATCTTTTTTCAGCTCATCACCCTTTACCGTATTTCTTAAGTAGTAAAATCCAGAAATCAAATCTTGCACATCATGTGTAAAATCAATCATCTTTGTTTTTCCGTTTTTATTATTTACTACCTCTGCCTCTTTACCTTTATGATCAAAATTTATTTCTAAGTCCTTAGTATATCCACCTTCATCAATTTTTCTAACAAATTTGTAAGGCTTGTTATCAAACTTATCAAAATAACTTTCATATGTATCTTCTACCTTAAAAAACCATTTAGCTAGTCCGGTAGTTTCACCATACCCAACAGCGTGATACATCCATTTACCATTTAAATAAGCATCTTTAAGTTCAAGTGTTGCATAACTAGCATTAAAAATTCCATAATGAATTCTGAACTTAAACCATTCTCCAGGCTTGTATGTACCTGATTGACTAAATACGCTTTGGAACCCTATGAAAAGTAATGTAATTCCAATAAGTAGTTTTGTTCTTCTTTTCATGCTTTTGATTGATAATGTTGTAAAAATAATAATTAGTTTATTATAAACTTTTTTGTTAACGTTATATTACAATTATTATACCATGTTTATTTTATAAACACTTCAAAACTAAAACCATTTAAGAACCATTAAGCTTAAAAAAACGCTTACTTTAATACTGTAATTAAGATTCCCTCCCTCATAAACAAAAAAATACTGATTTGAAACATACTATTTTGTAAATAACTACAATAAAAAATTAACCCTCTAAAAAACAACAAGTTAAAATTCTACATACTTCTAATAAGAGTACACTAAATTTGCTTAAAAAAATAAAAATACTTAAATTATTCTCTAGCATAACTAACTTCTCAAATCAAATACTCAATTTTTAACTTATATTTGTTATAATATTATAAAAAACTCATAGCCAAATAATTAACAAACAACACCAAAAAACCTTATTCATAAAATACCCCTAACCCAAAAATAATTATTAACTAGTTTTTTTAATTTATGGAACACAAGTACCCTTATTTTAGGAATAAAATTACTTTCCTAAAAACCCTAAGTTTTGTTTTCCTTATTGCCTTTTATTCACAATTGGCATTCGGAAACAACTCAACCCCACTACGTACGCCCTATGAAATTAACAAAGACGTATGTAATTTAACCACCACCGGAACTCAACAAAATAGCTGTACAGGAATGAACAATGGAACAGCTACAGTTACCGTAACCGGCGGAACAGCGCCTTATACCTACTCTTGGAGCTACGGTGTTAGTATAACCGATACAGCTGAAAATTTAGCCCCAGGAACCTACATAGTAACTATTACCGACAATGCATCGTGTACTATAAACCACACTTTTGTCATTACCGAGACTGATATTACGCCACCGGAAGGTTTAATTTGTAAAGATATTACCCTAGAATTAGACGCTAACGGACAAGCCTCTATAACTCCAACAGACGTTTCTGAAGCTTCTCTATACTACATAGATCAAACAGGCGCCTTTAACCCTATTGATATTTCATCTGGAGCTACTGACCTTTCCATAGGAGATGACCAAATTATATCTAATCTTCCTATTGGTTTCGATTTTGATTTCTTTGGGGTTAGTTACTCTTCCTTTAATATTTCCTCGAATGGATTTATGTCGTTTGACGTAATTTCGAATAGCGGATGTTGTTCAGGACAATTTTTACCAACCCCAGGATTTGGAAGCTTAATTGCTTTTTCATGGGAAGATATTGATCCGGGTAACGGAGGTCAGCCAGTTGAAAACGTAGTTAGGTACAAAACTGTAGGTACTGCTCCTAACAGAGTTTTAGTAATGGAATTTTACAACGTAGACCACTGGAGTAACGGTAACAACATAACTACACAAGTACAATTGCACGAAGGAAGTAATGTAGTAGAAATACACACCACAGTAATGCCTAGTGATGGCGGAAATCACACACAAGGTATTCAAAATTCGGATGCTTCAATAGCATATCCGGTTCCTGGAAGAAATTCACAAAACTGGAGTATTTCAAACGATTACGTAGCATTTATACCAACCTTACTAGATGCATGTGACGGAACTAATGTAACATTAAGTACCGACATCACTTCTTTTGACTGCACCAACTTAGGTGCTAATTCAGTAGTTGTTTCGGCTTCTGACACCTCTGGCAATACAGACACCTGCACTGCCACTGTAACAATAATAGACGCTATAGCTCCTACCCCTGATAACACCACATTAGCAGACTACTCTTCTCAATGTGTTGTAGAAGAATCTGACATCACGGTTCCTACAGCTACTGATAACTGTGGGGCATTAACAGCAACACACAACACTACCTTTCCTATAAGCACTTTAGGAACTACGGTAATTACTTGGACATATACTGATGCTTCAGGCAACACAGCTACACAAAATCAAAATATAATTATATCACAAGACACCACAGCTCCAGTGGCCGATAGCGCCACTTTAGTTGATATTACAGCGCAATGTTTAGTGGTAGAAACGGATGTTATGGTGCCAACCGCTACCGATAACTGTGCGGGTACGGTAACTGTTACACACAATGCCACCTTCCCAATAACAGCACAAGGCACTACGGTAATCACTTGGACATATACCGATACAGAAGGAAACTTCAGTACGCAAACGCAAAATGTAATAATTACAGATACTACAGCGCCAGTAGCAGACAACCCTACTTTAGCCGCTATTACAGACCAGTGCATAGTGACTGAAACAGATGTTCCGGTACCAACCGCTACCGATAACTGTGGGGGGACAGTGACTACAACTCATGATGTTACTTTCCCTATTACTATGCAAGGGACTACCATTATTACATGGACGTATACAGATGAGAACGGAAACTCGGCTACACAAAATCAAAATGTAGTGATTGCTGACACTACAGCTCCGGTTCCAGATAATACAACTTTAGCAGACATTACAGATCAGTGTATGGTGGCCGAAACAGCTATTACAATCCCTACTGCTTCTGACAACTGTAGTGGTACAGTAACTACAACTCACAATGTTACTTTCCCTATTACTGCACAAGGGACTACCGTTATTACATGGACGTATACAGATGAGAACGGAAACGCTTCTACACAAAATCAGAATGTAATTATTGATGATACTACTGCTCCGGTTCCAGACAGT
>NZ_BRVP01000032.1 GCF_027924145.1 Neptunitalea chrysea | reverse complement strand
TTATTTATCCTAATTTTTAAATTGAAACGTACATAAATACTCCGTAGAATATTAAAAGAAGAATACCTTCTAAAAAACCTAGTCGCATATTTTTAGGAAAAAAGACTAAAGGCAATAACAGTAACGATATACCCATCATCCACAACAAATCTCCATTAAAGGTACTACCCACCTCAATGGGGGTAATTATTGATGTAACTCCCAATACGGCCAAAATATTAAATATATTAGACCCTATTAAATTTCCCAAAGAAATAGCTTTTTCTTTTTTCATTACCGCTGTAACAGAGGCCGCTAATTCTGGTATACTAGTTCCTATTGATATTACAGTAATAGCTATAACATGCTGACTAACATTAAAATTTTTGGCTAGACTAACAGCTCCTTTTATTAATAATTCTGAGCCAGCCCATAAACCAATACCCCCTAAAATTAATAATAACATGGTTTTAAAAGGTGCAAGTGGCGTATCATCCTCAGGAGCTTCATCTACCACAGCAGGTATTTGAAACCGTATTAAGTAGACTAAAAAAAATATAAGTAGCACTACCATGCATAAACCTTCAAGTCTCGATAATTCTCCATCAAAATAAATGGCTCCAAATAACAATAATGACGACACCATCATTACCGGCCAATTAATCTTATAAAAACTTTTTTCTACATCTATTCTCCCAAGCAATATGGTTACCGCCAATACCAGCCCTAAGTTAGCTATATTAGAGCCAACAACGTTCCCCATGGCAATATCGGGTGTACCTTGCAAAGCAGCATTAACACTTACAATAAGCTCAGGAGCCGAAGTAGCTAAAGAAACCACAGTCATTCCTATTACAATTTTAGGAACGTTTAAACGAAGCGCAAGGGCTACAGCAGCTTTTAAAAGCCAGTTACCTCCTAAAATTAAAAATGCAAAACCAAAAATAACGTAGAAAAAATTGAGGAGCATAGAGTTTAAGTTGTTTCACTCAAAAATACAACGCACAATCATCTAAAAGTAATTATACTAATAACTTTAACAAAAGAATATCATTTATTAATAATACAGTTACATTATTAACTTTTGTGCATTTACAATAGTTTATGATGAGTACTACTCATCAATCTTTTTACATATATTAACTTTAGAAAACTATTAAAAAAACTTGTTTTTAATACCTTTACAAAGTACTATCAATTGCTGTTCTTAATGAAGAAACTAGGTATATTTTTAATTCTAGGCATATTCTTAACTAGCTGCGCCACTACCAATAAAATACAAAATGACTCGGTTAATGTTCGCTTTTTAGATGAATACGTCATTAGCGATACCCTTACACAAAGCAATACATTGGTTGGTGGTCTTTCTGGTATAGATTACAACAACAAGACCTACAATTTAATTGTTGACACGGCTAAAGATGCCAGGTATTATAACGTATCTATTAGTATAAATCACGAAACTATCGATACTGTTATTTTTAACAGTACTACCTTTATTAATAAGGAAGCTGATTTTTTTAAAACCCATCCATTAGATCCAGAATCAATACGATTTATAGACAATAATGAAGTAATAATTACCAGTGAAGGAAGTATTAATAATAAAAAAGACCCTTCTGTATTTATTATAGACTCAAAAGGAAACTATACAAATTCATTAAAATTACCCTCGTATTTTAGTGCTACCGGAAAACAAAGACCAAGACACAATGGCGTTTTTGAAGGGCTTACTAAATCCTTTGACAACAAAGGATATTGGGTAACTACCGAATTACCATTAACCAACGATGGAGCAAAACCAAAGCTCTTCCCTACCAGATCTTATGTGAGAGTCACCTATTTTGATAAAGAAACACTAGAACCTTCAAAACAATTTACTTACAAACTAGATGGAATAAGTAAAATTCCGTGGATGTATTTTGCCGTGAACGGAGTAACCGAAATTTTAGAGTACAAAAAAGATCACTTTCTGGTATTAGAAAGAGCGTACTCAGCCGGTCATGGTTCCCACAGTAATACGGTAAAGCTTTTTGATGTGGATGCTTCTAACACAACTAACACTTTAGAAACAAAACGTTTAAAAAAATCGAAAGTAATTACCAGTAAAAAGAAACTAATTTTTGATTTTAAATCAATTAAAAATCAATTAACCGATGGTATTGTAGATAATATTGAAGGCATGTGTTTTGGCCCAGTATTACCAAACGGAAATCAATCACTTATTCTAGTTTCAGACAATAATTTTAATAGCTTCGGTAAACAGCTTTCGCAAATAATACTCATGGAGATTAAAACGCAATAACCTGTTATGAAAAACATTAGTACCTTAATTACTATCTTATTTTTTGGGTTAACCGCAACTGTTTTTGCCCAGAATACACAATTACAATTTTTAGATGAATATATAATTGAATGTGGATTAAATTTTAATAATACCGAAATTGGTGGTTTATCCAATATTGATTACAACGCAAACAATTCTACCTTTTATTTTATATCAGACAATAGAAAGCGACCAAGGTTTCACACCGCCACAATCACCATCAATAATTCTAAAATTGATACAGTACAGTTTCAAAAAAATATATATCTCAACACTAAGAATGTATTTCTAAAGCACCAAAAATTAGATCCTGAATCCATTAGATATATAGAAGACACCAATGAATTTATCATTTCAAGCGAAGGAAATATAAATCAAGGCATAAACCCTTCCATTATTAAAGTAGATTCCATAGGAAATATGGTATCACATTTTACATTACCCGATTATTTTAATGCTAACGGTAAACAACATCCCGAAAACAATGGGGTGTTTGAAGGGGTATCTATATCATTTGATAAAAAAGGATATTGGGTAAGTAATGAATATCCTTTAATTAATGATCCTGAACATTATACCAGAATTACGTATTATGATGATGCTGCGCAAAAAGCCACCAAACAATTCACCTATAAATTAGACAGTACTAAAAATTTTGGCATAACCGAAATTTTAGAATACCAACCAAATCAATTCTTAATACTAGAAAGATCCTATACAAAACAAGAAGGTAATACTATAAAAATTTTTGATGTTAATGCTAACAAAGCAACTAATACTTTAGCTATAGAAACTTTAACAGAAGATGACTTTACACCTGCTATCAACAACTCAGAATTTAACTTTAACAGTGTTAAAGGTCTTAAAATGGACAATGTAGAAGGCATGTGTTTTGGTCCGTTACTACCTAACGGTCATCAAACCTTACTTCTAGTTTCAGACAGCAACTTTCGGTGCACTCAAAAAACGCAAATTATTTTAATGGAAATACTACCTATGTAGTATACAAAGCGTTTGTCTACTATCATAATGGTATGTTTATTGGTTAAGTGATTCTAATATAACCAAGAAACAATTAGAAAGTATTGTTTTACGAACACTTTAACATATAAAAAAAGGCGAAACACCATTTACGGGTTTCGCCTTTTTCTAAAAATTATATTTAAATTCTCTTATTTAGCAATATTAACAGCTCTGGTTTCTCTAATTACGGTAATCTTAACTTGACCCGGATAAGTCATATCCGTTTGAATTTTCTGAGAGATATTAAATGATAGCTCTGCTGCTTTTTCATCATTTACTTTTTCACTCTCTACAATTACACGTAACTCTCTACCTGCCTGAATAGCGTATGCCTTTTTAACACCGTTAAAAGCAAATGCAGTATCTTCAAGATCTTTTAAACGTTGAATATAAGAATCTAATACCTGACGTCTTGCTCCTGGTCTTGCACCACTAATAGCATCACATACCTGAACAATTGGTGAAATAAGGTATTTCATCTCAATCTCGTCGTGGTGGGCTCCAATAGCATTACAAACCTCAGGTTTTTCACCATAACGTTCTGCCCACTCCATACCTAAAATAGCATGAGGTACTTCCGTTTCGGTTTCAGGTACTTTCCCTATATCATGTAATAAACCAGCACGTTTAGCCAATTTAGGATTCAATCCAAGTTCAGCAGCCATAATACCACAAAGCTTAGCCACTTCTCTAGAGTGTTGTAAAAGGTTCTGACCGTAAGAAGAACGATACTTCATTCTACCTATAGTACGTATTAATTCAGGGTGTAAACCGTGAATACCTAGATCTATTACCGTACGCTTACCAACCTCAATAATTTCTTCTTCGATCTGCTTGGTTGTTTTCTGAACAATTTCTTCAATACGAGCAGGGTGAATACGACCATCTGTTACCAAACGGTGTAATGATAGACGAGCTACCTCTCTACGTACCGAATCAAAACAAGATAAAATAATTGCTTCAGGAGTATCATCTACAATAATCTCAACTCCGGTAGCAGCTTCCAAAGCACGTATATTACGTCCTTCTCTACCAATAATTCTACCTTTTACATCGTCAGACTCAAGGTTAAATACAGATACACAGTTTTCTACTGCCTCCTCTGTACCTACACGCTGAATGGTATTGATAATAATTTTCTTAGCCTCTTGTTGCGCCGTCATTTTAGCTTCCTCCATGGTATCCTGAATAAATGCCATAGCATCTACCTTAGCTTCTTCTTTCAATGACTCTACTAACTCAGTTTTAGCATCTTCGGCAGACAATCCTGAAATAACTTCTAACTGATTTACTTGACTCTTGTGAAGTTTTTCTATCTCAGCCTGTTTCTTTTCAATATAATCGAGACGATAGTTATAATCTTTCATCTTCTCATCTAACTCAGTAGCCGCCTTCTTATTCTTAGCCAACTCATTTGAAACTTGAGATTCTTTATCTCTAATACGTTTTTCAACGTCTGCCATCTTCTTATCCTTCTCAAAAATCACTTTCTCATGAGCCTCTTTAAGCTCTAAGAATTTCTCTTTCGCCTGATAGATTTTATCTTTCTTTATATTCTCGCCCTCCTTCTTAAGCGTATCGGCTTCTATTTGGGCTTCCTTCTGGATAGCACTAGCCTCTTTGTGTGCCCCTTTGATAATACTTGACGCCCCGCTTTTCTCAAAAAACTTGGCAACAGCATATCCGGCAACAAGACCAATTACCCCAAATAATACATGTAATGCTATTTCACTCATTTTAATAATTTTATAATAAAAAAGCCTATATTGGTCAGAGTTTTGTATAAACTCATAATAAACAGGTTTAGGGCTACCAGATTGCTCAAGGATCTGTTTAAAAACAGCTTGCTTTTACAACCTAAACTCACCCTTTCTAAAGAAATTAGCGTTGAGTTTATCAAAAAAATAAAACCAATATAGGCAGTATCTTACTTATGTAAAGAACTTTTTCTAACTAAGTTTTCTGTACAAAAGATGATCTAAAGACTTCAATTTATCTTCAACATCTTGTAATGTATTTTCTTTATCTATACTTTTCTGCTCTACTATACTCGCAAATTGCAATGCGCACATAGCTAACACGTCTTGTTTATCTCTTACAGCATAATTCTTTTCAAATTCCTTTATAAGCTCATCTATTTTCTTTGCAGCCTTACGTAACCCTTCTTCCTGATCAGGATCGATAGTTAACGGATACATCCGGTCTGCAATAGAAAGTTTTATTTTAAGCTTATCACTCATAAACAGCTGTTTCAGAACGTTATTCGGACAATTGAACAATGCATTGATCTATCTCCCGAATCAAAGTATTTATTTTAAGCTTAGCTTCGTTATTGTCACTTGTACTGCCAAGCATTGAACCTGCTATTTTTAAAGTGTTGTATTTATCTTCCCACTCTTCTATAGCTTCATGTAATTTGTTTTGCTTCTTCTGTGCGTTTTCTAATTCTTCTGAAAGCTGTTTGTTTAATTCCGTAACCTCATCCAATTTCTGTAACAACAAAACAATTTTGTTTTCAAGAGAATTAACAACGCCTACAATAGAATCCATCAGATTACATATTCAATACAAATGACAAATTTAGTATACCTGCCGCTTGTTTACAACTTTTTTTGTTAATTCTTTACTGTATCAAATCTAAGTTCTTGCAACACAATAAAAATAAATTTTAGATGTTGTACTTTTGCGGTTCACTGTAAAACTCAAAATAAAAACTGTTTATGAAATATTTCTTTTTGGTATTCTCTATCCTATTGCTTTCTAATAGTCGTATTTCTGCTCAAAAAGAATATCCAAAAAGCGATTTTATATCTCCACTAAAAATACCCCTAATATTGGCGGGTAATTTTGGCGAACTACGTAGTAATCATTACCATGCGGGTATTGATATTAAAACGCAACAACGGCAAGGCTTAAAAGTATTTAGTGTTGCCGACGGGTATGTTTCTAGAATAAAAATTTCGCATTATGGCTATGGTAAAGCGCTATACATTACACACCCTAACGGGTATACAACTGTTTACGGTCACCTTAAAAAGTTTAGCAAAGAAATTCAGAAGTATGTAGTTCAAAAACAATACGAAGATGAATCGTATGAAATAGAACTTTTCCCAACGTTAACTGAACTTCCTGTTAAGCAAGGAGACATTGTAGCCTACTCAGGTAATACCGGTAGTAGCGGTGGCCCACATTTACATTTTGAATTTAGAGATACCGAAACTGAAAATATTATAAACCCAATATTGTTCGGAATGGATGTAAAGGATGATAGTGCTCCGGTGTTTGAAAACATCATTGCCTATACATTTAATGAAAACGGACAAATAAATGGTAAACAAGGTATATCTCAATTAAATTTTTCAAAACAAAAAGATGGTTCTTATTTGGTAAATCGTATTAAAGCTTCTGGAGAGATTGCCTTTGGTATAAAAGGATTTGACAGACAAAAAGGATCGTTTAATCATAATGGTATTTATGCTACAGAAATTTTAGTAAATGGCACTAAGTATCTAGACCTCAAATTTGATACTTTCTCATTTGCCGAAAGCAACCAAATAAATGTATACATAGATTATGCACGCTATATTAATACACACCAACGCTTTCAAAAAACCTATATAGACAAAGGAAATCACCTCAGCATCTACAACACCAAAACAAACGATGGCAAAATAACTATAGAACCGGGTAAAGATTATTCCATAACTATTATCTTAAAAGACATAGCAGGTAATGCTACCAAAATTTACATTCCTGTACACGGAGAAGCACTTCCTATTAAAAAAACCTATCCCGATACTAAAACAGCTTATTATATTGTTGCTGATAGAGACAATTATTATGAAATAGATAATGCCTCTATATTTTTCCCGGCAAACACTTTTTATAAAAATGAATACTTAGACCTTAAAAAGAAAGACAAGTCACTTTATGTTCACAATAAAGAAGTTCCGCTACATGGTACCTACGGACTTACGTTTGATATTAGTAACATTAAAGACTCCTTAAATATTGATAAATATTTTATTGCCAGTTACACAGCTAAAGGTTCCCCTATTTACGAAACTACCCGATTAAAAGGTAAAACATTAAGTACCCGAACTAAAAATCTGGGACGTTTTGAAATTTTGAAAGATAATACACCACCTAGTGTAAGGGCTGTTAATTTCACAAACAACCAATGGATATCTAAATACAACTACCTGGTTTTTAAAATAAGTGATGACCTTAGTGGCTTACATAGCTATAAGGCCACTATAGATGGAAAATGGATTTTAACCGAATATGAATATAAAAAAAACACCCTGACCTTTAATTGCGAAGACCTTACCTTTACAGGAACAAAACATAAATTAGAACTTGTAGTAACCGATAATGTTGGAAATAGTACTACATTTACACGCACGTTTTTCAGGAAATACTAAACAACCGCCATGCTTAAAAAAATTGTTTTATTACTACTGTTATTCTTAGCAACCTCACTTACCTTACATGCCCAAAAAGCAACCGTACAAGGGGTTATTTTAGATGAAGATAACCAACCCGTACCCGGGGCTACTATAAATTGTGGTGAAGATTATACAATAAGTGACATAAACGGATTTTATAAACTAGAAGTTCCAGCTCTTAAAGAGATTACGATTATTATAGATCACGTCTCATTTAAACCAACAAAGTTTACAGTAACCTTGTCTAACGCAGAAAACTTTGTGGTAAATCCTAAACTTAGTACCGATGTTACCTCTATTGGCGAAGTACAGGTGACAGCCAACAAAAGAAAAGTTTTAACTGGTATACAAACTGTAAGTGTAGATGTTATTAAAAATATTCCTAGTGCTAGTGGTGGTGTTGAAACGTTGGTAAAATCATTAATGGGTACTACAAGTAATAATGAATTGAGTTCTCAATATTCAGTTAGAGGAGGTAACTATGACGAAAACTTAGTGTATGTTAACGAAATTGAAGTATACCGCCCGTTTTTAATTAGAAGTGGACAGCAAGAAGGGTTGAGCTTTATAAACTCCGACCTTATTCAAAATTTAGATTTTTCGGCAGGTGGTTTTCAAGCTAAATACGGAGATAAATTATCTTCTGTATTAGACATTACTTATAAAGTACCTACAGAATTTGAGGCTTCTGTAAATGCTAGTTTTATGGGGGCTGCAGCATCGGTTGGTACGTCTTCTAAAAATAAGAAATTATCTACCATATCTGGTATTAGATATAGAAATAACAGCATGTTTATAAACTCTAAGCAAACAGAAACTAACTACGACCCGTTGTTTGCAGATTTTCAAACCTATATCACCTATAAAGCGAGTAACAAATTCATATTAAATTTCTTAGGAAATTTTTCTATGAACCAATATAATTATCAGCCATTATCACGTCAAACTAATTTTGGTACTATTGATGACCCTGTTGCGTTATTGATTTACTATGAAGGACAAGAAGAAGACGAATACCTTACTACTTTCGGCGCGTTTAAAGCAAATTATCTTGTAAATGAAGACCTTACCCTAAAATTAATAGGATCTACTTATCATGCTACCGAACAAGAGTATTATGATATTTTAGGACAATACCGTCTTGGAGAAGTAAATACCAGTATTGGAGATGACAACCTAGGAGATGTAGAGTTTTCAGAAGGCATTGGTTCTCAACTAAACCATGCCCGTAACAATTTAGATGCGTTATTCTTCAATTTAGAGCACAAAGGAACTTATACAAAAAACAAGCATCAACTTGACTGGGGTGTTAAATATACGCACGAAGATATTAGAGATCGATTGGTTGAATGGGAAGTAATAGACTCTGCCGGATTTTCTATACGCCCATATTTTGAAATTGATAATGACCAGCCATATAATGCTTATGAAGGTCCGTTAGTACCGTACCAAAATGTAAGAGCTACCAACTTTACAAATATTGATCGTTTTTCAGGCTACGGACAATGGAGTTATAAAACTACCACAAGTAGCAAAGCCAAATTATTTTTTAACGCCGGTGTAAGAGCTCATAACTGGACCGTAAGCGGTGAAGATATAGAAACCACTACGCAAACAGTAGTAAGCCCCAGAGCTCAAATTGCGTTTAAACCAAATTGGAAAAAAGACATGGTCTTTAGACTATCGGGAGGGGTATACCACCAACCTCCTATTTATAGAGAATTAAGAGACTCTTCAGGCATTGTAAATCCAGATGTAAAAGCACAGAAATCTATACATGCTGTTTTAGGAAACGAATATAGTTTCTTACTATGGAACCGTCCGTTTAAACTAAAATCCGAGGCTTATTACAAGCATTTAACTGATGTTAATACCTATACCCTAGAAAATGTTCGTATTCGCTACAGTGCCGACAATAATGCAGTTGCCTATGCTTACGGATTGGATTTACAATTGAATGGTGAGTTTGTACCTGGAACCGAAAGCTGGATTAGCTTTGGCTATTTAAAAACAGAAGAAAACATTGATAATCGTGGTTATATTGCACGCCCCACAGACCAACGTGTAAAATTTGGGATGTTATTTCAGGATTATGTACCCAATATTCCAAGTTTAAAAATGTATTTAAACCTAACATACAATACCGGGGTACCGGGTGGATCTCCAAGTTACGCCGACCCATACATTTATCAGACCCGTTTAAAAAGCTACAAAAGAGCCGATGTTGGCTTTAGCTATGTATTGGCAGGGGAAGACAAAACTTTTGACGAAGGTCATTGGTTGCACCCGTTTAAAGAGTTTACCTTAGGGTTTGAGATTTTCAATATTTTTGAAAACTTAAACTCTATTACCAATACCTGGGTTAGGGATGTCTATACAAAATCTCAATACGGTATTCCTAATTATATGACAGGTAGAGTATTTAACCTAAAAGTTAACATGAAATTTTAAAACTTCAAATGAAAAAGATTGCAACACTACTATTCTTATTTATTGGTATTCATTACACATTTGCACAAGGAAACATTTATACCAGTGAATCGTTTGACGAGTTAAGCAAAGACCATAAAGTATTGGCCATTCTGCCATTTTATGCCACTTTGCACTTAGAGAATGCCCAAGATATTAGTAAAGAAAACCTAAAAAAATTAGCTGAAAAGGAAGGCTATGTAGTACAAAGTGCCATTGAAACCTATTTTTTGAAACAAAAATCTAAAAAGAATTTCGAAGTTTCTTTTCAAAATATTCAAATAACAAACGACCTACTAACTAAAAATGGTATTTCTCTTGAAAATCTAGATGTATATACCGCCAAAAAGTTATCAGAATTACTGGGAGTAGATGGTATTGTTAGCGGTAATTTAACTCTTAAAACACTTATCTCTCAAGGAGTATCTACAGACTATGATATTTTTGACTACCTACTTGGAGATAGTGGATATGGTAGAATTGCCATAAAGATATCTGATGGTAAAACCAGTAAACTACTTTGGAAATACGAGAAAAAAATAAACAAGAAATCGGGTAAAGATACCTATGAGATTATTACTGATATGATGAAGAAAGCTGCTCGTAAATTTCCGTATGAAAAAGAGAAGAAGAAAAAGAAAAAAAACTAATCCTATAAAATCACCTTTCGAACATATATAAAATAAAAAAGCTTCCTATATAGGAAGCTTTTTTATTTTGAGCCGATGGAGGGACTCGAACCCACGACCTGCTGATTACAAATCAGCTGCTCTAGCCAGCTGAGCTACATCGGCATTGCGGCTGCAAATATAAACCTGTTTTTTATATCTGCAAATACTTTTTTAAAAAAATCACTCACTAGGTAATATTTTTTAGAAATCCTTGAAAACTCCTTTAAAACCTAATAAAAACAAATAAAAAAAGCTTCCTATATAGGAAGCTTTTGTTTTTGAGCCGATGGAGGGACTCGAACCCACGACCTGCTGATTACAAATCAGCTGCTCTAGCCAGCTGAGCTACATCGGCATTGCGGCTGCAAATATAAATCTGTTTTTTATATCTGCAACCTAAAACTTAATTTTTTTATGAAAGTGCATTTACTTTTTCAACCAAAGCAGTTGCCTTTTCCTGTAACTCCGTCTGAATAGCTTTAAAATGAGCTTTCTTATTCTCTACCGATTTTGCATTAACCTTATCCATAAGGTCATCAAAAACAGTTATCACCTCATCAATAAGAGCTTCTCCTTTTACACCTTCTGATGCTGTAACATCAGACTGCCATTCTTTTACTGCTCCAATAATATCTCCTAACACGTAGTTAATATCCTTCTTAAGATCTTTAATGCTTGACATAGCTTTATTTTTAGTTTACGAAATATACACCTCTAATAATTCAACCGCTCCTTCAATAGTAATGGTTTCTGAGTTTGCGGGTAATAAAACCGTTTCTCCTCTTTTAATTTCTATTGATCCGGCTGGTGAACTGATAGTAGCTTCTCCCTTAGTACACATAAATATAGTAAAAGAGTCTCTCTCTTTTACCTCTATAACAGTAGTCTCTGTAATATTCCAATAGTTGGTTGTAAAGTAAGGACAATCTACCATAGTACCACAGGCATTTGGCTCTTTACTATAGGCTACCTTAAAATCATCTTTCTTTTCATAATCAATAGCATCTAACGCCATTTCTGTATGTAGCTCTCTTAAATTACCTTCTTTATCCTTACGATTAAAATCATAGACTCTATAAGTTACATCAGATGTCTGCTGAATCTCCGCTAACATAATACCAGCACCAATAGCATGTATTTTACCGGTATTAATAAAGAAAGTATCACCCTCTGTTACCTTCTCGTAGTTCATAAGATCTGTAACCGTATTATCATCTAAATGCTTTTGATACTCTTCCTTTGTAACGTTTTTATTAAACCCTACAATCAACTCCGATCCTTCATCGGCCTGCATAATGTACCACATCTCGGTTTTACCAAAAGAATTATGACGCTCCTTAGCCAATGCATCATTCGGGTGTACCTGAATAGATAAATCTTGTTTGGCATCAATAAATTTAATTAAAATAGGAAATTCATTCCCAAAGCGCTCATATACTTTTTTACCAAGTAACGCTTCGTTGTATTCATCAATCAACGCTTGTAATGAAGTATTTGCCAATGCTCCATTAGATACTTCCGAAATATCGCCAGGAACAGCTGATAATTCCCAGCTTTCACCAGTAATATCTGTTGTAATAGGTTTTCCTAAAACCGTATTCAATTTAGTCCCTCCCCATAAACGTTCTTTAAGGATAGGATCAAATTTAAATGGGTACAAACTCATGTTATGTAGTTTAAATTTTTAAAATGGGTAACTTACAAAATTCCTTGGAGTTTCATATAAGGTAACTTGTAAATCTAACTCTTTATTAATATATGATCGCAACTTATTGTAAATAACAATTGCAATATTTTCTGCTGAAGGGTTTAAATCCTTAAATTCGGGCACATCTAGATTTAAGTTTTTATGGTCTAACGGAATTTCAATATGCTCATAAATAAGTTCCTTTAAAATCTTCATATCCATTACAAAACCGGTATCCTTATCTATTTCCCCTATTACATGCACTACCAATTCATAATTATGTCCATGATAATTTGGGTTATTACATTTCCCGAAGACTTCCTTATTTTTCTCGTCATTCCATTCAGGATTATGCAACCTGTGAGCAGCATTAAAATGTGCCTTTCTACTAACTCTAACCCTCATTACTAATTGTATTTGGCAAGAAGTGATAAAATTTATCAAAAATAATTTTGAACCATTCTGTGTACACATCAGGATTCGCAACAATATCAAGCTTAATATCGTTAAGCGACATCCATTTCCACTCCGCTACTTCATCCGGATTCAAATTTGGTTCCTCTTCATTATAATATCCCACCAAAACATGATCGAATTCATGTTCTGTAAGACCGTTATCAAAAGGAGCTTTATAGATAAAAGAAAACACATCGGTTAATTCAGTAGCAAACCCCATTTCCTCCATCATACGGCGTTTTCCTGCCTGTATATTGGTTTCACCCTCACGTTGATGGCTACAACAAGTATTTGTCCATAATCCCGGAGAATGGTATTTATGTAACGCTCTACGCTGCAACATTGTTTCTCCTTTATCATTTAAAATAAAAACTGAAAATGCTCTATGTAATAATCCCTTTTCGTGTGTTTCCATTTTTGGCATTAGTCCGATAGGCTCATCCTTTTCGTTTACCAAAATTAACTTCTCTTCTCTCATACTATTTTTTCAATCTAAGCAAATCTACAAAATCGCCTTTGCATTTCATAGCAAGAAAGTAGCCTACATCTATTTTGAATGTGGCTTTATTTATAAATAATACTATTTTTGCACATTAAACATTAAGCATGTCTTTACAAAAAGAAATTTCAAAAAGAAGAACCTTCGGGATTATATCTCACCCCGATGCTGGTAAAACCACATTAACAGAAAAACTTTTGCTATTTGGTGGGGCTATTCAGGAAGCAGGAGCTGTAAAAAGTAATAAAATTAAGAAAGGTGCTACCAGTGACTTCATGGAAATTGAAAGACAAAGAGGTATATCGGTAGCTACCTCAGTACTTGCCTTTAATTATAAAAACAAAAAAATAAACATCCTAGATACACCAGGTCACAAAGACTTTGCTGAAGATACTTTTAGAACCCTTACAGCGGTAGATAGTGTTATTGTAGTTATTGATGTTGCTAAAGGGGTTGAGGAACAAACCGAAAAACTAGTAGAGGTTTGTAGAATGCGCAACATTCCTATGATTGTATTTATAAACAAATTAGATAGAGAAGGTAAAGATGCATTTGACCTTTTGGATGAAGTTGAGCAAAAACTAGGATTAAAAGTAACTCCCCTAAGTTTTCCTATTGGTATGGGGTACGATTTTAAAGGTATCTATAATATCTGGGAAAAGAATATTAACCTCTTTAGCGGAGATAGCAGAAAAAACATTGAGGAGACCATTGCCTTTGATGATGCCGAAAACCCTGAACTTGAAAATATTATAGGAGAATCACATGCCGATAGTCTAAGAGAAAATCTAGAACTAGCTTATGAGGTATATCCTAACTTTGATAGGGATGCCTACTTAAAAGGCGAATTACAACCCGTTTTCTTTGGTTCTGCACTAAATAATTTTGGAGTAAGAGAATTACTAGATTGTTTTATTGACTTAGCTCCGTCTCCAAGAGCAAAAGAAAGTGATACACGTTTGGTAAACCCCAACGAAGAAGCATTTAGCGGATTTGTATTTAAAATACATGCGAATATGGATCCTAAACACCGTGATCGTTTAGCGTTTATTAAAATTGTTTCAGGAACCTTTGAACGAAACAAGCCTTATCTACATGTAAGAAATAATAAAAAACTTAAATTTTCTAGTCCTAATGCATTTTTTGCAGAGAAAAAAGAAATTGTTGATATCTCTTATGCAGGAGACATTGTTGGGTTACATGATACCGGAAACTTTAAAATTGGAGATACATTAACACAGGGAGAAATAATGAGGTTTAAAGGAATTCCTAGTTTTTCTCCTGAACACTTTAGATATATTAACAATGCAGACCCGATGAAATCTAAACAATTGGAAAAAGGTATTGACCAATTGATGGATGAAGGAGTTGCTCAGTTATTTACACTAGAACTAAACGGTAGAAAAATTATTGGAACCGTTGGAGCATTACAGTACGAAGTTATTCAGTATCGTTTAGAACATGAATATGGTGCTAAATGTACCTACGAAAACTTCCCGGTATATAAAGCCTGTTGGGTAGAAGCAGATGACCCTAAAAATGAAGAATATAGCGAGTTCTTAAGAGTAAAACAAAAGTTTCTTGCAAAGGATAAAAAAGGACAACTGGTATTTTTAGCAGACTCTCACTTCTCTATAGATATGACAAAGCAAAAATATCCTTCGGTTAAATTACACTATGTATCTGAGTACAAATAAGTCTAAATAATTTTCTATATAAAAAAACGACCACTGTAGTGGTCGTTTTTTTATATATGCTATTTTAACACCTGCTTATAAATTACAGTTTTATGATTTTCAAACAAGGCCTTGTGTTCCATTAGTAACATTAGGTTTTCAACCTCCAATAAATCTTTTTTCACCTTTCTATCATTACTTATAATATAGGTTTCGGGATGTAACTTAAGATATTCCCTTAGTTCTTTAGTAGTTTGTAAAACCTTAAAAGTTCTGTTATAGTTAAAAGGAAAAGCACTATCCATACGTTTAAATACAACAACAGCACTATTAGCTCTTAATAATTCTCTGGAAGCATAAACCGGATTTTGATAAATTAAACGAGGATATATAACACCAAATAAGAAAATAGCAAGTAGTACCCAAGTACCAACAATGGTAGCAAAACTATTTTTATAAGCATCTTCTTTAAAAAATAAATACGCAATGGTTATCCCTACAGGAACGATTACCAAAATAAAACTAAGCTCTTTTATACTTTTCAATTCTGCCTCTAAAGACAAGGCTATATAGCCTCCTATCGGAAGCGCAAAAGCAATAAGTAATAAAACCACAAAACTAATATGTACAAATAGTTTTCTTTTGGCGGATGACTTCTTGTAAAAATCTATTAGATAACTTGCTATAAGGGCAGCCAAAAACGGATAACATGGCATGGTATAATTAGGCAATCTAGTACTTGATAAGGTAAAAATACCAATTACTACCAAACAAACACTCAGTCCAAAAGTGATAAAAACATCTTGCTTAAATTTCTTAAACGAAAAATAAAAAGCCTGAATAATCAAAACAGAAAATGGCATAAGTCCTAATAATATAAACAACCACGTAATTACAAACGGACCGCCATGCCCTTCCATTTTACTTTCAAATCGATTTATATTATGATTAATAAAAAAACCTTCCGTCCAAGCTCCGTTAGTTGCTTTATGAACTTCATAAAACCACGGAAATACCAATGCGGCTACAAATAACAATCCTAGTAAGGGTCTAAAACTAAAAATAGTTTTAAGACTTATATCTTTTCTCAAAATCAAAAACAACAAGCAGGATAGCCCTACAATAGCCAAGGCTATTGGTCCTTTAGCTAAAAACCCCATGGCTACAGCAAAATAAGCCAATAGCAACCAGCCCTTTCTCTTGTTTCTATAAAAATATAAAAATGAAAAAAGGGAAAGATTTATGAAAAAAATCAAATAAGGATCGGGTACAGAAAGATGAAACTCCTGTATAAAAAATACTGCCGAAACCAAAATGCAAACCGTTACTAAAGCGGTCTCAACATTCTTTATTTTTTTTATAAACAAATAGGTTGTTATAATAGTCAATGCTCCAAAAACAGATGAAAAAAAACGAGCTCCAAAAGCATTTATACCAAATACCTTATACCCTAACATCATAAAAAAATAATGCAATGGTGGCTTATCAGTTCGTAATGCATTATTAAAGGTTGGTACTATAAAATCACCTTTAGTAAACATTTCTCGTGCCGCTTCAGCATTTCTGGCTTCGTCTAAAATATATATCGGATAGCCATAAATATTAAATATGCATAATACTATACTAACAAGAGATATTATAATAATTAATTTATTAGCATTTAAGAAACTTAAGAATGACTTCAAATTCATAACTTTGCGCCTGTTAAAAATAATGCTAAATTTAGACTAAATATTTTACCATGACTAAAAAAGAATATTATCTTTCTATTATCATACCTGTATATAACGAGGAAGAAAATGTAACATTACTTACAAAAAC
Organism: Neptunitalea chrysea; assembly: GCF_027924145.1. GTDB lineage: Bacteria > Bacteroidota > Bacteroidia > Flavobacteriales > Flavobacteriaceae > Neptunitalea > Neptunitalea chrysea. The sequence continues at coordinate 6,842 of NZ_BRVP01000032.1, read as the reverse complement.
TATCGATGACGCTCTAAAAGGAGAGTCGTATCAAATTATATATATAGATGATTTCTCTACAGATAATACCAAGCAAGTTATAAAATCTTTAAAGCACCCACATCTTTATTTAGTAGAACTAAAAAAGAATTACGGACAAAGTTTAGCACTTGCTGCAGGAATTGAATTTGCCACCGGTAAGTATATTGTAACAATGGATGGTGATATGCAAAACGATCCGCACGATATTTTAAAAATGGTAAAAAACGCTGAAGAGGGCGACTGGGATGTTGTAACAGGATTCCGTGAAAAACGAAAAGATAATTTCTTAAAAACCATTCCTTCTAAAATAGCAAACTTTATTATTAGAAAAGCTACCAATTTAAATCTTCGTGATCAAGGTTGTGCTTTAAAAGTATTTACTTCTGAAACTGCCAAAGAAATTAACCTATATGGTGAAATGCATCGCTTTATTAACCTAATGGCATACCTTAACGGAGCCACTATTAAAGAGATGAACGTTAATCACTATCCAAGAAAATTTGGCAAATCTAAATATGGGCTAGAAAGAACTTTTAAGGTGATTAATGATTTATTCTTAATCATATTTAAAAGAAAACATTTACAAAAACCAATGTACTTCTTTGGTAACATAGGGTTAACCTTTTTCTCTATAGGTATGCTTATCAATATCTATTTATTAATCGTAAAATTTATTTTAGGTGAAGAAATTGGCGATCGTCCATTATTACTTTTAGGGGTTCTTTTGGTACTAGTAGGTATTCAGTTTTTAACCATGGGTATTTTAGCCGACTTACTAATGAGAACCTATTATGAGTCTCAAGATAAAAAGCCATATAAAGTAAAAAGAGTTTTCAATAGCCAAGAGGATGAATCCTAAAATTAAGAAAACACTTCTCCTTATATTAAAAGTAGGTATTAGCCTTACACTCTTCTATCTTGTATTTAAGAAGATAGATGTAGATAGTGTTGTAAACATTGTTCTAAATACACAACTTGGATATTTATGTGTGGCTATTCTATTTTTTATAATTTCACAAATTATATCGTCTTACAGACTAAATTATTTATTTCATAGCCAAGACTTTCAATTATCACAACTAAGTAATTTAAAACTTTATCTGTTAGGTATGTTTTATAATTTCTTTGTACCTGGTGGTGTTGGTGGTGATGCATTTAAGGTATATCTGCTCAATAAAAATTTTAAATGGAAGTCTAAAAACATATTGAAATTAGTTTTTATAGACCGATTGATAGGGCTAGCAGCTATTGCCTGTATAGTGTATCTAATTATAGCTATTTACCCCGCCATTATAGGTAGTCTTATACATAACTTTGCAGATTACAATCTTTGGTTTGTACTACTATTCCCGGTAATTATTGCTTCAGGTCAACAAATAACTAGTAAGCTTTTTAAAGTACCGCTTAAACAATTTTACTATACCCTACTCTATTCTGTAATTATTCAGGGAATGCAAATTATATCTGTGGTATTTATCACCTTGGCGTTGGGCATTTCTACCGAAATGTATTATTTATACATTTTTGTATTTCTATTATCCTCGGTATTCTCTGTCATATCCTTTGCAGGCATAGGGATTAGAGAATTTTTGTTTTTTGAAATGTCTATACATTTCAGTTTAGATCAAAATACTGCAGTTACTATTGGTACATTATTCACCTTAATTACAGCTTTTATTTCAATCTTTGGTATTTATTATCACTTTAAAAAGCCTTCACTATCCTTACAGGATATTAATGGTAGTTAATAATTTTTTTATGGGTGCAGAAACTCTTGGTGGCCACTTAATATTAAGTTGTTTTTTGTACCATTTTTGAGGATATTTCTTTACAATATAACAGCCTGCTACAGATGAAGCTATGCCAAAAAACATTCCGAAATAAATATCTATAAAAAAGTGTTGTAATAAGTACACTCTAGATATAGCAACACAAATTCCTATTAAAGCCAAACCATATGGTAAAAGTCTATGTTTCTTTTTAGACACCAGTGCTAAAAAGCTAGTAATAACAAATACCGTTGCCGTATGCCCAGACGGAAAGGTATCTGTATATCTAATCTTTACCCCAGCAACAAAATTAAGAGTTGCTTTCACCTCTTCACTAAAAAAGAAATAAGGTCTGTTGATATGCGTAAACAATACTTGTTTTAAAAGTAGTACAATAAGAATTTGAAAAGATGCAGAAAGAGCAAACTGATATGTATATTTAAACTTAAAAAAGATAAGAGATATCAATAATATCACCGGTATAAAAGCACCATCTCCAAAAACAGTTACATTTCGGAAAAACCTATCCCAAAATACTGAGTGCAATGTATTTAAATAAAGTAATATATTTCCCTTTGGTATTAAAGTTAAAACAAATAATACACTAAGCAGAATATAAAAAGGAGTCAGTTTTTTTAGGTTTACTACTTTCATTATAAAGAGTTTTAACGAAATTAAACACTCTACAAAAAAATAAAGTAAAGTCTAGTTTAACTGTTTCTTAAAATTCTCTTAGGAATTAGAAATTAATGTTACCAAATGTATTAAACAGAAAGCGTCATCTAAACCGTAAAATTTATCTAATTTAGCAACTTAAATTAAAAACAGCCATCTATTCTTTTTTATAATGAAGAAACTTATATACAACAATATATACACCCTCTTATATATCTTAATAGCCTTTGTTTATATATTAGGTTTATTTATTCCGCTTATTGAAAACGATTCTGCCCAACATGCGGTAATGGCTATGAGAATGTATCTTTTAGATGATTACACCCATTTATATAGAGGAATAGACAATTATTTAGATAAGCCTCATATGCATTTTTGGCTAGCTGCTTTATCTTATAAAATCTTTGGGCTTAATCAATTTGCTTATCGAATTCCAGCATTACTATTTACTATTATTGGTGCCTTTTCTTGTTTTAAACTGTTTCAAGATTTATATAAAAATAAAAATCAAGCACACTGGGCTGCTTTAATATTTTTATCGGCACAGGCAATTATTCTTGGAAATCATGATGTACGAACAGATGCCGTGTTAACCGGAGCTGTTATACTATCACTCTGGCAATTATATCGATTTTTAAATACTCAGAAATTACTTCCCTTAATTATTGGCGCATTTGCCATGGGGATAGCCTTTTCTTGTAAAGGATTACTAGGATTAGTGGTAATAGGATTGAGTCTAATATCACATTTAATATATACCAAAAACTGGAAAGCACTTCTTACACCTAAATTACTTATAGGAGTTTTCGTTTTTGGTGCTACTATAGCCCCCGTACTATATGCTTTTTATGTACAATATGATTTACACCCAGAAACTACGGTTAATGGAATTAATAATATATCTGGTATAAAATTTATACTATGGGATCAGAGTTTTAATCGTATGACTGCAAACGGATTTAAGCCAGACAGTCCAGATTATTTTTTCTTTTTTCATACCATTTTATGGGTTTTTCTTCCTTGGCCATTACTCTTCTATGCAGGATTATTTAAACGTTTCAGATTTTATAAAAAAACAACTGAAAGTGCCCCATACCCAATAGAATGGTTAACCTTAGGAGGCATTATTTTAACCCTTATCATTATAAGTTTTTCGCAAACTAAATTACCACATTATTTAAATTCTTTAATGCCAACCATGGCTGTATTCACAGCGGGGTATTTGTATATTTTAAAGTTGCAAGAAAAAACTAAAACACTAAAAATAGTATTATATACCTCTTACTTTGTATTGGGTGTTGGTGTTGTAGGAGTTACCGGCTTGTTATTTTTTACTTTTGATTTCCCAGCATGGTATATTTTATTGGCTGAAGTTATAGTACTTACTATTATATATATGTTTATCACAAATAAAGAGGTTATACTAAGCAAAAAAATTATTGTTATAACTGTATTAACCTCTGTTTTAATTAATATCACTTTAAATGGGTATTTTTATCAAAATCTACTTCATTATCAAAGCGGTAAATACATGGCCGAGTACATTCATGAGCAATTAAACGATGAGCAAGTATATATAGTTGATAAAGAATATAGATGGTCTCTTGACTATTATAGCAAACAATTGGTACCAAATATCACTATAGATGAGTTAAAGCATATAAACACTCCTAAATTAATTGCAACGAATCATCCAGAAGAAATTGATGAATTTATTAGTAGCACCAATCTACAAACTTCTATAATTAAATCCTTTGACGATTTTAGAATCACTAGAGTTTCTCTAAAATTTTTAAATCCAAGAACAAGAGAAAAACAAGTAGGTAAGGCATATTTACTAAAAGTTTATCCGAAAAAACAACTATAATAAAGTTAAAACTTACAAAAATGTAGTTTTTATTGTACATTTAGGGTATAGAATACATTTCCCTATGCAAAAAAATAATACTATCTTTTACTATATACTATATGTATCTAAGTATTTTATACTACTTAGCTTTCTTTTATTTTGTAATTCTTGCACAGAGGCTTATCAAATTAACTACTCAGAAACCTATGAAGATCTCATTGTAGTAGAAGCCATTATTACCAACGAGCTAAAACATCAGGAAATTACGCTAACTAAAACTTTTCAGATAGATGAGATTTTTGATGAATATATACCAGATGCTAACGTATACGTATCGCTAGAAAACGGAAGCACATATGATTTTTATTTTAATAGTGAAACAAATACTTATTTATCAGAAATAGAATTTCAAGCTGAACCAGACATTAATTATCAACTTCATATTAATTATAATAATACTTTATATGAAAGTACCATTGTAAAAATGGCTCCTATTGCAGAAGTAACCGATATAAAATTTGAAAGGGAGACTATTGATTCAGAAGATGGTGTTTCAATTAGATTAAATACAGACTCACCAAATTCTAAACTACTTAGGTATGAGTATGAAGAAACTTATAAACATATTACACCCTATGGCATAGCAGAAGATTTAGACGTTCAATGGGTACCTATACCAGGATTCGACTTCCTATACAAAATAAGACTAACTACCGTCCCTAAAACAGAACAAACCCAAATTTGTTACATAACTAAAAACAGCGATAATATAATACTTAATAGCTTTAACAATACACAAACATCAAGTACTATTAATGATGCCCTTATTAAGTTTATCCCAGTAACAAATTATATTATAAGTAGCAGATACGCTATTAAAGTAAAGCAGTATGTTCATAATACAACAGCGTATTCTTTTTATCAAAATTTAAAAAAAATATCTGAAAGTAATAGCTCACTTTCACCTATTCAACCAGGGTATATTGTAGGAAACATTGTTAATCAAGAAAATAGCTCAGACAAAATAATGGGAATTTTTGATGTAGCTTCCGTTAGCTCATCAGAGAGAATATTCTTTAATTATGCAGATCTATTCCCAGATGAAGAACTTCCTCAATACTTTACAGAATGTAATATAACTCCTCTTAATATAAATCCGGAAAACCCTGGAGACGACAATACCGAGTTATTACTAATCTATTTAGATCAGGGGAACATGGCATTTTACCATTTAATAGAAATCGTACCAGAATCTAGCTGGACGGTATACATGATGCCTACAGAATGTATTGACTGCACTTATTTTGATAATTCTGCAACTACTCCACCTGATTTTTGGATAGAATAGACGATAATTATGAAGAACAATACACTCCTATTAATTTCTATTTTCACCTTTCTTATCTCATGAACAGAACCGTATACTATTCAAACAAATACTTTTGAAGATTTGTTAGTAGTTGAGGCTATTATTACAGACGAATACAAACAACAAGAAATAAAGCTTACAAACACATGGGCTTTTGAAGAATATTTTCCAGAATACATAGATGATGCTACAGTTTATTTAAAAGATGAAAACAACAACACATATGAATTTTCATATAACGCAGAAACTCAAACATACTTATCCCAAAATGAATTCAGTGCTGCTTTAGATACAAATTACCAACTATTTATAGATTACAATGATACGCACTACACTTCTACAGAGGTTTCACTTCCCCCTAAATCAACTATTCAAGACATTACCTTCGATAGAGAAAACTATGCAGGAGAAGATGGCATAGCCATTAGAGTAACAAGTACCAGTGAAGAAGAACCCAACTATTATAGATTCACGCATGAAGAAACTATTAAAATTGTTGCTCCTAATTGGATGCCTGAAGAAATGTATCCGATAGACGAAACTCATATAGGAGTACGACTAAAAGATTACGAAAATCAAACATGTTACTAAACATTTCAAAATCCAGAAATATTACTTACAGATAGAATTAATCAAACATCTAATGAGCTGAATAATCAGTTAGTGAAATTTATGAGCCGAACAAATTGGTGTATATCATATAGATACTCTATTCTGCTCACACAATACGTACATAATTACGAAGCCGATAACTATTATGCTACTCTAAAAAATTTACCGAAAGTGAAGATATGCTATCCCCAATCCAGCCAGGATTTATTAAAGGCAATATCACCAACATAAACAATTCTTCAGAGAATATAATAGGAATATTTGAAGTGGCATCAGTTTCACATATAGATAGAAAGTTCTTTAGTTTTGAGGACTTTTATGATCATGATGCAGAACGATTTTATGATATCGAATGCGAAATCTATTCACTGGACGAAACGTATCCGTCTACCATTTTAACCATGATAGAATGTACGCAACAGGGTAATGTATGTTATTATTAATATATCCATATTATTTTTTCACACCGGCCGAGTGTAGTGATTGTACCTTCAGAGATGCTGAAATTGCCGCACCAGATTTCTGGATAGAATAGAAAACTTCTTAA
>NZ_BRVP01000031.1 GCF_027924145.1 Neptunitalea chrysea | reverse complement strand
ATTAACCTTTATCCAAGCTTTTCTTAACCTTTTTTTAAAACATTTTAACTAAACCCTACAATTCAATTAGTTACACAATAAAACCCTCATCAAATTAATTAAAGTACTATGAAAATAGGTTCCAAACCAACCCAAATCGGATTACAAAATCTCTATACGGGGTATTAACTGTAGAATAATAGTTGTACTCTTTAGAGAACAAATTATTTATATGTTCTGCTTTAAAGAAGAATCTAGTCTGTCTAATCTTAAAATCCAAGAATGCATCTATAATAGGATACTCCCCTATCTCTGTATTATTCTGTACAGAAAATTCAGAAAGCAGCGGATTAAACTCGTCTGTATAGTATTTGGTAAAATACTTTAAGGTTAAACCAGTTTGTAGTTGTAGATTATTTTTAAACATTGGAGTAGAGAAATAGAACGTATTCCTAGTTACAAATTGTGGTACATTCAATATATCATCATCTTGTACCACCTCCTGATACATTATAGTATTATTAAGCGCAAACTTCCATAACTTAAACTCTTTCTCTAATTTCAGCTTTAAATAATTAATAGTACCCGAATACTGAGCAGGCTTTACAATTGAAGTTAAGGAGTCACTCAAACTTTCTTGCTTTTGAAAATACGTATAGTTATCAAGCATACTATAGGTAAAATCAATATTAGCTATTTTCTTTAAGCTAAGTTTTGCATGCAATGTTTTAGTTTGTTCTTTCTCAAAACTATCTACATTATACCAATTATAATTAATGTAATCGCTCTGATACATTAAATAATTAAAGTTAGGCATCCTATCATTAATATGTATAGAAGCTTCCAACCTATTATCATCGTTAAAATCATAAGATGCTTCTCCATATATATCTGTACCTCCAAAATCACCAACAAGAGTGGTAGCTACATACCCATTTACATCAAACCCACCAATTTGTTTCTCATAATTTGCTTTCACAGCCGTTTCGTTAGCTTTAATACCACTAGGAATGGTAATACCATCTACATTGGTTAAGGTTCTATACATGTAATTGTAGTTATAGTTAATAACTCGAAAACCAATATTTCCCAAAAGATTATTCTGTAATTCAGCAAACACATGATTCTCCATTGTCCTAAATTTAAACTGATCTCTCATATTAGAACTTACATAGGCATCGCCAAAATAATCGGAAGCATTTCCATCTGTATAATAGTATGACTTGGTTTCGTAATTAAATTTATGTCCTATATTTAATACATTATACCTTACACTATCTTTATCATGAATAAGCGCATATTGTTGTCTTATAAAATATCTTTTCCCCACCAACAAACTCTCTGCATCTTCAAGAATTACTTCCAATCTCGACCTATCTTGAAAATCTTCCTCTCCTGAAGTAAAGTACTCATTATATAGTATACCCGCATTTTCCTGATTTTTTATATCCTGACCCACAAAATGCACTTTTAAATCATATCTGTCATTTACCGAGTGATAATTGGTACTAAACCTAAAATTACCCGTACTCGATTCTAAATTCTTATACTTACCCAAAGATTTCATCCCCTTATAAGCAATATAGAAGTTTAATTGTTTAGACGTATTAAATGAAATAGAAGCATCCAACAGCTGCCCTTGTTCAAAAGTCGTTTTAAAAAACCATTCAGTAAGTGGTGTAGGCATACTATAATAATTGATATCTTCTGCCTCAAACCAATTATAGTACTTAGATCGTTGCCCCGATTGAGGGAACAACCAGGTATCTGCATCTAAAGATAGTCTGTTATATGTTTGCCCTACATTTGACAAAGGCAACAACTCAAAATTGTCTTTTCTTAAATAATTAAATTTGTAATCTTTATAGATTGTTAAAGTAGTATCTACAAAAGTGGTATCGTTTTCAAGATTAAAAATTTTATAATCCTGTATATTATTAGGGTTTTTCCATAAACCCGAGTTTAACGAATCATTACTTCGTGCATTAATAGAATCATTAACAGGTAAATCACCCCCAATAGTTTTTATAGTTTTTTGAGCCATTCCTAAACTGGCAAAACCTATAAACACAAGTAAAAAAACAAATCTCATTCTTTTCATTTTACGCAAAAGTATGTTTTTTAAACGAAATCAGGTTTAAATATATTTTGTTAATTAGCAACGTAAATTAATCTATATTATGTTAAAACCATTTCATTATTGCCAAATGGAAGCGGGAACCGATGAAGCCGGAAGGGGTTGTCTTGCCGGACCTGTTACCGCAGCCGCTGTTATTTTAAACGAAAACTTTGCAAATACCATGCTAAACGATTCGAAACAGCTAACAGAATTAAAAAGAAATGCGTTACGCCCAATAATAGAACAAGAGGCTCTAACTTTTGGTGTAGCCCATATTTCTCCAAAAGAAATTGACGAAATAAATATTTTAAACGCTTCTATAAAGGGAATGCACAAGGCTATTGATTTATTAAAAGTTCTACCTGAATATATAAGTGTAGATGGAAACAAGTTTAAACCTTATAAAGAGATTGATCATGCGTGCATTATTAAAGGGGATGGTAAATATATGAATATTGCTGCAGCATCTGTTTTAGCTAAAACCTATAGAGATGCCTATATGGAACAGATACATGAAGAGTACCCAATGTACAATTGGAAAAAAAACAAAGGATACCCTACTAAGGAACATAGAGACGCCATTAAAAAATTCGGAACTACAAAATACCATAGAATGAGCTTTAAATTGCTACCTGAGCAATTGAAACTTGCATTCTAAAATGCTTATTTTTGCAAAAAGCTTACTATCATGCGTACCAAAATACTTATACTACTCATATTTATTGTAGTAGGTTGTGCAACATCTGATGAAAAGGTAAAAACCATCTTAGATTACATTCCGGATAACACTAATTACATTTTAAAAGTAAATGACTTAACCTCATTTACAGGAGAACTGAGAAATAATAGCTTTTTAGAAAATTCTTCATTTCAATTAGATAATAACATTATTCAAAATTTAGGTTTTATAAACACAACAAAACCTTTTTATCTTTGTAATTATAATGATAAAACAACTGTACTTGTAGATAAAGAGTTTACTACATTTACTTTTAACGATACGCTTACAATCGCTAAACAATCTAATCTTAAAGAAGGTACTACTCAAAAATTTGAATATAATAGCCTTGAATGGAATATTACAACTTTAAAAAACACCTTTGTAATACATAATTACAAAGAATACGAAATACCGAAGCAAACAATAGCTAGCAACCTTAAAAAGTTAGTAGCTTTGAGTAACGATAAAATTAGTGCTTCTATTTTTTATAATGCTACTTACAAAAACTCTCTTAACACTATTTTTCCTGAAGCTACTTATCTCACGAAAAACTGGTTTTATTTTGATATAATCACAAAACCGAAAGAAATTATATTTTCAGGACTTGTTACAGGAGCCAATAAATCTATTAAGGACATAGGAATCGGAATTTCTCAGACAGCAAATGTAACCCCAAGACACTACAAAAAATTTACAGGGTATCTACTAAAGGATTTAAGTAATTCTGTTTTCCCTAAATTATCAGACTCTCTTTTAATTAATGCCATTTCAGAAATAGGCTTTATTAAAAACAAATCGAGCACTAAAGCTTTGGCTCTTTTCACCTCACTTCCTGATGATCTATTATCACACTATGCTTCTACCGAAATAGAAAGTTATAAAAATATTGCTATCTATAGCTCAGACCAGCAAACTGAATTAAAAGCTATCTGTAATTTGTTTCATGAAAAATTTGCTCCAAATTATCTAGCTCTAGGAGACACTTATCTTATTTTTTCAGATTCTACTGAAGAACTTCATACCTTAATAGATGGAATTTTAAATAATACAACTTTAGCAGACCAGGAGTATTTTATAAAATCTATAGAAAAATTACCTCAACAATCATCAATTTTAAGTGTCAACCTAAATAAAAAGGACAGAAACCAAAAAAGTATAACCATTTTACAAGCTACAAAAAACACTAGTGGATATTATGTTAATGTTCTGAACAATGAAATTAATACCTCTTTAATTGATAGCAAAACTGATGCTATAACTGAACTCGCTACCTTAGAATTAGAAACTGAACTTGCAACAGATCCTATTCTAGTAAAAAACTATGTTACGAATGGTTTGGATATTGTAGCTCAAGATGTAAATCACCAGTTATACCTTATATCATTGGATGGAAAAATACAATGGAAACGTAAACTGGATAGTAAAATACAAGGCGATATAGCGCAAATAGATATGTATAACAATGGTAAACTTCAACTAGCCTTTACCACAAAACATAATTTTTATATTGTAACCAGAACCGGAAAAGATGCACCTAACTTCCCCGTTCATTTTAACGATGAAATTTCCAATGCTACTGCAATATTTGATTATGACCTTAAGCACGATTACAGGTTCTTGATATCTCAAAAGGATCAATTATATATGATAAATAATTATGCTAAAAGTGTATCGGGTTTTAAACTATCTAAAACACTTGGAAACATAACAGCAACACCTCAACACATACGAGTAGGCAGAAAAGACTATATTCTTTTAAAAACCGATAAGAATAAGCTTTACATTCTTAACAGAAAGGGGCAAATAAGAATACCTGTTTCTAAAACTTTTGATTTTTCTAAGAATAAGTTTTATTGGTATAACAATGCATTTACTACAACTACAATGTCGGGAGATTTAATTAAGATTACAGAAAAAGGTAAAGTAACTAAACAAACAGCACCTTTACAAAAAAATCATGTTATGACGGCAACCCCAAAAATGCTAATCACTTTTACCGAAAACATGTTAACTGTAAACAACACCACTATTACTTTAGATTATGGTATATACGCTGCACCGGAAATATTTAAAGAACATGGATCTGACTATATTACTATTACCGATACTCAAAATAGTAAAGTTTATATTTATAATACCCAAACTAATCCATTAGAAGGCACGCCTGTTTTTGGTCAAGGTCCCGCTTTTATAAAATATAACAATAAAACAGGATACACCTATTTAGTTACCAAAGGAGGTAATCATAAATTATTACTTTATAAAGTATAAAAAATTAAAAAGCCTGATAGCTTTTAAAACTATCAGGCTTTTATGATACGTTATGGCTTACGTAAATTATTCACATGTCGCCTGAAGACCTTCTTTTACATCTTCCCAATCAAGACCACCTAAACTTTGCTCAGTCTCAACTCCCATTACTGTAATTGTGTAAGTGTCATCCCCATCTGTATAACAGAATTCGGTGCTCATACCAGCAAGTGTACAATCAAAACAATCTGTTCCTGAAGTTCCACCCTCACCAGAATCGTCATCACTTGAACACCCAACAAAACATAAAGAAGCTACGATAGCAGAAGCTAAAAATAATTTTTTCATAAGAATAATTGATTATTTATTGATTTATTTTCCGCTAAGTAATACAAAAAATTAAACGCATGCAACTTGTTGCATTAGAATTACACACTTCTAATTTTACCCTTAACTTAACTATTAAGTAATCAAAAAATAACCCTTATTACAGAAAAAAGCATAAAAATTCTACAAACGACCCAAAACTTTATACAAATTTAACACCGAGTTTAAATAAGAATTTGTTAGCTCTATGTCAGAAATCTTTACCTTAACAAGTTTATTCTCTCTAGTATTTACATAAAATATGGAGCTTTCCCCCATTTCAAAAAGTCGCATCTCGGCATCTAACATCTGTTGATAAGAGTGTACCAAATCTAAATTAAGCGATAGTTGCTGCTGATAAGAATCTAATTCATTATACTGAGCGTCTATTTTATTCTGAACACTTTGTTTCTGGAACTGTAATCCATATTGTGCATCCTGAAGCTTTATTTTAGCTAATTTTAGAGCAGCTCGTTCTTTGCGTAAAAATATAGGTAAGGTAAAACTAGCACCTACTTTATAATCTTCTAAACGACCATCTGTTATATAATCTGGTTCTGACAAATAATTATAACTTACATCTAACTTAGGTAAAAGGCTATTCGCTTTTAATTTACGATCTATTTCCTGAATTTGAATTTTAGTATTTAGTGAACTAATTTTAGGATGCTCGTCTAAATTTGTATTTCTTGCCAACGGATTAATTCCTAAAACATCAAGAATACCATCAGAGAGTTCAGTTTCCGGAACCATACGCTCATCTAACTCCAAAGGAATATTATTTTCTGTCCATATGTAATTAGACAAAGCTAACCTACTTTTCATTAGTTTAAGCTTTGCTTGCTCTAATTCTAGTTTTCTTGTTTTTACATTTATTCCAGACTCAACACTATCTATAGGAGAAAGCCCACCTAGCCTAATAGACTTCTTTGTCCAATCTAAACGAATTTCAGCATTTTTTAAAAAATACTCATACATCTTCACCTTTTCAAAGTTCTGCTTCCAATCCATATACGCAACCGAAGCCTCATATATAGCATCTATCACCGCTAAAGTTTGCTCATAACTCCCGAGCTCAACATATAATTTCCCCTTCTTCAATTCGGCCATACGATCATTAATCCACAAACCTTGACCAACGGGAATGGTAATTCCCAAAGATGTTAACCCATTATATGGTACTTTATTTTGCGGATTCAGGTAAACTCCCCCATTATTATCAAAAGCTGCTTTTATTTCTATACCATACCAAGTTGGTATCTTAAAGCTTCCATTAAACAGCGAGTAATATTTTTTATCATGATATTCCTTTTGTGAAAAATCTCCAAGAATTTTAGGATCAAACGCACCACGTGCTTTTAATAATTTCGCCTCTGCTTCCGAAAGTTTCAACTCTGCTTTTTTAACTAAAGGATGAAATTTTTTCACATGAGCTAAATATTCTTGATATGTAAATTCTTCCTGAAACTCTTGAGCAAATACCAACTGAGAACCCAACATCAAGAAAACAACAAGAGTTATTATTTTTTTTATCATAGTAACTTAATTACTTTTTCTTTTTCTTAGTATCCTTTTCCGAACTCTTATTATCACCACTATAAAAGTTTGGTGGAAAACCATTAAGAGTTCTCCATAATTCAAACCATATTGGCACATCATCTAATAGAGCAATCGTTTGTGCTCCTGCCCCAATACTTAATTGTTTTGGCCATGCTTTCTCATCAGGATCTGGCGCAATTAACACTCTATACTTACCATTAGTACTAATAAAGTTTTCCTTAGCCACAATAACACCTCCAAAAGTACCATAAGAAACGCCCGGCCATCCACTAAATACAATTGTTGGCCATCCATCAAACCAAATACGTACTTTCTCGTTGGTTTGTATTAACGTAAAATTTAAAGGATCAATATATGTTTCAACTGCAATATCATAGTCCGCTGGCATAATACTAACAATCTCTGAACCTGCTTTCACGGTTTCTCCAATACCCGATTTTAATGCTCTGTTTACATATCCATTTTGTGGTGCAGTTATGTAGTACATTCCATTTCTAATTTTATAATTAGCATATTGAATGCGTAATTTGTTTACTTGAGACTCGGTATCGTACTGTGTACTAATCGCTGTTTGCCTATCACTTTTTGCTTTTGCTATTTTTTCTGCATATGAGGCTTTCGTACGATTAATTTCCATTTCTGCATTTAATAACTCATTCTGACCTACTACATACTTATTCTCCTGAGTTACTACTTTAGCCTGCATTTGTTGCAACTTCACTTTTTTCTCTTCAACATACGTCATAGGCTTAAGTCCTTCCTTATTTAATTCAAACGCCCGGTTATACTGCGTTTCGGCAATTGTTAACTGAGTTTTTATAGCCTCTAGGTCAATGCTATCACTCTTCATTTTAAGTAACGCCTGTCTTTTCTTATTTTGAGCTTGCTTTAATTTTAAAACCCTTTCATTTTCAATAGCCGTTATTTGTACCCCTAAAACCTCTACTTTGTCTCCATACGATTGTAAAGCGCCTTCTTTGGCTCTCATTTGGTTTCCTGTATTGCCCACTAAATCTGGATCAAAATAGGCGTCTTTAATTTCAGACAAACGCATAATGGTATCGCCTTTGTTTACAAAATCTCCTTCTCTCACAAACCATTCCTCTACTCTACCACCAATAATGTTTTGTATCGTTTGCGGACGTTGTCCAGGTTTTAATGTAGTAACATACCCAGAACCCTTTACATTTTGCGTCCATGGTAAAAAGGAAATCAAAACAATTGCTGCCGCTACAATCCAAACAATTTTTCGTATTACCTTATAATGTTTGTTATCGGCGAAAATCTTTGTAGACAAATACTTACTAGTATCTATATACTTATCAATATGATTGTTAGATATATTTAGCATGTCTTATTTTTTTAATTCTCCCTCTTCTAAAAGGAATCTTTTGTTACACTTTTCTTTCCAATACTGATTTCTAGAAATAACCACCAATGTCCATTTCTTATCATGATCCGATAAGTAATCAATAATTTCTTTAGCAGATCCATCATCTATTTTCTCCAATGGCTCCTCTAAAAATAAAATTTTAGGCTCTGATATAATACATCTTGCAAGTAGAATTTTTTGAACCACAGAAGAGTTCAATTGTTTTCCTTCTGAATGTACTGCTGTATCTAATCCATCAGGTAACGATCTTATATATCCTTCTAACTTAACAGCCTCTATAACCTCGTTCACCTGATCTATATGGATATTAGGGTTCTTACAAGTAATATTTTCAAACAAGGTTCCCTCGAATACATTATCGTTTATGGTAATAGTTCCTATTTTAGACCTATAGTCATCAATAGCAAACTTTTTATAGTTTGTATTATTTATAAAAACAGTTCCTCCTGTAGGCTCTATAACCCTGCTTAACAACCTTATTAAAGTTGTTTTACCTGCGCCATTTGCACCATCAATAAGTATACTGTCTCCTTGATTTATGGTTAGTGAAATATTCTTAAGTATTGGTTTTTCTCTATCAGGGAAATTATAAGAAAGTTGTTCCGTTTCTATACATAAATCTTGTCCCTCAAGAGAGTATCCATTAGATCCATTTTCGCTTTCCAGTTCCATATCAACTACCTTACCCATTTTTTCTAAAGAAGTAAGCACATCATAAAACAGTTCGATTCCACCAAAAAGTTTCTCTACTGCGGTTATTATAGAAAGAATAATTATTTCAGCAGCTACAAACTGCCCTATGTTCATTTGTTGACTTAGCACTAATAATCCTCCAATAATTAAGAGTCCGGCCGTAATTAAAACTTTAAATCCTGTCAACTGAATAAACTGTCTTCTTAAAATACTAAAGTGACTTTCTCTACTATCTAAATAAGAGTTCACCAAACGGTCATTTTTATGTAGCGAATACTGAAATAGTTTATCATTTTTAAAACTTAAATGGTTACGTGCAATTTCCTGTAACCAATGCGCTACTTTATATTTATAATTAGACTCTTTTAAACTAGTGTTTAGCCCCGGAGTAAAATTTAATTTAAAGATTAAATACAATAAGAAAATAAGAAATACTCCGAAGAAAATAAAGAACGTATGATATAAGGATAGTAACAATATTCCAAAAAGTATTTGAAGCGCTGCCCCTGAAATGTCCAACAACAATTTTGAAGCTCCTTTTTGCACTGTTAATGTATCAAAAAATCTATTCGCTAATTCGGGTGGAGAATAATTATACAGTTTACTAAACCTAATTTTAGGGAATCTATAAGCAAATTCAAAAGACGATCTTACAAAAATCTTTTGTTGCAAATTCTCTGTAATTCGGTATTGCATTATTCTAAAAATTCCCACTGTAGCTACACCTGCTACTACTATAATAACCAATACCACCCAGGACGTACTAACCTTACCGGCCTGTAAAAAATTAATAATAGACTGTATACCCAACGGTAATGATAAACTTATAATACCGGCAAGAACAGAATACAGGATAATTTGATAAATATCTTTTTTATCTATCCTCAACAAGTTTTTAAATCTTTGAATAGGGGTCATAGCAATATTTTATTTATACATTGAATGTAAAATTCGGAAACATCTTTATTATTCTCACCAAAATCGGTAATACTTTTAAGATGTGCTTTTAGGTAATGTTGATGTAATGCTCCTTCTACAATAGAGGATGCTAAACTTTTTACATATGGGTACTTTGGATTTACCTCAAAAATTAATTGAGCCAAAAGACGAATCACATTTTTGTATACCTTAAAGAAACCTTCTTTATTCTCTTCATCGACCTCTTTCGTTAAGAACGTTTTGGTAAATTCAGCAATAATAATGCGGTTTAATACAGACTCATTAATGTAGACGGTTCTGTCATCATCCTTCACTTCACTGGTTACTATTCTAATTCCTCTATGAAGCCTGTCTATGGAATCGGGCACATTATTTATAGCAAAAATCATACGGTACTCAACCCATGACCAATACCAAGAAGATAAATAAAGCATCAACTTATGCTTGTTTTCAAAATAACGATAAACTGAACTCTCGTTACTTCCTATTTTTTCTCCTAATTTTTTAAAAGTAAACGCTTCAAATCCAATTTCATCAATAAGTACAATACTATGCTCAAGAATACTCTTTCCCAAATTACTGGTTTCTGGATCCTTAACAAACAACTTCTCATTAATTACTAAATGAATATTTCTTGGAATAATTTCCATTAAAATGTATTTAAAAAGTCAAACATTCAAATATAATAGTAATACTATTAACATGTAAAAGTTTAACAGTTAATTTAGAGAGTATTATTATCAAACCAAAAAAAACCACGCTATTTTACACTTACCTAAATTAATTAACATAAATACCATTATATTTTTAATACTTTTATTAAAAGACAATTATCACTACCATGATAAATTCCTATGTTTTAACATGGTACATACCAAAATGAGACAGATTATCTTTAACAAAGAACCTGTTGATTAGAAGAATCTATTGAAATAAAAATAGTGCTATATCATGAATAAGAAAGTATATTATCCGCTAATTGCAATTAACACACTTCTTATCATTACCTATTTTTCGGAAATACTAGCAGTCTACAATAAAACATCCAAACCAGATAAAACATATCTTATAGGCTCTGTTCTATTCTTCGGATTGGCTTTCTTTATTTTATTTGCAGCAAATATTATTAGATTACTATTAAAGAAGGTGAAGTGGATTCATTTTATAATGCTCATTATTTCATTTGTCCTTTTTCTACTCATTAATTCACCTGAAGGTGTATCTCAAATAGTAGGTTATTGTGGAGTAATTTTGATAACATCTATTTTGATATACAAAACCATCAAGTACAAATAAACCTGTACCCAACTCCTCTTATACTTTCAATTTTTATGGAATTATCTCCCGAGAGATATTTTCTAAGACGACTAATAAAAACATCTAAACTCCTAGCTGTAAAAAAATCTGCTTCGTTCCATAAATAATTAAGCACATCCTGTTTCCGTATGAGTCCATCTCTATTCGTATACAAGAAATCGAGCAACTGCGCTTCCTTTTCTGTCAAAATCTTTTCAAACCCAGGAGCAATTAATGTCATATTTTCTACACTAAATGTATATACTCCCAATCTATATACTTTTTGTGATTCTTTAGGTACTCTTACTCTCTTAAGAATGGTATGGATTCTCAAAATAAGCTCATCTGCATCAAATGGTTTGGTTATATAATCATCTGCACCTAGCTTGAGCCCTTTAATAATATCCGCTTTCATTTTACGTGCAGTAACAAATAAAAAGGGCATTTCCGGATACATCTTAACTAATTTTTCCGCCAATGAAAAACCATCCTCATTAGGCATCATAACATCTAAGACAGCTATGTCAAAGTGTTCTTTCTTCAGAACATTCCAAGCTTCTACTCCATCCATAGCACGAACCACATAAAACTTATTTAGTTCCAAGTACTGTTTCAACAAGTTCCCTAAATCTATATCATCTTCAACAATTAATACTCTAATCATTCGATTGCTATTTTTATAATAAAGGTACTCCCATTACCTGGCTCACTTACTACATTTATTGTTCCGCCTAGTTGATCTATCATTTGCTTACTTAAATACAACCCTAAACCTAAGCCTTTAACCTGATGCTCATAACCTTTGGGTACTCTATAGAATTTATCAAAAATCTTCTTGTGTTCTTTCTTAGTAATACCAACCCCATAATCTTTAACAGATATTACATAAAACTCCCCCTCTACAAACCCCTTCAACTCTATGGTTTTGTTATCTCCTGAATACTTTTTAGCATTCTCTAATAAATTATAAACTACCCTTTGTAACAGAAACACATCTGTATTTAACACATACGAAAGCGGCACTAAGTCAATCGATAAAGTACACTCTTCTGCATTAAAATCGGCAACTATGGTTTGTAATAATTCAGAAATATCTACAGCTGTTTTATCTACCTTTTGTTCCATAGCGCTTTCTAAAACCTTATCGGCTATATATTGCATACGCATATTCTGTCGTTCAAGGGTATCTAACAACTCAACACGTTTATCTTTATCGGTTACAAGTTCATCATTTCTTAATGATTTTGAGATTAAAGAAATTGAGGCTATCGGTGTTTTTAGCTCATGGGTAATATTATTAGCAAAATCCGTTTTCAACTCTGCTATTTTCTTTTGCTTTAATAAGGCCTTATACATAGCATAGAACAATATTACCTCAGCAAGAATTAAAATAGTAGCCGCCAGTAACATCCAGAACATCCGAAACAACACTTGCTGTTGCCAATTTCTAATATCTACATACACTCTGTAATTACCCCAATAAGCCATTTCATATAATTCATCGTCATCGTAAATGGTATTAAAATTATTAGAACTAAATTCAAAACTTGAATTGTCCAATGTAGTCCCAAACAAAACTATTGGCTCCTCAGATGGTTTAACTATACTATCGGTAATACCATTTACCTGAAGCATCAATTCTGTAAATTGGAATCGTATATGAACTTCCTTCAAAATTGGGTAAGCACTTTCCTGATCTTTTAAATATTGATTCCCCACTAATCTAATAGAATCTATTTTAGTTAAAACCACTGTATTTAAATCATCATGAGTAAGCCTCTTACGCTGCGTCTCAAGAATTAAGTTCTGTATGGAAGACGCTAATGAATCGTGAAGGTAATCTAAAGTATCTGAGTATATGACAGGGGATACGCTTTTCTTAACCTCTGCTATATACTCCTTCTTTTGTAAAAAATAGCTATTTCTAATTAAATAGTACTGAATAGATACTAAGCCTAACAATACTAGAAAACATATAATTACGAGCCACTTTATCCCCTTCGAGTTTTTCATAGAGACAAATATAACCAGTAATATTGTTTTTCATCACCCTGTTTATGCATTAACCCTTCATTAACCTAGAGTTAACCAATATCCTCACCCCGTTAACGCACCTTTGTATCTCAATCTTAAAACAAAATAACTATGAAACATTTTGTATGTATTTTAATTCTTGGTCTTTTAGCGCTTAACACTAATGCTCAAACCGGAACTCATCATTCGTCCAGTCTTTCAATTTCTGTAGTAGAGAATGATTCAGAATACACTTATCGAGCTTCTTTCGATAAAGGTCAAACCGATAAAGTAAAATCTGCTATTAAGGAACTATTAGGCGCAGCTAACGATACAACCCAAAGAACAGCTCTATGGGAAAAAAAGTATTACACCGTAGGACTAAGAGCAGGAAGAGTGAATATTGAAATGGATTTAAACAATAGTACAAAGTCAACTGCACTAAAAATTAAAGACCTCGGAGAACACATTTCAGAAACATTAAGCTCTAAAAAAACACCAACACCGCCTTCACATCGATAATAAAAGCTATTAAATCATCAATCTAAAGCAACAGTTGTTCTCAATACGCTTAGATTTTCGTCGAAAAATTGGTAGAAAAAAAGCCCTGTTATTTAAATAACAGGGCTTTTTATTGTGACCTCGACAGGATTCAAACCTGTAACCTTCTGAGCCGTAATCAGATGCGCTATTCAGTTGCGCCACGAGGCCTTTTTGCGGGTGCAAATATATAATTTTAATTAACTTACTAAAAACTTTTTTGATAAAAATTTTAAAGCGAAGTGTCTTTAATTGACAATGTAGTTTCTATTACCTCCTTATTCAGCAAGTTAGAGTTTCCAATTTTTATTTTATCTACAATCATATCTACCGCAATTTGACCAATTTTTTCAGGATATTGATTAATATATGATACTCTTGGATATTGCAAGCGATTGAATTGTTTGTTTACATATCCTATTAAAGATATCTCTTCTTTGTAATTTTTACCAAGCATTGCTACAACAGAATTTGCTAAAGAAGTAGACTCTATATCTACACCTAGCATAGCATCTACCTTTTTGGTTTCTACTACTTCTAATAGCATTTTTTGTAATACTGGGTTGTCGTCACTTTCCAAAACAATTCCTTCAACCTCTGGATTGTCTTTAATAAACTTTTCAAAGGCTTCTTTACGCTTTTTACCTACACTTACATCTGGTATTGCAGAGGCCAGCACAATGCTTCTAGCTCCCTTTTCATATAAATAATCTAAAGCAGAAATAATACTCTTATAATCATCTACAGAAACCGAATCAAATTCCAGATTTTCGTCTACCCTGTCAAATACCAATACAGGGGTATTCATATTTTTAATAGCATTGAAATGATCGAACTTCTTCTTCTTAAAAGTTTCATCAGAAGGACAAACTATCAAACCATCAACCAATCCTTTAGATAAGATTTTAAGACTCTCTTCCTCTTCCTTCAATTTTTCGTTTGTAAAGAACGTTACAATACGATACCCATAACTTTTAGCATGAATCTCTATGTTCTTAAGAACAGATGCAAAAAATGAATTTTGAATATCAGGAATAATTACTCCAATAGTATAGGTTGCACTATTCTTTAAACTTAGTGCAATCTGATTTGGAGTATACCCGCGTAATGCAGCATATTCTTTAACTTTCTTCTTTGTCTTTTCACTAATCTCAGAACTATCGTTCAACGATTTAGAAACGGTTGAAAAAGAAACCCCTAAATCTCTGGCAATCTCTTTTATTGTTATCGGTTTGTTCATTGGGTATTTTTAAGCAAAAATAACAAAAACACGCTTTTGTTAAGGCTCTTAATTGTTATAATTTTACTAATTTAATAAATATTTTAGCTTTCTAAGGAAAATAAAATAACAAAAACCTTAGTTACCTTAAAAAATAATAATCATAAACGTTACACTATTTCAGCACTCAATCCAGCCTCAAGCATTAGTGTACAACGCGGCTTTAAATCGTCATAATCACCAGTTTTTACCGTACATTTTCCTTTATAATGTACAATTAAAGAGCACTGCTCTGCTTGTTCCGGTGTATGATCACAAGTTCTCATAAGGGTATTTATTACATGATCAAATGTATTTACCTCATCATTGTACAAAACGATCTCATTCTGATTTTTAACCTCCTCTTCAAGTAATAAATCCTCCAGATATTGTTCTTGTGTACTCATATTCATTGTTTTACACTAATTTACATATTTTGATGCAATCCAATTATTTTTCTCAAAATTTTCTAAAAATTTTAAACCAAGCGCTTCACACTTGGCATTTATAATTGGTAAATCTTCGTTATAAAAACCACTTAAAAGTAAGGTTCCTCCTTTAGCCAAGTATTTGGTATACGTAGATAAATCTTCCAATAAAATGTTTCTATTAATATTTGCTATAATTACCTCGTACACCTCATTGCGTTCTTCCAATAATTTTTTATCTCCTTCAAAAACGCCTATCCACTCATAATTATTGCGCTCACAATTTTCTACCGAGTTTAAGTAGCACCAGTTATCTATATCAATAGCATCTACAGGTTTAGCTCCTTTCATTCCTGCTAAAATTGCTAACACACCTGTACCACAGCCCATATCCAATGTCTTTTTATTAGCTATATCCATTGCTAGTAAATGTTGTATCATCATAAAAGTAGTTTCGTGATGACCAGTTCCAAAACTCATTTTAGGCTCTATCACAATCTCATAAGGCACATTGGTTTGCTCATGAAATGGGGCTCTTATCGTACATTGATTGTTTACATAAATAGGGCTAAAATTCTTTTCCCATTCTTCATTCCAATTTACTTGTTCTACATCTTCTACTTCATAAGAAATAGAGAATTCACCAGATGACAAGATAAAAATATCTTCCAACACTTTTTCATCCCAAAACGCTGTTTGGATGTAAGCCGATAAACCATCTTCTAACTCCACAAAACTTTCAAAACCCTTTTCAGAAAGTTCAGCAATAAGTATTTCTACCCCCGGAGACACCGGAGTTACTTTAAAATGATATCCTTTATAGGAGTTTAACATACCTCTAATTTTTTGCAAAGGTATTAATTAGATTTTTATCATATACCACAGAAGTATTTTCTTTCACAAAACAAAAAAGGACAAGCTTTCACTTGTCCTTTCACAAAATACTTTTATATGATATCTTATAAAGCGTCTACAATAGCTTTAAAGTCTTCTGCTTTAAGAGCAGCACCACCAATTAAACCACCATCAACATCTTCTTTAGAGAAAATTTCTTC
This sequence comes from Neptunitalea chrysea, assembly GCF_027924145.1. Classification (GTDB taxonomy): domain Bacteria; phylum Bacteroidota; class Bacteroidia; order Flavobacteriales; family Flavobacteriaceae; genus Neptunitalea; species Neptunitalea chrysea. Next base: position 12,112 of record NZ_BRVP01000031.1, on the reverse strand, counting down.
AGCATTTCCAGGTTTAACACTACCACCATACAAGATAGATACTTCCTGAGCTACTGCATCTCCGTATTTATCAGCAATTACTTTTCTAACAAAAGCATGTACTTCTTGTGCTTGTTCTGGCGAAGCAGTTTCACCTGTACCAATAGCCCAAACAGGCTCATAAGCTAAAACAATACTTTTCCAAGCTTCAGCATCAAAACCAAAAAGTGCATTTTTAATTTGGCTTTCAACCACATCAAAAAACTTACCTGATTTTCTATCTTCAAGCTCCTCTCCAAAACAGAAAATAGTTCTCATTTCATTTTCTAAAACAGCACCAACCTTTTTAGCTAAACTCTCATCTGTTTCAGCAAAATAAGCTCTTCTTTCAGAGTGCCCTAAAATAACCGTTTTAACACCTACGCTTTTTAACATACTTGCAGAAACTTCACCAGTGTAAGCTCCGCTCTCTGCAAAGTGCATATTTTGAGCAATAACCTCAATAGCATTCCCTTTTAAAGCTTCGTAAGCACTGTATAAACTAGTGAAAGCAGGTGCTATCATTACCTCAACTGAAGGATCTTTTATTTGTTCTTTTAATGCAGTTATTAATGTTTCTGTAGCCGATAGATCATTGTTCATCTTCCAGTTACCTGCAACTATTTTACTTCTCATTGTAAAGATTTTAAATAATTTATAAATTGTTCATCGTTTGCTTTAATGGCTTTATAATATGCTATTTTTCCGGTTTTGTCTATAATCATATAACGCGGAATCCAATCTAGTTCTATGTCCTTACAAAAGGCACTAGGTTTCCATCCGGCATCAATAAAATAATGTTCTCCTATTACGCTAAATCGCTCAATTCCTTTTTTCCAACTATCCTTAGCTCTATCAAGCGACATAAATACAAATACAGTATTACTATTCTTGTATGCTTCTTGTAACTTCTTAACTTTAGGCATTCCTTTAATGCAATCAGAACACCAGCTAGCCCAAATATCAAGTACTATCACTTTGCCTTCATATTTCTTAAGAATGTTTCCAAAAGTAATTTCTGATCCATCAATGGCCGTCATCTTCTCTTCTAAGGCTTCTTTTGAAAACGTAGTTTTCTGTGCCTGTACAGTTAAACTAACTACAAATAAAATGTATAAAAATTTCTTTAGCATTTAAATAAAAAATATAATTACAACCTCACTTTTGGATCTAACCATGCGTATACCATATCTACTAAAATATTTATAAAAATAAACATGGCAGCAATAACCAACACACTTCCCATGATTACCGGAAGATCAGAGGTATTTAACGCATCTACAATCTCTTTTCCCAATCCATTCCATCCAAAAATATACTCTACAAAAACGGCTCCTGCCAACATACTAGCAAACCATCCTGAAATGGCAGTAACAACCGGATTCAATGCATTTTTAAAAGCGTGATTTACAATCACTTTATACATACCTAATCCTTTTGCTTTTGCTGTACGAATATAGTCTAAACTTAAGACTTCTAATAATGAATTACGCATTAATTGTATCACTACTGCAAGGGGCCTTATACCCAATACAATCGCGGGTAATATAAGATTTTGCCACTGTAAAGTTATCCCCTCTCCAAAATCGTCCATTTCAAATAAACTACCCGTCATTTTAAGTCTGGTGTACTCATGTAACAAGTAACCAAAAATCCATGCAAACAGAATAGCACTAAAAAATGAAGGCACACTCATACCTAAAGTACTTACCACCTGTATACCTTTATCTATCCAAGTGTCTTTATATACTGCAGACACAATCCCTAGCACCACCCCTATAAGTATAGCCACACAAATAGCTCCTATAGCCAATACAATCGTATTTGGTAAGGTATTACCAATTATAGAGGTCACGGTTTTTCCCGACTTTTGAAATGAAGTTCGTAAATACGGATATTTTATTACTACATTGGTATTCCCTAGTCTAAATAATTTAGTCCCAGAATATTTACTTTCAGAAAAGTAGGTATAGTCATCTAGTGATGTACTATGAAAAGAAAGAAATGACAAATCGTTTACATAATACCCATACTGAGTTAGTAATGGTTTATCAAAACCATATTTTTTTTTAATAATAGCCAATTGTTCACTACTCTCATTCTGATCGAGCATCATACGAGCTGGGTCACTGGGCAACATGTTAAACAATAAAAAAATTACTGTTACTACACCCCATAGTGTTAGTAATGCATACCCAACTTTATGTAGCAAATACCTAATCAAATTACAGTTCTAGATCAGAAGCATCGTTATAATGCAACTTTTGCTTTATAACACCACTTTCTATTTTAATAAGTCCCGGATTAGATCTAATCATTGTTTTAAGCATCGTAGGGTCAGATATATAAAATTCAAAATTAAAGCCGTAATTCTCTTTATACTCATTAGCTGTTTCAGGTAATGCCGAAGTCATTGCAATTACCTTATACCCTGCTTTAATAGCTTTATCTGTAGCCTCTTTTATTGCTTTTAACCCTTCGTCTGATGCTGAATACAAATTATAGGACACCATTACAATAAGCTTGGGTTCGTCTAGCATTTCTTCTACATGATCCTCTCCATTTTCATCTTCCATGGTAAAATCATGAATCGGAGGTATTCCTCCGTCTACCAAAATATTAGTCTCTACAGAAATATACTCTCCGTCTACATCTGGATATTGCCCCATGGTTTTTATTACCTTTTCTTCCCCATTAACATTAAACTTCCAAAGGAACTCGGTAATACTTTCAGGCATTTCCATGCCTTCTCTAATTACAGTACCCACTTTGTAGGGTCTAAAGTCTATAATAGGCAAATGACTTAACACATAATTACATAGTACAACACAACAAATTAGTGTAACCACCGAAAACCTAAATGCAAACTTCTTGCTCCAAAGTGGTTTTATGTATTTTGCTCCAGCAAATAGCACCAATATTAAAACTAATAACGTCACATCTTTCCAGAATGTTTCCCAAGGAGTTAGCTTTACGGCATCACCAAAACAGCCACAATCGGTTACTTTACCGGTTACTGCAGAATACAATGTTAATCCTGTAAAAAACACAATCATTACCAATAAACTCCACAATGTAAATTTTCTTTTAAAACCAACAAGTAGCATTACCCCTACTAAAAATTCGAAGATAACTACCACTATAGCTATTGGTAAAGAATAGGGTTCAAAAAAAGGTATGTTAAGTACAGGCTCGCTAAAATATTCTTCCAATTTAAAAGAGAAGCCCATAGGATCTACCAATTTTACAAAGCCACTAAGAATAAAAAGTACACCTACTATAAGTCGGCATATATGAGTAATAATTTTCATGAAGCACTATTTAAGTTGATTATTTTCTGATTATAAATTATTCCTGTGAAGCCTCCTCCGACTCTTTCATAAGAATCATAGCAAACACCGAATAATTAATCATATCCTGATAATTGGCATCTATACCTTCAGACACCAATGTTTTTCCTTTATTATCTTCTATTTGTTTAACTCGTAATAACTTCTGTAAAATTAGGTCGGTTAATGAGCTAATACGCATCTCTCTCCATGCCTCACCATAATCATGGTTTTTGTTCTCCATTAATGCCTTTGTATCTGAAATGTATTTTTCATATAAAGTTACTGCCTGTTCTGCGGTAAGATCTGGTTTCTCTACAACTCCTAACTCTAATTGAATTAATGCCATTATAGAATAATTTATGATACCAATAAACTCTGCTGTTTCATCTTCCTCTATTTTTCTAACCTCATTTTCCTGAAGGCCTCTAATACGTTGTGCTTTAATAAAAATCTGATCGGTTAAAGAAGGTAACCGTAAGATTCTCCAGGCACTACCGTAATCTTTCATTTTTTTAGCAAATAGCCCTTTGCAAATTGCAATGACCTCGTCAAATTGCTGAGATGTTTTTTGCATGTGTTCTTTCAAATTTCCGTAAATTTCGCTTAAAATTTTGAATTGTTCAAAAGTGAACTCCTAAACTTTGTTTTTTGAATTGTTTTCACTCCAAAACATCGTCAAAATAAACATATAATACAAATGATTATTAACTGTAAAGGCGCTCTAGTAGATTTATCAATCCCAAAAATCATGGGAATCTTAAATGTAACACCCGACTCTTTTTTTGATGGTGGCAACTATATTAGTAAAAAATCAGTTTTACAACAATGTGAGAAAATGCTAAATGACGGTGCCAATTTTATAGACATAGGAGCTTACAGCTCAAGACCCGGAGCTAAAGATGTAAGTGAAACTGAAGAAACTGAACGGTTACTAAATGTCATCACCCCTATTATGAAAGAGTTTCCGGATATATTACTATCTGTAGATACTTTTAGGAGCTCTGTAGCAAAAGCTTCTATTGAGGCAGGAGCTGCGATAGTAAACGATATTAGCGGTGGTGACCTTGATGATAATATGTTTGCAACTGTAAGCGAATTACAAGTACCTTATATTTTAATGCATATGAAAGGTACTCCTCAAAACATGCAAACACATACTGGATACAAAAACATAACAAAAGAAGTAAATCTTCATTTATCTGAGAAAGTTTATAAAGCACGTTCTTACGGAATAAACGATATTATTTTAGACCCTGGCTTTGGCTTTGCTAAAACTTTAGAAGAAAATTACGAACTTATGAATCATATGGAAATGCTTCACTTTTTTGATCTTCCAATTTTGGTAGGCATCTCTAGAAAATCTATGATTTACAAACTTTTTGATACAACACCAGATAATGCTCTAAATGGCACCTCTATACTCAATACCATTGCCTTACAAAAAAGGGCTCATATTTTAAGAGTACATGACGTAAAAGAAGCAAGTGAATGTGTTACTATATGGAATCAATTAAACGCAACAACAATATCATGAAAAAATTAATCCTACTATTCTTAGTTATTATCTCGCTGGCTGCTTGTAGTAAAAACAAGTCTGTTTTATTACCGGAGGCTACTTTAGTAGACAAAACCGAAATAACAGATATTTCATCAGCCTATTTGTTCTATAATTTAGAAGAAAAAGACACTGTTGAGTTAAACCGTAAAAATCTAATCATCTCAACTAACTGGATTTTTAACATCGATAAGCGACTTAAATTGTATCAAGTCATTCCGAGCATTAAAATGCTTCAGAAGAAAAAAGATAGTAATGAAATGCATAAAAATGAAAATGCTAGAAACTTCTTTTCTGTAAACAACACCGATATTAAAAATTTGTCATTTATAGACTTTACTAAAACTGAGTTCATTTTTGACGATGGCTTCTCTAAATTTTATATAGACGATAACCCTGAAGAATTTAAAGGCATTTTTCCGATAACCGTAAACTTTAAAAAAGACGGAACGATAACCTTAAACCAAACACCATCTGATAGAGATGAGTTAGTAGACTTCATCAAGGAATTTTCCAGTGCATCAGCTATGGGACGAACAACAGTACTATACCTAAATTTCGACAAACACCTTACCTATCAAGAGTATATAACAGATCTTACATTGGTAAAAACTGCCATAGGTAATTCTATAAATTTATCTCCAATGCAATTTATTTATGACGAAGATAAACTGCCAGATTGTGGTTGTACTCTGTAATTATAATTTATACATTTACAAAAAAAGGCACTTTGAAGAACCCATTAAATTTTCTGGATTTTAGTCTTACAGATATTATAGATATTTTTTTAGTAGCAACACTACTCTACTATCTATACAAATTAGTTAAGGGTACGGCTGCTGTAAATATTTTTGCGGGTATTGTAATTATCTACGTTATTTTTCAAATAACCAAGCTACTTCAAATGGAATTGCTTAGTAGTATTTTTGATAATTTCTTCCAAGCAGGATTCCTAGCCCTTATCTTAGTTTTTCAACAAGAGATTCGTAAGTTTTTATTAATGGTAGGGTCTTCTAACTTAGCCTCTAGAGGAAATTTTATAAAACATTTCCATTTTCTTAGAAGCCAAAATAAAGATACTCTTAATACCAATGTTAGTTTAATTATTAAGGCATGCCAAAAACTAAGCGCCTCTAAAACAGGAGCCCTTATAGTACTTCAAAGAAACAATTCTTTAGATTTTGTAAAAACCTCTGGTGATCATATGAATGCCGAAGTTAATATTCCGCTACTAGAGAGTATTTTTTACAAGAATAGCCCATTGCATGATGGAGCCATCGTAATTAAAGGAAATACAATAACTGCTACGCGAGTTATTTTACCTGTTTCTGATGAGCGCACCATCCCGCAACGATTTGGTTTACGCCATAGAGCTGCTATTGGTATTACCGAAAAAACAGATGCTTTGTCATTAGTTGTATCCGAAGAAACTGGACAAATTTCATTCATGAAAAATGGTGAATTTGTATTGTTCCGTGATATTAATGAATTAATTAATATTGTTTCAGAAAGCTTACAATAGTGACTTATGAAGACATTTTTTCTTCTGCCATAAACTGAACCTCGTATAAATTTCTGTAATATCCACCTTCAATATCCAACAACTCCTCATGGGTTCCTGTTTCTACAATTTTACCAGCATCCATTACTATAATCTTTGAAGCCTTTTTAATAGTTGCCAATCTGTGAGCAATAACAATAGATGTTCTTCCTTCCGTAATTTTTTCAGTAGCTAGCTGAATTAACTTCTCTGAATACGAATCTACAGAAGAGGTTGCCTCATCTAAAATCAAAATACTCGGATTACTTACGTAGGCTCTTAAGAAAGCAATTAATTGTCGTTGACCAGAAGAAAGCATAGTTCCCCTTTCCTTAACATTATAATGGTAACCGTCAGGTAGTGAATTTATAAATTCATGCACACCTATGGCTTTAGCTGCTGCTATAACATCCTCCTCTCTTATAGTAGTATCATTTAACGTAATGTTATTTAAAATACTATCGGCAAACAAAAAAACATCTTGTAATACAATGGCTATTTTACTACGTAAGGAAGTTAACGTATACTCTTCTATATCTACATTATCAATTTTTATAGTTCCCGATTTAATTTCGTAAAATCGGTTTAATAAATTAATAATAGTCGACTTCCCTGCTCCTGTAGCTCCTACAATAGCAATAGTTTCTCCTTTATTTACCTCAAACGAAATTCCATGTAAAACTGCTTCTCCTTCAACATATTCAAAATGTACTTTATCAAAAGAAATTGCTCCTTCCAAATCGGTTGCTACTTTGGTGCCACTATCATCTATATAACTTTGTGTATCCAAAATATCAAAAACTCTTCCTGCTGCAACCATTCCCATCTGCAACCCATTGAACTTTTCAGCTATTTGACGTAAGGGTCTAAACAACATTTGAGTAAACATTATAAACATTACAATAGTACCTGCCAAATCCGGATCATCATTTTTAATAGCCTGTGTTGCCCCTTGATAAACCACTAACCCAATAGTTGCCGACGACACTAACTCTATTACCGCTAAAAAAATAGAATTGTACCAAACAGTTGAAATCCAAGATTTTTTGTGTCTTTCATTTATAGCTTTAAACAAATCATACTCCTGCTCTTCTCTCGCAAAAATTTGTAGAATTTTAATTCCCGATATACGCTCCTGCACAAATGAGTTTAAATTTGCTACCTCTTTACGCACTTCAATAAAAGCCTTTTTCATAGCCTTTTGAAACAAATAGGTAGCATATAAAATAATAGGAAAAACACAAAATACAATCAAAGTCAACTTTAAATTGGCATAAAGCATCACACCAATAACCACAAAGATTTTCAGAAAATCACTTATAATCTCAAAAAAGCCATTACTAAAAATCTCTCCTATACGCTCCATATCCTGAACCGCTCGGGTTACCAAAACCCCTACTGAAGATTTATCATAATACTTCATTTTAAAACGAAGCATATGTTTAAATAACTTTACCCTAACATCCCTAATAATACTTTGCCCTAATAAATTAGAAAAGTAATTATATGCCCACTGCATTGCTACCTCAAAAAAAAGTGTGCCTAGCATTATTACACAAATAAAGAGCAGGCTTTTTTCATCCTTTTCTATCATATAATCATTTACTCCACTCTTTACTAAAAGAGGCCTAACCAAAGCTAAAAACGCAAGCAATATAGCGGCAGCAACTACAAAATAATAGGTAGCTCTATAAGGTTTTGTATAAGTAACAAGCCTTCTGATTAACTTAAAATCAAACGCTTTTCCTGATGTATCTTTACTCATTAATATCTATATAAGGATATTCTACTTTTGTTAAATATAAAGCATGCCCCGGAACAGACACTCCTGCCTTGCTGCGGTTTCTGCTTTCTACAATGGTTCTTACATCCTGCACCTCAATCTTACCTTTTCCCACTTCTAAAAGTGTCCCTACAACTGCACGAACCATATTTCTTAAAAAACGATCGGCCTGAATGGTAAAAACAATTACATCGTTCTTCCATTCCCAATGCGCATTCATAAGTTTACAAAGATAGGTTTTCACATCGGTATTAGATTTGGAAAAACACTTAAAATCTTCATAATCATAAAGTACCTTTGCTGCTTCATTCATTTTCTCTACATCCAAAGGATGATGTACCAAATAAGCTACCTCTGTTAAAAATGGATTTTTTTTAGTTACAATCCAATACTCATAAGTTCTGCTACTAGCATCAAAACGGGCATGAGCATCTTCTTTTACCGCATGCAAAGCTCTTATAGCTATATCTTTAGGTAAAAAAGAATTTAGTTTATAAACCAAATCATCTTCTACATCTAATGCAATATTAAAATGAGCAAACATTTGCCTTGCATGAACACCTGCATCTGTCCTTCCAGCTCCTGTGATGCTAATATCGGTTCTCAACACGGTAGACAATGCCTTCTCTAAAACCTCTTGAACAGAAATGGCTTTAGGTTGATTTTGCCACCCATGATAAGCAGCTCCATTATACGAAAACTCTAAAAAGTATCTCAAAAGAAAAAAGTATTTTTGTATTGCAAGTTGCAAAGATACATAGAACAAAATACTTTTTTAATCTCAATTACAATGACCCGAATTTTATTATTGTCAGACACTCACAGTTATATTGATGATACTATTTTAAAATATGTAAAAGCCGCAGATGAAGTATGGCATGCCGGTGACATAGGAGACATTAGTGTTACAGACCAAATAAAAAAACTAACACCTTTGAAAGGTGTGTATGGCAATATTGATAACCATGTAATACGAGCTGAGTTCCCGGAAAACAATCGTTTTTTTTGTGAAGGGGTAGATGTTTGGATAACACATATTGGAGGTTACCCTAATAAATACGATATGAGAGTTCGTTCTGAAATACAAACAAATCCTCCAAAACTATTTATTTGCGGGCACTCACACATACTAAAAGTTATTTATGATAAAAAATTACAGCTCTTACACATGAACCCCGGAGCCTGCGGTAAGCATGGATTTCAGAAAATAAGAACTATGCTACGATTTGAAATAGATAAAGAAGAAATTAAGAATCTTGAGATTATAGAGTTACCAAACTAAAAAAGCCCGGTAAACTACCGGGCTCTTCTACGCACTAATACTACTAAGATGATAGGTTTATCGTAATCGGTCTACAGATTTTACGAGATCTTCGTCCTTTTTGATGGCTCTGTTAGCGAGCACAAGTAAAACGATAGAAATAATTGGAAAAAGCATCCCAATACCCTTCTCAGAAGTGTTACCTTCTCCGGGTAAATTTAGCGACCAATACACAAATAATCCTAGTAAGATAAGGTTAAATATCATGTTCAATCTGTTTACCACAAATTGATTTTTTCTAGTCTTAAACAAAGTAATAGAAACCACTGCTACTATAGCAGATAAAACAAACAACACCATATAAGTTATGTTATCATAAACCATAACGGCTGTACCTTTTTCCGTATACATTGGGATAACAAAAGCTACTCCACCGTTTAATACAGCTACAGCTAATAAAAATAAAGTTTGTATTCTTTGAATCATCACTTTTAATTGGATGACAAAAATATAATTTATCCTTTAAAAAAGATAGAAAAAAATAATTGTATTCATAAAAAATATTTTGTATTATTGCAACATCTATTCGTAGCACATTCATATCGACTTATCGGTAGTCTTCGAAAAATTTCAATTTATTTTTATTCAAGTTTCAACTTCAACATTTAATCATATTTTCATTATACATGTTTGAAATATCAGATTTAAAAGCTAAAAAACTTTCTGAGTTACAGGAAATAGCAAAAACAATTGATGTTCCTAAGTACAGAAGTTTAAAAAAGATGGATTTGATTTATCAAATCCTAGATGTTCAGGCGGCAGACCCTCAGTCAGTTACAACAGAAAAAGAGGTTAATCCTACTCCACAAGAAGCACCAAAAGTTGCTTCTAATACAGAATCAGAAACTAAAGACGACACTACAGCTGCTAAACCAAAACGCAGCAGAACAAGAGTTTCTAAAAAAATAACACCTCAGAAAAAAATTAGCGAACCTCAGGAAAAAAAAATAGAGACTCCTGCAAAAGAAGAATCTCCACAAAAAGCTATCTCATTTTCAGAAACTTCTAAAAAAGAAGAAAACACACCTGAAAAACAGGAAAACACACCTGAAAAAGAGACAATACCACAAGCTAAGGAAATCAGAAAAGATAAAGAAGATTTCAAAAAAAGGGACAATAAAAAGGAATATCCCAAAACCAACAATCACCGTAACAATAATCATAAAAACAATAACGGTAACGACAAAGACAGCAACTACAATAAAGATACCCGAAACCGTTATAGAGAACCCGACTTTGAATTTGACGGCATTATCGAAAGTGAAGGTGTATTAGATATTATGCAAGACGGATATGGCTTTTTACGCTCATCCGATTATAATTATCTATCTTCTCCTGACGATATTTACGTTTCTCAATCTCAGATTAGATTATTCGGACTTAAAACCGGTGACACTGTACTAGGAAATGTACGCCCTCCTAAAGAAGGTGAAAAATACTTTCCTCTTATAAAGGTTAATAAAATAAACGGATTAGAACCACAAGTTGTTAGAGATCGTGTTTCTTTTGAACACCTTACTCCATTATTCCCTGATGAGAAATTTAATATTGCTGAAAAAAACAGTAATATCTCTACACGTATAATGGATTTATTCTCACCTATTGGTAAAGGACAACGTGGTATGATTGTTTCGCAGCCTAAAACAGGTAAAACAATGTTATTAAAAGACATTGCTAACGCCATTGCTGCAAGCCACCCAGAAGTATACTTACTAGTACTACTTATAGATGAAAGACCTGAAGAGGTAACAGACATGCAACGTAACGTTAAAGGAGAGGTAATTGCCTCTACTTTTGACAAAGAAGCTTCTGAACACGTAAGAGTAGCTAATATAGTTTTAGAAAAATCGAAAAGATTAGTAGAATGCGGACATGATGTTGTAATCTTACTTGACTCTATCACACGTTTAGCAAGAGCATACAACACTGTACAACCTGCTTCTGGTAAAGTATTAAGTGGTGGTGTAGACGCTAACGCATTACACAAACCAAAACGCTTCTTTGGAGCTGCTCGTAACATTGAAAACGGAGGATCTCTTTCTATTATAGCTACCGCTTTAACAGAAACAGGATCTAAAATGGACGAGGTTATCTTTGAAGAATTTAAAGGTACAGGTAACATGGAACTTCAATTAGACAGAAGAATAGCAAACAGAAGAATATTCCCTGCTATTGACCTTGTCTCTTCTTCTACAAGACGTGACGATTTACTACTAGACGATACAGCTATTCAAAGAATGTGGATTATGCGCAAATACATTGCAGATATGAACCCTGTAGAAGCAATGGAATTTATAGAACAACGCATTAAACAAACTAGAAATAACGATGAGTTTTTAATGACAATGAATCAGTAACAACTCTTCTCTATACATATAAAAAAACCGATACTCACGTATCGGTTTTTTTATTCTCAAGAACACTTTAAAACTTAAAAGATCTCTACCAAGTATAGATTACGCACAAAAGAAACTACCTTAGAAGACCACTAAGCCTTGAAGAAACACTTTTCTATCACAAGGATAAACCTCAAAGCATTCAATCCTGATTCTTTTATTTAGCA
>NZ_BRVP01000030.1 GCF_027924145.1 Neptunitalea chrysea | reverse complement strand
CTAACAAATAGGGTTGGCAAACTAGCTTCTTACCAATTTACCCAATGAATCTATTAATTGTTGATTATCCTCCAATGCTATCTTTGCTACTGCTTAATCATTCAACTAGTTGTCCAGTTTTTTGTTGCAAGTCCAATAATCCTTCAGGTAGGGGTGATAGACAACCTGGTAGACCTCCAAAAAAGAATGAAATCGTTAGAGATTTTGATAATAAAGTTAGTGGTCAATAGTATATTTGGTAAATTATTATTATGGAATTAGATAAGATATTTATAAAAGAAAATTCTCTTTTTAATACTGTAGTTAAAGAGATACGTTTATTTCTAAATATTTCTGGAGAGGTGGAGATTGAGTTGATTATTACAAATTTTTCATCTCGTAGTATCTTCAAAACTATCAAACTAAGTTTTATAGGTGTAATAGAATACAGTTTTTTTTATAATCTCAATTATTACTTCTACAACATTGAAGATTATAAGTTTTTTAAAACAAATTCTTATTATTATTTAAGCTTAGACCCCGATATGGAAATTGAAGAAATCTCACAGAAGGATATGGATTTTATAAAATGTAAAAATATAGAGTTAGAAGAGATGGAGTAATAAGTAATGTCGGCAGTGTTTCAAACTGGCACTTTTAAGAAAGTAGCTTATTAATAAAACAACCCCAACAGCTAATAAAAGTTGTTGGGGTTTATATTTTATAGAAAAAGGAAAGGTTGTTAATCTTTGTTTAAGAATTTTTCTAGGTAGGTAAGTTTATCTTTTTCGGCTTGTAAGAGACGTTCGTAGAGTTCTACCACTTTACTTAATATTTAATTATAAGAAAAGTGTAGGCTTACCAAATCTCAGATATTGCCAAGTCTACAATGGTAATAAGTTACTAGCAGTTAGTGATGCTGCTACAATTGATGGTTTTAATGATGGAACCACCAGTGGGAATGACTATGTGTATGATAGTAATGGGAATATGACACAAGACCTCAACAAAGGGATTAGCAATATCACCTATAATCATCTAAATTTACCTACAGAATTAATCACAAATCAGGGAACAATTACGTATATTTACGATGCAACAGGAATAAAATTGAAGAAAATAGTAACTAATACACAGAATTCAAGTGAGGTGACCGAATACTGTGGCGCATATATTTATAGCAATGATGTGTTGGAATATATAGCCCAGCCTGATGGGTATATAGAACCTGTATTTTTTGGAAGTTCACTTGTTGGAGTGAATTACTTTTACCAATACAAGGATCATTTAGGAAATAATAGGTTAACGTATACCGATGCTGCATCATTATTTATAGAAGATACGTTTGATAGTGATACAAGTGATTGGTCACAAAACGGGAGTTCGGTAACACTTACCAATGATGCTGGAAGACTAAAAGTTGAACTCACAAACCTAAATTATACCAACAAACAATTTACCATAGACCCAAATTTAGATGTACATATATCTTTTGATTATGATCCTGGCACTATGATTGGGGGACCTAATGGGGTAATGGCACTAAGAGAATACAGAGATACTGATGGTGACGGAGATATGGAATGGGAACCTTGGGGAACATGGAATTCTGAATGGTTACCTTCAGAACAACAGCGTATCACTATAACCGCCCCTGCAAGCTCATTAACCTCTGGTACGGTAATGCTAATGTTACAACGTAATACAGGTAATAGTGCCGCCCCAAATATAACATATTGTTTTATAGATAATTTAGTAATTACGCAAAATGATGTAGAAATTGTAGAAGAGAACAATTACTACCCTTTTGGCTTACGACATAATGGGTACAATGATATACAAGCAGGTACACAAGGAGGTAAGTTTAAGTATCAGGGACAGGAATTAGAAGAAGAATTTAATCTAAATCTTTATGAATTTGAGCTAAGACACTATGACTCTGCTTTAGGTAGGTTCAATACTACAGACCCTTATGAGCAATTTGATTCTCCTTATCTTGCTATGGGTAATAATCCTATTATAGCTATTGATCCAAACGGGGGTAATTGTGTTGACATTAATGGAAATCCTATAGCTTGTCCAGAAGATGAATTTTACGATGATTATAGAGATAATGACGAAAATCAAATTACCGTCTTAGAAGAAGTTAGTGCTTCTAATTCTTCAGGTAGTTGGAGTTCCGAAGGCTTAAAAGATGTTCCTGCAACATGGGAATCTCCTTTTGCCAATATGGGTGAATTTAACAATTACTATGGAACTAATTTTGGTCAGGGTGATAACGATGCTGCAATGAGATGGCTTCAAAAGCAACAACGAGATGTTATGGTAGCACAGCATATGGCCGAATTCTATAGGGGTCGTTCGGAAATGAGTATGGGTGTATTGAAATTGATGTTTACAATAGTTACATCTGTACAATTTGCAGAATTAGGAACTTTAGGTTATATTAATGCTTCGGAGTATTTGGCTGTTAGGGGGAGTAATTATGTGAACCTAGCGAGTAGCTCACGAACAGCCCATATTATTTCAGGAGATGCAACAGGAGGTGGTCATGCTTGGTTCGGTAGTACAAAAAGCTTTATGAATGGCTTAAAAGTGAAGAAAAGTATGTTCCCTGCCACTTGGAGTAATAGTAAAATCATGAATGGTGTTTCTGAGGTAGTGACAAGTAATCCTTGGGTTCAGCAAACTGGTCGAGCTGGTGCAATGTTTACCAGAAGTGGTCAGCCTGTTCGTTTTGTAACAGAAGGGTTTTATAACGGCACCAAAATCAGAGTTATAAATACGCATAGTGAAATCATTACCGCATTCCCAATTAGATAATAATGAATACATCAAAAATAGTTTCTGGATTAATTGAAGCAGCTAAAGAATTAGGTTTAGGAGATTCTGATATTAATAATTCTAAAGAACTCTTAGAGAATAGGGAATATGGTCTTGCGTTCGATACTATAATTACTCAGCTGTATGAGTATGAGATTGAAATTGATAGTGAGTTTTATGCTCTAATAGTCAAAGTTGCTCAGACAATGGAAATATCAGAAGATGGATATTCTTTTATGATGGAGTTAATTAGAGCTGAAAATGTAGTTCCTAAACCAGTAAAAGATAGATTAGTAGAATTATTAGCCACTTTAGAAGTTAATAAGTGACATTGAATAAAATTTAAAATCAAAGCCATCCTTCGGGGTGGCTTTTTTCATTTAAGAAGAGTGTTGTAGATATTGAAATTTTCTTTGTCGAAACAAACAAATAGTATTGTTTGTAGAGCTTGAGAAGCATTGGAAAAAACACTTATGCTTATGTTACAACGTAATACAGGTAGTGCCACCCCAAATTTAACATATTGTTTTATAGACAATTTAGGGATTACCCAATATGCTACTGAAATAGTATAAGAAAACAATTACTATCCTTTTGGTTTACGTCATAATGGGTACAATGATATACAAACAGCTACACAAGGTGGTAAGTTTAAGTATAATGGGAAAGAGTTTAATGAAGAACTTGGTTTAGAATGGTATGATTTTGGTGCTAGAAATTATGATGCAAGTTTGGGTTGTTGGATGAATATTGACCCGTTGACGGAACTAATGCTTAGACACACACCCTATAATTATACATTTAACAACCCCATCTATTTTATAGATCCAGATGGGATGGCGCCTGTTGGTGATGGATACCATATGAATCTTTCTGTTTTTACTAATGATTTTGAAGAATATGATACTCAATATTATGCTTCTACGGTAGTAAATAATAGAGGTAGAATAATTGATCATGATGATGATGGTGATCCAGGTATATATTTAAATAAGCGAGATGAAAAAAATTTAATTGGTTATGAACTAGAAAATAGAGAATATAAGGTAGGAAATATTCTTTACGAAGATGAAGTATTTGATCAAGTTAAGCTACCTAAGAATTTTTTATTTAAGTTACCAGATTCATATAGAGTAAATTTTGAACTTCCTTGGTTTTTTCCTACGCCAGCAGGAGGAGGATGGAAAATGGGGAATTATCTTGGCTATTTTGCAAGATTAAAATCTCTTTACAATGGTGGAGTTTTAAAAGTTACTGTCCAAATATTGGCTAATGTTAAAGGAGAAGTAAACTTAATGAAAGTAATAAGAAGTGTTGAAGCAGAAGCAAAATCAGCAGGCGCTAAAAAACTTGTTATTGAAGGAGTTGATATAATTAATTCTAAATTAATAAATCCTAAAATTTTTGAGAGATTGGGATATTCCATAGAAAAAACCACTGAAACAACAATTAAGATAACAAAAAACTTAAAGTAAATGTTTAGTAAATCAGCGATAAAAGGGAAAATAAATAGAAGTGGAATCAATTTCAAGAATACTTTTTTATGGGAGAATAGACCTGAAGAGTATATAGATGATACTGCTTTGAAATTATTATTGAAAGATGATGAAACTATTTTGATATGTTACATAGGAAAAGATAATTATAGATGGATTCTAACAGATCAAAGGTTATTTATATCCAGTTATTTCAATAATATCCTTTTAAAGGATATTATTGAAATAGATTTTCAAGATCTAAAAGAGAAACCAGAAAATAAGATGATAAATAATAATCTTACCATACTAACAAAAGAAAATAAATATACTCTCTATTTAGAGGAGAATACCTGGACCTTATTTTATGATATATTTAATTTTATTCTTAAAAATCAGTAATTATAAGATAAAAGAAAGTTTGTTAGAGCTTATGAAATAAGGTTTTGTAAAATTATTATGTAGATTTGGTCATGGAAAAATACAATGCCCTAAATGTTTTGGCTTATCTATGAAAATATGACGCAAAACCTAAACAAAGGGATTACCAATATCACTTATAATCATCTAAATTTACCTGCGCAAGTACTCACAAATCAGGGAACAATTACGTACATTTACGATGCAACAGGAATAAAATTGAAGAAAACAGTAGTAAAAAATACGCATAGTATCAATCAGGTAACTGAATATTGTGGTAGTTTTATTTATAGCAATGATGTGTTGGAATATATAGCCCAGCCTGAAGGGTATATAGAACCTGTATTTTTTGGAAGTTAACTTGTTGGAGTGAATTACTTTTACCAATACAAAGACCACTTAGGGAATAATAGGTTAACGTATACCGATGCAGCATCATTATTTATAGAGGATACGTTTGATAGTGGTACGAGTGATTGGGCTAATACTAGCTGGGTTTCTAATGATAATGAACGTTTAAAAGTAAGTGTACCTAGTAATCTGAATTATGTATATAAAATTTTTACTATAGACCCTAGTTTACCATTAAAGATATCTGTGGACTATGATCCTGGCACCATGGTAGGGGGAGTAAATGGTATATTGGCTATTAGAGAGTATGATACTTCTACAGGAGATTGGGAACCTTGGACTGCAGGTTGGAGTTATGATGGTTGGTTACCAAGTACAGCAGAACATTTAGAATTTGAAGTAACAAATGTAACCGAAACAACTGTAATGTTGATTTTACAACGTAATACAGGAAATTTAACAGGAGAAACTACTTGTTATTTAGATAATTTAGTAATTACACAAAATGATGTAGAAATTGTAGAAGAGAACAATTATTACCCTTTTGGCTTACGACATAACGGGTATAATGATGTACAAGCAGGTACACAAGGTGGGAAGTTTAAGTATCAGGGACAGGAATTAGAAGAAGAATTTAATCTAAATCTTTATGAATTTGAGCTAAGACACTATGACTCTGCTTTAGGTAGGTTCAATACTACAGACCCTTATGAGCAATTTGATTCTCCTTATCTTGCTATGGGTAATAATCCTATTATAGCTATTGATCCAAACGGGGGTAATTGTGTTGACATTAATGGAAATCCTATAGCTTGTCCAGAAGATGAATTTTACGATGATTATAGAGATAATGATGAAAATCAAATTACCGTCTTAGAAGAAGTTAGTGCTTCTAATTCTTCTGGTAGTTGGAGTTCCGAAGGCTTAAAAGATGTTCCTGCAACATGGGAATCTCCTTTTGCCAATATGGGTGAATTTAACAATTACTATGGAACTAATTTTGGTCAGGGTGATTACGATGCTGCAATGAGATGGCTTCAAAATCAACAACGAGATGTTATGGTAGCACAGCATATTGCCGAATTCTATAGGGGTCGTTCGGAAATGAGTATGGGTGTATTGAAATTGATGTTTACAATAGTTACATCTGTACAACTTGTAGAATTAGGAACTTTAGGTTATATTGGTGCTTCAGAGTATTTGGCTGTTAGGGGAGGAACACAGGCCGCTAAGACGAGTAGTCGAATATTAGGTTGGGGAAATAACTCAACAGGTCACTTGATTAAACATAGAAATGCTTTAGGATTCGGTGAGGTTTCTGCGCAGCAAGCCCAAAAAATGCTGCCACAATTAAGAGCAGCTGCAAATCGACTTCTAAATAATGCAAACCCTGCTTTGACACGTGTCGGTCAATGGCATCAGCATTCAAATGCAATTATGCGTATTAGTAATGGTAAAATGTTGGTCACTCAAGCTGACGGCACTTTTATTACTGTTATTAATAAAACATCTAATAACTGGTATAATCTAGCAAGCCCTCTGCGTTAATTATGGAGACATTTAAAGAGTTAAGAAATCAGGAGGTAAAGAAGTTGTTTCTTGTTGTTTGGCCTCCATTAGGCGAAGAAAAAGAATTAGATATTGATATATCTTTTGGGTTTGTTTTTCCTCAAAACCCAGACCGTTTATGTGTTATCACTACTGATAAAGAAGATATGTGGACTCCTTGTCTCCGTTTTGAAGGGATACCCACAAAAGTATATTCTTGGTCATCTTTTGCATCCAGAATGAATGCTTGGATGAAGTCGGAATGTGAAAGTGATTTAGAGACGGAATATTATGAAGTGACAGACATTCAGGAGTTCAGCAATATAATTGCTTCTAAAATACAATCTATTGAGTTTGTTGGATTAAAGAATAACCCTGAACCTTTCGGAGTAAAGGTTGTGTTTGATAATGATTATATTCTTTCAACTCCAATATCAGATGGGAATACGGTTGAAACCTCTCAATTTAATAGGAATGATAACCTTTTAAATTTTGAGCGCATGGGAACTTTAGATATTAAATCCTTTGAATCGTTAAACTAATAAAAATAGATATTGAGAAAGCCAGGCTTAGCAGCTTGGCTTTTTTATTTTGAATAAACTCTACTTGTTTTGAAATCTCTTAGGTAGGCATCCATCACGTTAAAGAGCTCTATTTTTTTATCCTCGGGGAGCTTAACAATATCTTCCATACGTTCCAGTATGTTGGTGTCCTTTACAATCAGTGAAGATTTACCAACAAGGAAATCAAGACTTACCGCTAATGCATCAGCAATTTTAGTAGCAATCTCAACAGAAGGCATCCCGTCGTTACCTTCATAACAGACGTTCCAATCTTCTTTGCGAGTTCCTCACGGGATAGCCCTTTTTCTTTACGGACTTGCATCATTCTATCTCCAAATTTTTCACTCATACGTGCTTAAAAACCTCTTTAGTGTACTTGTAAGGTAACATTCCTTACGGCATAATGGGTATAATGATATACAAGCAGGTACACAAGGTGGGAAGTTTAAGTATCAGGGACAGGAATTAGAAGAAGAATTTAATCTAAATCTTTATGAATTTGAGCTAAGACACTATGACTCTGCTTTAGGTAGGTTCAATACTACAGACCCTTATGAGCAATTTGATTCTCCTTATCTTGCTATGGGTAATAATCCTATTATAGCTATTGATCCAAACGGGGGTAATTGTGTTGACATTAATGGAAATCCTACAGCTTGTCCAGAAGATGAATTTTACGATGATTATAGAGATAATGAAGAAAATCAAATTACCGTCTTAGAAGAAGTTAGTGCTTCTAATTCTTCTGGTAGTTGGAGTTCCGAAGGCTTAAAAGATGTTCCTGCAACATGGGAATCTCCTTTTGTCAATATGGATGAATTTAACAATTACTATGGAACTAATTTTGGTCAGAGCGATTACGATGCTGCAATGAGATGGCTTCAAAAGCAACAACGAGATGTTATGGTAGCACAGCATATGGCCGAATTCTATAGGGGGCGTTCGGAAATGAGTCAGGGTGTATTGAAATTGATGTTTACAATAGTTACATCTGTACAATTTGCAGAATTAGGAACTTTAGGTTATATTGCTACTTCAGAGTATTTGGCCGCTAAGTCGAGTGGTTTAGTTGCGAGAGGTCTTGGTTCTACAGGCAGGACAACCGCTGCTAACCTAACAGAGCAGTTAGCTATGAAAGAAATTGTGAGTAATCCTCGAATTGGTACGGTGGTAATGGAAGGAATGAAAGATTCAAGGTGGTTAGGATGGAGTAAGATGCAATATGTTCATAGAGGGTTGAATGGAAGTAAAACCACTATTCACTACGTGGGTAAATTTGAGAATGGAGTTCTTAAATATGTTGATGACTTTAAGTTTAAATAATTATGATAGTCAAGTGCATACATAACACTGGGGCGGCTTTGACAGGATATGAAAGAAAGCCGCTTGGAACTTCTGAGCATACACAATATGGGGAGTTAGATATTGGGAAAGAATACCTTGTAATGGGAATGATAATGAAAAGGGGATACCTAACTTATTTGCTTGATGATTCTGGAATAATTTCAGCGTGTCCAAGTCAGCTTTTTGACATCTCAAATAGTACTATTCCCGTTGACTGGCATTTTAAAGCTTTTACAAAAGAACATTCAGACTACCTTAATAAAGAAGCTGTTTGGGGCTACCATGAATTAGTTTTTGATGATACCCATTATGAAAAGCTTGTTGAAGGTGAAGAAGAAGCCGAACGAATCTACTTTAAGCGGAAAATAGAATTAGAAAAGGAATTAGCAGAACAGCAATAACATTAAAGCCCGATTTAGTCGGGCTTTTTTATGAGCCATAGGCTTGTTTTCCTTTGTAATCACGGATAACCAAATCCATGTAATGAAAGATGCGCTGGCGTTCCTCGTCAGGTAGCTTTTCCATATCCTCCAATCGTCTAAGTGTCTCCTTATCGAAAGAAGCGTTTAAGCCTTCACCAAGCAGGTAATCAACTGACACGTCAAAAACATCAGCCAGTTTAAAAGCTACTTCAACAGAAGGCATCCCGTCGTTACCTTCATAACAGACGTTCCAATCTTCTTTGCGAGTTCCTCACGGGATAGCCCTTTTTCTTTACGGACTTGCATCATTCTATCTCCAAATTTTTCACTCATACGTGCTTAAAAACCTCTTAAGTGTACTTGTAAGGTAACATTCCTTACGACATAATGGGTACAATGACCTGCAAGCAGGTAACAAGGTGGGAAGTTTAAATATAATGGGAAAGAGTTTAATGAAGAGCTTGGTTTAGAATGGTATGATTTTGGTGCTAGAAATTATGACGCTAGTTTAGAAAGATGGATGAACCTTGACCCGCTGGCGGAGAATTATTATAGATGGACACCATATAATTATTGTACACAGGATCCAGTTAATATGGTAGATAAAGGAGGCATGTACGTCACTTTAGCAGATAATGTTGCTACTAAAAAATACATTGAAATGGTATTAAAAAGTCCTGAATTACGTAAAATGTATGATATATTGGTTAATAGTGATGTGCACTATCATATCGTAGTAGCTGATAGTTTTGATAAAAAAGAATTTGGTAAAGAACCAAATAGAGAATTATCAATTGGAGGTATGACAGGGTTTTCAAAAAGTAAAAAGGAAGGCTACAGAATCAATATTTTAGTAAAAAATACAGATAATGAAGCTCTGAATATAGCAGCCTTGGCAGATGAAATAAATACGGCTACACAATTTAATCAAAGATTAATAGGTTTTGTTTTTAATTTAGCTAAAAAGGAAGGTGTTAGTTATGAGCCAAGAGAATACGATCCAATTGATGAAGTTAATAATAAAATGGCGTCTGTTTCTGCTTTAAAAGCTAATGGAAAAACCACAAATGATATGGATTCTGAAAATAAATATCAATCAACAAAAGTTATGAAGGTTATGAAAAATGGAATTACAGACTATAAAGAATTAATAGACATCCTCTACACTACTCAGTATAAATATAAATTTGAGGCTAATGGTGTTAAAGATCCTTATCAAGATACGAAGGTATCTGATGATTGTGGATGTGGTTCCCCTAGATATATGTAATCATGAAAAACATTGATAAGTTTAAATATTTTATTGTATACGCAATATGTTTCATTACGTTTTCATGTACAACATACCTTCATAGTTTTGATAAAAATGGTGTCCTAAGCCAAAAGGAAAGTCAAGAAGTAAAGAAATGTATTAAAACCCACAAAGCTTTTTTAAAAAAAACGGGGTTAGAAGTATTAAAAAATAAGAAGGATGGTCTATTCTATATTAAAAATAAAGGGAACAGATATGCTACATGTTTATATATAGATGATTGTGATTTTAAATTCATTGTCAACCCAGATAGCACGTATATAAATCAAAATAAACTAGATAAGACTATTATATACATTTTCACAGATTTATATACGGGCAAGGTTAAAGAAATCAGACGTTCTTCAAATATTTTTTCTGCTACAGGGCGAATGTCTCCTTATGCGTATTTTGATGATGAAGGAAAAATTCTAGAAACAGGAGTAAGTGTATACATATATAGGATTGATAGCATCTCTGAAAAAGTTAATAGAATTATTTTAGGTTTTTAACACGGGTAGTGTAGCGTGGTAATACAGTAAATTACCACTTTTAAGAAAGTGGCTTATTAATAAAAAACAACCCCAACAGCTAGCAAAAGTTGTTGGGGTTTGTATTTTAAAGAAAATGAAAAGGTTGTTAGTCTTTATTTAAGAATTTTTCAAGATAGGTAAGTTTATCTTTTTCGGCTTGTAAGAGGCGTTTATAGAGCTCTACTATTTTTTGGAAATTTAATTGTAAGAAATAGTTTTAAAGAGTGCATTTATACTAAGAACGTTCTTTGAAGGTAACAATTACTATCCTTTTGGCTTACGACATCAAGAGTATAATAACCTACAAATAGCGATACAATAAAAGCAATTCAATAGAGGTATATAATCTTTATTTTGTATGCACTACGGGTTAATATAATTTTAAGTAATCTATTATGCTTTACCGTAGTATTTAGTAGCAATTAGATAATACCTTTCGCTTAAATAAAGAAGGAATGCTAATAAAGGTTTTTGGTAGTGCCGTATTTGGCGTAGAAGCCACCACTATTACAGTAGAGGTAGATGTAAATAAAGGAATAGGCTATCACTTGGTAGGTTTACCCGATAATGCTATAAAAGAAAGTAACTACCGTATTGCTGCTGCGCTACAAAACAATAGTTATAAAATACCCGGAAAAAAGATTACCATTAACATGGCTCCAGCAGATTTACGTAAAGAAGGTTCTGCCTATGATCTTACCTTAGCTATGGGGATATTAGCAGCTAGTAATCAGATAAACGTAAAACGGTCTATAGAGTCCTATATAATTATGGGAGAGCTTTCGTTAGATGGAAGTTTACAACCCATTACCGGAGCATTGCCCATTGCTATAAAAGCCAGAGAAGAAGGCTTTACCGGATTTATATTACCGCATCAAAATGCTAAGGAAGCCGCTATTGTTAACGATTTGGAAGTATACGGAGTTTCTAATATATCGGAGGTTATTGGTTTTTTTGAAGAAACCGAAACATTAAGTCCGGTAGTAATTAATACCCGTGAGGAATTTTATAAAAACCTAAACTTTCCGGAGTTTGATTTTGCGGATGTAAAAGGTCAGGAGAGTATTAAACGTTGTATGGAAATAGCTGCTGCTGGCGGACATAATATTATTCTTATTGGTCCTCCAGGATCTGGGAAAACGATGTTGGCAAAACGCCTCCCTAGTATATTACCCCCCATGACGTTACATGAGGCGTTAGAAACCACTAAAATACATAGTGTAGTAGGCAAAGTAAGAGAAACCGGTTTGTTAAATAATAGACCTTTTAGGGCACCACATCATACGATATCAGACGTAGCCCTAGTTGGGGGTGGAACCTACCCGCAACCCGGAGAAATATCCCTTTCGCATAACGGAGTATTGTTTTTAGATGAGTTGCCCGAGTTTAAACGCTCGGTATTAGAAGTCATGCGTCAACCTTTAGAGGATAGAGAGGTTACTATTTCCAGAGCTAGGTTTACCGTAACGTATCCGTCGTCTTTTATGTTGGTAGCTAGTATGAATCCGAGTCCGGGAGGGTATTTTAACGACCCCGATGCTCCGGTGTCTTCGTCGCCGGCAGAGATGCAACGGTATTTAGGTAAAATCTCGGGGCCTTTATTAGACCGTATAGATATTCATATAGAAGTAACGCCTGTACCCTTTGAAAAGCTTTCGTGTACCGAAAAAGCTGAGAGCAGTGTGGCTATTAGAGAACGGGTTATGACAGCACGTGAAATTCAAACCCAACGATTTGAAGAGTTACCCAATATCCATTACAATGCGCAAATGAATACCAAACAAATACGTGCGTTTTGTGCTTTAGATGACGCTTCTTTAGACTTGCTTAAAAATGCAATGCAACGGTTAAATCTTTCTGCTAGAGCTTATGACCGTATTTTAAAAGTAGCCCGAACCATTGCCGATCTCGATGCTTCGGAATTGGTACTTGGGCATCATATCAGTGAAGCTATACAGTACCGTAGTTTAGATAGAGATGGTTGGTTGGGGTAATTGTTACCCAATAATGCGATACAAAATAGTAAGCCACCTCAATTTCTTTTTAAAAGGCGCATATCTAAACGGATTATCAAACCTTCCGGTTTTTACAATTGCC
Source organism: Neptunitalea chrysea (assembly GCF_027924145.1). Lineage (GTDB taxonomy): Bacteria > Bacteroidota > Bacteroidia > Flavobacteriales > Flavobacteriaceae > Neptunitalea > Neptunitalea chrysea. The sequence goes on along the minus strand of NZ_BRVP01000030.1, from coordinate 21,625 downwards.
TTTTCATGACTAAAGGTATCAAAGGAATATTTGCCATGATACTTGCCTATACCACTGGCGCCAATACCGCCAAAAGGTAACTCGTTATTGGCTATGTGTATAAGAACATCATTTACACAGCCGCCTCCAAAGGAATAATTTTCTATAAGATGATTGCTAAATTCTTTATTAGTAGAGAAAACATAAAAAGCCAACGGATTTTTGTAGCGTTTTAAAATATCCTGTAAGTCACTTGGGTATTTGTAGGTGATAATAGGTAAAATAGGACCAAATATCTCATCATTCATTACCGCACTTTGTAAAGGGGGATTGTCAATTACCGTAGGAGCAATATATAAGTCTTTTTCATTGTATTCACCTCCCGAAATGATGTGGGCATTGTCTAAATAAGTAATCAGTCGTTGAAAGTGTTTTTTATGTATGATTCTTCCATAATCAGGACTTTGTTCAGGAGTTTCTGTATAGAACTTGGTTAAGTAGTACTGTAGGTATTTTATTAATTCGTTTTTTATTGTTTTGTTTACTACTAAAAAATCAGGAGCAATACAAGTCTGTCCGGCATTGGTGAATTTACCCCATATTATTCGTTTGGCAGTTTTTTTAAGGTTAGCAGTGTCATCTATAATGCAAGGGTTTTTACCACCAAGTTCTAGTGTTACCGGTGTTAAATTTTTTGCTGCTGCTAGATACACTTCTTTCCCAACAACTGTACTGCCTGTATAGAAAATATAATCCCATTGTTGTTTTAAAAGTTCTTTAGCCAACAAGGCGTCTCCCTCAATAACGGTTACATAGCGTATATCAAAAACCTTTTTAAGAATGTCTTTTATAACAGCTGTAGTATTCGGAGCATATTCTGAGGGCTTTAAAACCACACTATTACCTGCGGCAATAGCCCCAATAAGTGGAGCAATTGATAATTGAAATGGATAATTCCACGGAGCAAAAATTAAGACCCTACCGTAAGGTTGTTGATAGATATATTCTTTAGCAGGGTAGGTAAGCAAGTTTCTGGCAACGCGTTTTGGTTTTGCCCAATCCTTTAAATTTTTAATAGTATCATTTAATTCAGAAATAATGAATTTAGTTTCTGTTAGCTTACTTTCATATTCAGATTTTCTAAGGTCGTTATGTAGAGCTTTGCAAATAGCTGCCTCATTTTTTAAAATTTCAAATTTTAAGTTTTTTAGCAGTTTAAGTCGTTTTTTTACTGATGGATAGGAGTTTTTTAGTACTAAAGACACAAGATTTCTATTGAATTAGTTCCATAAGTTAGAAATTATTTTTAATATTGAGGTATATGAACAACGAACTGATATATAGTATTCGAATTAGCATTGTCATTTCTCAGAAGAGGTGATGCAGTTTGTTATACCATAAAAATAAGTAGCCTGCATCATCGTATTGCAGGCTTTTTTTTTGCATTGAATGTAATTCAAAACATGAATTTAAATTATTGGAATTCAGTATTTTAAATGTTTAAATTTTGATTTGGATTTAGACTGTATACAGGATGTTGATATACATAAGAAGTGAAACATAATAAATTTGATATAAGTTAAAAATAATTCAACGATTTAACAGAAATAATGAGTTTAAACAAATATAGTAAAGTAGTTACTCAGAATGAGACATTGCCTGCAGCTCAGGCAATGTTGCATGCATTAGGTTTAACCGATGAGGATCTGCAAAAACCTTTTGTTGGAATAGCAAGTACAGGATATGAGGGAAACCCTTGTAACGTACATTTAAACAAATTAGCTACAGAAGTAAAAACAGGAGTAGAATCTACTAATTTAGTAGGACTAATTTTTAACACCATTGGTGTTAGCGATGGGATTTCTAATGGAACTCCAGGGATGCGTTATTCGCTGCCCTCTAGAGATATTATAGCCGATTCTATAGAAACGGTTGTACAAGCCATGTGTTATGATGGTTTAGTTACCGTTGTAGGATGCGATAAAAATATGCCTGGAGCCTTAATGGCACAGTTACGTTTAAATAGGCCATCTATACTTGTTTATGGTGGTACCATAGCACCAGGATGTCATAACAATAAAAAGTTGGATATTATTTCGGCTTTCGAAGCGTATGGGCAAAAAGTAGCTGGAACCATAGATCAGAAAGAATTTAAAGAAGTTATACATAAAGCATGTCCGGGTGCAGGAGCCTGTGGTGGTATGTATACAGCAAATACGATGGCTTCTGCTATAGAAGCTATGGGTATGTCTATGCCTTTTAATTCGTCAATTCCTGCAGAAAATAAGGGTAAGGGAGCTGATTGTGAAGCTGCGGGAGCAGCTTTATTACATTTATTAAAAGAAGATATTAAACCAAGAGATATTGTTACCAAAGAAGCGTTAGAAAATGCTTTTAGATTGGTAACTGTACTTGGAGGTTCTACCAATGCGGTATTACACTTTATGGCAATAGCTCATGCTGCAGAGGTTGACTTTACTTTAAAGGATATTACTCGTATTAGTGAAAGTACTCCGTTACTTGCCGATTTAAAACCAAGCGGTAAATATGTAATGGAAGACCTTCATAAAATAGGAGGGGTGCCCGCAGTATTAAAATACATGCTAAAACAAGGTATGCTACATGGTGATTGCATGACGGTTACCGGTAAAACATTAGCAGAAAACTTGCTAGATGTACCTGATTTAGCAGAAGATCAGCAAATTATTAAAGCTGTTGATGAACCGATAAAAGAAACCGGACACATTAGAGTATTGTATGGTAACCTTGCAACCGAAGGAGCTGTGGCTAAAATTACGGGTAAAGAAGGATTAAGTTTTACAGGTACAGCCCGTGTATTTAATAGTGAAGCAGAAGTAAATGAAGGTATTAAAAACGGAAAAGTACAAAAAGGAGATGTTGTAGTTATTCGTTATGAAGGACCTAAAGGAGCACCTGGTATGCCAGAGATGTTAAAACCAACATCGGCTATTATGGGGGCAGGTTTAGGTAAAGATGTAGCCTTGATTACAGATGGACGTTTTTCAGGTGGTTCTCACGGATTTGTGGTAGGTCACGTTTCTCCTGAGGCACAAGAAGGTGGCGGAATTGGATTAGTTGAAGATGGAGATACTATTACAATTGATGCCGTTAACAATACCATTAATATGGAATTGTCTAATGAAGAATTAGCAGAAAGAAAAGCAAAATGGGTGAAGCCTGAATTAAAGGTGAAATCTGGTAGTTTATATAAATATGCAAGAACGGTTTCATCGGCCGCTAAAGGTTGTGTAACCGACATTTTTTAATTTGTAGTTTGATTTATGGAAACAGAAACAATGAAAAGCGAAGTAACTAAAGCTCAGAAGAAAATTAAGATTACCGGATCGGAAGCGGTAATCCATTGTTTGTTGGCTGAAGGGGTAAAAACTGTTTACGGTTATCCCGGAGGTGCCATTATGCCAATTTATGACGAATTATTTAAATTTCAGGACAAACTGCATCATGTCTTAACCAGACATGAACAAGGAGCTGTTCATGCAGCTCAGGGGTTTGCCAGAGTTAGTGGAAAGGTAGGAGTTGCTTTTGCAACATCGGGTCCTGGTGCAACCAATCTGGTCACCGGATTGGCCGATGCTCAGATAGACTCAAATCCTGTTGTATGTATTACAGGACAGGTAGCGAGTCATTTATTAGGATCGGATGCTTTTCAGGAAACCGATATCGTGGGTATTTCTACGCCTATTACCAAATGGAATTATCAAATTACAGATGCCAATGAAATCCCTGCTATTTTAGCAAAGGCATTTTATATAGCAAGAACGGGTAGACCAGGACCTGTACTAATTGATATTACAAAGGATGCTCAATTTCAGCAATTTGAATTTGAATATAAAAAGTGTACTGACATTCGTAGTTACAAACCAGTACCAGATATTGATATTACAAAAGTGGAAGCAGCAGCTCAATTAATTAACGCTGCTAAAAAGCCAATGATTGTATTTGGGCAAGGTATTTTACTAGGGAATGCAGAAGAAGAATTAAAGACTTTTATAGAAAAATCCGGAATTCCGGCAGCATGGACTGTTTTAGGTTTATCGGCTTTAGATTCAGATCATCCGTTAAATGTTGGTATGGTTGGTATGCATGGTAATTACGCACCTAATTTATTAACTAATGAATGTGATGTATTAATTGCCTTAGGAATGCGTTTTGATGATAGAGTTACAGGTGATTTATCTAGATATGCAAAACAGGCGAAGGTGATTCATTTTGAAATTGATCCGTCTGAAATTGATAAGAATGTAAAGGCAGCTGTGCCTGTATTAGGAAATGTAAAAGAGACTTTGCAGCAAATGATGCCGCTAATTGAAGAAAAAACATATCCTGAGTGGTTTGGTGAGTTCAAAAGACTTTATGATATCGAATTTGAAAAAGTAATTCAACCAGAATTAGAGCCAACAAAAGAAGGTTTAACAATGGCTGAGGTTATTAATCAGATTAATAAAGAGTCGAACAATGAAGCAATTGTTGTTTCAGATGTAGGACAGCACCAAATGTTTACTTGTAGGTATGCTAAGTTTAAAAATTCTAAGAGTAATGTAACATCTGGAGGTCTTGGTACCATGGGATTTGCTTTGCCGGCATCTATGGGAGCAGCTATGGGAGCACCAAACAGACCTGTAGTAGCTATTGCAGGTGATGGAGGTTATCAGATGACCATACAAGAATTAGGAACGATCTACCAAACACAAATACCTGTTAAAATTGTAGTACTAAATAATGAGTTCTTAGGAATGGTTCGCCAATGGCAACAGTTGTTTTTTGACAAGCGTTACGCTTCTACGGAAATGATTAATCCTGATTTTGTTAAAATTGCTGAAGGATATCATATACCCGCCAAAAAAGTAACTAAAAGGGAAGAGTTAGCAGATGCTATCCATGAGATGATGACTACAGAAGGCGCTTACTTTTTAGAAGTAGTTGTAGAAAAAGAAGATAATGTATTCCCAATGATTCCAACCGGATCAAGTGTTTCAGAATGTAGATTAAGCTAATAAGAATGGAAGAAAAATTTTATACCATTACAGTATATACCGAAAACAATGTTGGATTGTTAAATCGTGTTTCGGGCATATTTTTGAAGAGACATATTAATATTGAAAGTATGAATGCTTCCCGAAGTGAAATTAAGGGAGTTCATAAATATGTGATTCTAGTAAAGACTACCGAAGATTGGGTTCGAAAAATAACAGGGCAGCTTGAAAAACAGATTGAGGTGATAAAAGCTTTTTATCATACCGATGAAGAAATTATTTATCAGGAATCTGCTTTGTTTAAAATTAAATCTGATTTGTTATTTGATGAACGCCAGATTCAAAATATTATTAAAGAAAGCAATTCACAAATTGTTACTGTATCAAGAAACTTTTTTGTAATTGCTAAAACCGGTAGAAGGCACGAGATAGAAGAACTGTCTAATGAATTAGAACCTTATGGTATTATGCAATTTGTACGTTCGGGGCGTATTTCGGTTTCTAAAGAAACCATGGAAATTTCTAATATTTTAGAAAAATCTCAAGAAATTAAAACTAATTAACTATAAATCATAGAAATAAAAACAAATGGAAAATTATTTCAATACACTATCATTACGCGAAAAGTTAAATCAATTAGGAGTGTGTGAGTTTATGGATGTTTCAGAATTCAGTGATGGTGTAGCAGCATTGGCCGGCAAAAAAGTGGTTATTGTAGGTTGTGGAGCTCAAGGATTAAATCAGGGGTTAAACATGAGAGATAGCGGTTTAGATGTTTCTTATGCCTTAAGACAGGCGGCTATAGATGAAAAAAGAACTTCCTATGTGAATGCAACTGAAAATGGTTTTACAGTTGGAACTTACAAAGATTTAATTCCTACAGCGGATTTGGTATGTAACCTTACACCAGATAAACAACATACAAATGTAGTTTCTGTTATTATGCCTTTAATGAAAGAAGGTGCTACCTTATCGTATTCTCACGGTTTTAATGTAGTAGAAGAAGGTATGCAAATTCGTAAAGATCTTACGGTAATTATGGTAGCACCAAAAAGTCCAGGGTCTGAGGTAAGAGAAGAATATAAAAGAGGTTTTGGCGTACCAACGTTAATTGCGGTACACCCAGAGAATGACCCAGAAGGAAAAGGATTGGCACAAGCAAAAGCATATGCTGCAGCTACAGGTGGGCATAAAGCGGGTGTTTTACATTCTTCATTTGTGGCTGAGGTAAAATCGGATTTAATGGGTGAGCAAACCATTTTATGCGGATTGCTACAAACAGGTTCTATTTTATCTTTTGATAAAATGGTTGAGAAAGGTGTAGATGCCGAGTATGCTGCCAAATTGGTTCAGTATGGTTGGGAAACCATTACAGAAGCTTTAAAGCACGGTGGTATTACCAATATGATGGATAGGCTATCGAATCCTGCTAAAATTGAAGCATTTAAATTAACAGAAGAGTTAAAAGATATTATGCGTCCGTTGTTTGAAAAGCATATGGACGACATTATGAGTGGTCATTTCTCTAAAACAATGATGGAAGACTGGGCTAATGATGATGTGAACTTATTAACTTGGAGAAAGGCTACAGGAGAAACAGCATTTGAGAAAACTGCTATTACTTCTGAAGAAATAAGTGAACAGGTCTTTTTTGATAAAGGTATTTTAATGGTAGCTTTTGTAAAGTCGGGTGTAGAACTTGCATTTGAAGTAATGACAGAAGCAGGCATTATAGAAGAATCTGCGTACTACGAGTCGTTACATGAAACTCCTTTAATTGCAAATACGATTGCACGTAAGAAGTTGTTTGAAATGAACCGTGTAATTTCAGATACGGCTGAGTATGGTTGTTATTTATTTGATCATGCTTGTAAGCCTTTATTAAAAGACTTTATGGCTAAAATAGACATTGATGTAATTGGCGGAACTTTTGAAGGCGGAGATAATGGAGTTGATAATAAAGAATTGATTGCCGTTAACGATGCTATCAGAAATCATCCTATAGAGGAAGTTGGTGCTTGGTTAAGAGCTTCAATGACTGCCATGAAAAAAATTATTTAGTTAGGATTAGAACTGCCTGAAAAGCTATTTTTTCTTCATTATTTTCAGGCAGTTCCTTTTAATTTTTGTTTATTATAAAAGTGTAACTTTAGAAAAGTGATTTGGGTACTTACTAAAGACACTTTATTTTTTTGCTAACTAAGATATTATTTAAATAAATGAACACAAAAGCTGTTTATTTTCCGAATTTAGAAGCAGTTAAACAAGCTGCTGTTAATGTACAAGAGGTAGCTGCTAAAACCGCTTTTGATAAAAGTCTACGACTTTCAAGGATGTATGATGCAGATGTATTTTTAAAAAGAGAAGATTTGCAAATTGTACGTTCTTATAAGATACGTGGAGCTTACAATAAAATACAATCGTTATCTGATACAGAAAAGGCTCATGGTATTGTATGTGCAAGTGCAGGAAATCATGCTCAGGGAGTAGCTTTTTCGTGTAAAAAATTAGGTATTATGGGTACTATCTTTATGCCTTCTCCTACACCAAAGCAAAAAGTAGAGCAAGTAGCTATGTTTGGTGAAAATTATGTGGAGATTGTACTTACAGGAGATACCTATGATGATTCTTATAAGGCAGCTATAAAGCAATGCAACGAGCAAAAAAAGACATTTGTTCATCCTTTTGATGATGAGAAAGTAATAGAAGGACAAGGAACCGTTGGTTTAGAGATTATAGAACAATCTGAAGAACCATTGGATTATTTATTTGTTCCTGTTGGAGGTGGAGGTTTATCTGCCGGTGTTAGTACTGTTTTTAAAACGCTATCACCAAATACGAAAGTTATTGGAGTAGAACCTTTAGGAGCACCTTCTATGTTAACATCTATTCAGAATAAGGAAAATACAGAACTTGATACCGTTGACAAATTTGTAGATGGTGCTTCGGTAAAACGTGTGGGAGATTTAACTTTTGCCATATGTAAAGAGAATTTATATAAGATGGTGACGGTACCTGAAGGTAAGGTTTGCCAGATTATTTTAGATATGTACAACAAAGACGCTGTAGTTGTAGAGCCTGCAGGGGCTTTAAGTATTGCGGTACTCGATTTCTTTAAAGATGAATTAAAAGGTAAAAGAGTAGGTTGTGTTGTTAGTGGTAGTAACAATGATATTACCAGAACTCCTGAAATAAAGGAAAAAGCATTACTATATGCGAATCTTAAACATTATTTTTTAGTAAGCTTTCCGCAAAGAGCCGGTGCATTGAAAGAATTTGTAGCGGAAATTTTAGGCCCAGAAGATGATATCACTTATTTTGAATATTCTAAAAAAACCAATCGTGAGAATGGTCCTGCTGTAGTGGGGATTGAGTTAAAGAGTAGTGATGACCTTGAGCCGTTGATTGAACGAATGAAAAAACGTAAATTTTATGGTGATTATTTAAATACTAACCCTGATTTGTTTCAGTTTTTAATTTAAAAAAACCTTTTGTTAAATTTATATAATACATTGTCAAATGACTTTTTTAGAGCAATGAAAATTAATAAATTTACAATTAGAACTACTAAAAAATATAATTTTGGAAATACCTGAACAATTTCAAATAAACAGCCCTCTTCATCACAATACGTATTTAGTGAATGGAGAATTAAAAAAATGGGAAGGACAAACCGCAGAGGTACTTTCAACCATTTCTATTTCTGAAGATTACAAGCCAACCCTATTAGGTAGTGTTCCTAATATGGATGCAGAAAGTGCTAATGAAGTACTTTTATCTGCTTGTGATGCTTTTGGTAAAGGTAAAGGAGCGTGGCCCACAATGAAGGTTTCTGATAGAATATCGTGTATGGAAAAATTTGTTGAGCAAATGAAAACCAAGCGCGATGAGGTGGTAAAACTTTTAATGTGGGAGATAGGTAAAAATTTACCTGACTCTGAAAAAGAGTTCGATAGAACTGTAGAGTATATTTACGATACTATAGAAGATTATAAGCAGTTAGACAGAGATAGTGCTAAGTTTTTAAATAGGGATGGTGTTTATGCTCATATTAGAAGAGGCCCTCTTGGAGTAGTACTATGTTTAGGGCCGTATAATTATCCTTTAAATGAGACATTTGCATTGCTAATTCCTGCATTAATAATGGGTAATACAGCAATTTTTAAACCGGCTAAGCATGGTGTATTATTAATTACGCCGTTAATGGAAGCCTTTAGAAACAGTTTCCCTAGAGGTGTAGTAAACATTATTTTTGGTCGTGGTAGAGAAGTAGCTGCACCAATTATGCAAAGTGGTCGTATAGATGTATTGGCACTTATTGGTAATAGTAAGTCGGCTATTGCATTACAAGATCAACACCCTAATAAAAATAGATTACGTTTAGTATTAGGATTAGAGGCTAAAAACCCAGCTATTATTTTACCTGATGCCGATTTAGACTTGGCCGTAGAAGAATGTATTAACGGTACACTTTCTTTTAACGGACAGCGTTGTACAGCCCTTAAAATTGTATATGTACATGAAGATATACGTGAAGAGTTTAACAAGCGTTTTGCAGCCAAGGTAGATGCTTTAAAGTTAGGTAACCCTTGGGAGGCAGGAGTAAAATTAACTCCGTTACCTGAGCCTGATAAACCAACTTATATTCAAGGTTTAATAGATGATGCTAAAGAGAAAGGGGCTGAAATTTTAAATAAAAAAGGAGGAGAAACAACCGATAATTATATTTTTCCTGCTGTTTTATACCCTGTAACTGAGGAGATGCGTGTATATAAGGAAGAACAATTTGGTCCTGTTATACCGGTAAAATTATTTAACGATATCGATCAGATATTAGATGAACTTGCATTATCTAATTATGGTCAGCAGGTAAGTTTGTTTGGTAAAGATGTTTATGAGTTATCTCCACTCATTGATACCTTGGTAAACTTAGTTTGTAGAGTTAACTTAAACAGCTCTTGCCAAAGAGGACCAGACGTATTCCCGTTCACGGGTAGAAAAGATTCTGCTGTGGGTACCCTTAGTGTGCATGATGCATTACGTTCATTCTCTATTAGAACGTTTGTTGCCACAAAAGACAATGCCAGCAACAAAGAGATACTTGAAAAACTTTTAGAAACAAAGGTATCTAACTTCATTAGTACAGATTATATCCTATAATTTAATAGATATTAGTATACATAAAAACCCAAAATTAGCTGTTTAGGTTAGTTTTGGGTTCTATTTAACTTTTTGTTAGTCATCTAAAAAATTCATTTTTAGTAATTTGAGCCTTATCAAATTAAACTACTAAGATGACAAACACGTTACTTTACTTTCAAACCCCTAATTTAGATATTGTAAAAGATAGCTATGAATGGGTACCATATCTAACCGGTTTTGGAGCTACTTTTATTATTCTATTAGCTATTTATTTAATAGCAAATAAAGTTTTGGAGGGAGTGACTAAAAATTCCGATAGTCAGATTACCAAAAAAATGCTTTCGGTGATTAGAACTCCTGTTATACTACTTATTTGTGTAATAGCATTGTGGGTACCTTTATCGTATGTAGAAATCCCCGAATTACTTACACAAACAGCTAAAAAGGTATTTAGTATTTTAATGATAGCTATTTTTAGTTGGATGGCAATTAGCGCAGTAAAATTGATCAAATACTTTGTGCTTAAGAAGTATGATATTAAACAAAAGGATAACCTTAAAGCCCGTAAAGTATATACACAGTTTAGAATTATTGAGAGAGTATTGATATTTATAATCCTTATTATAGCCATAGCGTTAGCTTTAATGACCTTTAGTGAAATAAAGAAGATTGGGGTTAGTTTGATAACTTCTGCCGGAATAGGCGGAATTATTATAGGTTTGGCAGCGCAAAAAGTTTTGGGAGGGTTTTTAGCGGGTATTCAAATAGCCATAACTCAACCAATACGCTTAGATGATGTGGTAGTTGTAGAAGGAGAGTGGGGAAGAATAGAAGAAATAAATTTGACGTATGTAGTGGTTAATATTTGGGATCAGAGGAGATTGGTATTGCCAACTACCTACTTTATAGAAAAGCCATTTCAGAACTGGACACGTACTACGTCACAAATATTGGGTACAGTATTTATTTATACAGATTACAATGTGCCTTTTAATGATTATAGAAATGAGCTTACCAGAATTTTAAAAAGTACAAAATTGTGGGATGGAAGAGTGAATGTTTTGCAGGTAACAGAAGCTAAAGAGGGCTCTATAGAGATGAGAGCTTTAATGAGTGCAGAAGATTCTCCAGCCGCTTGGGATTTAAGAGTACACGTTAGGGAAGAGCTTATTAAATTCCTTCAAAAGAATTATCCGAATAGTTTACCTAGGTCAAGAGTTGAAATTAATGGTAGTATAAACGATTTAAAAGATGTAAATCAACTATAAAAACATCCTTTAATCAAGTTTTTATATACATCTACTAGGGTTTAAGTAATTTAGCGGTGTTCACTAATTTAATAACTATGTTAAAGAAAGTTTTACGCATTGCCATATTCCCCTTTTTAGTTCTTTTGGTTGCGTTTAATATCAATTCTGCACAGAAAAAAGTGGTGGTTATCAATGCATCTCATGGAGGTGTAGATTGGGGCATAACCTATGATAGTATTAATGAGAAAGAATTAGTTTTAAATATTTCTCAATATTTGTCTTCTATTAATGATGCTCATATAAAATTTGTTGGTATTAGAAATACTGATGATTACATATCGTTAAATGATCGTATTTCAAAAGTGGATAGTATTCACCCTGATTTAGTGATTACGTTGCATGTAGCGCAGGATCTTGATATTAGAAAATCTGGAGTAGTGGTAAGTGTAGGGAAAAATAATGAGTCAGATACTTCCAAGCAATACGGAAATAAAATTTTAAATGGGTTTAAATCTCAGAAGTTTGGTGTTAATGATAGCATTACTACTGCCGATACCTACTTTATGAATAATGTAAAAGAAATTCCGTCTGTATTAATAGAGCTAGGATATCTTTCTAATGAAAAGGATAGAAAGGCATTAATTAATAGTACTACTAAGGAACAAATAGCAAAAGCGATTACTGCTGCTTTACAATAACACTACTTTATTTGTTGTTTTTTCTAGATGATGTTATTAAAAAATATTAACAAGTGTAAATTATACACATAATTATTTGATTACAGCTAAAAAAAACCGAAATTGTACATCAATTTAATAGTTTTAAAATAGCTCCTTTAAAATTATAAATACAATATTTTAATGGTATATTTTATTCAATTATTAATTGTGTTGTTATGATTTGTAATCTGCATAAAATAAGCCAATTAGTGTTAGGATGCTTTTTGGTATTGAATATAGCTTCTTGTGAAGAGAACAAGGTTGTGTCTAAAATAGACGAAACCGAAAGTGTTCTTACCTTTTTTGAACTTCAGGATGTAAAGTTATTAGATAGCCCTTTTGAGCATGCCCAAGAATTAGATAAAGAATATCTAATGGCATTAGAACCAGATAGGCTTTTGGTTCCTTTTTTACGAGAGTCGGGGTTAACTCCTAAAGCAGAAAGTTATACCAATTGGGAAAATACAGGGCTCGACGGCCATATAGGGGGGCATTATGTTTCTGCACTTTCTTTAATGTATGCTTCTACAGGTGATAAGAAAATAAAAGAACGGTTAGATTATATGCTTTCTGAACTAAAACGATGTCAGGATGCAAATGGTAATGGATATATTGGTGGTGTTCCTGGAGGAAAAGCAATGTGGCAAGAAATAGCCAAAGGAGATATTAGAGCTGGAGGTTTTAGTTTAAACGATAAATGGGTTCCATTATATAACATACATAAAACGTATTCAGGATTACGTGATGCTTATTTGAATACTGGTAGTAAGAATGCCAAGGAAATGCTTATTAAAAAGACCGATTGGATGTATCATTTGGTAGCTAATCTATCAGATGAGCAAATTCAGGAAATGTTAGTAAGTGAGCATGGAGGGTTAAATGAGGTTTTTGCAGATGTAGCTAATATTACCGGTGTTACTAAGTATTTAGAATTAGCTAAGAAATTTTCGCATAAGGCTGTGTTAGCACCTTTATTAAAGAAAGAAGATAAGCTTACTGGTATGCACGCAAATACGCAAATACCTAAGATTATTGGTTTTGAGCGTATTGCTCAGGTGAATGGAAACAAGAGATGGTCTGATGCGGCTTCTTTTTTCTGGGATGATGTTGTGAACGAACGTTCTGTGGTTATTGGAGGTAATAGTGCTTATGAACACTTTCATCCTAAAGATGATTTTTCTAAAATGATTTTAGGTACTCAAGGACCAGAAACCTGCAATACATATAATATGTTAAAGCTAACGAAGATGTTATATGTAGATTCAGTAGATGAAAATTATATGGAGTATTATGAACGTACTTTATATAATCATATTCTCTCAACGCAGGATCCAAATACCGGAGGGTTGGTATATTTTACACAAATGCGCCCAGGGCATTACAGAGTCTATTCTCAACCTCAAACTAGTTTTTGGTGTTGTGTTGGTTCTGGTATAGAGAACCATGCTAAGTATGGTGAAATGATTTATGCACATACCGATAAGTCTTTATATGTAAACTTATTTATACCATCAGAAGTAATTTGGGAAACCAAAAATGTTACCCTTACACAATCGAATACGTTTCCTGAAGAAGCAGCAACTTATTTTAAAGTAACTGTTGCTGACGATACTGATTTTATATTACGACTTCGAAATCCAAAATGGGCTAATAAAGAGGCTCGTGTTTTAATTAACGGAGAGCCGTTTACCGATTTTAAAGCTGGAGCTCCTTATATTTCAATTTCTAGAACTTGGAAAGATGGTGATGAAATCACTTTTAATTTACCAATGTCTTTACGTACAGAGGGATTAAAAGACGGGTCTAATTATTATTCATTCTTATACGGACCTATTGTTTTAGCAGCTAAAACTACTACAGAGGGGCAAGATGGTTTATTTGCAGATGATAGTAGAGGAGGGCACATAGCTTCTGGAGCTATTGTTCCGTTAAAAGAGATTCCTACAGTTGTTGGGGCGCCTAAGAACTTAGTAAATCAAATAACAAAAGAAAGTAAAGACTCTTTAATCTTTAAATTAGGAGGGTTATACCACACCGAAGCATATTCAGATAGTTTAGAGTTAATACCATTCTATACATTACATGAATCAAGATACATTATGTATTTCCCTCAGGCAACCAAAGTAGGATTGAAAGATATGCAAGATAAAATGGAAGAAGAAGAAGAGGCTGCACGAATCTTGGAATCTAAATCTTCTGATGTTGTTTATTCTGGTGAACAACAACCAGAGTCTGATCATGGTATTGAGCAAAGCGATACTTGGACGGGATATGATTATGAATGCCACTGGAGAGAAGGTGGGGGCTATTTTTGTTATACTATGTTGAATGAGTTTGGAGCCAAATATTTATACATAAATTATCTTGATATTGATAAGCTAAGAGCTTGTGAATTCTACGTAGGAGGTATTAAAGTAGGAGAATTAAAATTGAACGGGGAGGCTGAAAAACCACTAAATACGTTAGTATTAAGTTTGCCTGAGGAAATAGGAGCTATGGAAGATTTTAAAGTAGAGGTGAGAGCAGTTAATAAACTGTGGATGCCTAAGATTGTTGAAGTACGAATTCTTAAAGAAAGTCTATAAGTTATTATAGTTATAATTTATTTGTTTGAAAAATAGGGATAGTTACTGTTTGTACTATCCCTATTTTGTTTTATTCTATAATTGAGCTTAAATGCTCCGTGGGCTTGCCCTGAAGTAGTTTCCTTTTTACAACTATTTATTGAGGATACTAAATCTTACTATACTCAATAAAAGATGTATAGGTATTCACCTTTATGTTTTCTGTTTTGCACTTCGGAAGTTTTTGCCATTCATTGGTAACATCTAAGCGCATTGATTTTCCTTTAACAGCTATTTCTACAGGTATTGTAAAATTATCTACGGTATTTTCCCATTTGTAGAGAACATTTTTTCGATCTTGTTTTAAAATAAGTTTAGGGATTTTTGTGGTTCTTAAATACTCATCAAAAATTGGAGCTAGGTCTATTTCTGTAGCATTGTTAAAATAATCTTCTACCTGTTTTGTAGTTACCGTTTGATGTTTAAAATGAAGCGTATACTCTTTTAAAGTGGCCCACCATTTTTCGTCATCATTCATTATATGGCGTATGGTATTCAAAAGTAATGCTCCTTTAGGGTACATATCTCCACTTCCTTCTTTGTTAACGCCGTAATCTCCAATAATGGGAATATCATTACTAACATTTTGTCTAAGGCCATATAAATATTTTAACGCATCTTCATATCCCCATCTACATTCAACATATACAGCTTCTGTATACGTAGTGAACCCTTCATGTACCCACATGTCGGCAATATCTTTAGAGGTGATACTATTTCCAAACCATTCGTGACCCGTTTCATGAATAATAATATAATCCCATTTAAGACCAATTCCGGTACGTGATAAATCATATCCTAAATATCCTTTAAGATACTTGTTACCGTAGGCAACCGCACTTTGATGTTCCATTCCTAAGTGAGGAGTTTCTACTAATTTATAACTATCTTCTTTAAATGGGTATTCTCCAAATTTCTCCTGAAAACAGTCCATCATAGGTTCCACTTCTTTAAATTGGACATTAGCTTTTTCAAGATTTTCTTTAAGCACATAGAAATCGGTGTCTAGCCCTTTATAGGTTTCGCCAAAATGGGTGTAGTCTCCTATATTTAGTGTAACATCATAATTATTAATAGGGTTGGTAACTACCCAGTGGTATTGTGTGTAATCGTCTCCTACAGGTTTGGTTTCTGTTAATCTACCATTTGATACATCTACTAATTCATTAGGCACGGTGACTAAAATATCCATACCATTATCAGGTTCATCGGATTGATGGTCTTTATTTGGCCACCACAAACTAGCACCTGCACCTTGGCAAGCTGTAGCAATCCAAGGAAGTCCGCTACCACTTTTGGTAAAAACAAAACCACCATCCCAAGGAGCATTTTTGGCTACTATTGGGTTACCCGAATAATAAAAGGTAAAACTGGTTTCATCGTTTTCTTTTAATACTTCAGGAAAATTAATGAACACAGCATCAAATTTTCTAGTATATGTGAGCGCTGTTCCTTTGTATATAATAGAATCTACGTTCATATTAGCATACAGGTCAATTTGTACTTTTTTTAAAGGTTCTTGAGGAACCATTACTATAGTGTTAGAACCACTAATGAAACGATCCTCAGGAACCACTTTGATGTCTAAAGTGTAGTGCTTAACATCAAAATTCCTTTCCTTTCTTAATGATCCTCTTAAGGTATCGGCTTCGGTATAATTCTTTTTTTTATGTAATACTTGAGCATTGGTACATACACCTACTAATAGCAAAGCTCCTAAAACAATTTTTTGTAGCATATTTTAGTTAATTGAAAAATGAATTAGTTTTGTTACACTTGTAATACCCCCATATTAAAGCGTTTTTCAATAGGCGCCTGATTTGAAGCTTCAATGCCCATAGAAATCCATTTGCGGGTATCTAGCGGATCAATAATAGCATCTGTCCATAATCGTGCTGCAGCATAATAGGGAGATACTTGATTATCATATTTAGATTTTATTTTATCAAAAAGCTCTTTTTCTTTCTGTTCATCTAAAACTTCTCCTTTCTTTTTTAAAGAAGCTTTTTCTATTTGCATAAGAACTTTAGCTGCGGAGTTTCCACTCATTACCGCTAATTCTGCACTAGGCCATGCAGCAATTAATCTTGGATCATAAGCCTTACCGCACATGGCATAATTACCGGCTCCATACGAATTACCTAAAATTATAGTGAATTTTGGAACTACAGAATTCCCTACGGCATTTACCATTTTAGCACCGTCTTTAATGATCCCTCCATGCTCACTTTTACTACCAACCATAAATCCGGTTACATCTTGAAGAAAAACCAAAGGAATTTTTTTCTGATTGCAATTAGCAATAAAACGGGTAGCCTTATCTGCAGCATCAGAGTAGATAACACCACCAAATTGCATTTCCCCTTTTTTAGTTTTAACTAACTTTCTGTTATTTGCAATAATACCAACTGCCCATCCGTCAATACGCGCATAACAGGTGATAATGGTTTGTCCGTATCCTTTTTTATATTCTTCCAGTTCAGAGTTATCAACCAAGCGTTCAATAATCTCCATACTATCATATTGATCGGTTCTAGATTTTGGAAGAATGCCATACATATCTTCTTGATTTTTGGCAGGAAGCATAGCTTTAGTTCTATTAAATCCGGCATTTTCAGGAGCACCAATTTTTTCAACTATTTTTTTAATAGTGTCTAGAGCTTCTTTATCATCTTTCATTTTATAATCGGTAACACCACTAATTTCACAATGCGTTGTAGCCCCTCCCAAGGTTTCATTGTCAATGGTTTCGCCAATTGCCGCTTTTACCAAATAGCTACCAGCTAAAAATATACTACCGGTTTTATCTACAATTAGTGCTTCATCACTCATAATAGGTAAGTAGGCTCCACCGGCAACACAGCTCCCCATTACAGCAGCAATTTGCGTAATACCCATACTACTCATTTGAGCATTGTTTCTAAAAATTCTTCCGAAATGTTCTTTATCCGGGAAAATTTCATCTTGCATAGGTAAATATACTCCTGCACTGTCTACTAAGTAAATAATAGGAAGCTTATTTTCCATGGCTATTTCTTGAGCGCGTAAATTTTTCTTTCCGGTAATGGGGAACCATGCGCCTGCTTTTACGGTAGCATCATTAGCAACAACTAATACTTGTCTACCTTTAATATAGCCAATTTTAACAACAACTCCACCACTTGGGCACCCTCCATGATCCTCGTACATTCCGTCTCCGGCTAGAGCCCCAATCTCTATAGTGTCTGCATCTGAATCTAGTAAATAGTCAATACGTTCTCTTGCGGTGAGTTTGCCTTCGGTGTGCTGTTTTTCAATCCGTTTTTCACCACCACCTAAATATACTCTCTTAAGTTTATGTCGTAATGAGGATACCAGAAGTTTATTGTGATCCTCATTTTTATTGAAGTTTATATCCATTTATCTTTTCTGTTTTTTCAAAAGATTACCAATAGCAAGATAAGCATTGAATACTTATTTTAAGGTAACTTTTGCTAATGTACAAAAAGCTTTAATAAACTATTACTATAAATTTCCTTGAAAAATACGATATTTGCAACCTAATATAGTTAGAAGTTTAGCTATTTAAACCTTTTGCTATGTTAGTTATGAAGAGGGTAAGTGCCGTTTTTACAATCTTAATTTTTAAGTAGAATTTATAATTATGATGAATAAGAATACAGTTTTAGCATATGCTACTATTATAATGATAATAGTAGGTTTAGGTTTAATAGGTCTTGGAGCTTTTAGATATAATGAAGTTGCAGGATGGGGCTTTGCTGCCGTTGGAATTGGATTTTTTGCTATTGCCTGGGTATTTAATGCTCTTAAAGGAAGAGTGTAATAGCTTTTACATATTATTTGAATAAGTAACTAACATTTTTAGAAAACTACCATTAATGTCAGACGATAAGAAAGTTATATTTTCCATGAATAAGGTAAGCAAGACTTACCAAAGTACTGGAAAACAAGTTTTAAAAGATATTTACCTTAGTTTCTTCTATGGTGCCAAAATTGGTATTTTAGGTTTAAACGGTTCGGGTAAATCTACCTTACTTAAGATTATAGCAGGAGCAGAGAAAAATTTTCAAGGAGATGTTGTTTTTGCACCGGGTTATTCCGTTGGGTATTTAGAGCAAGAACCACAGTTAGATGAAAATAAAACTGTACTTGAAATTGTTAAAGAAGGAGTTGCCGAGATTGTTGAGGTATTAGATGAATACAACAAGATTAACGATATGTTTGGTCTTGAAGAAGTATATTCTAATCCTGATAAGATGCAGGAGCTTATGGATAAGCAAGCAACCTTACAAGATAAAATTGATGCGACGAATGCTTGGGAATTAGATACCAAGTTAGAAATTGCAATGGATGCATTACGTACACCAGATCCTGATACACCTATTAAAGTGTTATCTGGTGGAGAGCGTAGACGTGTTGCCCTATGTAGATTGTTATTAAAACAACCTGATGTATTGCTTTTAGATGAGCCTACCAACCACTTAGATGCAGAGTCTGTATTGTGGTTAGAGCAACATTTAAAACAATATAGTGGTACTGTTATTGCTGTAACGCACGACCGTTATTTCTTAGATAATGTTGCTGGTTGGATTCTTGAGTTGGATAGAGGAGAAGGTATTCCGTGGAAAGGGAACTATTCTTCTTGGTTAGATCAAAAATCAAAACGACTTGCTCAGGAACAAAAGCAAGCTTCTAAACGTCAAAAAACGTTAGAACGTGAGTTGGAGTGGGTACGTATGGCTCCTAAGGGAAGACAAGCAAAACAGAAAGCTCGTTTGAAAAACTATGATAAGTTGATGAGCGAAGATCAAAAGCAGCTTGATGAAAAGTTAGAGATTTATATCCCTAATGGACCACGTTTAGGTACCAATGTTATTGATGCTGCTGGTGTAGCAAAAGCCTTTGGGGATAAGTTGTTGTATGAAGATTTAAAATTTAATCTTCCTCAAGCTGGTATTGTTGGTATTATTGGTCCTAATGGTGCTGGTAAAACTACCATCTTCCGCATGATAATGGGAGAAGAAACACCAGATAAAGGAAGCTTTATAGTGGGCGATACCGCTAAAATTGCTTATGTAGATCAGTCACATAAGGATATTGATCCTGAAAAATCAATTTGGGAAAACTTCTGTGATGGTCAGGAATTAATTATGATGGGTGGTCGTCAGGTAAATTCCAGAGCTTATTTAAGTAGATTTAATTTCTCTGGTAGTGAACAAAATAAGAAAGTTTCTTCTTTATCAGGAGGGGAACGTAACAGATTACACCTGGCAATGACTCTTAGAGAGGAAGGAAATGTATTATTACTAGATGAGCCTACCAACGATTTGGATGTTAATACACTTAGAGCGCTGGAAGAAGGTTTAGAGAATTTTGCAGGATGTGCGGTTGTGATATCTCACGACAGATGGTTTTTAGATAGAATATGTACACACATTTTAGCTTTTGAAGGAGATTCTCAGGTATATTTCTTTGAAGGTAGTTTCTCTGAATACGAAGAGAATAAGAAAAAACGCTTAGGTGATATAGCGCCTACACGTATTAAGTATAAGAAATTGATAAGAGAATAATAGTTTTTAAACAAAATATTTAAAAAGGATGTAGATACATTGTATCTACATCCTTTTTTTTGAAAATTGTGAATCTTAAATAATATAATTTCTCGTCTATATTAAGTAAATTAGCGGTATATTTTTTATTAAAGAACTATGAAGAAAACAGTAATGACGTTTGTTTTAGCAGGAATGGTTGGTTTTTCTGCACTTGCACAAGATGACCTTATTAATTCGTTAAAAGGGAATCAGAGTTTAACAGCTAAAGAAGGATTTCAATTTACGCCTGTAATTAACCTAGATAGAACATCTGTTAAAAATCAGGGAAGTAGTGGGACCTGCTGGAGTTATTCAGGAAATTCATTTCTTGAATCTGAAATGATAAGAGAAGGAAAAGAGCCTGTAGACCTTGCCGAAATTTATACAGCAAGATGTACTTATATTGAGAAAGCTAAAAATTATGTACGTATGCACGGAAACCTTGGATGGGGAGATGGAGGTGCGTTACATGATGTAGTTAATATGTATGACCAATATGGGGCATTACCGCAAGAAGTTTATAATGGATTGAACTATGGTACAGATATAAATCGTTTTGGAGAAATGCAGTCGGCATTAAAGGGAATGTTAGACGGTATTATTAAAAATAAAAACGGTCAGTTAACTCCAAATTGGATTAAGGCATTTACAGCTGTTTTAGATAGTTATTTAGGGGAAGTGCCAGAAACATTTGAATATAAAGGAAAAACGTATACTCCAAAAACTTTTGCAGATGAGTATATTGGATTAAAAGCTGATGATTACCTTGAATTATCTTGTATTCCGAATGAGCCGATGTATGAGAAAGTATTTTTCCCTGTACCAGATAACTGGAGCTTTGATTATACATATAACGTACACATGGATGATTTAACTGCGGTTATTGATAATGCATTGAAAAATGGTTATACAGTAGGATGGGCTACAGATGTTAGTGAAAAATCTTTTAGCTGGAAAAATGGAGTGGCATATGTACCAGAGATGGATTATAAATATATGACTTCTGAGGAAAAAGAAACCATGTTTAATGGTCCAAAGCCAGAAGCTGAGGTGACAGAAGCTATGCGTCAGGAAGCGTTTGATAACTATACTACGACAGATGATCACGGTATGCAGATTGTTGGTTTGGCAAAAGATCAATTAGGAAAAGAATACTATATAGTTAAAAACTCTTGGGGAGCATCTAATGACTATAATGGCTATTTATTTGTGACTAAGAATTTTGTTAAATACAAGTCTACCGCTATTTTAGTAAATAAGAATGCGATTCCTAAAAAGATTTATAAAGGATAAATTATCTCTGAA
>NZ_BRVP01000029.1 GCF_027924145.1 Neptunitalea chrysea | reverse complement strand
AGAGTTCAGAAGATATTTATAGTATTAGACGAAAAATTGAATTTCATATAAACAACCAACACAATACTAATATTTGGCATATTCACGGAGAGATTGATAAACCAAAAACAATAATGCTGGGATTAGACCATTATTGTGGAGAAATAGGAAAAATAGATAGTTATATCAAAGGCTTTTACACTTTTGAAAAAAATGGAGAAACCCAAAAAGTAGATTCCATCAAAAAGAAACTATTAAAAAACGAATTTGATGAAATATCTTGGGTAGATTTATTCTTTAACTCAAATATTCACATCGTTGGATTTTCATTTCATTTCAGCGAAATTGATTTATGGTGGATTCTAACCAAAAGAGCAAGGTTATTAAGAGATAACGAAGTGTCCAAAAGAATAAAAAATAAAATCTTTTTCTACTGTGACCAAATAGAAGAAGCTACAAAAGGCTTATTTGAATCAGTTGGAGTAACTGTTATGGAATTTCCTCATAATGGGAATTATTTAGATAGTTATGAAGAAATTATAGAACATTTAAAAAATAAAATGCCAGTGCACAACAATGGCTATAAGTAATTGCTTGTTCTCGCCTACTTCTGAAAATCCTCGCGGATTTTCAGTTTGGTGTGTACTTGCAAAAGTTAGTACTAACCCACGCAACTACTCATAGCCAAGACCGTTGTAACCAATTTGACATCACAAGTAACATTTTGCGATTTAAATCGTCATAAATCTAAAATACCAACCTAAAAATGACGAAAAACAGATACTACTATATTGATTTTTTAAGAGTTATTGCAATATTAATGATGTTCATATTTCACGTAAATATGATTTTCGTGGCAGAAAATAGCTGGCATATTAAGGATGTTTCATCAAGCAATGTTTTAATGGAATTAAATTATTGGATGTCCTCATTTAGAATGCCATTGTTATTTCTTGTTTCAGGCTTTGTTTCTGCCATACTTCTTGAAAAAATGAGTCAACGACAATTTTTTTATCAACGATTTAAAAGGCTCATTATCCCAACTATGATTTGGACTTTCTTGTTAGTTGCACCACAAATCTATTTTGAACGAAAATTACAAGGAGTAAATTTTAATTATCTTGAATTTTATCAAACTTTTTTAAAGTTCAAGTGGTATCCAGAAGGTAATTTTCATTGGTTACATCTTTGGTTTATTCCTTATTTATTCTTTTATAATATTTTATCAATACCATTATCATCATATCTAAGCAAAAAGAATATAAGAAATAGACTTGAACTTTTTTTTAATAAAGATTACTCAATAATTCCTATTATATTTTTAGCTATAGTCCCTTATACTTTTTTAGCAACTCGATTTGAAACTACGCACGATTTAATAAACGATTGGGCAAGACATTCGTTCTTTATATTTTTTGTTTTTATTGGAGTATTAATGTATAAATTCCCAATTATTCTTGAGCAAATTGAACGAAAAAGACGGTTATACTTAAGAACTGCTTTTTTACTAATTCTTTTCATCAACATAATTAGGTGGAATGGTTGGGAACCATTCGATTTGTGGGATAATTGGATAACAAAACCTCAAACTTACATTTTCATTGCTCTAATAAATTTAAATGCTTGGGCTTGGGTGTTAACTAGTTTAGGATATGGTAAAAAATATTTAAATAAAAAAAGTGATTTATTAACCTATTGTAATCAGGCTGTTTATCCGTTTTATATTCTTCATCAGACCATTATTGTTGTTATTGGCTTTTATGTTGTTCAAACACCAGATAATACAGCGTTTAAATATGTATTTTTACTTTTAGTTTGTTTTTCAATCTGTGTACTTATATATCATCTATTTATTCGACCTAATAATACAATGAGGTTTTTATTTGGAATGAAAAAAACAAAAAAAACTGGTTACAACAAAGTATAAAATTAATGGCTGGTTCTAGCCTACTTGGAAAATTCCTGCGGAATTTTCCGATGGCAAGTATTTGTTTACTAAATTAGGTGCTTAAACGCGCCACTAATCTTATACGTAAACGTTAGCTGTAATTTAAAAAAACATTGTAACATCAAATAAAACAGATATTATTTTCATTTAATTGATATATCAAATATTTTTGAATCAAATAAAAAGATAATGATTGAATTACCATCACAGACTATTTTTTATACCATTGAGAAAGCTATAAAAGAATATCGCAGATTTGCTCAACGAAATCTGAATAAAACGATTGACAAAATCACTATTGACCAAGCTCTTCTTTTGATATTCCTAAACAAACATCCTGAATTTTCCCAAAAAGAACTTGGTGAATTAATGTTCAAGGATAATGCTTCGGTAACAAGAATGATAGAATTAATGACGAAAAGGGACTATTTAGAAAGGTTTGTAGATAAAGAAGATAGAAAAAAATACAATTTGAACATTACTGCAAAAGGTAAAAAAATACTTACGGATTTGAATAATATAATTTTGACCAACAGAGAATCTGCTCTAATTGGAATTACAAAACAAGAAATAACACAATTAAATAACACTTTAAACAAGATAATAAACAACTGCAACACAAAATAATAATGAAAAAAATAATTTTAAAAACATTTAAATACTTATTAATATTAGTCGGATTACTATTAATCGTTATTCTTTTTTTATATCTATATCCAATATCAAAACCGTTAAGTCAAAAGGCAGACAACAACAGTTATACTATTTCAAACATTAATATTGTAGATGTTGCGAATGACTCAATCCTAAAAAATCAAACTATTGTTATTAAAAATAACAGAATAATAAAAATCACTTTAAATGATTCTATTTCAAAAGACAAAAACACTAAAATTATTGATGGAACAGGGAAATATGCACTAGCAGGTTTGTGGGATATGCATTCTCATTTAGCATTTCAAATTGCGCCACAAGTAATAATGCCTTTACATATTGCAAATGGGGTTACAAATATTAGAGATATGCAAGGCGTCGTTAATATAAATGAAGAACGTATTAAATGGCGAAAAGAAATAGAATCTGAAACATTATTAGGTCCAAGATTAATTGGTTTTGCTGATGAAATTGTTGGCGCAAATTATGACGAACAAAATGTTTTAGACGTAATAAATAGAACAGCAAATGATAAAAGGACTTTTATAAAAATTTATTCAGGAATCCTATCTAAAAGATATTTTGAATTAGCGAAAGTCGCCAAAAGTAAAGGTGTTGTCTTCGCAGGTCATTATCCAAATGTTATAAATCCAATAGATGCATCAAATGCTGGACAACGTAGTTTTGAACACGCTCATTTATTTTTAAAACACGCAAACTCAGAAGCGGATAAAAATCGTGAATATTACAGAGCTATGTATGCAGATGAAGAGTTTGATGAAAGGAATAAACCTTCGTCAATCAAAATGTTAAAAAGTTTTGACTATGCAAAATTCTATGAATTAGTTGATGTAATGGTAAAAAACGAAACTTATTTCTGCCCAACACATATTACTCGAAAATATGAAGCACTAACTAATAATCAAGATTTTTTGAATGATGAGAATTTAAAATATATTCCACATTTAGTATCTTTTATATGGAAAGATGACGTAAGCGGAATGAAAGAATATGCGAAAAAAGAAGGATACCAAGATTACTTGAATAGCTTTTACACGAAAGGATTAGAACTAACAGGATTAGCTCATAAAAAAGGGGTAAAAATTTTAGCAGGAACAGATTCATATGACCCATACTCATTCCCAGGGATTAGTTTGCATAGGGAGCTTGAAGAGTTAGTTAAAGCAGGTTTGTCGCCAGCGGAAGCCTTAGCTTGTGCAACCATAAATCCATCAGAATACTTTCAAGTTTCTAAAGATTATGGAAGCATAGAAGAAGAAAAAATAGCCGATTTATTAATTCTAAATAAAAATCCATTATTAGATATTAAAAATACGACTTCAATTGAATCGCTTTTTTTCAATGGGAATATATATACTAAAGAAGATATCGATACTATGAAAAAGTATGTTGAAGACAATTCATCGGGAATAAATGGACTATCTATTTCCGTAAAAATGTTCATTAGGTTAATGAAAGATAATAGACATTAAAAGAATGAATAAAAAACTACAGCTAACAAAGTATAAAATTAATGGCTAGTGAGAGCGTACTTGGAAAATTCCTTCGGAATTTTCATCTGGCAAGTATTTGTTTACTAAATTAGTTGCTTAAACACGCCACTAACCTTATACCAACCGTTGGCATTCATTAAAAAAAACAGAAACGAGATAAAATAATTATAAGATATTTAAGAAATCCTTCGGGGTAGCCTCTTTGCACTGCAATGGTTTTGTTCCAGTAGCCTTTTTAGTAATTAGTTTAATAATTTTAAGGTTCATATTGAGCCAATTAACAAATAAAAAAAAGGAAACAGATATGGAGCAAGTTAAAAGAAGAGTCAATAAAGTCAGAACAAGAGTAATGAATGGAGTAACATCTACAATTGAAACAGTTTGGGCTATTGGAACATCCATTGCAGGCACTGATGTGCTGAAAATAAAACTAAATGGAAACAGAAAAGATATTTAAAACTAAAACAGGATTTTGTCATATTTTACCGGACAAAATTATTCTAACAAGAGACGGAATAATTGGAAACGTAGCAAAAGTGACTGTCGGAAATAATATCAGCCGAATATTATTAATTTACGGTGGACTTTCTTTATTCCTGCTTTACTCTGCATTTAGTAGTTTTCAAAAAGGACAGACTTCTATGTCGGTATTATACGGAATAATTGGTTTGTTTTTAATTTACGGAATATTTACAAGTCTGAACAATTCAGCAACACCAATAATTGAAAGAAATAAAATCAAAGGAATTAAATTGAAAAAAGCAATATTCGGACTTACTCGCTCTCAATTTGAAGTCCTATTTGAAGATGATAATGAAAAAATAAAAAAAAGATTAATAATGCTTCCAGGTTCAATGACAGACGGACAAAATGAAACCGAAAAAGCTATAAGGATAATGACAGAAGAAAAACTACTGAATGAATAAAAAATAACGAAATGCCAACAATGGCTATAGTTAATACGGGTTTTTGTACTTAACCCAAAGTTTAGTGCTTTTAAGAAAGTCCGCCAAATCTTTTGATTTGGCTTTAAAACGAAAAAGATAAAACAAAATAAAAAGTTTTGGCTAAGTGCTTAATCGAAAGTTTACTACTTTTAATTCCCGCACTAACCATAGCCGAGACGTTGGCAAACATTATACGGCATAATTCAAAAGCAGTCTATCCGAGACTAATTCCTGTTCTAAAGTCTGACCTTCCATTTGGAATCTTCTCAACATTGAGCGTCCGACACTAACGAAAATTTCTTCCTCGAAAACATTTTCTGGAATTGGTAAATCACAAAGATAATTTCCAGACTTCTTACTTCCGTCAATACTCAAAGCAACTCGAACACCTTTATTTTTGGCTTTTTCAATTTCTACAAACAAATCTTCTAATTTGAAAGATTGAGCACCATATAAAATTCCTTGACTATGGCTATATGGTGGGTCACAATAGATTAAATCTCCTTCTTGAGCAAGTTCAAATACCTCTTTGTAATCAGCGTGAATAAAATTCACATTTTTCATTCGACCTTTCC
Organism: Neptunitalea chrysea; assembly: GCF_027924145.1. Classification (GTDB taxonomy): domain Bacteria; phylum Bacteroidota; class Bacteroidia; order Flavobacteriales; family Flavobacteriaceae; genus Neptunitalea; species Neptunitalea chrysea. The sequence goes on along the minus strand of NZ_BRVP01000029.1, from coordinate 32,092 downwards.
AATTCTGAACCCTTTTTGCAAAACTATCAACTGAAATTGGTGTGTGAGGTCCACAAGGTGTACTCATATAACCATCACTCTTTCTAAAACGAACAATTCCACCATAACAAGACCTTGTCAAAAACAAAAAATCTTTACCATTATGATTTGCATTAAAAGATGCTTTTACACTTTCGTAAACTTCTTTTTTGTTTTCACCATTTATTTTATTTCTATTTTCTGCATACCAATCAACCAAACCATTTGGGTCAGATTTTAATTGTTGCCAAATCTCAATTAATGGTAAAAAGGCATCGGAACCAACACCAATATTTGGAGCAACTGTTGCCATTACAGCACCACTACCAAGAAAAGGTTCATAAAAAGTATTAAAATCAGTCGGGAAAAATCTTGCGATTTCAGATGCAAATCTTTGTTTGTTTCCAACCCATTTCAACAATTGGCTTTTTGGTGGTGTATAAGTAGCGAATTTACTATCGAGTGTTAACTGCATAATTAAGATTTTCGGTAAATGTAATACTAATTGTGTCCTTATCCTAATATCGGATATCCGAAAATAGGATATATTTTAGCATTGTGAATAAGAAGGCACTCAAAAAAGGACAACTTGCACTTACAAAGACATTATATAGTCTTCGTATGGGAGCTGGTTTAAAACAAACTGATTTGGCTGATATTTTAGACGTTCCTCAATCTTTTGTAAGTAAGATTGAAACAGGAGAAAGAGGTTTAGATTTAGTAGAATTAAAAATAGTTGTTGAGGCAATGGGAGCAACATTATCGGAATTTGTTGCAGAATTTGAAAAAAACGTGAATGAAAGCAAATAATAAATTTGAGAATCTTGATTTGGAATTTTGGGCTAATATCAAGCTACTGAATCAAAGATTAGGTTACACAATTAGAAAAACTAAAAAGAATCCAGAAGGCGGTTTTGTTGTTCCGAGTATAGAAGACATTATAAGAGTATTTTCAGATGAAGGTTTATCAACTAAAAGACTTATTGAAAAGGACAAACTTACTGATTTTGGTCAGTTAGTTGTTGATTATATGCAATTCAGAGGAGACATTTTGACAAACGAAGTTGAGCCGAATCTTATGAATAAAGACCAAGCCAAAAAACTGTTCTACGAAATGAAAAAAGCGAACAAACCAAAGTGTCCGCTTCCAATGAACAAACAAAAGAACGAAAAAAAAGACCACTCTTTTTTAACGGGTTTAGTCAATATGATTGTCGAAAAGAACAAAGGCGAGTTGGATTGCGATTACGACCCTAAAGAACTTACAGCAATAACCCAAGATGGTTTTCCAATAAGAACTTTATCTCGTAGAGTTGATGGAGCATTTCCTTCTGTGATTGACCCAAAAGCAATTTGGGAAATCAAAGAGTATTACTACACAACAACTTTTGGAAGTCGTGTCGCTGATGGAGTTTATGAAACTCAATTGGATGGATGGGAATTATGGGAAACTAAAGTAAATACAGGAATTGAAGTAAAGCATTATCTATTCGTGGATGACCATTTTACTTGGTGGGGAATGGGACGTTCTTATCTATGTCGTTTGATTGACACAATACATATGGGATTAGTGACTGAAGTCATTTTTGGAAAAGAGGTTGTAACCAGACTACCTGAAATAGTAAAAACTTGGGCTAACGATGAATAAATAACGATTTGCCAACAATGTATATAAAAAATAGCGGATTAAGTGCTAAAACTAAAGTAAGTGAATATATAAAAAGTCTGTTATAAACTGAAAAATTAGTGTATAAAAACTGCTACTTTTCATATACGGAGACGTTGCCATTAATTAAAAAATGTAACATTTAGTTAACCTCATAGTCTTATAGAAAAATCCAAACAATGAAAGTAATAAAAATTATAGTGTTCCTTTTATCAATCACCTTGATTAGTTCTTGTAAAAACAACGAAAGATCAACTGCTTCAAATCAGCTCAAAGAAGAAGTTAACACCTATCTCGAAGAGCAAATTCAGGTTCATCAAATTCCAGGTTTAGCAGTAGCAGTTGTCAAAAACAATGAAGTAGTTTACAAAGGTTATTTTGGAGTAGAAAATTTTGAAAATAAAAGCCCAATTAACGATAAAACATTATTCCCTGTTTATTCTATATCAAAACTAATCGCTTCTACAGCTATATTTCAGTTGGTCGAACAGAATGAAATTTCATTAGAAGATACGATTTCAAAATACATCGAAAACCTGCCAACGAAATGGCAAGACATTACCATTAGAAACTTAATAACACATAGTTCAGGTCTCCCAGACTTTAGTCTTTATGATGGGGAAATAAGCGATGACGAAATACTTTCAAAAATAACAGAAGAACCTATTCATTTTGAAAAAGGAAATCAATGGGAATACAATCAAACAAACTTTTGGTTTCTCTCAAAAATTATTGAAAAAGTAACAGGAACTACATTTGATAATTTTATTTTAAAAAATCAATTTTCACAATCTGAAAATAATGTATTGTTATCTTCAAACTTTGCTAATAAAATATCCAACAGAGTATATCGCTATGACTACGATAATGAATTAGGAAAGTTAAAGAAAAAAGATATAATTGGAGGAAAAAGAGGACACGCTTGTAATGGGTTAAATATTTCTTTAGACGCTTTGATTTTATGGAATAAAAAACTAGATGAAGATGAGTTTCTAAAACCAGAAACAAAGGAAATAATGTGGCAACCATATGAATTTAAAAATGACAAAAGAGTATTTTTATATGGGTGGGATTCTTATCTGACTAACAATATAAATTCTTATGGTTTTACTGGCGGAATGCAAACTGGTTTTAGAAAATTTATCAATCAAGATATTACAATTATCTACCTCTCGAATGGACATAAATATTATCCAATTCATAATTCAGTAATCGAACATATTGCTGGAATAATTGAACCAAAATTAATAAACAAGCCTGCTTTATCTGATGAAAATATTATTACAGAATTTTTGAAAATGAATTTTCAAAAAGCAAAAAACAACTACTTTGAAATAAAAGACAAACATCCAGATTTAGATTATGAAGCTACATTAAACAATTTAGGTTATGCTTTATTGCAAAAAAAAGAGATTGATTATGCTATCAAAATTTTTGAATTAAATATTCAAGAGCACCCATATTCTGCGAATACATATGATAGTTTAGCGGAAAGTTATTTTTTAAATAATCAGTTTGAATTATCAAAAACTAACTATCAGAAATCTTTAGAACTAAATCCCGAAAACACTAATGCTGAAGAAATGATAAACAGAATCGGAAAAATAACTAATGGCAACACCGTGTATAATTAATTGCTTTGGCAAGTGCTTATTTGGAAAATTCCTTCGGAATTTTCTCGCGTTCGTTTTTGTTTACTAAATTAGTTGCTTAAACACGCAACTAACCATACACAAAACCGTTGTACTGCATTAGAAAAGACACTGCTCAAATAAATGAAAGTAACTGAACGAACAATAAAATTCCTAGGAAAAACCCTTTGTGGGGACAATCAAATACTGCCTTATAAAACAGGTCAACAACTAGTCGACTTTTTTGTTGAATTCGGAGCAGATGACCAATATGGTGAAGGTTTTCCAAGTAGATGGAGATATACCGAAGAAAAAGTGAGACAATTCAACGGCACACAAGAATTAAAATTGATAATAGAGAACTCAGTTGACCCAAGAGACTTAATGGAAGCAGGTGCTGACCCTGAAAGACTTAACGAAAAAATTAAACCAATCAATGATTACTTAAGATGTGAGGGGTTCGAATTGAAAAAAATTGGCGACTTTTTCAAAGTCCATGACTCAAAGGGGATAATCGTTGAACCTGAAACTGTTAAACGTCTTAATCATGAATTTATTCAAGAGCAAATAACAAAGTGTCATAATAAAATTGACCAAGGAGATTTTAATGGGGCAATTACTAATGCTCGTAGTTTGGCAGAAGCTGTGATGATTGAAATAATTGAACAGCATGAAGGAAAAGAAATTAAGAATGATGGAAAGCTTGAAAATCTTTATAAACAAGTAAAGAAAATTCTAAACTTGAACATTGACCCAAAAATTTTACCACAAACTATCATTCAAATTCTTTCCGGATTAGATTCAATCACAAGAGGTTTAGCAGGACTTAGCAATAATTCAGGCGACAGACATGCCAATAAATTTAAAACTATGAAACACCACGCTAGATTAGCGGTGAATTCGACTATGACATTAGTTGACTTCTTATTAGACAGTAAAGAATATCAAAAAAAATAACGCAGTACAACAACACCTATACGCAATACCCTTCGGGATACTGCGCATAGCCAAACCGTTACCTGCCATATAACCACAAATGAAAATTACTGCTTTAACATTAGGCTTTTTACTTTTAACTAACTTCTGTTTCTCTCAAATTAAGAAAAAGGAATTAGATGGAGAATGGTATTCTGATAATGATTTTGGGCAATACCATAAAAATGACACAATCCGATTTACGAGCCGAATTAAAAATCCCAAACAAGAAAAAAGAGACTGCGAACAAATAAAATGGGAAAAAGAAAATAGGACTTTCAAACTGACTGAAGTAAATATTTGCACAGCCAGAGCTAAAGCCACAAAAGGTTTTTCAACGCAAAAAATTAAATTACGAAAAACGGATTTTGGACAAACTATAGAATATTATCAAGACAAAAAAATAGCAGATAAGTTCAGAATCATAGAACTGAACAAAGATGTTAAGTCCGAATTCAAACTTATGCGTTTTGACAAACTATCTGAACAAAAGGTATATAAATATGTGGACTCTTTGGTTTTCAAAGTTCTGAACTACAATCCAGATAGTACAGATAGCAATTATGGAGTAAAAATTTCGGACTCTAATCCGAATGTAAAAATTAAAATACGAGATGGTGGAATTGGAAATCCTGAACCTCTTATTGTTGTGAATGGAAGACCTTTAAAAAACAGAGAACCATTAAAAGAATTGTTGTTAGTGGAAACTTATACTATTAAATATTTAACCAAAGAAGAATCGGCAAGTATTTATGGTTCGAGAGCTATAAATGGAGTTGTACTTCTATTGACATCTGAAAAAAGATTTAAAAAAATATGGAAAAAATACGGCAGGTAACACCGTATATAATTTATTGCTAGTTCTAGCCTACTTACGAAAATCCTCGCGGATTTTCTATTCGGTTTTTATTTGCTAAATTAGGTGCTTAAAACACGCAACAAACCATATACAAACACGTTAGGCAACATATCACATAAACATTGTAGGTAAAACAAACACTATTACTTGACATATCAAGTATATTCTTATATATTTGCTTGACATATCAAACATAATGAGTTTTAATACACCAACAAAAACTGTTCTCTACTCTATTGAGGAAACAATAAAAGCTTATCGAAAATTAAGTCAATATAATATTTCGAGTATAGTTCCCAAAATCACTATTGATCAAGCTCTAATCTTAATTATTATTAGCCATAGCGATAATACCCAAACTGAAATTGCAAATTTGATTTTTAAAGATTATGCGTCTATGACTAGAATTATAAACTTAATGATTTCAAAAGACTACCTAACCAAAACATTAGACAAAATAGATAAGCGAAAGGCAAAGCTTAAAATCACAGAGAATGGAAAAATAATCATTGAGAAATTAACACCTATGATTAAACTCAATAGAGAAACGGCTTTAAAAAACATATCTTATAAAGAGCAAGAGCAGCTTTTTAAAATTTTAAAAAAAATAACACAAAATTGTAAAACAATAGACAATGAAAACTAGCATCTATCTAATATTGTTGATTACTACTTTAAATATAAATGCACAAACTCATAATAATCGTAGCGCTCAATTAAAAGAGATTGCTGATAAAATTGAAGCATATTATATATTTGAAAATATTGGCAAAGAACTTTCTCAAAAGTTAAACATAGAAATAAAGAACAAAACATTCGATAAGTTTACTAATCAAGAATTTGCAGATTCTCTATCTTCATATCTTGCCAAAAATGGCAATGATTTACATTTTAATGTACTTTACCGTCCAATCGAAAAAAAAGAAGAAATAAACGAAAAAGAACTTCTTAAACAATATGATGCCATTAACAAACAATGGAATTATGGATTTGAAAAAATCTTACGGCTTGATGGTAATATAGGATATATCCAATACACCGGCTTTCCACCAGCAAATAAAAGTGCGATTCAAACGCTGAATGCAACTATGGATTTTGTATCCAATACCAATGCTCTCATACTAGATTTGAGGGACAATAATGGAGGTGATGGCGAAATGGTTAAGCAGTTTTTAAGTTACTTCTTCACAAAAAAAACAAAAATAAGTGAAAGTTATACTAGGTTCAATAACAAAACAAATATATCCTATACCAATAAAAAAGTTGGCGGAAAGAAGTACTTAAATAAGCCTATTTACATACTAGTAAATAATAGAACAATATCAGCTGCTGAAGCTTTAGCTTATGAACTGCAAAAGAATAAAGGAGCAATTATAATAGGTGAAAAAACCTACGGAGCAGCAAATCCTGTAAAAGCATTTTATATTGATAATTTATTTCATCTATTTGTTCCGATATCAGAAGTAAAAAACGCAATAACGCAATCTAATTGGGAGCATAAAGGTGTTGATTTAGACGTGAAAATAAAAAGCGAAAAAGCCTTAAATATGGCACACGGTTTGGCTTTAGAAAAACTTTTGAATAACAAAGCCAAAATGGAACTAACTGAAAAAGAGGTGCAAGAAAAAATAAGAGGGCTAAAAATAGAGTTAGAAAAATAAACGTTGCCTAACAATGTATATAAAATCATACCACCCTGCGGGATGCTACGATTCATATACTAACCGTTGGCAGTAATTTAACAGCACTCTAAAATAAAAAATCAGTTTTCTGTCATATTTTCTTAAAACCTGTCACTAACAATAATAGAGACACTAATAAAACAATAATTTAAATTTTAAGAAAATGGAAAACACAAAGAAATTAATTCAAATTTTAACACGTATTCAAATCATAAGCAGCATTGTATGGGCTATTCTTCTAATAATTTGCTACCAAATACTGGGTGAGTCTTACAAAGAAATTAGTCTTATACTTATCTGTGGGTTTTTTATTGAGTTTTTGCTTATAAGCTCATCTAAAAACAATTTAAAAAAACAGAATGCACAAACGGAAAGAGGATAAATATTTTGAAGAAATTCTTGAAAGGAACAAGCATAAAATATACAGGATTTGTAATATTTATGCTGTTCCTCCATTAGAAGCTCAGGACCTCTTTCAAGAAGTAGTTTATCAAATTTGGAAATCTCTTGACTCCTTTAAAAGTAATTCTTCTATAGATACTTGGATATATAAAATCACTATTAATGTTTGCTTGCGTTCAAAAATGAAACTTGAAAAAAATTATAGCAAGACAGATAGGTTTGAATCTATTCATTTTACACCAATAGAAAAAGAAATTGACACTTCTGAGCAAGAAAAAATCAAGTATTTAAAAGAATGCATTTCAGCTTTAAATGAAACTGACACATCTCTTATTGTACTTTATTTAGATGATTTGTCCTATAAAGAAATTGCAGTTATCACAGGGTTGTCAGAAAACCATATCGCAGTTAAAATGAAGCGTATTAGAAAAAAAATATTTGAATGTATCACTCCAAAAATCAACTAAAATGTTAGAACAAGAATTAAAAGATATTTGGAATAATTCTTCTCAATCAAAACGAATATCAATTGAAACAAAACAGTTGAATGAAGAATTGAATACTAAAATAAATAGTATCCAGAAAAAAATAAGAAGTAGAGATATTAGAGAGATTTCTGCCTCAATAATTGGAATACTCCTTTTTGGATATTTATTATTCGAAATCCCATTTCCTATTACTAAAGTAGCTTGTGGTTTGACAATTGCTTGGTTTGTACTTGTTATTGTAAAATTTAGAAAATCAAAATTACAGAATACTAAAACTGATTTTTCCTTAACAGTAGCTGAACAACTTAGTAATCAGAAAATAATTATGTTACAACAATCTAGTTTATTAGATTCTGCTTTGTATTGGTATGCTATTCCACCGTTTATTATGAATTTTATATTTATTCTAGGGTTAGAAAATCCAATCGATTATAATTGGACTAATAGTGTTGCTGAAAGCTTATTACCACTTAGCTCCAATTTTAAAATTATAACTTTGATAGGTCTTGCTTTATTTTATACGTTTACTTTTTGGATAAATAAACGAGCTTTAAATAAAGATGTAAAACCAACTTTAGAAAGCATTGAAAAAATGCAACAACAAATAAAAAATGAATAAAAACTACTGCCAACAATGTATATGAAATCATAGCACCCTGCGGGATGCTACGCTTCATATACTAACCGTTATGGGCAACTAAAATCAGACAGAACAATCCTTACAAGTTCCCGATAAAACACAATTTACATTATCTACTTGGTAACTATTTGAAATAGAAAACTCAACAGCAATCGGGAGACATTCAATAGTATCACATTTCACACATCTAAAGTGAAAATGATGACCTGAAAGCACCTTATCATAACAATTTACACAAACAGCAAAATATTGTTTGCCATCTTCTGCAACAATTCTGTGTAAAACGTCATCTTCGCAAAATCGATTCAAAACACGATAAATTGTAGCTCGATTAATATTCTGGGTAATTTCTTTTTCAATAGCCTCTCGACTCATTGCTTTACCTGATTTTACGAGCAATTCTAATACAGCTTGTTTGGTTGGTGTATTTCTTCTTTCCATGTAAATGCGATTTATTCGCAATAATTAATGCGAACATATTGCAATAGTAGTTATTTTATTTAAATTTGCCAAAACTTAAAATATAAAAGATGACTGTTTTAAATAAATACATTACGAAAAGTTTAACTTTAAAAAATAGAGTTGTTATGGCTCCTATGACGAGAAGTAGAGCAGACAATGAGCAAGCCTTAGCAACTAACTTAATAGCTGAATATTATGAACAAAGAGCAACAGCAGGTTTACTTATTACAGAAGGTATAAATGTGAGTAAACGGTCAGTTGGTTATATTAATGTACCAGGCATATATACTGAAGAACAAAAAATGTCTTGGAAAAATGTTACTCAAAAAGTGCATCAAAAGGAAGGTAAAATATTTGCACAACTTTGGCACGTGGGAAGAATATCTCATCCTGATTTGATAAATGGTAAACTACCACTAGCACCCTCAGCTATAAATCCAAATTCTCAATGTTACACTCCAGAAGGTTTTAAAGATACTGAAATGCCTAAAGAAATGAGTGTTAAAGAAATTCAAGATACAATTTCAGACTTTCAGAAAGCAGCAGAAAATGCGATAAAAGCAGATTTTGATGGTATAGAAATACATGCTGCAAATGGATATCTATTTCATCAATTTTTCGCTAAATGTGCGAACATTCGAACAGACAAATATGGAGGAAGTATTGAGAATAGAGCAAGAATTCTCTTTGACACCTTAGATGCAATTCGCCAAAAAATTCCTATTTCAAAAGTGGGCGTTAGACTTTCTCCTGATTTTAGGACTTGGTTTGGAATGAAAACGGATGACGAGACTGAGAAAATATTCGAATATATAATTACAAAATTGAATGATTATGATTTAGCCTATTTGCATATAGGTGGATACGTAGAAGCAGATGATGAAACCCCAACACAAAGTATTATAAATACGGCAAAACATTATCGAAAATTCTACAAGGGAACATATATGATAAACCGTGCTTTCACAAAAGAATTAGCAAATGATGCAATAGAAAATAACATAACTGATTTAGTTTCATTTGGTGAACCTTTTATTAGTAATCCAGATTTGGTAAAACGGTTTGAATTAAATGCATCACTACAAAAAGCAGATCAAAATACATTCTACACGACAGGGGAAAAAGGATATACGGATTATCCTTTTTTAGAAATTTAATCCTATATAATGAATAAAATAACAAGACGGTCAATGATTAAAAAAACTGGAATGACTTCACTAGCACTAACTATTCCATTTCCATTGACGCTCTTCTCAAAAGAAAATGATATGACAAGAAATAAAATCTATGATGTAATAATTATTGGAGGAAGTTATGCAGGTCTCTCTGCAGCAATGGCATTGGGACGTTCACTACGAAATGTTTTGGTAATTGATAGTGGTAAAACTTGCAACGCACAAACTCCACATTCTCATAATTTCATTACTCAAGACGGAATTAAACCTTCTGTAATTGCGAAAAAAGCAAAAGAAGACGTTTTGCAGTATAATACGGTAGAATTCTTAAACGACCTTGTAATTGATGGCAAAAAAGCACAAAATAATTTTGAAATATCTACAGAAAAAGGGGAACAAATTAAAGGTAAAAAATTAATTTTTGCTACAGGTATAAAAGATTTAATGCCAGACATTAAAGGGTTTTCAGATTGTTGGGGAATTTCTGTCATTCATTGTCCATATTGTCACGGTTATGAATTTAAAGGACAAAAAACAGGAATTATGGCTAATGGAGATACTGCTTTTCACATAGCATCATTAGTCAATAACCTAACGAATGACCTTACAATTTTTACAAACGGGAAAAATAATTTTAATATTGAGCAAACTGACAAATTGAAAAAGAACAATATCAAAATAATTGAATCACAAATTATAGAAGTAGAACACGACAATGGTAACATTCAAAAAATAGCACTCGAAAATGGTAAAAAAATGACCTTTAATGCTATGTATGCTGCTATTCCTTTCAAGCAACATTCAGAATTACCAATTACTCTTGGTTGCGAAACAACAGAACAAGGCTATATTGAGGTAGATAACTTTCAAAAGACAAGTATAGAAGGTGTTTTTGCTTGCGGAGATAATTCTACCATGATGCGTTCAGTTGCTAATGCAGTTGCCAATGGGAATATTGCTGGCGCTATGGCAAATATGGAATTAATTCACAATGAGTTTTAGAAAAAAGCAGCCCATAACAATGGCTATAATTAATACGGGGTTTGGTGTTTAATTCAAAGTTTAGTGTATTTTTACTAAGCTCGCCAAATCTTTTTGATTTAGCTTTAGAAAAGAAAAAAATAAACCAAAATAAAAAGTTTTGGCTAAGTGCTTAACCGGAAATTAATCGTTTTTTAATTCCCGTACTAATCATAGCCTAGACGTTGTACACAAGCTAAAAACCGAACTCAAATTGATAAAAAAGATACTAATTGGAATTTTATTACTCGGAATTATAGCCTTTATAGTTTTTACGATTTTTATGGCAAACTTTGATATGTTTGGAGATTCAATTAAAACCGAACTGAAAACGGAATGTGACTCTAAAGGTTTGCGGAAAATAATAATGACTAAAATTGCCGGAAATGCTGTAACCAACGCTGGAATGACAATTTACGCAACTGACTGTGAAAATAATGAAGAGAAAGAACTCGAACCAATATTTATAACGGACTTGGCTTACCTAAAAAATTCCGATATGAAATTTGAGTGGAAAAGTTTTGATACTTTAGTTATTAGATATAATAAAGAATTGCGGATATTTAAACAGGAAACGGAATCGAAAACTGTAAATCCGAAAATAATATTTGAGTATATAGCTGAATAAAAAGCCAGTGTACAACACCGTATAAAAATAATTGCGGTTTAGTGCTTAATCAAAGGTCGTTGAGTGTTTGTAACGTCTGATTTTCCTTCGGAAAATCCTCGCATACAAACCCGCAACTATTCTTATACATAAACGTTAGCGGTAATCAAAAAAAAACACCGAAACAACCATCAAATTCGGAAATTTTATCATTCCGACTACATAAGTCCTCAATTAGACTATATTCGTAAAATTCCATCCTACGACCTTTGTATTTCAAATAAACAATAAGAAATATGAATATCGTACTTACAGGTTCTTTAGGGAACATAGGCAAACCACTCACACAAAAGTTGGTTAAAAAAGGACATTCGGTTACTGTTATTAGCAGTAAAACGGAAAGACAAAAAGATATTGCTGCATTAGGTGCAAAGGCTGCAATTGGAAAAATGGAAGATGTTGATTTTCTCTCGAAAGCTTTTCAAGGAGCAGACGTAGTCTATGTGATGGCAACACTGGGAAATCAAAGTTTCTTTGACCCGAATATTGACATCGTTGAAGATATGACACAACTCGGTAAAAACTACAAAACTGCGATAGAGCGAGCAGGAGTAAAAAAGGTAATTGAATTAAGTGCTATTGGTGCCGACAAAGATTCGGGCAATGGCAATCTTATTTTCCACTACAATATAGAAAACATTCTTAAACAATTACCAACGGATGTGTCCATTAAAGTAATGCGTCCATCTGGTTTTTACACTAACCTATTGAGGTCAGTCCAAAGCGTAAAAGATAAAGGCGTTATCATATCAAACTACGGAGGTAACCAAAAAGAACCTTGGGTTTCACCTATGGATATTGCATCTGCCATAGTAGAGGAAATGGAAAGTACTTTTGAAGGAAGAACAGTGAGATATATTGCAAGCGATGAAATCTCACCAAACGAAATAGCAGACGCTTTAGGAAATGCTATAGGAAAACCAGAATTGAAATGGCAGGCAATTACAGATAAACAAATGCTTGATGGTATGTTGTCTATGGGTATGAATCCACAAGCAGCCAAAGGACTTGTGGAAATGCAAACAGCACAGGGAGATGGTACATTATATGAAGACTACAACCAAAACAAACCAACAATGGGCAAAGTGAAATTGGCGGATTTCGCCAAGGAATTTGCAAAAGTTTATAACAATTAAATTTCAAAAAAATGAAAACAGTATTTATAACAGGAGCAAACAAAAGTATTGGCTTCGAAACAGCAAGGCAATTACTAAAAGAGGGCTATTCTATTTTTCTTGGAAGTCGTGATTTAAAAAACGGTCAAGAAGCAGTAGAAAAACTAAAGTCCGAAGGATTGGATAATGTTGAAGCTATACAAATAGATATAAGCAAAGACGAATCTGTAAAATCTGCAAGAATTGAAATAGGAAAAAAAACGGATGTGATTGATGTGCTGATTAATAACGCTGGCATCACTGGTGGCTTTCCCCAATCGGCATTAGAGGCAACGTCGCAACAGTTTCTTGATGTTTTTGAAACGAATGTAATTGGACAAGTAAGGGTCACACAGTCTTTTATAGATTTAGTGAAGAAATCAAATGAACCAAGGATAGTGATGGTAAGTTCCAGCCAAGGTTCATTAACATTAGCAGATGACCCAAATAACATATATTATCACCATAAAGGAGCGGTGTATCAACCTTCAAAATCTGCATTGAATATGTACTCTCTTGTTTTGGCTTATGAATTACGCGAAACACCAGTAAAAGTAAATGTGGTAGACCCAGGTTTTACCAAAACGGATTTTAATGGACATCGTGGCACAGGAACTGTTGAAGCAGCAGCAGCCCGCATAGCCAAATATGCAATGATTGCTAATGATGGACCGACAGGAAAATTTATTAGTGAAGAATATAATCCAGAAACAGGAGAATGTCCTTGGTAGCAAATATCTAATAAAGATTTTATAAATTTATACTATGAAAAAAGCAGAAAATACTTTTCGAAAATTTGAATCTTTATCAGCTTTTCATCGGGTGCTGGGTTTACCAAAGCCTTTGCACCCATTGATAAGTTTTATTGATATTAAAGATATAAAAATCGTAGAAGAAGATTTAGGCAATTCATTTATTCTTAATTTTTACAAAATCTCATATAAGTCCAATCTTTGCGGTCAAGCAAAATATGGGCAAAATTATTATGATTTTGGAGAAGGTGGCTTGGTATATACAGCTCCTAATCAAATTTTTGAAGCTCATAATGTTGAGAGTACAGGCTATTTATTACTAATTCATCCAGATTTTTTCTTGACCTATCCATTAGCAATTAAAATTAAGCAATATGGTTTTTTCTCTTATGCAACTAACGAAGCATTGCATATATCTGACAAAGAAAAGGACACGATATTTTCAATCTTTAAAATAATTGATGATGAATTACAAAGCAGAATTGATGATTTTAGCCAAGATGTTATAATCTCACAACTCGAATTATTGTTGAATTACAGTAACCGATTTTACAAGCGTCAATTCCTAACGAGAAAGGCGGTACATAATGATTTACTACAGAAGTTGGAAACGCTTTTAGATGATTGTTTCAATGATGAAAAAACGATTGTGGAAGGAATACCTTCTGTTCAATACGTTTCGGAGCATTTAAATATGTCGTCAAGTTATTTAAGTGATATGTTACGTTCTCTTACAGGGCAAAATGCACAGCAACATATTCATAACAGACTTATTGAGAAAGCCAAGGAAAAATTATCTACAACTGAACTTTCTATTAGTGAGATTGCCTATGAATTAGGTTTTGAACATCCACAATCTTTTAGTAAATTGTTTAAGTCAAAGACAAACTTATCACCAATGCAATTTAGACAATCCTTTAACTAAATGCATAGTTTAAGAAGAAAAGACTACCGCTAACAATGTGTATGATGCTCATGTCGGCTAAACGCCGCCACGCCACATACACCGACGTTGGCAACAATTTGACGCAACCATTAGCACAATTATGCATCTAAATAATAATAAGAAATCTAAAAAAAATGAAAACGAAAATTTTACTTTTAATGGTTATTGGAATTATATTCTCTTGTTCTAATGATGACAGAAATGAATCTCAAATTATTGATATGCGAATTAACCATTTCCAGAATACAGGAATAGCTGTAGGTCCTGTTTTAACATTACTCGTACAGGAAGGAAATAATATTGGAACAGATAGTTGGACTAAATTCTACACAAATATCGAAGGATTTGCTTATGAATCTGGTAAAATATATAATCTCTCAGTAAACGTTGAACCTATAGAAAATCCACCTGCTGACGGAAGTTCTTTAAAATATACTCTCGTAGAAGTTGTGTCAACTCAAGAAGTTGATAATGAAACTCTTTTTGATATTGATTTAAAAATAAATGGAGAAAATTTTATAACAAACGACTCTGGATTAAAATTACTTAATCAAATAAATATTGATTGTAACAATATTTGCAATGAATTAGAAACGACAATACAGAATCAAGATTTTGTAATTGGAACTTTTAAAAGAATTTCAAATGATGAAATACAATTAATGGAACTTGAATAAAAACTGTTGCCAACACTATATATAGCAAATTGGGCGATTAGTGTTTATTCGAAAGGTCATTGTCTATTTACAAAGTCGCCAAATCTTTTGATTTGGTATTAAAGAGATAAATTAAAATAAAAAGATTTGGCTTGTGACTAAACCGAAAGTAATCGCTTATTTTCTGCCCAACTTGCCATATATTTAACGTTACCTGCAAGCGCAAAAAAAACAAAGTGAATAATATTTTAAAATATAGAGAGAAATTAAATTTAACGCAAAAACAACTCTCTGAAAGGGCTAATATATCTATTAGAACAATTCAACGTATTGAGTCTGGACAAGAACTTAAAGGACACACTTTAGATGCTTTATCTAAAGCTTTAGAAATTAATAAAGAAAAACTAATTCAAGGTGATTTAGATAAAAAAAAAGACAATATTCGATTGATTAAGTTAATAAACGTATCTTCTTTATTACTCCTTATCATTCCACTAGGGAGTATAATTCTTCCTCTAATAATTATGTATTGGAAAAAAGAAGTTAACTCAATAACAAAGCAAATTGTGTCCATACAAATTTTATGGACTTTATCATTTCCTCTTATTGTATTAATCGTTATTTTTCTTGGAAATGTATTTCCGCTAAGTAAGCAAACTGTTCCACTAACGATGCTTCTACTTATATTAGTTAATGTTTATATTATAATTCGTAATACTGTTGAAGTAGATAAAAACAAAAAACTTTATATAAGCCTAAAGTTCAGTCTTATATAAACACGACAATTATTTGTCGTGTTATTGTCAGCCCCTTTTTCATTCTTTTTTTATTTATAAGAAGTACTATTGTAGTTATTAAATAGCAAACACATTTAAAAAATGAAAAAACACTTATTTATAATACTTATACTACTTAATTCCGTAACATTAATGTCTCAAAATGAGACTAAATCCGAAATGGAAAAGTGGTTAAAGGAAAACAATATACCAATTTTAGGATTGGGAATAATCGACAATGGTAAATTAAGTCAAATACAAGTGTTTGGTGATATTAAATCTAAACAAAAAGCACCACACAACACCATATTCAATGTTGCTTCATTAACAAAACCTATTACGGCTGTTGTTGCCCTAAAATTAGTAAGTAAAGGAAAACTTGATTTAGACGAACCACTGAATCAATACTGGATTGATTCTGATATTAAAAATGATTATAGAACTAAATTACTTACCACCCGACTTATTTTAAGTCATCAAACAGGTTTTTCAAATTGGAGAGATGGTAAATTAAAATTTATATTTACTCCAGGAACAAAATATCAATATTCTGGAGAGGGTTTCGAATATCTAAGAAAAGCACTAGAAAATAAATTTCAAAAAAGCTTAAATGAACTAGCTTCTGAACTTATTTTTGAGCCTTTAAAAATGCAAGACACTAAATATGTTTGGGATGAAAACACAGATGAATCTAGAGTTGCATTAGGTTTTGATAAAGAAGGGAATGAATATAAAACCTATAAAAGAAAGACTGAAAATGCAGCCGATGACTTATTAACAACTATTGAAGATTATGGAACATTCTTAATTAGTGTTATGAATGGAAAAGAGCTTTCAGATAAAGTGTTTAAAGAAATGCAAACAAATCAGGTTCCCTCAAAAAACGGAAAACATTTTGGGCTTGGATTTGAAAAATATGACTTTAAGGATGGTAATTATGCTTTATCGCACGGAGGTGCGGATAAAGGAGTACAAACGATTGTATTTATATTTCCAAAAACTAAACAAGGGATATTAATTTTCACAAATGTAGATGATGGTTATAAGGTTTTTGAAAAAATATTAATTGATTATCTAGGTGATTATGGAAAAGAGATAATGGAAATTGAAACAGGAAAAGAAGCACAGTACGATATTAAAAAATCAACCAAAATAAGAGAATACATTCCAGTAGACAAAGAATTATATGATACTATAATTAAAATGGACAAGGAGTTTTTTGACGCCTACAATAATTGTAATTTAGAAAAACAAACGGATATTTATAGTGATGATATAGAGTTTTATCACGATAAAGGCGGACTAATGACCTCGAAGCAAGATATTATTGAAGGAACTAAACGGAATATTTGTGGAAAAGTAACTAGAACATTAATAAAAGAAAGTGTTGAAATTTATCCTATTAACAACTATGGAGCAGTACAAATAGGGTTTCATAAATTTCACAACAACCAAGAACCTAACGCTGAATCAATACCAGTCAAATTCATCTTAGTATGGCATAATCAAAATGGAAAATGGAAAATTACGAAAGTGGTGAGTTTACACTAAGGAAAAAAAATGTAAAACCGAATAAAGCCAGCAGGTAACAAAGTATATAAAACATAGCTAATAAGTGCTAAAATCGAAGGTTTGTGCTTATTTACAAAGTTTTGCTAAATCGAAAATTATTGTATTTTTACACGCTACATTTCATATACAAACCGTTGTGTGTAATGCAAAAAACCGAGTTGAAAAAGAATAATATGTATTACAAAGAGTTTCTACCTTCCAAGCATTTAGCTGAAATAGTTCAAGACTATTGGGTTTTTGAAGTATTGGAAAATAAAAACTTGAATTTCCCTATTAAACATGAAACTTTACCTGAAAGTAATGTTTCTATCGTTTTAATTCAACAACCTTACTTTAATGGAATAAGAATTCTTGGTCCTAGAAATAAAAAATATCATCAGCCTGTATTTCCTAATTCAATTTATTTTGGAATTAGACTTAATCCCTGGCTATCGCTCAATCCAAAATTATTTAGCAAAAGAGAAATCATAAACGAAACGATTGAGGCTTCCGATTTAATAACAAAACATATAAATCTAGATAATAACATAAAAAAGTATCTGTTATCTCTTCCTCTACTAGAAAAAAAACTCACGCATTTATTTAATAAGGTGGAAATTGAACAAGATGACTTGGTGAAATTTATCTGTGTAGAGCTGTCTCATGGAACACCAATACATCTAATTCTTAATAAAATTCCGTTTTCTGTACGTGTGGTTCAAAAAAGGTTCAAGTCTATAGTGGGTTTATCTATGAGGCAATTTGCAAGTAATTTAAAGCAAAGAAAATTATGGGAAGATTTGTTAGAAAATAACAAAAACAAAATTGATGTTATTTATAAGCATAATTATTACGACCAATCCCATTTCATAAATGAGTTTAAAAGAAAGATGAAAAGGTCGGTTTCTGACTACGAAACTTATCTAAAAAAAATTGAGATTTCTCTTGCCTAAATTTGACGTGTTTTTACAATTGAGCATATTTTATAGATTATACCTTTACCAAAAATAAAAAAATATGAAAACAGCAATTATACTATTTCTCTCATTGATATCAGTTTCTTGTTTTGCACAAGAAATTGTAGTTCAGGACTCTCTGAAGAATTTAGAACAATTAAGTTTTATGAAAGGCACTTGGACTGGTAATGGCTGGATGTTCATCAATAAAGAAAAAAAAGAATTCACTCAAACTGAAACGATAAGCTCAAAAGTAGATAATACAGTATTTATGGTTGACGGAATTGGATATTCAAAAGAAAACAAAGACAAAGTTATTCATAATGCTTTTGGAGTTATCTCTTATAATATTGAAGAAAAATCCATAACGATGATTTCGTTTTCTTCTACCGGTGGAAAAATGGAAAATCCAATAACGCTTATAGGCGACAAAAAATTAGAATGGTCATTTAAAGATGAAAAAGGTGGAACTATTAGGTTCCGTGAGGATTTTTCTGAGGATGGTTTTTGGATTGAAAAAGGAGATTATTCTTTTGATGGAAACAATTGGTTTCCTTTTTTCGAAATGAGATTGAAAAAGATTATCGAATAAACACTACACACAACAACATGTATAAGTAATAGCGATTTGAGTTTTAATTCAAATCGCTATTCTATTTTATTTTGTAAATTACTTTCTGAAAAGTAGTTACTTTAAATTCGCTACTACTCATACACAAGCCGTTACCTGCAAGCTATAAAAACAAATTATGTAAATAACATCTAGCAAATACATGGGTATTTTACCAACAACAAAAAAAATAAAAGTTAATAAAGGAGATGTACTTCTTAAACAAGGTCAAATAACAAAATATGGTTATTTGGTAGAAACTGGATGCCTTAAAAGTTATACTTTAGACAATAATGGTAAAGAGCATATTTTACAATTTGCGCCAGAAAACTGGATGATTTCTGATTTGGATAGCTTTACAAATCAAATACCTTCAGTTATTTTTATTGAAGCTATAGAAGATAGCGAAGTTGCATTTATTTCTAAATCAGAATTTAATGAGATTTCGCAATTAGAAAAAACAGAACTTATTGAAATTGCAACAAAATTTAGAAACAATTTAATTGCCACAAATAAACGTGTTATAGGATTATTAAGTGCAACCGCAGAGCAACGCTATATAGACTTCACATTACTTTATCCTACACTAGTACAACGCTTACCACTTAAACTTATAGCATCATACATAGGTGTTACACCAGAATATTTAAGCGAAATAAGACGTAAACTGTCAAAAAAATAGCCTCAACTTCATTTCTTAAGGTATCTTATTTTTATTCTTTTTTATAAAGTCCAACTTTGCGCTTATAATTATTAAACTTTATAAAAATGACTGATCAAAAAAGAAACAAAGTTTTACACATTGGTTTATGGATAGCACAAGCATTAGTTGCTTTAATGCTACTTTGGGGAGCATCTGCTAAACTTGGTACTCCAACAGAAGAACTCGTTAAAATGATGCCTTGGGCAGCAGAAAACCCATTGTTAGTTACTTTAACAGGTTTTGTAGATTTATTAGGTGGTTTAGGTTTACTATTACCAGCATTACTTAGAATTAAACCTCAATTTACTGTTTATGCTGCTTATGGCACAATTGCACTTATGGTAGCAGCTGCAATATTTCATATCTCTAGAGGTGAGTATGAGTCTGTAGGAATGAATGTTGTAATACTGCTTATTGCTTTATTTATAGCATGGGGAAGAAGTAAAAAAGAGCCTATTTTACCTAAAGCATAAACATTAATGCATAACATCAAAACATTTTTTACATCTAAGTATATTTTATGGTTAATATTAGCCATACCAGGTACATTACTTACTGTAAACTATTATCGTGATCAAGTAAACTATGATATGATAATGCATATCACAGGAGAATTTGCTGGTCGCATGTTAATTATTAGCCTTATCGCAACACCTTTAAAGCTATTATTCCCAAAAGGAAAAATTGCTAAATGGCTATTAAGAAACCGTCGCTTTTTTGGAGTGGCGGCTTTCTCTTATACACTATTACACACTATTTTTTATGTTTTAGAATACCCTTTTAAAACATTAATTAATGAATTCTCTGATGTTGCCATTTTTACGGGATGGATTGCGTTTTTTATTTTCATTCCATTAGCAATAACAAGTACGAATACTGCCATAAGAAAAATGGGGAAATCTTGGAAGAAATTACAGCGTTGGGTATATCTAGCTGCTATTCTAGCCTTTATTCATTGGGCTCTTTTAGGACTACAAGGAACAGAAAAAAGTGCTGCAGCTGCAATAGTTCATTTTATTCCCGTTATAGTATTACAAATCTATCGTATTTGGAAACAACAAATCATAAAAACAAAAACATCTTTAAAATGAGAAAAGCACTTTTATTTCTAATATTCATTTTTAGTATTACCAGTATTCAAGCCCAAAATTGGATAACAGATTTTACAACTGCAAAAGAAGAAGCTGTAAAAAACAATAAACCAATCATTCTTGTTTTTCAAGGTTCAGATTGGTGTGCACCTTGTATCAAATTAGATCGTGAAATATGGAGTACAGAAATCTTTAAAAACTACTCAAAAGAGCATTACATAATGCTTCAAGCAGATTTTCCTAGAAAGAAGAAAAATAAACTTTCAGATAAACAAACTGAAAACAACAAACAACTAGCAGAAATCTACAACAAACAAGGCTTTTTTCCATTTGTAGTCGTACTCGATCATGAAGGCAATATTTTAGGTCAAACCAGTTACAAAAAAACAACATCAGAAAACTATATTAAAGAACTAAATAGCTTTATTAAATAATTTGAAAAATCTTATTTACATACTCATTTTAAGCATTTCTGTTTCGTGCATGGCTCAAAATCCATATAAACGCACACTAAAATTAATGGGAAGTCGCTTTGATATTACTGTAGTTGCAAACGATTCTATTAGTGCTCATAAATATATTGATACTGCTGTAGCAGAAATTACAAGAATAGAAAAGCTAATTTCATCTTGGGATGCAGCATCACAAACTTCTGCCATTAATAAAAATGCAGGAATAACACCTGTAAAAGTTGATACTGAATTATTTCAATTAATGCAACGAGCTATTGGCATATCAAAATTAACAGATGGAGCTTTTGATATTAGTTATGCTTCTATGGACAGAATATGGAAATTTGATGGCAGCATGAAACAGATGCCAACTAATGAAGAAATTAAAGCGTCAGTATCAAAAGTAGGTTATCAAAATATTATCCTTGATTCAGAAAAAAACACCGTTTTCTTAAAATTAAAAGGAATGAAAATTGGCTTTGGAGCCATAGGAAAAGGTTATGCTGCAGATAAAGCTAAAGCCTTACTCATTTCAAAAGGCGTGTCTTCAGGAATAATAAATGCATCTGGAGATATGAATACTTGGGGAAAACAACCTAATGGAAACGAATGGAAAGTCGCCATTACAAACCCACTAAATAAAGACAAAGTTTTTGCATTATTACCCATAAATAATGAAGCTGTAGTGACTTCTGGCAATTATGAAAAATTTGTGGAGTTTAATGGAAAACGCTACACCCATATTATTGATCCTAGAACTGGTTTTCCGTCAAGCGGAATTATAAGCGTTACAGTATTTGCACCTAAAGCAGAATTAGCAGATGCTTTAGCAACTTCGGTTTTTGTAATGGGAAAAGAAATAGGACTAGACCGCATAAATCAATTACCAAATATAGAATGTATCATCATCGATGATAAAGGAAATATCACAACATCTAAAAATATTAAAATCGATAAATCATGATAAAGAAAATAATCTTACTCGCTTGTATTGCTATATTTTTAAGTAGCTGTGTTGTAGTAAAAGAATATGAAAAAGTAAATATCAACGATCCAGATATGGTATTAACCGATAAAAAATGTGACCGAAATGTTACTACAATGCATTCATACAGAGAAGCTGCTGTAGGTGCAAATGGTGGTAAAACAGGTGGTGGCTGCGGTTGTAATTAAATTGATAAAGAAATGAGAAATTTAATAATTATTATACTTTTTTTCGCTTTCGCAAAAGCGTACTCACAACAAGACTCTAAACAAGTTTATAAAAAACGTGTTTTAGAAACTACCGAAATTGATTTTCTAACTAGTTATTATGGACAAGATGGAGACAATGCTGCAGTTAGTGGTGGAATTGGAACAGAAGAATTAAACGATTTTACTACAACATTTGTAGTTTCAATACCACTAAATGATGACGATGTGCTAACTATAGATGCCGGAATTTCGGCCTATACTTCTGCCTCATCAAGCAATGTAGATCCTTTTGATGATGGTCCAGCAGATCCTTTTCAAGCCTCTTCTGGTGCTTCAGCAGGTGATGTTTGGTCTAGTATTTCGGGAAGTTACAGTCATAGTTCTAATGACCGAAATAGTATCGTAAACGCAAATCTCTCTATAGCTAATGAGTATGATTATTTTTCCTTAGGTTTTGGTGGTAGTTATACCAAACTATTTAATGAAAAAAACACCGAGTTAAGCATTTCTGCCAATGTGTTTCTAGATTCTTGGACTACTATTTACCCAACAGAATTGAGACCTTTTGGTAATGGAGGTAATGGACTTAATAACGACTTATTTACACAAAACACCATCACAGGAAACCAAAACTACACTCCTATTTTTAATGAATTTTCAGATACCGGAAGAAACTCATATTCGGTAGGTTTAGGATTTTCACAAATACTTACTAAAAACATACAAGGTTCGTTATCACTAGATGTTATTCAGCAAGAAGGACTATTATCTACACCTTTTCAGCGCGTTTATTTTGCTGATATTGACAATTCTTTTATTGATCATTTTCACTTAGCAGAAGCGATTGAGCAACTACCAGATTCTAGATTTAAAATTGCAATTGGTGGTAGACTTAATTGGTATCTAAACGAAAAAATAAGTCTACGCACATTTTATCGTTATTATTTTGATGATTGGGGAATTACATCACATACAGCAAGTATAGAGGTTCCTATTAAGTTATCTAGTAAATTCACCATCTATCCATCATACAGATTTTATAATCAAACTAAAGCAGATTATTTTAGACCTTATGAAACTGCTTTATCAACCGAAACCTATTACACTTCAGATTACGATTTATCGCAGTACAGTGCAAATCAATTTGGTTTAGGTGTTTCATATACAGATATTTTTACTAAAACTCGTTTATGGAATTATGGTATAAAAAGTATCGATTTGCGATTTTTTCAATATGATAGAAACACAACATTTAGTTCGGGTATTATAACAGCTGGTATTAAATTTGTTCGCGATTAAAATTGACTTTATTTTGAAACGTAAAAACTTTTTAAAAACACTAGCAGGAGTTACTTTATTTACAAGCTTAAGTAGTTTTACTAAGCCTGCCCTTTCAACTATGAAAACAGAACCTAATAATCAAGAGAAATATGCTTCTTTTGGAGCTATTCATTTAAACAATACAAGCCTAAAGCGCTCAACTCATTTTTGGACAAATATAGTTGGCATGAAACGAAGAGTTAGTAACGAAACTTATGCAGAGTTTGGCACCGAAAAGCAAACACTTGTAGTTGTACACGAAAGTGCAAAAACAAGTTATATTAAAGGGTATAGTGGCTTATATCATTTTGCTATACATGCGCCAAATAAATTTGCGTTTGCAAATATGTTACAACGCTTAATAGTAAACAATTATCCATATTCTCCTGTTGATCATACAATGTCTAAATCTTTATATTTAGAAGATCCTGACGGAATTACAGTTGAGTTTACCTTAGAAACACCAGAACGTTTTGTACGTGTTGTTTCTGGAAGAGGAATTGGCATTGAAGATAGTGATGGTAATATAAAAAGTGCTTCAGAATACCTAGATGTAAAATCAATACTTAAAGATGTTACAGATACAGAAGCAAATTTACCAATAGATAATGACGCTTATTTAGGGCATTTACATCTTTATGCAAATAATGTAGAACGTTCTAACACGTTTTACCAAAATATTGGTTTTAATACGTTTAATTATATGCCTCAATTTATGTATGCCGATTTGGGTTGTGGTGGCGCATATAAACATAGAATTGCTTTAAATTCTTGGCACGGTATTAATAAACCTTTAGCTCCAAAAGATAGCGCAGGAATGCGTCATTTTCATATTCAATTTAATAGCCAAGACAGATTAAAAATCGCTTTAAAACAGATTACTGTTATCGAAGAAAAAGACAATGGATATTGGTGTAAAGATGCTACTGGAAACATACTATTATTAAACAATGGATAAAAAGCCAGCAGGTAACACCGTGTATAATTAATTGCTAGGTCACTGCCGACTTACGAACATTCCTGCGGAATATTCTATCTGTGATTTATTTGCTAACTTAGTTCCTTAAATCACGCAACTAACCATACACAATCACGTTGCCACACATTTGAGAAAAACGAAACGCTGAATGAAAAAAGTCATAATTACAGGAAGTTCAAGAAATGATGGAGACACTAAAACTCTGACAAATGAACTGACAAAAAAATCAAACTGGGATTTGATAGACTTAAACGATTATAGTTTCGGTTATTACGATTATGAGCATAAATACGAAAATGATGATTACCTCGAATTAATGCGAAAAATAATTGACAAATATGATACTCTGATTTTTGCAACGCCAGTTTATTGGTATTCAATGAGCGGAATTATGAAAGTGTTCTTTGACAGAATAACTGATTTATTAGAAATTGAAAAAGACCTTGGACGAAAATTACGCGGAAAAAATATGGCTGCAATTAGTTGTTCAATCGGAAATAATTTAGGCGATATTTTTTGGCTTCCATTTTCTGAAACCGCTGATTATTTAGGAATGGAATATCTCGGAAGTTTACACACGATAGCAGGAGAGATAAACGAGCAAGAATTAGATAAGTTTATTAATCAAGTTGGAAAATAAAAACGTGTGGCAACAAAGTATAAAATTAATGGCTAGTTTTAGCTTACTTGGAAAATTCCTGCGGAATTTTCCGCTGGCAAGTATTTGTTTACTAAATTAGTTGCTTAAACACGCCACTAATCTTATACAACAACGTTGTGGCTAATTTGAACAACTCATCAGAAAAAAACAACAACTGGGTAAGTAAAATTAAACTGAGTGATTTTGATTACTGAATTTTGTACCAGAAAACAAAACTCATTACAATAATGAAAACAATAAACAAAACATTAAAATCTACAAAAAGAAAATCTCATCCATTTTGGAAATGGTTTTGGCTTACTTTTCTTGTGGTTTCTCTTGCTTATGCATGGTATTCATTTTATGTTCCATCAAACCATATAAAATGGGATAATAATATTACTTCCACTCAAAAACTCATCAACGATTTTGACAAAAACACAATTCTATTTTTCACAGCAGAGTGGTGTGTGCCATGTAAAATTATGAAACGTGAAGTTTTTGCAGATAAGGAAGTCGAGAGAGCCGTCAACTCACAATTTACGCCTGTAATGATTGATATAGATAATCCAAATACTAAAGAAATAGTAAATCATTACAAGATTGGAGCAACACCAACAACAATTATTGTTGATTCCAAAGGAAAAGTACTTGATTACGCAGTAGGAAAAATTGAAAAAAAGAAATTCCTTGAGATGCTTAATATTGTTGAACCTAATAAATAATGAGCAACATCAATACAAAACGAGTTTTGAAATTTCTGTTACTTACTGCAACGTTGGCTTCAATGTTTTTTATCCCTTGGCCATTACTTAAAGCCAAGTTAGCTTCATTACCAGATTCTGTTCAGAAACAAGTTGATAAAGCAGCCGACTATGGCTTTGATGGAATTATTGTTTATGTAGACAAAAAAGGGAATGAACCAGAACACTACACTTCAGGTAATAAAAACAGAGAAAGCAAAACCCCAACTGACCCGCATTCACTATTCAAAATTGGAAGTGTTAGTAAATTATATACCGCACTTGCTATTACCAAATTGGCTCATCAAGAACAACTTTCTTTAGACGATACAATTGCAGATTATTTCCCAGAACTTTTAGGGCGCATAGAAAATATGGGTAGAATTACGGTAAGGATGTTAGTTCAGCATCGTAGTGGTATTCCTGATTATACAAGAACTCACTATTATTGGGCTCACCCTAAAGAAACTGATAAAGAGCGATTGGCATTAGTACTTGATAAACCTGCGCACTTTAAGCCTGATAAAAAATTTAAGTATAGTAACACTAATTATCTACTGCTTTCAAAAATTATTGAAAAAATTACTGGTAATGTAAAATTTCAATTTATTAAAGAAGAAATTTTAGAACCCTTGAACTTGAAAAGTACCTACGGCTCTATTAAGGATGTCAATTTAGACGATGTAATGAGTGGCTATTATGTTGGTTATGAAAACGACTTAAAAATAGATGATAATGGTATAATGTTAGCAACAGCAGAAGATTTAGGTAAATTCATTCGAGCTTTAAATGAAGGAACTGTATTTGAAGACGAAAAGGAACATGAGCTTTATTCTTCACTATACGAATATGAACATACTGGAATGATGCCTGGGTATCAAACCATTGCTAAGTATCATAAAAATATTGATGCTGTTGTTATTCAATTTACAAATACGACTAATTTTGATGGCCACAATTGGAGCTTATCCGAAATAATGTATAAACGAATTTTAAGAATAATAAAAAAGAAAAACTAGCCACAACAACATATATAATTTATTGCTAGTTCTAGCCTACTTACGAAAATCCTAGCGGATTTCCTATTCGGTTTTTATTTACTAAATTCAGTGCTTGAAACACGCAACAAATCATATATAAACACGTTGTATGCCATTGAAAAAAAGAAAAGCCAACCGCAAGTTCAAGCACATTTGTTGCTTCGTGCCTCAGCACCAAAAGAGCTTTCACTCCCCCGCTGCCACCCATATTTAATGATTATTTTAATACTCATTGTAAGCCTACCACAAAACCAGAAAATCCACTACCGATAAAAACAACAAAGTCGCTCTAAAGCGACTTGTATCATTGATCTTTTACGGTTATTTAAGAGTTGTGCAACGGCTACCAATGTTAGTATACATTTTTTATTTCTTATGGAACTACTTCAAATTTTGTCGCTCGGTTTTTGTTGAATATTTTGGTCATTATTTCTGTTCCGATTTCAGTCGCTTTGTGCTTATCCGCATTTAATTGAAGTTTATAAACAGGTGCTTATTTTAATTCAGGGTAATGAGGTTTATTTCCGTAAGTTGTTTTAATTAAATTATAATTATTCTTTTTCGCAAAACTTGAAATCTTTTCAACATAAGGTTTTTGGCCGTTTGTGATTACCTCAAATTCAATATTGGTTTTTCCATTGTTATCTGCAAAATAAATACAATCAATTCCGTCAGATGTTATTCCGAAAAAGTCATATTCCAATTTTTCATCTAACAATTGTCTCGCCTATTTTTTATAAACATTGTTACCACACGTTTTTTATTCATTTAACGTCCAAATTAGAGCTTTTTCTTTTGTAGCTCTAAAGATTGTGTTATGGTGCTCTTCAGGATCATCTGAATACTTCCATACTAATCCAAGATTTGAATTTTCTAGTTTTTTATTCAATTCTCTTGTATGTTGTGAAATGTCAACTGCATCAGAGCCTGCAAACCAAAGTTTCTTTTTCTGTTTATAATCTTCTTTTGCTAATGAATCAAAGTTTTTAACCAAATACTGTTCGTTATACCACAAAGCTGGATCCATCGCAATATAATAGTCAAACATATCATTGTTCAAGAGAAAAGTTTCTATAACAAATATTCCTGCGGCAGATTCTCCAATTATTGCTCTTTTATCTGTTGTTCGATACTTATTATTTATTTCATTAAAAAGTTCATTTTTTATAAAACTTCTAAAGTTATTTGAGCCACCTGGATTGGGTACAATCTTTAAATCATATTCTATCTCAGTTGGTCCTGACAAATCTCTTCTTCTTTCCGTATTTTCAATTCCAACCAAAATGTAAGGAGGTATTTTATTTTCGCTAATCAATTTAGCTAAAGTATTTGCTATGTGTGGAAAATCTTCTTTTATTCCACCGTCTGGCATATAAATTACTGGAAAGCTATCAGTTGATTCATTGTAGTTTGGTGGTGTCCAAATATTAATGACTCTGTCTTCGTTTACAAACTTTGAACTAATCTTTAAACTGTCATGTTCTGGAACTGGGTCGTTATAAACGATTCCTTTGTTTTTACAGCTAATTGTAATAATTACAATAATTAAGAATATTATTTTTTTCATTTTTTTTGATTGTTGCTAACGTTTCGGCTATGATTAGTATAGAAACTAAAAGTAATGAACTTTCAATTAAGCACCTAGCCAAAACTTTTTATATTATTTCAATGGCTATGCGTAAGATATTACCGCAAAAAAAGCAATTACTTTATGATCAAAATATACTAAACCACTCTGGACTTTAAGTCCAGAGGTTTGATTATACGAGGGACTTTTAGTCCCTCATTTCTATTCTAATATAAAATTAAAACTATCTGAAGAATCTTTCCGGTGATGTTCTAAATACTCATTTACCATCACATCTGTCACATTTCCTTTACTCCATGCTCCATAGCCCACAAAAAATGTTTTCCCCAGTAGGTAGTACTTAGTGATTGAAACTCTTGTTGTAGTTTAATTGATGTTCGCCTTTTCATATGTTTAACAATGGAACTTATACTATTTTTTGGAGCATATTCTATATGCATATGTATATGATCTTTTTTAAGATTTCAATCCTTTAGTTATCAAGTATTTGTATCAGAAGTTCTCGACAACGAGATTGAATGTCGTCTTTTAAAACTTTATATCTATACTTGGTAGACCAAACTATGTGGCAACTAAGACGGCTGGTGGTATGTGATCCTTTTAGATTATAGTTTGTCATAGTACAAGCTACAAAAATTTTTTCGCACTACTAAAGTGCTGCAATAAAATTGCAGTGTTTTATATCCCAGTTCTGAGACCAATAAATTTAACAGCGGCTTGGGTTTTACCCAAGCCGCTGTTAAATTTATATTTTGTTTTGTATAGTTTTTGTTCTATTGTTTTGGTAAAATAGGTGCTTTTTTTGTACGTCCCCATACTACAAACACAGCAAGTATTAAGAAAAATATATTCATACCTATTAATGATGATTCTCCTCTTGAAATATGAAAAATACTTGCAGCAATCATAAGTACAATAGTTCCATAGGCTGCAAAAACAGATAGTTTTTGTTGTATTTTAAAGGCTGCGGGTAAAATGATTCCTATACCGCCAAGTAAATCTATTATTCCTGTAAGTTTTAATAGCCCAGGATTATCTAATGCCCATGGTAGCATTTTTGCGGTTTCTTCAATAGGTTGAATTAATTTGGCGTATGCTGCCCAAATTAAGGTTAGTGAAATAAGACCTTGTGCTGTCCAAAGTACAACATTTAGTCCTTTTGATTTTTTAGATTTTGCTATTGTAGTCATTTTTTAAGTTTTTGAATTAATAGTGCAAATTTTATCAATGTAATATTGTTATATATTAATGTAGATTAAGAAATTAAAGTGCATGCTTAAGCTGTTGTTTTTTAATCGTTAAATAGCCAAGATTATACTTGTTGGGTTTAGTTCTAAGCGGTTGCACACTTGTTAAAATGCCCGTAGATTTAGAAATGGTGTTTACTTTCTCTGGATTATTTGTTAATAGTTTTATAGATGCAACACCCAGAAAATTAATCACATTAGCAACGATATCAAATGTTCTTAAATCGGTGTCAAAACCCAATGAATGATTGGCGGCTATGGTATCTTGTCCTTTGTCTTGCAAAGCATAGGCATTTACCTTATTGAAAAGACCAATCCCACGTCCTTCTTGTTTTAGGTAAATGATAATTCCCTCTTTTTTTTCAGCTATCAATTTCATACTGGCTTCAAGTTGCTCACCACAATCACATTTTAGCGATGTAAAAACATCGCCAGTCAAACATTCTGAATGTACTCTGGTAAGAACATTTTCTTTTGCCATTAAATTCCCCATTGTAACAATCAAATGCTCCTTTTCACTGCTATCTTCTTTAAAGGAAACAATGTTAAATAGTCCATATTTAGTTGGTAATTTAGCTGTATTAGAAAACTTTACTTTTTCTTTATGAAGTAACATAGTGGTAAATATTAATGTCTAACTATTTGAAATGCTTAGTGCAAAGATTATTATTTTAATAGCTTTATTTATTAATCTAGATTAATAAATAAAGTGCTTAATGCCTTTTGGTAATTTTATTTCTTATAGTACTCAATGCTTCAGGTGTAATTCCAAGATAGGATGCAATCATTTTTTGAGGTACCCGATTGGGTAGTTCTGGATAGGTTTGAAGAAAATATTCATACCGCTCTTTAGCTGATGCGCTCATTAACGATAAAATACGTCTTTGCATAACACCTATTCTTTTTGCTAATGCTTCTAAAATTAAATTAAACTCTTTTTGGTTTTTTTCTGATTGAGAAAATTCACCTACCTCTACAATTACGACTTGTGAATTTTCAATTGCTTCTATGAAAAATACGGTTTCATTCTTAAAGGCTTGAGATTCTATATCTGAGACGATCCAGCCTTCAGAGGCAAACATAAAAATGTGTTCTTTTCCTTTTTCATCAATAATATAACTTTTTAAAAGGCCTTTTTTTACATAATACGCCTTGGACAATTTTTGACCTGCACTTTGAAGAATAGCTCCTTTTGAGAACGATTTTGTTTTACCAGTATTTTTAAAAATTTCATCAAACATTTATTCAGGATGGGGCAAAATTATGTACAACGTTTCGGCTATGGTTAGTACGGGTATTAAAAGTAGTGAACTTTCGATTAAGCATTTAGCCAAAACTTTTTATTTTGCTTTATCTTTTTGTTCTAAAGCCAAATCAAAAAGATTTGGCGGACTTCGTAAATATGCCTAAACTTAGGATTAAGTACTAAAACCCGTATTAATTATAGCCATTTTTGGCAATAGTTTTTATTTCCGTTCTATTGTTACCCAAGTTTTATCAAATCCGATTGCTTCAAGTATTTTCGCTTTGTCAAGTTTTTCAGGTTGCTTTATTTTCAGTATGAGAGTTTGTTCAGGTACAATTTCAGTTATTGTAAATTGAGAACCGTGAGGTTGCCAAGTAAAACGCTTGTTCGCACTTTTATGTTCAGCACCTTTATCATAACCTTCCAAGTTTCCATTTTTGTTCCATACAAATTCGTACAAATCTGAATCATATCTAACAGTATCAAATTCGAAAACAGCTACTTGTGATAAATCATTTGATTTAACAAGTACAACAGTTCGAAGATGCTTAAATTTTTCTCGAATAGCCGAAACTCTTTCATTCCAAATTTCTAAAACTTGCTCTCCAATAACATTTGGGTCAGCATCTGTATCTATTGTTCCTCCATAAGAGTATACAGGCGAATTTCGCCCTGAAATGAGTCGAATTTGTTTTAATTTCTTAAAATCCTTTATGTTAGACTTTACTGTTTTAGCTCCCCAAGCAGTATTACCCATAACTAC
>NZ_BRVP01000028.1 GCF_027924145.1 Neptunitalea chrysea | reverse complement strand
AGCTAAAATAAAAAAACCCGGGTTATAAACCCGGGTTTTTCTTTACCAACTAAAAACTCTTACTTATGAAAACTTTTACTATAAGCATGCTTAAAAAGGCACCACCCCTTTCAAGCGGACGCAAATATATATTGACCAGCTAAAAAAGATGGTAATTTTTTTTACTTTAACTTTTTTAAGAGCCCGCTTCTAACAAAAACATCAAATCGTTATAAAGTTTATTGAGAAATAGCCAAAAGACCATATTTTCATCAATACATAATTCTGTTAAACCAGCGTTAAGTACTTATTTCAGAAGACTTTTAATACGTCTTTACTCGGTAATCAAGAATAATTCATCCGAGACTTGTCTCTAACTAAAGATGCAACTATTATAAATGCTTTATAAGTCTACCCATAAGTAGCTTATTAAAACCAATACCCTATACTAAAAAACCAATTACCTTCTCCTCGTTCTGGAGACCAAGTGTATTTCATTTCCATAGGACCAATAAAACTTTCTACACCATACCCAATAGCATAACCCGAATAATCGGGTAAAGAAAACCATTCTCCGGTAAATATATCACTCCCTACGTTAGCAGCATTATACGAAAAGTTAATATGATTTCTTTTAAAAGGTTCATAATCTAAAGTAGCCAAACCTTTAATATAACTATCTCCACTTATACTGGCAAAATCATACCCATAAAAGGAAATCATGTTATTAACAAACTTGTTTCCGTATCCCCCCAGAATAAAATCAAAGGTTTTTAAATTGTTATCCCCCAAAGCAAACCCCGCACTAAAGCTCATATTCAAAGAAAGCTTATTCTTTATAAAAGGTACTGCCACACCAAACTGTCCATTTACAACAGTCAATTCATCAAAGGCTTTTGTATAATCAGATGAAAATAAATACGTATTAGCCCTACCATCAAAAAATATACCCGATTTGGGAAAATATTTATTATCATAGGTATCTAATTTTAAATACCCAAAAGCACTGTAATAATTACTTTTATCAAAATAGGTTTTGGTACTTTCTCCATTAATTAAATTTTCAGTCTCTAACACGTACCTTGAATGTTCAGCTCCCAAACCAATAGAAAACTCCTCTCTAAATACCGTTTGGATATAAACCTGATTGACTAGGTTTGCCAAACTCACATTAATTTTATTAAGCGCAAAATCATCGGCTCCAATATTAAACAAATCCCCGTCTACATCTATTTTAAAATAATTAAATGTAGACTTAAAACCATAACTCGTGTAAAACCCTTTGTCTACATAATATTCAAAATTATATCGAATGTTATCTCCTATAATAAAATCGAGACCGGCTCTATCATCATCTTGCAATAAATTTTTTCCGGTAACATTTACCAAAGCAGAGGTTTTATACAAATCATCATAATGTACCCCAAGACGTAAAAGAAACTTGTCTTTATTCTCTTCTATATCTAGTATTAGCTTATATTTATCTCCTTCGGTATGGTGCAACTTATACTTCACCGAGTTGAAGTTATTAGTTGCTAACATATTACCTATACCATTATTCAAATCATCAAAACTTATCTTCTCTCCATTTAAAAAACGTAACTTACCTTTTATATACGCTCTGGAATAATGTTCATTCCCATTCAACTCTAACCCATCAACAAAAACAGAATCACTTACAACACAAGGTTTTCTATCAGCTTCCTTTTTTTGTTGCAAAGCAATTTCTCGCAGCTTATCATATTTATCAAAAGCCGCTTTCTCACCTTCATCTATAATAGCTGCTCCTTCATCAAAAGACACCACCGTATAATTATCCATATTTGGATGAATATACAAATCGGTTTCCTTAGCCTTCTTTTGCATATCGTGTACCGTACGGTAATTATTAATTTGCAACAGTACACTCACAGCCGAGTTTAACTCATCATTCTTTGCTAAACCATCCTGAACATCAATACCTATAACATAATCGGCTCCCATTTTTTTAACCTCTTCTATCGGATAATTATTTACCACTCCACCATCTATTAGAACCTTTCCGTCTATTTCTACAGGCCTAAATAGAGACGGAAATGCACCACTAGCAAGAATTGCCTCAGGTAAATACCCCTTTGTAAGTTTGACTCCTTCCCCCGTTTCTATATCGGTAGCAATACAAAAAAAAGGTATTGGTAATTTATCAAACTCATTAATATCGCTTACCGGCGATAAAAGACGCGCCAATAAATTATAAATATTTTGTCCTTTAGATATTGATTTAGGAAATCCTACCTTAAATTTATTAAAAGGCAATGTAATAGCGTAGCGCTCTGCATCTTCCTTTTCATAAAATGTTTTTGCAGATCGGGGTAATATATCCTGTATAAGAACATCAAAATCTACCGCCTTGAAAATTGAATCCATTTCATCGGGTGAATACCCCGATGCATACAAAGCACCTATTATAGCCCCCATACTAGTACCTCCAATATAATCTACTCGAACGCCGGCTTCTTCCAAAACTTTTAACGCACCAATATGGGCAAAGCCTTTAGCTCCACCTCCACTAAGCACTAAACCTACTTTAAGATCTTTTTGTTCCTGAGCTTGCAATTGTAATGCAAACATGTACAAACAAACGTAGAGAAGAAACTTTTTCATTCATTGCAATTTGCTATAAATTTACACAATTAATGAAAATGCTCATAAACTTTTTTTGCCCTAGATGTACCTACAACTTTAATTAATCCCTCAAGCGAGGCTTCTTTTACCCGTTTTACCGATTTAAACGCTCTCAACAACTCTTCAATTGTTTTATCCCCAACTCCAGGGATGGCTTCCAATTCCGAATTAATAGCTGCTTTACTCCGTTTATTTCTATGAAATGTAATTCCAAAACGGTGTGCTTCATTACGTAAATACTGTATCACCTTAAGCGTCTCAGACTTCTTATCTAAATACAATGGAATAGAATCTCCCGGATAAAATATTTCCTCCAGTCTTTTTGCTATACCAACAATAGCTATTTTTCCTCTTAATCCTAACAGGTCTAGACTTTTTAGTGCAGACGATAATTGTCCTTTACCTCCATCAATAATAATTAATTGCGGTAAAGGTTCTCCTTCTTCCATTAAACGCTTGTAACGTCTAAACACTACTTCTTCCATAGAAGCAAAGTCATTAGGTCCTTCTACTGTCTTAATATTAAAATGACGATACTCTTTCTTACTCGGTTTTCCATTTTTAAATACCACACAGGCCGCAACAGGATTGCTTCCTTGAATGTTCGAGTTATCAAAACACTCAATATGCCTTGGCTCTACCTGCAAACGTAAATCCTTTTGCATTTGAGTCATTATACGCTTTACATGTCTATCAGGATCGGTTATTTTCACCTGTTTAAAGCGCTCCATTCGGTAAAACTTGGCATTTCTTTCAGACAGTTCTAACAACTTCTTTTTATCTCCTAGCTTAGGAATGGTAATACGAGCCATAGCTCCTATTTCTACATCAAAAGGCACTAAAATCTCGTTCGACTTGGAATGAAATCTATTTCTTATTTCTGTAATAGCCAACTCTAAAAGCTCTTCATCGGTCTCCTCTAATTTCTTTTTCATCTCAATGGTATGAGACCTTATAATAGAACCATAAGACACCTGAAGAAAGTTTACATAACCATAACTTTCATCCGACACAATTGAAAACACATCTACATCGCTAATACGCGGATTTACAATAGTAGATTTTGCTTGATAGTTTTCAAGCACCTCTATTTTCTCCTTCATTTTCTGTGCCTCTTCAAACATCATATCGGCAGCAAGATCCTTCATCTGCTTTTTAAACTGCTGCAACGAATCTTTAAAATTCCCTTTGATAATTTCTCTTATCGCTTTTATTTGCGCATCGTATTCCTGAATGGTTTGATACCCTTCACAGGGTCCTTTACAATTTCCTAAATGATACTCTAAACATACTTTATATTTACCGGCATCAATTTTTTCTTTAGACAAATCATAATTGCACGTACGCAACGGGTATAAACCTTTAATAAGATCTAACAATACACGTACTGTTTTCACACTCGTATAAGGCCCAAAATACTCAGATCCATCGCGTATTACATTTCTAGTACTGAATACTCGTGGGAAACGCTCATTCTTTATACACAGCCACGGATACGTTTTGTCATCTTTCAACATTACATTATATCTCGGCTGGTATTTCTTAATCAGATTGTTTTCTAAAAGAAGAGCATCGGTTTCTGTAGGTACTACAATATGTTTTATGTCTACAATTTTTTTCACCAGCACTCTCGTTTTACCATACTCATGCTTTTTATGAAAATAAGACGAGACTCTTTTTTTAAGGTTCTTTGCCTTACCTACATATAAAATTTTTCCATCTTTATCGTAATACTGGTAAACTCCCGGACTATTGGGTAACGTATCTAACTGCAGTGCTATGGGTACATTGGACATGCTACAAAATTAATAATTTATCCACTGATGGCATTAAGAATGTTATAAACAAGAATATTTTAATAGTTTCTCCATTAATTTCACCCTAAAAAATAAAAAAAAATTGTTGTTTTAGTATTATCTGTATTACTTTTATCATCTGTAACTATTTCTTGTGTAATAACCAACATACATGCATTAAATGCATGTACTTCCCCAAGACATTCCAAGAAAGCCACCGGAGCTAAAAGTGCAAAATCATTTGCACCGGGGCAGCAAAAAAATAAATATTTGAATAAAACTGATTTAAGAAAGAAATTTAAGTTGCTAAGAGCATCGCTTTCTGTTTCTGATATTGAAGATTTAAGCATTGCTATTGCAAACAATTTGTTAAAAACTCCTGTTTGGAAAGGCACTTATTATCACCTTTTTCTTTCCATTGCCGAGAAGAGAGAAATAGACACCTCTTATATTTTAAGCATTTTGCAAGGAAAGGATAAAGAAATTGTAGTTAGCAAAACCCACATAGAAGATAACTCCTTAACCCACTATCTACTTACAGAAAACACACGACTTGTTAAAAGTAAATGGGGAATACCTGAACCTGTAGACGGTATAGAAGTTCCACTAGAAAAGCTAGATGTGGTTTTTGTACCATTATTAGCTTTTGACAAAAATGGACAACGTATTGGCTATGGAAAAGGATTTTATGATACCTTTTTAAGTAAATGCAGACCAGATGTAATAAAAATAGGATTATCCTTTTTTGAAGCAGAACCCGACATCGACAATATTTACGAAACCGATGTACCCTTAGATTACTGCATTACACCAACAACTATATATACATTTACTAAATAATTGAGATTAAATGCTTCGTGGGCTTGCCCCGAAGTAGTTTACTTCTTAGAAGAATTTATACCTATTTCTGCACCCCAATAGTTAATCTTGAGTTTCTTTTGGGAAAGCTTTTTTATTAAATATCAAAAGTATTATTACCCCTACACTAATGGCAGAGTCAGCTATATTAAATACAGGATCGAAGAAATTAAAAGATTCTCCTCCCCAAACCGGCACCCAATCAGGCAGTGTAGTACTAATTAAAGGGAAATACAACATATCTACTACCTTACCGTGGAATAACGAACCATAAGGCTCTGCTGCAAATAAGGTAGCTACTTGTCCGTTACTATGATCAAAAATAACTCCGTAGAAAACAGAATCTATAATATTACCAAAAGCACCAGCAAATATAAGTGCTATACAGCATAATAAAATACCCGGTTTTTTAGTCTTAGCACTTTCATACAACCAATATCCTATACCGGTAATAGCAAACAACCTAAAAATCGTTAAAATTAATTTACCCGTTTTATCAGACAATGGAAGAATATCACTTAACTTGGTACCCCATGCAGCACCCTCATTCTCTATAAAATATATTTTAAACCAGCTAAAAACATCAACTGACTCCTGTAAAGCAAAGTGGGTTTTAATATAAATTTTTACAATCTGATCTACCAATAGAATGGCTAGTATTATTAAAACGGACTTTTTTAAATTCATTTGTTTGTATTTTATTGAGGCTACGCCCCAAATAGCAGTGTCAAAAATAGCAATTATTTGATTGTATTAACACGAATATCACCTTTAACACTATGAATATTTAACTTAAAAGGATATTTTATTTGTTTAACCACTTTTACCATTCCATAATCTGAGTTAGCTATTATTTCGCCATTATAGCTTTCTACTAAAACGTCTCCACTAAAAGTTACTATTTCTCCCTCACCTTTAACATCTGAAACATAACAATTTCCGTCATGCATATACAGTTGTATCTTCTTGTAATCACCACTAACATGGGTAATTGTACTGGTTCCGTTTACAATAACTACGCTATTTTTTGGCACCACTACTTTCATCTTTATAGATAGTTGCTTATTGGCAGCTAGTTTATCATCAAAATTTTCAAATATAGGACCAAAATGCACTCCTAAATCTAATTGACTTCCTTCTTGTTTAGTGGTAATAAATAATGACTCGTTATACTCTCCATCAAACTGAGCTTCCACAAATACTGTTTTTGCCTCATCTGTTGTGAGTTCTAAGTCAGATATGATATCGGTATTTATAGTTATATATTCTACATTAGGTATCTGTAATAGCTTTGTACTTACCTTTTGCGCAAATACATTAGCCATACATCCTAGTAATACATATATATAAACTACACCTCTACTTATACTCATAAGGGAGGCAATATAAAAAAAGCGCCGTAAAGGCGCTCTATTTATTTTTGCGTTTTCTTAGCTTCGATACTTAATGTAGCATGCGGAACTAACTTCAAACGCTCTTTATTAATAAGTTTTCCAGTTACCCTACAAATACCATAGGTCTTGTTTTCAATTCTAATCAAAGCATTTTTTAAATCTCTGATGAATTTTTCTTGTCTCAAAGCCAACTGTGTGTTCGCTTCTTTACTCATGGTCTCAGACCCTTCCTCAAACGCTTTGAAGGTTGGTGAAGTATCGTCGGTACCATTGTTCCCATCATTCATATAGGCACTCTTGATAAGCTGCAGTCCTTCCTGCGCCTTCTCAATTTTACCCTGAATCAGAACTCTAAACTCCTCTAAATCTTTATCGGAGTACCTTACTTTAACATCATCTGTTTGCATAGGCCTTAGTGTTTTTCAATAGACAATTTAGTATGTAAATCATCAAATTCTACTTCTAAACCAGTTTCCAGTGTTTCTTCAAACATTAGACTAGCGGTTAACGTTTCAGTTTTAATATATTCCTCGTTTGCCAACACAGCCTTTTCAATGGTCTCGTTCTTCAGAAGTTTTATGTTGATTTTATCAGTTACTTCAAATCCAGAATCTTTTCGGATGTTTTGAATTCGGTTAATTAGCTCTCTGGCTATCCCCTCATTACGCAATTCATCGGTCAATGTTACATCAAGTGCAACTGTTAAAGGACCTGAATTTGCTACCAACCATCCTTCGATATCCTGAGAAGTGATTTCCACTTCTTCGGTTCCTAAAATAACACTTTTTCCGTTAATATCAACAGTTATACTACCTTCACGCTCAATTTGTTGAATTTCTCCCTGACCAAATTTAGCTATTTCACTGGCAATCAACTTCATATCTTTACCAAATCGAGGTCCTAAAACCTTGAAATTCGGCTTAATTTGTTTTACTAACACCCCTGAAGCATCATCTAAAAGCGCTATCTCTTTCACATTTACCTCAGACTTTATAAGATCTGCCACCGCTGCAATCTCTTCTTTATCAGTGTCGCTAAGTACTGGTATTATTACCTTTTGCAGTGGTTGACGCACTTTTATCATCTCCTTCTTACGTAACGATAAAACCAATGAAGAAATTGTTTGCGCCTTAGCCATTTTACTCTCCAATGATTTATCAACAAAGTTTTCTACAAAAACAGGAAATTCTGCTATGTGAACACTCTCAAAAGTTTCTTTCCCTGTAGCTAACGTAAGATCTTTATATAATCTATCTGTAAAGAAAGGCGCAATTGGCGCAGCCAACTTAGCTACAGTTACCAATGATGTATATAAGGTTTGATAAGCAGATATTTTATCTTGCCCGTACTCTCCTTTCCAGAAACGTCTTCTACTTAAACGAACAAACCAGTTACTTAAGTTCTCCTGAACAAAATCTGAAATAGCTCTGGCAGCCCTGGTAGGCTCATAATCAGCAAAAGCTTCATCTACCTTTTTAATCAAGGTATGAAGTTCAGAAAGTACCCATCTGTCTATTTCAGGACGTTCCTCTAAAGGCACATCAGGTTCAGCATAGGTAAAGTTATCTATGTTTGCATATAAACTAAAGAACGAATACGTATTGTATAAGGTTCCAAAAAATTTACGTCGTACCTCAGCAATACCCTCTACATCAAACTTCAGGTTATCCCAAGGGTTTGCATTACTAATCATGTACCAACGGGTAGCATCAGGACCAAAAGCTTTTAAGGTTTCAAACGGGTCTACCGCATTCCCTAAACGTTTCGACATTTTCTGTCCGTTCTTATCCAATACCAATCCGTTAGACACCACATTTTTGTAGGCAACCGAATCAAATACCAAGGTACCAATAGCATGTAATGTATAAAACCAACCACGTGTTTGGTCTACCCCTTCTGCAATATAATCTGCAGGGTACGATAATTTATCTTCTATAAGTTCTTTATTCTCAAAAGGGTAATGCCATTGTGCATACGGCATAGAACCAGAATCAAACCAAACATCAATTAAATCGCTCTCACGCTTCATTGGTTTACCGCTAGCAGATACTAAAATAATTTTATCTACTACATTTTTGTGTAAATCAATTTTATCATAGTTCTCTTCATTCATGTTACCCACCTCAAAGTCGGCAAACACCTCTTCAGCCATTACACCCGCTTCTACTGCTTTTGCAATTTCAGCTTTTAACTCTTCAACAGAACCAACAATTAGCTCCTCTTTACCATCTTCTGTTCTCCATATTGGTAATGGAATACCCCAGAAACGAGAACGAGACAAATTCCAGTCATTCGCATTTTTTAACCAATTACCAAAACGCCCCTCACCAGTAGCCTTAGGCTTCCAGTTAATAGTTTCGTTTAATTCAAACATTCTGTCTTTCACATCGGTAACTTTAATAAACCAGCTATCTAGTGGGTAGTACAACACAGGTTTATCAGTTCTCCAACAGTGCGGGTAACTGTGGACATATTTTTCAACCTTAAAGGCTTTATTTTCTTCTTTTAACCTAATAGCAATTTCTACATCTACCGATTTCTCAGGTGCAGTTCCCTCATCGTAGTATTCATTTTTCACATACTTACCTCCAACTTCTGGTAAATCTGCTCTAAAACGACCTTGTAAATCTACCAACGGAACCAAATTATCATTCTCGTCTATTACCAACATAGGTGGTACCTCAGGCGTAGCTTCTTTAGCCACCTTAGCATCATCTGCACCAAATGTAGGCGCCGTATGAACAATACCTGTACCATCTTCAGTAGTTACAAAATCACCTGCAATAACTCTAAAAGCATTTTCAGGATTTTCGTACGGCAATGCATATGACAATAATTGCTCATACTTAGTCCCTACTAAATCAGCACCTGTAAATTCTTTTACAAGTACATATGGTATTTTTTTATCCTCTTTCTTATAAGCAGCAAGCGCTTCTTCTGTTTCAACCTGCTTAAACTTACCTGCAAATTGTTTAGCAACCAATGGTTTTCCAACAATCACATTTATTGGCTCAAAAGTATATTGGTTAAAGGTTTTCACCAATACATATTCAATTTTTGGACCAACGGTTAATGCCGTATTAGAAGGCAATGTCCAAGGAGTAGTAGTCCATGCTAAGATATGCACATCTCCATACCCTTGTAAAAACTCAGGTAACGAGGCATCTACCGCTTTAAACTGAGCCACTACTGTAGTATCTGACACATCGCGGTAACATCCTGGTTGGTTTAGTTCGTGCGAACTAAGTCCGGTACCAGCCTTTGGAGAATATGGTTGTATGGTATACCCTTTATACAACAAATTCTTATCATAAATTTGTTTTAGCAACCACCAAACACTCTCCATATATTTTGGCTTATACGTAATATACGGATCTTCCATATCTACCCAATACCCCATTTCGCGAGTAAGGTTGTTCCAGATATCTGTATAACGCATTACGGCATTTTTACAAGCCTGATTGTATTCTTCAACGGTAATTTTCTTTCCAATATCTTCTTTGGTAATACCCAATTCTTTCTCTACACCTAATTCTACCGGCAATCCATGAGTATCCCAACCAGCTTTACGCTTTACCTGATATCCTTTTTGAGTTTTATATCTACAAAAAATATCTTTAATAGAACGTGCCATTACGTGGTGAATACCAGGTAATC
The DNA here is from genome assembly GCF_027924145.1 of Neptunitalea chrysea. GTDB lineage: Bacteria > Bacteroidota > Bacteroidia > Flavobacteriales > Flavobacteriaceae > Neptunitalea > Neptunitalea chrysea. Next base: position 29,352 of record NZ_BRVP01000028.1, on the reverse strand, counting down.
CGTTAGCGGATGGCGGCCCTTCAAAAAACACAAATGGTGCTTTACCTTCTCTTGTAGTTATACTCTTATCAAAAATATCTTGCTCCTCCCAAAAATTAAGGATTTCTTCTGCAACCTTTGGTAAATCAAGTCCTTTGTACTCTGCAAACTTCATTATAAAACGTAGTTACTTTTATTAAGTCAGCGAAATTACTAAATTTCAATGAATTGAACTTTAATTTACCGCTAAAAGTTACCCCATAAGATCTGTGAGTATTTTTAAGGATCTCGGCGTACGGAAACCATCCAAATGTAACTGGTAAAAAACCAGGATCTTTTCTAATAAATCACGGCGATTTACCTTAGACATTTTTATTTCGTGAAGTGCTTCGGGAGTCGTTTGCAAAAGCATCTTGAACAATTCCAACTGCTGATCTTCTACATACTGAGTAGAAATCGGTTTTGATAAAAACATTCCTTCTGAAAGATCAAAACAACTCGCTTCTTCCGAAATATCATCTGGATAAAAACCCAAAAAACGAGTTAAATGCAACATAAAGTAGATATGAAAATTAGCTACCTCATCGTGCATATCTAACCATTGTAACAAAGCAACTATATACTCAAACATAGGCACATTACCTTCCTCTTCACGTAGTACCGAATACAACACCTCCGACAAAAAGAAAACCAGCGCACTCTTGGTAAAATTAGTATGTAATGAAGCATACGGATACAACACCTTGGCTTCGGAAATAGAATTAAGAGCATTTCCTTGTTTGTGGTTTGCAACCACCTCTAACTGCATAAGTGGCTGAAAATAGGCTGCTTTGGTTTTGCCTTTTTTAGAAGTTAACACGCCCCTCAACATATATGATTTTATACCAGAAGAGGCTGTATACAATTTAACTATAAGGGAAGTATCTCCATATTTATGGGCATGCAATACTATGGCCGGAGTACTGACTCTCATTTATCGTATTACCATAATTTTTGTTACTTGTACATCAGACCCGTCTTCGCTACTAACAAGCACAAAATACACTCCTGATGCAACCTTGTATTGATCGAAAGCGGTTAAATTCCACTGCACTGCTCCTCCTTTAGACTCTATATCATACACAAGATTTCCAGCCACATCCGTAATTTTAACTCTAGCATTATCGGTTAAGTTTCTAATAGTTACCTTACCTTCAAACTCAGGTCTCACCGGATTTGGATACGCGTATACATCTGACAGTGTTTCTTGGCCTGTAGTTGCCAACCCCATAAAAGAAACAATTCCTTTACTGGTTGCAAAAAACACCTCTCCAGACGACTCATTAGCTACAATAATATTTACACTATTAGAAGGCAAAGGAGAATTATCTGTAGTAAAATGGTAAATCGTTTCTTGCCCATCACTACTTAAGTAAAAAACTCCACTGTCTGCCGTTCCTATCCACTTATTATTAGCCCCATCTACATAAATATCATTTATCCATTGTTGGTACAACAATTCACTAGCCTCTCCATCCTCGGTAATAATCACCTGACTAGACTCTATATTGTCGCTAGTAAAAAACCCTGAAAAATTATAGAAAACTCTAAGTCCCTTAATAGTTCCTATCCATAAAACATTATTATCATCAAAAGCCAGTGCCCTAACATCATCATCAGGCAAGTTACCATCGCCTTCCCCATCTTGCATAATCCTCACCAACGGAGAACCATTATTTTCATAGAACCCAAGCACCCCATGACTCGATGTAGAAATAAACTTAAAGTTATTAGGAGCTATTACAATTTCTTTATATGCTAAATCCGTAAACGGATCTTCAATTACATCATACACACTATACTCATCCCAGCCTCCGTCTTCACCCAACACTTTAATAGCATCATTGACATAGCCATTAGTTACCCATAAATTATCATCACTATCAAAGGCAGTACCTAAAATACGAACATCGCTTACATTATTAGGGTTGGTAGGGTACACTATATAATCTAACAGACTGTTGGTTTCATCATACTTTGTAATCTCTTCTCCTTCATTCCTTATTTTAACTATTCCATCTATATAAGAACTGATATAAACTTCATTTACCTGATTCTTACTATAGCTAATATTTGCCAAATTTCTACATCCTAACAAGCTATCAAACGGAATTTGAACCCATTCATCTAAAGCTGATTTAAAAATACTCACCCCTCTGCTATTAGGAGGCGTTGGATTATATTGATTGGTATACTCGCCAAACGTAATCCACAGATTTTGCTTAATAACACTCAATCCAAATGCATTGTTATAGTAAGGGCCGTCTGGTTTTAACTGAATCACATCATCAATATCAGGGTAAGCTAACACCAACAACCCATCTTCTGCTGTACCTAAATACAACAACCCATCTTCTAAGAATGAACTATTATAATTAACCCTACCATACTCAGTTAAATCAGTATTCAAAATGGAAAACACCAAATTAAAATTGGTGTCATAAATATACGTTCTAGCATCTCTGGTTACTAAAATATGCCCATCTTCGGCTCTCAATTCATCTATAGCCCATACCACAGCTACCTGCACAAATGAAGAACCATTGTAATTATACATTCTATTGTTGTAGGTTCCTACCAACTTTCCGTCAACCGAAACAATACCTGTCCATTCCCCACCTGTTACCAACTCCCAATTCTGAAAATCAATAATGTTATCATTAGACACAATAGCACGGTATACTCCTTCCGAAGTGGCAGCATACAAATAACCTTGATACACAACCGTCTGATTCACCTCTACCTGAGCACCGTTATCCCCAATATAATAGGTATCGTCAAACTCCAAATTATCAAGATCATACACAGATATACCAAAACCACAAGACAAATAAGCATCCCCATTATACTCCATTATATGGTTAATACTCTTACTACCCCCTGAAATGGTTGCCTTATTCATTATCTCTACTACAGACAAAACATCCTTTGTCTGGGCATCGAACACCTGAATCAATCCGTTTTCATACCCCATCATATACACATCAGACAACGAACTATAATGCCCCGAAACCACATCTTCACCGGCAAGTCCGTCTACAGTAGTATATTTCTCCATCTCAAAGGTAGATTTATCTACAGTAAAAAAGGCATTATCTGTAGCCACGTACAATACGTCGTCTCCATCAGAAATATCAATAATCTCATTATATGAAAAATACGCACTCCATTCCCCTTCCCAATCCTGAGCATACAGAACGGATGCAGTTAAAAAGTAAACAATGGCAAAAATTCTTTTCATATACGCTAAGATATTCTTCTAAGTATGTGTAGTAACGTTTAATAACAGCTATTGTTATGTAAGTTTATAAAATTTAAAAAGACTACCTCCATTCAAGGCTCTCCATAATTCTCCTTACATCATCTTTTAAGTATACAGCAGCCGGAAGAATAGAATCATAATTTGGTCTGCTATCAAAATAAATAGATCCCATTATAAAATGAGAAACACTATCCGTTAAGTAAAATTGTGATTGAGAAGCTGCATTTCCATCTACCTCGTAAAACATCCCAAACTTTCTTTTTTCAGGATTCACATACGGCTGCTCTATAATGTTATCTGCTTTCACTACATGTTCATACGTAAGTTTTTGAACATCGGTCAAAATCTTTTTTATATCTCCGTTTACGGTGCGGTAGCTTAAATAGATGGTTCCTTTCATTTCCGGATACACTAAATCTACACTGCACCCATTTTTCTCTTTCACATACGAATAATCATTCTTATCAAAAACATATCCGCACCCATCTTTATAATAGGTTTCATATTTAGCAGTAGGATACTCTAAACGCAACATAGCATTAGGTTTTGGCAACGTATCTTCGCAAGACACTATAGCAAAACCTAACATTATTATTATAAAAGAAACAATCTTATTATTCATTCTAATTATCTTCAACTTCGGGTAGTATTACCACCTTTATTTGTTTAATTCGTTTTTTATCTAAAGCTTCTATAGTAAACGAATAATTTCTAAAAAGTATTACTTCTTCTTTCTTCGGAAAGTTCCCTGCAATTTCTAACACAAAACCTGCAATGGTTTCTGCCTCTCCTTTGTGCTCTTCAAAAATTGCATCATCCTCTAGTTTAATAACTCGGTAAAAATCCTTTAAAGCAGTTTTACCTTCAAAAATATACGTACTTTCATCAAGCATCGAGAAAATAATATCTTCATCATCAAACTCGTCAGAAATATCACCTACTATTTCTTCAATAATATCCTCCATAGTAACCAACCCAGAGGTTCCTCCGTATTCATCTACCACTATTGCCAAATGCTTCTTCTTCTCCTGAAATTCCTGAAGTAAATCATCCAGCTTTTTATTTTCAGGTACAAAGTACGGTTTTTGCTTTAACGCTACCCAATCAAAACTTGCTTTATCTAAATGCCTTAGTAAGTCTTTCACAAACAATACTCCCGTAATTTCATCTATATTTTCTTTAAACACAGGAATTCTACTATAGCCATTTTTAATTACCTCCTCTAACACTTCTCCAAACTCCATATCTTCAGAAACCGCAATTATATCTATTCGCGGACGCATCACCTGTTTGGTCTCTGTATTTCCAAAAGAAACAATTCCTTTTAAAATTTTATGCTCTTCTAAAGTTGTATCTTCTTCCGATGTAAGCTCTAACGCATGTGACAATTGATCTACCGAAAAATTAGATTTCTGCTTTCCTAAATGCTTTTGAAAAAACACCGTAGTATTGCGCATAGGAACACTTAACGGCGAAAAAACCACATCGATCACACTTAACGGATACGACATAAACGAAGCAAACTTCTTTTTATTTCGGTTAGCATATACTTTCGGTAATATTTCCCCAAACATTAAAATCAGGAAGGCTATTACACCAACTTCTAAAACAAGCTTTAACCACTCTGGCTCTATATGACCAAATAAATATGGGTTTACCGTATCAAAAAGCAACACCACTGCAATATTAATAGCATTATTAGCTATTAAAAGGGTTGCTAAAAACTTTTTAGGCTTTGTTAATAGTTTGTAAATTATTTTCGCAGATGTTGTTTTTTCCTCTTCCAACTCTCTTATATCTGAAGCAGAAAACGAAAAATAAGCTACCTCTGCACCTGATATAAAAGCAGAACCAATTAGCAACAAAAAAAGCAATGCAAACCTAAAGACAAGAATTCCGTCTTCTGAAATTAATTGACTAATAAAACTCGAGGGTTCTGGGTCCAAGACAGATAAATTAGTTAGACATTAGATTAGAATGGCAAATCATCATCATCGTCATCTTCATTAACAAAACTGCTTGCTTGCGGAGCTGCTTGTTTTGGTTGTGTTGGCTGCGTCGGTGATGACGGTTGATTATAAGACGACTGCCCACCACCTTGAGAAGGTTGCGCACTATCGCTCTTGTTTGTTAAAAAAGTAAAATCGTTTACATGAACCTCAGTAGTATAACGCGTAACTCCGTCTTCTCCTTGCCATTGTCTATTCTTTAAACGACCTTCTACATACACCTTATCTCCTTTAGATAGATATTTCTCGCATACTTCAGCAGCTTTATTACGCACTACTACATTATGCCAGTCTGTATTTGTAACACGCTCACCCGTTTGTCTGTTGACATACGATTCGTTTGTTGCCAACGGAAAACGTCCAATACAGTTTCCTCCTTCAAAATAGGTGACTTTAACATCGTCTCCTAAATGCCCAATTAACATTACTTTATTTAGCGTACCACTCATAAATTTTCTTCAATTATTTCAAATGTAATAAAAATAAGATAGTTTTAAAAACCAAATTCTTCTATAAAATTCGCCACCAAAACAGGCACCGCGTACTCTTTTACCCTAGCAAACGAAATACCATTAGGCAAATTACCGTGCAAATGTACAATCCAAAATTTAGTATACAGGTGTTGATGCGATAATTTATGAATAATATCGCCTTTATGAAACAACTCCATACTAACTACATGATGGTCTTGTAAATAGGATTCTTCCAAAAGTACGCTTTTGTTTTTAACAGGCGTTACGGTTTCTATCAACGGAAACTCATATAAATTATACCATATTCCTTTTTTAGTCCTTCTTTGTAATAACGTATTGCCATTAACATCTACAAACACTATATAATTAAAGTAACGCTTGGTAATCTTAGTTTTCTTTATTTTAACAGGCAATAGTTTCACCTCATCTTTTGCCAAAGCAGCACAACTACCCTTTAAAGGACACACCTTACAATCCGGACTTTGCGGTTTACATTGGTTAGCACCAAACTCCATAATAGCCTGATTATATATAGCTATCTGTTTTTCATGCTTCACCTCATGCGCCAGTTCTTTAAAATATTTTACACCCAAACTACTATTAATAGATGTATGTACCCCAAAATACCTCGCCAACACTCTATATACATTGCCATCTACCACTGGTTGCCCTTCTCCAAAGCTTATAGAAGCAATAGCACTTGCTGTATAATCGCCAATTCCTTTTAATTTTAACAACTCTTTATAGGTGTCCGGGAATTTTCCATTTAACTCAAAGGCAACTTTTTTTGCCGTAGCATGTAAATTTCTAGCTCTGGAATAATACCCCAACCCTTGCCATAATTTTAGCACCTCATCTTCATGTGCATTTGCAAGATCTTCTACCGCAGGATATTGCTCTGTAAACCGAATATAATAAGGCAAACCCTGAGCTACGCGGGTTTGTTGCAGCATAATTTCAGACAGCCATATTTTGTACGGATCGGTAGTTTTACGCCATGGTAAATCGCGTTTATTCTTTAAATACCAATCTATTAAACAGTTAGAAAACTCCATATTCAAAAAATGATTGCCAAAAATAAAAGTTTAGTTGGTTAAATTTTAATTATTTAGGTTGCAATTTATGTTTAATTAATTTTTATATTTGCAACCCCTAAAAATTTAAACATTTATAAAAGAATAAATAAAGATGACGAAAGCAGACATTGTAGCGAAGATCTCAGAAAAATTGGGAATTGAAAAAGGAGACGTTCAGGAAACTGTAGAAGCCTTTATGGAAGAAGTAAAAAATTCCTTAGAAAACGGAGACAATGTTTACCTAAGAGGTTTTGGAAGCTTTATAATTAAAACAAGAGCTGAAAAAACAGGTAGAAATATTTCTAAAAACACTACTATCAAAATTCCTTCTCACAACATTCCCGCTTTTAAACCTGCAAAAGTATTTGTTGAGGGCGTTAAATCTAACGTAGAAGTTAAAGAAGAAAAATAATTCAAGTATTAATTCTATAAAATATTAAAGTATGCCTAGTGGTAAAAAAAGAAAAAGACATAAGGTAGCTACGCACAAACGTAAGAAAAGAGCAAGAGCTAACCGTCACAAGAAGAAGAAATAGTAGTTACCAAACTACTATTTCTGTTTAAAAGAATAGTTGTTCTTTGAAATAGAAACCATTATATGGTTTTAACGGGAGTTACCTGTGAAAATTTTGTTTAATCCATCTATTTGCAATGCAAATAGATACAAATTCATTCAGAGTGAAAGAACTGATTGTCAGATCCGGTTCCTCTGACATTGATTTTGCCTTATTAAAGGATGGAAAATTAATTGAGTTACAAAAGGACGAAGAGAGTAACGATTTTTCTGTTGGCGACATTATGCTTGCCAAAATTAGAAAACCAGTACAGGGGTTAAATGCCGCATTTGTAAATGTTGGCTACGAGAAAGATGCATTTTTGCATTATCATGACTTAGGCCCTAAACTGTTGTCTCTTTTGAAATTTGTAAAACGTGTAAGCACAGGTAAACTTAAAGAGTATTCTTTTAAGGATTTCCCATTTGAGCAAGAAATAGACAAGAACGGACTTATAACTGATGTGTTAAAAGCCAACCAGTCTATTTTAGTGCAAATAGTAAAAGAACCCATATCTACAAAAGGCCCAAGAATTAGCTCTGAGCTTTCTTTAGCTGGTAGATATCTTGTTTTAGTACCTTTTTCTGAACGTATTTCGGTTTCTCAGAAAATTGAAAGTAGAGACGAAAAAGATCGTCTTAAGCGTTTGGTACAAAGCATTAAACCAAAAGGGTTCGGTATTATTGTTCGTACAGTTGCAGAAGGCAGAAAAGTTGCTGAACTGGACAAAGATTTACACAATCTTATGCAGAAATGGAATACGATGTGTAAAAAAATGGTAAAAGCCAACTACCCGTCTAAGGTACTTAGTGAAGTAAACCGAGCAGCCTCTTTTTTAAGAGACATTTTTAACGACGACTTCACCGGTATTCATGTAGACGATGAACAGCTTTACTTTAAAATTAAAGATTATGTGCATGAAATTGCACCGCAAAAAGAATCAATTGTAAAATTGTATCAGTCTAATGTTCCTGTTTTTGAAAAATATGGAATAGAAAGACAAATTAAGACCTCTTTCGGACGCACTGTTTCTATGAGTAAAGGAGCCTATCTTGTGATAGAACATACTGAAGCCCTTCACGTAATAGATGTAAACAGTGGAAACAGATCTAACAAAGCCAAAACTCAGGAAGAAACCGCATTAGAAGTTAATCTTATTGCCGCCTCTGAAATTGCACGTCAATTGCGATTACGTGATATGGGTGGTATTATTGTAATTGACTTCATTGATATGGGGAAACCTGATAACCGAAAAAAACTTTATGACTTCCTTAGAGAAGAAATGAAAGAGGACAAGGCTAAACACAAAGTACTACCTCCTAGTAAATTTGGCCTGATACAAATTACAAGACAACGAGTAAGACCGGAACGTAACATTAAGACAAGAGAGGAGAACCCCAACGGAGATGGGGAAATTGAAGCTCCTATTCTAATTATTAATAAGATTACTTCCGATTTAGAAAGAATTATTACAAGTAATCCGAAACTTAACGGTATTGTGTTAAACACACACCCGTTTGTAGCAGCTTACTTAACAAAGGGTTTTCCATCCGTGCGTTCTAAATGGTTTTTAGAACACAAAAAATGGGTTAAAATATTACCTAGAGATGCTTACACGTATTTAGAGTACCGTTTTAAAGATAAAACAGGAACTTATTTAAATTAACAGAGAAGCCGCATACATTTTGTATTGCGGCTTTTTTGTTTTATACTATTTTAGATTGTTTTTAAAACCTGAATCCTAAAGCTACTCCTGCTTTACTACATCTTCCTTTACAACACCTATAAAGTATTACCACTCACTGATAAGCCTGCAATTACAGCGCAGTAAACACTTAAAAAAAATCCATAGAAATTGATTGCTTACCTTTATAAAGTACTCTCATAACCTCATCCTATAACTCCTATCAAAACTAAATCTAACAGATGAATCGATACTTAATTTTTAATACACTAACAAAAACAAAAAAAAGAGTCGTATTGAATATTTACAATACGACTCTTTTTTTATAATATACGATTAATAACCACTATAAGTCATTCATCTTTTGCAACCAGTAACGCACATCTACTTCTTTAAGAATAAGACTTCTTAAATCGTCTATAGCTACACGCTCTTGCTCCATAGAATCTCTATGACGTATGGTAACTGTGTTATCTTCTAAACTCTGATGATCTACTGTAATACAGTATGGTGTACCGGCAGCATCTTGTCTTCTATAACGTCTTCCCACTGCATCTTTCTCATCATAAGTTACATTGAAATCCCATTTCAACTCATTCATAATTTTCTGAGAAAGCTCTGGTAAACCATCCCTTTTAATTAACGGAAGTATAGCCGCTTTAGTAGGCGCTAATACCGCCGGTAATTTTAATACCGTTCTTGTTTTACCATCTCCCAAATCTTCCTCCATTAATGAGTTAGAGAATACCGCTAAGAACATACGATCTAAACCAATAGACGTTTCTAACACATAAGGCACATAACTCTTGCTTTCTTCCGGATCGAAATACTGTAATTTTTTACCAGAGAATTGCTCATGCTGATTTAAATCGAAATCGGTTCTTGAATGAATTCCTTCCAATTCTTTAAACCCAAATGGGAATTTAAATTCAATATCAGCAGCAGCATCTGCATAGTGCGCTAATTTTTCGTGGTCATGAAAACGGTAATTATCAGTTCCTAAACCTAATGATAAATGCCATTTTAAACGCGTTTTTTTCCAATAGTCATACCACTCTTGTTGCGTACCAGGTTTAATAAAAAATTGCATTTCCATTTGTTCAAACTCACGCATTCTAAAAATAAACTGACGTGCAATAATCTCGTTACGGAATGCTTTACCTGTTTGGGCAATACCAAAAGGAATTTTCATTCTTCCGGTTTTCTGTACATTCAGAAAGTTTACAAAAATCCCTTGAGCTGTTTCCGGTCTTAAATATAAATCGGTAGCAGACTCGGCAGAAGCTCCTAACTTAGTACCAAACATTAAGTTAAACTGCTTAACATCGGTCCAGTTTTTAGAACCTGTATCAGGGTCTGCAATACCTAACTCTTCAATTAACGCTTTAACGTCTGCCAAATCTTCTTTTTCTAAAGACTGTCCTAAGCGCTTTAAAATAGCACTGCACTCCTCTTGGTATTTTACCACACGAGGATTGGTCGCTACAAATTGCTCCTTATCAAAAGCATCCCCAAAGCGCTTGGCTGCCTTAGCCACTTCTTTATCTATTTTAGCTTCAATTTTGGCTACATAATCTTCTACCAAAACATCGGCACGATATCTTTTTTTAGAATCTTTATTATCAATCAACGGATCGTTAAAAGCATCTACGTGACCCGAAGCTTTCCAAGTAGTTGGGTGCATAAATATAGCAGCATCTATACCTACTATATTATCGTGCATTTGTACCATTGCTTTCCACCAATACTCACGGATGTTTTTCTTAAGCTCGGCTCCATTCTGACCGTAATCGTATATTGCGCTTAATCCGTCATATATTTCACTCGATTGAAAAATGTATCCATACTCCTTAGCATGAGATATAACCTTCTTAAATTGTTCGTCTTGATTTGCCATAGCGCAAAAATAACTGTTTTAATTTCCTGATTACAAATGTAGCAGTTGCTTTTAATTTATCCATAGGAAATTAAAGTTTCTGTTACAAAACCATTACGATCTTACCGTTTTTCCTGTTTTTTTGTTGCGCTCTTGATGATAAAACGACTGGCTGTTATTTGAACCGAACCAATTTTTAATACGGTTGTAATCTAAAAAGTAGCTTACTCGCACCGAAAAGGTGTTAGATTGCGGTTGGTTAAACAAGGTATCGAAATTACCAGAAAGACTTTGACCAGCTAATTCTTCATAACTTTCAATAGAGTTTCGGTACAGAAAAGTTAACTGACTACCTGGGGCAAACCACCACGAATAACTTAGGTCTATATTCCAACTGTTATACGTACCGTCATGGTTTACATCATAGGCACCGTCCTGTAAAACACTGCCATCAATATTCAACGTAAAGAACCTTCCATAATCTACTTCTGAATAGTAATGACGGAACGCTAAATTTAACGACATCGTATTGTTAAATATATATTGCGACTCTAAAGAGGTTTCTACAGTAAACTGATTACGCTCTCCTATCTCTATATTATCGTTTACATAATTCACATACCCTCTATCATTAGTGTTTATATAATAGTTGTTTTCAAAATACAACTTCCATTTATCTGAAAAACGATATCGAGGAGTAAAGTAAACCGATATATTGTTTCTGTTTTTAGCATCGTATATGTACCAATCAAAAGTAGCATCCATAGCAAACTTCTTACGATAATCGGTAGATATCCAAACCCACGGATTGTAATATGAAGGCTCATCTAAATGCCTCCCATCTATACGAGGTTCGTAAATATCGTTGGTTCCAAAAGGTGTAATTTCAAATCCGCCACCAAACGTAACAAATTCTTTTGTAGTAAAACTCGAATTGAAATTAAAACTAAAATTACTGTATAAATCAGGGTCTAATCTTCGCTCATAATTCAAATTAAAATTAAGAAACAAATTGTTCAACTTCCCTTTTGGCTGCAAATACCTATACCCATAATACCCATAATAATTAACATAATTGGTGGTTGAAGAATATCCCAAATCATTAATATCATAATCTTTGGTTCTCATCGACATTTCTAAAGTAGCACGGTGCTTTCCATTAATTTTAGACACCCCTAAACTACTCTCTGCTCCTATCTTCGTATCTTCATCCCACACCCAACTACCTTCTCCTTGCGCCCAATAGCTCAAAGTATTCTTTTTATTGGTCAAACTTAAATACGCTCCTGTAGCATTGGCATCTCTAAAACCACCATTACGAGTCACATTTGTATTAACAAACGACACCGAATTATTATTTCCAAAACGCTGATCTAACACCAACACATTATAATTTGCCAAAGGCTCTACCACCTCTTCTCTTCGTTCACCGGTAAGCGTGTTCTCTATAATTGCCTTTGTTTTTTCGGTTACCGCATTAAAAACCCCTATTCCCAAACCTTTATCGGTTCTTCCCGAAACCTTCATTGCATTAATCAAGTCTACGCTTGACGGGTCTTCAATTACTTCTTCATCTTCTCCAAGAGTTACATAACCACTAGGCGATCCTCCTACCCGTCTTGAGTAAAATAAATTCCCTTTAGAAAATAACTCGGTACCTTCTGTAAAAAACTGGCGTTGCTCATCGTATTGCACTTCGAACGCCGATAAGTTAAGCACTTTATCATCAAATTTAGCTTGTCCAAAATCTGGTATCAGAATCATATCCAGCGTAAACGCATCATTAATTCCATATTTTAAATCTAAACCACCATTTACTGTAACCTCGCTTTGCCCATCATAATCGGCTACATAGGTAGACACATACGGCTGAAATGACAATCGGGTTGGTGTCTCTACATTTTCTATACCATGCAACACCCCGTCATAAAGCAAAAAGCCTCCCTTGGTGTTATCTATATGTGACCAACTTAAACGACGACGATCTCTTCTAAACTCTCGCTCCATATTTAATCCCCAGGTTTGCACCTCCTTTTTTGGAAAACGCAATTGAGAATAGGGTATAAACACCTCAGCCACCCAACCATCGTTGTTTATAGATACATCGCTATACCACACGGCATTCCAGCTATCATCTTCACCACTATTAGTTATTTTAGAGTCCCATTGCACACCCGCAGCAGTTACTATAAATTCCAAACTAAGTTGATGATCATTATATCCATTTAAAAGAATAAAGAAAAAATCATCGTTTCCTATATTGTCACGTTCCGTAAGTTCTCGTTGAATTTTATCTGGCTCAGGATCTCTCATAAAAGCCCCGAAGTAAATCCCTAAATTATCATAGACTATCTTTACTTCGGTTTTTAAACTATCCGGAGCTAAAAGTCCATTAACAGGTTTACGCTCTATAAAATTAGTAGCAATGGGTGCATTTACCCAGGCAGCATCATCTAATTTACCATCTATTACAGGCGGGTTTGCAATACGTGTAGTTGTTATATGTTTTCTTGGAATGGTATCTGTTTCCTGTCCATAACCAATCAATACTCCTATAAACAGGGACAAGCACAAACATAAATGTTTCATTTTTAAATTCAATTCAGTTGATATACCCTAAAAGACTATGAGCTTTCACTATTGTTACACACTCTTATAAACTTTTTCATTTTTTAAGAAAAAACTGTTGTAACAATTGCACCCTATTTACGACTAATAAAATTGTGATGCGCAACCAACTGGGATTAGCTTTTAAAAAAAGCGATAGAAGTACTTCAAAAAAAACAGCAGTTAACATCACATTTTGTGTAACAACATTTTTCGTTTATTGACTTAAATTTAGCACACGAATTACATAAATATCTTATTTTGAAAAACACTTAAACTAATTAATTATGCTTAATTGGTACACTGAACTTGCGCTGTTTCCAAAGATATATTGGACCTCTGCAATACTAGGAACTTTTATACTGTTACTACTGTTAGTACTTACTTTTATAGGTGGAGACTCTGACGACATGGGGAATGCCGATGCTGAAATTGACGCAGACAATGGTATTGCATTTCAGTTTTTTACCTTAAAAAACACAGTAGGTTTTTTTACTCTATTTGGCTGGAGTGGTTTAACTTGTATAGATGCAGCACTATCAAAACCAGTAACCATTGCTGTTTCAACCTTATGTGGCCTGGTAATGATGTCTTTAATGGCACTGATTTTTCATTACATGAACAAGTTAAGCGCAAGCGGAACATTAGATTACAAAAATGCTATTAACGCTGTTGGTGAGGTATACCTTACCGTGGGTGCAAAACGTTCAACCATAGGAAAAGCACATGTGCGTATTCAGGGGGCATTACGTGAATTGGAAGCGCTTACCGATGCTGACACCGATTTAAAATCGGGCACCGTGATTATAGTAAAAAAAATTACTCCTAACGGAATTTTAATTATAGATAAACTCACTTAACCTTTAATTTATTTCTTATGATTTTTCTAGCTGAAGCGCCCGGTTTTGGACTTATCGGGCTAGTAGTTGCTGTGGTATTTATTATTATTATACTTATCAGCGGTATTAAAAGGTACAAACGTTGTCCGTCAGACAGAATTCTGGTGGTATACGGTAAAGTTGGCGGCGGACAGTCGGCAAAATGTATACATGGGGGTGCGGCCTTTATATGGCCCGTTATTCATGATTATGAATATTTAGACCTAACTCCAATGTCTATTGAGGTAAATTTATACAACGCCTTAAGTAAACAAAACATTCGTGTAAACGTTCCTTCTCGTTTTACTATTGGTATTTCTACAGAGCCCGGTGTAATGCAAAACGCTGCTGAAAGATTACTAGGTTTACAATTAGGAAGCATTCAGGAACTTGCAAAAGAAATCATCTTTGGTCAGTTACGTCTAGTAGTTGCCTCTATGGACATTGAGGAAATTAACTCAGACCGTGATAAATTCTTGAGCAACATTTCACAAAGTGTAGAATCGGAATTGAAGAAAGTTGGTTTAAAATTAATCAACGTAAACATTACCGATATCGTTGACGAATCTGGGTACATTGAAGCACTTGGTAAAGAGGCTGCAGCACACGCAATTAATGCCGCTCGTAAATCGGTTGCAGAGAAAAACAGAGACGGTTCTATTGGAGAAGCTAATGCACAACAAGATGAGCGTACTCAAGTAGCTGCTGCTAATGCAAAAGCGGTAGACGGTGAAAACACTGCTAAAATTGAAGTAGCCAACTCAAATGCTGTCCGTAGACAACGTGAAGCAGAAGCAGAACGTTTAGCTATTGCATCTGAAAAAGTACAGACTGCAAAAGCATTAGAAGAATCCTACGCTGCCGAGAAAGAAGCAGAATTAGTAAGAGCCGATAGAGAACGTTCCTCACAGGAAGCCGATATTATTGTACCTGCTGAAATTGACAAACGTAAAGTTGAGATTGATGCAGAAGCTGAAGCTGAAAAAATTAGAAGAAGAGCTAAAGGGGAAGCCGATGCAATACTATTTAAAGCGCAGGCCGAAGGTCAAGGGTTATTTGAAATCTTAACCAAACAAGCACAAGGTCTTGACAAGATTGTACAAGCTGCCGGAAACAACTCAAGAGATGCGGTATTATTAATGATTGCAGATAAGTTACCTGAATTGGTGAAAACACAATCGGAAGCTATTAAGAATATTAAAATTGACAAAGTTACGGTTTGGGAAAACGGTCAGTCTAAAGATGGAAAAGGCTCTACAGCTAATTTCTTATCAGGATTATACCAAAGTGTTCCGCCGTTACAAGATATGTTTAACATGGCAGGTATGGAATTACCAGAATACCTTAAAGGTAAAGATGTAACACCACCTACCAGTACACAAGTGACTTCTGAGAAGGATCCTAACCCCGAATCGGAAGCGTAACCTTTCCAATAACAACTACCTAGAAAACCCGCCATGAGCGGGTTTTCTTCTTTAAAACAACCTTAAATAAAAACCTATATCTATTCTTTTGAAGACAAACCATCATTGTTTATGCGTATCGCAGGGTATATTATGCTACCACTAGGTATTATTTTATTTTTACTAATTTCTCCCTATTTTCTACTATTTGCCGGACTAGGTATCAAAGCACTTTATACATAACAAAAAAACCAGAGAAGATATCTTCTCTGGTTTATATATTTTTTAATTAAAAAATGTCAACCTATTTTAGGGCGACTCAATTTCATTACCAAATTACATCGTAATTTACTCCTTCTCCTCAGAAAGCGCATTCCACCCTCTGGCGGTAATTGGTATTTTGGTATTAGCACGTGTTACTAAATGAACCCCTTCGCTCTCTTGTGCCATGTGTCCGATAACCGTTAAATGCGGATTCGCTTTTATTTTAGGGTAATCTTCCTGTTTAATAGTAAATAGTAATTCGTAATCTTCACCACCACTTAAGGCAACTGTAGTACTGTTTAATTCAAACTCCTCAGAAGTAGAAATCACTTGCGGATCTAGCGGAATTTTATCTTCATACAAATTACACCCTACTTTCGACTGCTTGCAGATATGAATAATCTCAGATGATAATCCATCACTAACATCAATCATAGCCGTAGGTTTCACCTCAAGTTCTTTTAATAACGCTGGAATATCTTTACGAGCTTCCGGCTTTAATTGTCGTTCTATGATATAGGTGTACATAGAAATATCTGGCTGGTTATTAGGGTTTACTTTAAACACCTCTTTCTCTCGCTCTAACACTTGTAACCCAAGGTAAGCGCCACCTAAATCACCTGTAACTACCAATAAATCATTAGTACCAGCACCATTACGGTATACAATATCTTCCTCTACTGCCTCACCAATAGCCGTCACAGAAATAATCATTCCTCGGGTAGAAGACGTGGTATCGCCTCCTACTACATCTACGTTATATATTTTAGCCGCCAAGGCTATTCCTTCATACAATTCTTCTAACGCTTCTAACGGAAAACGATTAGAAACCGCTATAGAAACCGTTACTTGTGTAGCCTTAGCATTCATAGCATAGATATCGGACAGGTTTACCATCACGGCCTTATACCCCAAATGCTTTAATGGCACATAGGCCAAATCAAAATGCACCCCTTCTACCAGTAAGTCGGTAGATACTACAGTTTTCTTATCTTTAAAGTCTAACACAGCAGCATCGTCCCCTATTCCTTTAAGGGTAGATTCCTGAGTTATTTTCAGATTTTTAGACAAATGTTCAATTAACCCAAACTCTCCTAATTCAGACAACGAAGTACGTTGCGGATTTTTATCTTCTATCATACTGCAAAGGTACTATTTTCTATATTTTCTTAAACTTTATAATCAAGTAAATACTTTACTGAGCTACCCATAGTAGTCTACTATAACAGAAAACTATGGTAGAATTTATTTAATATATGTTTTACATATGGTAAATCATATATATTATAGTATTTTTGCACCAAATAAAGTACTTAAGTTGTGTAAGCAACTGAATACTTGAATACTAAACCAGGTAAGAGCAATGATTAAAGTATCTGAAACTGCAAAGAAAAAAGTAGCAGAATTAATGGCCGATGACGGCTATGACGCTACCATAGATTATGTAAGAGTAGGTGTGAAAAGTGGTGGCTGCAGCGGATTGTCTTACGAATTAAAATTTGATCATTCTGTAAACGATACAGATAAAATTTTTGAAGACAATAATATTAAAATAGCTGTAGACAAAAAAAGCTTTTTGTACCTAATAGGCACAACGCTTGAATACTCAGGCGGATTGAACGGAAAAGGGTTTATTTTTAACAACCCGAACGCGCAACGCACCTGCGGATGCGGAGAGAGTTTTTCTCTATAAAAAATTCAAGGTTCAAGGTTTACGTCTCCTTGAACTTCAAACCCTTTACACAAAACCTAGAATTTATAAGATTTTATGGCATATACCGAAGAAGAATTAAAAAAGGAACTGGAAACCCAAGAGTATGCGTATGGTTTTTATACCGATATTGAAGCCGATACGCTGCCCATAGGTTTAAATGAAGATATTGTACGTGCAATTTCTAAGAAAAAGAATGAACCAGAATGGATGACCGAATGGCGTTTGGAGGCTTTCCGCGCATGGGAACAAATGGAAGAACCAGACTGGGCTAATGTTCATTATGAAAAACCAGATTTTCAAAGTATTTCTTACTACTCTGCTCCTAAAAAGAAACCTCAATACGAGAGTTTAGATGAAGTAGATCCTGAATTATTAGATACTTTTAATAAGTTGGGAATTTCTATAGATGAGCAAAAGAAATTAACGGGCGTTGCTGTAGATATTGTAATGGATTCGGTTTCTGTAGCTACTACTTTCAAGAAAACATTAGCAGAAAAAGGAATTATTTTCTGTTCAATCTCTGAAGCCATTAAGGAACATTCTGAATTGGTAAAGAAATATTTAGGTACCGTAGTGCCTCAGAAAGATAATTTCTACGCGGCCTTAAACTCGGCTGTATTCTCAGATGGATCTTTCTGTTACATTCCAAAAGGAGTACGCTGCCCAATGGAACTTTCTACATATTTCCGTATTAACCAAGCCGGAACCGGACAGTTTGAAAGAACGTTGGTTATTGCAGATGAAAGTAGTTATGTAAGTTATCTTGAAGGTTGCACGGCTCCTATGCGTGACGAAAACCAATTGCACGCTGCTGTTGTAGAGTTAATAGCCCTAGACGATGCTGAAATAAAATATAGTACTGTACAAAACTGGTTCCCTGGCGGGAAAGACGGTAAAGGTGGGGTATTCAACTTTGTAACCAAAAGAGGTCTTTGCGAAAAGAATGCAAAAATTTCATGGACACAGGTAGAGACAGGGTCAGCTGTAACTTGGAAATATCCATCATGTATATTGAAAGGAGACAACTCAATTGGTGAGTTCTATTCTATAGCGGTAACCAACAACTACCAGCAAGCAGATACCGGCACAAAAATGATACATTTAGGTAACAATACCAGAAGTACTATTATTTCTAAAGGAATCTCGGCTGGTAAATCTCAAAACTCATACAGAGGTTTGGTACAGGTAGGGTCAAGAGCAGCAAATGCTCGTAACTTCTCTCAGTGCGACTCATTATTAATGGGGAACAATTGTGGGGCGCATACCTTCCCATATATTGAAGCTAAAAACAAAACCGCTCAAATTGAGCACGAGGCTACTACTAGTAAAATTGGGGAAGATCAAATTTTTTACTGTAACCAAAGAGGTATTGATACCGAAAAGGCAATTGCCCTAATTGTAAATGGGTTTAGCAAAGAGGTGTTAAATAAATTACCTATGGAGTTTGCTGTAGAAGCTCAAAAACTACTTGAAATTTCATTAGAAGGTTCTGTAGGTTAATATAAAAGTTATGTGATTATGAGAAAATTTAAAAACACTCTTTATCACATTAAAATTAAAAAAGTAAGAATACGATATAAATAGCAATAAAGGTTTTTGGAACAAAGTACAGTCTACTTTTAACCATCAACTCTAAACTTAAAAGACAATGTTAAAGATAGAGAATTTACATGCTTCAATAGAAGACAAGGAGATATTAAAAGGCTTAGGAATTGAGGTTAAGCCAGGAGAGGTTCATGCTATTATGGGACCAAACGGTGCCGGAAAAAGCACGCTTTCTTCTGTAATTGCAGGTAGAGAAGAATATGAAGTTACCGAAGGTAGTATTGAATTTGAAGGTGAAGATATAAATGAACTAGAAGCAGATGAAAGAGCACACAAAGGAATCTTTATGTCGTTTCAATATCCTGTAGAAATTCCAGGAATTTCTGTAACTAACTTTATCAAAACAGCTATTAACTCAAATCGTAAAGCACAAGGCTTAGAAGATATGCCAGCTAACGAAATGCTTAAAAAGATAAAAGAAAAAGCTGCTTTATTAGATATTGATATGAAGTTTCTTTCTCGCTCACTAAACGAAGGATTTTCGGGTGGTGAGAAAAAACGTAACGAAATCTTTCAGATGGCTATGTTAGAACCTAAGCTAGCTATTTTAGATGAAACAGATTCTGGATTAGATATTGATGCGTTAAAAATTGTAGCTAACGGTGTAAACAAATTAAAGAGTGCTGATAATGCTGTTATAGTTATTACACACTACCAACGTTTACTAGACTATATTGTACCAGATTTTGTACACGTTTTATTTGATGGTAAAATTGTAAAATCGGGGACTAAAGAATTGGCTTTAGAATTAGAAGCTAAAGGATACGACTGGATTAAACAGGAAGTTACCGCGTAACACATGCACAGCTATTTTTGGTTAATAAGCATCTTATTTTTAATCGGATTTAAAGGGTTCTCGCAAGACGAACAACAAATTCGACAGGTATTTACAGCTTATAAAGAAGCTGTTACAAACAAAGACGGTATTACCGCCTATTCGCTTATTAACCAAAAAACAACCTCCTTTTACCAACGGGTTTGGGATGACTGTAAAAAGGCAGATAGCATTACCGTAAGTAAGTATCCGTTTGAAGAAAAACTATGGGTACTTACCTCACGTCATCTGATTCCTGAAGACTTAGCAAATCAGCTTACCGTAAAGGAAGTATTTTGCTTCTTGCTTAGAAAAAACTGGATTCATAAAGAAGACTTGAGTATGCTGGAAATAGGAGAAATGGAAATTGACGGGGCTTTTGCCATTGCACAAATGCAATATAACGGAGCAGACATACCGTACTTTTTTCAGTTTGAAAAAGAAGGCAACGGGCACTGGAAGGTCAACTTAATAGAAATGTTAGAAGCTGCCGGACGTAATGTGGAAGCCATTATAGCAGCAGGAAACCTTTCAGAAAATAAATTCATTATTGAATCAATAGAGAAAATATCAGGTAAAAAAACCAATAAAAAAATTTGGTTACCTTATAAAAGTTAGAGAGAAAAATGAATCTAAAAGATAAATTAGCAACATCATTTTCGGTGTTAGAAAATCAAATTGGTGGTACCGATCCGGTAAGTAATATTCGTACAAACGCTATTAAACAGTTTGAAACCTTAGGATTTCCTACTAAAAAATTAGAAGCGTGGAAATACACCTCGTTAAATTCGGTTTTAAAACCAGATTACAATGTGTTTGCTAAAAAAGAAAAAGCACTTGAATACAAAGATGTTAAACAATACTTTATTCATAACATAGAAACTTATAAGATTGTTTTTATAGATGGAGTATATAGCGCTCAGCTATCTGAAACATCTCACGAAGGGTTAGATGTTTGTTTAATGAGTGAGGCACTTTCAAAACCTAAATACAAAGAGGTTATAGAAACCTACTTTAATAAAATAGCCAAAGAAGATGATAGTTTAACCTCTTTAAACACAGCCTTTACTAAAGAAGGTGCTTACATCTACATCCCTAAAAGTAAGGTAGTAGAAAAACCTGTTGAAATTATTCACTTTGCTACAGGTGTAGAAGATGCTTTACTAATACAACCACGTAACTTAGTAGTTGTTGAAGAAAATGCGCAAGTACAAATCATAGAGCGCCATCAAAGTTTAACAGCGCATCCGGTACTTACTAACTCGGTTACCGAAATGTTTGTAGCTGAAAACGCTGTTTTGGATTATTATAAAATTCAGAACGACTTACAGTCTGCTTCTTTGATAGACAATACGTATATCTCTCAAAAAAGACAAAGTAACGCAAGTGTACACACCTTCTCTTTTGGTGGTAAGCTTACCCGTAATAATTTAAACTTCTTTCATAAAGGAGAGTATATAGACTCTACCATGAAGGGAATTACTATATTAAGTGACAAGCAACACGTAGATCACTACACCTTGGTAGACCACGCAGAACCTAACTGCGAAAGCCACCAAGATTATAAAAGTATTTTTGCTGATAAGAGTGTTGGGGTATTTAATGGTAAAATTTATGTAAATCGTATTGCTCAAAAAACAAATGCTTTTCAACAGAATAACAACATTTTGTTAGACGATACCGCTACCATTAACACCAAACCTCAGCTAGAGATTTTTGCAGACGATGTAAAATGTTCACACGGTTGTACTATTGGTCAGTTAGATACTGAAGCTATGTTTTACTTAAAAACAAGAGGTATCCCAGAGAAAGAAGCTAAAGGTTTATTAACCTATGCATTTGCTAATAACGTATTGGAGAGTGTTCGAATTCCGGAGGTTAAAACTCGTATTAATAAATTAATTGCACAAAAACTAGGAGTTGATTTAGGATTCAACTTCTAAAAAATTTCACTTTGTGATTGCTATTGAAAACATAAGAAAAGATTTTCCTATACTTAACAGAACCGTAAACGGTCAACCGTTGGTGTATTTTGATAATGCTGCCACATCGCAAACCCCTCAACAGGTAATAGATGTTATTGTAGACTATTATCAAAACTACAACGCTAACATTCACCGTGGCGTTCACAGCTTAAGTCAGGAAGCTACCGATAAATATGAAGAAGCACGTATTAAAATACAAAAGCATTTTAATGCCGCTAAATCTTACGAGATTATATTTACCAGTGGCACCACCCATAGTATTAATTTAGTAGCTAATGGTTTCACAAGCCTCTTACAAGCAGAAGATGAAATCATTGTTTCCGCCTTAGAGCACCATAGTAATATTGTACCGTGGCAAATGCTTTGTGAGCGTACCGGAGCTATTTTAAAAGTAATACCTATGACAACAGAAGGTACGCTGGACTTAGCTACGTATGAAACACTTCTGTCTGAAAAAACAAAACTTGTTTTCTGTAATCATGTATCTAATGCACTAGGGACTATAAACCCTATAGAAGCTATTATTACTAAAGCACATAAAGTTGGAGCTGCTGTTCTTGTAGACGGAGCGCAGGCCGCACCACACATAAAAGCAGATGTACAAGCACTAGATGTAGATTTCTATGTGACATCTGCACACAAAATGTGTGGCCCAACCGGTGTGGGTATGCTATACGGTAAAGAAAGTTGGCTTAAAAAGTTACCTCCTTACCAAGGGGGCGGTGAAATGATTGCCGAAGTAACGTTTGAAAAAACTACCTATGCCGATTTACCGCACAAGTTTGAAGCCGGTACACCAAACATTTGTGGTGGTATTGCCTTTGGCGCAGCCATAGACTATATGAACCAAATTGGTTTTGATGCCATTGCTAGTTACGAACACGAGCTTTTAGACTATGCCACGGAAAAACTAGCTACGATTGACGGATTACGCATCTATGGGCCAAAAGAAACCAATCTTAAAGCATCGGTCATCTCTTTTAATATAGAAGGGGTTCACCCTTATGATATGGGAGTTATTTTAGATAAACTAGGTATAGCGGTTAGAACGGGCCACCATTGCGCGCAACCTATAATGGATTTCTATTGTATTCCGGGTACGGTAAGGGCTTCATTTGCCTTTTACAATACCAAAGCAGAAATAGACACATTAGTTGCCGGTGTAGAACGTGCTGCTAATATGCTTAGATAGGCACATTAGAAACCTTGGTCGCTTTAAACCTTAAAAATATAATAAAAAGTACCTATAATGGTACTTTTTTTGTAATATTAAATCACGCCTAGGTAGGTCTATAGAATAGACTATGACGATATTACCTAATAAACAACACCAACAATTATGAAACAGTTAGCACTTATTTTAAGCCTTTTTTTTCTAATGTCTTGCAACTCACAAAAAACAGCTTCAGAAAACAAAGTTCAAGAAGATAACAACTATACCTTTGTATATAACAAAAGTACCAGACGCACAAATGTAACGGTTACGGTTACCGAAAAAGAAACTATTATTAGTAATAAAAGTGCAGGAACTTTAACTGAAACAGCCACAATGCCACAAACATGGAAAACACTTACGTCATTAATTAAAGAGGTAGATTTACAAGGGATGAGCATGTTAGAAGCACCTACTAAAAAACATTATTCAGATCAATTACCTGCTGCTTATTTATCTGTTACCTATAAAGGACACTCCTATAACAGTGTACAGTTTGATCATGGATATCCGCCGGCTGAAATAGCATCTGTTGTAAACGAAATGGTAAGCCTGACCGAAACCAATAAGTAAGTCTTGGCGTAATTAATCTCGATTATCGAGTAACTATAAATATTTGTACTTTTGTACCAAATAAATAAGGTTATGACTATAGAAGAAATACAGAATGATATAGTAGACGAGTTTTCTATGTTTGACGACTGGATGCAGCGTTATGAATATATGATAGAACTAGGAAAAAGTTTACCCCTTATTAATGAGCAATACAAAACCGATGACAACCTAATTAAAGGTTGCCAAAGTAAGGTATGGGTGCATGCTACACTGGAAAACGATAAAATTATTTTTACTGCCGATAGCGACGCCATTATTACCAAAGGTATTATTGCGATACTGATACGTGCCTTTTCAAACCAAAAACCAAAAGACATCATTGAAGCCAACACCAATTTCATTGACGAAATAGGACTAAAGGAACACCTTTCTCCTACCCGCGCCAACGGATTGGTAAGTATGATTAAACAACTTAAAATGTATGCCATTGCATACCAAACCCAATTGAATTAGCAATATGAGCGAAGAATTAAATGACACCACCAACCTTGGGGAAGAAATCGTAATGGTTTTAAAAACTATTTTCGACCCTGAAATTCCGGTTGATATTTATGAGTTAGGACTTATTTACGACGTTTTTGTAAACGAAAGTAACGAGGTTAAAATATTAATGACATTAACTACACCTAACTGTCCGGTTGCCGAAACACTTCCTATGGAAGTAGAAGAAAAAATTAGATCTATAGATCAGGTAAAAGAAGCAGAAGTTGAAATTACCTTTGACCCACCATGGAGTCAGGATTTAATGAGTGAAGAAGCCAAACTAGAATTAGGATTATTATAATCTATGGCAGACGAAATTGTAAATAGAGTTGCTAATAGCAAACTGGTAACGGTAGACCTAGAGGATTATTATCCGAAAGGTGAGCGTATGGCACTGGATATTAAAGACTGGTTATTGGAAGAATTTATCCTAAGGGAAAAGGATTTTAGAGAGCACGCCAAAAATCATGATTGGGAACAGTATAAAGGCACCTATGTAGCCCTTACCTGCTCTACCGATGCCATTGTACCAGCATGGGCATTTATGCTATTAAGTACCTATGCAGTACCGCATGCTAAAAAAGTAATTATAGGCACTCTAGAAGAATTAGAAACGATTATTTATAAAGATATTATAGCGCAAACCGATTTTTCCTTTGTTGAAGGAGCCCCGGTTATTGTAAAAGGATGCGCTAACAAACCTGTGCCTGCAAATGCGTATATTTTCTTAATAGAAAAAATTCTACCCATTGCTAAAAGTCTAATGTATGGCGAGGCTTGTTCCGCAGTACCATTATTTAAAAACAAAAATTAGTTCTTTTCATCATTCCGAGTTTTTAAATAATAAATAAACATTAAATACACTATGAAAAAAAAATTAACGCTTGCTCTTTTGCTTGTTGCTTCTTTAGGAGCCTTTGCTCAGCAAACCAATGAAAAAGAAAAAGACTCTGCCTGGACAACAGAGGGGAATATAAACTTACTTTTTAACCAATCTGCTTTTAATGCCGACTGGCTTGGCGGGGGTACCAGCAATATGGCTGGTAACTTATCGGTTAGTTACGGATTTAACTACACCAAAAACGATTGGACATGGGATAACAAAATCTTATTAGACTATGGTATTACCAAAGTTAAAAATGAAGAGTTTACCAAGAAAACCAACGACCGTTTAGAATTTAACTCGATACTAGGTAAAAAAGCTGGTGGTAATTGGTATTACTCTGCTTTCTTAAACTTTAAAACCCAAATGGATAAGGGTTTTACGTACGGTACACTAGATGATGGTACTGAGTATAGAGTTGAGTATACACACTTACTTTCTCCAGGATACCTGCAAATAGGGCCTGGTGCTTTATGGAAAAAGAGTGATAACTTAAAAGTAAACATTGCACCTGCTACTTCTAAATTAGTATTTGTTGATAAAGACTTTACTTCTTACGACGGTTATGTAGACGGCGATTACTTTGGAGTAGATGCTAACAGCAGTACCCGATTTGAATTTGGTGCAGCATTATCTGGTTATGCCAAATTCAACATTATGGAGAATGTATCTGCCGAAAACATTTTAGCATTGTACAGCAACTACCTTGAAGATCCTCAAAATGTAGATATTGACTACACTCTTAATGTGGTTATGAAAATTAACAAGTACTTAACCACCAACTTTACATTTCAGGCAATCTACGATGACAACGCCGCAAGAGCCTTTCAAATTCGTGAAGTATTTGGTTTAGGAATTGGGTATAAATTTTAATACATACTACTATACAACATAAAATGGGCTACTAATTATAGTAGCCCATTTTATGTTTATCGCTTATCAAGCTAATTATTTTTTCTTTTTCTTTTTCTTTTTAGTACTCTTACCAAAAAGCTTATTCACCTTTTTCTCGGTTAAATATTCTGACATTGCAGGCTCTTGTACACCACTTACAAAATAAACAAAATTCATATTTACCTTACCAAAGCTCTTTTCAAATCTTAACACAAGATCTCCATCAGGCAATTTTAAAGTAATATTTTCTTCAGGCATGTTTTCTAATGCATCCATAATTACGCTATACAAGTTCTCAAATGCGTTATCTACATCTTTAAACGTAACTTCTTCGTATACCTTTAACTGAGTAAAACGTATATCTCTAAAGGTAAGCTTTATCAAATCTCCACTGCGCTCTAATATTGTGTTTGCTGACCCCATAGCTCCAACAGAACCAATAGTTTTCCAGCTTTCGGTAGTTTTATCGGCTACCTTTATCTGCCCAAAAGAAGCTAGACTACTCATTAATAATAAAAAAACGAACACTTTTTTCATATGTTTAAGTTAAATTAATTACACTATTTTAATAGAGTTGATCTCAACTCAAAAACAGGGTAAATTTAAATTGAACAAAAGAAGAAATATTACGCTTTTCCGTAAACAACGTAAAAAAGCTCCTTTAAAAGACTTTCAACTAAAAGTAAACTGCTTCGGGGCAAGCTCACGAAGCATTTAATAAGCATGGCATTTCTATTTCGAGACAGATCTAGGAGTGTTTAACCTCAATCATTTAGTAAAATCAAAGAACCGAATTATAAAAAATGTCGGTAGTATAGGTAGTCTAATTCAAACAGAAATAATTAGCTACTGAATTAGTGAAGACGATTCAAATCAAAAATTAATTTTCAACACCAATAATCGTGCTTACAATAACGAATTATCTTTTGAGTCAGATAACTCTATTACTAATAATTCATGTAACAATTAAATCGATCTCAACTCATCGTTTTAAAACAAGTATATATTGATTTCATAAGTATCTTGTCTAGAAAATATCCTCTTCCCCAGGCATCTCTAACATTTCTGCCTCAGGAATATACTTAAGAATATTCGAAATTCCCTTCTCCATACTTAACTCGGTAGAAAATTTACGGCTAGTAGCTAGCACCTGCTCATCTATAGCAATTTGAAAATACAACTTTCCGGCAGGAGTTTTAATCTTAATAAAGTCGAACATATCTACAGAAGCTTTAAACCTATTTACCAGTTTCTCACAATGCTCTTTTTCCCTGCATGAAATACTGGTAAAAACAGTATGTCCTTTACGGTTGGTAAAAACAAATTTATAACTTCCGTTGTAACGTTTATTAATTAAAAATACGCTCATTCTTTATCTCTCAAGGCTAATGTACGCGCAAATTTATGTAAATAAATCTTAAATTTAATGTTAAGTTTTAGTTATTACCTGTATTTAATTCAACTAAAAAGTTCTTAGATATCTCAACCATAGCATCTAAAAACACATAATCGTTTTTTTTAGACAATCATTTAAACTTATACCAACACTAAAAAAACCCGATTAGTTGCCAAGTTCCTATTCCTGATCAATTGCTATCTCAGGATACAAAAAATTATTGTAAGGAAATCTGGTGATATGAATGTCTCTAACGGCACTATACACCTTTTGTCTAAACTCATCCATGTTCTCTTTATTCACAGCCGATATAAACAAAGCATTCCCGTTCATGGTACTCATCCAGGTATGTCTCCACTCATCTAGTGTAAAATGTCTAGCTTCCTTTTCAGTTACCAAATCATCTTCCGCTAAAGGTTCATGCGTAAACTGGTCTATCTTATTAAACACCATAACAGTAGGTTTATCAATACACTTTATCTCACTAAGAATATTATTAACCGAAGCAATATGTTCTTCAAAATTAGGATGTGAAATATCTACTACATGCAATAGCATGTCAGCTTCTCTAACTTCGTCAAGCGTACTTTTAAATGACTCTACTAATTGCGTGGGCAACTTACGTATAAACCCAACCGTATCACTTAATAAAAAAGGCAAATTACCAATTACCACCTTACGTACCGTAGTATCTAAGGTTGCAAATAATTTGTTTTCAGCAAAAACTTCCGATTTAGAAATCACATTCATTAAAGTAGACTTACCAACATTGGTATACCCCACTAAAGCAACACGCACCAAAGCTCCACGGTTCCCTCTTTGAGTAGCCATTTGTTTATCAATAATCTGAAGCTTCTTCTTTAATAAAGCAATTCTATCCCTAACAATACGTCTATCTGTTTCAATTTCTGTTTCCCCAGGACCACGCATACCAATACCCCCTCGTTGCCGCTCAAGGTGTGTCCATAAACCCGTTAAACGTGGCAACAAATATTGGTATTGTGCCAATTCTACCTGTGTTCTGGCATAACTTGTCTGCGCTCTCTGCGCAAAAATATCAAGTATTAAACCGGTTCTATCAAGAATTTTACACTTTAAAATACGTTCAATATTCTTTTGTTGCGCTGGTGTTAACTCGTCATCAAAAACAACAGTACCAACCTCATTTTCTTCCACATACTGAAGAATTTCTTCCATCTTACCAGTACCTATAAAAGTCTTAGGATTAGGCACATTAACCTTTTGCGTAAACCTATTAACCACCTCTCCTCCAGCAGTATAACTTAAAAACTCTAGCTCATCTAAATATTCTTTAGACTTCACTTCATCTTGCTCCTGATTGATGATTCCCACCAATACCACTTTTTCGTATTCTATTTTTACTTCTTCTATCATAGATCTATATATCGGTACAAATTTACAAAATGTTAAACATTTTACAGCATTTGTTAAATAACTGATTTTAAGGAAAAAATGATTATATTTTTAACAACGTATGTTATAATTTAACAATAATTTTTAAATTTGGACATAATTAAGTAATCCAAGAAAAACAGATTTATTGTATTAAACCTACTCTATTTATGAAAAAAACTACTCTATTAATTTTGATGTTGTTCATTAGTACCCTGAGTTTTGCTCAGGTA
>NZ_BRVP01000027.1 GCF_027924145.1 Neptunitalea chrysea | reverse complement strand
TTACATTATAAAATGAATAAATTATGAAAGCTATATACTTGTTTTTAATATCATCTCTTGTAGTATTAAATAGTTGTACTAAAGAAGATAACATTCCAGAGACAGAATATTTATTAGGTATAACCTCTTGGGAGCTGATTACAGAAATTGGAGGAGTACCTATTGATAACGCTTTTCCGCTTCACATTGATGAGGACAAAGTAATTTGGGTAGGCACTTTCGGTAATGGGTTGCTAAAAATTGATGGTGAATATGTAACCCAATTGACTACGGAAAACTCTACAATACCTGATGACATAATTTGGGCTCTAGATTCAGATAGTGACGGATTCGTTTGGGGAGGAACTGCAAATGGGGTATTCAAATATAAAGAAGACTTCACTGTATATAATTCAACAAACTCAGATATGATCTTAGACAATGCATTATGTATAGCTGTAGATGACACTAATAATGTATGGTTTGGAAATGGAAATTCTCAGGAGGGCGGTCTTATGAAATACAATCAAACAGACAATAATTGGCATCTGTATACTCCTAATAATAGTGATATTCCTAATGGAATTATACATGATGTTCATATTACTGAAGATGGAACGGTATGGACTAGACACTGAATGATAAATGGTGTAGGTGGAATCTGGAAAAAAAGTACTGATGGGCAGGAAAAGGTCTATAATACAGATAACTCAAATTTAAATTACAATTGGATAACAACCATAAAAAATGATGCATTAGGAAGTATATGGTCGGGAACTAATGCTGCTGTTTATTTAAATAGTGTACATCTTCACGGAGGAATACAAAATTTAATTAACGATGATTTCATTGACCATAATCCGGCAGACTCTGGCGAAGCAACAAATAGAGTTACCGCTATGGAGTTTGATTGTAATGGAAATCTTTGGGTTGCTACATCTGTGGAAACAGCATTTAATTTAGGATATGAATTATCAGTTTATAACGGAGAGAAATGGTTTGTACTATCTAATGAAATTGAAAATTTCCCTAATTTATACATTAATGATATAGAAATTGATGGAGAAACCGTATGGCTTTCCGTACCTGATTACGGTCTTCTAAAAATAAGTTTAGAATGTGATTGAGAAATTTAAATAGCACAACTGTATATGGAATCATAGCCGTACGTCTTGGGGCAGGTCATGCTTCATATACTAATTTTTGCCCGAAATCAAAACGTCTTTCTGTTATAGCCCATCTCCTGAAATTAAATGCACTGATTCTGCTAATTTTTCAGCCCAAGTCATATGGGCATTCGCCAATTCTTCCATTTCTTTTGGCAATAAATTCTCCATTTTTTCAATGTCTTCGTGTAGTAATAATAAAAACTATTTCATTTTTAATTGTATCGGAAGGAAGGATACAGCCTGAACAACTGCCACAGGCAAAAAAAGGAGAACAGTTGCTACACGCTGTATGTTCATCTCTATAGGAATAACTACTTTATATAATATCCTCACTGCAATGGTCTATAAGGCCACAACACGGAACGGTTGCAGCGAATAAGGTAATCATAGCCTTATAGAGCATCCAATACTTCATCAGGCTTCAAAGATAGTTGAAAATCCGGATTTAGAAAAAGCTGAAAATGCATAGTTGTATGACCCAAATAACATTTGGTCAGTTTCTAACTAGCATGCTGTAACGACTGCCTTTTTAGAGAAATCGTAGCGTTCCAATAGACTATTAACTATGCAGCATAATAATGAACGTGCAAAATCACTCTGTTTTGGGTTACATTTCAGTATCACCGTAACTTGGATGAGGCTTTGGTATTTGTTGAGTGTTCTCACCAATGATTTCTAGAATATCGATTTCTATAGCCCTTGAAATGGTGGTTATCGGAACGTCATTTCGGGTACCCTCAAAAGGATTTTCAGACACATCACCAACGCGTTCCATTAAGATGAAAACCCAAGAAATAATAATACTGACAGGAACCGTCATCCAAACAAAATTAGTGGCTATTAAGCGATAGATAGCATTGGTATGTTTAGTGGTAGCTAATGTAATACCCACCTTATCAAATTCATGCATCAATCCAAATGGGAGCAGAATGATGAAAATCCAGGCAAAAAATAAATTTAATGTAGCAAACTGTCTGGGGTATGGAAAATTTTTAATTCGTTCAGCTTGACCCTGCAATGTAAAGAGTTGTTCAATGATACGGTTGAATTCAATGTGTCGGAAGTTATCTATGAATCCGGCTAATTTGAGCTCCTTAAAATTTTTGGATTGAAGGTTTAGACAGGCGGCTTGCTTATTGGTCATGCGCAAAACAAATTCTTGGTTCTCAGTACTTAGATAGCCCTCAAGTTCTTCCGGCAGGGTATGTTCGTGCTCTTTGACTTTAATGACTGCCATTTGTTCTTTATCGGACTTGCTTATAACGGTAGTTTCCCAAGGCTTTTTGGTACGGAGCGCATAGCGTAGCGATGTCATCCAGGCAATATGACGCATAATGATTACTTTTTTTATTTTGAAAAAGTCATCGTCTTTTATTTCTATTTTTGAAAATTCATTAGTGATAAAATCATTGGTCATCGTGGCTAACAGGCGAGATGTATTAACAATACCTCCATATATTTTTCGGGCTTCCCAAAGTCTTTCATAAGAAGCATTGTTTTTAAACCCGGTGATGAATGCTAGAGAAGTCCCTATTAGCCCAATAGGAAGCCAGGGGAGGTATAACCACTTTAATCCCAAAACATCATAGAGTATTACAGGAATGGTTGATAAGAAGAAAAAGAAATAGAGATATCTTCTTGTCCATAGAAGCATAATTTTGAGGGAATATCCAGGTTTTATATACATAAGCAATGGTAGTTGTAGGTACGTTATTTTTCTTTTCTAAAATCAACTAAACTTAAGCAGTAGAGGGGAATATAGTTTAACGGAGGGATATAATGGAATTTGTAAAGTGGAAGATTGACTAATTTTATTTTTTTATAGTAAGCTGTAAAAATGAAGCTATTAGAGGAAATGAACCTTATAGATTTATAATTAATAGTTGCAGATATTACATGTGTTACTTCTAAGTAATGTTGAACTTAAGTTATATGGATACTGCTTCTATCCCCCCTTAAATATATAAATCTTAACTTCTTAGATATAACACCTTCTATTTTTATTAAATGGATATTTACAGTACTAGTTGAAATTTTTAGTAGACTCTTATAAATAGAAGATTGGAAATTCATTCAGATATCAAAGAGTAGTATACTTATATATACTCGTATACATAACCTCTTAAAAAAAGAAAATATGATAGGAAAAACAAAACGTTATAACGATGGCGATCGGGTTTGCGCCGTAATTAGACCTCAGGTACCATTAACCGTGAGAATATATGCTAATAAAGTCTACTATTGTAACGTAGAGGGAGATGATAAGGCAAAAGAGCAGGTTTACTTTGAGCGCGAGCTGAAACTCTATGTAAAATAATTTCAAGCCTTTTCAAAAGTGATTACGAATAACAAACCTTTTTAAAATTTATGCTTATGTATACTTACATGTATATTATAATACCTGTTATGGTTTTTTTGTTTATCGGAATAAAAATCATAAGACCCACCCAGCGGGGACTTATTGAACGATTGGGAAAGTTCCATCATTTTGCACAGCCGGGTTTTCATTGGATTATCCCTATTGTAGACCGTATGTTTGTAGTGAACATTACCGAACAAATGGTAGATGCCGAACCCCAAGAAATTATCACCAATGACAATTTAAACGCCCGGGTAGATGCACAGGTTTATTTCCGGATAAAGGATGATGAAGAGAGTGTAAAAGGTGCTGTATATAACGTAAATGATTATAGATATCAGATTGTAAATCTTGCCAGAACTACCTTGAGAAACATTATTGGTACCCTTACATTAAAATCTGCCAATAGTGAACGCGGAAAAATAAATGCGGAATTGTATACAACCCTGCATAACGAAACGATTAGTTGGGGAATTCAGGTAGTACGTACTGAACTTAAGGAAATTGATCCTCCGAAGGACGTTCAAGAAACCATGAATAAAGTGGTGAAAGCGGAAAATGAAAAGATTGCAGCTATAGATTCTGCCACCGCCGCTGAAACAGTAGCTGACGGAATTAAACGGGCAGCAATTAAAAAGGCAGAAGGGTATAAGCGTTCTAAAATATTACATGCTGAAGGAAAAGCAGAAGCAATTAAACTGGTAAACGAAGCAGCGCATACGTACTTTATAGGAAATGCACAATTGCTAAGAAAATTGGAAACCGTTGAAAACTCGCTGAAAAACAATGCAAAAATTGTAGTGCCATCCGGAAGCGATCTGGTCAATGTAATCGGAGAACTAGCCGGAACCGTGCTTCCCATACCTAAAAAAAAAATTGATAATACAGTTAGATGGAAAAACGAAAGAGACGATTAAACCAACGAACAATTTTGGTAATTGTAGCCCACCCGGATGATGAAACGTTATGGTGTGGAGGTACCATCCTAAGCAACCCTCAGGATGATTGGTATGTGGTTTCCCTTTGTCGCGCTTTTGATACTGATCGTGCCCCCAGGTTTTATAAAGCATTAGAAGCGTTGGGGGCTCAAGGAACGATGGGTAGTTTAAATGATGATGCAGCACAAACCCCATTGGCATTGGAGAAAGTTCAGGAGGTAATAGAAACCTTGGTGCCGCAAAGAGCTTTTGATCT
The DNA here is from genome assembly GCF_027924145.1 of Neptunitalea chrysea. Classification (GTDB taxonomy): domain Bacteria; phylum Bacteroidota; class Bacteroidia; order Flavobacteriales; family Flavobacteriaceae; genus Neptunitalea; species Neptunitalea chrysea. The sequence goes on along the minus strand of NZ_BRVP01000027.1, from coordinate 36,508 downwards.
GATTATCACTCATAATCCATCGGGTGAATATACCCGACATTTGCGCCATGAGGAAGTAAGCCGCGCCGTGATTCAACTGTGGAGTGATGGGGTTATTAAAGCGAAGGAGTTGTGGACGTTTGCCTATAATGATGGAAATGGAAGCCATATACCGGACGTTACCGAAGGAGCTCCCTTAAAGCAATTGTTGAATACGCTGATCTGGAAACGTAAGTATCGAATCATTACCCGAATTTATGGTTTTACCTCTAAAAGTTTTGAGGCACGAACTACTCCCAGAAGAGAAGCCTTTTGGCAATTTAAAACAACCATGCATGCCATGGAATGGATTCATAAAGACGGGAATGCGGCACAATTTAATCATTTATAATTAAAAAATACATCCCATGAAAGTACTGGTGCTATACGATTATCCTCCATCGCCCGGAGGATTAGCTACCCAAGGAGATTTGCTCTACCGGGGACTTCAAGAGTTAGGGGTGGATGTCCATGCGGCACATTTTGAATCGGCTCAGGAGAAAGAATGGTATTATCGCTGGTTTAAACCCGATATGGTTGTAGGGGTAGGCTATTGGGGTCATACACCGCAATTAGTGCTTCACCCCAAGCGTTACGGTATAATGGCTGTTCCTTGGTTAGTGGCAGATGGATACATTGCCAATTATCAGGAAGTGTTAAACAGATTACCTCTTATTTTAGTGACATCACATTGGGTAAAAGAAATGTATGTACGAGACGGTATTGATTCTTCGATTATTGAAGTGTTGCCGGTAGGGTGCGATACCGATGCATTTATTCCTTTTGCAAAGGATGATCCTAAAATCATGGCTGTCAGAGAAGCTTTAGGTGTTGCTCCGGATCAACTGATGATTCTTACCATTGGAGGAGATGCGGCTTCCAAAGGAGCCAGAGAAGTAATGCAGGCATTGGTGCTTATTGATGCTAAGGCACCCGATTGGAAATACGTCTGTAAGGTTTGGCCACAACCCAGAACCAAAGTACAAAATCTGCTAGACCTTGAACTAGCCACCCAACTAGGGATAGAAAAAAACGTAACCTATGCCACCAATACCATTTCCCGCAATTTTATGCCTTACTTAGTAGCTGCCTGCGACATTTATGCAGCTCCTTCCCGATTGGAAGGTTTCGGAATGGCACAGGTAGAAGCAGGATCTTGTGAAAAACCTGTTATTGGTATCAATGCTATGGGAATGCTAGATACCTTGATTCATGAAAAAACAGCTTTTCTGGCAAAAGTAGCCGAAAAAATAACCGTAGGAGAGGTGATTTTAGGACAGGAATCCGGTTTTGCAGAACATCATAAGGTACATTTTGATATACCACGTACCGTTGATTATCGTGCCGATGTACAAGATATAGCAGACCATCTGCTCACCCTCATGTTTGATCCATTACTGCGTGAGCATATGGGAAAGGCCGGAAGAGTGCACGTTGAGAAAAATTTTAATTACAAAATAGTGGCAAAACGGTTTCTGGATATTCTACAGAACAGGCTTGGGATGAATTGATTTTAGATGGTTTTAAGATGGAAATTAATACCTTATAAGAATGCTGTTAAATTTTGAAGCAAACAAATTAACTCACAAGAATTTGGATTACCTAAAAAAATTGAAAGGACATCTAATCTTTAGGAAATAAAACCATTTGATACAACCAAGATATCGAGTACCGTTACAGACAGTTTTATACTTAATAGTATACAGGCCTCTGTGCTTCAAATACATTAAAAGTATGTGAAATCTACAATGAACCGGTCATCATGAAATGACAAGTTCATAACAGTAAAGTTTTGCGAATATACTAAGTGAATTTCTAAAGATGGAAGTTTGCAACAAACCTATAAAAATATGGAAATTGAAAATAGACAAATAATCCAACAGGCCAAGAAGGCTGCATTAGAAGTTTTATTGCATAATACGCATGGCCCTTTTGATGGATTGCCCCGCACCGCAGGATGGGGATATCCCGAACCTTATACCCGGGATTTACTACTTTCCATATTAGGTGTAGCTGTTACTGGAAATAAGGTACTGGTTGACAGTATGAAGCTGATTTTAGAAACGCTTGCAGAGAACCAAACAAAAAATGGTCATATTTCTTCATTGGTACACAGCAAAAATGATTTAGGAGCAAGTGATACCACCCCATTATTTCTTTTTGCTATAGGGGTGTACAGAAAATTAACTAATGAGCCTGATTTTTTGGAAAAAGCGGTTGAAAAGGCAATGGTTTGGATGGAATACCAAAGCCCTTCTGATGGTTATTTAATAGCCCAACAACCTACAAGTGATTGGCGTGATGAACAATGGATATATGGATATGGACTATACGTAAATACCTTGTCCTATAGTTATTTAGCTGTCTTGGGACACAAAGACAGAGCTCAGGGTGTCCGAAATGAGATGGATCATTTGACCTTAAAGGAAAAAAGTATGGATCATTTTAATTTGCATGAAGGTTTAAAAATAAATAACAAACCCTATTATGCTTGCTGGTCTTATAAAAATTTTAGCAGTAATCGTTTTGATTTATTGGGAAATTCTCTAGCCATTCTAGCAGGCATTTCAACGGCTGAAGATGCAGAAAAAACAATTCAGTGGGTAGAAGATCAGTTGTCTGACCTCCGAGAAAATGATCAACTTAGAGGCGATTTACCTCCTAATTTTTTCCCGTATATTTTACCGGGGGATGATGATTGGTTGCAGCGATATGAAAGGTATAATATGCCGGGAAATTATCACAATGGTGGGGTTTGGCCTTTTATTTGTGCTTTCTATGTGGCTGCACTTGTCGCAAATCAAAAATATGCTTTAGCTGAAGAAAAGTTATTGGCGCTTGCCCAACTTAACAGAAGAGCCAACAATGAGAAACTTAAATTTGGTTTTAATGAATGGATTGGGGCTTTGGATGGTAAACCAATGGGGCAGGACTGGCAAAGTTGGAGTGCAGCCTTATTTCTTTATGCAGTAGCTTGTGTTGAACAAAAAAGAACTCCTTTTTTTGACGAAATAAGAGAAGCCGGACAGGGGCAGGATTATTGGTAGTAATCTTAGTGATTTTACACTTCAAATTCAAAAATCAATACAACTGTAAAATCTGCAATAATGAAATTTATAACTGTAATGCTTTACTGGTTTGAAAAAGTGATATTTAATAAAACAAATAAACTAAATGAAATTATGGAATCATATATAAAAAAGAGGAATGGAAAGAAAATTCTTCAAACAGTTTTAGTCGCAATACTTATGTTATCGGTTGTATCATGTGCCAAAAAAATAGTATTCCAAGAGTCATCTGTTGTTCCGGCTGCCAAGGGCTATGTAAAAATACATACAGATAAAAATAACAATAACAACTATGTACTAGATATTAATGTGGTGGATCTGGCGGACGTGAGTAGGCTGCAACCTCCTAAAAAAAGTTATGTAGCATGGATGTTAACCGATAAGAGTGAAATCATAAAATTAGGACAATTAAATAGTAAAACAGGCTTTATGTCTAAACAAATGAAAGCCTCTATAGAAACTGTCTCTTCTTATAATCCTGTAAAAGTATATATTACAGCAGAAGATGATAGCGATGTGTTACATCCTGACAACCTGATCATATTAACGACTTCTAAATTTTGACGTAACTATATGAGCTTCATAACTCATTAAGTAAAACATGAAATGGAATACCACAGGATTATGAGTGAAGAATTGAAGAAACCTTATTGTGTGAGGTTCGTGTAGGGTATATTTTTATACTTTTCCGTGAATTATGTAACATAATTATTTAATTCTATAGCATACATCCCATTAAATGGGAGTACCTTCCTTTTGCCAGAGCGGCTCAATTAATTATAAAAATATTTTATATGTCTAAAGATAAAAAGAAATCGGAAAAGAACAATAAGAAAAAAGCAGTGAAAGATTTGATGGAGAAACGTGCCGATAAGGCTGAAAAAAAGAATGAAAAAAAGAAAGAATAATATACTGATTGTTCATAGTATCCATTCGTATTTCAAACATACAATCGGCTGTTACAGTTAGTTGTGATCATCGCTGAACGGTCGAGTTCAGCGATGATCTTTTTTTAAATATAAATCTTATGAAAATAGCCTTTGTGGGTACATACCCTCCCCGGGAATGCGGTATTGGTACATTTACTCAAAACTTAGTGCAATCCATAGCCGGAAACACCTTACCGGATCAGGCGGAACATGAGCTGATGGTGTTAGCCATGAATGATCATCACATTGTTTATAACTATCCGAAAGAGGTTAAATTAATTATAGAGCAGGAAGAACAGACAGACTACCTGAAAGCTGCCGATTTTATTAATATCAGTGGTGCAGATCTGTGTATTCTGGAACATGAATTCGGAATTTTTGGAGGATTAAACGGAGTGTATATATTACCGTTGCTGTATCGTGTGCAGGTACCGGTGGTTGTTACCCTACATACTATCCTAGAAAATCCCTCTTATAATGAACGGGCCATACTAAAGGAGATTTGTAAAATGGCTGCTAAATTAGTAGTCATGTCCCAAAAAGCGGTTCAGTTCCTGCAAAGCATCTATGAGGTTCCGGAACATAAAATAGCCGTTATAGAACATGGGGTACCCGACCTTCATTTTGACCGAATGCATTCCAAGAGAAACTTTAAGCTGGAAGCCCATAAGGTGCTGTTGACCTTTGGATTTATGGGAAGAAATAAAGGGCTGGAAATTGTAATTAAAGCATTACCGGAAATTATTAGACGTCATCCGGAGGTATTATACATTGTTATTGGTAAAACACACCCGAATGTATTGCGACATTCCGGAGAAGAGTACCGTAATTACCTGCAATTGCTCATTAAAAGCCTAAAGCTCAGTAAACATGTTGTATTTTTAAATGAGTTTATTGAAGAAACAGAACTATTTAAATATCTTGCGGCTTGCGATATTTATATGACTCCCTATGTAAATGAAGCTCAAATTACCAGTGGTACTTTATCCTATGCATTAGGTGCAGGTTGTGTAGTAGTTTCTACACCTTTCTGGCATGCCGCTGAACTATTGGCAGAGGGTAGGGGGGTATTATTCGATTTTAACAATACAGAAATGTTATCCGATACTTTAAATCATTTGTTGGATACTCCTCAGGAATGTGAAGACATTCAGGAAAGAGCTATGGCATACGGACGGAATTTGATATGGACGGAAATAGGAAAGCAATACGCTGCCCTATGCCAGAGCATTTTGGAACAACCTGAAATGCTTATAACCCCCAAAGAAACTACACTAGATCCTTTGATGTTACCCCCATTTTCGTTAACCCATATCAAAAGACTAACTGATGATACCGGCATTATTCAACACGCAAAATTTGGTATTCCTAATTTAAAAGAAGGTTATTGTTTAGATGACAATGCCCGGGCTTTACTAATGGCATTAATGACGTATAAACGAAATAAAGATGAGCAGGCTTTGGAACTTATGCCCATTTACCTCAGTTATATTCATTACATGCAGCATAAGGATGGTACTTTCCGGAATTTTTTAAGTTTTAATCGGAGTTTTCTCGATGAAGTGGGATCCGAAGATTCTTTTGGAAGAACCATTTGGGCTTTGGGATATTTATTAGGAAATTCACCTAACGATGCATATTACCAGACGGGTAGATTGCTTTTTTTTGATGCTGCCCCAAATTTTGAACACTTGAAATCCATAAGGAGTGTTGCCAATACCATTATTGGGATATGCTATTACCTGAGTAAAAATCCATCTGATGATGAGATGACGGAACGCTTACGGAATTTAACAAAAAAACTAACCTTAAAATATGATGAACACCATACCGAAGACTGGCAGTGGTTTGAAAATTTGTTAGCCTATGACAATGCTATACTTCCACTTTCTTTATTACATGCTTCACAACACTTAAATGATTTGTATGTTACCAAGGTAGCTTTTATTACCATGGATTTTCTTACTGGTCATACCATGAAAGAGGGATACTTATCAGTAATTGGAAATAAAGATTGGTTTGTTAAAGATGGAGTAAGGTCCATCTTTGCACAACAACCTATTGATGCGCTGGCCATGGTTTTAATGTATCACCAAGCTTTTATATGTACCCATGATAAAACATTTCTGAATCTGCTTTTCAGCTCCTTTATGTGGTTTTTAGGAGAGAACGATTTACGCATGAGTCTATACGATTTTGAAACCAAAGGATGTTGTGACGGCTTTGAGAATTATGGTGTGAACAGGAACCAAGGAGCTGAAAGTTCGCTGGCTTATTTAATGTCTCATTTAACCGTTTTACAAGCACATGAAGAATTTATGATGTTTGGCCGGTAAGGGAGAGGTAGTTACAAATGGTTGTTTCGTAAGACCTCCATCAAAACCGGTAGGGATATTACGGCATAAGAGGAAGCATAATCGGAAATGGCATAAGGTAATATCAAACTATCATTATGTATCAATGCACCACAGGAATAGACTACATTGGGGACATATCCTTCTCGTTCCCTTTCCAATGGAACCAGTAGAGGTTCTTTTAATCGACCAATGACCTGAGTAGGGTCGCTTAGACTTAAAAGTGATACCCCAATACAATAACGTCGCATAGGACCAACACCATGGGTAATAAGTAACCATCCTTCAGGAGTCCATAGTGGAGAACCACAATTACCCATATGGTTTAGTTCCCAAGGGAATTCCGGCTCCTGTAGTAAAATAGGATTATTCCAGACCGTTATTCTAGAAGAATACATTATATAATTATTTATTCCATCTACCCGGGCGAGCATGGCATAGTTGCCATTAATTTTCCGTGGGAATAAGGCTAAATTTTTATTTTGTGCACCATTTCCTAATAAGGGCATCATTCTGAAAGTGTAAAAATCTTTTGTAGCTAGTAATTTGGGTAAGATGGTCTGTCCGTTAAAAGCCGTATAAGTAGCATATACTTTAACGGAATGATCGTCTTCATCATACAATCGCACAAAACGGGCATCTTCAATACCATTTTTCTCGGAAGCAGATAAGGGAAAAATAACACGCTCACTTAAGTCAGAATCTCCTTGAAATTGTACATCGTAATAGGAATCGATAAGCCAGGTAATCTCTACAATGGCTTTTCTTTGTTCAGCACTTACAAACTCCTTTTCCAACATTCGATCCATACTATTTAACAACATCATGTATTCGAATTTCTCAGGAAGTGTTTCCATAAATCCGGCAGTGTATTTTTCTGGAATATGCATTTCAGACATTTTAGTAATGAACCGTTTTTTATCGTATAGATTCTTATGAATAATTTCGGCCATTTCAATATGTTTTCCCACCTTTACTATTCGTAGGTTGTTTTCTTTATCTAAAATAGCTCTTCGGAAGACAACTGAAGAAATATGCCCTTCTCCTGTAGCCCGGAACGATAAAATAACTCTTTTTTCTCCTGCCTCCAAAAATGTTTGATCTGGATCTTCTACAATCGAAGGATTAAAAAGTGCAGCAGCTTCAACAGCATATTCCATGGTGGAGTAAGCTCCCAGTAACATTTTACGCTGATCTGTTAGTTGGTCGTAAGGTATTCCGTAGCGCTCAATAATAGGGTTGATTTGTTCACAATGCCTATGAAATACTTCAAATAGGTTGCGATGTCGTCCGGCAAATTCTCGCAATGTTTGCTCTAAAATAAGCCGTACCTGTGGCTCGTCTAACATCATCACCCGTTGAAGTAAACTTTTTGTGTGAAGCTCTCCGTTGGAAAAAAAGCGGGTAATTACCCGTGATGGATCAGGAAAAAATTGAATATCTTTTCGAAGTATAGGGATTTGCATAGCTTATTACATTAGTCTCAAGCTAATGAGATAAACCGAAAGGTAAACTTTCGAAAGGATTTAAAGTTCCAGATAAAAAGATAGTCTTTACATATTTAAAGGAGCAGGGAGTTATTTTATTTTCCGATATGAATCCCCTAGGTTATGCTAGTGTAGTACTTATAGTATTGTTAATTAATAGCATTATATGATTCTGATTGAATATCTTTAAGGAGATGAAGTTGAGAAGATATGAAGGCTTTTTAAACGTTCCTAAATGGAAAAATGATTTATGATTTTATATATAAAATACATGGTGAGTCTTCGTTGTAAAATGATGGTAAAGTCTGAACTTGAAAAGTTAGGCTTAGAATACCGATCTATAGATTTGGGAATGGTAGAACTTTTGAAACCCATTACACCAATGCAACGTAGTGAACTGGATCGTAATCTACTGGGATCAGGTCTTGAATTAATGGAGGATAAAAAAAGTATTCTTATTGAGAAAATAAAAGCTCTTATTATACACATGATTCATTTTTCCGATGAACTGCCTCAGGTAAACAACTCTGATTATATCAGCGAAAAAATAGGATATGATTATATTTATCTTTCGAACCTTTTTTCAGAAGTGAAAGGTATTACCCTACAGCAGTTTATCATCATACATAAAATAGAAAAGGTGAAAGAGTTATTGTTGTATGATGAACTAAATCTTACCGAAATTGCGTACCGTCTTCATTATAGTAGTGTGGGGCACTTGTCCAGCCAGTTTAAGAAAATAACCGGACTAACGCCAACATTTTATAAACAGATAAAGAACAAGCGTAGAGAAAACCTGGAAGACATTTAACTTATTTCACTGGTATAAAGTGATGATGATTCACTATCCAATCAGTTTGATCTTCAAAAGTCTATTGAGTTGACCCTTAAAAAAGGGTTATAGGTTTGGTCATTAGTTTGTGTCTGGTAATATCTACGGAGAAAAAACCGTTGTAATTGTGTAGATCGATTTCTAAACAGAGCCAACCTTTAGCCTGTTGGAGTTTTACCATCAATTTCTTGAAGTTAAACCCGGCGGCGGCCATGATAAAATTGATACTGTCGCCCATTTGTCCTTTCAAGAAGTTTCTCGCTACCCTATGATCTGCTTTCAGATGCCCGATAATGGGTTCTATGGCTGCCCTTCTGCGATGATGTTTGCGTTTTTTTCGTTTTTGATACGCACTGTCCCTTTTTAATGGGGGCTTTGGAAGAAGTATCTGGGTGTTCCCTACTTGTTGTTTTCCCTGATATCCCCTGTCCACAGTAGCTGTTTTAAGGGACTTCCCGGTCAGGGTTTGAGCCTGTTGCAACACTTCTTCCAGGGTATGTCCATCATACACATTGGTTTTAAAGGTCATGGCTCCTACAATAATCCCTGTCTTTTGTGTCAATACCACAGAGGCCTTGCAGCCATATTCATATTTCTTATGGGTTTTGCCTTTGCTCATACAGTAGACTTGGGGTTCGTGCAGGCTGTAAATCTTATCCTTGCTGTCTTTTTGTTGGGACAGTACCTTTTTAAAGAGCTCTAGTTCCCGGGCAAAGTCTCCCGGTGGAAGTTTACGCTCTAACTCCCTGACCAAGCGCCCGGCTACGGTCTTGAGCTTCCGCTTGGCCGCATCGGCTTTTTTCAGGCGTTTAGGATGAGTGCCATTGTAGGTATCCCGAAGCAGTTGTTTGGCCGTGTATTTATAGCTCCTGCGCAGGGCGATAGCTTCTTTTTTACACATTTGTCTATAATCTTTTTATGCAACTTGGCATCGGTAGGATAGGTGATGTTCTTCTCCTGAGCAGTGCTATCTACACTCACATCAGGATCCTGCCCGTCCTTACCATGCTTATCTATCGAATGCTTCAGGATTTTTTCTACCCCCGATTCTCCAATACGTTGCCGGAAGTGTACCAAGTCACTGGCTGCACAGGGCTGTCCCCAGTGTTGCTGCTGTTCTCCACTGAAATATTGAAAATACGCATTCATCTCCCAATGTTCTTCCACCAGCTTTTCATCTGAGAGGTTGTAGATCGATTTGAGCAATAACAGCGAGGTCATCAAGCGAATACTATGGGCTGGACGCCCCTTATCCGAATACAAAACGGAAAACTCATCTTCAAAATACCCCCAGTCGATCTCATGGGCTAAAAGATATAGTGGATGCCCGGGATTCAGCTGTTCAGCCAAGGTCGGAGCTAAAAAATTAAGTTGGGATATAGATTTGTCTTTTGCACGCATTTGACAAGGTTTTACTCCGTAATTTACTAAAATATGGTCATTTGGAACACCTTTTTAACTGAAAAATCACCCGAAATATTAGTAAAATCAATACGTCAGCCTATTTTTAAGGTTTGACTATTGAACGGCTCTTTGAGCTTATTCATTCCTTTTCGTCCTTTACTCACAAAAGCATTTACACCCAAATACTTAACTATTTTTCGTGCCATTTGGCGTCGTTCATCTATGTGAAAAACAATAATTTTTAAATAGAAATGTCTTTTTAACCGTTTCTACCAAATTGATTCCAGAAGGATAATCTTGATTTCTGTAATCTTTTTTTAGAAGATAAATCTGTAATTAGTAACTCAAGAGGTTGTTAGTCTAACTCGGCTGTTTTCAGTTTTAACATGGCATCATTACAATAGCTTAAATAAGGTTACATAAAAGCAATTAAGTCTAGTTATTTTATTATTAGTATAGTTAATATTAGCTGCTTAAATAACAATCAATTTTAAAATTGTATCTATTTTAAATCTCCAATAGTTTATTCTATAATTGGCTTCACTTATTCTATAATTTGCCTTAGCATCTATAACATCTGAATATGCTTGCTGCCAAAGTACTTGCGCTTCTAAAACATCTTTTCCTGTTACAGTTCCTGCATCAAATCTATCTTGATTTAATCTTAGATTTTCAAATTAATTACTTTCATTTAAATCTAAAATGAATAATTTTGTATTAATCGATGGTTGTAATGTGCAGTTCATCAATTTTTTACAGTTTTTAGAAGATAAACACCTGACAAATAGAAGGTTAAAAGATAGCAGGTAATCCTGTCGCGATCACAAGAGAATCAAGGCTTTACAGAAATGTAAAGCCTTTCTTGTTTCTGAATTGCCCGAAAATTGCCCGATTTTTTCTGAAATAATTAAAATATGGAAGCATACTTTTTGGTTTAAACTCATAACCCGAACTGGTTCGAGTCCAGTTCCTGCTACTAAATAAGAAGTCAAATATATCTTAATCAGAGAGTTTACTTTTTTATTCTCGAATAATATTCAGATATACAAATCAAAGTAAGAATATCTATTTTTTTATAATTTATAAAACTATTCATTTATAGTTTTTAGATCTATAATTTCAGGTAGGGGTATACCAAAAAAGAACTTATAGTCCCCCATTCTTCCTAAGTGGTAGGGTAGCATCTGAAAAACTAAAAGCAAAACAAATAATGAAATTTAACAAAGAAATTTTTGTAAGTATTTATTTTATATTCATATGTAAAAGATTAACGTTATAATTAATTTTTTACATATAAATGGCACTAAATAGAGATAATTTCACAAAGAAAACAGTTGATATCCTTGCTAAAAGAGTAGGCTATTTATGTTCAAACCCTGGCTGTAGAAAACACACTGTGGGACCAAATGCAATTAAAGACAAGGCTTCTATATTAGGAATTGCGGCTCATATAACAGCGGCATCAGTCGGTGGACCTAGATATGATGCTAATTTAAGTGTAGGACAAAGAAAAGATATCGATAATGGTATTTGGTTATGTGCAAATTGTGCAACGCTTATAGATAAAGACCCTAATACATTTTCTGTTGCTCTTTTGAATAAATGGAAAAAGGATGCAGAAGATGAAATGAATAATCAGTTAAGAGGAATAACACTTAACAAAGAAAGACCTTTTTTAGAAGCTGACCTTATATGGTCAAATAGCCAGAGATGGAATAGAGGATATAGTCAGAAAAATGGGGAGTTGTATGGAAATGTTATTGTTTTGGGAGAAAATCAACCAATTATTTGGTGGGATTTAGTTTGGAACTTTCACATAGCAATTTATAATAATTCTCAGTTCCCGGCATTTAACATTAAGATAGAACGTATTGCAGGCACAGAATTTAATTCGATCGAAAAGCTCCCTAATTTACCGCCTTATGCTAACTTAAGCTTAAGAGCTAAATTTGAAGAACTATTTGAAGGTGTTTCAACTGAGGCAGATAAATTGATAAAGCCTAAAGTCCCTCACATTATACAAGGCTTGCAAATGAAAATTTCTTATAATGATGAAAAAGGAGTTCAACATGCGACAATATTCAGAGTAAATGGAGATGAACTTGACAATACGAAGGCTTGAATTATTTGTCAAAAATGATGAATAACAACGCTTTGAAGAGTAAGAAAATACAAAGATGGATTCATCATCGAAAGAGTTGTAATCCTTGAATTTTACATGCAGTTGTCACTTTTAAAACATTCACTACCGATAAAAACAACAAAGTCGCTCTAAAGCGACTTGTATCATTAATCTTTTACGGTTATTTAAGAGTTGTGCAACAGCTACCCATTGTTGGGCACAGTTTTTTTGTATGCATATTCTAATAAGAAACAAAATAAAATAATTCCCAATGCAGTTAAAACTCCGATTTTGTTTTCAGAAAATTGTTGGATTATTAAAGTCATAAATGCTAATGAACAAAGTATGGTTGCTAATAAATGAATCCATTTTTTTGATTCTAATTCTTGATGTCTTTTAAAACCGATAAAATTGACTATTGCAAAAATTAAAAGAAATCCAGCACTTCCAGCAGTCGATATACTCTGTAAATTAAATAAGTTTACCAAGGTAATAGATAAAATTGCAGTTATAATTAAGCCTATTGGTTTACCCCAAAATTTATGAGTAAAATATTGTGGTAATTCTTTATCTTCAGCAATATCGTAGTTAATTCTTCCACTTCCTAATACGGTTGCGTTAATTGCCGAAAATGTAGAAATCAATGCAGTAATGGTTATAATTGTAAATCCGATTTGCCCTAATGTTGGTTCAGCTACTTTCGCTAAAACATAGTCTTGGGCATTTGCAATTTCTTTAAAAGGTAACGCACCTACTGTTACAATAGCTATTAAGATATACAAAATAACAACAAAACCGACTGCACCAAAATATGCTTTTTCAGTATTTTTCTCTTTGTTTTTTAAATCGGAAATAGAGTTGGCTATCAATTCAAAGCCTTCATAAGCAACAAAAATAACCATACCTCCTGAAAGTATTAACATAGGATTTTCCCAATTACTTGGTGCCAATTGCCCAAGATTTTCTGGGTGTAAAGAAAAACCATAAAACCCAACTCCAATAAAACCAATTAAAATAATTAGTTTTATAACAACAGCTATTGACTCTATTTCGCCAACAAGTTTTACACTCAAGTAGTTGATGAATAGCGCAATTAGTATAATTGCACTTTGAAAAATCCGAGTATCGATTTCTTTATTTCCGGTTATAGAAATCATCTCTGCTCCATAAGCCCCAAAAGCCGAAGCATAAAGGGCTAACATTACAATATAACTTACCCAAAGTAGGTTATTAATTCCACCCGCAAAAATTCCGTTTCCATATTGTTGATGCACAAATCGTACAGTTCCACCATTTTCTGGATATTTTTTGGAAAGTTTAGCGTAAGAATATGCTGTTAATAAAGCAATTAAGCCTGCGAATAAAAAGGCAACAGGTGTTGCACCTTTAGCCAATGACACTGCTAATCCTAAAACCGCAAATATTCCACCACCAACCATTCCACCAATTCCGATAGAAATAGCGTCTTTTAGACTTATTTTTTTATTCATATTATTTTGGTTTCTCAAATGTTTAGTCCTGAAATATGGCTACAGGTTAAAAATAGATTTACGCTGTTTTTAAATATACCATATTGGGTGTTTTATAGTCTAAAGATACATGTAATCTTATTTTATTGTATAGATTAATTGCGTTTTTTGTACCTTTCTTTGTAATTGATGAATTCTAATCCCAGTCAAAATTTACCAAACAAGCAAAAGGCTGCGAAAATCAGAAACGCTATTTTAGAAGACATCTAAGCATTTAAAGAAGCCAAGCTCTAAACAATCCGTATAAAATTAATCCTTAAAATTACTATACGGTTATAAAAACTTTCTAGTATTATACTACCATCCAGCTTATCCCATCAATGTTAAACTATCTAAATTCTTACACCGTTTTGGTGTTTTGAGATAGGATTGCTGTATACAAAAATACAGCAGTACAAATCAGCTTAAAACTCAAATCTCAAATAAACTTTATAGCAAAAAGTTGAACCTATAATAGTGGTTCAGACCCACAACTAAAATTCAAAAATTTCATCAGACATCACGTCAGGGGAAATCAATCCCCTAAATTAGGATGGGTTCAATGAACCTGAATGATGTTTGTGCTAATCACTACCTAACCATTATAAAGGACCTAGCAAATGAAGCATAATACTGTACCGGAAATCGGTTTTGTAAGACTATCCCATATTCTAAAAATATATCCCTGTCAGCAAATCCACATGGTGGGCTGGAGTAAAAAGTGGATGCTATACTATACCAGTAAAATTGAGTTCAAAAATTACAGCATGGAAGGTAGAAGGCATCCATTTATTACTAGATAAGCACCGAGAATAGTATTTGTATTATTGGTTACTATCTATGTAATCAGCCCAGTCTTGCATCATTACTGTTGGATATTTCACTGACCGTATGTAATTTTAAGAGTTGACGCGTCTTTTTCGTTTTGCAATTGATGATGTAATTGCATATCGTAGTTTCTAAGCCCCAGCAGCAGAAATTGATTATAATAGGTTAGCAAATTCATATTTTGTGTTGTTTTTTATCGCATAATTCGTAAAATTACAGTTGTTTTTTTTCGTATAATTGCAATTGAGGGCTAATTTAAACGTTATGAAAATATTGAAAGTACCGGTGAGTAATCAGAAGTATGGGTGGCTGTATATACTGCTGATGCTGATTGCCACCATGGGCTTTACGCAAAACTTGGTATTTTCTCCCGTGGAAGGGCGCGAACAGCTCAATGAAGAAAAAATCAGAAATATTATTCAACTCAAAGATGGTCGACTGGGAGTTTTCACCGAAGGGATGCTTAATTTGTATGACGGTTCCGGTTTTAAAACCATTCCCATAGATGATGCGAATACCATATCGTTAAAGAATTACACAGGGTTTCATCATTCCTATCTGGAAGGTAACCGGCTATGGTTTAAAAATCAGGGAAAATTAGCCATTGTCAATTTAGAAAAGGAGAGGGCTATGATAGATCCTGCAACCCTATTACAAGAACTAGGGTTTGAAGAGGAGCTGATCGATCTTTATATAGACCCTTCTGAGCATATCTGGGGATTAACCCATGACTTTAGTTTGGTTAGAAAAATTCATGACCTCTCGGGTGTAACTACGTTTTTAGAAGATGTTCGTCCGTTAGGTAATCCTCAGGATGTCTTGTTTGATGTAGTAAGTTCTGCAGCTAAGACCTATTTGATTTATAAATCCGGCTTGATTCGAGAATTTGATACCAAGTCTGGTAAAGAATTATTTTACACCAGTTTGGTATCTAGGGAGATGGGCTTTAATAATTGGGTGCATGTAACTTGGGTGCACAACAAATTGTATATTGTCCGAGGAGGGTATTATAAAGGACAGCTGGTTTGTTTTGATACCCAAAATCATCAGGTGGAGGTACTGCTGGAAGCCAATGACTATTGGCTGAATTGTTTTGCAGCCAATAAAAAGGGAGATTTTTATATGAGTTGCCGTAAGGGGCTGCGGTATTTTCAAGCAGGAGATCACACAGGACATCTTATGGAGAAAATGCCCTTGAAAGAGGGAGAATACATCCGCACCGAAATCAGTACAATATATTTTGATAACCAGGATGGGTTTTGGGCTGGAACCCTTAACAAAGGATTATTTTATTATCATCCGAATCGCTTCCGTTTTAAGCGTTATGAAAAGGACTTTTTTGAAGATGTGGAGGCAGGGGAGATGCAGGTCAACTGTTTTGAGGAATATGACAGCCATACCCTTGTTGTGGGAACCTCCCAAGGACTTTATCAAATAGCTCATAATGGTCATAAACTCTTTAAACCTGTGATTTTAAAAGCAGGTATGGAGTGTAACAGTATGTATAAAGACCGTAAAGGAATGATTTGGATAGGAACTTCTGATGGGTTATACCGAATGACTCCGGAGGCGGTAATCACAAAGGTTTTTTCTGAACCGGTAAACTGCCTGTATTCAGGAGATGATCAAGCCCTGTATGTAGGAACGGCGACTCAGGGAATATGGCAGGTTACACCAACCGAAGCGGTTGTAGTAATTACTGAACTTACCAAGGAGATTTCGAATGTGAAACAAATCTTAACTTATAACGGACAATTCATGGGATTGTCACAATCGGGCCCCTTTCTATTGGATAAGGATACATCCCATCCTGAATTTCCATTGGGTAAAGCAGTTCAGCGTTTTCCCATGTTTCAGTATGTAAATCATAAATATACCTGTTTGTTGAACGATTCTGATAACGATCTTTGGTTGGGAACCTATGATGGATTGACCTTGTGGAGTACGCAAGAGCAAAAGCTATATACCATACATACAGATCAGGGATTGGTTAATAACAGTATCAAAGCCATTATTGAAGATCAGGATCATTCCTTTTGGGTGACTACTTCCATGGGTATTAGCCATCTGTACAAAAAAGCAGTGGATTCAGGGTATGTGTTTGAAATTCAGAATTTTAATACCTATAACGGACTTATTGATCATGCGTTTGCTGAACGCGCTGTTTTTTTGACCTCAGCGGGAGTTTTGTATGCCGGAGGTATTGAAGGGATGAATATGCTGCCTACAAGTAAGAAAAATGACCAGTTGAATTTACATCCGATTCTGTTAAGTCTAAAGATTTTTGGGAAATCCAAGGATCTTGGAATTCAAGAGTTAGGAATTACCTATACCAACAGTGTGGAACTGCGTTACAATCAAAATTTCTTTACCATTTCTTTTTCAGGACTTAATTATATCAATCCGCTTCAAACCTATTACCGCTTTAAATTGGAGGGTATTGATGAGGATTGGCGAGAGAAAAAAACCATGTTAGGGAATGGGGAGGCTAATTATACAGGAATTCCTCCGGGAGATTATAACTTTCACCTGCAGGCAAGCGCTGATGGGATGAACTGGTCCGATACTACCGATAGTTTGCACCTATATATAGCACCTCCTTTTTGGAAAACACCTTGGGCATATACTGCGTATGTATTACTGGGAGGTCTAGTGATAATGGTAACAGTGGTATACTTTAACAAAAAGATGGCGCTGAGAAGACAACATGCCCAGAACCATGCCATTGAAGTGGCAAAATCAGAGTTTATTACCAATATCAGTCATGAATTAAGAACGCCTTTGACCTTGGTGATTACGCCCTTAAGAGCCTTAATTCTAAAAATAAACGATCTGGTATTGAAGAAAGAGCTGCTGCAGATTAATAACAATGCACAACTTTTGTTGGATGTAGTCAATCAATTATTAGCCTTCAAAAAGCTGGATTCGGGAAAAGAAACCCTACAACTTCAATTTTATGAAAATTTGTTGTGTATTGAAGAACTGGCCGAACAATATAGGGACTTTGCTCTTCAAAAGGGAATCAGCTTCAAGATTGATGTATCACAAGAAGCAATAGCCATTTTTATAGATAGACAAAAAGTATGTAGGATAGTGGCAAACTTACTATCCAATGCGCTTAAATATACTTCTTCAGGAGGACAAATTACCGTAAAGGCAATCGTGGACAAAGGTCAGAAGTTGCTAACCATGGAAGTGAGTGATACGGGAATTGGAATTGATGCAAATGAACAACAGAAAATATTTGATCGTTTTTACCAGGCTAAAAATCAAAAAGGAAGTTTACCGGGAAGTGGATTGGGACTATTTATGGTAAAAGAATATGCCTTATTACACCACGGAACGATTCACATAAAAAGTGTCGTAGGCAAGGGAACTACATTTACCGTAACTCTTTCTGTAGGGCAGGAAGCACCCAAACACTACCTGTCTGAAAAGGAAGCTGTAGCTAATGAAACCCTATTGATTGCTGATGATAATGCCGGATTTCGAGACTATTTGAAATCAGAATTGGGAATGCATTACAATGTGATTGTTTGTTGCAATGGTCAGGAAGCTTTGGAGCAAACCCTACTACATTCTCCGGACCTAGTCATTAGTGATGTCATGATGCCCGAACTTACTGGTGCTGAGTTTTGTAAATCCTTGAGAAACGAAGTAAGTATCAGCCATATTCCGGTAATTTTACTGACCGGAAGAACCTCTGATCAGGCCCGATTGGAGGGATACGAATCCGGAGCAGACGCCTATTTGGTAAAGCCTTTCGATATTCAAGTCCTTCGAATGCGAATTGAGAAGCTATTGGAGCTTACCCGTAGCAGAAGAAAAGCCTTTGTGGAGGCTACCATCGTAGAAACAGATCGCGTAGCGACCAATTCATTGGATAAAAGTATATTGAACAGGGCATTGGTGCATGTGTATCATAATTTGAAGAATCCCGACTATTCGGTTGAAAAATTTAGCTCTGATATGTTTATGGATCGAACTGGTCTCTATAGAAAGTTAATAGCACTGACCGGTTTGTCGCCTACTGCATTTATTCGAAACATCCGACTCAAAAAAGCGGCAGAACTTCTTTTGCAAACTTCCACTTCCATTACTGCAATTGCTGAAGAGACCGGATTTAATTCGGTATCCTATTTTACCAAATGTTTTCATGAGGTCTATAGCAAAACACCTAGCCAATTTAGAGCGGAACGGGTTAGTTAACATTCGCACTTTTAATGGTTTCTTAGGAAGACCACTCTCTTAAAAATTTTCAGGAAGCATTCCATAGATAGAAGGAGGCACTTTGTGCTATTTTGAGCACTTAAAAATTGGTTTACAGGCTAACCTGTAGATCACATATCCTTTATTCAGCACATTCCAATGGAGAGTTTAACTGACCATAGACTATTAAAAGGATTACCTGTGTGTCTGTAAGCGTCTTGTTATCAATGTGTTAGTTGGATGCAACATATGTTATAGTTATTTTCAACATTTGTTCAAATGATTTGATGTAATATCTCATAGTTTTATACTCGGAAATAAAACCAAGAGGAATACTCGATAACGTTTTAGTATTTCAGTAATCTTAAATAAATAACCAATTTATAAATGAAACGTACATTTATTACCATGTTACTAGGGGTGTGTATCTGCTTATTAGGATATGCTCAGGAGTATCAAAAAACAGCTTTAGGTTTGACCACTACTTTAGCGGAAAATACCGTTGAAATTAAATTTTATTCCAATGAAATTGTTCGCATTATCAAGTATCCAAAAGGAAACCAGTACGAAAGGGAAAGCCTTTCGGTAATTTTAAAGCCACAGCCTGTGACCTTAAAGGTAACAGACGGTGCCGATGCTCTTGAAATCGCTTCCAAAACCCTCAAGGTACAGTTGAATAAAACAGAGGGGACTGTACGTTTTTATAAAAGTACAGGAGCATCTTTACTATCAGAAAAGAACACCGGTATAGGGTTTACTCCGGTGAAGGATAATGGAAAAGATACCTATGCTGTTTATCAAGCTTTTAATTTGGATGCCGATGAACCTATTTACGGATTGGGGCAACATCAACGAGGCAATCTCAATCAACGTAACCAATCCTACCGATTGGAACAAAGCAATTTGGATGATGTAGTACCGTTTTTTCAATCTTTCAAAGGCTATGGGGTGTTCTGGGATAATTATGCGCCTACAGATTTTACGGATAATGCTGCAGAGACTTCGTTTAGATCGGATGTAGGAGATGCTATAGATTACTATGTTATGTATGGAGGAAATGCCGATGGAGTGATTTCCCAAATGCGTACCCTTACTGGAAAGGCACCTCTATTTCCTTTGTGGACCTACGGATTTTGGCAGAGTAAAGAACGTTATAAAAGTCAGTATGAATTGATTGATGTGGTGAAGCAATATCGAAAACTGGGAGTACCATTGGATGGAATCATACAGGATTGGCGGTACTGGGGCAACAATTATTTATGGAATGCCATGGAGTTTCTTAACCCGGGGTTTCCCTCACCGGATCAAATGGTGAAGGAAGTACATGATTTACATGCCCATCTGATGATATCCGTATGGTCGTCCTTTGGTCCGATGACAAAGCAATACAAGGAGTTGGCGGCTGAAAATATGTTATTGAACTTTACCACCTGGCCGGAATCGGGGTCTGAAAAATGGCCTCCTAATCCCGACTATCCTTCCGGGGTTTTGGTCTATGATGTTTACAATCCCAAAGCTAGGGATATCTATTGGAAGTATTTAAATAAAGGACTATTCTCCTTAGGAATCGATGGTTGGTGGATGGATTCAACCGAACCGGATCACCTTCAAATTAAGCCGGAAGATTATACCAATGAAACCTATTTAGGGTCGTTTCGCAAAGTTAGAAATGCCTTTCCGCTGATGGCCGTAGGAGGTGTATATACCCACCAAAGAGCTATCACGGATGATAAACGAGTGTTCATTCTAACACGTTCTGCTTTTGCCGGTCAACAACGCTTTGGAGCTAATACTTGGTCCGGAGACACACAGGCTTCTTGGGAAACCCTGAGAAATCAAATTCCGGCAGGGCTTAACTTCTCACTAAGCGGAATACCGTATTGGAATAGTGATATTGGTGGATTTTTTCTGCACCATTACAGAGATGCACTACACAATGCGGATTATCGTGAACTTTATACACGTTGGTTGGAGTTTGGGACGTTTTCTCCGATGATGCGCTCGCATGGAACCGATGCACCACGTGAGATTTATCAATTCGGCAAAAAAGGAGATCCTATTTTTGATACGCAGGAAAAATTTATCAAACTGCGTTATGCTTTGTTGCCTTATATCTATAGTTGTGCCTATGCCATTACCGAATATAATTCGAGTATGATGCGTGCGCTGTTTATGGATTTTCCTGAGGATTCAAAGGTTTGGGATAACACAGAAGAATATATGTTTGGGAAATCACTTTTGATACATCCTGTAACCCGTTCGATGTATGTGAAAGCGAATGATGCTAGCAATTCGGTAGCTGATTTTAGTAAAGTGCAATCTCAAAAAACCTATTTGCCTGAAGGAACCTATTGGTATGATTTCTGGAACAATGAAAAATTTGAGGGAGGGCAAACGGTTGAACGAACAACACCTTTGGATATTATTCCTGTATATGTAAAATCAGGAACGATTCTACCTATAGGTCCTGATGTGCAATATGCCACTGAAAAAAGCTGGGATCATTTAACCCTGTGTGTGTATCCTGGAATGGATGGGACATTTACCCTGTATGAAGATGAATTTGATACCTATAATTATGAACAAGGGGCCTTTAGTACCATTGTGTTTTCATGGGATGATGTGCATGGTAAACTGACCATTTCCAAAAGAAAGGGGGACTACCAAGGGATGCTGACCAAGCGAACATTTTCCATTAGATTACCCAATGGAAAAGAAAAAGAAATCGTTTATAAAGGCAAGAAAGTAACCATTAAAATGGAATAGAAATTCATTTGTTAAGAGACCTCCCAAAGCTCCGATTGGGCTTCGGAGCAGAACTTAAAGAAATAGCATAGGAAGAAAATTTTTTACCAAATAACGAATACGTTTTCGTAATTACTAAATTTTAATCAAACAGTAATTTTATGGACAAACAATATCTAACAATCAAACAGAAGCTATGTCATTGTGTTGTTTCTATTGTATTGGGAGTTGCATTTTGTATGACTCCGCCACTATGGGCAGCGGATACCAGTATCAATAGGAATTTTCAACAGATCACTATTACGGGTACCGTCACCGCTAAATCCGACGGAATACCATTACCGGGAGTATCCGTTTATGTAAAAGATACGCAACTTGCTACCACCACAGATATGGATGGTCATTTTTCTTTGGATGTACCTCAGGGTTCCTTATTGGTAATCAGTTATATGGGGTTTAAAACTCAGGAAATCGTCATCAATAGTGATGATCCGCTAACCATTGCGCTTGAAGATGACCTGCAAACACTGGATGATGTTGTGGTAGTAGGGTATGGAAAACAAAAAGCCGGTGATGTAACTAGTGCCGTAGTGAGTGTGAAATCGGAAAGTTTTAATCAGGGACAGTCACGCGATGCCGGACAGCTTATTCAGGGAAAAGTAGCAGGTCTTATGGTGACCAATTCCAGCGGAGATCCCACAGCCACTACGGCTATTAAATTAAGAGGTAACAATACCTTAAGTGGAGCGTATACGGATCCGTTGGTGTTGATCAATGGGGTACCCGGAAGTCTCAATACGTTAGCACCTCAGGATATTGAAAGTATTGATGTATTAAAAGACGGATCGGCTGCTGCGATTTATGGAGTAAGGGGAACCAATGGGGTGATTCTGATAACAACCAAAAAAGCTACCGGGAGTAAAATCAATCGGGTGCAATATTCGGGATTTGTCAGTACTTCAGAAATTGCTCGTCAACTTGATTTTTTAAATGCGGATCAGTTTCGGGCTTTGTATACGGATGCTGATCAAGGTAGTAGTACCAATTGGTTAGATCAAATAAGTAGAACTCCCATAACCCATGTACATAACCTAAGTTTTCAGGGGGGTAATACGCAAACCAATTACATTGCTAATTTAAACTACAATATCCAAGAAGGAGTGTTTTTAAAATCTGATAATAAAACCTTTCGAGGACGATTGGAAATCAATCATCGGATGTTTAACGACAAACTGTTGTTTAAATTCGGATTGATGGGGCGCGATGATAGCTACACATCCACCAAAGCGGGAGGTAGTTTTAATCAGTTTGCCTATTTTCAATCCTTGCGGTACAATCCAACCGCTCCGGTACGTAATGAAGACGGGTCTTGGTACCAAAACCTAAATAAACTCGATTATGTAAATCCACTTTCCTTACTTGAAGAAGCAGACGGAGATGTAAAAACTACCGAAATGCGGTATACCAGTACCATTAATTACAAACCGATAGAGGATTTGACACTAAACGGGAATTTTTCATTAACCAGAGAACCTAGAAACAGTGGTTATTCCGAAACCTTAAATCATATTTCAAATATACGTGATGGCTATTCTGGGTATTCGTATATAGGAGGATATCTTAATACCACCAAACAGATGGAACTTACTGCCACTTACGATAGAACCCTGAATAAAAGCAGTTTTACGGTGCTTGGAGGTTATGGATATATAGCCAATGAAAGCGAGTGGTACAATATGAATAACTATGGTTTTCAGGATGATTACTTTGGTACTTGGAACAACATTGGAGTTGGAAGTGCTTTGCAGGAAGGATTTGCCGGTATGGGGTCCGGTAAATTACGTACCAATCTAATCAGTTTCTTTGGACGGGTCAATTATGCCTATGCCGATAAATACTTACTAATGGCCAGTGTCCGACATGAGGGAGCCAGCCAACTCTGGGGAACCAATAATGCTTGGGGTACCTTTCCGGCAGTTTCCTTGGGTTGGAAAATAACCAATGAAGCCTTTATGGAGCATCAACATGTTTTTGATGATTTAAAACTGAGAGTAGGCTACGGGGTTACCGGTTCACAACCTTCGGCTTCCTTTTTAGGTACTGCATTACTTACCTATGGAGATTATGTATATGTGGACGGACAGTGGATTAGAACCATCATACCGGCTTCGAATCCCAATCCGGATCTTAAATGGGAAGAGAAACGGGAAACCAATATCGGGTTGGATTTTGTAACTCTGGGAGGCAAAGTTTCAGGATCTATTGATTTTTATAACCGTGATGTAAAGGGGCTCTTGTACTCTTACAACGTACCTACCCCCCCATATTTGTATCCAACCATTATGGCTAATGGAGGAAACATGGTGAACAAAGGATTGGAAGTTTTAATTAATGCTACGCCCGTAACCACGGATAATTTTAGTTGGACAACCACCCTTACTTATTCGACCAATTCGAATAAGTTAAAGAGTCTGAATGGTAGTGCTTTTCAGACCGAGTACGATTATTTTGATACGGGAGCCGTTTCTTATGAAGGCCAATGGACCACCTCACATCGTGTTCAAGTGGGACAATCTATTGGTAATTTCTACGGATTTAAAGTTGTGGATGTGGATGATGATGGAAAATGGGTGTACCTAGATAAAGAGGGCAACCGCGTGGCCTATGATGATTTTACCCATGCACCAGAAGACAGACATTACCTAGGAAATGGACTTCCGAAATGGTTTGCAGGATTCAATAACACCTTTACGTACAAGAACTTTGATTTAACGGTGAATATGCGTGGAGCATTTAATTTTCAAGTAATCAATGAATCTCGTATGAACTTTGAGGGAACCCAAAATGGTTACCGGGACAATAGGCTTATATCAGTTAATGATAAGATATTTGGGAAAACTACCCTGAGTACTGAGGTACAGGCCGAGTTTAACAGTTACTATGTGGAAGATGGAGACTACTGGAAAATCAACAATATTGTATTGGGATATAATTTTAAGGATTTAAAAGACAGTGTTATTTCTTCCTTACGTCTGTACGTATCTGTCAATAATGCGTTGATTATAACTGGGTATAAAGGAATGGATCCGGAAGTGAATACTTCAGGATTGTCACCAGGAATTGATTACAGACAAAAATTTCCTACGGTAAGAACGTTTACTTTGGGAGTTCAAGCTAATTTTTAATTGTAATACTTAGTAAAGATGAAACTAAAGAAAGTTTATATGATAATAAGCATGGTAGTGCTAATAAGTATTACTGCATGCACCGATTTATATGACGATGCTTACGGAAGTGTAGTTAGTGAAGAGTTTCAGCCTACCTCCGAAACCGATATTAGTGCCTTGGTGAATGCCGCTTATGTACCGTGGCGAAAAACGATGCTTTTGTGGAATGGGGTGGTACGTTCCCAAGAACTATCAGCCGATCAGGATGTGATTCCTGCCCGCATAGGGATTGGATGGATTGATGGATACATTTATAAAAGATGGCATCAGCATACTTGGACCAGTAATGATGACGGGGTATATCAGGGTTGGGCACGTACCTTTGACGGTATTAACACGGTCAATAGAATTTTGTATCAGATAGATACCAACCTTATTACCTTTACCACAGATGAGATCAAAAATGCTGTTGTAGCAGAATTAAAAGTACTGAGAGCTTCCTATTACTATATTTTGGTGGACTTGTATGGGAATGTACCCATTGTTACCGATTATGCAGATACCAGTTTGCCGCAACAGGCCACAAGGGAAGCTGTTTTTGATTTCATTGTAAGTGAAATAACAGACAATATAGGTCTATTATCAGAAGAGCCTTCAGGAGCCTATTATGGACGAATGAATAAATGGGTAGGGCATACACTTTTGGCTAAGATGTATTTAAATGCAGAGGTTTGGAAAGGAAGCGCGATGTGGGCGCAATGTATTGAGCAATGCAATGAGGTGATTACCTCAGGGAACTATGCTTTAGAGGCATCCCAGAAGAATGTTTTTATTACTGATAATGAAAACTCTTCAGAACTTATTTTTGCCCTGCCCATGGATGAAAAATATGTAACAGATTGGAATGCCTTTGATTTTCATATGCAGACTCTTGCACAGGAGAGCCAGCTTACCTATGATTTTACAAATGCTCCTTGGGGGGGAGTATGTGCCATTCCACAGTTTATTGATAGTTTTGACCCTTCTGATAATCGTTTGGAATTAAATTATATCTATGGTGCTCAATACAGCTCTTCGGGGGATTTGCTGAGTATTAACTACACGAATGCCGTACCATCCATAGATGAATCTGATAAAGATGATGGCTACCGATGGGGTAAGTTTGAATATAAAATTGGGGCTACTAACCGGCTTAGTAATGATTTTCCGGTATTTAGATATGCCGATATTCTGATGATGAAAGCAGAAGCTTTGTTACGTTCCGGTCAGCCCGGTGCAGGAGATTTGGTAACGCAGGTAAGAATGCGTGCGTTTGACAATGCAGCGTATGCACAAGTAACAGATGCTGAATTGGCTTTAGGAAGTAGCTATGATTACGGAAGAAGAGATTCTTATGCGGAAACTCATGAAGGCGGATCAGATATTACCTATGGTCGTTTTTTAGACGAATTGGGATGGGAATTTTGTCAGGAAGGCCACCGAAGACAGGATTTGATTCGTTTTGGTGTATTTAGTTCCAAATCTTGGTTTTCTCATGATGCGTCAGATACTACCAAAGAATTATATCCCATTCCGTATGCGATTTTACAAACTAATAGCAACCTAGTTCAAAATCCGGGATATAGCAATTAGTTTTGGTTAGCTTAATTGTGTTGAGGAAAGCCTGTATGTATATATGAGCTTTCTGATTTTTTAGCAAAATTACTAGCTCAATATATATCCACTGATCATATCCGGTATGGTTATGGTTAAAAGTGTAAGATGCAATTGTGCCCTCATAGGACGACTCAACGGGGTTAAACAAAAAGTGATTTTTAATGTAGTTATTTGGTGCTACGGCTTACAACCTCAAAAAATACCTAAAATACACCACCCAAAAAGCCAATAGTAATCAGGGAAACACACGCCTGCTTACAATTGCCATGAAAGCCTTCCTAAAAGTTCGTACACCGCTTGTAAGCCTACCACAAAACTAGAAAATCCACTACCGTTAAAAACAACAAAGTCGCTCTAAAGCGACTTGTATCATTAATCTTTTACGGTTATTTAAGAGTTGTGCAACACCTACAATTGTTAGGTGTAGTTTTTTTATTTGCTTTTACTAATAAGTTATCATCTATTGGACCTATTTCCATATAATGTTCACCATTATCCAAAACCCTAAATCGAACAGATACAGTTTGATTTATTTCTGTATTATATGAAACAAACCTTGCAGGAATGGCACTTTCTCTATCTAGTTTATCAATGTTTCTCAATAGTTTTGTTGTATTGGTTTTAGGGTCATAAACATTAATTCTTGAACGAAAAGGAAATCTGGGTTTAAATAACATTTGACTTTTGAATGGTACAGGTTTATCTAAGCCCCACTCGTCAATAAAATATGTTTTAGGTAGCCAATTATATCTCACTATTTGATTTCTACCATCCTCCCAATAGATTCTGCAATATGTTGTCCATCTCCAACCATTTGATTCGTGACCGTGATTTGAAATTTCATCAACATAAAATGTATTTTCTATTTTCCATTCAACAGGCTTTGGAGACGTAAGTAAAACTTCTTTGTGCATGCTTAAGTATTGCTCTACATAATCGTCCATTGCAATAGGTGAATCACCAAAAAGAAGTGCAATTTTTTTTCTGTCATTATTTATGGTTGCTTCGATTAGTTCAATAGATTTAAAATTACATTTTTGAATTCGTTCATCAGCCCAATTGTCAGAGTACTTATATAAATTCACAGAGTCTGTAGTTATAATCAACATTGAATCTTTCGCATTTACAGAAAATTCCACTCCAGCTTCCGATTGATAAATCCCATTGAATATTGAGTATTTATTTATGGGTTCAGTTTTTTCTTTATTATCATTTATTTGACAGGAACTTAAAACAGTTAAAGCCAGTAATGAAATTGATTTATACACATTCATTTATTTTTGAAATTACATCTAACGTATATATAGTAATAGTGCTAATCTAACGGATTTTTAATTTTTTTAAAAGTATTTGTAGTTACATGTGTATAAATTTCTGTTGTTTTACTTGAATTTGGCGTAAATCAATTCTCGATTCTAATAAATGTGTAGCAAAACTATGTTGGAGTACATGAGGAGATACGCTTTTGCGAATTCCTGCTTTTCGTGTTGCCATTTTTACAATCCTTACTATATTTTCTTTAGATGATTATTAATAAAAGACATAAAGAAAGGAAGGGATTTGGGTACCATTCGCTATGACAAAATATTACAACAATTACCTGTTGGTGATAAAAGCTTTATGTTGCGTATGCAACAGGTCATGAATCCCAGAATTTAATAGTAAAGAGATGATATTCTTCTTTATTGTAGAACGTATAAATACTTCGGAAAATTTCTCTTTAAAAAAAACAATTTGATGTTTTACTCAATAATTGAGATTAAATGCTCCGAGACTTGTCTCTAAATAAAAATGCCATGCTTATTAAATGCTTCGTTGGCTTTCCTCTAAGTAGTTTACTTGTGATGGCTCTTTCTTACGACGCATGATGCTGGTAATCAATAATTTAGTAAGTTGTTTATGAAGGGTACACTTTTACTCTTTGTTTTTTTGTGGTGTAAGATATGGTTAGGTACAGATTAAAATAAAACAATCAAATTATGATATTTCTATTTTTGTATTTAAAAAAATATTAAATTTGGTTTTTAACAATACGTTTTATGATAATAACATAAAGTTGAATTGCTAAAAAAAAATCAGGATTGAAATCAACCAACACATCAGAAATTACTATTTGGCAAGAGCTTAAAAAAGGGTCTACCATTGCGCTAGGTCAGCTATATGATAAGTATGCTGATGAATTATTTTTATTTGGTTGTAAGGTAACAGGTGAGTCTAGTATTGTACAAGATAGCATACACGATATGTTTTTAGACTTGTATAAGTATCATTCAAATCTAAGTGATACTTCTAATGTTAAATTTTATCTGTTACGATCTTTAAAGAATAAAATCTTAAAACATCCTGAATATAAAAAGTTACAAGTAGCGCCTGCCTTTAAACTTGAAACCGATTTTTTAAGTGAAACATCTACAGAAGAATCACTTATAGAGCAAGAGGTCTTTAATGAAAATTTAAATAAGCTGTCTAAAGCAATATTATTACTTCCTAAAAAGCAACGACAAGGTATTACTCTAAAATTTATGCAGAATAAAACCTATGAAGAAATAGCCGAGATAATGGATATAAAAGTAGAAACTTCCCGTACCATAGTATATAGAGGTATAAAATCGTTACGAGAAATCTGTGTGCTTTTTATCGGATTTATTTTAAGTATTTGGTAAAACGAAAACCTTATCGTTAATGTAGTTTTATTTTTATGTGATGTTTTTTTAAAAAAACATCATTTTTTTGTCTATACATTTCCGTAAGCTGACTTTGTATATAAAAGACCTAGAGATTATACATAGTTTCATTATGAAAGATATTGAAAAAAAGTTGCTTAATAATTTTCAGGAGAAAGATAAAACGCTTCTCAAAAAGCGAATTATGTCTTCTGTTGAACGTTATAAGCGAAAACGAAAAATTAAACGTCTTTATTGGGCAGCTGCTATAGCTGTGCTAATTATAGTTTCGGGCGCTGTCTATAAAAATGCACAGCGTTTTGATGATTCGTATGTAAAATTGTTAGAGACTACAAAAGTAGGAACCATTAAAGAAGTACAGTTGGTTTTATCAGACGATGTGCTTACCGTATCAAAATCAGATTCAATTATAGTCTACAATAATTCAGATAATATGGTTTTAATAGGAAATTCAAAGACGGCTAAGAATTCTGCTATAGTGATGAATACTGTTGTTGTACCATATGGCAGACATACACAGCTTAAGTTAGCCGACGGAACCCATATTTGGCTTAACGCTGGTAGTAAATTAGTGTATCCTTCATCTTTTAGCGGAGATAAGCGTATAGTATACTTAGAAGGGGAGGCTGCCTTTGATGTGGCGCACGATAAGCAACATCCGTTTACGGTAAAAGCTAAAAATCATGAGATTGAAGTTTTGGGTACCGTTTTTAATGTAAGCTGTTATTCAGATGAAAAGGCAGTTACAACAGCGTTAGAAAGTGGTAGTGTTAGAATTAATTATGAGTCTGGTAATATTTTAAATACTAAAAAGTCGGTAACTATAACACCGGGTACTATTGCTTCTTATAACAAAGATGAAAAGCAGGTAAGTACTAAAGAAGGTAATGTTTCCAATTATTTTTTATGGAGAAAAGGTTTAATCGTATTTAAGAACGATGATATGGAATACATACTAAAACGATTATCAAGATATTACAATGTGCCTATTGAGGTTAGAAATAAGGATCGTTTTCAGCAAACTTTTTCAGGATACTTAGATTTAAAAACCAATATAGAAGAAGTGCTTAACATAATAAGTGAATCTTCAACCTTTACTTATACAAAACAAGAAAACAATATAATTATAGAATAACTTAAAATTAAACCAAAAACTTTTTTGCCTATGACACATACTTTGTAAGCAATAAAAAACCGAAAGATGTTGGCGCATCTTTCGGCTATACATTAATACTACATTGGATAAGTAATACTAATTAACAATTAACAAATTTATGAATAAAAAAGATATTAGTTTCCCTAAATGGGAAGAGAAACTTAGTATCAAAAAATATATCATAATATTTATGAGAGTATTTTTTATATTAATAACATTAGGACTCGGTTCCGTTTTTGCAAATGAGTCATATTCTCAAAAACTGAATATAGACCTTAAAGAAGCTTCATTAACCGTTTTGTTTGAGGAAATTCAAAACAAAAGCGAATACGTTTTCTTTTATAGTGATGACATTGTTAAAGATGATTATAAAATTTCTTTAAAAGTAGAAGAAGCTACGATTAATAAAGTTTTAGAAGAGGCATTTAAAAATTTGCCATTAAGCTATAAAATAGGAGGCAGACAAATTGTTGTTAAGAAAAGCGAAAACGTTGTAAGTGTTTCACAGTCAGGTATTATCAAAACTCCTCAGGAGGTGGAGATTACAGGAACAGTTGTTTCTGCTACCGACCAAATGCCTTTAATGGGGGCTAGTATAGTTGAAAAAGGAACAGATAATGGAACCGTAACAGATTTTGACGGTAACTTTTCGATTACAGTTAGCAGTGCAGACGCAACTTTAGAAATAATTTATTTAGGTTTTATTACACAGGAAATACCGTTAGAAGGTAGAGTAGAAGTAAATGTAGCCCTTAAAGAAGATTTTTCTCAGTTAGATGAGGTGGTTGTTGTTGGTTATGGTACTCAGAAAAAAGTAGAAGTAACTGGTGCGGTAAGTGAAGTGAAGTCAGAAGCATTGGTAAGAACTGCATCTACTACAACCGCTGGTGCTTTAGCAGGAAAAATGCAAGGGGTGTCAGTGCGTGCTAAGGATGCTAGACCCGGTAGAGGTGCTTCGGTAGAAATTAGAAATTTAGGAAACCCTTTATATGTAATTGATGGTATACCTTATGGTGGTGCCACCGGAACAGACTGGGTACAATCTCAAAATGTTTCTGGTAACGATATCTTTAATTCGCTAAATATTGAAGATATTGAAAGTATTACGATATTAAAAGATGCTTCTGCAGCCGTTTACGGTATTAGAGCTTCTAACGGTGTTGTATTAGTAACCACAAAAAAAGGAAGTGGAACTAAAAAAGCAAGAATTAATGTAAACGGATACTATGGCTGGCAAAATTTTACACGCTTTCCAAAGTTAGCTAATGCGGCGCAATATACTCGTGGACTTGTAGAGGCTGCTCAGAATAGCGGACAAGATCCTACGTCTGTTTACACTCCAGAAGAGTTAGCAAAATGGCAAGCAGGAACAGAACCTGGGTATCAAGGATATGATTACTATGATATGATCATACGAAAAAATATTCCTCAATCACATATTAATGCCAGTGTTACAGGAGGTTCAGAAATAGTAAACTATTATATGTCTTTGGCTAATACCAAACAAGACGCTATGATGGAAGACTTTAGTTATGATCGTACCAACATTCAGGTAAATTTAGAGGCGAAAATTCTTGAGAGGCTTAGTCTAGGAACCCAAATAAGTGCTAGGCAAGAGAAAACAGAGGACGTAGGTCTTCCTGGAGGAGATGGTTATTTTAGTGCTATTTTGGCTATGTTTAAAAATATACCTACGGTTGGGCCTTATGCAAATGATAATACAGATTACATAAATAATACAGGTGACTATGGTTATAATCCGGCTTTATTCCATAGAGATATTGCAGGGTATAAGGATAATCTCAATAGAAATATAAATATTAACATGTATGCCAAATATAGCTTTGATTTTGGTTTAAATGTTAAAGGAACAGCTTCATATAATTATACCAATAACAAGTTTGATGGATTCCAGTACACGTACGATGTGTATTCATATAACGAAGCTAGTGACTCTTATAATCGTACAGGAGGATCTGATTCTGGTTGGCGTTATCAAACAGAAAGAGAAGTAGTAGCTAAGTTTTATCAATTACAAGTTGATTATGCTAAAGAAATAGGAGACCATTCATTCTCTGTTATGGGGGCTTATGAACGTTCTGACTATGATAAGAACTATCTTCAAATGGGAACTAATCCTTCAAATAACTATAGTTCGCTATTAGAGTTTGATAAGATGAACTCATTTTATGATTATTGGGAATATGAAGCAAGAGCTGGTTACATTGGTAAAATAAATTATAACTATAAGAAAAAGTATTTCTTAGAATTATTAGGACGTTATGACGGATCTTATTTATATCCACCAGGACACCGTTGGGGATTTTTCCCAGGAGCTTCTGCTGGATGGAGAATATCTGAAGAACCATTTTTTGAAAAATTTAGTGGTGTAGTTAACGAGTTGAAATTAAGAGCCTCCATGGGGCAAACAGGTATTGAGCAAGGAATTGGTTTATGGGACTATTTAGGTGGTTATACTTGGGGTAGTGGTAGCGCCGTTTTAGATGATACATACTATACAGGGGTTATACCAAGAAATTTACCCGTTGATAATTTAACATGGGTTAAAAATACCAATTCAAACATTGGTATAGATGTAAGCTTATTTGATAATAAATTATCATTTACAGGGGATGTTTTCTGGGTTAGAAGAACTGGTGTACCTGCATCTAGATACGATGTATTATTACCAAATGAGGTTGGTTATAGTTTGCCAAATGAAAATTTAGGAGAAAATGGTTATAACGGAGCAGAAGCTATTTTAACTTATAAAAATAATATAGGAGAGTTAAACTATACCATTAGTGGTAATTTTACTTATTCAAGATATAGAAATATATCTTCTTATAAACCACGTTTTGGGAACTCTTATAATGAGTATACAAATTCTTCTGAAGACCGTTGGGGCGGTATCTGGTGGGGTTATCAGGTTGTTGGTCGTTTCCAAAGTCAGGAAGATATTAATAATCATGCTGTTAATAATGATGGGCATAATAATACCACTCAATTACCGGGTGATTTTATTTACAAAGATGTAAATGGTGATGGTGTTATTAACAATATGGATGTTAGACCTATTGGATATCCAACAGGATGGTCTCCAATGATGTCGTTTGGTGGTAACATTGGACTTGACTATAAAGGGTTCGATTTAAATATAGACTTTACAGGAGGGGCAATGCAGTCATGGTTCCAAAATTATGAGTTACGTAATCCATTCCACGGAGGAGGTAATTCACCTGCATATCTGTTAACCGACCGTTGGCATAGAAAAGATCCTTATGATCCGAATAGTGAGTGGGTGGCTGGATATTATCCTGCACTTAGAAAAGGAAACGTTGGACCAAACGATCGAAATAGTGATTTCTGGTTACACAATGTACGCTACTTAAGAGTACGTAATCTTGAATTCGGTTATACATTACCAAGTTCATTTACTAAAAAACTTAAAATTCAAAAGATACGTCTTTACGTAAGTGGGTCTAACCTAATATCTTTTGATAATGTAAAACAATTTGAGATTGACCCTGAAATTGAAGCGAATGCAGCGGTAGTTTATCCGCAGCAAAGAACCATACTAACTGGTTTTAATTTAACTTTTTAAACTCATAAGCAATGAAAAAAATAAGTATATATATAGCAATTGTTTTATCTGTTTTTACAATTTCATGTAATGATGAAGATTGGTTAGAGAGAAATCCTGAAACAATAATTACCGATGATCAGTTGTGGAACGATTCACAACTTATCAAATCCTTGCTTGCAAATTATTACAACAGGTTACCTTCGTTGCACGGAGTATTTAACACAGGAGGTATGTGTGAAACAGATGAAGCTATGTGGTCTGGTACTTGGGATGCCAACTGGAGAAATAATTTTGATTATAGTAATAATTACGGTACGTACTGGGATTATGATTTTGTTCGTGATTTAAACCTTGCTTTAGATAATATAGAGCAATACAGTACAGAGCTTGGAGACGATGAAAAAAACTTATATAATGCTGAGATTCGTTTTATAAGAGCCTTTGTATATTTTGAAATGGTGAAAAGAATGGGAGGAGTTCCATTGGTAACAGAACAGCTTGTTTATAATTATGATGGAGATGTTTCTAATTTACAAATAGCCAGATCTAAGGAGTATGAGATATATGATTTCATCTATAGTGAGATGGAAGATATTAAATCGGTTTTAGAAGGGAATAACGGAAGTACTACAAGGGCAAACTACTATACTGCATTAGCATTAGAAAGTAGATCTATGCTATATGCAGGGTCTTTGGCTAAATATAATAATTTAATGTCATCTCCTATAACGTTACCAGGAGAAGAAGTAGGTATTCCTGCTTCTATGGCAAATGGATAT
The DNA here is from genome assembly GCF_027924145.1 of Neptunitalea chrysea. Taxonomy (GTDB): domain Bacteria; phylum Bacteroidota; class Bacteroidia; order Flavobacteriales; family Flavobacteriaceae; genus Neptunitalea; species Neptunitalea chrysea. The sequence continues at coordinate 1,976 of NZ_BRVP01000027.1, read as the reverse complement.
TATACAAAGTCGTTACAGGCATCGCAAGAATTAATTAATAATGGAGGGTATGCTTTATACAATGAAAACCCTGATAAAGGAATTAACTTCTACGAGATGTTAATGTCTAAAAGTAGCCAGGAAATCATTTTTGCTAAAGATTATGAACTGTCTTTAAAAGTACACCGATTTGCATATGACAATATTCCTAAGAGTTTAACTGAAGACAACGAGTCTTCTTCTACTATTTCGCCATCGTTAAATTTGGTCGAAAGTTTTGAATATTTAGATGGTTCAGAAGGAACTTTAGAAAATTTAGATGCCAACGGAGATTATATAACCTACACGAATATCGATGACATTTTTGCAAATAAAGATGCTCGTTTATATGGTACCATTATTTACCCAGGATCGAGTTTTAAAAGTACGCCTGTAAGTATACAAGCAGGTGTTGCTATTTGGAATGGAAGTGGTTACGACTTTACAAATGGCTCCAATTTAGGTGATTATTATACGGATGGGGATATTTTGACAGGTTTTGACGGACCAAAGGATAATGAACCAGATGTAAGTAATACAGGTTTTTATATTAGAAAATTTGTAAGTGAAGAATCTGGTGCGAGTACTAGAGTAACTTCAGCAGATAACTGGTGGCCTTATTATAGATTAGGAGAAATTTATTTAAACGCAACAGAAGCAGCTTATGAGCTAGGACAAGAAAGTGTAGCCTTGCCTTATATTAATGCTATACGTGAAAGAGCTGGTTTCCCCGCAAATAGTTTAACCAGTTTATCTATAGAAACAATTCAACATGAGCGTAGAGTAGAGTTGGCATTTGAAAACCACCGTTACTTTGATGTAAAAAGATGGAGAATTGCAGATCAGTTATGGGATAATGACTGGAATAATGAAGACGCTGTGGTTCATGGTTTATTCCCTTATCGCGTAATTCGTCCGGGGCATGAAAATAACAATAAGTATATCTTTAAAAAAGTAGTACCTGCTCGTTTCTTAAGTCCTAGATATTTCCGGATGGCTAACTATTATTCTTTGATATACGAATCGTATATAAGTAATAATCCATTATTAGTTAAGAATCCATTCCATTAATTAAAATTAGAACAGAAGATTATGAAAATAAAATATGTATATATAATGGCTTTAATGATGCTTACACAAGTGTTTGTAGGCTGCGAATTGGATAATTATGATGAGCCAGATGCAATGCTTTCAGGTAGTGTTGTATATGAAGGTGAAACACTTGGTATTAGAGGACAAGGAGCTACATTTGCATTGTATCAAGACGGTTATGAATTACATACAAGTATTCCTGTATATATTGCCCAAGATGGTACATATTCAGCTAATTTGTTCAAAGGAGAATATAAATTGGTACGAATAGATGGAGCACCATGGGTGTCTCAGTCATCAGATACGCTTGTTATTAATGTAAACGGATCAACTGAGTATGATGTAGCGGTTACACCATATTTTACTATAAGTGATGAAAGCTTTAATGTGCAGTCTGGTACTGTTAATACAAGCTTTAAAATTAAGCAAGTGGTTTCTACATCAAGCCTGAGTGAAGTAAATATCTATTTGAGAAGTAAAATATTATTAGATGACAATTATTATGATTATAAGATATCTGTAGATGTTTCAGATATTACGCTTGGAGATTTAAAAGATGTAGAAGTAACCATCCCTGATGATTTATTAGACAATGAATACTTGTATATACGAGTAGGCGCTAAGTCTTCTTCATCAAGTGAGTTTATTTATACGCAGTCTCAAAAAATAATACTTTAAACATACATAGTTTGTAGATTAACAAAAGCCGGTATTAAAATCATTAAATGTTTTAATACCGGTTTTATCCTAAATTGTTTAATACATCAAAATTACAGTATACATTATTACTTTAAAGTAATAACAAAACGATACCATAATAGGTATACTTTACACGCTCAATACGATATTACCAAACAATTAACATA
>NZ_BRVP01000026.1 GCF_027924145.1 Neptunitalea chrysea | reverse complement strand
TTGAGTATTTTGTCGTAATTTGCTTGAAAGTTGTGCATATAAATTATAGTGTGGTTACTACAATTTACTGCATTTTAGCAGTTTGCACAACTTTTTATAAATGCACAACGGGTTAATAGAAGTTTACTTGTTTGGTTCTATATACTTAAAAGTACTATTAGAAATTGTATAGGGAACGTTGCTCCTAGATGAAAAGGAAGATGTTACTCAATAATTGAGATTAAATGCTTCGTGGGCTTACCTCGAGGTAGTTTACGTATTGTATTGATTAATTTAATCTATACCTTCAATCTGTTTAAAGAAAGCTCTTTTGTCAGATCTGGTTTTTTCTACGTTGATAAGTATGGTGTCTAATAACTCTATGGCTTCGTTAATGTACATGCCTTTATTCAGCATCACACAGTCGGCATGTTGTGCCATTACTGCATCGGTTATTTCCGCTCTTGAAGGAATTCCCTTTTTAGCCAAAGTTTCCATTACTTGAGTAGCCCAAACTACCGGTATGTGTGCAGAGTGGCAAATGCGCAGTAATTCTTTTTGAACTAAACCGATATTTTCCCAACCACATTCTACTGCTAAATCTCCTCTGGCAATCATTACTCCAACCAATTTATGTTTCATGGCGGTGATGATAATTTTTACAATATTCTTAAAGGCGGTCATGGTTTCAATTTTTAGAATGATACCCACTTTGGTTTCAGATTCAATCTCATTCAATGCTTCCAATAAATCATCTACATCCGATACACTGTTTACAAAGGACATGTTCACTACATCGGCATGAGTGGCAACAAACTTAAGATCTTGTTTGTCTTTAGCGGTTAATCCGGCTAATTTCAGATTACTTTCCGGAAAGTTAATTCCTTTATCAGCTCTTAATTTAGCACCCGATTCTTTAGCATAGGTAATACGTGCTTTTAAAACATCTCCCGTATTTTCTTCAACAACCCCAGAAATTTTACCGTCGTCAAAAAGAATAGCTTCACCTTTTTTTACAAGATTAAAAACCTTTTGAGAGGTACATGAAATACAAGCAGGTTTCACAATGTTTCCTTCTTTGTCCAATTGTGCCGGCATTCCGTCTATTTGGTTTTTATGGATGGTAATGTAATCTCCTTTTTTTAATATCAGGTATTGCTCTAATGGAGGGATTTCGCCAATTTTAAAAGAAATATTTTTCTTGAAAATAAACAATTCATTATCTGTTTGTAGGTAAGCAGAAACATTACTGTGTACCCATACCAATTTACGTTCTTTCACAATAACTTTTAATTCACGTACTTTATCTCGGGTATCATAAAAGCGTATGACGTCACCTTCTTCAAGAGCATTTATCATACTTTCCGGAACCGGTATGTAATTGTTTTCTTCATCAGGAAACAATTCACCCTCTTTGATTAAAATTGCCACGGCGGGATTTACAACATGTCCTAAAGCATCTCTATCTGGGGTAAGGTGCACTACTTTGGGACCTGACTTAATAGCACCTGTGCGTATTTTTGGTCCGCCTAAATCCATAGAAATCGTGACTTTTTTATCAAGTTTTTCCATGGCTGTTTTAGTATTTTCTATAATTTGTAGCCAGGTTTCTTCATCGTCATGCGCGCAGTTAATACGAACGGTGTTCATACCGTTTTCCATCATGCCGTAAACAATATTAGGGTCTTTAGCAGAGGTGTTGGGTTGTGTAACCATAATACGTACATGACGTTTTTTCTTTTTGTCACCAAGCAATGCCTTTACTCTTTTCTGCAATGTTTTCTGAGCCATTTTAAAGGTGAGTTCCGGTTCTTCATCGTTGCAAGGTGCATCGCCAATACTTAAGGCTAATAACTTTTTAGTAGCAATAAGACTAAACATTACATTCCCTTCTGCATTTTTTAATCCGCTAAATCCATTTTTAAAAACAAAAGATTGTAATTCGCCTGAATGATAGCGTCTGAAAACCAAATAGTGAATAAGATTTTTTGCACTATGCTTATATTCTTCGTTTAGTGTTTGTAGTTGTGGTCTATATTTTTCTTCTTCTTCAAGGCATAAATGAATAATTTCATCTATTCTAGCAATAGCTTTTCTTGTTTTTTCTATTGTCTTAATTGTGTGTTCTATGGCCATAAGTTACAATACATATAGAGTGATAGCGTGTAATACACCCAGATTATCTCAAAAATACGAAGGGGGTGATTTATTAACAATTACTAGACTTCAAAAAAATATTAAATTTTCTAACAAATGATATTTGTTGGTTTAATTAACATCTTTTTTAAGCGTTCTTCATAACGTCTGATTACTAATTAGAATTTTTTGTAATTTTGCACTCTTAATTCAAGAGTTTACTTATGTTAGAAAGATTGCAATATGTAAAACAGCGTTTTGATGAGGTGTCTGATCTTATTATCCAACCGGATGTAATTGCAGACCAAAGACGTTATGTGGAGTTAAATAAGGAGTATAAAGATTTGAAAGCTCTTGTAGAGAAAAGAGAAGAGTATGTTCTCTTAACATCCAATATAGATGAAGCCAATGAAATTATTGCTGATGGGGGTGATGATGAGATGGTTGAAATGGCTAAAATGCAATTGGAAGAAGCTAAAGAACGCTTACCTCAGTTAGAGGAGGAGATAAAATATATGTTGATTCCTAAAGATCCGGAAGATGCTAAAAACGTAATGGTAGAAATAAGAGCCGGTACAGGAGGTGATGAAGCCAGTATTTTTGCAGGAGATCTTTATAGAATGTACACCAAGTATTGTGAAGGTAAAGGATGGAGAACTTCTTTAGTAGATATGAATGAAGGTACCTCAGGCGGGTTTAAAGAAATTGTTTTTGAAGTAAGCGGTGAAGATGTTTACGGGACCTTAAAGTTTGAAGCAGGTGTACACCGTGTGCAACGTGTTCCGCAAACTGAAACGCAAGGTAGAGTACATACCTCTGCTGCTACTGTAATGGTTTTACCAGAAGCTGAAGAGTTTGATGTGCAGATTGACATGAACGATGTACGTATTGATTTATTTTGTTCTTCAGGGCCAGGGGGGCAGTCTGTGAATACTACGAAATCTGCTGTACGATTAACACACGTACCTACGGGATTAGTAGCACAATGTCAGGATCAGAAGTCACAGCATAAGAATAAAGATAAAGCACTTCAGGTATTACGTTCTAGATTATACGAGATGGAGCTTGCTAAAAAGCAGGAAGAAGATGCTCAAAAAAGAAATTCTCAGGTAAGTAGTGGAGACCGTTCTGCTAAAATTCGTACCTATAACTATCCACAAGGTCGTGTTACCGATCATAGAATTGGATTAACATTATATGATTTGGATGGTATTATTAACGGTAACCTTCAAAAAGTAATTGATGAGTTACAGTTAGTAGCAAATACAGAAAAATTAAAAGAATCGGAAGTTTTTTAATTGACTTAAAACGGAATGACAACAACACAACTTACGTCTGAAATTAGAAAGAAGCAATCTTTTTTATGTGTAGGACTAGATATAGATTTAAATAAGATTCCGAAGTTTTTATTAGAAAAAGAAGATCCTATTTTTGAGTTTAATAAAGCTATTATAGATGCTACACATGATGTAACCGTAGCCTATAAACCCAATATAGCTTTTTATGAGGCCTATGGTATTAAAGGTTGGAAAGCTCTAGATAAAACCATTAGATACTTAAACGAAAAGTATCCTGATGTTTTTACCATTGCCGATGCAAAAAGGGGAGATATAGGAAATACGGCAAGTATGTATGCCAAAGCTTTTTTTGAAGATTTAAATTTTGACAGTGTGACCGTAGCACCATATATGGGAAGAGACAGTGTTGAACCTTTTTTAAACTTTGAAAATAAGCATACCATCTTATTGGCATTAACATCTAATAATGGGGCATACGATTTTCAAACCAAGCAATTAGAAGGTAGAGAATTGTATAAAGAAGTTCTAGAAGTATCTAAGACCTATGCGAATAGCAATCGGTTAATGTATGTAGTAGGAGCCACAAAGGCTTCTTACTTTACAGAAATTAGAAAGATTGTTCCGAATGCCTTTTTATTAGTTCCGGGGGTTGGCGCTCAGGGAGGAAGCCTTGATGAGGTTTGTAAAAATGGGATCTCTGAAAATGTAGGTCTACTAATTAATTCTACAAGAGGAATTATTTATGCTTCCAACAAAGAAGACTTTGCTGAGGTAGCGAGAAATGAAGCATTAAAATTACAGCAACAAATGCAGGCGTATTTGTAAAAATCTAATCCTTTCAATTTTTATTTTTATTCTTAAAATTTGATTTTCAAGGTTTTACTTTTTTATGTATAAAATATTATTTTATCTTTAATAGATTTTTATAATAAATTGTTAGGATATACCATATTAAAAAATGATTCTACCTCACAATGGTTAACACTGGTGCATGGTGCGAGTGCGAGTGCCAGTATCTGGAAGTATCAGATTGAATTTTTTAAGAAATACTATAATATAGTAATCCTTGATTTTAATGGGTATACTGAAAATGATTTCAATTTAAACGGTTCCCATATTTATAGTATAGAATTTATAGCAAAAGAGGTTATAGAACTTTTAGATAAGGAACAAATAAAGAGTTCTCATTTCGTTGGAGCTTCTTTGGGTAATTTAATCATACGTCAAATTTTAGAAGAATATCCCGAAATGGTGAATGGTGTGGTAATGACATCGGCCATATTAAACATTAATTTTATGTTTTCTATGGTTTTGTATGCCTTCCTTTTTTTAGGAAGGTTTGTACCACATAAATATTTATATTCAGTTTCGGTAGCGGTTAGTTTTCCGATGCCTTGTAATAAGCTAACCAGAGAGTTGTTTTTGGGTACAAAGGAGCTTTTTTCTAAAGAGATGTATAGATTGTGGTTACGTATGGCAAAAGAGAACTTTGCATTAATGCATTTTTTTAATTTGGTAGGATTGCGGTCTGAAGTACTTTTTATAAATGGAAATCAGGATTATATGTTTTTGCCTTTTGTTAAAAAGTTTGTAAAAGAGAATGACAGCGCTAAGTTAAAGATTATCGAAAAAAGTGGACATGGTGTGAATATTGATAAAAAAGATATTTATAATAAGGCAGTTTTAACCTACTTACGACGAGTTGAAAGTAAAAGACGTGTTAACCAAGGTGTTTATGAATCTCAGGTAGATTATCTAAAATAAAAAAGACCAATCGGTAAATTGGTCTTTTGTAATGCTAATTCAAAAAATTTTTGTCCAACTATATGCCTTAAACAGGAATTCGAGGCAAATGTCTAAAAATTAATATTTTAACAGGTTAATTTAAGTTTAGCAGTACATTAAATTAAACGAATGTTTTTTTAATCTTGTGCTCCGAAAACCTTCTTTAATAAGTCTGTAGTTCTTGAATTAAGGTCTGTTCTTATTTCTTTTTCTTCTACAGCAATCATTGTAAATACCCCATTTAGAGCCTTTTGGGTTACATAATCGGTTAAGTCAGGATTAATATCTTTTGTAAGTGGTAAGCTATTATACTTAGAAATGATGGTAGCCCAAATATCATTAGCTCCTACTTTATCGAAAGATTCTTTAACTACGGGAGAAAATTTTTCATATAATGGAGTTGTTGTTTTTGCTTCAAGATAGGAAGTAGCCGCATTATCTTCACCCATTAGTATGTTTTTAGCATCGGTAAAAGTGATACCCTTTACAGCATCAACAAAAATTGGAGTAGCTTCTTTTACCGCATCCTCTGCTGCTCTGTTCATAGCAATAATACCTTTATCTGCTAAATCTCCCATACCAAATCTTCTTAGGGTAGCATCTACTTTAGAAAGCTCACTAGGTAACGTTATTTTTACCAAATTATTTTTATAAAAACCATTTTCTGCTGTTAATTTTTCTACTTGTTCATCAATCCCCTTATCTAACGCTTCTCTTAAACCTGCAGCAATATCTGTGGCGCTTAAGTCTATATCTCCACTGGTTACGGCATCTGTGGCTTTGTCAATTACATTTCCAAGATTAATTTGTGCCTGTGTGTTGCTAAAAACCAATGTAAGGAATACAATAACAACTAAATTTTTTATGGTCATTTTATAATATTTATGTGGTTTCAATTTGCAAAGTAACAATGTATAAGTATGTTTTCATATTTATAAAAGCTTAATTAATTAAATTTTAACAAAATTAATTAGCTGAAAATGATTGTCTTATTGTCATGTACAATGGTTTTTCTTTCTATATGTAATTTAATAGCTCTTGAAAGGACTATCTTTTCAAGGTCTTTTCCCTTCATTATAAGGTCTTTAATACTGTGTGTATGTGTTACGCGTGTAACGTCTTGTTCTATAATAGGGCCTGCATCTAGTTCTTCGGTTACATAATGACTGGTGGCTCCAATAATTTTTACTCCTCTTTTAAAAGCCGAGTGATAAGGCTTGGCTCCCACAAAGGCAGGTAAAAAAGAATGGTGAATATTAATTATTTTATTAGGGTACAACGTAATTATTTTTTCTGATACTATTTGCATATACCTTGCCAAAACAATAAAGTCAATATTAAATTCTTTAAGCAATGCTATTTGTTTTGCCTCGGCTTCTTTTTTTGTGTCTTTGGTTACAGGGACATGGTGATAGGGTATTTTAAAGTTGTGAGCCACTGGTTCCAAATCGGGATGATTGCTTATAATTAGTGGAATTTCAACGTTCCATTCTCTGGCATTATAACGACTTAGAATATCATATAAACAGTGATCATATTTAGATACAAATAGCGCCATTTTTGGAGTATAATCAGAGGTGTACATTTTCCATTTCATTTGGTATGTATCTCCAATCTCTGTTCCAAAATTGGTTTTAAAAAGATCGTAGTTAAAATCGCTACTATCAAAAACGCTTTCCAGACGCATAAAGAAGATACCATTTTCACTATCTACATGTTGGTCTATATACACAATGTTTCCCCCGCTGTTATATATATAATTGGTTACGGTAGCTATAATTCCGGAAGTGTCTTTGCAATGTATTAATATCAATATTTTGTGCATATGCTGTAGTTTATAATAATAAAAGTAAGATAATTAGTGTATAGTTAGCCGTATTTATGGTTTTTGCATACAATTTTTGAATACTTTAGTGTGGAAAGTTCTTTTTGGTAATATTTTTGAGTTGTGAAAAGAAGTTTGCTAACTAATAGCAAGTATGAATAAAGATGATTGTTTTATTTAGGTTAAGTTTTAATTTGTAGAGGTGTAATGCATTATCTTTTTCTGTATTTTTCTAATGTGATATTTAATTTTTTTGAATGAGAAAAATTGTTGTCTTACTATTATTTCCGGTTTTATGCTTTGGGCAACCTATGAAGGTAGCCAATGTTCTTGAGTCAAATAAGATTATTGATTATAAGAATCAAAAATTGATTTTATTGGATTTTTGGGCAACTTGGTGCGGTCCATGTATACCTGCTACCGAGCAATTGGAGGTTCTTCAGAAACAGTATGCAAACGAATTGTTTATGATTTCTATAACAGATGAACAGAAAAATGCGGTACAGAAATATTTGAAAAAGAGACCTATTGATTTAATGGTAGTAACTGATCAAGATTCATATACGTTTTCTAGGTATAATGTAATTTCGAGACCGTATGCAGTACTGTTTACTACAGAGGGCGATATTATATGGAAGGGGCATCCGGGTGATTTAACGGACAAAAAAATCAATGTATATTTAAAAAAATACCGTGGTAATAAGAGTAAAAAGCTTTCTTCCTTTATGAAAGTGGTTAAGCAAGAAACGGTGAAGTTGGATGATATTAATACGTATGAAATCGAAAAAGTTTCAGGGGAGGCTACACATTATGAAGATTTCTACAAAGAGGATGAAAAATTTATTGAATTCAGAGGAGATCTTTCTGTTTTAATGGCAAAGCTATTGAATATAGCTACGGCAGATATGATTGCTGATTTTACAGATTTTAAGGTGAGCTTTAAAGCAAATAGGCAGTATTATACCTCAAAAAATGAGGAGTTATTAAATGAAGTACTGAACAAATATCATTTACGAATGGAGAAGGAGTCACAGAGCGAGCAAGTAAATGAACTAAAAGTGGTAAATAGTAATATGTTATGGAGGAATGATCAAATAAATTGGTCGGAGGGAAGTGATGAAAATTCTTCTAATTTTCTTATTACTACAGATAGAATAGAAGCGGATAATCTTACTATTCGTGAATTAGCAAATTTACTTTCTGATGTTAAAGGAATTTCATTTGTATATAATGGGAAGGATGAGAATCTCTATGATTGGAACTTACATTATCTTCACGATAATTTATTTAGAGAAGATTTGGAGGATACCTTTGGTATTAAAGTACAGCAAAAGGTTATGAAAATAACCAAAATAAGAATAAAAAAAGAGTAGCCTGTTTAGACTACTCTAGATGGTATTTCATTAATATTTTCTAAGTACTTATTGGATAATTCTGAATTCGGTTCTTCTGTTTACCTGATGTTCAGCTTCTGTACAGTTAACCCCATTAGAACATCTATTTTTTAGTCTTGTTTCACCATATCCTTTAGCTTCAAGTCTATTTCTCTTAATTCCTTTAGATACAAGATAGTTCACAACACTCTGAGCTCTTTGTTGAGATAAACTCATATTATAGTCGTCATTACCTCTAGAGTCGGTGTGAGCCATAATTTCAACTCTTAAGTTTGTTTTCTCCTTCATTAATTTTAGTAAGTTATCATCAATGATTTTCTTAGACTCACTAGTTAGTCTTGCGCTGTTATATTTATAAAGTATTGGTAGTACATTATTTCCACTAGCAATTTTACAATCTACTTCTTCCCAAACGGTCATACCTCCTTTTTTAACCAGTACTGTTTTGGTAATAGTTTCTTTAACAGCAGGAACTGTTTCTTCAATAACTTTTGCAGGGGTGTCAACTACTTCTTTTTTGATGATTTTGTATTCGGCAGGAATTTCAATTTCTTTCATGGTAGCCTTTTCCTTAACCATCTCTTTTTTATAGGTTTTGTTGGCACCACTAACAGGAACCTTCTCTGTGGATGCATCCAATTTTAGTGTTTTTACAGCTAGATCTTCACTGGTGGCAGGATATTCAACAAAACAAGCAACCATACAATCTTCTTTATTGGCAGATGGGCAATCTTCTAATACTTTGTACTCCCAACGTCCAATTTTAGGGTACGTTTCAAAAGTTTTTACTTCATCACCAAATTCAGCAGGAACAACTTTAAGGTTGTTAGTTTCTTCTTTAGAAGTATAAGATACCTCTACAGTTTCATAAACCGCAGGAACATAAACTAGTTTTTTAGAAGCTTCCTTAACAAGTACCTTTTCTTCAACCGTTTTATAAGTAGCAGGAAGGGTTTTTAATTTTTTGTATTCAGGAGAAATTACAACGGTTTCGGTAACTTCTTTGAATTCATCAGGTGTAATACATTTAATGTAGCATTTACCCGGATCGGCATTAGGGGGTAGTTCTTGAGCCCAAATTGTTAACCCTGTGAATAACAGGATTGTGAAGGTTAAAAATTGTTTCATTTTGTAAAAAGATAAAAGTTAGTTTTTATAAGTGAGAGTTAAATTTAGTGACTAATATTACCTTCTAACATTTTTTTAAGTTATTAAAAAATCAATTTAACATTAAGTTAACTATTTGTAAATCATACATGTATGTTTAATTTAAAAAATTCGTAATTTTACAAGGTAAAAATTGTAAAATTGTTAAGCGTATAAAAACAACGTTGTGTTAACATGAAAAAACCAAATATATACCAACCCCAAAATAAAATTAGAATTGTTACTGCTGCATCCCTTTTTGACGGACACGATGCCTCTATTAACATTATGAGGCGTATTATTCAGGCTACCGGAGTAGAAGTAATACATTTAGGACATGATAGGAGTGTAGAAGAAGTTGTTACTACGGCTATACAAGAAGATGCCAATGCTATTGCTATGACATCTTACCAAGGTGGTCACATGGAGTACTTTAAATATATGTATGATTTGTTAAAAGAAAAAGGAGCATCTCATATACGTGTTTTTGGAGGCGGAGGTGGAGTTATTCTGCCGGAAGAAATAGACGAACTACAAGCTTATGGAATTACTAGAATCTACTCTCCGGATGATGGGAGAGAACTTGGTTTGCAAGGAATGATTAACGACTTGGTAGAGAAATCGGATTTTGCCATAGGAGCTGATTTAAAAAATGAAGCTGATTTAATAGCTAAAAAGGATATAAACGCTATTGCTAGATTGATATCAGCAGCGGAAAATTTTCCAGAGAATTCAAAGAGCGCTTTTGCTAAAGTTGAAAAATTAATTGAAAACAGTGGTACTCCTGTGTTGGGTATTACGGGTACAGGTGGTGCAGGTAAGTCATCATTAGTAGATGAGTTGGTACGTAGGTTTTTAATTGATTTTCCTGAGAAAACAATTGGTATTGTATCAGTAGATCCTTCTAAACGTAAAACAGGAGGGGCGTTACTTGGAGACCGTATACGAATGAATGCTATTAATACCAACAGAGTCTACATGCGTTCATTGGCTACAAGACAATCAAATTTAGCATTATCTAAGCATGTTGCAGATGCTGTAAAGGTACTTAAAGCAGCACAGTACGATTTGGTTATCTTAGAGACTTCGGGTATCGGACAAAGTGATACCGAAATTTTAGATCATTCAGATGTTTCGTTATATGTAATGACTCCAGAATTTGGAGCAGCTACTCAATTGGAGAAAATTGATATGCTGGATTTTGCCGATTTGGTAGCAATAAATAAGTTTGATAAAAGAGGTGCTCTTGATGCTTTAAGAGATGTTAAAAAGCAGTACCAAAGAAATCATATGTTATTTGATGCAAATGTTGATGAGATGCCTGTTTACGGAACTATTGCTTCGCAGTTTAATGATCCTGGAACAAACTTATTATATCGTGATTTAATGGGGGCTATGGTAGAGAAGGCTGGTGCAGACTTAAGCTCTACTTTTGAAATCTCAAAAGAAATGAGTGAGAAGATATTCGTAATTCCTTCGAGCAGAACCAGGTATTTATCTGAGATTGCAGAAAACAACCGTGGGTACGATAATAAGGTGGTTGCACAGAGTGAAGTAGCTCAAAAGTTATATGGTATTTTTAAAACGCTCTGTACGGTAGTTCATTGCGAAGATAGTGCAAAGCAAGAGGCGTTATTGTATGAGCACGGATTACAATTAGAAGTGTTACAAGCCTATATTACAGAAGAAAATAAGCAGTTTTCAGATTTATTAATAGCCGAGTTTAATAAGGTAAAAATGAATTTAGACCCTTATAACTGGGAGGTTATCATAGGTTGGAAAACCAAGGTGAATGCTTATAAGAATCCTATTTATAGTTTTCAGGTGCGTAACCGTACTATTGAAATAAAAACGCATACAGAGTCGTTATCGCACTCTCAAATACCAAAGATAGCATTGCCTAAATATGCAGCTTGGGGAGATATTTTAAAATGGGTATTGCAGGAAAATGTACCTGGAGAGTTTCCTTATACCTCAGGATTGTATCCATTTAAAAGAGAAGGTGAAGATCCTACACGTATGTTTGCGGGTGAAGGCGGTCCTGAAAGAACGAACAGAAGATTTCATTATGTAAGTTTAGGAATGCCTGCAAAAAGATTGTCTACTGCATTTGATTCGGTAACGCTGTATGGTAACGATCCTGATCATAGACCTGATATATATGGAAAGATAGGGAATGCCGGAGTATCTATTTGTTGTTTAGATGACGCTAAAAAATTGTATTCAGGGTTTGATTTGAGCAATCCTACTACTTCTGTATCCATGACTATTAATGGGCCGGCACCAATGTTGTTGGGCTTTTTTATGAATGCGGCAATAGATCAGAATTGCGAGAAGTATATTAAAGAAAACGGATTAGAAGGTACCGTAGAAACAAAGCTAGCAGAGATTTACGATGCTAAAGGCATAGAAAGACCTTCTTATAAAGGTGCACTTCCTGAAGGAAATGACGGATTAGGTTTAATGCTATTAGGTGTAACAGGAGATCAGGTATTACCTAAAGAAGTATATGACAAAATAAAAATAGAAACCCTAACTCAGGTTAGAGGAACTGTACAGGCCGATATATTAAAAGAAGATCAGGCACAGAATACGTGTATATTTTCAACTGAATTTGCCCTTCGTTTAATGGGGGATGTTCAGGAGTATTTTATTAATGAAAAAGTAAGAAACTTTTATTCGGTTTCTATTTCTGGGTACCATATTGCGGAGGCTGGTGCTAATCCTATTACACAATTAGCATTTACCTTAGCTAATGGATTTACGTATGTAGAATACTATTTGAGTAGAGGAATGGATATTAACGACTTTGGACCTAACCTGTCGTTTTTCTTTTCTAATGGTATTGACCCTGAATATGCGGTGATTGGAAGAGTAGCCAGAAGATTATGGGCAAAAGCACTGAAATATAAGTACAATGCCAATGCACGTGCGCAAATGTTGAAATATCATATACAAACTTCAGGGCGGTCATTACACGCTCAAGAAATCGATTTTAATGATATTAGAACAACACTTCAGGCGTTATATGCTATTTATGATAACTGTAATTCATTACATACTAATGCGTATGACGAGGCTATCACTACTCCTACAGAAGAATCAGTAAGAAGAGCTATGGCTATTCAGTTAATTATTAACCGTGAACTTGGTTTGGCTAAGAATGAGAATCCGTTACAAGGTTCTTTTATTATTGAAGAGCTTACCGATTTAGTTGAAGAAGCCGTGTTAACAGAATTTGATAGAATTACCGAAAGGGGAGGAGTTTTAGGAGCCATGGAAACTATGTATCAACGTTCTAAAATTCAAGAGGAGTCGTTGTATTATGAGCATTTAAAACATTCAGGGGCATTTCCGATTATAGGAGTTAATACCTTTTTAAGTAGTAAAGGTTCACCAACAACTATCCCGGGAGAGGTGATTAGAGCAACAGAAGAGGAAAAACTAAATCAAATAGCAACGCTTGAAAATCTTTATAAAACGTATGATAATCAAGCGGCTAAATGCTTGTCGGAAGTTCAGGAGGCTGCTATTCAAAATCAAAATATTTTTAACGAGTTAATGGAAGCAGCTAAGTATTGTTCTTTAGGTGAGATAACCAACGCATTGTTTGAAGTAGGAGGGCAGTATAGAAGAAATATGTAAACTTTTATAGAAAATGATATATACCAAAAGCGTGGATAGATATGTATCCACGTTTTTTTTGATTTTTCTAATATGTTTTATGACAAAGAAAGAATCTTTGTCTTTATATAGTTTAAGCGTAGCTGTTTTTAGTATAGAGTGGCATTCTTCTGCTGCTTGGGTAGTAATAGAAGAGTAAAAAAACGGTAGTTCATATGATGTGATGAATGAGGTAAGTAGGTTAAAGTTTACTCAATAATTGAGATTAAATGCTCCTTGGGTTTGCCCCTAAGTAGTTTACTTGAGGGTGCTTAATTTTAGGTATCCAATGTTAAAATTATCTTCTTTACAATTTTCATCTACTGTAAAAGTAAGCTCAAATTGAGTTTTGAATTTAGGAGCTAAAATATCTTCTACGTTGTATACATCATCTACGTCAATACCATATTTGTCATCAATATGTGAATTTGCTCCTTCAAAACCACAATGTTTGTAAAAGGATGTTTTTTTTGCTTTTTTAATAGCTTCTGCTTGCGTAGTGCCCAAGCAAAGTGTTTTGTAATGGTATTCTTCAAAATCTCCAGGTTTATAGCCTCCAAGATTTAAAAAGAAGAGTTGTTTTTCTTTTGTTCCCCCAGTTTTGGGCTGTATACTTACTTTATAGCCATCTACATATTCAACTTTACGCCAGACATCAATATGTAGTTTACCTTTAGCTTCTGGCCAAAATTCATTAAAGTCGTCTATCAAGTCTTTGAGCTCTTCGGCAATTCCGAAAAAAATATCATGTTGTTCTGTATATCTCCCTTCAGGTGTGCAACCCAGAAGAACCATAAATAAGTTCATAAATTATGAGTTTTAATTTTTAAAGTAACTTAAAAAAATATAGAAAACCTTAGCTGAGTTTATTTTTTTATTTTTGTGACTTCATAAATACTAGTTTTTTGAAAATGCTAAAATACATCCCCCTATTTTTATTATTTGTATACGTACATTCTTATTCACAGATTGATAGCTTATTAGTACCTGAGCAAAACCCTGAAAAACAAAGCTTATGGCAGCGTTTTACCTATGATGGTTTAACAGCGTATCAGGGTATTAAATATGCATATTCTAGACCATTTCATTGGAAAGAAAAAGACTTTTTAACGGCGGGAGCTTTTATAGGTAGTGAGGTTATTTTATATTCATTAGATACCAATTTAAATACTTTTTTCAGTGAACAAGATGAACATGCTCCACATATGTTAAAGCAAATAGGATGGTATTCTGGTAGTCCGCAAAATGCTTACATAGCTATGGGAAGCTTTTACCTTACAGGCTTGTTTACAAACAATCAAAAAATTAGAAGAACAGGTGTTTTAATGATAACTGCAGGGTCTGCCGCCGGGTTATTGCAAACATTTTCTAAAACAATTGTTGGACGTGCAAGACCAAAGGAAGGGCTAGGTAAGCATGCCTTTGATCCTTTTAGTAAAGCAGCAGGATTTCATTCTTTTCCTTCAGGACATTCTATTTTAACATTTACAATAGCACATTCACTAGCTAAACAGTTTGATAATATTTGGGTTAAAAGTGGTATTTATAGTGTAGGGTTAATTGCACCGTTATCAAGATTGTGGGATGGAGCTCATTGGGCAACAGATGTAACTACAGGAATTGTATTAAGTATTGTTACGGTAGATGCAGTAGATAAATTCTTATTCGCAGAAGAAAAGTATAATGTACCAGGTAAAAAGAAACTAGTTTCTTGGCATTTTAAAGCTGGTTATGGTACCATTGGTGTAGTAGGTGTTTTTTAACCTTGTTAATTAAGAATTCTTAAAGAGATTATTTTCCCAGCTTGTATGTGCTTTTCTATAAGCTATAATTTCTTGTCGTAGCAAGTGAATATAATCTTTAGCGTGCTCATAGCGCTTTTCTATATAATCACAGTACTTGTGTAATCTTGTTAACGTTTTTTTCATTCGTCTGATTTTATATCTCTTCATGCTTACATCAAACGTAGTATGTACCTCTGCAATATCCGGAACCAAACTCATGCTATCCATTACTAATTGCAACGAGTACCTATCAGATTTTTGTTTAGAGGTATTCATAGAACCAATGTCTTTATTGTCAGTTATATAAGTGGCTAGTAATCTGCTAGTCTTAAATAACTCAATAGCTTTTTTGTAAACCTCTAAATGTGTTAGCCGGTTGTTGTAAGAATTGTTTCGTGATGAATGAATGGACATAGTTTAGAGCAATTGTTTTAACAAATTTAATAAGATAATGAGTATCTTTGCTTTAGATTTTAAAGCATTTTTTTAAATTTGCTTTAATAGTTTAGGTTTTAATGAAAAAATACCTTCATGATAAAAGATGAGATAAACTGGTCTATTTTACTGTTATTACAGCAAAATGCAAGATTAACCAATGCAGAGATTGGAAGACGGGTAGGGTTGAGCTCACCGGCTGTAACTGAACGGATTAAAAAGATGGAAGATCTAGGGGTGATAAAGGGATATGCAGCCAATATAGATCATAGAGCAACCGGACATCAATTAAAGGCCATTGTAACTCTAAAGGTGTTTTCTGGTAGGTTAAAACCTTTTTTAGAAATAGTAAGAGGATTTAAAGAAGTGGTTAACTGTTACCGAATTACTGGGGTGGAGAATATTATTATGGAGGTGATATTATTTGATCAAAACCATCTTGAGGAATTTATAGATAAAGTTATACAATATGGAGAAACACGTACCCATATTATATTATCTAATGTGGTAGAGAATCGTGAAATTCAAAGAAATACCAGGAAGCGAGTTTAAACTGCTTCCTGATTTTTTTCTCTTTTTAATATTATCTTTAATAACCAAAGTACTACTACAGTAAAGGCACCTATTATTGCCATAAGCTTCCATGTGAATACATATCCGTAATGAGCGATACTTTCAAATCCTGACTTATGGCCTGCTATATGGGCAATGGAAAAGGCAATGCTATACAATCCCATATATTCTCCAAAATTCCCTCTTTTTGCTCTTTTCATAGCAAATCTATTGGAAAAAGGAAAGGCAATCATCTCTCCAAAAGTTAAGAATAACATCCCTGTAAATATAGATTCAAATCTATAGGACGAAAATAGTATAGCTATAAAACTTAATGTGGTTAAAATGGCTCCAATAATAGTACTATCTATGTTTTTGATGTTTCTCTTTTCAATATATTTTACAAGAGGCATTTCAAAAATAAAAATAAGCAAACCGTTAACTCCTAAAATAATACCAATAGTGTCCTCCGATAAATGATGGTACTCTTTATAAAAAGAAGGCATAGTTGACATTAATTGTACAAAAATGAAACTGAATAGTACCATGCTTAAGAAAAATACTAAGTATGGAAAATCGCTAAACACCGATGATGGATTTTCAGTTTTATGAGTGTCTATTTCTTTTGCCTTTTTAGGGTGTAATACTTTTAATAACAGTAGCCCTGCAATGATACATGTAATAGCATCTACCCAGAATAGTCCCGAGAATCCTGCGGTTACAATTATGAAACCACCAACAGCAGGACCGGCTGAGAAGCCAAGGTTAATAGCTAAACGTATTAAGGTTAGCGACCTGGTTTTGTTTTCCTCTTTACTATAAACATTTAAAGCGGTAAAAACAGCGGGTCTAAATGTATCTGCAACCATCATTACTAAAAAAATTCCAAGAGAGAAAGAGTAAAAGCTATTTAGGAATTGAAGTCCCCAAAAGAAAAAACCAGTAGCAACCAAGCTACCAACCATAACTTTATAATAACCAATTTTATCAGTTAATTTCCCCCCAATCCATGAACCTGCTACAGACCCAAAACCAAAACAAATCATGACAGTTCCTATTTGTTCTTTTGAAAATTTAAGATAATCTCCAAGGTAGATTGATAGAAAAGGAATCACCATAGTCCCTGCTCTGTTAATAAGTGTTATTAAAGCAAGCCACCAAACCTCTTTAGAGAGCCCTTTAAATGAATTTAGATAGTTTAAAGTAATTTTTTTCATTGGTTTATATATAAAAAAAATCCCGATACATTACATATCGGGATTTCTGATTGATTGTTATTTTATAAGTTAAAATTACAGCACGTCCCGATGCCTCCATATCATTTGATATGAACATTTTACGGTATGTATAGTAATATTTAACATGGTTTTTTATTCCTTTGTGACAAAAGTAGATAAAAAAGTTTTTGGTTGTATATAAAAATTAAAAAATATGAAATTAACATTTAAATTGGTTGCTGTTATTTTTGTAACAACTCTTTTTTTAACATCGTGTAAAGATGATAAACGCTATATAGCTAAAGAAGAGGCTATTAATTATAAAATATCAGATTCTGTTGATCCAATAACTGAAATTAAGGCATTTCAGGCAGAGTTAAATAAAGAGTATAAAAATGCTAAAACTTCTCCGTTAACCCAGGCAGATCGTAAAAACTTTAAAGGATTGTCTTTTTATCCTATTGATACAGTATATAGAGTAACGGCAAGATTTGAGGAAACACCATTTGAACCTTCATTTAGAATGAAAACTACAACAGATAGAGCTCCTGAGTATAAAAGATACGGAATTGCCTACTTTACCTTAAAGGGAAAAGAGTACCAATTGAATGTGTACCAAAGTCAGGAGTTGAAATTAAAAGAAGAATATGTAAATTATTTATTTATTCCTTTTCTAGATGAAACCAATGGTTCTGAAACGTATGGTGGTGGAAGATATATAGATTCAAATATCCCAGATGCTACTACAATGATTATTGACTTTAATAAGGCGTATAATCCTTATTGTTCATATAACAAGCGATATTCTTGTCCTATTGTACCCGATGAAAATCGTTTAACTGTGCTTATAGAAGCCGGGGTGAAAAAATTTCATTAATAAAATAACTCCCGGTAATACCGGGAGTTTTTCTAAACAAAATACATATTTTGCTTAGAAAGAATATACAAAGGCGATAAGGAAAGACGCTAAACTTTTAGATGGCATTAAATCATTATCAATAAATGCCTCCTCAGAAGTACTATCTAAACGTACCTCAGGCTTAATAATTAAATCTTCTACAGTGTAGCTACCAGTTAATGTTACAGCCATAACACTAGAATCTTCAACTCCTGTACCAATAGCACCAAAATCTCCATTTTCTGCAAAATACTCACCTCTAAGCCCTAAAGCAAAAGAGTCAGATAATGTGTATTGAGGGTACAAGGCAGCACCATAGAAACCTACGCCATCAGTATCGTTATACGTAGCATTAATACCTAAGAAAAATGTATCAGATACATCAAATCCACCAGTATAGTCAATTTGCATTGTAGGCTCATATAATCCTGTTTGAGTTCCATAAATAAAGTTTAAGAACTGACCTTTATAGCCTAACTGAGCTCCAAGTGTATATTTTCCGTCAGGGTTAAATTCAGTTAAATCGGTACTGTTTAATACACCTAACATTAATGAAAAATCATCAGATAAAGCAAAATCTGCTTTTACACCTGTATGAGAAAATGGTCCGTATGAGAACATATACGAAGTACTGTAGTTAAAATTAGCTACCGGAGAGATAACTTCATATCCTAAAAATGTATTGAAATTACCAAAGGTTAAAGTAACAGACTCACTTAAATTCCAATACATGTATAATTGGTTGATGATGTCTCCAGTATTAGAGTACATAGGAGAAGCAAATACGGCATCTGTACCTCTTGGACCAAATACAAGGTCGGCTACAAAACCGGTTTTTTCACCATCATAGCTTGCTACTAAATTTGCCATACCAAGTGCAAATCCTGGTAAGTTTGCAAATGAACTTCCTGGAGCAACCATCATTTCATTGTTCGGAGCCGTAATATTAGCTCGATAATATGCATCTACCGATCCGCTGATCGATAACTTTTTCGTCTTTAAACTATCTGCATCCTGTGCAAAAATATTTGCTGATGCTAAAGCTAATGCTAAAAAAATAGATTTTTTTACGATATTTGCAACGTTAATCTTTTTCATTGTTTTGAGTTATTAGATTATGTTAGAGTTTTAACTTCCTGTAATGTAATTCTTAATCTTAACTATTGAAGAACGATTTAGTTACGACGGAGTGTTCCGCCAAACACTCCGTTTTTTTATGTCTTAATAGTATGAAGAAATGAACCTTATTTAGTCTTCTTTTGTTATATGTTCAGGATAACAAACAGTTCCGTGCTCGTGGAAATCTAGTCCTTCTACCTCTTCTTGTTCAGTGACTCTTAGACCTATAGTATACTTTAATATTAATAGTAATATAAATGTTGTACCTGCAGCCCACGCAATGTAAGCTAAAGATCCATATGTTTGAACCCAAAGTTGTTTAGCGCCACCACCGTAGAATAAACCACCGTCAGTAGCAAATAAACCTACTAGTACTGTACCTAAGAAACCACAAGTTCCGTGCACAGAAATAGCACCAACTGGGTCATCAATTTTGAAAACTTTATCAATAAGTTCAATAGATATAACTACTGCTATACCACAAATAAATCCAATGGCTAATGCTCCTATTGGGTCAACAGCACCACAACCTGCTGTAATACCTACTAAACCGGCTAAAGCACCGTTAAGTGTCATAGAAATATCTGCTTTACCATAGCGTATCCAGGTGAAGAATAATGCAACAACTGCGCCAATGGCAGCAGCAAGGTTTGTGTTTATAATAACCTTGGCAGCAGAAACGGAATCATCACCACCCCAAGCTAATTGAGAACCACCATTAAAACCAAACCACCCTAACCAAAGAATAAACACCCCAAGGGCTCCGTAAGTCATATTGTGTCCTGGTATTACTTGTGCTTTACCATCTACGTATTTACCAATACGAGGGCCAACCATAATAGCAGCTACCAAAGCAGCACCACCCCCTACAGCATGTACTACAGATGATCCTGCAAAGTCAATAAATCCTGCAACATTTAACCATGCATCATCATCAAATGGCCAATACCAGCTACCAGAGAATGGGTAGATAAAAGTGGTTAAAACAGCTGAAAGAATTAAATATGTTGAGAATTTTGTACGTCCTGCAACGGCACCAGATACAATAGTAGCTGCTGTTGCACAGAATACAGTTTGGAAAAATAAGTTCCAATAATCATCGGCACTAAATAAGAAATAACCTTGATCGGCTGAGCTGCTTCTAAAAAAACCTCCTAATATAGGAGTATCTCCATACATAAAAGCATATCCTACTGCCCAGAACATAATAGAACCTACACATAGATCCATAACGTTCTTCATTATAATGTTTCCGGAGTTCTTACTTCTGGTAAAACC
The DNA here is from genome assembly GCF_027924145.1 of Neptunitalea chrysea. Taxonomy (GTDB): domain Bacteria; phylum Bacteroidota; class Bacteroidia; order Flavobacteriales; family Flavobacteriaceae; genus Neptunitalea; species Neptunitalea chrysea. The sequence goes on along the minus strand of NZ_BRVP01000026.1, from coordinate 21,241 downwards.
AACCTCTACAAGTGTAAATCCTGCTTGCATAAAGAATACTAAAACAGCTGCAAGGGTAATCCATAAAGAATCAAAATCTCCATTAATCGGTTCGAGAGCTTTAGCTAAAGCATCTTGTTGTACTTCCATAGTTTTGTGTTTTTGTAATTAATTAGTTGTTAGAGTGTGTTGTTACTGTAAGGATATTTCATCCTTTTCACGTGTTCTAATTCTATATGCATTATCTACCGGAGATACAAATACTTTACCATCTCCAATGTTACCGGTGTAAGCCGATTTTAAAATAGCTTCAACCGTTTTCTCAACATACTCATCAGATACTACAATAGACAGGTATCTACGCTGAATGTCTGTAGTACTGTAAGTGATTCCTCTGTAGACGTGCCCCTGTTTTTCGTTACCTACACCGGTGACGTCCCAATAGCTAAAAAAGGTTACTTCAATTTCATGAAGCGACTTTTTTACTTCGTCGAATTTTGACTTTCTAATGATAGCTTCAATTTTCTTCATTGTATAAGATTTTGTGAATGTTAAATTTATATTAAAAAAATTATAAGTAAAATTATTTAAGCAAAAAAAATATCTTTTTATTGAGTTTTTAATTATTTTGAAGTTAAATTGTTATTGTATTGGTTTTTATTGTGTTAAATTGTTAATCTGTTATTATTTAAGTGTTTTAAAGTTAGAGATATATAGTTTATTCTATTGTATGTGTAACAATAATGTAGGTAGATTTAAAAATATATAACAAATTGTAAGTCTAAATTCTGATTTATGTTTTAAAATAAAAAAACCTTTAAATCTTAGCATGTAGCATAATAAAGATTTAAAGGTTTTTCTTCTTTAATTAAAAGAACCGGTTAGCTGATTGAATACTGTGCATTCTCTTTTAATTCAAACTCTTTCATTTTAGGCTTGAAATAAATTTTTTCCAAACCAGATTTTTGCTTGCTGTTAGTTTTATTTACACTAAAAATTAGTAGTAAAAAGTTCAACACAAGTAACGTAGATAAAATAGCGAGAAACAAAATCATAGCAGAATGTTTTTTGGGTTTCACAAATTAAAAGTACTAATAAAATAAGCCAGTTTTACATGATAGAGTTATTTTTATGGGAAATTAAAAATAACTTAATCTAAAAAGTGAAATTACTCAATTATATAGTGTTTAATTAATATTATCGTAAATATAAAAACGATAAAGGCCGCCAGAACCCATAAAACACCAGAATAGTTCTTCTTGTGGAGTTTTTTATCCTTGGCGTACATCATTACTGTAAGCGTAATAAATACAATTGCAAAGCATGCTGCAAATATCCATTGTCCTGTACTGAACATATTTTTTTAATTTTAGGCAAATTTAAAATAAATAGATGATGAAAGCTAAAATAAAAGCGGTAACAGATTTTCATGTTGCATTTGGTTTAGGAGTAAGACAAGAACCCACTGTAGAGTTAGGAGATAAACTTCTTAAACTTAGGTATGAATTGATGAAAGAAGAAAATGAAGAGTACTTAGAGGCGGCTGAAAATGGAGATATGGTTGAGGTGGCTGATGCTTTAGGGGATATGTTGTATATTTTGTGTGGTACTATTATAGAGCATGGTATGCAATATAAGATAGATGAAGTATTTAATGAGATACAAAAAAGTAATATGAGTAAACTTGGTAAGGATGGGAAACCTATTTATAGAGAAGATGGGAAAGTAATGAAAGGACCAGATTATTTTAAACCAAATATTAAAAAAATCTTAGATAAATAAAAGAAGCCGTAATTAGATTACGGCTTCTTTGCTATAATTTAAAAGTTGAATTATTTTACTTCATATCTCCAACCAAACGTATCTTCAGCAACGTTGTATTGAACGTCTAAGATTGCTTTCTTAATAGCGGCAGAGTAACAATCTTCAGGTTTTGTTAATGTCCAAACATTGTCTTTATGTGCAATAGTGCCAATAGGACTAATGACTGCAGCCGTACCACTACCAAAGCTTTCCTTTAGGCTACCATTATTTGCGGCTTCTATTAGTTCTGTTACGGTAACTTTTCTAACTTCTACTGTTATCCCTAGTTTTTCTGCCATGGTAATTACACTTTTACGGGTAATACCATCAAGTATTCTTTCACTTATAGGGCATGTAACCAAGGTATCGTTAATACGGAAAAAGATGTTCATTGTACCTGCTTCTTCAAGGTGTTCATGATTGGTGTCATCGGTCCAGATAACCTGATCGTACCCTTCTTCTTGTACCAATTTAGTAGGGTAAAATTGTCCGGCGTAGTTACCAGCCGCTTTTGCAGCACCAAATCCTCCGTTTGCAGCTCTACTATAATAATCGGCAATTTTTACTTTTACATCTTTCGTATAATATGCCTGAACAGGAGAGCAGATAATAATGAATTTATATTCAGTTGAAGGAGAAGCCATAACTCCTGCTTGTGTAGCTATAACAAACGGTCTTATGTATAATGCATTTCCAGCATCTTGCCCAGATTTAATCCAAGCACTGTCAAGTTTTAAAAGTTCGTTTAATCCTTCTAAGAAATACTCTTTAATGAACTCAGGAATATTCAATCTTTTAGAAGATTTATTAATTCGTTCAAAATTTTCTTCTGGTCTAAACAACCATGCTTTACCCTGCTCATCTTTATAGGCTTTCATACCTTCAAAAACAGCTTGGCCATAATGGAATACTTTAGCAGAAGGGTCTAAAGTTAATGGCTGGTAAGGTAAAATTTCAGGGGTTTGCCATGAGCCATCTTTATAATCACAAATAAACATGTGATCTGTAAATGTTTTTCCAAAGACAAGATTGTCAAAATCTACCTGGTTAATTTTACTATTTTCAGTCTTAGTAACTTTAATTAAACTAGATGTTTCCATAAAAATTTGAGTTTAAGAGACAAATTTACACAATAAAACCTTCTTTTGGTAATTACAGAAACTCTAAAATTTGCTTACTTTGCAATTATAATGTTATAATTTTACATATTTTAAATAATTATTCTAAAAATAACCAAATGAAAAAATTATTCGTAATGTGCGCTACTCTATTCGTACTAGCTTCTTGTAAAAAAGAAAAAGAAGTAGTATATAAATCTTTTGGAGATGAAATAGTTAGTAGTGGAGCTATTTCTACATCTGAATTAACAGAAGATTATAAGCACTTAAAAGCCGGAGATACGATTGATGTTAAGTTTGAAGGGACTATAGAAAGTGTTTGTCAAAAGAAAGGATGTTGGATGAAGGTTGGATTAGAACAAGGAGAAGAAACATTTATCAGATTTAAAGATTACGGTTTTTTTGTACCTATGAATGCAAGTAATAAACAAACCGTTGTAAGTGGTAAAGCATTTGTTACAGAAACTTCAGTAGATGAGCTTAAGCATTATGCAAAAGATGCCGGTAAATCTGATGCAGAAATTACTGCAATTACTGAGCCTAAAAGAGAATACGCTTTTTTAGCTTCAGGAGTACTGATTGAAGAACCTAAACAGGAGTAGATGAGATATCTTTTATTGTTCTGCTTTTTAGGAATTTTATTTTCTTGTGAAAACGGAACTTCTTCGAATAAAAAAGTATCTAAGGATGATGATGCGAAAACTGAAGAGGTTTTTAAAATGTATGAAATGTCTGAAATGGCTGCTCTAATGGAGAAAATGCATAAAGAGCATGCTGTGGTTAAAGAGAAGATTAAAAAAGGAGATTCAATAGGTGAAATACCTGAGTTTTATTATGAGATTTACTCTGCTACATTTACAGATAATAAAGATAACGACGAAAATTTTAAAAAGTGGGCTAAGCTTTATATAAATGCGGAAGAGAATTTATACTCAGCAACCTATAATAATAAGACAGATGCATTTAATAATGCAGTAAATGTTTGTATTCAGTGTCATCAACAAAAATGTGGAGGACCAATACCAAGAATTAAAAAATTACTTATAAAGTAATACTATGAAAAGAAGAGTGGTTAAAACTGCTGACGGAAGTACTACAATACATTTGGAAGGTTGGAATGAAAATTATCATTCTTCTCATGGAGCCATTCAAGAGGCGTATCATGTTTTTATAGATAAAGGTTTAGATTGCTTTCAAGAAAAGAAAAAACTTTCGATTCTTGAAATAGGGTTTGGTACTGGTTTAAATGCTTTTATTACCTTTTTAGAAGCGAAAAAAAGCGGTCAAGAATTGGCGTATACAGGTGTTGAAGCTTATCCTGTTTCTAATGAAGAAATAGCGCTTCTTAATTATGTTGAAGAGTTGAATGCCCAAGATAATATAGAAATCTTTAAGGAAATGCATATAAGTGAATGGGGACAGCCGATAGCGTTGTCTCCATTTTTTCAATTAGAGAAAAGAAAACAATTTTTCTCTGAGATAGATGATGTTGAGAAATTCGATCTTATCTATTTTGATGCCTTTGGGGCTAGAGTTCAACCAGAACTTTGGACAGAAGCTATTTTTCAAAGAATGTATAATGCCATGAAATCGGGAGGTATATTGGTTACTTACGCAGCTAAAGGAAGTGTAAGGAGAGCAATGCAGGAAGTGGGGTTTATGGTAGAAAAATTACCTGGTCCGCCTGGTAAGAGAGAAATGCTAAGAGCTTCCAGAGACTAACGCTATTGGGTATTATGTAGCTTTTACGGTAACTAACGTTAAATGTCTGTAAAATAGTGCTTTTTAATTAAGATAAATGTAAATTTGCTGTTGGGTTAATTACATCTATTCGATCATATGAGGGTTTTAATTACTGGGGCAACTGGTTTAATTGGGGGTCAAATAGTAAAGGCTTGTTTAGCACAAGGTTTTAGGGTTAATTATTTGACAACACGGAAAGATAAAATAAAAGATGAGCTAAATTTAAAGGGATATTATTGGAACCCTGAAAGCGGCGATATTGATCAGGATTGTTTTTCCAATGTTTCTGTAATAATTCATTTAGCTGGAGCCAATATAGCAAAGCGATGGACAGCTTCTTATAAAGAAAAAATAGTTAAAAGTAGAACTAGTACTACAAGTCTACTGTATGCTTCACTTGTAAAAACAAAAAATACATCTGTTAAGCAGCTTATTTCTGCTTCAGCAATTGGTATTTATCCGAGTTCTTTTACCGATGTTTACCATGAAGAAAATGCTTTAATTGATGATTCTTTCTTAGGAGAAGTTGTAGAGGATTGGGAAAATACCGTAGATGCTTTTAAAATGCTGAATATTAAAGTGTCTAAAATTCGAACAGGATTGGTTTTAAGTAACTCCGGAGGTTTTCTAAAACCATCGGTAACTAGTGTTAAAATGTTTTTAGGGGCTCCTTTAGCTAGTGGAAATCAATGGCAATCATGGGTTCATATAAATGATTTAGTAGGTATTTATATGCACTTATTGAAAAATGAAAAAGAAGGAGTTTATAATGGGGTAGCACCTAATCCGGTTACAAATAAAGAAATGACTAGAGAAATTGCCAAAATACTTAAAAAGCCATTTTACCCAATAGGGGTTCCAAAATTTCTTTTGAAACTAATACTTGGTGAAATGAGTTGTTTAGTTATTTGTAGTCAAAACGTATCTGCTGATAAGGTTTTAGAAGAAGGGTATGTTTTTGAGTTTACCGATTTAAAAGACGCACTGGTTGATTTATTAGTTTGAATACTTTTTTTTAGGATATCCATATATCTTGTATAAAATATCGTGACATTTTGGCATTTTACATTTATTGGCAATACTTTTGCCAATCAAAAATGTGTTTATAAATTTTTTTTTAGACTGTCATGAGTAAAAAAGATATGGAACAAAGTAAGGCAGAGGTTGAAGAGCAAACTGCTAATGAAACAATAGAGACTCAAGAAAATACTGCTTCTGAAGAGCAGATGGAACTTTCTGTAGAAGAAAAACTTCAAATTGAGTTAGATAAAGAAAAAGATAAATTTTTACGTTTATTTGCTGAGTTTGAGAATTACAAAAGAAGAACAGCAAAAGAGCGTATTGATAATATGAAAACAGCCAATAAAGAAGTAATGTTGGTTATGTTGCCTGTATTAGATGATTTTGACAGAGCTTTAGTGGAAATAGCTAAGTCTGAAGATAAAGAGGTACTGAAAGGGGTAGAGTTAATTCACGGAAAGTTTAAGAATACGCTACAGCAAAAGGGTTTAGAGCTAATGGAGGTAATCGCAGGAACTACTTTTGATGCCGAAATACATGATGCAATAACGCAAATACCTGCACCTACAGAGGATCTTAAAGGTAAAATTGTAGATGTTATAGAAAAAGGTTATAAATTAGGAGATAAGGTAATACGTCATCCAAAAGTAGTAGTTGGACAATAATCTAAAAAATACCCATGAAGCAGGATTTTTACGAAATATTAGGTATAAGTAAGGGAGCTACAGCGGCTGAAATAAAAAAGGCATATCGAAAGAAAGCAATTGAATTTCACCCTGATAAAAACCCAGGAAATAAAGAGGCTGAAGAAAAGTTTAAACTAGCTGCAGAAGCTTACGAAGTGTTAAGCGATTCAGATAAAAAGGCTAAATATGATCAGTATGGTCATGCTGCTTTTGAAGGAGGTCAAGGTTTTGGCGGAGGTCACCATATGAATATGGATGATATCTTTAGTCAATTTGGAGATATTTTTGGAGGTGCTTTTGGTGGTGGTGGTTTCGGAGGTTTTGGTGGCGGAGGCCAACGAAGAATGAAAGGAAGTAATTTACGTATACGAGTAAAACTTACCCTTGAAGAAATAGCCAATGGAGTAGAGAAAAAAGTAAAGGTAAGAAGAAAGGTAAAAGCTCAAGGAGTAGATTATAGAACGTGCCCTACGTGTCATGGAACCGGACAAATAACAAAGGTTGTAAATTCTATTTTAGGAAGAATGCAAACTTCTACCGTTTGTACGTCATGTGGTGGTTCTGGTCAAATAATCGGAAATAAACCGCATGGAGCCGACGCGCATGGATTAGAGATTTCTGAAGAAACCGTTTCTATAAAAATTCCTGCAGGGGTTGCAGATGGAATGCAACTGAAAGTTGGAGGTAAAGGAAACGACGCTCCAGGTAATGGAATTCCGGGAGATTTATTAGTGGCTATTGAAGAGGTTGAGCACGATACATTAAAAAGAGAAGGAGAGAATTTACATTACGATTTGTATATTTCCTTTCCTGATGCTGTGCTTGGTACCTCTAAAGAAATAGATACTGTTACTGGGAAAGTACGTATTAAGTTGGAGACTGGTATTCAGTCTGGTAAAATATTAAGATTACGAGGAAAAGGGATTCCTAGTTTAAATGGATATGGTAGTGGAGATCTATTGGTTCATGTAAATGTTTGGACACCTAGAACCCTGAATAAAGAGCAAAAAGAATTTTTTGATAGGTTTAAAGAGGATGAGCATTTTATCCCAAAACCAGAGAAAAGCGACAAGTCATTTTTTGAAAAAGTAAAAGATATGTTTTCTTGATTTAAACTTGTTTTTTGCCAAAAAAACTTTATATTTGGCACATGCTAGTCAAGACTAGCATTAATTTTTTCTTTTTCATAGCAATTTTTTTCCCATCCTTAAACCCTTAAGGGTGGGTTTTTGTTTATAGGGTACTTACTTCATCTTAAAATACTTTTAAATTTTCCTTAATTAATAGCTATTTCAATACCTTTGATTAAAATTTGACGTATGACAAATAATTTGTTGGAGGCTACCAACATACATAAAAAATATGGCAGCCATGTTGCCTTAAACAATTTGTCTATAAATATTCCTAAAGGTTGTATTTACGGGCTTCTTGGACCTAATGGTGCAGGAAAAACTTCGTTTATTAGAATTCTTAATCAGATAACCTATCCAGACGCAGGAACGGTGTTGTTTGATGGCGAAGAACTACAGCCAAAACATATTGCTAACATAGGATATCTGCCAGAGGAACGTGGACTTTATAAAAGTATGAAGGTAGGAGAGCAAGCGTTGTATTTAGCGCAGCTTAAAGGGTTAAGTAAAGCAGAAGCTAAAGAAAAACTTACATATTGGTTTGATAAATTAGAAATTGGGGATTGGTGGAATATGAAAATTCAAGAGCTCTCTAAAGGGATGGCTCAAAAAATTCAGTTCGTTGTAACGGTTCTTCACACGCCTAAGCTTTTAATTTTTGATGAGCCTTTTAGTGGTTTTGATCCTATTAATGCAAATTTAATTAAAGACGAGATTTTAAAGTTGAAAGAAAATGGAGCAACAGTTATTTTCTCTACTCATAGAATGGAGTCGGTTGAGGAATTGTGTGATGAGATAGCTTTAATAAATAAGTCAAATAAGATATTGGATGGGAAACTGATAGATGTTAAAAGACAATTTAGAAGCAACACCTACGAAATAGCACTTGATGTAAAAGATAAGGGTGCAGTGTATAATGAAATAATGAATAGTCATTTTAAAATGCACGAAGCGGATTTTAGAACATTGGGAGAAGAACTTAAATTCTCTATACAGATAGATGCTGATAGTAGTCCAAATGAGCTACTCAGTTTTTTAATGAATAGGGGAACAGTAGCTCACTTTAAAGAGTTAATACCTAGTGTAAATGATATTTTTATTAAAGCGGTTAATAATCATAATATATGAACCAGTTACTACTAATAGTTAAAAGGGAGTACTTACAAAAAATAAAAAATAAGTCGTTTATAGTAATGACTTTTTTAAGCCCTTTAATCTTCACAGGTCTAATAGTTCTAGTAGCCTATTTATCTCGAATTAATAATGCGGAGAAGCAAGTTATTACTGTTTTAGATGAAACAGGTTTGTATATAAGTGATTTTAAAGATTTTGAGAATTTTCATTTCGTAAATACCAATAAAGAGGCTGACTTTTCTGAGGTTGTTGCAAATGCAATTAGTAAGGAAGAATATGGAGTGCTTTATATACCTGATGAACCTATAGCGAAACAAAAAAATGATGTCGTGTTTTACTCAGAAGATTCTCCTGGAATGGGAGTAGTTAATTACATGACGGGAATTTTAGAAGATAAGTCTTTTGAAAGAAATTTAAAGACAGACGGAGTATCTATAGATGAGATTCATAAAGCTACGACTACAGTAAATATAAAAATTGAGAATTTTAATGGAGAGGAATCTTCAAAAACTGCCAATATTTTAAAGTTAGTTTTTGGAGGAGCTGCAGGGTATTTTCTAATGATGTTTATTATTATATATGGTAATATGATTATGAGAAGCGTTATTGAAGAAAAAACGAACAGGATTATTGAAATTATTATTTCTTCTGTTAAGCCTATTAAATTAATGATGGGCAAGATAATAGGAACCTCTCTAGCCGGAATTACACAGTTTATTGTTTGGCTTTGTATAGGTGCGGTATTAACAATTGTGGTGTCTTCTATTTTTAATGTAGATGTTGCTACTATTGAAACACCGCATAGAGCTATGTTAGAAAATTCGGGAGCTATGGAAGCAATGATTCAGGATGGTGTTGTGGAACTGTTTAAACTGCCTTTGGTAACCTTAATTGTTTGTTTTCTTCTGTATTTTATTGGGGGATATCTGCTTTACAGTTCAGTATATGTATCAATAGGAGCAGCGGTAGATAGTGAAACAGATACTCAGCAATTTATGATGCCTGTGATTATGGTATTAATGTTAGCGGTATATATTGGTTTTTTTACAGTGATTAATAACCCTAATGGTACAGTAGCAACTATATTCTCTTTTATACCGTTTACATCGCCTATAGTAATGTTAATGAGAATTCCATTTGGAGTTGATTTATGGGAAATTATAGTATCTATAGTATTGTTATATATAACATTTTTTGGAGTTGTATGGCTTGCTTCAAAAATTTATAGAATAGGAATTCTTATGTATGGTAAAAAGCCTTCTTATAAAGAACTTTATAAGTGGCTTAAATATTAGTTTTTACCGAATAGCATCGGGTTGAGTTTTAAAATGAAAACATAAATCTTTCATAAAATATTCTAAAAAAGTAGATAGAGGTTAGGAAGGATACTGAAAACGAATGTATATTATTATCTTAAATGATAAAAGTAGGTATAAACCTTTGGTATATTCGACAACTTTTTTGCTAATATTCAGAAAAACAAACTGATAGAAGGTATGTTGTTATAGGATGAATCTATGATAAATGTGCTATTAGGCGTTGGGTATGGGTATTATTCTACTTATCATTTACTTTTTTATACGGATGTAGACACTCTTTATAAAATGATTGTACATTTCGGAGCAATGAGAGGTATGATATTTGCGTTATACATGATAAAAATTCAGTATATTTTAGGACTGGAATTCGATTTAAATTTTAACTATGTCTAAAATACTTGTTATAGAAGATGAAGCAGCTATTAGAAGAGTGCTGCTAAAAATACTCTCAGAAGAAAACAAAGACTATAAAATAGAAGAGGCTGGTGATGGTGCAGAAGGATTAGAGAAAATAAAATCCGAGGATTATGATTTGGTACTTTGCGATATTAAAATGCCTAAGATGGATGGTATTGAAGTATTGGAACAAGCTAAAAAACTGAAACCTGACACTTCTTTTGTAATGATTTCTGGTCATGGGGATATAGAAACTGCAGTGAATGCAATGCGCTTAGGTGCGTTCGATTTCATATCAAAACCGCCAGATTTAAATAGGCTTTTAAATACAGTACGAAATGCTTTAGACAATAAGACTTTAGTAGTAGAAAATAAACGTCTACGAAAAAAGGTGAGTAAAAATTACCAGATAATTGGGGAAAGTAAAGAGGTTACTCAAATTAAAGAAATTATAGAAAAGGTGGCTCCAACAGATGCCCGAGTACTAATTACAGGTAGTAATGGTACTGGTAAAGAGTTGGTTGCACATCAGCTACACGAACAGAGTTCTAGAAGTAAATCTCCCATGATAGAGGTCAACTGTGCTGCAATACCTTCAGAGCTTATAGAGAGTGAATTATTTGGTCATGTAAAAGGAGCTTTTACCTCTGCTGTGAAAGATAGAGCGGGTAAATTTGAGGCTGCAGATAAGGGGACTATTTTTTTAGATGAGATTGGAGATATGAGTTTGGCAGCTCAGGCTAAAGTATTAAGAGCGCTTCAAGAGAATAGAATTTCCAGAGTGGGTAGTGATAAAGATATTAAAGTTGATGTACGAGTTGTAGCAGCTACTAATAAAAATTTAAAAGAGGAAATTGAAGCAGGCAGATTCAGAGAAGATTTGTATCATAGATTAGCGGTCATCTTAATACAGGTGCCAGGACTTAATGATAGAAGAGATGACATACCATTATTGGTAGATCATTTTACTAAGAAGATAGCTGAAGAACAAGGGGCGGTAGCAAAAGTTTTTAATGAAGATGCTGTTCAGGTTTTAAAAGGTCTTAACTGGACAGGTAATATTAGAGAGCTTCGCAATGTAATAGAGCGTCTTATTATTTTAGGAGGAAATGAAATTACCGCTGGCGATGTAGAGCTTTTCTCTGGTAAATCATAATATAGAGTACATGAAAAAAATTGATGCTTCAGAATATATAGTCCAGAGTCCGGTAGACTTATCGAGTATTTCTACCTATGAAGATTTTGATGCTTCTGATAAGCGATTGGAAAGAGAATTAAAAAAGGTTCGTGTAAAGCTAGGAGATTTTCAAAATACCTTATATGCCCATGGTAAATATGGAGTTTTAGTATGTATCCAAGGAATGGATACAGCAGGAAAAGATAGTTTAATTCGAGAAATTTTTAAGGATTTTAACGCTAGAGGTATTGTAGTTCATAGTTTTAAGGCACCATCTGCTTTAGAGCTAAGACACGATTTTTTATGGAGGCATTATGTGGCATTACCAGAGAAAGGAAAGTTTAGTGTTTTTAATAGAACTCATTATGAGAATGTGCTTATAAGTAGAGTACATCCTGAGTATGTTTTAACAGAAAAAATTCCGGGAATTCATAGTGTAGATGATATTGATGAGCGATTTTGGCAGAATAGATTTCAGCAAATTAATAATTTTGAGAGCCATATTTTTAAAACAGGAACTATCGTCTTTAAATTTTTCCTTCATATTTCTAAAGACGAGCAGAAGAACAGATTGCTTAGAAGATTAGAATTAAAGAAGAAAAACTGGAAGTTTTCTCCAGATGATTTAAAAGAGCGTCAATTATGGGATAATTATCAAGCCTGTTATACTGATGCTATTAATAATACAAGTCAAAGGGATGTGCCATGGCATATTATACCTTCAGATAATAAGGATGCGGCAAGGTTAATTGTAACATCCATAATGTATGACGAATTGAAAAAGTATAAGGATGTAAAGGAACCTAATTTAAGTCCAGAAATCCAAAAACATATAGATAATTTTAAAGAACAACTTAAGTCTGAGTGAAAATGAAAAGAGTAGCAATTCTTTTTTTAATGGGGGTTTTAATAGGAGGTGCACAAAGCACGGATGAACAATACCTTAAGAATTTTTATAATACCGCTTTGCTCAACGGTGAAAGCTATGAATGGTTAGATTATATGTCTAATCATATAGGTAGTAGATTAACAGGTTCCGTTGGTGCTCAAATGGCGGTAGATTATACCAAAGAAGAATTAGATAAATTAGGCTTAGATAAGGTGTGGTTACAACCTGTTACGGTTAAAAAATGGGTGAGAGGAGCTAAGGAATATGCCTATATAAAAACGGAAACTGGAAATACAAACTTACCTATTTGTGCCTTAGGAGGTTCGTCTCCAACATTACCTTTGGGTATAACTACCGAAGTTATAGAAGTAAAAAGCATAGATGAATTAAAAACGTTGACGAGAGATAGGGTTGAAGGGAGAATAGTGTTTTTTAATAGACCCATGCAGGCAGATTTAATTCAAACTTTTGAGGCTTATAGTGGTTGTGTAGATCAGCGTGTTCATGGGGCAGAGGAAGCTGCAAAATTAGGAGCTGCTGCCGTTTTTGTGAGATCTATGAATTTACGTATAGATGATTTACCACATACAGGTACCATGAGTTATGGAGATTTACCTGAGGAAAGAAGAATACCTGCAGCGGCTATTAGCACAAGTGCTGCTGAAATTTTAAGCGCAATGTTGTCTGCAACACCAGATCTTCAGGTGCACTTTAAACAATCTTGCGGTTACAGAGGAAAGGTAGATTCTTATAATGTTATTGGAGAAATTAAAGGAAGTGAAAAGCCTGAAGAGATTATACTTGTTGGTGGGCATTTAGACTCTTGGGATTTAGGAGATGGTTCTCATGATGATGGTGCTGGATGCGTACAAAGTATGGAAGTATTGCGTATGTTTAAAGTGCTAGATTATAAGCCGAAACATACCATACGTGTGGTTTTGTTTATGAATGAGGAGAGTGGATTAGATGGAGCTTTAAAATATGCTGAAGAAGCAGAAAGAAAAAATGAAAAACACCTTTTTGCTCTGGAAAGCGATGCGGGAGGCTTTACGCCTAGAGGTTTTTCTTTTGATTGCAATGATGAACAATTTAATGTAATAAGTAGTTGGAGTACTTTATTTAAACCTTATCTTATTCATTATTTTGAAAAAGGAGGTTCAGGTGCCGATGTTGGTCCATTAAAGAAAGAAGGTACAATGTTAGCTGGTTTACGACCAGATTCTCAAAGATATTTTGATTACCACCATGCGGCAAATGACCGCTTTGATGCGGTAAATAAAAGAGAGCTTGAATTGGGTGCGGCTACAATGACTAGTTTAATTTATTTAGTAGATAAGAACTTCTAATTATTTCTGGGGTGATACGTATGTATTACTTCAGATAAATGTTGTCTGTCTATATGCATATAAATTTCTGTAGTAGTAATGCTTGAGTGTCCTAACATTTGTTGTATTGCCCTTAAATTAGCTCCATTTTGTAATAGATGAGTTGCAAATGAATGTCTAAAGGTATGCGGACTTATTTTTTTATCAAGATTAATCTTTACGGCTAATTGTTTTATAATTGTAAAAATCATGGCTCTGCTTAATTTCTTACCTCTTCGATTAAGAAATACGATATCGGAAAATTTAGGGTCTATTGTTAGGTGACATCTTAGTTCATTAAGATAAAGGTTAATGTGCTTTATAGCAGTGTTAGAAATAGGAACAAATCTTTGTTTATTTCCCTTTCCTGTAACCTTTATAAACCCTTCTTCAAAATAAAGGTCCGAAATAGATAAATCCAATAGTTCACTAACTCTTAGACCGCAACCATATAACGTTTCTAGTATTGCTTTGTTTCGTTGTCCTTCTGGTTTGCTTAAATCAATAGCATTTATTAAGCTATCAATGTCTCCAATAGATAGTACATCTGGTAATTTTCTACCTGTTTTAGGACTTTCAATCAATTCTACAGGATTATCTTGTCTAAGATCTTCAAAAACTAAATAGGAGAAAAAGTTTTTCAATCCAGAAATAAGCCTTGCTAAAGAGCTAGCTTGTACTTCTTTTGAAACGGTATAAATAAATTGTTGAATTTCCTCTTGTGAAATAGTTAGAGGTAAAGAATTAATACTGGAGTCTAAAAGGTATTTTTCTAGTTTCCGAATGTCGAAAATATAGTTGTTAACAGAATTCTCAGAGAGGCCTCTTTCTATTTTTAAATAGAATTCATAGTCTTTTATGGCAGTTTTCCAATTCATTAATGTAAAAATAAAAAAAACCACCTAAAATTTCAGGTGGTTTCTGATTTTGAAGTCATATTTACATTCCCCCAAACACAAAATGAATCTTCAAAAAATCCTTAGTAACTAATAGTTCACTACTAAAGCAAATATATATAATATTTTTAAAATGGCAATAAAATCTAAAAAAAAAGGCAATTTATCAATATTTAACCTGTTTTATTGGTTATTTTAATTTAAATAATTGTTATAAAAAGCTAAAACGTTTTAGGTAATTTACTTTTTTTGAGTTTATTTTCAATTTTGTTAACGCAACTCAAGAATTAAGAATTCTATTTTTGAATAAGGAAAAGATTTTAGAGCCAGTTTATATATGGGATTGTTAGCCGAAACATCTTTATTAGATAGGTTTTCTTTTATAGTATGCTCAAAGTTTTGCTAATTAACATAACGAAGATGATTTAGAATATTAATGAGATTATATACAGATGTGTGTATTAGTAAACTTTATCTTATTTAATAATTATGTGTAGAAGCTGAACCATAATTTGGTTTTAAGATTTAAGATTTATTATTAATGAAGAAATGGATTCAAACAGGTGGTGAAGGTTTGATGCTGATGCTAAGGATTTTGAGACTTATATTGTTGTAGGTATAGCATACAATTTTTATTCATAGGCTAGATATACTTATTAATTGAATAATATTTTTGTTCGAGATTTAATTCTTTCTAGTATAGAATGTAAAAATACAGTTTGGTAGTTTGGGAAAGGAATTAGGTTTTATAACCTGTTTAGAAGATGATAATAATATAAAGGGTTAGTAGTTTACCTCTCTTTTTTTATACTTTACCGAATAAATGAGTGCTTGAGGTATAGAATTATAACATATGGTTATTTTTGTTAAAAAACATAGCAGATATCTAAATAAGAATCTTAAAAAGTGTTAATTTTATGCAGAAACGTTGTGTTTTTTCTGATTGTATTACTAATAGTGTAAAAATCCTGTTTTTGGATTTATATATAAGATTTAACCATATGTTTTTGTGGTAATTGCATTTTTTTTAATTATTTTTATATAAAATTGAAAACTGAAAACTATGAAAAAAACTGTTCTTTTAATTGTTTCACTCATGTTCACAGCTTTATGTGTGAACGCACAAGCAAGTTTTGGTGTAAAGGCTGGTGTAAACGTTGCATCCTTAACTGGTAAGTTTCCTTATGGTCAAAAATCAAAAATTGGCTTAAACGCTGGTTTTGTTTCTGAATTTCCAATGTCAGATTCATTTTCTATTCAACCTGAATTGTTTTACTCAGATAAAGGTACTCAAGTTGTTTTAACAGATGGAACCGCTGTTAAATATAAATTGGATTACGTTGAGTTACCTGTTTTAGCAAAAATTTATTTCGCTGAAGGCTTTAGTAGTTTTGAGATTGGACCACAAATTGGATTGAAACTTTCAGAAAAAGTTGATGGTACAGCCGTTGAAGAAGATTATGCAAGAGATTTTGATACTAGTCTTGTAGCTGGTTTAAGTTATAAATTTGAAGGTGGTATTTTTGTTACTACTCGTTACATTTATGGTATTCCTGATCAATTTATTAAGGCTAAATTCATGGGGAGTAATTATTCTAGATTATCAAACATTCAATTTAGCTTAGGTTATATGTTTTAATCAAAACATAAATTCATTCCCCCCTAATATTTTTCCCTTTTCCCCTCTTTTTTATTTTATAGCTTAACTTACTTTTGGTTTCTTGTCAATTATTTCAAAGGATATTTGTTAATTTTATTACAGTTTAAAATTAAGAGAAATCATAATGTTTTGAAAAATTGTGGTGATATTAGATGCGTCAGTCAAGCCAACACTGTATAGTTGATACATGCTATCTTGTTCAGCTCTGTCGTACGATATATCTAATTTAGTAGCTCCAAAATCATATCCTACTCCTAAGGAATATCCTGTTAAATCACCAACAGTAACTCCGTTTTTATATGGACTTTCTTCAAAACGATATCCTCCTCTTAGACTAAATCTATCAATTCTATATTCACCACCAAGTCTATAGGTGTTAGCGGTAGTTAGTGAGTTATTAATAACTTGATTTTGAGAACGGAAATAAGAATTGTTTTCAGGTTTAAATTTTATAGAACCATAGTCTTTTCTTGAGTAATCAAAGCTTAAAAGCCCTTTTTTGCCAAAAACATATGCAACACTACCAGATAACTTTCCTGAAGTTTTAATCTTATAGGTTTCATAAACATTTGTGATGTTAGGATATACTTGGTCTGCATCATATTCATTTCCGATATCATCTACAGATACTGCAAATAAACCCTGAGATAATTCTTCATCAATACTGTACCAGGTTGGGGAGTCGTAAGTAGCACCAAACCTTAAATTATTACCTGCTTTAATAATAGCTCCTAACTGAAAAGAAAAACCATTACCATACACTTCAAGGTAATTTTCAAATCCAATTTCTTGAACAGTAGAATAATCTCCTGTACTTGAGTATGCATCAAAACCTATTTCAGATAGGTAAGTCCTCTTTTTAAAGTCTATAACATGACTGTTTAGGTTAAGACCTAAATGTAGAAAATCTTTGTACTGAGCTCCAAAATTAAAGGTAAATTTTCTATTGGCTCCAGTAGTTTCTAAGGAGTATTGTTGATCTACACCATTTGTATATAAAGCATTAGAAACATATCCGGTATTGCTTGCGTCATTAGATACAGGGTCTATAAGATATGCCTGATAAGCTAAAAATGCTTGTTGTTGAGCAAATCCATCATATTGTCCAAGATATTGGTATATGTAATCAATTATATATTGGCTATTAGAAACGTTGTCCAAATCAGGATAAGAGCCTGCATCCATAATTCCTAGTTCTACACCGTTAGCATAAGCTAAAAAATATTGATCTATAGAATTGTTAGTGTTAATACCAGCTATAAAGTTCGAGTTTGAATAATTATTTGTAATATCATAATTAACTCCTAAACTTAATTTCTTCCAATTTGCTTTATCATTAGTATTGTTAAGTACAAAAACAAAGCCTCCCTGACTAAGGTCAAACTTATTATTGTTTTCGGTAGTTAAAGTATTGAAAAAATTGTTGTCGTTTTGTGTACTGAAATTACCAAGGGTAGCACCTGCTTCAGAGGTGGTAAAAATTGCAGAACCAGCAGGATTTATACTTATAGCAGAAATGTCTCCTCCAAGAGCTCCAAAAGCACCGCTCATGGCTCTTACACGAGCTGATCCTGTTAGTTCATCTGTGCTATATCTTAATGCATCTGTTATATCTTGAGCTTTTGTACTTAGTGTCATAGCAATTGACATAACTAAGAATAAGGAAAATCTTTTCATGTTTTTTTATTTTAAAAACCAGTATTTTAAATTTTTAATCGCGTGTATAGAGGTAATTATCTACGTCTACCTCCACCACCTGAAGTTCTTGTTCTGCTACCAGATGATCTGCTAGGTGAATAAGATCTTGTAGTACTTCTAGTTGTAGAAGGGGTATATGTTCTGGTTCTTGTAGTACTTCTGGTTGTAGAAGGTGTGTATGTTCTAGTTCTTGTAGTGCTCCTAGTTGTAGAAGGTGTGTATGTTCTAGTTCTAGAATTACTTCTTGTTCTCGTGGTAGCGCTTTTGGTTCTTCTTCTTGAAACAACTGCATTTCTATTAACCCTTCTAGTTGCGTTATTAACAACACTACGGGTGTTTCTAGAGGCGGCTAATGACGGAGTACCTCTTCTAGTTCTACTGTATGCGATATTATTTCTGTGATATGGGTAGTGTGGGTGGTAGTATCCGTTCCAACCATAGTTATTCCATCCATGGTATCCGCCCCATCCATAAGCGTAATTTGGAAACCCGAATCCTCCATACCAATAAGGATTGTACCAACCTGCATTCCAGTAATAGGGATTGTTCCATCCCCAGCCATAATAGTTGTATCCAAATCCAAATCCGTAACCGTAATATGGAGTTGAATATACATTTACATTAACATCAGAGGTGTTTTGTCCCCATCCAGCATATCCATTATCTGCATATTCATAATTGATGTTTGTGGCTACTTCTGTAGAGTCAACAACAGAATCATTACTGTAATATGCATCTATATCGGTGAAATATGGAGTAGAATCATTAGGTATTTCTTCACTTGCTAATTCACTAATATAGGCTCTATATGCATCTACACTTGAATATTGTGTGTCATCAGGAGCTTCTGTAACAGCAACTTCATTATAATTTACATTGCTTGAACTGTAAATACCGTCAGTGTCATAATATGACGAACTCTGAAAAGATCCGCAAGAAACCATTAAAGTGGTTATTGTTAGACCTAGAAATAGGATAAATATATTTTCCTTTTTAATATGTGTGGTAATAGTCATCATCATTGCATATTTTTTATTGTTGAACATAACAAAAATAATTAGTTTTGCTGAAACAATTATTTATTTAACATAATCACAAAATTTGTGCCAAATTATATAAAATGAGCAAAAAGTTAACCAGTAGAGAAGAAGATTATTCAAAATGGTATAATGAGTTAGTTGTAAAGGCTAATTTAGCTGAGAATTCGGGGGTTAGAGGATGTATGGTAATTAAGCCTTATGGGTATGCTATATGGGAAAAAATGCAGGCGCAGTTAGATAAAATGTTTAAAGAAACAGGGCATGAAAATGCATATTTTCCACTTTTTGTTCCTAAAAGTCTTTTTGAAGCAGAAGAAAAAAATGCTGAAGGCTTTGCAAAAGAGTGTGCAGTTGTTACACATTATAGATTAAAAGGAGACGAAGAAAATAAGGGGAAGCTTATTGTAGACCCTGAAGCTAAGCTTGAGGAGGAACTTGTGGTAAGACCAACAAGTGAAGCTATTATATGGAATACTTATAGAAACTGGATTGAGTCGTATCGTGATTTACCAATCTTAGTAAATCAATGGGCTAATGTGGTGCGTTGGGAAATGCGTACAAGGTTGTTCTTAAGAACTGCTGAGTTTTTATGGCAGGAAGGGCATACGGCACATAGTACTAAGGAAGAAGCAATACAAGAGACAGAGCAAATGATGAATGTGTATGCTACTTTTGCGGAAGAGTTTATGGCGGTGCCTGTTGTAAAAGGTATTAAAACCGAGGCAGAGAGATTTGCTGGGGCAGATGAAACCTATTGTATTGAAGCATTAATGCAGGATGGAAAGGCTTTACAAGCAGGAACATCTCACTTTTTGGGGCAAAATTTTGCAAAGGCGTTTGATGTTAAATATACTACTAAAGAAGGAAAGCAAGAATATGTCTGGGCTACTTCTTGGGGAGTGTCTACTCGTTTAATTGGGGCGTTGATTATGATGCATAGTGATGATAATGGGTTGGTGTTACCTCCAAAATTAGCCCCCATTCAATTGGTGGTGGTTCCTATTTATAAAGGGGTAGATCAATTAGAGTTGATTAGAGAATATATAACACCATACTTAGAAGAATTGAGAGCTAAGGGAGTGTCTGTTAAGTTTGATGATAGAGATACACATAAGCCAGGATGGAAATTTAATGAGTACGAGCTTAAGGGGGTTCCTGTTCGTGTTGCTATTGGGAAAAGAGATATGGAAAATGGGACTGTAGAATTAGCTAGGAGAGATACGCTAACTAAAGAGAGTATTCAAATAGCAGATTTAACGGCTACTGTAGAGAGACTTTTAGTGGAGATTCAGGAGAATGTTTATAACAAGGCTTTTGAGTACCGAAAAACACATATTACGGAAGTTGATACTTTTGATGCGTTTAAAGAAGTTTTAGAGGGTAAAGGCGGATTTGTTTCTGCTCACTGGGATGGTACTACAGAGACAGAAGAGAAAATTCAGGACCTTACAAAGGCAACAATTCGTTGTATTCCATTGGATGCAAAAGAAGAAGAAGGGGTGTGTGTCTTTACCGGAAAGCCTTCTAAAAAGAGGGTTTTATTTGCAAAAGCATATTAAAAATGTTTTTTTCTCGAAAAGTGTTGCGTAGTTGAAAAAATATTGTAGCTTTGCATCCGCAATAACGAAAAAGATGGTCCGTTCGTCTAGGGGTTAGGACGCCAGGTTTTCATCCTGGTAACAGGGGTTCGATTCCCCTACGGACTACAAACGAGTTAAAAGTTTAAGTTATTGCTGGCCCGTTCGTCTATCGGCTAGGACGCCAGGTTTTCATCCTGGTAAGAGGGGTTCGATTCCCCTACGGGCTACAACTTGGTTATATATTAGGAGAGTAAAAATTTTGAACCTTTAGGTTTTAAAAAACACAAAGAAATGGCAAATCACAAGTCAGCATTAAAAAGAATTAGAAGAAACGAAGCAGTTCGTTTAAGAAATAAATATCAGCACAAAACTATGCGTAACGCTCTTAAGAAGTTACGTTCGTTAGAGGATAAGAAAGAAGCTGAAACTTTATATCCTACTGTTGCTTCTATGATTGATAAGTTAGCTAAGAGAAATATCATTCATAGCAACAAGGCTGCTAACTTAAAAAGTGGATTGACTAAAAGAATCGCTGGTTTAGCGTAATTTTATTCTAGATTTACTTGATAAAGTATTGAGCTCGCATTAGTGCGGGCTTTTTTTGTTTTG
>NZ_BRVP01000025.1 GCF_027924145.1 Neptunitalea chrysea | reverse complement strand
CCTAAACTTACTTTTTTTCATAAGACCGTATTTAATTTAAAGTTAATAAATTGATTTTATACTGTCTGATTTTTTGGGAAGCCTACAGTTGTGACATTCCCATGTTTGTAAAAGCATATAGACAAAATACTCATTATAAAGTACCATTAAGTTATTCCCCATATCAAAAGGTTATTATGAACTAAATTTTGTACATTCATAATTACAAACCAAATACAACTTATTAAATGCATACTATATTTAAAAAAGTATCAGAAACAGCAGTTACTTTTTCAGAACTCATGCTACCATCTACTTCAAATTTTAATGGAAAAGTTCATGGTGGATATATTTTATCGTTAATGGATCAAATAGCATTTGCATGTGCCAGTAAACATTCAGGCACTTACTGTGTTACAGCATCGGTTGATACGGTTAACTTTTTAAACCCTATAGAGGTAGGTGAACTGGTAACTATGAAGGCCTGTATTAACTATGTAGGTAACACCTCTATGGTAGTAGGTATTAGAATTGATTCTGAAAATATACAAACAGGGAAAATAAAACATTGCAATTCATCTTATTTTACAATGGTTGCGCGTAGTCAGAATGGTAAAAGCGTACCTGTACCAGGGTTATTACTTACTTCTAAAAACGATGTGCGCAGATTTACACGTTCTATGCAGCAAAAGGCATTAGCTAAACAATATAAAGAGCTTACTAAAAATTTTAAATTCGATATTATAGACGCTGTTCAAAAATTAAAAGATGAAAAGGTTAAAATAGATCTTTTATAACCTAAAAAAGGGAGTCGTTAGACTCCCTTTTCATATATGTAAAAAATGAATAATTACTTGCTTAAGTACATTTTTCTACGAGCATATAAGTTATAGAATTCGTCATCTTTTAAACTATCTATAAATAAAATACTCTCACCAGTACTCTTCATCTCTGGTCCTAAATTCTTATTCACTTTAGGGAATTTATTAAACGAGAATACCGGTTGCTTAATAGCATACCCGTCTAACTCTGGCTTAAAGTTAAAGTCACTAATTTTCTTATCACCCAACATAATCTTAGTAGCATAATTTACATAAGGCTCTTTGTAAGCTTTTGCAATAAACGGCACTGTACGAGACGCTCTTGGGTTTGCTTCAATAATATAAACTACATCATCTTTAACCGCAAACTGAATGTTAATTAACCCTACCGTGTTAAGTGCCAAGGCTATTTTTCTGGTATGATCTTTAATTTGTTGAATCACTAAATCTCCAAGATTAAATGGAGGTAATGTTGCATTAGAATCCCCTGAATGAATACCACAAGGCTCTATATGTTCCATAATACCAATGATGTAAACATCTTCACCGTCACAAATTGCATCCGCCTCGGTCTCAATAGCTCCGTCTAAGTAGTGGTCTAATAACAATTTATTATTAGGTATTTTTCTTAATAAGTCTACAACATGCTCCTCTAACTCCTGCTTATTAATTACAATTTTCATTCCTTGCCCTCCTAATACATAAGAAGGTCTAATAAGCAATGGGAAATCAAGTTCATCTGCTAAAGCTAAAGCTTCATCAGCTGTTTCAGCAACACCAAACTTAGGATAAGGTATATTGTTGTCTGCTAACAGTCTAGAGAAACTACCTCTATCTTCTGCTAAATCTAAAGACTCAAAACTTGTTCCTAAAATTTTAATACCGTACTTATCTAATTTCTCAGCAAGTTTAAGTGCCGTTTGTCCTCCTAACTGTACAATTACACCTTCTGGTTTTTCGTGTTGAATAATATCATAAATATGTTCCCAAAATACAGGTTCAAAATATAATTTATCTGCCGTATCAAAATCTGTTGAAACTGTTTCAGGATTACAGTTAATCATAATGGTTTCATATTCACATTCTGCAGCAGCTAATACACCATGTACACAACAATAGTCAAATTCAATCCCCTGACCAATACGGTTAGGTCCCGATCCTAAAACAACAATCTTCTTTTTATCAGTAACTACACTTTCATTATCAACATAAGTTACTCCCTCTTTAGACTGCACTTCGTTTTCAAAAGTTGAGTAATAATAAGGTGTTTGTGCCATAAACTCAGCAGCACAAGTATCTACTAATTTATAAACACGATTTATATTAAGTTCGGCTCTTTTATTATATACTTCACTTTCTAAACAACCAAGCATATGTGCTATTTGCCTGTCTCCATACCCTTTTTGTTTAGCTTCCAACAATAAATCTCTATCTAAGGTATCTATAGTGAAGGTAGAAATCTCTTTTTCCAGATAGTATAGTTCTTCATATTGTTTTAAGAACCACATATCTATTTTAGTTATCTCGTGTATTCTACTAAGCGGAATACCAATTTGAATAGCGTCATAAATTACGAACACTCTATCCCATGAAGCATAAGTAAGCTTCTCTATAATTTGGTTGTAATCTTTATAGCTTTTTCCATCGGCACCTAAACCGTTACGCTTAATCTCTAAGGATTGCGTAGCCTTATGAAGTGCTTCTTGGAACGATCTACCAATACCCATAACCTCACCAACCGACTTCATTTGTAATCCTAAAGTTCTGTCTGAACCTTCAAATTTATCAAAGTTCCATCTTGGTATTTTTACAATCACATAATCTAAAGTAGGCTCAAATAATGCCGAAGTAGATTTTGTAATTTGATTTTCAAGTTCATCTAAGGTATAGCCAATTGCAAGCTTAGCTGCAATCTTAGCAATAGGATATCCTGTAGCTTTAGAAGCTAATGCAGACGATCTGGAAACACGAGGGTTAATTTCAATTGCAATAATATCTTCCTGATCATCTGGGCTCACTGCAAACTGAACGTTACAACCTCCGGCAAAGTCACCAATACTACGCATCATGTGAATTGCCATGTCACGCATTTTCTGGAATGTCTTATCACTTAAAGTCATTGCAGGTGCCACAGTAATAGAATCTCCGGTATGAATACCCATCGGATCCATATTTTCAATGGTACAGATAATAACCACATTATCGTTATCATCTCTCAATAATTCAAGTTCATATTCTTTCCAACCTAATAAAGCTTTATCAATCATTACCTCATGAATTGGAGAAATTTCCAAACCACGCGTTAATAATTCATCAAACTCATCTTTATGATGTACAAAAGAAGCTCCTGCTCCACCTAAGGTAAACGAAGCTCTAATTACAAGTGGAAAACCAAATTTCTGTGCTATTTCTTTTCCTTTAAGATACGATGTTGCTGTAGCTTGTGGTGCCATTGGAATCCCAATTTTCAACATAAGCTCTCTAAACTTCTCTCTATCTTCGGTTATGTTAATGGCATCTATATCTACACCAATAATTTCAACACCAAAGTCTTCCCAAATTCCTTTTTCATCTGCTTCAATACATAAGTTTAACGCAGTTTGTCCTCCCATTGTAGGTAATACAGCATCTACATTAGGGTGTTTTTGAAGAATTTCTACAATTGATTTTGTAGTCAATGGTTTTAAATATACATAATCAGCCATTGAAGGGTCGGTCATAATAGTAGCAGGGTTACTATTAATAAGAATCGTTTCTATACCATCTTCACGAAGAGAACGCAATGCTTGAGAACCTGAATAGTCAAATTCACATGCTTGTCCAATAATAATTGGTCCCGATCCGATTAACAGTATACTTTTAAGGTCTTTTCTTTTTGGCATCTTTTATAAGTTGTGCTAATTAAAAATGGAATTTCAAGGTACAAAAAAGGTGTTACTTCTATTAAAAGTAACACCTTAAATATAAACATTTATGCTATATCATTATTTCTTATGTCTTGTCTCAGATGAAACAGATAGTTTCTTTCTTCCTTTAGCTCTTCTGCTAGCAAGCACTTTTCTACCATTGGCAGAAGCCATTCTTTCTCTAAAACCGTGCTTGTTTCTTCTTTTTCTTTTCGATGGTTGAAATGTTCTTTTCATTTTGTAATATCTTTATTAACCGCTTATCTTAGTGTTAGTCTAATGCTTACAGCCTTATTCAAAAGCTGGGCGCAAATATACAAAGAGTTTTATTTTTTACAAACACTAAAGTAAAAATATTTTCTATTGTTTTTAGTATCTTTGCAACCCTAAAAATAGTAATACAAAATCATGTTCAATAAAAATTTAAAAATAGTAGTTGCAATTTTAATTTTCGGATGGGCTATTTATCAATTTATAGAAGGCAATATCGGAAACGGAATCTCCTTAATATTATTAGTTGGAATCTTTATATTCCTATATTTTAGAAACGAATTTATTCTACTAGCCTTTTTAAAAATGCGTAAGCAAGATTTTGAAGGTACCGAGAAATGGCTAGATAAAATTAAAAATCCTGAAGCTGCTTTAATTCAAAAGCAACAAGGCTACTATAACTATATAAAAGGTATCATTAACTCGCAAAGAAATCTTACTGTTGCAGAAAAACACTTTAAGCTGGCATTAAAACTTGGATTAACTATGGATTATGATATAGCCATGACTAAATTAAGTCTTGCCGGTATAGCTATGCAAAAAAGAAGAAAGAGAGAAGCTACCACCTTATTAAACCAAGCTAAGAAGTTAGATAAACAAAATATGCTTACAGATCAAATAAAAATGATGCAGCAACAGCTAAAAAGAATTTAAATTCTAGTGCAAAACTTTATCTTAACTTACACTTTAAAACTTAACATAAATTTATTAGAGTCGTAATTTTTAGGTTATAAATTGATTAATTTTCATTTTTATACCACGAAAATAAAAATTAATCAATTTCAAAGTTTTTTTGGTTATCTTTGTCAAGATAATTGAGCCAAAAAATGAAACGACTAATAGCTATACTTGTATTTTTAGCATGCGGTAATCTGTTTTCTCAAACAGATTCTAATTACATGTTATTATCTGAAGCATTGGTTAGCTATGGTGCTAAATATCAGCACGAATGCGAGAAAGCCATGCTTAGAGACGACATGGATCGTATTGATTTTTTGTTTGATTCCATTACCAACAAATATCTTAAAGGAAAATACTTTGACCCCTTTATAGTTAAAAAACTAAGTAATAGATGTGTTGATTTAAAGACATTTAAAAAACCTATATTTCTTATTACCTTAACTACATGGCATTTACAAACTAAAGGAGAAATTGAAGCTATTAATGAATTAGCTGAACAATATCATAAAGATATTGAGTTTGTGGTGTTGTATTGGGGGCCTAGAAATAAAGCTAAAAAAGCCAGTAAAGTATTTTCTTCTAAAATATCTATCACCTATTTTGACGAAAGAGACAACAAAGGAGCTTATATTGTTGGTAAATTAAAACATTTCTTTGGTTTTCCTACATATTTTTATATGAATGCGGATATGAGCATTGTTTCTATTAACAGAGGTGGTGCTAAAAAGCCTTTTTATACAGAGCAAGATTTTGTAAAAGAAAGTAACTACAACAATCATTTTGTTTACATCAAAGAGTTACTTATAAATGCAGACTCTAATACATTTGCTAACAAGTAAACTACCTTTTCTATATAGTACTTGTAGAATCTATCAAACATCTTGGTTACCTATATTATAATAGGAATTTGATAGATTAAAAACAACTTTACCCCTATCCCAAGTTCTTTTCTATATTCTTGTCCAAATAAATAATGCACAACAATCATAGAATTGGCAACACTGCCAATACTAATACTATAATATATTCTAATATACTTCGCTAGGTTGCTATTTAAAAAGCATGATAATCACAGCAATTAAAACAACTTGCCATGCAGATAACGCAAAATAAATGCTATCATCTATTATATAAATAAGTACCTTTCTTCGGTATTTCAATATGATACACCTTTCTTGATCTGTTATTTAAATACGCATCTCTAAGCCAAGGGTTGTGTACTTTCAATATTTTATAGTTAATATCAAATTGCTTAGAAAAAGAAACGAAATCTTTTACTGCCGTATCTACTTTAACTTCATAAGTAGGTATATATTTATACAAATCTGATTCTTCAAATTGAAAGCCATATTTTTCAGGATGAGACATAATCTCTTTAATCGCTAATATTCTAAATACATATCTACCAGTTTCGGCTCCTAAAAGTAAATCATAATAATTTTCAACATCTTGTCTTTCCATTTGTTTAGCAACGCCAGATTGTCCAGCATTGTAAGCAGCTGCCGCCAACGTCCAATTACCAAATTTTTCCTTGGCAGATTTTAAATATTCACATGCAGCCTGTGTAGACAATTTTAAATTATAACGTTCATCTACGTTACTATTCACCTCTAATCCAAACTCTTCTGCTGTAGGCTCCATGAATTGCCAATACCCTTTAGCTCCAGCCGGAGACACAACATTCTGCAATCCGCTTTCAATTACGGCTAAGTATTTAAAATCATCAGGCACACCATTTTCTTTTAGAATAGGTTCTATTACTGGAAAGTATTTATGAGCTCGTTTCAACAATAACAGCGCATTTGATTGCCAATAGGTATTTACTAAAAACTCCCTATCTATACGCTCCATTACTTCCGGATCATCTGTAGGCATTAATTCTCCTGCAAATGAAATACTATCAGGAATTTTTATCGCATATACCTTTGTTACAGAAGTAGCTTCTTTATCATTGTCTATTTCATTATTTTCCGTTTTTGTATTGCTAACCGCGTTAATCAATACAGCTGATAAAAGCAAAATCCCAATGCCTCCTACAACTCGCTTTAAAGTGTTTTTCATCTCAATCAATTTTTGGGTAATTCTAATATAATAAATAAAACCAACCTTATTCAGTATTCAGTAATTAAACTTGGCAAATGTTCATTAAACCATTTAAACCTATTAATAATCATAATATGCGTTCCTCCCTTTACAACAACACAATCTTTCACGTTATCAATAGGAAAAACCTTGTCATTATCTCCTTGTATATGTACTACTGGTATATTATTCATTTGTTTCCAATTAATAATGGTATCTAATGCCCAGTCTATATAGCGCTTATCTCTTACAGAAAGGTACATTTTATACAACTCTAACCTATTCGTTACAGTTTCACCAAAAGCATACTTTGCCAAAACCTCTACATTATTTACTAATCCCGTAGGTAAAATTTTATGCAACTTACTTTTACGAGAAAAATGTATTCTTGCAGGCATTTCAGATTCGTGCTTAACGCTACTTATAATAAGTACCTTTCTCACAGGTATTAATGCCGCCATTTCCTGAACAAGAATTCCTCCAAACGAAACTCCAATTAATACAGGGTTATCATGGTGTATACATTCAGTTAATCGCTTAGCATACGTTTTAATTGGTTCCTTTTTCTCTGGAATCAACCATTCTAGGTAAAACACTTCAAAGGTATCTTCTGGTAATTTTATGGCATCAAAAATTAATTTATTTGCTGCCATTCCGGGCATAAAATACACCGGAATTTTAGATTTAACACTCATATATTAAAACGTAACTTACTATTTATAAGTTTTTTTGTAAATTTGCATTGTAAATGTAATACATAATCCAGACATTTTTTTTTTGAGCGTCAAAAATGTTATTGAATAACATTTCTTTAACAGCGTAGGTTAATTTTTAGGAGATAATCGAAACGATACATATAATCTTCCTATTTCAAGATTTATAGCACTTTCTTAAGCATGTAAATTAGCTTACCTCTTCGTTCTTTTTTATAATGACATACACTGCTATTATCTTACATAATAGATTAAAACACAATAAATTAAAATTTATACAATGGGTTTAGAAGTTAATGATAATGATTTTTTACGCCAGTTTGAAGTAGAAATAAATGGGGAACTAGCAAAAATTGAATATGCTTTACAAGAAAGAAAAGTATTCCTTACGAAATTAACGATTCCTGAAAGTGCAGAAGAATCATTTAAAGATGAGTTTATTAGAGCTGTA
The DNA here is from genome assembly GCF_027924145.1 of Neptunitalea chrysea. Lineage (GTDB taxonomy): Bacteria > Bacteroidota > Bacteroidia > Flavobacteriales > Flavobacteriaceae > Neptunitalea > Neptunitalea chrysea. The sequence goes on along the minus strand of NZ_BRVP01000025.1, from coordinate 36,783 downwards.
CTTAAAGAAATTGAAGAGAAAAATTGCAGAGTGGTACCTACTAGTCCAGAGATTGCTAAATTCTTAAGAAAACACAGAATGATTTACAAAGATTTACTACCGGTTGGTATTAGAATCTAAAAAAAAAGAGGCCTAGGCCTCTTTTTTTTCCTTAAAATATTTCTCTACCTGAAAAATGAAAAGCTCCTTCTATAGCAGCGTTTTCATCACTATCAGATCCATGAACTGCATTTTCCTGAATAGAACCAGCAAATAACTTACGAATTGTTCCTTCAGCAGCCTCTTCAGGGTTGGTTGCTCCTATTAAAGTTCTAAAGTCTTCAACTGCATTACTCTTTTCAAGTATAGCAGATACAATAGGCCCACTAGTCATAAAAGCAACTAAATCATTAAAGAACGGACGCTCGCTATGCACTGCATAAAACGTTTCAGCGTCTCCTTTTGATAATTTTGTATACTTCATTGCCACAATTTTAAACCCAGCAGTTTGTATTTTTTCTAAGATTGCCCCGATATAACCGTTTTTCACAGCATCAGGTTTAATCATTGTAAAAGTTCTGTTTGTTGCCATTCTTATTAATTATTTTTAACAAATTTACTGTTTTTGACTTTATTCACAAGCTTATACAGTATTGTTTAACCACAACAGATAAAATCTGTATATTCGCAAAATCATGAATGAATTTGAAATTGCAAAAGTTCAGGCACTTTTAAAAAGTGCCAAAAATATAGTTATTATACCTCACAAAAATCCTGATGGAGATGCTATAGGATCTACTCTTGGTCTATATCATTATCTTACGTTGAAAAGTTTAAACGTTACTGTTGTTTCTCCTAACGACTACCCTGCTTTTTTAAAGTGGATTCCGGGCGAAAACACCATTGTTAAATATGACTATCAAACAGACGAGGCTACTAAAAAGATTAAAGAGGCAGACCTTATCTTTACGCTTGACTTTAATGACTTTAGTAGAACCGATAACATGCAGTTTTTGTTAGAAAAAAGTACTGCCGATTTTGTAATGATAGATCATCATCAATCGCCTTCTGACTATGCTAAGGTTACCTATTCAGACCCTACAATGAGTAGTACCTGTGAAATGGTATATCATTTTATTTATATGCTGGGTGATGAAGCTAGCATTAATAAAGATATAGCAGACTGCCTCTATACAGGAATCATGACAGATACCGGTTCCTTCAGATTTGCAAGTACCTCTAGCACTACTCATAGAGTTATAGCAACTCTTATTGATAAGGGCGCTGAGAATGCCACTATTCATAATAGAATATACGATTCTAACTCTAAAAGCAGGCTTCTGTTATTAGGGTGTGCTTTAAAAAATTTGGTGGTACTTGAAGAATACAATACTGTTTATATCACCTTAAGTAAAGAAGAGCTAGTAACTTATAATTATGAGAAAGGTGATACAGAAGGTTTTGTAAACTACGGACTTTCGCTTGCCGGAATTAAATTTGCTGCTATTTTTATTGAAAATATGCATACGGATGAAGAATTTGTAAAAGTATCATTACGATCAAAAGGGAATTTTAATGTTAATTTGTTCTCTAGAAGTCATTTTAATGGTGGTGGACATATAAATGCAGCTGGCGGAAGAAGTAATATGTCATTAGAGGCTACTAAAACGTATTTTGAAGATATAATAAAAGGCTATAAAAATCAGTTAATTGATTAATGAAAAAGTATATTTTAATCATCGGTATTTTATCATTTCTGGTCTCTTGTTCTGAGCCAGAACCTAGAAAACCGGTAACCTCTAAAACAGGTACCTTTTTTAAAGAATCGGTAAAAAGAAATAAACTTATTCTTGAAAAAGAAGAAAACTACATTCAGCAACTTATAAAAGCTGACTCTCTGAATAACTATATTCCTTCTAAAGATGGATTCTGGTATACCTACGGTACCAAAGATAGTTTGTCATCAAACAAACCGGTAGAAGATGATTTAGTTACATTAACATACAACATCAAATCTTTAAACAATCAAAACATTTATTCTTTTGATGCTATTGGTACAGTAACCTACAAAGTTGATAAGCAAGAGAATTTATTTTTTGGCCTTAGAAAAGCGGTTAAATTACTTCATAAAGGAGAAGAAGCTACATTTTATTTCCCTTCTTCTTTAGCATACGGTTATATTGGTGACCATAAAAGAATTGGTGTGAATATACCCTTAAAAAGCACATTAAAAATAATAGATATAGAAAAATCAAACGATTCCATTACAACAAATAATTAATTTATGAAAAAAATCTTAATCTTATCTATGTTTACCCTTTTAGCGGTTGCAGCAGGTAGTTGTCAGAAAAAACAATACAGAGAACTTGGTGATGGGCTATTTGCCGATATTCAAACCAATAAAGGAAACATGATTGTAAAACTGTACTATGATGCTACACCAGCTACTGTTGCCAGCTTTGTTTCGTTAGCTGAGGGTACTAATGAATACGTTACAGATTCTTTAAAAGGAAAACCTTACTATGATGGAGTAATTTTTCATCGAGTTATGAAAGATTTTATGATTCAGGGCGGTGATATTCTTGGTACCGGTTCAGGAGACCCTGGTTATAAATTTGAAGATGAGTTTGTAGACACTTTAAAATTTGATGGTAAAGGAATTCTTGCAATGGCAAACTCAGGAAGAAATACCAATGGAAGTCAATTTTTTATTACCCATAAAGAAACCCCATGGTTAAACGGGGCACATACTATTTTTGGAAAAGTTGTTAAAGGTGAAGAAATTATTGATACCATTGCCAATGTAAAAGTGAATCCAAGTAACAGCAAACCTATTGACTCCGTGATTATTAACCATGTAGAAATTATTAAAAACGGTAGAAATGCTAAGAAATTTAAAGCAGCAAAGGTTTTTGATGAATACTACAAAGAAAAAATAAAAAGAGAAGAAGAAAGAAAAGCTAAACTAGCCGCTCAGAAAAAAGCTGCTACCACTACCGACTCTGGTTTGCAATTATTATTCTTAAATAAATCTGAGGATGGAGAACAGCCAAAACAAGGCAGTAAAGTATTAGTTTACTATTCTGGTTATTTAGATAGAGACGGAGAACTTGTTGCTTTTGCTTCTAACATAGAATCTGTAATAAAAGAAAATAACTTAGATAAGAAAAGCCCAATGCCTCCTAAAACAGACCCGGCTATTATGGATTATAGCAGTAATGCTAACCTAATTGCTGGTGTTAAAGAAGCCTTATTACAAATGAAAGTTGGAGATAAAGTAAGAGTATTTATACCTTACTACTTAGGTTATGGTGATAGAGGAGCTGGAAGAGGGTTGATCCCTCCAAAATCTGACTTAGTTTTTGATCTTGAAATAGTTAGTATTGCAGAACCAACAGCTGCAGAATAATTATTAGACTTTTATACATTTTGAGACATGAATGTCTCAACAAGATAAAACAAAAGCCGCTATTAAAAATAGCGGCTTTTTAGTAACTCAAAAAACAAAACAAACACATTAATTACCGATGTAATTTGTGCGCTCTTAAATAAACTAATAATTCTTTCGGGTAATCTGTTTGAATCACATTTACGTTTTTCTTAATAATAGTGTCATACCCTGTTCCTGATTCTTGTTGTTCAGTATCATATTTCCCTAAAGCATTAGCCCAAACACGAGATTGAGCATCCAATACTTCTTGCATAAGTGCGTCTGTATAAAACGTAAAGTCTACATGGATTACTTTAATATCTTCAAACTTTAATATTTTATCAATATTTTTTTCAGAATAAGCTCTTGGCATTACGGTTATATCTTCATCTAATTTGCGTAGCTTTTTAATTAGCTTATAATCATCATAGATATAAAACAGCACCTCATCTTCCATTTGGTTAGCCTTAAGAATATTCAAAGCATTTACAAAAGACTCCTTGGTTTCTGCTTTAAAATCAACATCTACAATAATCTTGTCTTTACAAAGTTTTAAAGCCTCATCAAAAGTTAAGATAACCTGATCTGTAGGCTCCCCATTAAAAATTAACCTAAGGGCTTTTAACTCTGCAAGAGTAAAGTTTTTCACCAATCCTTTTCCTGTAGTTGTACGATCAATAGTTCTATCATGAATAATCACTAATTCATGATCTTTTGTTTCCCTTACATCTAGCTCTACAATATCTGTTTTAACTCGTATTGCTTCTAAAATTGCCTTTTCAGAATTCTCTGGAAATTCTTGGTGGGCAGCTCTATGAGCTGCCACCAAAATATATTCTGGATGTTTTAAAAAATCGTTTAATAAACTATCTACTCTTGTTTGGGCAAAACAAAAGTCGCTAAGCCCTATTAAAAAAACAATCAGTAAATAAATGACTCTTTTGTACATAGCAATGTATTTAATATCCCGGATTCTGTTTCATTCCTGCAGTACTTGCATCTATTTCAGATTGCGGAATAGGTCTTAACAAATGATATTCTTTAACATTAGCACTTGCATTCGGATTATATAAACGAACACGATCTAATAGTCGCCCGGTTCTTTTTAAATCAATCCAGCGTTTTTCCTCTCCACCAAGTTCTCTTGCGCGCTCATCTAAAATAGTGTCCATATCTATGGTAAAAGCCGTTACCTGAGGAAGAATACTACCAGATGCCGCTGCTCTGTTTCTAACAACATTTAATGCAGATGCTGCTTCAGAAGTATTCCCTAACTCAAATTCTACTTCTGCTTTTAATAAATACGTTTCAGCTAATCTATACACAAAGAAATCTCTGAAACCAGCTTTTTCATTGGGCGAACTTCTTGTTGGGTCATCATGCTTTTTCATTCCCCAGTGCATATCATCTCTGTTTGGTGCTATTTTACTCTGGTAAAGTACATTTCCGTAATCATCCTGAATATCCCATACAACGCTATCCCCTTCTTGTACTGCCACCATTTGTCCGTTAAAATCAACATCGGCAGTATATCCATCTACATTGTAATACCAAACTCTTCTGAAAGTTTCATCAAAACGAGTATCGTCATCTTCAAATAAATTTCTAAAGAATTCTGTTGGTCTGAAACGAGTATAAGGCCTACCTCCCTGAGAAGCATCTCTTTCTAAACCTGCAAATGCCGCATAGTTTGGGGTAAAAAACAAGTGTCCTCTGTTACCATCTCCGTTATACACATTATCATTGGTATACTGTATAGAAAATATAATCTCACCATTTTCCTGATTGTCATAATCAAAAACATCGGCAAAGGTAGGTTCTAAAGCATAAGGTCCTTGATTTATAATAGCATCTAATGCTATTTTTGCATCGGTATAATTACCTAGTAGCATATTTACTAAAACCAATTGTTGTAATGCAGCTCCTTTTGTTATTCTTCCGTATTCCTCTGCTTCCCAATCTAAGTTATCAATAGCAAACTGAGTATCTTCTAACATAAACTGCCATATCGTTTCTTTTGCTGTTCTTGTAGTATTTGTATTTACTTCTGCTGAAGCTTTGTCCATAAATACAACATCTCCCCATTGCATGGTTAACCAATAATAAAAATGCGCTCTAATAAATCTAACCTCTGCAATGTAAGTTGCTTTAAGATCTGCATCTAAAAAGTCTACCTCTTCAATATTCATTAAAAATGAATTAGCAGCAGATACGCCTTCATATAGTTCTCCCCACACTCTATCAACTCTTCCCTGAGCCGGATTTAAATCATTACTATATTCATCTAGTTCCCAATCTCCATCATTACCATGCTGAAAAATATCAGTTCCAGAAGTGGTTAATAATAAACTAGACTGTCTACCATAGATATAACGTAATGGTGAATACGTACCCGCTAACGCTTGTTTAACTCCGTCTTCATTAGCAAATAAAATAGGTGCTGTAGTTGTTGTATACGGGTTTTCATCTAATGAGCATCCTACTGATAGTAAAAGCAATAGAAATGAAAAACCTTTGATTATATTTTTTATAGTTTTCATTATTCAACTATTTTTTTTTAGAAATTAACATTTAAACCAATTGAAATAAATCGTGTAGCCGGATACGAAGCTTTCTCTCCTGAAGCCTCATATTCAGGATCATATCCTTCATATTTTGTAAACGTAAAAGGATTCTCTGCAGTAATATTGAATCTTACGTTTTCTACACCAAACTTCTTGAAAGTACTTTCCGGTAATGTATACCCTAATACAATGTTTCTAACTTTCACAAAGTTGATTTCTCTATACGCTAAAGCAGAAGATTTGCTGTCTTGCATATTGTAATAAGGTCTTGGATTTGCATTAGTAGTAGATTCTGGTAAATAATAATCTACATCTATGTTATTATATTTACCACCAAGGGTATTATAATCATCATAGAATTTAGAGTAGGTTACATTCCCTTGTCTAGCATATAAAACAAACGACAAATCGAAGTTTTTATAAGAAACTCTATTGGTTAAACCAGCCGTCCATTTAGGCGTATTAGCTCCTATAATTGTTCTATCATCATCATCTATAACACCATCATTATTAAGGTCTTTTACTTTTATTTCTCCAACATTATACCCATAAGATGCCGCCTCTGCGGCTTCTTCTTGTTGCCAAACTCCTTCTGCTACATAATCGTAATAAACGTTAATTGGTGAATTTACAAACCATGCGTTATCAATATCTGCCAAAGTACCATCACCATATAAATCGGTTATTTTGTTCTTATTACGTGCAAATGTTACTGTAGTTTCCCATCTAAATTTACCGTTATCTACGTTTACCGAGTTTACAGTAACTTCTAAACCTCTGTTTTCTGTACTACCAATATTTTGCATAGCAGTTTCGAAACCAGAACTAACAGGAATACTTCTCTGTAATAATAAATCGCTAGTTTTAGCTATATAATAGTTAATACTAGCCGAGAAACGATTATCGAAAAAACCAGCGTCTAAACCAATGTTTAATTCCTTAGTAGTTTCCCACTTCAGATCCTCATTTGCCAAAGAACTTGGTGTATAGGTTACATAACCGGTATCTCCAAAAGAATAGGAATCTTTAGAATAGGTACTTAATGTTTGGTAAGGAGAAATAGCTGTATTACCTGTTTCGCCATAACTCAAGCGCAGTTTTAAGTTAGAAAGTTTTGAGAAATTATCTTTTAAAAAACTTTCTTCAGAGGCTATCCACGCCACTGCAGCAGAAGGGAAAAAGCCCCATTTATTAGTATCTGCTAACCTAGATGAACCATCGGCTCTAGCAGTAGCAGTAAACAAATAACGATTCTTAAATTTATAATTTACTCTACCTACATATGACATTAAAGACCAGTCACTATAAGTAGTACCATAGCTAGTTACAGAACCAGCTCCTAAATCATAGTATAATTTAGAACTAAATGGTATGTCGTTTACGTTAATATAAGTACTCTTAGTTATTTGTTTTTGGTAGCTACTAACTAAGGTTATATTAAGTTCGTTATTTGCATTTATTCTTTTATTAAAATCTAATACATTCTCTATTGTTAACGAGGTAACGTTAGTGTTAGAATTACCAGCTGTAGTTCCCTCCCCTTGATTAGCTATAGTTTCTTCTCCATTAAAATATCCGCCAAATGTATGTTTATAATCAGGCCCTGCTTTTAATTTATACGTTAATCCATCAAACAATTCATATTCTACATATAAGCTAGCAAATAAGCGTGTAGTAAAGTTTTCATTTACTGCATTCTGAAACTGAGATAATGGGTTAATCAACTTACCTTCATCAGTTGTTGGTCTAAACAAGATATCTCCATTATCATCATACGCTCTTCCTAGAGGACTTAATTTTAAAACATAATCATAGATGTCACTTTCTACTACTTCTTGCTTAGAACGACTTATATAAGAAGAAACACCAAACTTTAAACGTTCACTTTTTACATAATCTGTATTTACACGTAATGAATATCTTTTAAATCCTGAATTGTCTACAATACCTTGCTCATCATAGTAGTTTGCAGAAATAGCATATTTAAATTTCTTATTTCCACCAATTGCAGAAAGTTGATGGCTTTGCTTATAACCTTCTTCAAATATAACATCTTGCCAATTTGTATATTCTTTGTTAGCTATAGCGTTTAAGGCAATAGCATCAAAAATTGAAGCATCTGTAGAATAAGTATCTCCTCCATTATACGTACGGTAAGCTTCTCTTCTTAATTGAGCAAACTCCTCACCATTCATCATATCTACTTTTTTAGATACCGATGTAATACCGTAGTATCCATTATAACTAATACGAACCTCATCATTTTTACCTCTTCTAGTGGTAATAATAATAACCCCGTTAGAGGCTCTAGAACCATAAATAGCCGACGCAGATGCATCTTTTAAAACCTCTACCGAGGCTACATCATTAGGATTTAAATCGTTTAAACCATCAATAACCGGAATTCCATCTACTACAATTAAAGGAGAGTTGCTCGCTGTTATAGAACGTTGCCCCCTTATGTTTATAGTTACACCTCCTCCAGGTTGGTGCCCGTTATCTATAATATCTAACCCGGCTACCTTACCTTTTAATGCCTGAACCGTATTAGTAGAAGGAATCTCTTGTAACTCCTCTCCACTTACAGAAGCCACAGTTCCGGTTAAATCTCTTTTCTTTTCTTTACCATACCCAATAACTACTACCTCTTCTAATGAATTTTCAGAAGGCTCCATAACTACCGTCATGTAACTTTGAGAACCAACCTCTATTGCTACTGTTTCAAACCCCATATAGGCAAAAACTAACACCGGATTTTCAGTGGTAAGATTCATGGTAAAGGTTCCTTCAAAAGTAGTTACTGTACCATTGGCAGTTCCTTGCTCTGCAATATTCACCATAGGTAACGGAACGTTATTTTCATCAGTTATAATTCCTTTTATAACTTTCTGATAATTAACAGCACCTTGGTCATCATGCTTCTTTCTAATCAAAACTTTCTCCTTATTAATCACATAAGAAAGTTTAGCTCTAACAGAAATATCATTCATCACCTCTTCAATATCGGTTTGAACATAATTTACATCATAAGTGTGCTCATCTTTAAGGATATCTTCCCCAAAATTAAAGGTGTAGCTTGTTTGTTTTTCTAACTCAGAAAACAGAGAATTAAGCGTAATGCTTTTAGAAGAAATAGTTATATTTGCCTGATAAGAAAGGTTGTTAGACCACAGACAGTTAAACGAAAACAAGAATAGTAGTATACTGGTTATCGTTTTAAAATTTTGAAATTTGTTTTTAAAAAAATACATTTTTAGTGTTGATTATTCAGTTTGTCAATACTTTCACAATCCACAATTGCTGCAACAATTGTGGATTTTTTGTTTCATTAGTTTTTAGTTACAATTACTTTTTGATCATGTCTATTAAAATTTAATTCGGTTATAAATGAAAGGTTTTCTAATACTTCGTTTAAAGTATCTTCTGGAGAAATATATAAGTTAATCTTTTGATCTTGAAAAGTATCGTCCTCAAAAGAGAACGCTACATTATATTTGTATTCCAATAAACTGGTAAGAGCTGCTAAAGTCACTTCATTAAAATTGAATTCCCTTTTATACCAATTACTAAATTCGTTATGCTGTACTACTTCTTTAATTAGCTTATGATCTCTGCTAATTACTTTTTCAAAAGGAATCAGATCAACACTATTAGATGCTGAAGACACATTTACTTTTCCTGTAGCCACAACCACCTCTGTCTCTATGGTTGACGTTTTTATATTAAATGAAGTACCCAAAACCTTTGTAGCTACATTATTAGATGTTACCACAAAGGGTTTTTCTTTATTCGGTGTTACTTTAAAGAAGGCATTTCCGTAGTCTAAAACCAGCTCCCTTTTGTTTCCATGAAACTCCATTGGGTACTGTAATTGTGTATGTGCTCCTAGGTACACTAATGATCCGTCTGATAATAGCAAGGAATCTATAGCAACGCCAGTAGTTACTATTTCTAGTTTTTCGCTTTTCAGGAAAAAAGAAATAGAAATAGCTATAACTAAACAAGCTGCAACACCATACTTTATAAATTGCAAGTATCTTACATTAGGTGCCGGACTAATTTGTTTTTTTACTCCAATCCAAATATCTGATGACAGCTTTTCCTTATCAGTACCCTTGTCGATGGTATTTTCTTCACTATTATATTCTTTTGTAAGAAAGTCATTTAGTAGGGTATCCTCTTCATGAGAAAGTTTTCCTTTAAAAAACTTACCTACCAAAACATTTAATATATGTTGTTTTCTATCCACTGTTACTATTGTTTCTTCGTAGTTAAGTAACCGAAGAAGCAAAAAAGTACTATCCGTAGATATTATGATAACATTAAGTGTATATTATTGTAATGTTTTGTAGAACTCAAACAGCACTAACAATACAGAGACATCTTTTAATTCTGTTCGTAATTGTTTAATAGCAGCCCCTAATTGATTTTTAACTGTTTGTGGAGATATGTTTAATTGCTCGGCTATTTGCTCTATATTCAGCCCTTGAATTTTATTAAGAAGTAGAATGTTTTTTCGTTTTTCAGGGAGTTTTTCTATTGCCCCATACAAAATCTCATATATCGGGCTATCTTCTGTAAAATTCATTTCGGTTAAGTAAGCTTCAAAATTTTCTTCAAGATACTCAGTATCTATTTTTCGTTTATTGTAATAAGTATATACCTGAAACTTGGTTGCCTGAAATAAATAACTATCTAAATTACTAACCTTTAGTGAAGCTCTTTTTTCCCATATATATACAAACACATCCTGAACAATTTGCTGAGAAATCTCTTTATCTCCATTAGAGATACGGTAGGCAAAAGCATATAACTTTTCCCAGTAGCTTTTATATAGAAGATTAAAAGCCGTTACATTCCCATTACTTATTTGTTCAAGAAGAAAAAGGTTAGACTGCATATAATTTAGGTTATTAAGGGGCTACCAAAATAACCTAAATACCTAATTAAGTGAAAAATAAAAAATTATCCTTTTGTAAAATTATTTCAACAACCTGTTTTATCGATTAACACCAAAATCAATTTTACTGAGCAATCTAAGCTTGGGTATTAAGTAAATAAATCCCATTTTCTTTTATCTCTATTATTTTAAGCTTGTATAGGTAACCTATTGATTTTTTAAAAGACTTTTTACTCATTCCTAAAATAGCTTCAATATCTTCTGGGGTACTTTTATCATGTAGTCCTAAAAAACTATTATTACGTTTTAAAAACTCTAAAACTTTTTGAGAAGAAGGTTCTATATTCTTATAACCAAGTTGTTGAAAAGAAACATCTATTTTATGGTCTTCACGTATTTTTTTAATAACTCCCCTACGCTTTTCTCCTAATGATAAATCTTCAAAAATCTCGTTATTATAAACTAACCCCTTATGTTTCTGATTTATAATAACCTCAACTCCCAAATCTGTAAATCGAGAGACAATTAAATCTACCTCATCAAGTTTTTCTATGGTAAGCTCTTCATTAGAAATAAAATTATTGGTTTTACTAGACCCAACTAATCTACCAGAGGTTTCATCTAGATATAAATATACTACATACCATTTTCCTTCCACCATTTTTCTGGCTTGCTCTCTAAACGGTACAAACAGATGCTTTTCTAATCCCCAATCTAAAAAGGCTCCTATTTCTGTTACTTGAATTACCTTAAGCAAGGCAAAACTATTTAAAACTACAAATGGCTCTAAAGTAGTAGCCACGGGTCTTTCTTCATGGTCAAGGTAGCAAAATACCTCTAACACATCTCCTATCTCAAAAGTCTCCGGAACATACTTATTAGGTAGTAATATTTGTTGCTCTTCATTATTAATATCTCCTAAATATAAACCTACCGATGTATCTCTTAAAATTGGTAATTTATTATAAACCCCAAGTTGAATCATTTCTATAAATTTTATGCAAATATATGTTAAAAGAATATAGCTAAGCTACTATAGCAAAACTTGACTATAATAAACATATAAACAGACGGAAAACTCCTTTAATCGAATACATTATTTCTTTATACTATAAAATTAGGCTATTATATATATTTGTTTCTCCAAAACAAAAAGTCTAATCAATTTATATTATGTGGGAATATGTTAAAAGCGAGATTAGGGAACGACTTTTGTGGTGCCTTTCATGATAAGTACGAAACGGACATGGGCACTTTCTATTTCTTTGAAAAATACGTAATTACGGAATTTAACGAAGGAGTAACTGTTAACTTTGAAAACTGCAAAGAGCTTTGCTTTTTAATTGATAAGTTTTATGGTGAGAATAAAAGTTTTGGCGTAATTTCTAACAGGGTGTATTCATACTCCGTATTTCCAACAGACTATTTGATTTTAAGAAAAATGCATCTTAATTTAAAATGCATTGCCGTTGTTAACTACAAGAAAAATGATTTGTTAAGTTTTGAATCTGAACAAATTGAAAAAATCGTTTGCCCTAGACCTTTTCAGTCGTTCACCAATATTAAAGATGCCCGCAAGTGGCTATATAGCATTGTTTACTAAATATTTAAAATAATTTAAAAGTACTGTGTCATTCTCTAGCCTTGGTGTAAACACTTCCACAATAACAGGTTTATTTCTGATTTCATTTTTATACGTTTCTTCTAGAGCTTGTGTTACCTCTTCATTTGATGTTGCCTTTACATAAGTAAATCCATACATAGCAGCTAAATGAGAAGCTTCATTTTTATGAATGGTCTCAAAATAGGTCTCAAATTCAGTTGTATTTTTATCTCCAGGTAAAATTCTAAAAATGCCGCCACCTCCATTATTTATAACAATTATAGTAAGATTGTCAGGTACGTAATGATTCCACAATCCGTTACTATCATATAAAAAACTCAGATCCCCTGTTATTAATGTAGTTGGTATTTTACTATTTACCGAAGCCCCTACAGCTGTAGACGTGCTTCCGTCTATGCCACTAGTTCCCCTATTACAATATACAAGCCAATTTTCTTTAAGTTCAAACAACTGTGCATATCTAACGGTAGAGCTATTACTTAAATGTAATAATTGCGTATCGGGTAGCGCTTTAAAAATGTAATTATAAACAGAAAAATCTGAATAAGGTATTTCAGTTAAATAGTTTGCATGTGAAACTCTTCTTTGCTCCTGAATAGCTAGCCAATTAGTCCTGTAAGCACTAGTGATATTTTCTAATTGATTTTGAACATAACTAAAAAAAGAATTCACTGAAATTTTAAAATGTTCTGTTAAACAAAAGAACGTATCAAAGGCTTTTTTCTCATCAATATGAAAATGACTTTTGGGAGCATACGAACGTAAAAACTTTTTAATCTTTTTAGAAACCACCATCCCACCAAATGTAATTAGCATATCGGGTTGCAAGGCTTTCATATATTCCTCTGAAAATTCAACCGGAGCCAATACCTTGTCTATTCCCGGAAAGAAGTTAGAATGATGTAAATTTGAAGTTGTTTCAGTTAAAACCATAACCGATTCATCTGCTCCTAAAAACTCAATGATCTGCTTATCTAAACTATTTGGTTTTAACACTCCTACCAAAATAATCTTCCTTTCAGCGCTATTCCATGCTTTTATAAAATGAGCTAATGACTCCGAATTTATAACATCTTGCTGAAAAGGTATAGGGGACTCTTTAACCTGCACTAATAATTGCTCTGTCGTTTTGTAAAGAGGTTCTTCAAAAGGAACATTAATATGTACCGGTCCTTTTTCTATATAAGCTTTATGAATAGCTTTAGATATTTCCTCCTCATTATACAACTGCACTGTAGAAGCTACATCTATTAACGGTCGTTTCTGATGTTTTCCGTCTCCATGAATAGCCAATTCATAAGGTACATCTTCTTTTAAATTAGCAGAATATAAAATGTGATTTGCATACACATTCTCCTGTCTAATCGTTTGCCCGTCTCCAATATCTATTTTGCTAGCAGGTCTGTCTGCTGATATAACCACCAACGGAATATCACTATAAAAAGCTTCTGCAATTGCAGGATAATAATTTAATAAAGCAGAACCCGATGTACAAACCAATGCAACCGGAACACCTGTTTGCTGCGCTATACCCATAGCAAAAAAACCTGCTGAACGTTCATCTACAATACTATAACATTCAAAATAATCATCATGTGTAAAACCAATTGTTAATGGCGCGTTTCTGCTTCCGGGTGATATTACAACATGCTTAATTTGATTTGCCTTACACAGTTGAAGAATCGTTTGTGCTAATGGAATGGCAGGATATATCATGAAACTAACTAAGTCTAAAATTAATACACAAATGTACGTATTAATACATTCATTTTACGTTAATAAATTCCAAATGTATGCATGCAAAAAAGGAGATTTTTAATATTAGAATCTCTTTTAAAAACCTTATAAACATTTAAAAAACTATGCTAAGGGTTGCTATATATGTTAGGTTCACTATCTATAGTAATTACTTGTACGTTTACTTACGTACAAGCTTCACTTATTAAAGCTATTGACCTCTCTTCAAAAAAAGTTAGATTCTAAAACCATATGGTAATGGCATCTATAAAGCACATTTTAGCACTTATAACAAAACTTTAACCTTTTATACATTAAGTGACTTACAAGAATATTTAATACTTTTAAGGTATGGACAGTAGAAATAAAAATTATAGAAAAGGATTCGTTTTTACGAAATATGAAGCTCCGGAACAATCCATCTTTGAAAAGCTTCTGGAAATTTTCAAAGAACTTATTACCCATACTTCAGGTGATTTTGATGAAGCTATTAATTGGTTAAAAAATTTAGATGAAGAATACCAACTTACAACCCCTGAATATACCATTGAAGATTTTATTGAAGACCTAAAGAAAAAAGGGTATATAAGAGAAGAAGTTGAACCAGATGGTGAAGGAAGTGGAAGTGGAATTAGCATTACCGCAAAAACAGAGCAGGCTATTCGTAAACACGCGTTAAATCAAATATTTGGTAAACTTAAAAAAGGAGCTAAAGGAAGCCACAGAACTAATAGAACTGGTATAGGCGATGAACAAACAGGAGAATTTAGAGAATATCAATACGGAGATTCCCTTGAACGTATTTCCATGACGGAAAGTCTTAAAAATGCACAAATTAATCACGGCATGGACAGTTTCTATTTAGATGAAACCGATTTAGTGGTTGAAGAAACGAAATTTAAAGCGCAAATGAGCACCGTACTAATGATCGATTTAAGTCATAGTATGATACTTTATGGAGAAGACCGTATAACACCTGCTAAAAAAGTAGCCATGGCGTTAGCCGAACTAATTACCACAAGGTACCCAAAAGACACCTTAGACATTTTAGTTTTTGGTAACGATGCGTGGCCTGTTTCTATTAAAGAACTACCGTACTTACAGGTGGGTCCGTACCACACAAATACTGTTGCAGGGTTAAATTTAGCCATGGATATGTTGCGCCGTAAACGTAATACCAATAAACAAATATTTATGATTACCGATGGTAAACCTAGCTGTATTAAAGAACCTAACGGTGAATATTATAAAAACAGTATGGGGTTAGATTCGTATATTGTAGGACAATGCTATAATAAAGCAAGACAAGCCAGAAGGCTCCATATACCAATTACTACCTTTATGATAGCACAAGATCCCTACTTAATGAAATTTGTTAGAGAGTTTACACATGCCAATCAAGGAAAAGCCTTTTATACCGGCTTGGGTAACTTAGGTGAGATGATTTTTGAAGATTACGAAAAAAACAGAAAAAAAAGAATTAGAGGATAAACTATGAATATTGAAGCCATTACAACTTTAGGACATTTAAAAGAAACAAATTATAAAACCCAATCCGTAAAGGATGAATTACGAAATAACCTTATAACTAAAGTTAAACAAGGAGAACAGGTTTTCGCTGGTATTCACGGGTATGAAAATTCTGTGATACCCGAATTAGAAAGAGCAATTCTATCTAAACATAATATAAACTTACTTGGGTTACGGGGGCAGGCCAAAACAAGGCTTGCTAGATTAATGACCAATCTATTAGATGAATATATCCCTTATGTTAGCGGATCGGAAATACACGATGATCCTTTTAATCCCATTTCAAGATATGCGATGGAAACAATAGCTGAAAAAGGAGATAATACACCCATTTCTTGGTTGCATAGAGATGATAGATTCTATGAAAAATTGGCAACACCAGATGTTACTGTGGCAGACCTTATTGGGGATGTAGACCCTATTAAAGCTGCCAATTTAAAATTAAGTTATGCCGATGATAGAGTGATTCACTTTGGTATGATACCAAGAGCCAATAGATGTATTTTTGTCATAAACGAATTGCCCGATTTACAAGCTCGTATACAGGTAGCGCTATTTAATATATTACAAGAAGGTGATGTTCAAATAAGAGGATTTAAGATACGTTTATCATTAGATATACAATTTGTATTTACGGCAAATCCAGAGGATTATACTAACAGAGGTAGTATTGTTACCCCTTTAAAAGATCGTATTGGATCGCAAATATTAACACACTACCCTAAAACTATTGGTATTGCCAAAACCATTACTGCACAGGAAGCTCATTCAGATCAACGACAATCTGGTAACATTTATGTACCAGAATTAGCCAAAGACCTATTAGAACAGCTAGGGTTTGAAGCTAGAAATAGCGAATATATAGATGCGAAAAGTGGTGTTAGTGCTCGTATGAGTATTACTGCTTATGAAAACCTATTAAGTACAGCAGAAAGACGAGCATTACAAAATGGTGAAGATAAGACTATTGTAAGACTTTCTGATTTTATGGGGGTTATTCCTGCTATTACAGGAAAAGTAGAACTTGTGTATGAAGGAGAGCAAGAAGGTGCGGCAGAGGTAGCTATACAATTATTGGAAGCTTCTATTAAAACATTATTTCCAGATTATTTTCCAAGAATTGAAAAACTAGAAAAATCTAATAATGAATCTCCGTATGATGACATTATCAGTTGGTTTTTTGAAAATACCGATTTTGAGTTGTTGGATGACATAACAGATAAAGAATACCAACAAACTCTTGAAAAAATTTATCCTGTTAAAAAACTATTAGCTAATCATCAAAAGGATGTAACAGAAAATGACCGATATTTTCTCATGGAATTCGTATTATGGGGATTGGTAGCATTTAATAAACTAAGTAAACAACGCTTTAGTGACGGCTATCAGTTTAACGACCTATACGGAAATTATATCCGTGGATTATAAAAAGAGTTATTATTTTTGCATAAATTTTAAACGGTAAAACATGTTTGGAGACCTAATGGGTATGATGGGTAAACTTAAAGAAACCCAACAAAAAGTAGAAGAAACAAAAAAGAGATTAGACACCGTATTGGTAGACGAAAAATCTTCTGATGGTTTATTAAAAATAACCTTAACGGCTAACAGAACTATTAAATCTATAGATATAGATGAGAGCTTATTGGAAGATAAAGAACAGTTAGAAGATTATTTAATACTTACACTTAACAAAGCTATTCAAAAAGCAACTAGTGTAAATGAAACCGAATTAGCCGCGGTGGCTAAAGAAGGAATGCCTAATATTCCGGGAATGGATATGTTTTCATAAAACATTTAATACTATCATTCCGAAGAATGATTTAAAATAGAATATAAAAAAGAGTCAATTTAATGACTCTTTTTTTATACTTAACAGGACGTCACCTATTACATGTACAAGTAACAACCTAACTATAGTAATCTATATTGTTTCATCCTAAGCTGATGAAGAAAGTATTGAAAGTGCCGAAAGAATTTCTGATATTAAAGGGTATATTATAAAATATATTACCTCTGAAAAAATCACAGAACTCAAAGGTACTCATAATGATCTATATTTTTGAATTGTAATAATTTATATAGTATAAAACTATTTATGAATTTAGTATCTTTAAGAGAAAAACATCTAATTATGTTTAAAATTGATAAAACAATAGACCGCGTTTACTTTACGTTAAATGCCGAGCATGGAAAAATTCTTTTAACCAGTATTCCGTTTACAAACGAGGAAGATGCATTATTAGCTAGTAACTCTTGCTCCGAAATAATAAAGAAAAAATCAGGTATTGAACGTAAAACATCATCTAATGGTAAATTTCACTTCATTGTAAAAAATACGGATGGTACTATATTAGCTCAAAGCGAAGAATATACTTCAGAGGCAGGTATGCAAAACAATATTGAAGCTATTAGAAAACTTGCTTCAAAATAATAGCTAACAAACTACCAAAACTGCAGTCTGTTAGTTATTATTATTTTAGTTAAAAACAGTTTCTAACTTTTCTAATGTTTCCATTACATATTCGTGCATTTCTTGCGTGTAATCTAAATGGGTTACTATACGTAATTTAGTTCCCATAGGACTGATAAAAATAGAATGACTAGCAAGTAATTCCACTAACTTTTTATGATCCTCTTTCTTACTCAATTCAAAGATAACTATATTAGTCGCTACTGGTGTTACCGACTTCACAAACGGAAGATGCTGTAATAATTGTTCAAGCTCTTTGGCTCTTCTATGATCATCTGCTAACCTGTTTATGTTATTATCTAAAGCATAAATTCCGGCAGCCGTCAGGTATCCAATCTGTCGCATAGCACCACCTAACATCTTTCTAACACGAAGTGCTCTATGAATATACGCAGCTTTACCAACTAAAACAGACCCAACCGGGCAACCTAAACCTTTACTTAAACAAACCGAAATACTATCAAAAACTTCCCCGTACTGGGTTGCTCTTTCGTTTTTAGCCACCAAAGCATTCCATAGTCGGGCTCCATCTAAATGTAGTTTTAAACCATGCGCATTACAAACCTCTTTTATTTTCAAAATTTCACTAAAATCATAACACGTACCTCCTCCTCTATTGGCAGTATTTTCAAGAGATACCAAGGTAGTCATCGGACTATGAAAAGATTCGGGATCATTAATTACCGTATCCACCTGAGCAGCTGTAATAGTACCTCTATCACCATCTATTAACCTACAAGAAACACCACTATTAAAACTTACACCACCCGATTCATAATGATATATATGCGAATCTTTATCACAAATTAACTGATCTCCGGGCTGTGTATGTAATTTTATACTCGTTTGGTTAGCCATGGTTCCACTAGGAAAAAACATGGCAGCTTCCATACCAAACATACTAGCTACTTTTTCTTCCAATTCAATGGTTGTTGGGTCTTCTCTATACATATCATCACCAACCTTTGCATCCATCATTATTTTTAACATTTCAGGAGTTGGTTTGGTAATCGTATCACTTAGTAAATTAACTTTCATTTTGAAATCTATTTGTAGTTATTAAAGGGAATGTGTTTCAAAACAGAAACGCAAAGTAAAAATAAATTAAAACACGAAATTTAAAATTACAGATATTTCACAAAATAGAAGCATGATTTTACTTTACATATAACACAATTTAAACGTTAAATAATTATCATTATTTGATATGATTTCTCTAATTAATCACATATTTTAGAACAAAATAACTAAATGACTAAAAACACACTAAACCCCATTTTTTCATCTTATGACAAAATTCAGAGTTTATACGACGAAATCTTTGATGAAAATAGTGATGTAAGAGAGGTATACAAAAAGCTTTTTGAGTTATACAGTGGGCTTTCAATAGATGACTACGGCAATTTAAATGAAATGGCCAAAGCTTCTTTCTTTAATCAAGGAATCACCTTTCAGGTATATAGCGATACCAAAGCGCAAGAAAAGATTTTTCCTTTTGACTTGTTTCCTAGAATTATTGATCACGATGAATGGGATACTATTGAAAAAGGGGTACTACAACGTTCTAAAGCGTTAAACCTTTTCTTACACGATGTATACCACGATAAAAAAATAATAAAAGATGGTATTGTTCCTATTGAAATGATTAGTTCTTCTTCTAATTATCTTCAATCTATGATGGATATAGATCCTCCAGGAGGTATTTACAATCACATTTCAGGGACCGATCTTATAAAACATTCCGATGGTAAATATTATGTACTAGAAGATAATATAAGATGTCCTTCTGGTGTTAGTTATGTAATGTGTAACCGAGGTGCTTTAAAAAAAGCTTTATTCGGAGTTTTTAATCATTACGATATTCATTCGGTTACAGACTATGCCGAAAATTTACTGGAGATTTTAGAAAGTGTTAAACCGCATGGGGTAGATGTTCCTACTGCTGTGGTAATTACTCCAGGTATTTATAATTCTGCTTACTACGAGCACTCTTATTTAGCTAAAACCATTGGTATTGAATTAGTAGAAGGACGTGATCTTTTTGTAGAGAACGACTTTGTTTACATGAAAACCATTTTAGGATCAAAAAGAGTGGATATTATTTATCGCAGAATAGACGATACATTTTTAGACCCGTTGGAGTTTAAACAAGATTCTGCCATTGGGGTTCCCGGGTTGTTTGCTGCTTATAAAAAAGGAAATGTAACTATTGTAAATGCTCCGGGCACAGGTGTTGCCGATGACAAAGCTATTTATACCTATATGCCCGAAATTATAAGATACTACCTTGGCGAAGAACCTATTTTAAACAATGTACATACCTACCATTGCAGCAAAGAAGATGATTTAAAATATGTGTTAGAAAATGTAAATGAGTTAGTAGTAAAACCAGTGGATGAAGCTGGCGGTTATGGTATTTCTATAGGGAATCGACTAACCAAAGAAGAAATTGAAACCTTAAAAGAAACTATTAAAAAAGAGCCTCGTAAGTATATAGCACAGCCTATAATGTCATTATCGGTACATGCTACCTATATAGAAGACACAAACTCTTTTGAACAACGTCATGTAGATTTAAGAACATTTACATTATTAGGAAATCAAAAAGATTTTGTACTTAGAGGAGGTTTAACCCGTGTGGCTCTCAAAAAAGGAAATTTAATTGTGAACTCTTCTCAGGGAGGTGGTTCTAAAGACACATGGATTCTAAAAAAATAAAAACACATTTATGTTAGCCAGAGTTGCCAATAATTTATTTTGGATGGGACGCTATATTGAAAGAGCCGAACATACCGCTAGATATTTAAAAGTTAACTATTTTTCATCTCTTGATGCTCCTAATAAACTTTCACAATCCCGACAATTTGTATTGCAATCTGTTTACCAAATGGTAGGTGAAACATCTTTTACATCACTAACTCTTAAAGAAGAAGAAGTATTGTATAACGTAGGACTCAATTTAAACAAAACGTATTCCGTTTTAAACAGTATAAAACTAGCCCGCGAAAATGCTAATAGCTCCAGAGACCTGGTTTCTACAGAGTTTTATGAATCTATTAATAAATTTTATCATTTTGCAATGAACTACTCTAATGATAAGTTTGTTAAAAACGGGTTATATGATTTTACCACTTCGGTAACAGAACACACCTCCATTTTGCGTGGAAAAATAAGAGGTACGTTATTACATGATGAGATTTATGCCCTGATTATGTTGGGTATTAATATTGAAAGAGCTACTCAAATTACACGTATTATTAAAACAAAGTTTGATGATGCCAACAAAGCAATAGGTGGCTATGCTAATCCAATTAAAAACAGTTATGAGTGGACTACCTTATTGAAGTGTACAGAATCATATGATATGATGCGTAGATATTACAAAAAGTCGCCTACTCAGCTTACTACCTTAGAGTTTCTTATTTTAAATGCCAAGTGTCCAAGATCTGTTATGAACAGTTTAAACCAGATATATAATAACATCTGTACTATTGATAATACAAAAGTGTTTAAGAAAGACACCTCAGCTTTTTTAATCGGAAAAATGAGAGCAGAATATGAGTTTAAAACTATTGAAGAAATACAACTTAATGTACACGATTTTATAGAGAAAACCTCTCAATTGCTTTTTAGTATAGGATTCAAACTAGAAAATGAATATTTCTATGTGTAGGCATGTCAAATATTTAGGGATTTATACTATTTTTGGCACGCCAAATTTTGAAAATGATATATGACTATACAATAAAATACAGGTCTGAAAATCATTATGAAACCCCTGTATTTGAAGCTTATTGGCAGTTTTTGGTGACACCGGAAAATAACGAAACCCAAGAACTCATTTCTGAAAATATTACAACCTCTGTTAATGCAAGAATAGAATCTTCTATTAACGGATTAGGATTTAACACGTCTAGAATACACTGCAAAAAGCCTTTTAAAGATATTATTTTTGAGGTAACGTTTAAGCTGACCAAAAAAGAAATCAATCCGTTTGATTTTACTCCGTCTTTAGACAATGCCTTAGATTACAAATTATTAGAAAGCTTACTGTTTAGAGTAGAGTTTGAAGCTTACTTAAAACAAACCAAGCTTACCACCTTACCAAACTTACCTGAAGAATTATTTCTTTTTGACAAAAGGGAATCTGTTTTTCAAAACTGTTTAAACCTTACCCATTGGATATTTGATTATGTCACTTTTACTACGGGAGTTACCACTACCGAAACTACGCTAAATACCATTATACAAAACAAGAAAGGTGTCTGTCAAGATTTCACACATTTAATGTGTGCTATTGCCCGTAGAAACAAGGTTCCGGCACGGTACGTTTCGGGCTATTTACACCAAGGAAATGGCTTTTTTGGCGACTCACAAATGCATGCATGGGTAGAACTTTACATTCCTAAAGTAGGATGGGTAGGATTTGATTGTACCAACAATCTATTGGCCAACCATAACCATATTAAGGTAGCGCATGGTAAAGATTATGACGATTGTCCGCCACTTAAAGGAATTGTATACTCTTCTGGTAATAACTTTACCAAATATACGGTTGAGGTAACGCATCAACAATAGGCTTTGCTATTTCTGCAAGGAAAAAATTTATACTACCTTTGAAAAAAATAATTGAATAATATATGATCACTACCGAACAAGTAAAAGATCTTGTGGAACGCCTTGGTGCGTTAAGGAGGTATCTTTGACATTGATGCCAAACGTATAGAAATACAAAACGAAGAAGAAAAAACCTTTGCTCCTGATTTTTGGGACAATCCTAAAAAAGCAGAAGTCATAATGCAAGCCTTGAGAGGTCTGAAAAAATGGGTGGAAGCTTATGAAAAAGCCAAAACATTGATAAGCGACCTTGAAGTGCTTTATGAATTTTATAAAGAAGGAGATGCCGAAGCTACCGATGTAGAAGAGCAATACCAAGCTACATCAGAACATATAGAAAACATAGAGTTTAGAAACATGCTATCGGAAGAAGGTGATAGTATGAGTGCTGTATTACAAATTACTGCAGGTGCCGGTGGTACCGAGAGTTGTGACTGGGCATCTATGCTCATGCGTATGTACTTAATGTGGAGCGAAAAAAACGGGTATAAAATAAAAGAACTTAACTATCAGGAAGGTGATGTTGCCGGTATTAAAACCGTAACACTCGAAATTGAAGGCGAGTTTGCTTTTGGATATTTGAAAGGCGAAAACGGTGTACACCGTTTGGTCCGTATCTCTCCATTTGACAGTAATGGTAAACGCCACACTTCATTTGCCTCTGTATATGTATACCCATTGGTAGATGATACCATTGAGATTAATATTAATCCGGCAGATATTGAGATTACTACAGCCCGTTCTAGTGGTGCAGGAGGACAAAATGTAAACAAGGTAGAAACCAAAGTACAGTTGGTACACAAACCTACCGGAATACAAATCTCATGTTCTGAAACGCGTTCGCAACATGATAATCGTGACCGTGCCATGCAAATGTTACGATCTCAGTTATACGAGATTGAGCTTAAAAAACGTCTGGAAGCCCGTGCCGATATTGAAGCTGGTAAAATGAAAATTGAATGGGGATCGCAAATACGTAACTACGTAATGCAGCCTTATAAACTAGTTAAAGATGTACGTACCGGAATTGAATCTACGGATGTAGACTCTGTAATGAATGGTAACATTGATGACTTCTTAAAAGGATTCCTAATGATGATGGGACAAAAAGAAGAGGAAACTTAGAAATAACAGAATAATCTTTATAAAAATTAAGCAGCCAATTGGCTGCTTTTTTATTTTCTAGTGTTTGTTATGTTAACGTTAACACTATGTAAGAGGTTGTAAGAATGAATATTCTATCATAGATACACTACTTCAAGAGTGAGAATAAAAAACAAGTTAGATAATTCTTTTACCTGAAAACATCAGTAAATCTATCTGGGACCTATAAATCTATCTCCGTTAAAATGAATCATATGACTTGGCATTTCGCAAATCCATATTTCAGTTTCCCAAGCTATTTGTGTAGGCTTCCCATAACAATCTAAATTAAAATTTATTATATTCATTTTTTAAATCTAAAACCCATGATAACCATATACCACAACCCAAGATGCGGAAAATCTCGTGAAGGATTAAAAATAGTTGAAGAAAGTGGTGCTGAAGTAGAGGTAGTAAAATACTTAGACAACGTACCAAGCTTAGAAGAGCTAAAAAACATTATTAAATTACTAGGCATTACCCCAATGGAGTTGGTAAGAACCAAAGAAGCTATTTGGAAAGAAAACTACAAAGGCAAAACTTTTACCGATGATGAATTGATTAAAATAATGGTAGAAAACCCTAAATTAATTGAACGCCCTATTGTTATTAATGGTACCAAAGCAGTAGTAGGCAGACCACCTGAAAAAATTAAAGACATTCTATAAAAAAACAAAGGCGCTTTATAAAAAGCGCCTTTGTCAAACTAACTAACATAACATTATAGAGAATTATCCATAATTTCTTGAACAACTTCAGGATTTAGTAATGTACTAGTATCTCCTAAGTTACTTGTATCTTTACTTGCAATTTTACGCAAAATTCTTCTCATAATTTTACCAGAACGTGTTTTTGGTAATCCCGATACAAATTGAATCTTATCTAATTTAGCTATAGGTCCAATTCTATCTGAGATTTGCTGGTTAATCTCTTTGCTTAAGTTCTCTAGGTTTCTGGTTTCACCATATTCTTTTAAGATTACATAACCATACAATGCATTACCTTTCACATCATGTGGGAATCCAACAATAGCAGATTCTGCAACTGCTGGGTGTTCGTTAATAGCATCCTCAATTGGTGCTGTACCCAAGTTATGACCAGAAACAATAATTACATCATCTACCCTACCGGTAATTCTATAATATCCAACTTCGTCTCTCATAGCACCATCACCCGTAAAATATTTGTTTTCGTAAGCAGAGAAATACGTATCTCTATAACGCTCATGGTCTCCCCAAATAGTACGTGCCATAGATGGCCAAGGGTATTTTATACATAATCTTCCCTCTACCTGATTTCCTTTCATTTCTTTTCCGCTTTCATCCATTAAGGATGGCTGAATACCAATAAATGGCAACGTAGCATAGGTTGGTTTGGTGGGTGTTACAAATGGTATTGGCGAAATCATGATACCTCCAGTTTCTGTTTGCCACCAAGTATCTACAATCGGACTCTTATTTTTACCAATATTATCATTATACCAGTGCCAAGCTTCTTCGTTAATAGGCTCACCAACAGACCCAAGTACTTTTAACGAGGTTAAATCGCACTTCTCTACATATTCAATATTCTCTTTAGCCAAGGCTCTAATAGCCGTTGGAGCCGTATATAAATGTGTAATTTTATGTTTATCTACAATCTCCCAAAATCTACTAAAATCAGGGTAACTTGGTACACCTTCAAACATTACAGTGGTAGCTCCGTTAGCCAACGGACCATAAACTATATAGCTGTGCCCTGTAATCCATCCAATATCCGCTGTACACCAATATATATCTCCATCATTATATTGAAATATATTCTTAAACGTATACGCTGTATACACCATATATCCTGCCGTAGTATGTACCATCCCTTTTGGTCTACCTGTAGACCCCGAAGTATATAAAATAAATAAAGGGTCTTCTGCTTTCATTGTAACTACCTCACAAGTACTGTCGGCTGCATCTAATAAAGGCTGTAACCATTTATCTCTTCCTTCTTTTAATACTACCTTATTCTTTGTTCTTTCAACCAATAAAACCGTTTCTATAGTTTCACAAGATTCCAGAGCTTCATCTACAATTGATTTAAGATCTAATTTCTTAGCCCCTCTATAAGACCCGTCGGAAGTAATTACCATTTTACAAGCAGCGTCATTTATTCTAGTAGCCAAGGCTTTTGAAGAAAACCCAGCAAATACTACAGAATGTACCGCTCCTATACGTGCACAAGCTAATAAGGCAATAGCTAGTTCAGGAATCATAGGTAAATAGATACATACTCTATCTCCTTTTTCTATCCCATTATCTTTAAGCACATTTGCCATTTTACAAACTTTTTCATGTAATTGCTTGTACGTAATATGTTGTGCTTCTTCATCCGGACTATTAGGTTCAAATAAAATGGCGGTATGATCCCCATGAGTACGCAAATGACGGTCTAAACAGTTTTCTGTAATGTTTAACTCAGCTCCTTCAAACCATTTCACCTCTGGTTTAGAAAAATCCCAGGACAATACATTATCCCATCTTTTTCTCCATAAAAAATGTTCTTCAGCTACTTCTTGCCAAAAGTGTTCAGGATCTCTGACCGACTTTCGATATACTTGAAAATATTCTTCTAAATGTTTAATATGATAATTACTCATGTTGTTGTCTTAAATTAATTAATGCCTACTTTATGTGTTGTAAATGCCAGTTTAATTTCGTTAATTATATTAGGATCATCTATAGTAGATGGTATAGAAAATTCTTTATCATCTGCGATGCTTCTTAAAAGTTTACGCAAAATTTTACCGGATCTGGTTTTTGGTAATCGTTCTACAATTAATACTAATTTTAATGATGCTACCGCTCCAATATGAGCTCTCACATCTTTTACAATTTCTTCCTGAATTACAGACTCAGCAAGCATATTGTCTGATTTTGTTACAGCAAGTGCTAAAGGTATTTGTCCTTTTAAATCATCGTGTACGCCTATTACAGCACACTCTGCAACAGACGGATGAGCAGCTACTACCTCTTCCATTTCAGCAGTAGACAATCTATGCCCGGCTACGTTAATAATATCATCAACACGCCCTGTTATAAATACATAGCCATCTTCATCTATATATCCACCATCTCCAGAGAAATAATATCCTTTAAATGGTGCTAAATAACCGTCACGGAAACGATCAGGATTGCCCCAAATGTTTCGTAATGTTCCGGGTGGCAATGGAAGTTTTACTGCTACATACCCCTCAGTACTAGCATCAACCTCCTGTCCTTCATCATTTAAAATCTGGATATCATATCCGCAAACAGGAAATGTAGCCGAACCAGGTTTTACAGGAACCAACTCTACCCCTGCCATATTAGAAAGCATTGGCCATCCCGATTCTGTTTGCCACCAATGATCTATAACCGGTACCCCTATGTGTTGTTGTACCCAGCTTAAGGTAGCAACGTCACAACGTTCACCTGCTAAAAACTGATAGCGTAAACAAGATAAGTCATAGTTTTTAATTAAACTACCCTGCGGATCTTCTTTTTTAATAGCTCTAATAGCCGTTGGAGCGGTGAACATAACACTTACACTATGTTCACTTATCACTCTCCAAAAAGTAGAAGCATCCGGTGTTCTAATCGGTTTACCCTCAAAAATTACCGTCATATTTCTATTCACTAATGGACCATACACAATGTAACTATGCCCTACAACCCATCCTACATCACTTGCTGCCCAAAACACTTCGTCTTGCTCTACTCCATAAATATATTTCATAGAGAATTTAAGTGCAGTTGCATACCCTCCGGTATCTCTAATAATCCCTTTAGGTTTTCCTGTGGTACCAGAAGTATACAGAATGTATAACGGATGCGTAGATGGCAATGAAATAGGAGAAGCCATATCTGCCGTCCGTACTAAAGACTTATAATCTAAATCATATTCTTTGTCTGGAACATCGGCTCCTAAATGTCTTTTGTACACTACAACGTTTTCTGGTTTGTGTTTAGAAAGTTCTATTGCCTTGTCTACATAAGGTTTGTAAGGTATAATTCTATCGACCTCTATACCACTAGAAGCCGTTAAAATTATTTTGGGTTTACAATCGTCAATACGTATAGCCAACTCATGCGGAGCAAAGCCTCCAAACACAACCGAATGTACTACACCAATACGTGCACAAGCTAACATAGAAAAAAGTGCTTGAGGAATCATTGGCATGTAAATAATGGCCGTATCTCCTTTTTCTAAACCAAGTTTTTTAAGTGCGCCAGCCAATCTACCAACTTCCGACTTCATATCGTTATAGGTGTATTTTTTCTTGGTATTAGTTACAGGAGAATCGTAGATAATTGCTACCTGATCTCCATAACCATCCTGAACATGCTTATCAATACATAAATAACTCATATTAAGCTTTCCATCGGAAAACCACTGGTCGTAGTTATATGAATCTTTAGACAAAATGGTACTAGGAAAATCGTACCAAGTTAATTCAGATGCTTGCTCTTTCCAAAATGCCTCAGGATTAGCTATACTCCTATTGTAGAAATTTTTGTAATTCATGATTTGGATTTTTTAGGAGTGAACAATCCAAACCAATTCGGATTTAAAAAGCGAAGCTTTATTAAAACCCAAAGAATTACAACAAAAGATAATCCTATAATTATAGATGTAACGGGGTCTACAGCCGTCTCATTTTCATACTTCAAACGAAGCAATAGAGTGGCTGCTACGTAGATACTTATTACAATATCTGAAGCTAACGAACCTAATCTGAATTTCATATTAAACTAACTTAAATTAAACACTGGTTTATTTTGCACACAAAACCAATCTTAATTTAGTAGTTCATTTATATCAGAAACAATTTTCTTTATTGAAAAAGGTTTGGTAATATATTTAACGGCACCCAGCGTTAAAC
Organism: Neptunitalea chrysea; assembly: GCF_027924145.1. Lineage (GTDB taxonomy): Bacteria > Bacteroidota > Bacteroidia > Flavobacteriales > Flavobacteriaceae > Neptunitalea > Neptunitalea chrysea. The sequence goes on along the minus strand of NZ_BRVP01000025.1, from coordinate 7,892 downwards.
CTTTCTCTATGTCAGATGCTTTATTTTTAGCTGAAAGAAAAACTACTTTTGTATCATTAAGCTTTTCTTCCAAACGAATTCTCTTTAATGTTTCATAACCATCAACCTCGGGCATCATTATATCTAACAATACCAAATCAGGAATATTGGTTTTAAGTATTTCAAGAGCCTCACTACCATCTCTGGCAATAAACACCTCAAAGTTATTCCTTTTTAGTGTATATTCCAAAGACATCACAATATTTGGCTCGTCGTCTACTATTAATATTTTCTTCATCTTGGAAGTTTAACTACAAAATTAGCACCTTTTTCAACAAATTCATAAGCCCAAATAGATCCACCGTGACTTTCTACAATATGTTTACAGATAGCTAAACCAAAACCACTACCCAGCGGCTTCTTTGTATTTTGATTTTTCGATTGATAAAACTTATCAAATATATAATTAAAATCTTCTTTAGGAATACCTTTTCCATTATCTTCTACATAAATTAACACATACTCTGGAAAATTTTCTAAATAGATTTTTATTTCTCCTGTACTTTCATCTACAAATTTAATTGCATTTGAAAGTAAGTTAATGAAAACCTGAATTATTCGGTCTTCATCATATTTTAAACTCATAGGAGGAACAACATTAAAAATAGTAACTTTTTTACAATTTACCTCGGCTGTTACAAAATGAATTGCTTCTTCTATCGTTTTTAATATATCATATTCCTTTATAACTAACTGTTCTCTTCCCGATGATAACTTTTCTACATCTAATATATTATGTATTAATTTAGACAGTCGTTCGGTATCTTCTACTATGTTATTAAGAAACCTTTCTCGCATCTCTAATGACATTTCATCATCATCAATTAATATCTCAGCAGATGCTTTTATAGCAGTTATAGGTGTTTTTAACTCATGTGACACCGTATCTAAAAACTCATCTTTCTGCTTATCCTGAAATATCAACTCTTCATTAGCCCGCTTTAAATCAGCTGTTAATCGTGTTAATTGTTCCGATTTATCTTTTAAAAACTGATTCGTTATAATAGTCTCTTTGCTTTCTTCTAAAATTTGTAATACTTCAGGTAAACTAACAGGTTCTTCTTTCACAACGTTACTAATGATAATCCTCGCTGAAGAACTACCAATACTACCAATTAATAATTTTTCAGAAAAGTTTACCAGTTTTGCATCAGCCATCACAGTATCCTTTGGTAAATCATATTTTTTGTAAAAAAGCTCTAAAGCTCTTTCAGTTTTACTTACCCCCAAAAATCGTTCCAAAATTCTTCTTAAATCCGATACATAGGCTTCTCCCTTCCAAACATAAGCTCCCTCTTGTAAATCACTATAGTTACTACTTCTTACAAACATTTCAGCATAATTACGCTCACGATAATTACCACTCCCCATTAAAGAAAAAGACAAATAGGCTGCTACATTAAAAAACATGCTCCAAAAAAAAGCGTGTGCTATTGGATTTAAAAAGTCAATTCCAAAAAGCTGATAAGGTCTTAACAAACCAATCCCAAACGGACCTTCTTCTACAAAACTATTGGTATTGAAAAAACCATTTAAAATAAGAGGAAGAATCAATGAGTAAAAAGTCACTACTAAACCTATAATAATTCCTGCCTTTGCTCCTCTTGCCGCTCCTCTGTTCCAATATAAACCAATAAAGAATGATGGTGCTAGCTGCGCAATAATTACGAACGAAATATACCCAATAGAAAATAAAGATAACTCTCTAGAAAAATTCACATAAAATAAATAGGCTGCTATAATCAAAGAAAAAACAGAAAACCTTCTTATATTTTTTATGTATTTATTATTTCTTTCGGTTTCAGTATTTCTAAACACTTCTAAATACCCATAAGGTATAATAACATTGTTACTAAGCATTGTAGAAAGTGCTATTGTAGAAACCACTACCATAGATATTACTGCTGAAAAACCACCTAAAAAAACCAATAGAGAAAGTACTATATTTCCATTTTTTAAGGGTAATAATATGGTGTAATAATCAGGATTTGCAGTATCTCCGATAGATAAATTTCCGCCCCAGGCAATAAAAATAACAAACAAGTTAAATAACAAAAGGTATAAAGGAAAAAGCCATATAACGTATTTCAAATAACGTTCTCTATCATTTTCTACTACCATCATCTGAAACTGCCTTGGTAATAAAAAAACTGCCACAAACGAAATGACCGTCATGTAAAACCAATTAAAGCCACCATAAACATCGGGGAATGTAGTTAGTGTATCTACATCTTTAAATTGTGATATCTGATTATAAATATCTTCAGTGCCATCAAAAATAAAAAACGTAACATATACTCCGATAATTAAGAAAAATAACAACTTAATAATAGACTCAAATGCTACGGTAGTAACAATACCAATATGTTTATCAGTTGTATCAGCAGTTTGAGTTCCAAAAAATGAAGCAAAAATAGCTAGCAAAACAGCTATATAAAAAGTAGAATCAGTAAAAATACTTTCTGATCCCGTTAAAATTTTACCAGAAGAACTATCTAGGGTTATAATTTCATAGGTTTCAGATATTGCTTTTAACTGCAAAGAAATATAAGGCAGTATTGCTATAAGACAGGTAATAGTAACAAGTGCACCAATAAATCTGTTATTACCATACCTTAATGAAATAAAATCTGCTATTGAGGCTACTCTTTGATGCTTTGATATACGCATAATTTTTCTGAGTAACACAATAAATATTGGTGAAGCAATAACTGGTCCTAAATAGGTGGGTAAAAACTCTGCACCCGATGTAGAAGCAACTCCTACACTACCATAATACGTCCATGCAGAACAAAAAACACCTAAAGAAAGCGTATAAACAATTGGGTTATTAATCCATTTACTTTTTGAGTTTTTTTCTGCCCAAAAAGCAATAAAAAAAAGCATTACTAAGTAAAAAATAATAATGGTTATTAAAACATAATTATTCATAATGCCTTTTAATTATTACAAACGAAACAACTATTGATACAATCCAAAGCGAAAATATACCTATAAATAAATAAGGTATCCCAAAAACTGCACCTTCTTTATTGTAAATCAATATAAGAGGTACGTTTAACAAAAGTGCAATTATTAATGCAAGTACTACTAATTTCTGTGCATGGCGCTTTTTCATAAGATAAAGATATGAAAAAACAGTGTTGCTTTCGCAACACTGTTTCAGACCAACAAATACAAATGCTAGTGAGAATGTGCCTCACCTGCTCCACTAGGGATTCTAATATTTTCTACTATATCTTGAACATGTTGAGGTGTTGGTTTAGTTAATCTTGAAACCACTAAAGAAACTACAACGTTTACGCACATTGCAATGGTTCCAAAACCTTCTGGAGACGTTCCAAACCACCATTCACTGGCAGGTCTAGGCTCCATAACACCGATTAACCCTGTTTTGAAACGTATCATATAAAACAACATTAACCCAATACCAATAACCATTCCTGAAATGGCTCCTTCCTTATTCATTCGTTTATCAAAAACTCCTAAAACAATGGCTGGAAAGAATGATGCCGCCCCTAAACCAAAGGCCAATGCTACCACAGCGGCAACAAAGCCTGGAGGATAAATTCCAAATAAACCAGCAACTATAATAGCTATAAAAATTGAAATTCTTGCAGCTAATAACTCTCCTTTTTCAGAAATATTTGGTTTCAGTTGTTTTTTGATAAGATCATGTGAAACCGAAGTAGAGATTACTAATAGTAATCCTGCGGCAGTAGATAAAGCTGCTGCTAATCCCCCGGCTGCTACCAAGCCAATAACCCAGTTTGGTAAATTTGCAATTTCGGGATTTGCTAACACCATAATATCTCTATCTACATATAACTCATTCTCTGCCGTACTCGCATTGGCTAGTACACGCTCACCGTACTTTCCTCTTTCTTTAGTAAATACAGGTGTCTTTCCATCTAAAGCTGAACCTGCCACATACTGTATTTTACCGTCGTTATTCTTATCTTTCCAACCTATCAATCCTGTATTTTCCCAGTTTTTAAACCAAACAGGCATAGATGTGTATTCTTTATCTCTAACAGTTTCAATTAAATTGGTTCTTGCAAAAACCGATACTGCCGGAGCTGTTGTATATAAAAAGGCGATAAATAAAAGAGCTAAACCAGCCGATTTTCTTGCATCCTTAACCTTAGGAACGGTAAAGAAACGAACAATTACGTGTGGCAATCCAGCGGTACCAGTCATTAACGCAAGTGTAATGGCAAAAACATCCCAAGTAGATTTAGACCCGTCTGTATATTCTTTAAATCCTAATTGTGTGTGTAAATTATCTAATTTTTCCAACAGATAGGTACCGTCTTGTACTTTTCCTCCCATTCCAATTTGCGGAATAGGGTTACCTGTCATTTGTAATGAAATAAATATTGCAGGCACAAGGAAAGCAAACATTAATACACAATATTGAGCTACCTGAGTATATGTAATTCCTTTCATTCCTCCCAAAAGGCTAAATACAAGTACTACAGCCATACCAATAATAACACCTAGGTTAATATCCACTTGTAAAAATTGAGAAAATACTATTCCAACTCCTCTCATCTGACCAGCCACATAAGTAAACGAAACTAATAACGCACAAATAACAGCCACTGTACGTGCAGTATTAGAATAATAACGATCTCCAATAAAGGCTGGCACTGTAAATTTCCCGAATTTTCTTAAATAAGGTGCTAAAAGTAACGCCAAGAGTACATAACCTCCGGTCCATCCCATTAAAAATACCGAACCATCATACCCCATAAAAGAGATTAATCCGGCCATTGAGATAAATGACGCAGCACTCATCCAGTCTGCAGCAGTAGCCATACCATTGGCCAATGGAGAAACTCCTCCTCCTGCTACATAAAAATCTTTTGTTGAACCCGCACGAGCCCAAATAGCAATTCCAAAATATAGGGTAAAAGTAATCCCTACTAACAACCATGTCCAAAATTGTACACTCATAATAATATTTTTTTAGGTTTTAAGTAAGGGTTATTCGTCAAACCCATATTTTTCATCAAGTTTATTCATTAAACGTACGTATACAAAAATTAAGATTACGAATACGTAAATAGATCCTTGCTGGGCAAACCAGAAACCTAATTTAAACCCTCCAAATTGAATTTTGTTTAGAGCATCTTTAAATAAAATACCTGCTCCATAGGAAGATAAAAACCAAATAACTAATAAAATTGTTAGATACTTTAGGTTTTCCTTCCAGTATGCCATAGCTTTTTGCTTGTCAGTCATAATGTTAGTTTAAAGTTTATAAGTAAATCATTGCTTGTAAGGTAAGCGTACCTCTTGTAGTTTCTCCAAACTTTTGGTTTTGGTATTCTAAAGTAAGTTTAGAGTTATTTCCGCTTAAATAGGCATTAGCGCCAATTCCGAAAACATTTCTGTTATCATCAACTGCATCATAACTATTTGAAGCATACGTAAAATAAGGTTGAAAACGTGTTTTCTCAACATCACCAGGAATCACATACCCAAGATGCCCGTAAAGCATACTACCTGTACCATAAGCACTATACAAGTAGTTAGCACCATAATCGTTAGTCTGATATGTTGCATAAGCTGTTAAGGCACTTCCTTTTTCTCCTATTGGAGTATCATAGAATGCATCAACTGCAAAAATTTGAACATCTTCTCCTTTCAATTCTGTACCGTCTAAAATTACAGAACCCTTTGGATGTAAAAAGAAACCAGCTCCTACATTGAAAACTTTTTTACTCCCAAGATAGGTTCCTACCTTAAATGGTAAGAAGTTAGATTCCTGATCTAAAAATTGAAAATCAAAATATCCAGAATACGTTTTACCGGCATCCTTAGACCCTAATAATCTATTACCACCATATACTGCAACGTCTGCCATCGCATCGCGAGTATCTAAACCTGTGGTAATAGCATCATTAATAGATACACGGTACTGTAAACGATCAAATTTACCTTTGGCAAAAACACCTATGTGCCTAGCAAACTGATCAGACAATCCTAGAGTAGACCAAGATTGACGGTTATTATCAAGACTCATCATATTTAAGGTACTCTGATTGTTTAATCTTGAAATACCATTAAAATAATGCAATCCTCCACCTACTACATGGTCAGTAGCAATAGTATATTGTGCCCATACATCGTGAAAAAATAACTGCGATCCTTCAGATTTACCTGTTGGACTCATTGTAGAGCTATTTAAAGAGTTTAAACCAAAATGAGTAAGTATTAAAAACTTCTCATTAATTTGGGCAAACATCAAAACCCTTGCCCGTCTTACCATAAAATTAGTGTTGCTCTGGTCTTCTGCAACGTCATCTGAATATACTCCCTGAAACTGTGCCCAAGAAATAATTCGAAGATATTTTTTACCATCATCTCCAAAGTTGACCTTCAAACCGCCTTTGTAATGCGGTGATGCTTGTGAGAATAATTGCGTTGAATACAGCGCAAGTACACCCATAAGAAGAAAAAGTTTCCTCATTGTGTAAAGTTTTAAATTGTACTACTATTAAAATTGATTTTGTGTGCAGTACGAACTTCACATAATTTTTGGATTAATAAAAAACTATTATATATTTTTGTTTATTTACTATATCTAGTCGCGAAAACGCTCCCATTTAATAAGCATAAACTTATCTCCTAGCTCTGTAATAATAACTCCAGCACCTTTTAAAACTGCGGGATCTTTAAAATAATTAGATAACTCAGAACCATTAATAATCTTATATGTAGGGTGATAATCAGAATTATAAGGCCTTTTAATATTATACTTTTTAACCCAATTCATTATTGTTACATGAGATATTCCAAGAATACGTTCTATCTCTCTATAGGTTAAACCTTCAAGATATAATTGTAAAGATTTATTTACGTAGTAGTCGTCTATCTGTTTTCCGAGCTTATTTACCGTAAAATAATAACTACATTTTTTACATTTGTATCGTTGTCTATCATTAACTATTCCGGCTTTAACAAACTGATTTGAGCCACAACTTGGACAAGCATTAATCTTCATATATAATATTTTTGCATAAATATAGTAAATTAGCTTAAAGTAGCAATATCTTTTATATAAATACTAATATACAAGCTTTATTTATACCATATGCTAAAAATTTACACTAATACTTTAACACATCGTCAACTAAAACGTTTTATATTATTTTATTACTCAGTTTTAATAAATTTATATAAAAACAATAAATAAATAAAAATCAGAAGTCTGTTATAATGATATTCAAATATAGAAAAGATGAATAAATCCATAAAATACGCTACCACATATAATGTATAAAAATGACTGTTATAGATATATTAAATAGTCTTTTATCAAAAATATAATAGCCTAATACTAAATAAACCCATTAAATTAAATCCATAAATAATTGGGATACGTCAAAACATCGTTACTGTCTTTTTAAATAACAGATAGAACCTATAGGCATTAATCATTAACGGTTAAAATCTCCAATCCTATGTTTTAAAGTATACATAGTATAAATAGTTACTCATAGCCTATATTTTGGATCAATCCCCCAACTTTTACGCTTGTGATCCGTATCTACTCTATAAAGCATCAAATGACTGGATAATAAGCCAACGTGAGCTATTTACATTACTCTTTGATTATATCCAGAGCTACAGAAAGCTTGCAATCTCTAGCTAAATTAATAGCATCCGCTTAACCTATAGCTGTATCTTAAATTGCTTTATAAATAGCAACACAAACACCTTTACAGGTTTTACAAACACGTAGTTTTATACAGATTAACTAAAATAGTTGCATAGTCCCGAACCTTTAGGAAGAATCCGGTATAATCCCTAGTTGTATATAGCTTAATTCTGAAGAGTTGTAT
>NZ_BRVP01000024.1 GCF_027924145.1 Neptunitalea chrysea | reverse complement strand
GTCAAACAATGATTTTGAAAACACCTTAGTAAAGGCATCGGTAAATTTGGCATTGGTTGCCAACTCATTTAAAGAATGGTGCCTAATTTTTACATTGGCATCTTCACCACTTTGCTCAGAATTGGCAAATACGGCATCATCTCTTTCGCAACTTGCTATACCTATAAGAGACAGTACTCCCAATAAGCAATACGCAATTTCTGTTTTCTCATAAAAACAATTAATATTTTGGTTAAATTTCGTACGAACATACCAAATAAAAATAACATTATTTTACTAGAAACCGTAATCACATACAATTTACGTATAAATACGTAATCCTACAAAATAATTTAAATAATCTTACAAATCCATTCTACGAGCAAACTTAAAGGCACTGCTCCAGTACCCTTCGTGTATAGACGATATAATAACCCCACGAGATGTGGTGCTATGAATAAACTTTACATCGGTTGGTGAGGCTTCTATAACCATAGCTACATGGTTAATACGTTTTCCTTTTCCGGTGATAAAAAATAGCAAGTCGCCAGGGAGTACTTTTTTAATAGAAACAGCAACACCTTCATTAGACATCCCATAAGAGGTACGCTCTAGCAGCACCTCCTGACTTAAAAAGGAGGTATACACCAAGCCCGAGCAGTCCATTCCTCTACTACTGGTTCCGCCATACTTATAACGGGTTCCTAAGTAGCCAAGCGCCTCATTAATCACCTTGTCTAAACGAAGTAACTCGGTGGTAGTACGTTCCCCTTTGGGGTTACCCCGGCCTTTAACCACTTTCATATCTGACGCCCCTACCGATACCGAATACGGATGCTTAGTAGTAGGTTTGTTTACCGTGCTGGTTGCGGGTGTTTTGATTCGTTTTTTGGCTGCCGCTTTTTTGGCAGAATGACAACTTGTTACTAAGCCAATAATTAAAAGTAAGTATGCTAATTTCTTCATGTAGGTTTCAGTTGCGCACTAAAATAGTAAACCTAACTGATTTTTGAAAATATCAGTTGTGCTGTTTTTTTGCTGGCTCCTTTGCCCCCAAGTTTTTGCTCCAACTCGTAATAGTCTAAAAACACCTTTTCTCTATGTACAGGATCTAAAATTTTCTTCAATTCAGCTTTTAAATTGTTGGTATTTAAATCACCTTGAATCAATTCTTTCACCACCTCCTTATCCATAATAAGGTTTACTAACGATATGTAGCTAAGGGTAATCACACGCTTTGCTATATGATACGATATCCAGTTACCCTTATAACACACTACCTCGGGTACTTTAAACAAAGCTGTTTCTAACGTTGCGGTACCACTGGTTACCAAGGCTGCATCTGCTATACTTAACAAATCATATGTTTTACCGGTAACAAAATGCACATTGGCATTGCCAATAAACTGCTGGTAAAACTCCGTATCTTGCCCCGGTGCTCCGGCAATTACAAATTGATAATCTTTAAAATCGTCTATAACGCTAAGCATTACCGTAAGCTTTTTGGTAATCTCTTGCTTACGGCTTCCCGGTAATAAGGCAATCACCGGTTTATCATCTAGTCCGTTTTCTTTTCTAAAGGTTTCAGGGGCTACCTGCTTTCTATGGCTAATTGCATCAATAAGCGGATGCCCTACAAAATGTACGGGAAACTGATGTTTCTGCTCGTAAAAATCCTTCTCAAAAGGCAATATTACATACATTTCATCTACATCGCGCTTAATTGCTTTAATACGGTTTTCTTTCCATGCCCATATTTGGGGCGATATGTAGTAATGGGTTCTATAGCCTTTAAGGCGTGCCCATTTCATAATTCTAAAGTTAAACCCAGGATAGTCAACAAAAATCAACACATCCGGATTATACGTTTCAATATCGGTTTTACACCGTTTAATATTGCCCAGAATGGTTCGTAAATTGGCAGCCACCTCAGCAAATCCCATAAAGGCAAGCTCTCTGTAGTGTTTTACCAAAGTACCGCCTACCTGCTGCATAAGGTCGCCCCCCCAAAACCTAAAATCGGCTTTCGGATCTTCTTCCAACAACGCTTTCATTAAATTAGAAGCATGTAAGTCGCCCGATGCCTCTCCGGCAATAATGTAGTATTTCATTACTTAAAATATAAACTGTTCAAAAAACGTTGCAATGGCAATAAAAATAACCGAAAAAATAACCCCTCGTGCTCTGTACTCTCGCCTCACCTTTAAAAATCCAAAAAAGGCGGCAATATTAAGTACTGCTCCCAAGGCTATAATTTTAGATAAACTCCCTTGTGCTCTGGCGCGTAACAAGGTTTCTTCTACCCCTGTATGGTACATAGAATATACTACCAAGCAATACAATAACACCCCCATAACATTGGCAATTACCCCTACCAAAAAACCAATAAAAAACTCTTTCTTAATCATTTAAGTTCCATGTATTAAGTCGTTGTATGGCATGGTGCGCCGTAAGGTCAAACTGTACCGGTACTACCGAAATATAATCATTGGCTAACGCCCACTCATCGGTATCATGACCTTTATCTTCGTTCACAAATTTTCCGGTAAGCCAGTAATAGTTACGGCCCTGTGGATTGGTACGCTTATCAAATTCTTCTTTCCAATATGCCTTTGCTTGTCGGCATACTTTAATCCCTTTAATTTTTTCCTTCTTAAGCTTTGGTATATTTACATTAAGTACCACATCAGAAGGCAATCCTTCCTCTAATACGGTTTGTACAATACGTTTTATATGCGCTTCCGCCTGACTAAAGTCGGCCTCCCAATTATAATCTAGTAATGAAAATCCTATCGCCGGAATTCCTTCTATACCCGCTTCTACTGCAGCACTCATGGTACCACTATAAATTACGTTGATAGACGAGTTAGAGCCGTGGTTAATTCCGCTTACACATAGGTCGGGCTTACGGTTTAAAATCTCGTTTACGGCAAGCTTTACACAATCGGCTGGAGTACCACTACAACTGTACTCAATTTGCATACCGTCATCTATAGTTAACGGACTGCAATACAGGGTAGAATTAATAGTTACGGCATGCCCCATTCCGCTCTGCGGACTATCGGGTGCTACCACAACCACATCTCCTAAGGTATTCATTATTTCAATTAACTTTCTGATTCCTGGTGCTGTAATACCATCATCGTTGGTTACTAAAATCAGTGGTCTCTCTTGTTCTTTCATGTGTATGTATGCGTTTTTTACAAAAATACGCTTTTCTTTAATGGTGCAAAGAGGAAATATTTTAATTCAGTATTAAGGTTTAAGGTTCAACTAAATAACGTAACTGAGTAAGCACTCCCCCTTTGTGGATTAGGGGGCTAACTTTGCATAATCTTCCCGCTTTTAACAAAAAATTAGTAGCACTATGCAAGGCTGGCATAGTTTTTTATGTAATTTCGAAGAATCTACAAAAATAATATGTAGATTACATGTTAGATTTTAAAAACAGAATATACGGAATGATGAAAAAGAATTTGTATTACTTGCTACTTGCTGTACTTATTTCTGCAGCATCGTGTAGCTTTACGGCAACGAAGTTTGATACTGATAGTACTGATAAAGATCAGGTTTTATTAGACCTAATCACTTATATATTAACACGTACGCATTACGATCCAAAGGATATAAACGATCAGTTTTCTGAAGATGTGTATGATACACATATCATGAACTTAGACCCTCAGAAACGTTACTTTTTACAAAGTGACATCGAAGAATTTAGTCAGTACAGAGATCTCATTGATGATCAGTTAAAGAATAGGAATATCGACTTCTTTAATCTTACCAACGAACGTTTATTACAACGTATGGAAGAAGCGAAAAGTTTCTATAAAGAAGTTTTAGCCAAGCCTTTTGACTTTACCGTTAATGAAGACATTAACGTAGATTTTGATAACATACCGTATGCTAAAAACAAAAAAGAGTTAAAAGAGCACTGGAGAAAATTACTTAAGTTTTCTACCATTGTAGGGTATATTTCACGTATGGAAGACAAAAAGGCTGCTTTAAAGGCAATAAGCGAAAAGACTGCTAAAGACCTTGATGAAATCACTATTAAAAATGCTGGTAAAACAGCGGCGCAAAACGAAGAGGAAGCGCGTGCTGCAACCCTTAAAAATTTAAATGAGTACTTTGATGTAATAAGCGATATGCAGCGTAAAGATTGGTTTACGATGTACTTAAATGTAATTATTGAAGAGTTTGATCCGCACTCATTCTATTTTGCTCCTGAAGACAAAGAAAAATTTGACACCCGTATGAGTGGTAAATTTGAAGGTATTGGTGCCCGTTTACAAAAGAAAAGAGATAACATTAGCATTGTAGAGGTTATTAGCGGAGGTCCGGTATGGAAAGATAAGTTACTGGAAGTTGGTGACGAAATTTTAAAAGTAGCTCAGGGAGACGAAACCCCTGTTGATATTGTTGGTATGCGTATAAATGATGCTGTAAAACTAATTAAAGGCCCTAAAGGTACCGAAGTGCGTTTAACTGTAAAACGTGTAGATGGTAGTATTGAAGTAGTGCCTATTATTAGAGACGAAGTAATGCTGGAAGAAAGCTATGCTAAAACGGCTCTTATTGAGAAAAATGGAAGACGTTTTGGTATTGTAAACCTACCGCAGTTTTATGTAGATTTTGACGACTATAAGAACAGTAGAAATGCGGCTTCTGATATGGCTAAAGAAATTGAACGTCTTAAGAAAGAAGGTATGGAAGGTTTAGTAATAGACCTTAGAGATAACGGCGGGGGATCTTTACAAACCGCTATAGATATGGCAGGATTGTTTATTAAGAAAGGTCCTGTTGTACAGGTAAAAAGTGCCGACGGACAACGAGAAGTGTATAAGGATACCGATGCTTCTATTGAATGGAATGGACCGTTGGTGATTTTAGTGAACGAATTGTCGGCTTCGGCTTCTGAAATTTTAGCGGCTGCTATGCAAGACTATGAGCGTGCTATTATTATTGGTAGTAAACAAACTTATGGAAAAGGTACCGTACAACGTTTCTTTGATTTAAATAAGTATATAGAAAATAAAACTTTTGGAGAAATGGGAGCTTTAAAAGTTACCTTCCAGAAATTCTACCGTATTAATGGTGAGTCTACCCAATTAGAAGGGGTGAAGAGCGATGTGGTTGTACCAGACAGATATAGCTATATTGAAATTGGTGAAAAAGATCAGCACAACCCACTGCCTTATGACAAAATTGCAAAAGCAACATACGAGGTTTGGGATGGGTATATTGATTATGATGAAACCATTGCTAACAGTAAAAAACGAATGGCTAACAATACACAATTACAGCTTATTGATGCCAATGCTAAATGGTTAAAAGAACAACAAGAAGATTATGAGTTTCCGTTAAATGCAGAAGCCTATGAAAATGAAATTGATATTGATAAAGCTTTTGCTAAACAGTTTGATGTTTTAAAAGAATATAAAAGTGATTTAACGTTTTCTGCTCTGCCATACGAAGTTGCAGAGTTTAAAAACGATAGCGAACTTAAAGAGAAAAGAACGCGTTGGTATAAGAGTATGACCAAAGATGTGTATATAGACGAGGCTGTAAATGTGTTAGAAGATTTACACATGTCTGTTGGTAAAAAAAATAAAATGGCCAAAAACCAGCAATAATCGTATTTTTCCCGTATGAATAACACGCAGGGATCATTAACAACATTGGCGCTCCAAAAGTTTAAAAAGAACTTTTGGGGCGTTTTTAGTTTGTCTATTGTAGCACTTTGCGGACTTATAGCGGTGTTTGCGTATGTGTTGGCTCCCGATAATTCGGAGAATGCCAACCAAATGCACTTGAGCATTCACTCTAAAAAACCGGGCTTTACCGTAACCATGCTTACCCTGCCCGATGCGGCTGCTACTAACGAATCGTTCTTTAAAAAAATGTTTTCGGGGGTGCATACCGCTGCTACCGAAATACCTGTAAACAGGTACCGCTTTACAGCCGATAGTTTACTGTATACCGAATACAACCCCGAACCAGCTATGGCTTTAGAAAAAGCTATTGCCCTGCAACCTGCTTTTAATACAGCTCAAAAAAAGGCTATTGAAAAAAGGTACATTAAACAACAAACCTTTATACTAGGCACCGACAAGTATGGGCGCGACTTGCTAAGCCGATTGTTAATTGGTACGCGTATTTCGTTTTCTATTGGGTTTGTAGCGGTGTTTATATCGTTAGTGGTAGGTGTTACCCTGGGTAGTATTGCGGGTTATTTTGGGGGGAAGGTAGATGCTTTTATCATGTGGATTATTAATGTTACTTGGAGCATACCAACCTTACTCTTGGTAATTGGTATTACCCTAGCCTTAGGAAAAGGATTTTGGCAGGTGTTTATAGCGGTAGGACTTACCATGTGGGTAGAAGTAGCCCGTGTGGTACGCGGACAAATGGTAAGCGCCAAACAAATGCAATATGTAACGGCAGCCCGTGCCTTAGGGTACTCTAATTTTAGAATTATTAGCAAACATATATTGCCCAATATTATGGCTCCGGTAATTGTAATTGCCGCCGCTAACTTTGCCGCTGCCATATTAGTAGAAAGCGGACTAAGTTTTCTGGGCATTGGCGCACAACCCCCTATACCTAGTTGGGGCGCTATGATTAAAGATCATTACAACTACATTATACTAGGCAAAGCCTATTTGGCACTTATTCCGGGGTTTGCTATTATGTTATTAGTGATGGCGTTTATGCTTGTAGGCAATGCCCTCCGCGATGCTTTTGATGTGAAGAATTAAAAGCCCCCTAACCCCCAATGGGGGAATTCTCACTCAAATGAGACCCTGAAATGAGTTTAAGGTTATTATCGTCATGCTGAATTTAGTTCAGCATCGCACAAGTAGCTCAAGTGCTGTTTGGCTCACTCAGATGAGACCCTGAACAGATTTCAGGGTGACGGCACGGGCGTTAAACCCGTCATGCTGAACTAGTTTCAGCATCTCACAAGTAGCTCACGTGCTATTTGGCTTACTCAGATGAGACCCTGAACAGATTTCAGGGTGACGGTACGGGCGTTAAACACGTCAGTTCTATGAATTTCGATAGCATTTTGTATCGAGAACGGGGAGTTTTCGTTGTCTTATTCCCCCATTGGGGGTTAGGGAGTGCTAATAGAAACAAAAAAATGCCGTACTTTGCACACACAAGTGTACTAATTGTTTCATTTTTTAAATGGTAAGAAGTTATGAAAACCCTTGTAAACACTAAAAATTTAAGACCTATTTTTAAGTGTGTTGTCACTGGTCTAATTTTGTAGACTATTCACAACCAACGTCCAAGTGTAGAATTCGATTTCGATGTTGTCACTGGTCTAATTTTGTAGACTATTCACAACAAAGAACAGGGGAACCCGTTTGCAGATAATGTTGTCACTGGTCTAATTTTGTAGACTATTCACAACAAGCGTAAAAAAAGTAAAATTTAACATTTAGTTGTCACTGGTCTAATTTTGTAGACTATTCACAACATGCTTGAAAAAGGGTCTCCCCTGTTAGAGTTGTCACTGGTCTAATTTTGTAGACTATTCACAACTGCACCCTCTAGGTCTGCACCCCTTAGGGTTGTCACTGGTCTAATTTTGTAGACTATTCACAACAAAAAATGCCTAGCTGTTTAGAGCAGCTAGGCATTTTTATTTTTTACACACTACGTTATTTACATAAAAAGTTAGTATCTTTAAGTTTCATACGGTTGGTAACTGCTGTAGTTAATACAGCCACCTACAGTTACTAACGGTAGCTAAAACAAAAAACGACTTATGGAACATACTATCCAGCCTGTTGGAAAAGGCATTTATTATACGTATACCAGTATTGCCGATAAACATTATTTTGCAGGTTTTTTAAACTTGGCACAAAATAATATAGATGCTGTTTTTACGGCTTTTGAAGAGCGTTTTAACCCTGAAAATAAAGGTGATCAAAAACAGAAAAAACATATAAGAATATTTGACCTTTATCTTACCGAGCAAAAAACCATTACCGATTATGAAATTGGGGTTGATTTTTTAAAACAACACCTACCGGTGGTACAGTACCTGTATTTACCTATACATCACAAAAAGTTTATTGAAGAAAAAGACCCAGATAAAGCGCGTAGAGCACATTTTAAAAACAGCATGCTTAACCTCTTAAGAGCTATAGAGAGTTTACGTAATTTCTACACCCACCATTACCGTGCGCCTATACACTTAAACCCCGACGTATACACCCTTTTAGACGAACTGTTTTTAAAAACCATTGCCGATGTAAAAAAGTACAAGGTAAAATCGGACGGTTCTAGGCATTTGCTTAAAAAAGAATTGGGTAAGGAGTTAGAAACCCTTGAAAAACTAAAACTAGCTACGTTAAAAGAACAGAAAGCAAAAGGTGAAAAAGTAAACTTAGAACCCTTGGCTATTAAAAACGGGGTACTAAACGATGCCTTTTGGCACCTTACGTATAAAGATGGCGTGAATGCCCATTACCAGTCGGCTTACAATAGTGAAACCCCTGCCGAAAACGGTATTGCTATTTCTGAGAGTGGCTTGCTGTTTTTGCTAGGGTTGTTTTTAACCCGCAAACAAGGAGAAGATCTACGCAGTAACATAAAAGGGTTTAAAGGCAAAGTAGTTAAAAATGAAGATAAAGAAATTGACCGTAACAATAATAGCTTAAAATACATGGCTACCCATTGGGTGTTTAGGCATTTAAGCTTTAAAGGGGTTAAAAACAGGTTAACCACCGGATTCTCTCAAGAAACCCTTTTGGTACAAATTATAGATGAATTAAGCAAAGTACCCGATGCTTTATACCAAACCTTTACACAAGCACAAAAAGACCAATTTGTAGAAGATATAAACGAATACCTAACAGAAGGGAAAAAGATAAATAATTTACAGGACGCTACGGTAATACATCCGGTGATTAGAAAACGATACGAGAATAAATTTGCCTATTTGGTATTGCGCTATTTAGATGAATTTGCCGATTTCCCTACCCTAAAATTTCAATTGCATTTAGGGAATTACATGCACGATGCCCGTACCAAAAAAATTGAGGGTACCAAGTATAGTACAGAACGGGTTATTAAAGAAAAAATAAAGGTGTTTGGTAAGCTATCGGAAGTAACCAACTTAAAAACCGACTATTTTTTAAAAGACCAAGCGCCAGCAGATACCGGTTGGGAACTGTTTCCTAATCCGTCATATAACTTTGTAGCAGATAACATTCCTATTTATATAGACCTTAGTCATAAAGTCTTTCCAGGGGAGTCCAAACGGTTAAATAATCGATTAAAAAATCACATTAAAACGTATAAAGAAAATAACCGTGCCGAAGAATACAAAGTTAAACAATCAGGTAAAAAAAGTCCATCGGAAGCAATAAAACTAATGGACATGGAAGCTTTAGCACCCACTGCCATGCTTTCGCTTAACGAACTCCCTGCTTTGTTATATGAATTATTGGTACACAAAAAAACAGGAACAGAAATTGAGACCATTTTGGTAAAAAAACTTGATACACGATATGATACCATTCGTAATTACAAAAATACCGATGCGCTTTCTTCTTCCGAGATTACCAAAAATTTACGAAGAGCCAAGGCACAAGAAACCATAGATACTAACAAACTGATAGCTGCTATACAAACCGAAATAAACGTTACCCAAGAGAAACTTACTCTTATTGACAATAATACGAAAGCGTTTAGAGATAAAAAAAATACAAGAAAGGTAATTTTTACCAACCGGGAATTGGGGCAGGAAGCCACCTGGCTGGCAGACGACCTTAAACGGTTTATGCCGCCATCGGGCAGAAGTCAATGGAAAGGGTATCACCATAGTCAGCTACAGGAATTGTTAGCCTATTACCAGCAAAAACCGAAAGAAGCGTTACATCTGCTAGAACAGTTTTGGAATTTTAAACAAGACCAACATATATGGAGCGTAGGTATTTATAAAGCATTTGAACAACGTTTCTTTGATGTTTTTTATAAAGCCTACCTTAGCAACCGAGAAAAAACCTTAAGCCATCTATTAACCCAGATTAAAGGTTTTAAAAATGAAAACAAACGTTTAAAACAGTTTATAAAACAACAACACATTTGGGATATTTTCTATAAACGCCTGTATACCATTGACAGTTTAGAAAATCAGAAAAAAAAATTACTAGCAAAGCCTTTGGTGTTTCCGAGAGGCATTTTTGATGCCAAACCCACTTACATACGTGGAGTACACATTGCCGATAACCCAGAGCAGTATGCCAACTGGTACAGCCATTTTTACCAACACACCAATTACCAACGGTTTTATAGCTACCCAAGAGATTACCAAGATGTTTCTCTAACCCAAGACAACCCCAATTGTAAGTCTTTCAAGCAAAAGCAAGACCTTAAAATTAAAAAAACACAAATACAAGATGTCTTTTTACTTATGGTAGCCAATGCGCTATTTGAAAAAAGTTTTAGGTCTGCTGCCAATATAACGCTAGAGCAATTGTACTTAACACAAGAAGAACGTTTAGCCGAAGAAAAGAAAGCCAGAAAACAAAGCAAGCGCGAAGATGGCGACAAAAGCGACAATATTGTAAAGTCTAATTTTGTGTGGAACATGACGGTTCCGTATGAACATGGACAAATAAAAGAACCTGCGGTTAAGATTAAAGAACTGGGAAAATTTAAAAGGTATCTGCAAGACGAAAAAGTACAAACACTATTGTCTTATGACACCTCTAAAACTTGGGAAAAGATAGCACTAGAAGAAGAGCTGGAAATAAAAGACTACTCGTATGAGGTAATCCGCAGGAATATATTATTTAAAGAAAT
The DNA here is from genome assembly GCF_027924145.1 of Neptunitalea chrysea. Classification (GTDB taxonomy): domain Bacteria; phylum Bacteroidota; class Bacteroidia; order Flavobacteriales; family Flavobacteriaceae; genus Neptunitalea; species Neptunitalea chrysea. The sequence goes on along the minus strand of NZ_BRVP01000024.1, from coordinate 34,776 downwards.
TCAAGAGTTTGAACAATGGATTTTACAAAAGTGGGGATTTAACGGTACAAACCACCCCACCGAATTAGAACAGGATGGCAACCCTAATTTCAAAAAATATTTGTCTCAAGGTATTTTAAAAAAATATCAGCTTGCTAACTACGATGAAATTACTTGGTTGGATAGCCTTGGAGAATACTCAATCAACAACATGAGCGTTTCAGAAGTCGAAAGTAAATCAACTCTTGTCCAGAAAATGTTTTTAATAGTACTCATTCGGAACAAGTTTGCACACAATCAACTCCCTAAAAAAGAGTTCTATCATTTAATACAAATGCATTTAACGGAGCTTAATTTACCATCCCCTAGTGCTGTAATTCTTTCTTTCCTTAAACAAAGCATTAAAGAAATAAAAGAGACGGTAACTTCTAAGCTAGAGTAATCAACTTAAAAAACTGCCTATAAATTAGTTATTTTATCTACTAACTTTTGGGGTACCCTCATTAACTTTTTGCTTTTCCCCCTCTAATTTCACGTTAAAAAACACCATTCAAAACACTGTTAAACAACTAGTTAAACAAAATATCATTTCTTTGGCACGGTTGTTGAATTTTATGGGGTGTATAAAACTTAAAACTAAAGTATATGAAAAAGATGTTATTTATGTTAGTAGCTTTCGCCGGGATGGGAGTAGCTATGGCGCAACAAAACCCGCAACAGGGACAATATCAACAGCAAAATAATGATGGATACAACCATCAGCCAACGCAGGTGTACACATACCAACAAAACCACAACGGACACCCACAAGAACACAGTCAGGTACAAGGTAAGCAACCTCACCTGTTGTCGCTTAATGACGAAAAAGATTGACCTAAATAATGAATTATTCGTCTAAATTTTATAAGTTCATCTATTGTGAGTTCTGATTTTAGATGATTACTTAGAAATGAGTTTTCTTTGGTGACAGACTCAGCCCTCTTGTTTTTATAAGGCACTGTTTTTTAGTATTTTGTATCAATATTTTCAAATATGCACACCTCTTTTCTCACTAAAACCATGAAAAGAACTTTAAGACATAATTTGCTCTTCTTCTACATCATAAAAGTACAAAATAGGATAAATATTAATGAGCCTTTCTTAGCATAAGATAAATTATAGTACAAGTGTTGTCTCTAAACTAATTAGCGGTTTGCTTCTCAACGTTTTTTAAAAACAAAAGGAACTTTCAGATTTGCTCGATTTGGATGATGGTTCATAATGTATCTGATTTATTCAAGTTTCCTGAGGTCTTATGACTCTTATTTCAATCCCATATTAAGACTTGAACTTGAGCTTCTTTTCAATAGCTTCAATCATTACGTTGGCAATATCTAGTCCAGTTGCATTTTCAATACCTTCAAGCCCAGGAGAGGAATTAACCTCTAATAACAAAGGTCCTTTATTAGACCGAATAATATCTACACCAGCGACTGGCAAATCTAAAATCTTAGCTGCCTTAATAGCTAGCTTACGTTCTTCTAAAGTAATCTTAATTTTAGATGCAGAACCACCTTGATGGATATTTGCTCTAAATTCCCCTTTAGCAGCTTGTCGTTGCATTGAAGCAACCACTTTGCCATTAACAACAAAACAACGTATATCTTGTCCATTAGCTTCTTTTATAAACTCTTGAACCAAAATATTAGTTTTTACACTTTTAAAAGCATTAATAACGCTTTCCGCTGCCTTAGTAGTTTCAGCTAATACAACACCTTTCCCTTGCGTACTTTCTAATAATTTGATAATTAGTGGAGCACCATTAACCATCTTTATTAAGTCTTTTGTGTCTAATGGAGAATTTGCAAACCCGGTAATGGGTATATGTATATCATTTTTAGCAAATAACTGGGTTGCCAATAACTTATCTCTTGATTGTGTTATAGCATCTGCTGAGTTTAAACAATAGGTATTCATAGCATCAAACTGTCTTAATAAAGCACAGGCATAAAAGGTTACAGATGGTTTTATTCTTGGGATAATAGCATCAAACTCATCTATAACGTTTCCACCACGATAGCGTATTTGAGGCTCTTTAGCATCAAATTTCATATAAGCTTGTTGCACATTAAGAAAAATCACTTCATGTCCTCTTGCTTGTCCTGCTTCAATAAGACGTTTATTACTAAATAACTCTGGGTTGCTTGCCAATAAGGCAATCTTCAAACCTGTCTTTTCTTTGCGAAAAGCCACATACTTTTCATCTAAATCTTCTTGTGAGAATTCAGGTAAAAGATAAGTTGTCGATGGATTTACCAAATAGCGATTGTGTAATGCTTCTCGACCAAGTAGCATTCTAAATTCCATAGAATCTCGGTTAGCTAGTGTTAATTCAATATCAAAAATATCATCATCCAAGGTTATTGGGGCTTTTATAACAAGACGTTCTTCAGATATACCCATTGAACTCTTTACAGAACGTTTTGCATGAATCTTTGCCTCACAAATTATATCTATACTTCTATTGTTTTGAAGAGGATTGACATGAAAGCGCACCCATTCTTCAGTATCTTTATAGAAAACTTTAATCTTATTTGCTTGTATAGATGATGTTTTGGCACCTGAATCTACCCGTGCTTTTATGGCAGAAATACCAAAGGTTTCAAATGAACACCATTCTTCGCTTCCAATTATTTTTAAATCGTTCAATGTATTTATTTTATAATTTTTAAAATGACTAAATCAATTACCTCTATAACTATTAAAATGATGATAATCCATTCCAGTTTACTACTTTCCTTATGGAACATTATATCCTTAAAGAGGTCTAGGTTTTCTTTTACAATATTTACTTGTTGATTGATGATTTGGTATCTATCTTTTAAATCGAATTTTTTCTTTAATTCTGAATTTAGCTTATTGAGGTTTTCATCATCCCAAGCTGCGTCATGGGAATCGAAAATATATAGGTTTTCAGAAATCTTATTTTTTACATTTAAAACCTTGCCTATATATCGTTTTAATTTTTTCCCACCAATATTTAATCTACCATGATTCTCTAGATAACTTGTATGTCTTCTAGTATCTTCTAATAGCTGTTCTGCAATACTAGCGTAATAATCTAGTGCCACAGAATGCGATAGATTAAGCATCACCAAACGAAGTTTTTCCGCATCCTTATCTGGTAAGGTTACAGTATCAAAATCTGTACTAAAACATTCTCCTCCTGTAACTATTTGAAGTGTTTCAGAGATTACCGAATTAATAACAACATCTCCTTTTAAAGTTGGTTTAATTTTCTTTTTTAGAACATTAATTTCAGTTGAAGTGAAATTATAAACACAGATAATCCCGTATTTAAATGCATATAAATATTTGTCTTGGTCTAGGCAAAAAAATATTTCATCATTATCTGAAAATAAAGGACGTTGATTAAAAACCGTCTTTAATGATTTAATCTCAATGGATTCTGCTATTTGAATAGCAATAGTTGTTGTTTTCATTACTTTATGAGGTAAAAACCTCACCTTTGTCTTTAAAACTTTTAAATTCTATCATGTATCCATTCGGGTCTGTGATAAAAAAGGAAAGATGCTCTCCAACTTTATTTTCCATAAAAGTTGCCTTAGTTGTTACTTCTTGGTTAGATTGTAATAGTTTTTTATATAATGTCCCCCAAATTTCTATGCTCACAATAACACCAAAGTGAAAGGAAGGCAGAATGTTATCATCAAGTTTGTAATTTTTGAATTTAAAGTTAAAAGAACCTGATTCTGTAAAAGTAAGTTGATGGTTGAATAAATTTATATCAATCCATTTATTTGTCTGTCTGCCTTGAGTAGCGCCTATAGTGTTTATATAAAAAGCTTTTGTTGCTTCTATTCTCTCACAAGGCAATGCTAAGTGAAATTGTGCTTCCATAATTTCTGTTTTTAATTTATTTGTTTCCTAAACTGGTCAAAATATAATGTTATTGTACTTCGGTCATCTTTATCCAAATACTCAAGAGCATCATACCAAGGAATCCATAATGCTTTTTTAAACTTGTGAAGCTCTAATACTTCAATATTTTTAACAGGTTTTATCGTTATAAAGTAATGCTTGTATATCTCTTGTCGCTCCTTGTTAGTATTCTTTCTTGATAGAAAATAAGTCAAGTCTTTCTTTTTTAACTCTAATCCTATTTCTTCAAAAGTTTCTCTTATTAATGATTGATAATCTGTTTCCTTTTTCTTCTTCACTCCTCCAGCAAGAGAGTATTTTTTCTTAATACCTATCTTTTCAAGAACAAGAATCTTGTCCTTTTTAACTGCAATGAGTCTAGATTTATCAATTTTGTTTAACATGTTTAATCTAAGCCTTCTCCATTTAAAGTATCAATATCAACACTATCATTAGTAGAATTATCATCATCCAAATCATCATCATCTTCGTGTTCTTCCATAGCTCTCACTAATTTCATACCTACTTTAACAAGGTAAATAGTATCATCTGTTCTAACTTCAACAGCTTCAATAAGTTCATTATTAGCATTTCTGAATGAAATAATGTCGTCATCCTCTAAACCATAATGATCTTTATCCACTAATAGGTTTAAAATGTCCTCATTCAACTTTTGATAATCTACAATTTTACGTATCATTTCTTTAAGTGTTACATGCCTAACAAATAGGCAAAGATTAATGGAGCAACAATCGTAGCATCACTCTCTATTATAAATTTTGGTGTATTAATATCTAATTTTCCCCAAGTTATTTTTTCATTAGGAACTGCTCCAGAATACGAGCCATAACTTGTAGTAGAATCACTTATTTGGCAGAAATAGCTCCAAAAGGGTGTATCTGTACGCTCCATATCTTGATATAGCATTGGAACAACACATATTGGAAAATCTCCTGCTATTCCACCTCCTATTTGAAAGAATCCTATACCATTATCCGAATTATCAGAATACCAATCTGCAAGAAAGGTCATATACTCAATTCCAGATTTCATAGTACTTGCTTTTAGCTCTCCTTTTAGGACATAACTTGCAAAAATATTCCCCATAGTACTATCTTCCCACCCCGGGCAAATTATAGGTAGATTTTTTTCTGCTGCCGCATACACCCATGAATCTTTTAAATCTATTTCGTAGTATTCTTCTAAGACGCCAGATAATAACATTTTATACATATACTCATGTGGTAGATAGCGTTCTCCTTTATCATCTGCCTCTTTCCATATTTTATAAATATGCTGTTGCAATCTTCTAAACGCTTCTTCTTCAGGAATGCAGGTATCAGTCACACGATTTAGCCCCTGTTCTAATAAATCCCATTCTTTTTCTGGTGTTAAGTCTCTGTAGTCAGGGATACGTTTATAATGAGAATGTGCCACTAAATTCATAATATCCTCTTCTAAATTTGCTCCTGTACAAGAAATGATTTGCACTTTATCTTGTCGTATCATTTCTGCAAAAATCTTTCCTATTTCTGCTGTACTCATTGCTCCTGCCAAAGACACTAACATCTTTGAGCCTTTATTTAATTGCTCTTCATAAGATTTTGCTGCGTCTACAACTGTAGCCGCATTGAAATGCAAATAATATGTTTCTATAAAGTTTGAAATTGCACCTTTAGTAGTCATCTTCTTCTTTGAATTTTGATAAATTATTAGTTAGTGGTTTATTATTATAAGCATTGTCATAATCGTCTACTGTTGCATCCTTTTGAAACTTATAACTTAACATTTTGTAATACAGTTTTGCAGCAAGAAAATCTGAAGATTTATCTATTTCATTAGGGCATAATTCAACAATATCAAAACCAACAACATTTTTTTCTGTAAATACTTGCTTTAGAAAATCCATAGTTTCATACCAAAGCAATCCCCCTGGTTCTGGTGTGCCTGTACTTGGTAGTATTGAAGGGTCGAAAGCATCTAAATCGAATGTTATAAACACATTATCTGTCATCTGGTCAATAGCTGAATCCATCCAAGAATCATCTATTGCCATATCGTGAGCAAAATAAGTTTTGTCTAAATTCATAATAGATTTCTCTTTTATGTCCATAGAACGAATACCCACTTGAATTAAATTAGTGTTCTGATTAGCTTCATAAACGGCACAAGCATGATTGCAAGAACTACCATCATAACTTTTTCGCAAATCGGCATGTGCATCTATATGCAATACTGTTAAGTTTGAAAACATCTCATTAAATGCTCTAATAGTCCCAATCGAGATAGAATGCTCTCCTCCAAAAATGGTTACAAACTTATTTTTCTTAATGTATTTTTTTGTGACTTCATGTACTGCATCCACCATACTTTCTGGAGAGGTGTTTTCAGTAACTGCATCAGTTAAATAAACGCCTTGTTTATAAACTTCTGAACCAGTCTCAATATCGTAAAGCTCCATGTTTTCAGAAGCCTCTAAAAAGGCTTTTGGTCCTTTATCAGCACCTTTTTGCCATGTACTTGTTCCATCATAAGGAACTTGAATTAGTACAATCTTCGCATGCTCTAATTTTGCATATTCTTCTGATATTCCAGCGTAAGTTTTAGTTCCCATCTTTATTTATCTGCTAATTGTAATTCTGTATCTGTATTTTGAATTGTATTTGTTTCAAGCTTTTTATCGTAGCCTAAAATTTCAAGCAACTCTTCACTTTTTTGTTGTCCTCTAAATAATTGTGTTGTGATATTCCCATGGACATCTTTATCTATTAAAATATGCTTAGGAGCAGGAATTAAACAATGCTGTAAACCTCCATAACCACCTATAGATTCCTGATAAGCTCCAATATTAAAAAAGCCAATGTATAAGGGTTTATCTTTATTATATTTTGGTAAATAGATAGCGTTCATGTGTTGTTCACTATTATAATAATCATCACTATCACAAGTTAATCCTCCAAGTAAAACACGCTCATAAGAATCATTCCAACGATTTATTGGTAACATGATAAAGCGTTTGTTAATAGCCCAAGTATCTGGAAGTGTCGTGATAAATGAAGAATTTATCATATTCCATTTTTCTCTATCGTTTTGTTGTTTTTGATACAACACTTCATAAATTGCTCCACCACTCTCTCCAACTGTAAAACTTCCAAACTCAGTGAAAATATTAGGAACATCCACACCTTCCTCTTCACAGATAAGCTTAATTTGATTAATGATTTCATCAATGATGTATTCATAATCAAAATCAAATGCTAATGAATTTTTAATAGGGAAACCTCCTCCAATATTTAAACTATCAAGAGATTGACATATCTTTTTTAAACTTGTATATACTTTAAGACATTTTAAGAGCTCATTCCAATAGTAAGCATTATCTCTAATACCTGTGTTAATAAAGAAATGAAGCATTTTAAGCTCTACTTTGGGATTGTCTTTAACTTGTTTATTGTAAAAAGGCACGATATTTTTATAACCTATTCCTAATCGAGAGGTATAAAATTCAAATTTGGGTTCTTCCTCCGAAGCAATACGAATGCCAATATTATAGTTTCCATGTATTTCATTAGAGAGTAAATCAATCTCCTCATAGTTATCTATAATTGGAATGCAATTTTTATGTCCATTATTGATTAACCTCGCAATATTTGTTATGTATTGAGCACGCTTGAAACCATTACTGATAACAAATGTATTGTCATTTATTTTTCCTTCTTCTTTTAAAGTCTCAATAATATCTATATCAAAAGCTGAAGAGGTTTCAATATGGATGTCATTCTTCAAAGCTTCATTTAAAACATGCTTAAAATGTGAACTTTTTGTACAATAGCAATAGTTATAATTCCCATTATAGCTATGCTTCTTAATGGCATGTTCAAACCATACTTTCGCTTTTTTTATATTATCAGAAATTTTAGGTAAGTATGTGAATTTTAAAGGTGTTCCATAAGTTTCAACCAATTTCTTTAGGTCTATATCATGAAAGCGCAAGTGGTCTTTATCAAGAAGAAATTCTTCTTGAGGAAAATCAAAAGTTTGATTGACTAAATCAATATATTTTGTGTTCATTATGGATGTGATAAAAGTTATTAGAATACGAAAGCATCAAGGCCTTCCTAAAAAGAATTAATAACTAAAATCAAATCATAATTTGATACTGCATTTTGGGGACAAAACACAATTTATACTGAGTAGACATATTTGTTACAACGGAAGTTAGCTTTAAATTTCGATTACTCACTCCGTAAGCTTCTTTTGAATATGACTTCCTAATTTTCAAAAGACCGAACTTATAAACATGTTTCAATTTGTTCAGCTAAAAGCTCCTATGATAAAAGCTTTAGTATTACAAATAAAACATAAAAATTTGAATAATTAACCCAGAGCAGTATGCCAACTGGTACAGCCATTTTTACCAACACACCAATTACCAACGGTTTTATAGCTACCCAAGAGATTACCAAGATGTTTCTCTAACCCAAGACAACCCCAATTGTAAGTCTTTCAAGCAAAAGCAAGACCTTAAAATTAAAAAAACACAAATACAAGATGTCTTTTTACTTATGGTAGCCAATGCGCTATTTGAAAAAAGTTTTAGGTCTGCTGCCAATATAACGCTAGAGCAATTGTACTTAACACAAGAAGAACGTTTAGCCGAAGAAAAGAAAGCCAGAAAACAAAGCAAGCGCGAAGATGGCGACAAAAGCGACAATATTGTAAAGTCTAATTTTGTGTGGAACATGACGGTTCCGTATGAACATGGACAAATAAAAGAACCTGCGGTTAAGATTAAAGAACTGGGAAAATTTAAAAGGTATCTGCAAGACGAAAAAGTACAAACACTATTGTCTTATGACACCTCTAAAACTTGGGAAAAGATAGCACTAGAAGAAGAGCTGGAAATAAAAGACTACTCGTATGAGGTAATCCGCAGGAATATATTATTTAAAGAAATTCAAGAGTTTGAACAATGGATTTTACAAAAGTGGGGATTTAACGGTACAAACCACCCCACCGAATTAGAACAGGATGGCAACCCTAATTTCAAAAAATATTTGTCTCAAGGTATTTTAAAAAAATATCAGCTTGCTAACTACGATGAAATTACTTGGTTGGATAGCCTTGGAGAATACTCAATCAACAACATGAGCGTTTCAGAAGTCGAAAGTAAATCAACTCTTGTCCAGAAAATGTTTTTAATAGTACTCATTCGGAACAAGTTTGCACACAATCAACTCCCTAAAAAAGAGTTCTATCATTTAATACAAATGCATTTAACGGAGCTTAATTTACCATCCCCTAGTGCTGTAATTCTTTCTTTCCTTAAACAAAGCATTAAAGAAATAAAAGAGACGGTAACTTCTAAGCTAGAGTAATCAACTTAAAAAACTGCCTATAAATTAGTTATTTTATCTACTAACTTTTGGGGTACCCTCATTAACTTTTTGCTTTTCCCCCTCTAATTTCACGTTAAAAAACACCATTCAAAACACTGTTAAACAACTAGTTAAACAAAATATCATTTCTTTGGCACGGTTGTTGAATTTTATGGGGTGTATAAAACTTAAAACTAAAGTATATGAAAAAGATGTTATTTATGTTAGTAGCTTTCGCCGGGATGGGAGTAGCTATGGCGCAACAAAACCCGCAACAGGGACAATATCAACAGCAAAATAATGATGGATACAACCATCAGCCAACGCAGGTGTACACATACCAACAAAACCACAACGGACACCCACAAGAACACAGTCAGGTACAAGGTAACCACCAGCAAGCGCAACAACCTCAGGAGCATAGAGGAGGCAACGGACTACACCAACCTCAACACCAACATGCACCAAAAACCATAAAAGGTGGTAATAGTGGTAATAATGTACACCCTAGATGTCCGGAACAAAAACAACCAACCACCAGAAGAACTGCTGCCGTAAGAAGATAAATTGTATTGTATTTGATTTTAATTAGAATGAAGTTATGAGATCTCATAGTATTAATCACAAATAAGGCTGTCTAAAAAAGGCAGTCTTTTTGTTTGTAAAATGAGGGTAACTATACGAAAATTAAACAGCAGACATGCGTTTTTTTACGTTGGTAGTTGTTAAGTTTTTAGAATCTACCTCTTCTTTTTTACGTAACTGATCTACCGGAGAAGCACCATTCCAAATAATGTTTTCTACATCACCAATGGTAAAACAAGCCGTATATGTTACCATATTTTTACTAACAAACAGCATGTAATGATTGGGATACACCAATACTTTTTCAAAAACAAAACCATGTATTTCGCTATATTCCTTTACCATACCAATGGCCCTTTTGTCTAACAGATGCACCAACAACTTAATCCCCACCATTACTATTAGTACCAAACCAAAAAGTCCTAATAAAAGATATACTGCTATTGCTAATATAGTCATAACAACTCGTTATATATCCCAAATTTCTTTGCTTATATAACCGCTACAACAACTTCTAAAAGCGGGGGTGTTCTCTAACAGTAGTGCTTACATAAGCATATAAATATAACAAAATAATTTATACCCTGTAACAAATAAACTCTATTTTGCTTTATACCTTACATCAAAACTATCCTATTTTCTTTAAAATAGGATTCGGTGCATGTACGTTTAAACCGCGACGTACCTTTGTTTCTCTATAGTTTTCAAGAAACTCTCTAACCTCTTTTTCAGGGGTTGTTTGTATCCATCTAATGCGTTTGCCTTTATCCACATTAAACCCAACCATAAATAATTGTTTATGTGCTTTAAAGTGCAATACATACTCTTCTGGAGACACTGCTAATCTCACAAACTTATAACCGTGATCTTCACAATACTCCTTAGCCAATTTGTTGGTTACCTTATCCGTTACTAGAATAAGCAACTTTATACCAGCAAATAGCACCGCTACTAAACCAGTAAGTCCTAAAATAACAAGTAATGTTGTATCCATTATATTCTCTATTTATTTAACTTAATGCTTTATAGTACTGCTTGTAGGGGGGATATTAATGCATATAACAGTATTATATATAGGCCAAAAGTAATGTATCCGCCCGAAATATAAAATAAGTATTTATAGGTATTTTTAAACTTTAGGTACTAAAATAAACGTCTGCTTACAATTCAAAAGTAATTTTCAATTTAAAAAATATAATTATTTCAAAATAAAATCATTACACCTATACCTAGTTAACAAAATATAAATTTAGCACCATTAACCTCTCAATAAAAGTCGCTTTTATACATAAAATGGTTACCTTTCTACTGTTAAAATCTAGTTATGTTTACAACTACCTTGCACACAAACAAATTAAAAGCCCTGTTTACCCTGTTTTTACTATTGGTTAGTTCTATAACCATAGCTCAGAAAGGGTATCCGGTACCCAAGAAAGAGGCGCACCATTTGTTTTACATTCAGCACAGCAACAATCATAACACTTATGTCTATAACGCTAACATTACAAATGGAAATATAGATGCAGAAGATCCGGTAGAGGCTTATAGGGTAGTCTACACAGAAGGCGGAATTAGAAAATCGTTAAGTGCCATACAACAACGCTTGGCCTACGGAATGGTAGCTACCTATGTTTCGCCTAATAAATTTAAAATGCATTTAGCAGCTTCTAAAAAGCTTACTTTTCATTTAACTATGGTAGATGGTAAAGCGCAGGTATACGCAACAATCAACAACAAAAAGATGTACTTAACCCACATATTTATAGAACTAAAAAGTACAGGTATAGGTGCTAAAGCCAAACATGCCATTTTTTATGGGAACGACTATACTACTCACCAATTGGTTACTGAAAAAGTTTTTGTAGAAGATTAGTTTAGCTACGGTTTTCCGTTGGGTTAACCAAAACAACGGCGGTAGATTGCTTTTGTGAACGCTACCTTTCATTTTACACTTAGCAAACTCTGCTTGCTGCTTATTTTAGGAATCTGCTGTGGTTATTTTTGCCCTGCTCCTATCACTTATATTGCTACTGCCTTACTTGTTGTATTAATAGCCACATGGGTTTTATATAAAAAAACGAAACACCATTTTACGCAACAACCTTACTTTGCTATTGGCTGTTATTTGGCTACTTTCTTGTTAGGATGGTATGCCTATTTAGCCCATCAAGACACCTTATATGCTAGTCATTACACCCACTATAAAGAGGCTTACCACACCCCACAAAAGATACTAATTACGCTAACCGAAAATTTAAAAACTACTCCCTCCTATCAAAGTTATTTAGGTACCGTACAACAAATAGACACTACCCAAACCATGGGTACGGTGCTTATCTATAAAAAAGTAGGTGCCTCTGCAAATAACCTTACTGGTAAACAACTATGGTGCTACACCACCCTCAATACCATTAAAGCGCCTCTTAATCCTTTTCAGTTTAACTATGCCGCTTATATGCAAAAGAAGCAAGTATATGCTCAGATTAATTTAAAAGAAGGACATTATAGCATAAATAACACTCCTGCTACTGGTTTAAGATACCAAGCACAGCAGATTAGAAATACTATTACAGAAAACCTATACCACAACGGACTAAAAGAACAGGAGCTAGCGGTAACCACTGCCCTCTTTTTAGGAGAACGACAAGAAGTGTCTCCCGAACTCTATACAAATTATATAAACGCTGGAAGTATACACCTGTTGGCTATTTCGGGTTTACATGTTAGTTTATTAGCCATGCTTTTATATTACCTGTTTTTACCCTTACGCAATTATAAAGCAGGCATCTATATAAGTGCTGTACTCATACTGGTTATACTATGGTTCTTTGCATTTATAACTGGTTTGTCGGCTTCGGTTACTAGGGCAGTTCTTATGTTTAGTTTGGTTACCATAGCCATGCATATAAAACGACCACAAAACTCCTTACATATTATTTTTAGCGCTGCCTTTATACTCTTATTAATAGCTCCCAATACGCTTTTTACTGTTGGGTTTCAACTTAGCTACTTGGCGGTTATAGGTATTGTAGTACTTCAGCCTAAATTGGCCAATCTAATCACAGTGAAAAACAAATTGCTGAACTACTTCTATACCAGTCTTACCGTAATGCTTTCGGCTCAGGTGTTTATTATTCCGGTAAGTTTGTATTACTTTCATCAATACCCTTTATTGTTTTTTGTGGGAAATCTTGTTATTGTTCCCTTATTCCCTGTATTACTCGGGTACGGATTCATACTTATTACTCTTGCGTATTTTAATATACTATCGCCTGTTTTCGTAGAACCTTTTGCATATGGTATACGTACCATGAATATCTTTATAAACCAACTAGGCACCATAAAACACAGTGTAGTAACGTATGTATATTTTGATACCCCTATGCTAATTAGTATCTATCTTATTATACTTATAGGCTTCTATGCTCTTATAAAAAAACACGCCAAAGTATTACGCATAGCGCTTATTGGTATTGCATTAGTTCAACTATATGTAGGAGGTCGCTTTTTAAAAAATACCAAAACCGAAAGTCTAATTATTTTCAACAACTATGGCAGCCACCTCTTAGGCATACAAAAAGGCACCCAATTACATGTATTTACTAACGATAGCCTAAGTACGCATAACTATGTACTAGATAGTTATACCACCCATACACAAACAACCGTAGTACCGCACAAACCTCAGCACTATTACCAATACAATCAGTTTGGCATATTGGTTATAGATAAAAAGGCTACATATAAACTACCCCTTGCTAAAGTTGATTATGTGGTACTCACCGAATCTCCCTCCATAAATCCTGAAAGGGTATTTAAAACCTTACAACCAAAGGTTATAATAGCCGATGGATCTAATTACCCCAACGAAATTGCGCTATGGAAATCGGCATGTAATAAGCACCATATTCCGTTTTATGACACTACCAAAGAAGGAGCCTTTATACTCCCCTAAACAACTTTAATCTCTTTCGTATTTACATCATTAAAAATATGCTTTACCGTACACCATCATAAAAATATAATTTTGGCTCAGATTACCTATTACAAAACCGTATAAAGCAAAAAAGCGGAATAAGGAGTACCTTATTCCGCTTTTTGCTTTTGTTAATCCCTATACTTATAGGAAATTTATTTTTTGTCGTTCGCTAAAATTTTGTTAGCCTCTCCAATCCATTTGGTAGCACCTCCACTAAGATATCCTACTTTTCCTAAAGCTGCCAATTTAGCTTCCGTTTTTCCATTTTCGGTTTCGTTTTTAACACTAGTAAACCAAATAGTAGGGTATCCACGTACCTGAAAACGTTGTGCTAAATAATAATTCTGAGTTCTGGTAGCATCGTCAAGTTGTTTCGTTCTAGGAAAATCTAACTCAACTAACACTACATTCTTTTTAGCCCAAGTTGCGAACTCATCTTTTTTAAATACTTCCTTTTGCAATCTCTTACACCATCCACACCAATCGCTTCCTGTAAAAAATAACAACATAGGCTTATTTTGCTTTTGCGATATTTCTTTAGCCTTAGCAAAACTAGTATGCCATACAAGCTCATTATCCTGAGCTTGGCCTAGAGAAACCGCTCCAACAAACAGTAATAATAACAGATATTTTTTCATAAATAAGAGTTTTATAGTAAATAGAAACGGTATAAAGGCAATTACCTTACACCATGCATTAATTTTTTAAGTACCGGATTTAAAGCCATTATTAACAATCCGGCTGCAATAGGTACAATAGTAAATATTAAAAAGAATACCGATAACGAATACTCCTCTGTAATTTTTTCAATTTTACCACCTAATACCGCAGCAAACTTATTACCAATAGCAATAGCTAGGTACCACATACCAAACATTAAAGCAATCATACGTGGCGGTACCAACTTACTTACATACGATAACCCTACCGGAGATAAACAAAGTTCTCCCATGGTATGGAATAGATATGCTAAAATTAACCAAACCATACTTACCTTAACACCTTCTTCTACATTAGCACCATACGCTAACAGACCAAACCCAACGGCCATAATAATAAGTCCTAAAGCATATTTCATAGCGGCAGACGGATTGTATTTACTATCCCACCATTTAGAGAACATACTAGCCAACGCAATAATAAAGAACGAGTTTAAGATACTAAACCAAGATGTGGTAATTTCTACCTCATTAGAATTAATCTGAGCTACAGAAGCCTTAATTAAACCGTTGTCTCTATTTAATTCTGCCCCATGCGCACGGAAACCTTCAACTTCTTCTGTTCCAACATACGCAAAGTTTTCTTTATCTTTATCCTTATTAATAATTAAAACTTCGCTTCCCACGTTTAAAGCATCTAACTCGGTAATACCAGCAGTTTTATCTACCACCATAGCATCTACCGGAACCTCCATTGCTTCGGTTATTGGAATAAACTTATATGTAGGATTATTTTCTTCATCTAAAACAGGTTTCCCTTTATCATTCATCACCTGCTCCTTAATAGCTTTATAGGTAACGTCATAAGATGTAGAACTAAAGTCTCTGTTCAGCATCCAAATTACAATAGCCCAAATACCTGCAAAACACAACGATAATACGATATTAGAAGAAGCTATTTTATGGCGTGTTTGCTTAAATAAACGTACCAAAACATAGGTAATAATACCCAAAGGCACTACCGTTAATAAGGTATTTACAATATTGAATATTACAGCCGAATTACCACTAAGGGTACGGTCTACCGTATCACGGGCAAATAATACCAATGAAGTAGCTCCTTGCTCAAAACTCATCCAGAAGAATACGGTAAAGAATGCAAAAACAATAAACGCCAACATACGATCTCTAACCACGCGTGCATAACGTACTATTCTAGAAATAACCAATATTAAGAACACCAATAGCCCTATTAATACCACGGTATACTGCCCTTCCAAATCGCCTATCTTGGCAAACGAAAAGAGATCTACCCCTCCAATTTCAGAAAGCGGATCGTTAAACGCATACAATACCCCAATAATAGCACTTATAACAATTAAGATATAATCTAATTTTGTAAACGGATTTGGTTTTGCAATTTCTTTTTCCTTTTCCGTTAATTCAGCTGCATGTGCAATTTCTTCTTCTTTTTCTTCTTCGGCTCCTGGTTTATCACCTATACTACCAAACAATGGTTTTGCCAACCAAAACTGTAAGGTACCCAATAACATAAATATACCGGCTAAACCAAATCCCCAAGACCAACCAATTCTTTCGGCAAGGTATCCGCAAAGCATCATTCCAAAAAACGCTCCTGCATTTACCCCCATATAGAAAATGGTGTACGCACCATCTTTCTTTTCTGGCAAATCTTTATACATTTCAGAAATAATAGACGTAATATTTGGTTTAAAGAAACCTGTACCAATTACCAACAATGCGAGTCCTAGGTATAAAGAAACCTCGGTATCTAATGCCATAGAAGCATGCCCCAAGGTCATAATAGCAGCACCAATAACCACCGCTATACGGTATCCTGTATACTTATCGGCAATAATACCACCTAAAATAGGCGTTACATACAATAGCATGGCATACGTACCATACAATGCTGCAGCCTTTTCTGGCGACCACTCCCAACCAGGGTTAAACCCAATAAGGGTCATGGTTAAAAAGTTTACTAATAAAACACGCATTCCGTAGAACGAAAAACGCTCCCACATCTCTGTAAAGAACAACACAAACAAACCTGCCGGATGTCCTAATACTTTAGTTTTAAAAAACTCTGCTCTTGTATCTGCACTTGTCATTTTATATGATCTTATTATAGTAGTAATAGATTAAGCTTCTTCAAATTTTTCTATTTCCGGACCTTTGTTGTCATCGTGTACCAAATCACGTTCGTTATCCTCTGCACCGTGAGTAAGACGTTTAAGTGGTTTCATAATAGCCACGAAAAGGCCACCTATAACCACTGTAAATACAAAAATCCCTAAAAATATAGTATACTCTCCATATTCTGAAGCCGACTCACCAATAATACCAGCTACTTTATTACCAAGTCCTGTAGCTGCAAAATACACTCCCATCATTAAAGACGCATATTTAATTGGAGTTAATTTAGTAATAAAAGAAAGAGCCACAGGAGAAATACATAACTCTCCTAGTGTATGGAATAAATAAGCAAACACCAACCATAACATATTAGAACTTCCCGTTTGTTGATATTCTAATGCTGCAAATACCATAAACAAAAACCCAAATCCCATAATAATGATACCAAGTGCCATCTTAAATAAAGATCCTGCTTCTCTACCTTTTAGTTTACGTTTTGCCCAAATACCAGCTACAATGGTGGCAAAAATAATTATAAACGCGGCATTTAAACTCTGAAACATCACGGTAGGTATTTCCATCCCTAATAACATCCGATTTGTTTTTTCATCGGTATATAAATTCATCAAACCTCCCGCTTGCTCAAATGCTCCCCAAAAGATAATTACCATAATAAACGATAGCAATAACACCATAAATCTATCTTGGTACACTTTATTAGGAAGTTCTTTGTAAATCATCATCATTAAAGCTGCAATACCAGTAATAAACAAGAACAGCATACCGTAACCCCATCCCATAAAATACCATCCTAAACCACTTGCCAGCACTAACAATAATGTTATGAGAAACTGTGGTTTAGACGTTAATAAATCACCATATAATTGACCATAGGAAACCTCTTCATCTTTATTTACAGAAACTTCATGATTACCTACATGGGTAAGAAATTGTTGTCCCCAA
Source organism: Neptunitalea chrysea (assembly GCF_027924145.1). Lineage (GTDB taxonomy): Bacteria > Bacteroidota > Bacteroidia > Flavobacteriales > Flavobacteriaceae > Neptunitalea > Neptunitalea chrysea. The sequence goes on along the minus strand of NZ_BRVP01000024.1, from coordinate 17,155 downwards.
ATATAAACTACCAGACCAAGTACCATAGCAATTCCAGCTAAGCCAAAACCAGCATGCCATCCCTTTTTAGCAACTACAAGCGCAACAAATATGGTAGCTAATAAAGAACCTAAATTAATACCGATATAAAAAATACTAAACCCTTTATCTCTTCTAATATCTCCTTGTTTATATAAACCTCCTACCATAGTAGAAATGTTAGGTTTTAACAAACCTACTCCTAAAATCACAAGTCCTAAACCTGTATAAAATGCCCAAGTATCTGTTAAAACCAAAACACCGTGCCCTAAACACAAAACAATGGCACCAATTAATACCGATTTTTTCTGACCTATAAGTTTATCTGCAATCATTCCTCCAGGAATAGACATTACATATACTAGCATGGTATACCAACCATATAAAGCCAATGCATCTGTTTCAGACCATCCTAGTCCAGGCCCTCTATCATCACCTATTGTAGCAGTTGTCATGTACAATGTAAGTAACGCACGCATCCCATAGTATGAGAAGCGCTCCCACATCTCGGTAAAAAATAGTATATACAACCCTACCGGATGTCCGAAGAGTTCCTTTTCATGTTTATCAATAGTCTGACTCATATAGTTTAGTTAGTTGATTTTATAAATTTTCTTTAATAAAATTGGTTAGCTTCGTGTATAAATGTAGTCGGGTATTACCACCGTAAATACCGTGGTTTTTATCGGGGTAAATAGCCCAGTCAAATTGTTTGTTGGCTTGTACCAACGCCTCTATCATGCGCATAGAGTTTTGTAGGTGTACGTTATCATCTGCAGAACCGTGTACTAATAAAAATTTACCTGTTAACTGGTCTGCAAAAAACAATGGTGAGTTATCGTCATACCCTTCAGGGTTTTCCTGTGGGGTAGTCATATATCTTTCAGTATAAATAGAATCGTAAAATCTCCAGCTGGTTACCGGTGCTACTGCAATTGCCATGCTAAATACATCGTTCCCTTTTAACAAACAGTTGCTACTCATAAAACCACCATAGCTCCATCCCCAAATACCAATTCTACCAGCATCTATATAACTTCTTTTTCCTAATAATTTAGCCGCTTCAATTTGGTCTTCCACTTCGTATTTACCCAATTGCTTTTGCGTCACTTTTTTAAAGGCTGCCCCTTTAAAGCCAGTACCTCTGCCATCTACACAAGCTACTACATAACCTTGTTGTGCCAACATAAAGAACCAATAATCATTAATACCGTACCAAGCGTTAGCTACCTGTTGAGAACCAGGACCACTATACTGATACATAAATAATGGATACTTTTTATTAGGATCGAAATTCGCTGGCTTAATCATCCACATGTTTAAATCGTTCCCATTTACTTTAATGGTACTAAACTCTTTGTCTGATACACCGTAGGAGTTTAATTTTTCTTTTACTGCTGTATTAGCAACAATCTCTTTTAACTCTTTACCATCTTTAGCACTGTTTAACGTATAACGGTACGGAGTTGTTACACTAGAATACGTATTGATAAAATAACTAAAGTTGGCACTAAACGTAGCGTCATTGGTACCTACCCTAGTAGATAAATGCTTTTTACTTTTACCGTTTAGTTTAATAGAATACACATCTCTGTTAATAGACCCATTTTCTACCGATTGGTAATAAATTCTTTTCTCTTTTGGGTTGTACCCGTAATATGCCGTTACTTCCCAAGCACCACTGGTTACTTGGTTTAGCAATTTGCCGTTACTATCATAATGATAAATATGGTTGAAACCATCTTTTTCAGATGTCCAGATAAAACTATTATCCGCCAAGAAGGTTAGGTTATCTGTAATATCAATATAAGCTTCGTCTGTTTCGTGAAGTGTAACTGTTGCCTTTTTTGTATCTACATTGTAGAAATATAATTTTAAATCGTTTTGATGTCTGTTAAGCGTTTGAACCGCTAATAACTGCGCATCTTCCGTAAACTCAATTCTAGGAATGTACTCATACTCTTCTAAAGGAAGCGCTGCCGTTTCTCCGTTAGATACATTGTATACATGCAACGTAACATCCGAATTTTTCTCCCCTGCCTTCGGGTACTTAAACGTATCTTCAGTAGGATATAATTCTTTCCCAAAAATATCCATAGAAAACTCAGGCACCTCAGTTTCATCAAAACGTAAAAAAGCAATTCTATCACTTGTTTTGTTCCATTCAAAAGCTCTTACAAAAGCAAATTCTTCTTCGTACACCCAATCGGTAACACCATTAATAATGGCATTTTTTGCACCATCTGTAGTTACTTGCGTTACCTTACCATCGGTAAGACTCTTTATATAAATATTAGCATCTTTTACATAGGCTACTTTAGTTCCGTCTGGCGAAAAAGTAGGCTCCTGAATTGGGTCATCGCTTACTTTAGTAACCTTCTTAGTGGTTACGTCATAAACAAAATAAACACCCAAAGTTGAGTGTCTATAGATGCGATCTAAGCCGCCTGCTAATAATATTTTACTTTCGTCTGCACTAAACTTATACGATAAAAAGTATGGCATTTCTTCAATATCCGCAGAGCTTACAATAGTTCCTGTTTTTTCTAAGGTTTCATAATCGTACTTATCAACAGAAGTAGTACGTGTAGCACGATCAAAATTTAATACGGCATATTGTTTTCCGTTATTCAGGGAGTTTAATTCATCCATTCCCTGCGTTCGGAAACCTCCGTTCCATATTTCTTCTAAGGTAATCTGTTGAGTTTGTGCAAAAAGTTGCGTAGATACAGCTACAAACGCGAATAAAAATGCTCTATACTTGTTCATTAATCAAGGGATATTATAAAAGATTCCAAGTTTACTAATAATTTCACAATTTATTAAACTTTTTTAGTTAAACGTTAACTTTAAACAGGTTTCTATTTTCCCTATTTGACACCAAAGTATAAAAACAAAAAAACATATCACGCACATTTCTAAGAAATAAGAAACGTTTTACCCCTGTAAAAGCAAACACAAAAAAGTAAATAACAGAAATTATGCCAAAAAACAGTTCTTAACCTTCTGTTAATCGCATCAAAAAGTGCTACACAAGTAGCATTTACTCCGTTTGGTTTATAACAAGTTAATTCCAATATGGTGCGATTAATAGTAGCGGTAAGCGACTTGGCTATACTTTGCGGTGTAGAGTTTCAATTCCAATATGGTGCGATTAATAGAGAGAGCGCATTAATAGTATCTATGATGTGTACTCATGTTTCAATTCCAATATGGTGCGATTAATAGATCTTATGGTAAACTGCGGTATCAATTCCGCTATGAGGTTTCAATTCCAATATGGTGCGATTAATAGCTCTTACATGAAGTATTGGGAAGCTTGTATATTTCGTTTCAATTCCAATATGGTGCGATTAATAGAAAATTTAAAATCGGTTCCCTCAGGAAAGTCTACCGAGTTTCAATTCCAATATGGTGCGATTAATAGAATTTCTATGGTAGAAGGCGGGGTATCTGCTAAAAAGTTTCAATTCCAATATGGTGCGATTAATAGTCATGCCAACTTTTTAAATATTTAGCTGAGTTTTCAAGTTTCAATTCCAATATGGTGCGATTAATAGTTCAAAACCACGATTGCGAAATGCAATGGTAACAGCCGTTTCAATTCCAATATGGTGCGATTAATAGATTATAAATCAGGAATTGTTTAAAGAGTTCGTTCCGAGTTTCAATTCCAATATGGTGCGATTAATAGAAAAAAGTGGGAATAATGAGCTTGGTTTTGCATAGTTTCAATTCCAATATGGTGCGATTAATAGGCATATTATCTAACAGCCATTGTAATGCGGTTCCGCTGTTTCAATTCCAATATGGTGCGATTAATAGGCTAAAGAAGTTAAAGCTGCGTCTAACTGTGTTCCAGGTTTCAATTCCAATATGGTGCGATTAATAGAAGAATCTGTAGAAGTGTTAGGGGTAGTTGATGTGTTTCAATTCCAATATGGTGCGATTAATAGTACCCTACAATATTTTGCACCATCTCTTTTACCAACGTTTCAATTCCAATATGGTGCGATTAATAGCCTTCGGTTTCTGCCCAAGAATTGTAAATAGATTCAGGTTTCAATTCCAATATGGTGCGATTAATAGAAAATGCCTTTAAACGTGTTAATTAATATATGTAAGTTTCAATTCCAATATGGTGCGATTAATAGTAAGTTCTCCAACTTACAATACCTTCCCCATCAGTGTTTCAATTCCAATATGGTGCGATTAATAGTATATAATTGCTACTGATGGCAATGTAATAGACCAGTTTCAATTCCAATATGGTGCGATTAATAGCTTTATAAAACTAGCCGACAAAGCCGTACTAAACACGTTTCAATTCCAATATGGTGCGATTAATAGCTACAGGACTTTACAACTAACCAAACCAATTATTAGTTTCAATTCCAATATGGTGCGATTAATAGTAGTAGCAATATCCACCGCATAACCATTAATATGGTTTCAATTCCAATATGGTGCGATTAATAGGCAGACCTAACGCTGTGTTAGATTCTATCTGTATATGTTTCAATTCCAATATGGTGCGATTAATAGACGGAAATCATGGATTTAAAGCTAATTTTATTCCGTTTCAATTCCAATATGGTGCGATTAATAGTTTCTTAGAGAAACAAATAGACTTAATAATTATCGAGTTTCAATTCCAATATGGTGCGATTAATAGGATTATGATGTGGGGTTGGTGCCGGATATTACTTGGTTTCAATTCCAATATGGTGCGATTAATAGTATATTGTCTCTAATCGTATCTATTACCGTAGATGATGTTTCAATTCCAATATGGTGCGATTAATAGCCGCTATAGTGTCTCTTTCTGTGTGGTTACCTCCTGGTTTCAATTCCAATATGGTGCGATTAATAGTTTTCTTACCTATAGCTTTGTAAAGTAAATTATTCGGTTTCAATTCCAATATGGTGCGATTAATAGACCAACTAAGAATCTAATTAGTGTTTTTTCGAAAGTTTCAATTCCAATATGGTGCGATTAATAGAACACTAAAAAATCTAAGCCTAGTGTAATCTTTACAGTTTCAATTCCAATATGGTGCGATTAATAGCTTTAGTCTCACAATTACTAAAGTCATTTTCAGAACTGTTTCAATTCCAATATGGTGCGATTAATAGCGGAATTCGCAGGTCAATCAATAGGTAAGTTTGTGTTTCAATTCCAATATGGTGCGATTAATAGAGTTCATCTAACCTCCATGTAAGAGCCGTCTGTAAGTTTCAATTCCAATATGGTGCGATTAATAGCCGTCTTACCGACAACAAAAAAAAGCCTATTTACAAGGCTTTGATAAGATATAAAATCAATTCTGAAAACCCAAAAGTCGTCTACCTTCAATAGCTAGATTTTACCGGAGCTTCGACAACAACGTAAGTGTTTCATTTTCAAAAACTTGCACAAAACAAAACGTCAAAGAACTGCTTATATAATTAAAACCATAATACACCGACGCTTTATACCAACTTATAATAGTGTATTCTACTTGGTTTCTATTTACCAATTACTTCTTTTTATTCCTATGCTTAAATATAATGAAACTATCTTTGTACTTGCAACAAAAAATACAAAATTTCTGTATCTTAAAAAGGATTATAGGCACTAAGTGTATACGTAAGAGCTACTATTACTTAACCGAAAAGGTTTTGGCTTATTTTAAAAAACCACCAAATTTACAATTGAGTTGCTAATGAAAAGCTTTCCAAAAAGAGAAACTAAAAGACTGCTTTTGACCGAACTGAGAGCAGAAGACATTACTGAAATTGTATAATACACATCAAACAAAAACATTTCGATTTCACTCTAAACCTACCTTTTTCCATATTCTGAAAAAGATGCTATTTATTGGATAAATATAGCACATCAAGGATTTAAAAACGGTACGAACTTGATTTTAGCTATAAGATTAAAACCCGACAATAAATTTATTGAAGGAATTGAACAGAAGTTTAACAGAGCGGAAATTGGGTGTTGGATTGCAGAACCGTTTTGGCGCAAAGGCTATACAACCGAGACAACTAAATCAATCATAAAATTTGGATTTGAATAAATTCATTTCTTCACATTTAGCCAAAAACGATTATAAAAAGGCAAGATTTGACTAAATTTATGTGCTATATACCATAGAACTTTGCATAAATATAAAAGTAGATAATTATGCAACTATTAGTAACAGGCGCTACTGGAAATCTTGGCAGATCGATCATTGAAGCGTTATTAAACAACATTCCTGCTCAAAACATTACTGCCCTTGTAAGAAATGAAGAAAAAATAGTAGATATAAAAGCAAAAGGCGTAACTATTTTTGAGGGCGATTATGATAATGTACCCAGTCTTGAAAGTGCAATGGAGCATGTAGATACCGTTCTTTTAATTTCAGCAGGCGACCAAGGAAACCGAATACAGCAACACAAAAATGTTATTGATACCGCTAAAAAATTAGGCGTTAAAAATATTGCGTACACAAGTAGGGCAATGCAGCATAGAGAAACGCTTGCTCATCAACTTATGGAAGAACACTTTCTTACAGAAGATTATATTAAAAAAAGCGGCCTAAGCTACACCATTTTTAGAAACACCTTGTATATGGATGTTATTCCTCTTTTTATAGGCAAAAAAGTGTTTGAAACGGGTATTTTTCAACCTGCGGGAGATGGAAAAGTAGCCTTTGCATTAAGAAAAGAAATGGGAGAAGCCATCGCTAATGTGCTGTCACATGAAGATTGTAAAAACAAAACATATAAATTTACAAATAACGAAACTTATTCATTTTATGATATTGCCAAGGCATTAACAACACTTTCAGGAAAAGAAGTAAACTACCACCCAGTAGCTGTTTCTACATTTCAAGAAAGAATGCGACCTACAGGAATTCCGGAGCCAATGCTTCAAAAAATAGTGGAGTTCAATACCGATATAAAAAACGGACAAGAAGACGAAATAACCAATGAACTAGAAAACAAACTTGGTCGTAAACCAACAACGCTAAAAGACGGGTTAAAAACCCTTTTTGAATTCTAAAAATTTGCCCTATGTCAAAACCATATAATATAAAATCGATAACTGAATATCATAAGGTTATGGATTTGCAGAAACCCGAACATCCGCTTATTAGTATTATACAGTTTGAGGATATAAAGCGTCATCTATCTAGTCCTATAAATATCACTAACGATTTTTACTCCATTGCCTTAAAAAAAGATTTTAATGCCAAATTAAAGTATGGTCAACAAGAATATGATTTTGATGAAGGGGTGTTACATTTTATGTCGCCAAAGCAGGTACTTTCTTTTGAATTTAGAACAGATGAAGAATTAAACCATAAAGGATGGTTATTACTTGTACATCCCGATTTTCTTTGGAACACTCCACTGTCAAAAAAAATAAAAGAATACGAATATTTTAACTACAAAATCAACGAAGCGTTGCATTTGTCTGACAAAGAGGAAAAAATGATTATTGGTGTAATGGATAGTATTGCCCAAGAATATAAAGCAAATATGGATTCCTTTAGTCAAGATATAATCATTACACAGTTAGCATTATTACTAACCTATTCAGAACGGTTTTACCAACGACAATTTACCACCCGAAAAATTACAAATCATACAATCTTAAACCAGTTTGAGGAATTGTTATGGTCTTATTATAGTAACAGAAATTTAATAGAAAACACAATCCCAACCGTTCAGTATTTTGCAAATGAGCTGAATCTATCTGCCAATTATTTAAGTCGCTTACTAAAAAACATAACAGGGCAAAGCACCAAACATTTCATCCAAGATAAAATAATTGATTTAGCAAAAGAAAAGCTATCAACCACAGATTTGTCAGTTAGTGAAATTGCATACGAGTTAGGCTTTGAGCATATACAATCTTTTAGCAAATTATTTAAGAGTAAAACAGACTTTACCCCTTCTGAATTCAGGCAATCGTTTAACTAAAAATAAATACTTCAACCAACACCAGTACCCCTTGCACAACGTGTATAATTAATTGTTAATACTAGATTGCCCACAAAAATCTTATAGGAGATTCTACTAAGGTTTGGAGAGCGTTTGCTAAATTAGGTGCGTGAAACACGCAACGAAATTATGCGCAAAAACATTGTAAATAATACCAAAAAAACACTACAAACAAATTGAGAAAACGGCTTTTACTTATACTTGGATGTTTGATTTTTATAGTTGTTGGGGTTTTTGTGTCTAAAAAAATCAATCTAAATCCGAATTATGACGTTGGACAAAAAATTGATAGTTTGAATGGAATTGCTGTTTATTATAATGGCGGGATTGGAAATGTGGACGGACGAGCGCTAACAAAAGATGGGTATAATCTTGGACTGAAATATCAATGCGTGGAATTCGTTAAACGATATTACTACGAAGAATTAAACCATAAAATGCCAAATAGTTATGGCCATGCAAAAGACTTCTTCAACGCACAAATCAATGACGGAAAAATTAACGCTCAGCGGAATTTAAAACAGTTCAAGAATCCAAGTAAATCCAAACCGAAAATAAATGATATCGTAGTATACTCGGAAACAACGCTAAATAAACACGGACACGTTGCTATTATTACGAATGTAACTGAAAACGAAATTGAGATTATTCAACAGAACTCAGGGTCTTTTGGAAGTTCTAGAGAAAAATACGAGTTGACAAGCAAAGAAGGAAAATGGCAAATAGAAAACAACCGAATTTTAGGCTGGTTAAGAAAATAAAGAAAAAATACTCTTTACAAACATAAAAAACGAATTTGCTACACAGCACAAACAAACAACATTAATTACAGATAAAAATTAGATGATTTTAACAGACGCAAATGGTAAGCTGTTTTAGTGTGCTTTAATCTACTGTAAAACTAGCAAAAGTAAGATTCATACATACTAAATAACCCCTTTCTCATACGCCAACTTAATCAACTCTGCCGATGTTTTTACCTTTAGTTTGTGCATTATGTTTCTACGATGAGTTTTTACCGTATGCTCACTAATGTACAACTCTTTGGCTATAGAACGTGTATTAAGTCCTTCAGAAATACAACGCACCACTTGCTTCTCTCTTTCCGATAGCTGATCCGCTTTGGCAGAAGTACTATTTTTACCTCTGAAATAGTTAAAAATATGATCGTTTATTTTTCTATGAAAATAATTTTTTCTGGCACTAGTAGTACGTACCGCCTCTAGCAACTCTGCCTTTGAGGCATCTTTTAAAATATACCCTTGCGCACCTTCTTCTAACGCTGCCCGTACCTTTCTTAACGACTGGTGCATGGTAAGCATTAATATAGGAATATCAAACCCCTGTTGATTTAGCATTCGCATCGTTTCTATCCCGTCTATAACCGGCATATCTATATCCATTAAAATTAAATCTATCTCGTTATGCTGAAGAAAATCGGGCACTGCCTTACCATTTATTATATGGCGTACCACCTCTATATCTTCTTCCATATTAAAAATAGATTTAATACCCTCTGCAAACAAAGGATGATCGTCTACTATTAAAATACGTATCATTGTCTCTATTAGTAAGAAATAGTAATAAATGAAATAGGCAAATCTATATTTACCGTAGTTCCGCTATTAGGGTTACTATCATATTTTATATCTCCGTGCAAATCATGAATTAATTTCTCTAAACTCATAATTCCCATACCCCCAGAGTTGGTTTTGGTTACTTTCTCAAAATCAAATCCGGTACCGTTGTCTTCCACCAGAATGTTTACCATTCCTTCTTCTTCAAAACAAATAAGCTGTACACTCAACTTGGTTGCCTTGGCATGTTTTAGCACATTACTTACCAACTCTTGCACAATACGATAAATGACAATTTCATTTTCAGTAACTAATGTTTCTTCACACATAGTAGCCGAAAATTCTGCCTGTAAACCATTTACTTGTTTCAAATGGTTAATGAGTTCCTTTAATGCCGGTACCAATCCAAAATCGTCTTCAATACCAATATTTAACGAGTGCGAAAGGTTTCTAATATCATTACATGCCTGATCTACAAGAGTAGACAAGGTAGTATAGTTAGGCAAACCAACATCTTCCACTGCACTTAAATTTACTTTTATGGTAGCCATTAAACTCCCAAAGTGATTATGCAATTCTTTTGCTAGTCGTTTCCGCTCATTCTCCCTCCCTGTTACCATGGCCTGTAACGCCTTACTTTCTTGCGTTTTTAGCACATTAGTAATACGCTCATTATGAGATTTTCGTTGGCTTTCTGCTAACAGTTTAGAGTTCTTCCAACGTTGCCTAAAAAACAACAACAATACCACTGCCAGAATTAACAACAACAAAGATGTTATCATATATATACGGCTAATTAATTGTTTTTTTTCAAGTTCTATAATTTCTTTATCCTTTAAACTCACCTCATATTCGGTACGTAAATCGGCCATTTTTTTAGTATTAGCCGTATTTTCAATACTATCTTTATACGCCATATAATCCACTCTGTGCAAAAGAGCTTCCTCAAAATCACTTTCCTTTTCATACAATTGAGACAACAACAAATGTGCGTCTCTAAGTTGTTCTTTTAGATCTAATCGAGTGGCTATTTCAACCCCATTATCCAAATATTTAATGGCTTCGTCCATCAATCCTTTTTGCGCATACAAATGCCCTAACTGATTAGAGTAATCTGCAATTGCATATTCATCTCCTATATCCGCAAGCAACTCCAAAGCCTGCTTCAAATCTTTTTCGGCATTATCAAGATCCCCTTTTCTTTGGTATACCAAGGCTCTGTTCCCTATAGTATACGCTTTATAAATAGGCACATCTAATGAATCTGATAATACCTCTGCTTCATTGTAATAAACCAAAGCCTGTTCTAAATCTCCTAACGAAAAACTGGTATACCCAGCATTTATAAGTACACCCGTAAGCTCAAACCTACTCTGCTCTGCTCTTAAAATAACAATCGCTTTTTCTTCGTATACAGCCGCATTTGTTAAATCGTTATTAGAAGCATACACCGAGGCAATTTCTCCATAGGCCATCGCCATATCTTTCTGATATTGGTATTTATCTGCCAGCTTTGCACATTTAAAAAGATATTTTAACGACTCATTTAAACTGCCTTTTAAACGATACGCCACACCCATGTTCATATAAATTCCTATTCCTTTGGATTCATCCCCAATTTTAGTCACCTGATCGAGTGCTAATTTTGAGTAATACAAAGAAGAATCGGGTACACTCTCATAGGTAGCTATATCTCCTAATACATCAAGTAAATGCTTCTCGGAAGTATACAATTTTGAGTGCACTATAGATTTAAGACTATCTGCTTTTTGCTGATTTTGACACCAAGCCGATAGCCCACTAAAAAAAATTAGTATTACAAATACTATTAAAATATGTCGGTTAACAATATTGCTAATCACGCAAAATTATCTTTGTTTAATTTTTATTCTAGGATCTATAGTATAACTATACGAACTGTTTTCTTCATCCGTTAACTCAACCGAAAAACTAAAATCAAATACAGGTATATCGGTAGTAATATTTTTTTTAACCGTAAACATTAAATATGCCAAAGGGTCACCATTAGTAAATTCCGGTAATTCCGAAAAATATTGCTTAGAATCATCCTTGCCAAATTTACAAGAGGTAAATTTCAAATTTCCATATTTTGTCATATCAGATGGTTGAATAATAAAACAAAATGAATCTCCAGGCGCTACAATAATTGTAAAATCTTCTAACCTTCGGCCATTATAATGCTTTTCGGTAATGTATATAGTACTATTGATTAACGCACAATTATTATACAAATCCTTTTCAGAAGTTTTAATACAACTAAGAAACTTATCAGAATCTAATACATAAAAAACAAAATTTAAATTTCCCATGATTTATTTACTTTAAATGATTGATTAATAATTACCCTCAAATGTACCGAAGAAAATACCACCTCTAATACCCCAAAAGGGGTATTGATGAAAGTACTTCTTTTTAACGACCTAAACAACAGCCACATGTAAAACTCATAAAACAGAAAAAGCCCCGATAGCTAGAAGCGCTGCAAGAACAAATAATGGTGCATTTTCTAAAAAATTCATCAAAAAAATGCACTGTATTGTAACATTTATTTTTTTCGTTGGTCTTTAAAGTAGATAAAATAAATAATAAATGAAAAACACATCTTTAATCATAGTTGCATTATTCATTTTTTATTCCTGTACCCAACAGAAAGAAAAAATAGTTAAAATAGGTCAAAAATCAGTAACGTTTATTGATGAATCGAGAAATAGACCATTACCAATCGAAATATGGTATCCGACTCTAGACACTTTAGTCAGAAAAGAACCGAAAGAAAACAAAAACAAGCTTTTCAAAACCATAGAAACCATTCCAAACGCAACCATTCCAAACGAAAAATTCCCTTTACTAATCATCTCCCACGGAACAGGAGGAAATAGATTTTCGCTGACTTGGTTCATAGAAAGGATAGTAAAAGAAGGCTATGTTGTTGTTTCCCTGGACCACTACGGAAATTCCACTTTCAATAAAATACCAAGGGAATTTGTTAAATGGTGGGAAAGAGCTATTGATGTTCAATTTGTGCTTTCTCAGGTTTTGAAAGACAATGAAATTGGAACTAAAATAGACACGTCAAGAATTGGTGGAGTTGGTTTTTCATTGGGAGGCTATACCAATATCGCATTGGCAGGTGGGTATGTGGACAGGTCAATAAAGGAAAATCAAAAAATGGAAGACAGGGAAATGCCTGCCGAATTTCCCGAAACAGACGAAATTATAGATTTTGAAAATGACAGTCTTATCGTTTCATCTTACAATACATATAAAGACAACGTAAAAGATGATAGAATCAAAGCATTTTTTGTAATGGCACCTGCAATCGGATTTGGATTTCATTCCAAGGAACAGACGAACAAAATAACTAAACCCATTTATATAGTAGCAGGTAAAGGAGATTTGGTAGCTCCTGTTAAAAAGAATGCCGAAAATTATCACAAATTAATCAAGACCAGTAAAATACATCTTTTTAACAAAAATGTTGGACACTACGTATTCTTGAACGAACCCACAGAATTTGGTAAAAAAATATCACCCGAAATAACAGTTGACAACCCAACTGTAGACAGAAAAAAAATACATGAAAAAACATTAGAATTGGCGTTGGATTTTTTCAAAAAAAACCTGTAAACACTATAGCTAACAATAATAGCCATTGCAAAACCTCAACTAATACGGTTGTTAGAATAAATTTATGGCCTTTCTGTAATGCTAATTGAAGTTTTAAAAGTAAGCCTAGCATCTCACTACACTCTTGAAACGTTATTCAATAAACTTAAGGTGTTTTTTGAGATTATAGAACAAAATATCCAATCGCATACTGCATATATCGATAATGCTCGTTTCTATTTACAGAATTTTCCTTTTTTATATAAATAATAATACCAATGCTAATACGAGTCCGCCAACTGTAAAATACAATCCTCTTTTAAATATTTTTGACTTGGCATTAAACATCCAAAAACTAGAAATAACAAAAAAGAACAACGACACCCCAAACAACACATTTAAGGGAGACATGGCATTACCCGATTTTGCTTTGTGCAAGTGCGTCATTTTCTCTAAGATATAAGGTAACTCTTTAGTTGTATAGTTTACTTCTCCGCTAGCCCTATTATATGTACCTGTTTTGTTAAAATACACAACACCGTTTTCCGTTTTGTTTATACGTACTCCTTTAATATGAAGCGCTTTGCTTAATTGCCCTTTGTTTAAATTGGGAGCAATGGTTTTGTTTACCACCTTTTCTTTTTTAAGAAGATCGGTATCCCTGTACACTAGTACAATACCACTAATTGCATATACAGCCATAATACCGGCCATAAAATAACCCAAATAGCGATGCACTACTCGCATAAAGGTTTTTGTATTTCTAATTTCAGACATGAGTTTTGTTATTTATTAGTAAGACACAACATTAAACAAAAAGTTTAACGATTGCCTAAAAAAAGAAGTTATTGTTATGCAGATTAAGTAAAAAAGGATGGTATACATAATTAGTAAGCATGGTATTTCTATTTCGAGACAAATCTCGGAGCATGTAATTCCTTTAGAGCTATTTTAAACGAAAACAAGGTTTAATCAATGGAAAATAATTTCAGAAGATATTCCAAACTATAAACTTTTAGCATTACATGATTGTAGGCGTTCATGTATTGCAAATCTTTTAAACTATAGTATAAACAGGTAGCAAAGTTTATTCTTATTAACAGTTGTTAGAAAGATTACATAATGCAGGATTTTCTATAGATAAGGAGCTGCAACATGCTTATGAGCCTTTTGTTAAATAAGCTTTAGCTAAAGAACTAAAAAGAAGAGAAGAAAATGGGGGGTTGGGGTTATTGGCAGATGTAGAAAGAATTCCGGAAATGCCATTAGATAATGATTTAATTAAGGCAAAAGCAAAATCGAGTGCTATTGCAATAATAACTATTGTTAGAAATTCTGGTGAACAATATGACAGAACCATTGTTAATGATTTCTATTTGGGATTAGATGAGCTAGCACTCATAAAAAATGTATCAGCAGCTTTTCATGCAGAAAACAAAAAAGTTATTGTCATCTTAAACATTGGAGGCGTAATAGAAACGGCTTCTTGGAAAAATAATGTAGACGCCATTCTTCTGGCATGGCAACCAGGGCAAGAAGGCGGAAATTCGGTAACAGATGTGCTTTCAGGGATTGTAAATCCGTCTGGAAAGTTACCTATGACCTTCCCTATTGATTACAACCACCATGCCTCTGCCAATTATTGACCAGGATTACCAGAGAACAATCCTAAAGATGCCTTTTATAAGGAAGGTATTTATGTAGGGTATCGTTATTTTAATACATTCAATATTACACCATCGTACGAATTCGGTTATGGGCAGTCTTATACCACCTTTGAGTATTCTAACCTAAAATTGAACACCAATACGTTTACAGATAAGTTAGAAGTTTCTGTAACCATAACCAATACCGGAAATACTAGCGGTAAAGAGGTGGTGCAATTGTATCTTACTGCTCCGCAAGACAAAGTAGATAAACCTGTAATAGAGCTTAAAGCTTTTGATAAAACTAAAGTCTTAAAACCCAATTCATCTCAAACTGTAAAGTTTATACTTAACCCCAAAGATTTAGCTTCCTTTATTGATGATGACAGCGCTTGGGTTGTAGAAAAAGGGGTGTATACTATTAAAATAGGTACAAGCTCCTTACAAATAAAACAAACTGCAAATTTCACGGTAGCGCAAAATATTATAGCAGAAAAAGTTCATGATGTTTTCAAGTTGGATATCCCAATGAATGCTGTTTTGAAGTATTAGGTTAACTGTAGGGACCCGGCAATGCGTTGTGTCGGTCCTTTTCATTTTCTAACAATTCAAAATTTGTAGAATTTAGTACTATCTTATTTTAGACAAGGCTAAAGGTATCCCCTACCTTTTTATAAAGAGCTAAAAAACGAGATTTATAGAAAAGATTGTCCTGTTTTAAAACAAAAAACTCGCACTTTTCTAATTATTAGATAGTTACGAGTTTTTAAGTGGTACCTCCAGGAATCGAACCAGGGACACAAGGATTTTCAGTCCTTTGCTCTACCAACTGAGCTAAGGTACCAGTTGCTCAATGCGGGTGCAAATATAGCAGCAAATTTTAATTTTCAAATAACATTTATTAAAAATATCTCTTATTTTTTTATTTCCCCTCTTAGTAAGGTAGTTACAATAAAATAATAACTTCATAAACTATAGTTTATAACTCAGCTTGAACATTATAATTCTTGGTAAAATAAATATTCTGCTGTCAGAAATGATAAAGGCGTTAAATGAATTCTTCTGTTTGAATCTTACATCAAATATATTTGTTGCACTTATTTCAAACCTCCAAGGACTATCTTCTTTTTGAAAAAACAATGATGCATTCGCTGTATCAAAAGAATTGGTTGTCTCTTCCGTTATATTTCTATAGTTGTCAAACGTATAATCTGCTTTAAAGGTAAAACTCTTTAAAAAATCGTGTTCAAAATTGACTTCTAAGCGATCATTTTCAAATTCCCCTGTGATGCCACTAGCTTTGTATTAACTAAAATCTTTGGTATAATTAACTTCTATATTGGGGTAATTATTAAAAAAAGTTTCAATCCCTATTATAGATGACAACGATTTTGAAACATTAAAATTAGTAGTAGAATTAAGTAATTGATAATAATCATTATACAAAAACTTACTACTGAACTTGTATCTTATTTTATTAATTTTTTTGGTAACCCTGCCATTTAATGTCCAATTTTGTTCAGGCAAATCAAACATAACAGGTGTGCTATATGACTCTATACCGTTAAGTTCTGTATTATTTTTATGGTAGTTGTTCGTCTATTATAGTTAACACTCAAATTAAGGTTTAATCCCCTATATAAGCTAAACTTATAATAAGTTATAAAGGCAGTATGGTATAATTGATTTTCTAAGTTAGTATTTCCCTTAAACACGCTATTAAAACTTGATAAAATAAAATTATCTGCCAATTGATTAACCCCCGGAAAACGGGCATTTAAACTATATTTAAAGTTCAGTTTTTCACTATTATTAAAATCTATTTTAAATGTAAGCTGTGGCAGTAAAAGGTTTTTGTTAAATGTTCTCATTTCATCAAATTGCTGAGTACTCCATAAATAACTATGAAAGAATAGTGCAGGTTTAAAAGTAGCTATGCCCACTTGTAGCTTATATTCTAACCCTAGGTAAGTAGTAAAGAAATCATACCCAAAGTCATTCCCAAATCCTGAAGAGTTAAAGTTATTCATTGTTCCATCACTCAATGACTGTATATCTTGTTAAAAAAATTATTAAACGAAAAGTTTACCTCAAAACTTGAATAGATGTAATTAAAATTGTTTAACACCTAATAATCTTTTAAAATATGGATAGACTCAAGAATACAAATTAAATACGATAATCGATAAACTCTTTCTTTTTAACAGATTTTATATAAATGTAGGCTTACCCAAAAAATCAGACAGTATAAAATCAATTTATTAACTTTAAATTAAATACTGTCTTATGAAAAAAAGTAAGTTTAGT
>NZ_BRVP01000023.1 GCF_027924145.1 Neptunitalea chrysea | reverse complement strand
TTTTACTCTTAAAAGATAAATTAACTACTCGCTAATCGAGATGAAATACTTCGTGGGCTTACCCCGAAAAGCATATTAAAAAAATAGAAAAGCCGTTAAGATATTATTACTTAACGGCTTTTTTATTTTACACTTAAATATAAGAAGCACTCTTATAACCTAAAACTCAAGCTATATAATTCAACTTCAAAACTTCTACATCAATTGCTCGTACTAGCATCATAAAGTCTAATAACAACTTTTTCCTTAATTCACTTAAAATATCCTCCCTCATTAGAGCAATATCTAAATTCCTAGTAGCTTAAAAACCTGCAATAAGATCACCAGTACCTCACACACCACTAACTAAACGCATCATTACTTTATTTCTTAATAGAATTGTAGAACTTGTTAACACCAAATACTTGAAGACATAAAATACAGCCATAACAATTAACACTGAAAAATCACTATAAATAACATAAGTGCTATCATATTTAACAAAAAAAGGCTTTCCTATCGGAAAGCCTTTAAAGTATATTTTTCTTCGTAAATTAATTTGCCTCAGCAACAACTTCGAAATTAAAATCTACTACAACATCTCTATGTAATCTTACTGCTGCAGTATATTTACCGGTTCTTTTAATAGTTCCACCAGCAACATTGATAAATTTCTTTTCAATGGTGTGACCTTCTTTAGCAAAAATATCAGCTAAATTAGCATTCGATATAGATCCAAAAAGTTTATCAGTTCCTCCTGTTTTAGCAGGAATCTTAACTTCTAAAGCTTTAAGTGCTTCAGCAACTTCTTTAGCTTCAGCAACAATCTTTTGCTCTTTAAATGCTCTTTGTTTTAAGTTTTCTGCTAAAACTTTTTTAGCTGACGGTGTAGCTAAAACAGCAAACCCTTGAGGAATTAAATAATTACGTCCGTAACCATTTTTAACTGTTACAACATCATCTTTAAAACCTAAATTCTGTACGTCTTGTTTTAATATAATTTCCATTTCGTCTGCTCCTTTATTATTTTAACAAATCACCAACATAAGGCATTAACGCTAAGTGACGAGCTCTTTTAACAGCAGTAGCCACTTTTCTTTGATACTTTAAAGAAGTACCTGTTAAACGACGAGGTAAAATTTTACCTTGCTCATTTACAAACTTCATTAAGAAATCAGGATCTTTATAATCTATGTATTTAATACCAGATTTTTTGAAACGACAATACTTTTTAGTTTTGTTAGTTTCTATGTTAAGAGGAGTTAAATATCTAATTTCTCCGTCTTTTTTCCCTTTCGCTTGTTGTTCTATAGATGACATAATTCTTAAGCTTTAGCGTTTAATTTAGTTCTTCTCTTTTCTGCCCATGCAACAGCATGTTTATCTAACTTCACAGTTAAATAACGCATAATGCGCTCGTCTCTTCTAAACTCTAATTCAAAATTATCAATTGCTTCTCCAGCAACTTTAAACTCAAATAAGTGATAAAAACCACTTTTTTTGTTTTGAATTGGATACGCTAATTTTTTAAGTCCCCAATCTTCTTTAGATACAAACTCTGCACCTTTCTCAATTAAGAAATCCTCAAACTTCTTAACTGTTTCCTTTATCTGTGTATCAGATAAAACGGGATTCAAAATGAAAACAGTTTCGTAATGATTCATAATATGTAAAATATAATTTATTTTTAAGATTGCAAAAGTAAGACATTATACTGAATTAGCAAATTAATATCCACTTTTAGTAAAAAAAAGCGTTAGCAGATACTTTTGATTGTTTTTGTAATCTTTTTTTAGTAAAATTGTTATTAAAATAAAAGCTAAACATCACCCGTAATTATATATATGAATCTAGATTGTATCATAGTTGATGATTCCGCTATTCAGCGTATCGCTATATCTAAATTAGTCTCGAGCCATCCCTCGCTAAATTTGTTAGCCGAATACTCTAATGCGATGGACGCTAAAAACGCTTTGAAGAATCAGAAAACTGACCTTATTTTTCTGGATATTGAAATGCCTATAATTAGTGGATTTGATTTATTAGAGTCTTTAAAAGAACCTCCTCAAATTATTTTAATTACAGGAAAGGCAGAGTATGCTCTGAAAGCTTTTGAATACGACGTAACAGACTATTTACACAAACCTGTTAAAAAAGAACGTTTTGATTTAGCTGTTAAAAAAGCTATTGCCCAATACGAACTCAAAAACAACAAAGGCTTTACAGATGACGATGAACACATATTTGTAAAAAGTAATCTAAAGAAAAGAAAAGTGTACCTCGGTACTATTAAATGGGTAGAAGCATTAGGTGATTATATAAAACTAGTTACAGACGAAGCAAACATTGTGGTACTATCTACAATGAAATCATTTGATGACGAATTACCTAAAGATCGTTTCTTGAGAATACACAAATCGTATATTGTAAATTTGGAAAGAGTTCAAAATTTTAATAGTAAGAATGTAGAAATAGAAGGCTCTCAGCTTCCATTAAGTAGAAATAAAAAAGTTGCTTTAACACAAGCTCTCGAAGACCTTCAAAATTAATAAGGATCTATATTCAAAATTACACGCACGCTTTTAAACTCGGCTATAGCTTCAAAACTAGTTTGTATCTTACCAATAACTCCTTTTGTTTTTTGCAAAGAATATTGGGGTGGTATTTTTAACAACACATGCTTCAGGTATTGATTTCTTATTCTGGAAACAGGTGGAAATTCAGGACCTAAAACATGTTGTTTGAAGCTATTTTTAAGTGACGTAGCAAACCAGTCTGACGCCTTGTTTACCTTGTTATAATCTTTATCCTTAAAAGTAATTTTAATGAGCTTATAAAATGGAGGATACTTAAACGTATAACGTTCATTCAACTGCTCTTTACTCATCCCCTCGTAATCATTTACAGTTACCTGCTGCAATATTTGATGATACGGATTATACGTTTGTATTAAAACCTTACCCCTCTTTTGAGTTCTACCTGCCCTACCCGATACTTGTTGCAATAACTGAAAACTTCTCTCATGTGATCTAAAATCAGGGAAATTAATTAAATTATCAGCATTCATAACTCCAACTAAGGTAATATTTCTAAAATCAAGACCTTTGGCTACCATTTGGGTGCCTACAAGAATATCTATTTCTTGCTGCTCAAAAGCTGTAATAATCTTTTCATAGGCATGCTTACCTCTAGTTGCATCTAAATCCATACGAGCAACGGCTGCTTTTGGAAACAACTCTTTAAGCTCCTCTTCTATTTGTTCGGTACCAAATCCTTTTGTATCTAACTCACTACTGCCACACGATAAACATTTTAACTGCATAGCCATATGATAACCACAATAATGACATCGTAACTGGTTCTTATATTGATGATAAGTTAAACTTACATCACAATTAGGACATTGTGGTGAATATCCGCATGTATTACATTCTAAAATAGGCGCATAACCTCTACGATTCTGAAATAATATAATTTGCTCCTTTTCTTCTAGAGTAGCCTCTATTTCCTTTATGAGTCGTTCAGAAAAATGCCCTTTCATTCTTCTTTTCCTATGCGCTTCTTTTATATCTACCAATTCCATATCTGGCATCAACACATCTCCAAACCTCCTGGTTAATGATACATACCCGAATTTTTGCTGAGTAGCATTATAATATGTTTCTAAACTTGGAGTTGCCGATCCTAACAACACTTTAGATTTATGCAATGATGCTAAAACTATAGCAGCATCTCTAGCCTGATACCTAGGTGCAGGATCATATTGCTTAAACGTTACCTCGTGCTCCTCATCTACCACAACCAACCCTAAATTATTAAAAGGTAAAAACATTGCAGAACGGGCTCCAATAACAATTTTAGCTTTTGGCTTATCATTCAACACATTATTCCAAACCTCTACACGTTCATTTACAGAATACTTAGAATGAAATACACTTACTTGCTCACCAAAATAACTTTGAAGCCTATAAATTAACTGCGTTGTTAGCGCTATTTCCGGCAATAAATAAAGTACTTGCTTACCACTAGCAATAACTTCTTCTATCAATTTTACGTATACTTCGGTTTTTCCTGAAGAAGTAACTCCATGTAAAAGCGTAACCATATGTTTATTGAAAGATTCCTTTATTTCGGATAATGCAGTTTCTTGATAAGAATTTAAAGTACTAGACTTCAAATCTTCAGTCCCTCCCTTATAAATAACCCTATCTTGCTGTAAATGAAATTCTTCTAAAATATTTTTGGAAACCAACGACTTCACAACGGCGGAACTAGCTCCTGATTTAGCAGTAAGTTCTGAAACCTTGACAGATTTCTTAGTTGCTGCACTTAATGTAAATAAAGCCAACACTACTTCTCGCTGTTTTGGCGCCCTTGAAAGACTACCTAGCAACTCATGCAACGCTTCCTCTGTAGTATATTGAGAATGCAGTTTCACAAATCTAACCAACTTAGGTTTATACTGTTCCTGAATCTCTTCTTTTAATGTTATGATTCCTTGCCCAAGCAACCTTTTAATGATTGGTAATATTGTTTTTTTGTCGGTTATAGAAATTATATCCTGTATAGTTAGTACCGACTGGTATTGAAGAGCCTCATAAACCAAAAAATCATCATCTTTTAACACATGCTCATCTACTTCTACCTCTCGATTTAAACATATGGTAGTTTCACTTTCTAACAACAATGCTGAAGGCACAGCTGCCCTATACACTTCTCCTATAGCACACATATAATACGATGCTATCCATTGCCATAATTGTAATTGAACTTCATTTACAATAGGCTCATCGTCTAGTATTTGATGTATCTCTTTAGCTTCATAATGTAATGGAGGATTTTGATGAACCTTATATGCTATGGCCGTATATATTTTTGATTTACCAAACGGAACCGCAATTCGCATTCCTTGTTTTATAAAATCTGCTTCTACTTTCGTAATGGTATACGTAAAAAATCGTTCAACAGGTATAGGTACTATTACATCTACAAAATAAGGCATTCACATAAAATTTACATCAGTTTAAACGATACCAGGTTTGTGTTCTATAAAAAAAGGCTAAATACCCTCTAACATATAACTTGTTAGTATCGTTTTTATCTAACCAAAGTTTACAACGATACAAACTTCCTGAATCCGGATTTAATATTTTACCTCCGGTATAAGAATCACCCTGCTTTTCCATATTCTCTATAACAACCATACCCTCTACCTTTTCCCCCTCTCTATAGTCATCACATTCACTACATATAGCATTTTGCTTTTCAGGATCTAGCAGCTCCACTATTCTACCGTAAACCTTATCATTCTTTTCATAAATCTTCACTACGCATCGCTCTTTACCATTCTTATCATCTACCATTTTCCAGGTACCAATAACCGTTTGAGCATAAGTACTACCAACCATTAATATGGCAAGCACTACAAATACCATATTTTTTAAAACCATAAATTACTGTTTGTTTTTCAGGCTTTTCAGCGAAGCATTCAGCTCATACCCTAGCAGTAAAAGATTAGAGTTTAACCAGATATACAGCATAAAAATTAATAACGCACCTATAGATCCGTACAACTCATTATAATTGTTAAAGTTTTCTATGTAAATACCAAATAAATATGTAGTAACAACAATTAAAATAGTTGTAAATAATGCCCCTGGCGAAAAAAACCTAGATTCTTTTCCGTCAACAGTACCAAAATAATACAAAATGGACATAGATAGATAGGTTATAACAATAAATAACAAAACTTTCACAATTGTCACACCAATCTCATCACTACTCACATAACCATAATCAGTAAGGTTTTGTACTACATAAGTTTCCAAATCAACTTCAAAATATATAAAGACAGCTACAAAACTTAAAAACAAAAACGACAACATTAACGCAACCATTACCGCCATTAAATATTGTCTAAAATAGTTTCGTTTTTCTTTTAAATGATATGAGTTTTCGAATCCTCCAAAAATAGCATTAATCCCATTGGCCATTAAAAATATAGATAGCACGAAAACCGAAGAAAGCAACCCTCCTCTTTTTCTATTTGCAATATCTTCAAAAACCGGATCGAAAAAATTAGCAGTTTTAGGTGGTAGTAAACTTTCTATGAACGCTAAAAAATTGTGCTGAAAATCTTCTACAGGCACATAAGGTATCAGGTTCATTAAAAAAAGTAAAAATGGAAAAATAGCAATAAAAAAACTATACGAAATAGCTGCTGCTCTATAAGAAAGTGCTCCCTTTGCAATGCCAAGAATATACATTTCAAGAACATCATATAATGATATTCCTTCTAACGCCTTTATTTTAACCTTTTTTAAAAGACTAACTATAGTTCTAAGAACAGGAATCTTTTGAAGTTTACTTTCTACAGCTTCAGACATGATTATATTGCTTTTAAGCTTAAATCCATATTATAAATTGAATGCGTTATGGCTCCTGAAGAAATAAAATCTACTCCACATTCTGCATATTGTCTAATTGTATCTTCATTAATATTACCAGAAGATTCGGTTAAGCATTTATCCCCAATAAGGCTAACTGCCGTTTTAGTATCTTCAAAAGTGAAATTATCTAATAAAATCCTATAGACTCCATCACTTTTTAAAATTTCTTCAACCTCTTGCAAATTACGTGCTTCTACAATAATTTTCAAATCTTTATGAATATCATCTAAGTAACTTTGCGTTTTAGCAATAGCCTCTGTAATTCCTCCTGCAAAATCAATATGATTATCTTTTAGCATTATCATATCGTATAACGCAAATCTATGATTTACACCTCCTCCTATTTTTACTGCCCATTTTTCAAGCGCTCTAATACCCGGAGTAGTTTTTCTGGTATCTAAAAGTTTTGTATTTGTACCATCCAATAAGTCTACAAAAAACTTCGTTTTGGTAGCAATGGCACTCATACGTTGCATTGCATTTAAAAGCAAACGCTCTGCTTTTAATATAGATTGAGATGAACCTGAAACATAAAACACAATATCACCACGACTCACTTTCTGTCCGTCATGTATAAAGGTTTCTGTTTCTAGTAAAGGATCTACATAACTCAACACCATTTTAGCAAACTCAACTCCAGCAATAATACCTTCGTCTTTTACTAATAATTTTGCTTTTCCGGAAGCACTAGAAGGAATACAAGCTAACGAACTATGATCGCCTTCTCCTACGTCTTCTCTCATGGCATTTGAAATAATTATGGATAACTCATCATGAAATTGAGTCTCTGAAATCATGCTTTTAGTATTTACAGCTAAAGTAAAAAAATTCTTGTTTATAAAAAGCCTAAAGACACTATTAAAAGCTTCCGTATATTTGCATTATGAATATTAAGATTTTAGCCATTGGAAAAACCGACAGTCGCGAGCTACAAGAGTTGATTGATATATACACCAAACGACTCAACTTTTATGTAAAATTTCAAATAGACATTATTCCAGACATTAAGAATAGTAAAAACCTTAGTGAAGCACAGCAGAAAGAAAAAGAAGGTGACGAAATTTTAAAACGACTTCAACCGACAGATTTACTGGTTTTACTCGACGAAAAAGGAAAAAACTTCACTTCAGTTCAATTTGCTGACTATTTACAAAAGAAAATGAATGCCGGAACCAAACAGTTAGTTTTTGTTATTGGTGGCCCCTACGGCTTTTCTGAACAAGTATACAAGCAAGCACAAGGGAAAATATCATTGTCTTTAATGACATTTTCACACCAAATGGTCAGACTTTTTATTACCGAACAAATTTACAGAGGCTTCACTATTTTACGTAATGAACCTTATCATCACCAATAATTTTTTGATATGAAAATAGTTTTTGCTACCCATAACGAAAACAAAGCAATTGAAATTAGAGCAATGCTCCCTGAAACTATTGAGATATTAACCCTCAATGACATTGGATGTACCGAAGAAATACCGGAAACCGAAGATACTATAGAAGGGAATGCAATTTTAAAAGCGAACTATGTAAAAAACAACTATGGCTATAATTGCTTTGCTGATGATACAGGTTTAGAGGTAGATGCCCTAAACGGTGCTCCGGGTGTATATTCAGCAAGGTATGCCAGTGAAGCAAAAGACGCTAATGCTAATATTAAAAAGCTTTTACAAGAAATGGCTACAGCCACCAATAGAAAAGCGAACTTTAAAACTGTTATTGCTTTAAATTTAGGCAACAGCACCCTAACTTTTGAAGGCATTGTAAACGGAGTTATTACCACAGAAAAACATGGTAACCAAGGTTTTGGTTACGACCCTGTGTTTTTACCAGATGGCTACAAAAACACTTTTGCAGAGATAAGTTTAGATAAAAAAAACAAAATTAGCCATAGAGCTTTAGCGGTTAAAAAGCTAATATCGTATTTAATAGATAATGCATAAATAACGAATACTGCATAAATATTTGATTATCAACAAGGTCTAAAATAAATTTATTTCTTCATAAATTATTCATTACCAATAATTAAATATACCTTTGCAGCCAATTTTTTAATACTTATATGAACAAATTTGAACAATTAGGACTGAACGAACAGCTATTAAATGCCATTACTGATATGGGCTTTGAAACTCCTTCGGAAGTACAGGAGAAAGCTATTCCGGTCCTTTTAGAGCAACATTCAGACATGGTTGCACTAGCACAGACGGGAACGGGGAAAACAGCTGCTTTCGGCTTTCCTTTAATTCAAAAAATAAACCAATTTAGTAAAACCACTCAAGGTCTTATTTTATCACCTACCAGAGAATTATGCTTGCAGATTGCTCAGGAATTAAAAAACTAC
Organism: Neptunitalea chrysea; assembly: GCF_027924145.1. Classification (GTDB taxonomy): domain Bacteria; phylum Bacteroidota; class Bacteroidia; order Flavobacteriales; family Flavobacteriaceae; genus Neptunitalea; species Neptunitalea chrysea. Next base: position 38,922 of record NZ_BRVP01000023.1, on the reverse strand, counting down.
TCAAAATACATTAACGAACTTAGAGTAGTTGCTATTTACGGGGGTGCAAGCATTACTGAACAAGCTAGAGAAGTACGTAAAGGAGCCCAAATAATTGTGGCTACACCAGGGAGAATGCAGGATATGATTAACCGTAATATGGTTGACATTTCTGAAATTAATGTATGTGTACTTGATGAGGCAGATGAAATGCTTAACATGGGATTCTATGAAGATATTTCTGCTATCTTATCACATACTCCTAAAACCAAAGCAACTTGGTTGTTTTCGGCTACCATGCCAAAAGAAGTAGCTACTATTGCTAAAAAGTTCATGAAAACGCCTCTTGAAATTACAGTAGGTACTAAAAATGCTTCTTCTAAAAACGTACGACATGAGTACTACATGGTAAGCGGAAGAGATCGTTATATTGCACTTAAAAGATTAGCAGATGCAAACCCTGATATTTTTTCAGTAATTTTCTGTCGTACCAAAAGAGACACTCAAAATGTTGCTGAGAAATTAATAGAAGATGGTTATAGCGCAGCAGCATTACACGGAGACTTAAGTCAGAACCAGAGAGATTTGGTTATGAAATCGTTCCGTACCAGACAAATACAAATGCTTGTTGCTACAGATGTTGCTGCACGAGGTATTGATGTAGATGATATAACACACGTAATTAACTACCAATTACCAGATGAAATTGAGACCTATACACACCGTAGTGGTCGTACTGGTAGAGCTGGTAAATCGGGGGTTTCTATGGTTATCATCACCCGTAGCGAAATACGTAAAATAAGTGGTATTGAGCGTATTATTAAAACAAAATTTGAAGCTAAAAAGATTCCAAACTCGGAAGAAATTTGTGAAATTCAATTATACCACTTAGCAAGTAAAATTAAGGATACAGAAATTAATCAAGAGGTAGAAAACTTCTTGCCGGCTATTCAAGACGTTTTAGAAGGTATAGACAGAGAAAACCTTATTAAGAAAATGGTTTCGGTAGAATTTAGTCGCTTTGCTAATTATTATAAAAGCGCAAAAGACTTAAATGCTCATTCTGGTAATGAAAGAAGAGACCGAAATAACAACCATGGTGATATGCCATCAGAAGGTGATGTAAGATACTTCATTAATGTTGGTGAAAAAGATGGATACGACTGGAAAACGCTTAAAGATTTCCTTAAAGAAACGATGAGCCTAGATAGAGATGATATCTTTAAAGTTGACGTTAAAGAAAGTTTCTCATTCTTCAACACAGAGGCTAGTCATACGGAGGCAATCCTTCAAATGTTTAGTGAATTTAAAATGGATGGAAGATTCATTAACGTTGAAATCTCTAAAAACATAGGAAGAAGAGAAGGTGGCGGAAACCGAAGAAGTGATGGTAGACGTGGTGGCGGAGATGGCCGAAGAAACGATAACAGACGCGGTGATGGTAGACGTAGTGAAGGAAGGGGAAATTTTGGAAATAAAAACAAAGGTCGTAGATCTAATAAAAGATAATAAGCTTATCTTGTTAAAGAATATTTAAAAAAAGGGTGTTACCCTTTTTTTTTTTGCAGCTTTTATTACTTTTATTACCTATTGATTTAACAAATGAAATATATCTTTTTAAGCATATTGCTAATGCTCTCATTAGCTTCTTATTCACAGACAGAAAAATCTGCTGATTCATTGGTTATTGGTAACGTGAAAAACGCTGAAGACGATTCTTCTATTGCCAATGTACATGTATTAAACTTAAACACTGTAAAAGGTACCTTAACTAATAGTAAAGGGCATTTTTCGATACGGGCTTCAGTAAATGATACTTTATTTTTCTCTTATTTAGGTTTTAAATCCATTAAGATTAAAGTAACCAATGACATGCTTAACATACCGGGCACCGTTATTGAGCTAACCGAATTAGCCTTTGCTTTAGAAGATGTTGTTGTACAGCCGTACAACTTAACAGGATACCTTGAAATAGATGCTAAAAATGCTCCTGTAAATGACAACCAAAGATATAGTATCTCAGGACTAGATTTAGGCTACGAAGGCGGTAAAAGTAACCGAGGGGCTGTAAGCAAGGTACTGGGTGCTATTTTTAATCCGGCCGATTTCTTATACAATATGTTTGGTAAAAGACCAAAACAAATGCGTAAGCTACGTCAGATGAAAGAAGACGAATCTATAAGAAGCATGCTCGCTACTAAGTTTAATAGAGAAACGCTTATTGTTTTATTACAGATAAATGAAAATGAACTGGAGGATATTTTAACACATTGTAATTATTCTAAAACATTTATTAAAACAGCTAACGACCTTCAGATACTAGATGCTATTAGCGGTTGTTATGAAGAATATAGAATTTTAAATAGCAAGAATTAATTTACCTTTATCCGATAATTTACTTATTTTTTATATAACTTTAAAATCTAGCTTCGGCTAGATTTTTTTTTAACTCATACCACAACCTATGGCTTTTGAAAACTCTAAAGAAAAAGTAAATACCGCTCCTTTCGTATGGGAATCTGCAAATGTATATTTCTTAATAACAGATAGATTTTGCAATGGAGAAACTGACAATGATGTGAATTTTGAAAGGAATGTGCCTACCGGAAATTTAAGAGGTTTTATGGGAGGTGACTTAAAGGGAATTACACGTAAAATAAGAGAAGGCTATTTTACAAATTTGGGTATTAATGCCATTTGGTTTACGCCTATTGTAGAACAAATTCATGGTTGTGTAGATGAAGGAGATGGCAACACGTATGGGTATCATGGATACTGGGCAAAAGATTGGAGCCAGATTGACCCTAATTTTGGAACACTGGACGACTTAAAAGAATTGGTAGCTGTAGCACATGATCATGGGATTAGACTTTTAATGGATATTGTGATAAACCATACCGGCCCCATTACAGAAAACGATCCTGTTTGGCCTGATGAATGGGTACGTACTGGGCGTGTTTGTAATTATAGCAACTACGAAAACACCACAGACTGCATGCTTGTTGCTAATTTACCTGACGTTAAAACTGAAAGCAACGAAGATGTTGAGCTACCTCAAACGTTAATAGACAAATGGACAACTGAAGGAAGATTGGAGCAAGAAGTTAAAGAACTTGATGATTTTTTTGAACGAACCAAGTATCCAAGGTCACCCAAGCATCATATTGTAAAATGGCTTACAGATTATGTTAGAGAATGTGGTATAGATGGATTTAGAGTGGATACGGTGAAACATGTTGAAGAAGATGTTTGGAGTATTCTAAGAACAGAAGCCGATTATGCTTTTGATCTTTGGAAAAAAGAGAATACTGAAAAGGCACTAGACGATACTAATTTCTTTATAGTTGGTGAAGTTTATGGCTATGGAGTAATGAATGGACAATGGTATGACTTTGGCGATAAAAAGGTAAACTACTTTGAACACGGTTTTAATGCCTTAATAAACTTTAATTTTAAGAATGATGCACGTGGTAGCTATGAAGACGTATTTAGTAAAACCAATTATCATTTACAAAATGAGCTGAAAGACTATAGCACCATGAATTATGCTACCTCGCATGACGATAGTGATCCGTTCGACAGAAACAGAGAACGACCTTTCAACGCTGCAACCAAATTACTTTTATCTCCTGGTATTTCGCAAATCTATTACGGAGATGAAACTGCAAGACCACTTTGGGTAGATGGTGTAAAAGGAGATGCTAACCTACGCTCTTTTATGAATTGGGGTGATATTACAGGCAACCCGTTAATTAAAAACTTATTTAGACATTATAGCAGATTAGGACAGTTTAGAATTAAACACCCTGCTGTAGGCGCCGGTGAACATAAAATGATTAGTAAATACCCGTATGTTTTTAGTAGACATTATGAAAAAGGAGCTTACTCAGATACCGTACTTATAGCTATTGATGTACCTGAAGGTGAAAAAACGCTCTATGTGGGTGATACTTTTAGAGATGACACGTTATTACTAGAATTTTACAGCCATATCCCAGTAGTTGTAAAAAATAAAAAAACACGCTTTAGAACACCTTTTTCGGTAGTTCTGTTAGCAAAAGAATCACCAGAAAATATTTAGTTTTCTGGTTTTTCTAAAATATCCTTTAGATTCTGCAACCCCTCTTCAAAGTCTTTACCTACAGCCTTATCCATATTCATAAATAGCATAAAAATGCTAAACGGAAACGGGTTTTTTCCTGCAAACCCCCAAGTTACCTTAGCCCCAATCGCTACTTCCTCTACTCGTAAGTAAGCATCAGACTCCGATTTCCAAGGCTTAAAAAAACGTAGTTTACTTTGCACAAAAGAGCCTTCTACAAAATTAGTAAGCTCTTGTTCACCAGCCCCAACATCTTTATTTCCTTCCCAGGCACTTATAAATCCAATTTCTCCATCAGTACCGGTAAAGGTTTTTTTCATGTTTGGATCTTTTTTATTCCAAGGCGACCATGAATCTTGGTTTTTTAAATATTTTAAAAAATTATAAACCTCAGCAGCAGGTCTTTCTACAATAACACTTCTACTTACATTATAGGTTTTTGGCGCTACAAACGCAAGAAACAAAACCAACGTCACCAATATTAATAGGATATAAATAAGGGTCATCATTTATTACAATTTTATGTAAACCTTTTAAATATAGTAAAGATTTAGAATTAGTACGCTATATTTTTTTAAATAATTAAATAATAATCCCTATTTTTAGAAAAATCAATTATATTATTAAGCTTACTAATTACTGGTAATTAACCAACAACTATTGTGTCTATGAAGCTAAACATGTTCACTTTACTTTTTTTTTGTTTTAGCACAATTTCAGGTTTGTTTGCTCAAGAAGAAAACACAAAGCAAAAAGATACGTTATCCTTATTTTTAAATTATGTTGAAAAATTAAGCAATGCTTTTGATGAAAACGATCAGGATTTTTTTATCAATAGCTTTAGCAAAAAAACTATTGATAGTATTATCCCTGATAATACTGACCAAAAATATGTAGACGTATACCGAAAAGCTGTTAAAACCGGTCTAAAAACCTTTGTAGCGAAGTTATACATGGATATGGGAAATGGTAGCTACTATGACTTTATAAATTATTCGAGAACCGAAGAAGAAAATTCTTATCACGCAATGTTTCGTTTGTATAATGAAGATACCGGCATTAACTATCACCAATATCGTATTTCCCTTAAAGACTCCACGTTTATTATCAATGATATTTTTACATTACTTGACGGTGATTTTTTAAGTGAATCTTTAAAAACCACCTTAAATAACTCTTATAAAAGAGATAGTGATAAAGATGCTGATTTGTATAAAAAATTTCTTGTTTTAAAAAATATGGGGCTTGATAGTAAAGCCTATAGTGTGGCTAAAAAAATTAAAGACACTACATTTCTAAATAAAATATTTTTGATTTTAAAAGCACAAGCAGCCTCAGAAGTAAGCACCAACGAGTATATTAAATGCTTAAAGGATATTCTTAAAAAATATCCCTCGGATCCTAGTCTTACACTACTTTCTATAGATTATTATTATTTAAGCAACGACTTTAACAATCTATTTAGAGCCCTAGAACATTTAGAACGCTATACAAATGATGATTTTATAAAATATATGGTAGGTAACTATGCTTATGAAATAGAAGACTTTCATTTAGCCCAAGAGTCCTACGAGTACATTGTTAAAAACTACCCCACGTTTTTATCTGCAGAATTAATGCTATTACACACTTACAATAAACTAAACAGCAACAAAGAAGCTATCAAGGTTTTAGACAACTTACTACAAAACGGCTATACTAAAAAACAATTAATAAATTTCGTAAAAACAGATATTAATGATTTTTACAAAACTAAAGATTTTAAAAGTTGGAAGCGACATCATTAATTAAATTGATGAAATTATTACGAGCCAGAATGAACTAGTATCAGTATTAAACTACTTCGTGGCAAGTACACGAAGCAGTTAATCTCAATTATTGAGTAAAAAAGAAACTATTGTAAAAGTGTTTAGGATGGTCATTTTATTATGCTAGCAACAACAAGCAATCTCATCATACTACTAAAACAGTAACTTTATGAAAAAAAGTTGCCAGAACATATGAAGAAAGCTTTTTTGCAATATATATGAGCACAACATTGGGGTGGATTAAAAAAATGAAAAAAATGAAAATTATTGTTTTAACAGGTGCTGGTATTAGTGCGGAAAGTGGATTAAAAACTTTTAGAGACGCCGATGGACTATGGGAAGGACATGACATTATGGAAGTCGCTTCTCCAGAAGGTTTTACTAAAAATCCTGCATTGGTACTTGATTTTTACAACCAAAGAAGAAGACAACTATTAGAAGTTACACCTAATGAAGCACATACTCAAATAGCCAAGTTAGAAACCAAAAACGAGGTGGTTATTATTACTCAAAACGTAGATGATTTACATGAGCGTGCAGGAAGCAGTAACGTATTACACCTACATGGTGAATTACTTAAAGTAAGAAGTACTCAAAATGAGTACAATATAAAATACTGGGATAAAGACATTGTACTTGGAGACACCTGTGAAGACGGACATCAATTACGCCCGCATATCGTATGGTTTGGGGAAGCTGTACCCATGTTTGAAAAGGCAGTTTTAGAAATTTCAAATGCCGATGCTGTTATTATTGTTGGCACCTCTATGCAAGTATATCCTGCTGCAGGCTTGGTGCATTATGCTCCTAAAAATACCCCTATTTATTTTGTAGACCCAAAACCAAATATAAGCCAATCATTTATAGATAACTTAACCATCTATGCTGAAAAAGCATCTACAGGCGTTAAAAAAGTAGTAGACGTTCTACTCGATAATCAAGATTAGACATTTTTAAATTTACTAGATACCTTAAAGCAACTTATTGCAAACTGTTCTTAGCCTCAATCCATTTACTCATGTACATTGTACTGCGCATAGTATGGTGGGCTAGCATACTTCCTGTAAAATTCTCTAATCGGTGAGCTGAAAGTTCTTTTCCTAATGTTTCTATACTACTTAAAAACTCGTCTGCGAATAGATGGTAATCAAATCTTTTTCGAAGTACTTCTTCACCATGTTGCACACTATCATTCCAAATACCTTCATTTAAATATAGAGATGTTGCCTTTTCTACAAATTTATTTACATCATCGGCTATAAAACCATTAGGCGGTAATGCTGCAAATATTCCTTCTGAAGCAATGCTTGTCATTACACAAGGAGTTCTATACTGCATCGCATCCATTAACTTTCCTTTTAATCCGGCTCCGAACCTTAAAGAAGCCAAACAAACTCTTGCGTTTTGCATTACCTCTCCAGCGTCTTCCGCAAAGCCTTTTATATAAAAACGCTCCGCTTTATTAGTTAACTGAGTAACCTTTTGACTTTCGTAAGATCCATAAATATATAAAGACGCATTGGGTACTTGTTTTCGTAAAAGCGGCCAAATATGTTTTTTTAAATACAATACAGCATCATAGTTGGGTTCATGTAGAAAGCTTCCAATAGTTACAAAATCTTTTCTATCAGAATACATTGGTAAAGCCTGCATTTGCTTTTTATCAACAAAAACTAAAAAAGGTAAGTAATACAATAACATCGCAGGAACTTTAAATGTGTCTTGCAAAAGCTCCATTTCATATTCTGAAATTATTAAGGTAATATCGCATCTATAAATAGAGGCTATTTCTCTTTTTGCTACGTCATTAAACAAATGTTTTTTAGAAAACACCTCATTTGTTTTCAGCGCCTCTCCCCTACCTTTCCGTAAACAATGTAGATCTTCGGTATCTAAAATCCGTATCGCACTAGGTACTATTTCAGCAACTCGCCAACCATATTGTTCTTCCATCATAAACCGATCAAAAACTACAATATCAGGTTGTAACTCCTTTATAAAGGCATCAAAACTGCTATTATTAAGTTCTACAGTAGTAGTTTTAATATGGAGCTCTTCAAGATTAACGGCATTTTCGGTTTTCACACAACTACTAACAAAAGTAATTGAAAAACCACCCTTTTGAAAAACCGACAATAATTGTAGCATCCTACTACCGGCAGCAGAACTTTTAGGTTCGGGCCATACACTACCTATTACAAGTACTTTTTTTTGCATTAATACTATTGAACCGGTTCATTATAAAGTTTGGTCATACTTAAACTTGTATCAATCCAATCTATTATTGTTTTAATCTCATCATTCGTCATAGCTGCCTCTTCATGCATGTTTATATAAGAAGTTAAAGGCATATGACGTTCTTCTACCTCTTCTCTTATTTCCTCTAAAATATGCTCTTTTTGACGTTGATTATAGGTGCCCCATCTTGAAAAATCTAAATGTTTTTTCCCATCATTTACATGATTTGCTAAAATATAGGATACAGGTGCCACACTACCATACCAAGGGTAATTGGTATTATTTGAATGACAATCATAGCAGGACGTTTTAAGTATAGTGGCTACCTCAGATGGAGGTGTATTCATCACTATAAAATCGGTTCTAGGTATTTCATTAGATGTATTTTTAGCTGGTTGAATAAATTGCATTACAATAAACACTACAACAATTCCAATTAGTATCTTTTTTCCCATGATTTCTGTTTTGATTGCTAAAATTATGAAAACCTTTCAAATTAAATCCTTAAGAAATAATTAAAAAAAGTGTTTAAGTTTACAAAAGCCCTTTGTAATTTTAGCCTAATGAATTTACAGGAACAATTAGAACAAGTTACAGCAGCAAGAGTAAGTAGATACAATAATGCATTGTATATTCTTAAGCACCCCGAGCTTTTTGAGGAGCTATCAATCCTATGTTTTTCATCCGATAAAAAAATGGCTACTAAAGCCAGCTGGGTTTTTGAATTTGTATGTAAAGAAAAAATAGCGCTTTTAGAGCCGTATTGCGATTATTATATTGAGCATTTGCCCAGGGTAACACACGATAGTATAAAACGTCCTTTAAGTCGTATTTTGTTGGTATTACTAGAGAAATTAAAAAAAGATAATAGCATTACAAAGTACTTAAATAAATCGCAAGAGCAACAAATAATAGAAATGAGTTTTGATTGGTTAATTGGAGATGAGAAAGTAGCTATTAAGTGCTATTGCATGCGTATTCTATTCTTACTTGGTAAAAACTACGATTGGGTACATCCCGAGCTTAAATTAATATTAGAACAAAATATTGCTGCACACAGCCCTGCATATAAGGCTGCAGCCAAAGACATACTTAAAAAAATGCACCTATGAGCTACAAAATTGTAAAAGAAGAAAATGTTTACAAAGACTATTTAAAAATTAGAAAAGCCAGTATAGAACGATCATCTTACAATAAAGATACAGTAACATTTACTAGAGAGACATTAGCTCATGGTGATGCTATAGCTATTTTAATTTATGAAAAAGACTCTAACTCTTTTCTTCTTACGAAACAATTTAGATACCCTACTTCCATTAACGGAGATTCTTGGATGACTGAAATACCGGCAGGCATGGTAGATAAAGGCGAAAAACCAGAAGATACTGCTAAAAGAGAAACCATGGAAGAATTAGGATATGAAATTAAAGAAGTAACCCAAATAGGTACTTATTACTCTTCTCCAGGAAGTTCTACCGAAAGAGTTTATATGTACTTTGCAGAGGTGACATCCAATGATAAAATTGCCACAGGAGGTGGCCTTGATACAGAACATGAAGATATTGAGCTTATAAAAGTTCCTGTTAGTGAAGCGAAAGAATTTATGAGAACCGTCAATGATTTTAAAACGATGATAGGCTTTCAGTGGTATTTCCTAAACAAAGAAGTATAATCCCTTTTATATTAGTATAGATAAAGTATCTTTGCACCTTTAAAAAACTAAACACCATGTCATTACAAGCTATTTCTCCTATAGATGGGCGTTATTACAGTAAAACCAAAGCCTTAAGTGCTTATTTTTCAGAAGAAGCTCTAATCAAGTACCGAGTACAGGTAGAAATTGAGTATTTCATTGCTTTATGTGAAATACCTTTACCGCAATTGGCTGATGTTCCTACCACATTATTCGACTCATTACGCAAAATATATCTAGATTTTTCTAGTGCAGACGCAGAAGCTGTTAAAGAGATAGAAAGTGTAACCAACCACGACGTTAAAGCGGTTGAATATTTTATTAAAAAAGAATTTGACAAATTAGGTCTTCAAGCCTATAAAGAATTTATACATTTTGGTTTAACATCTCAGGATATAAATAACACAGCTATTCCATTATCTGTAATGGAGGCTTTTGAAACAGTTTATATCCCAGAACTTAAAAGTGTTACCAATAAATTAGAAGAATTGGCTTCTGATTGGAAAGAAATTCCTATGCTCGCTAAAACCCATGGGCAACCAGCTTCCCCTACTCGTTTAGGAAAAGAAATTGAGGTTTTTATAAAGCGTATTGAAGAACAATATAACTTTTTGATGCAAATACCTTTTGCAGCAAAATTTGGTGGTGCTACGGGTAATTACAATGCGCATAAAGTAGCCTATCCTGCAATTGACTGGAAAGCCTTTGGTTCTGAATTTGTAGAAAAGAAATTAGGTTTATACCACTCATTCCCTACAACCCAAATAGAACATTATGATCATATTGCTGCTTTATTTGATGCCTTAAAAAGAATAAACACAATTCTCATTGACTTAGATAGAGATATCTGGACATATGTATCTATGGATTACTTTAAGCAAAAAATTAAAGCAGGAGAAGTTGGTTCTTCGGCTATGCCGCATAAAGTAAATCCGATTGATTTTGAAAACTCGGAAGGGAACTTAGGAATTGCAAATGCCATTTTTGAATTCTTAGCAGGTAAATTACCAATATCAAGATTGCAACGCGACTTAACAGATAGTACTGTTTTAAGAAATGTTGGTGTTCCATTTGGTCATACACTTATCGGCTTACAATCTACCTTAAAAGGTTTAAATAAATTACTACTAAACGAAGCTAAATTAGCTGAAGATTTAGAAAAAAATTGGGCAGTAGTAGCCGAAGCTATTCAAACCATTTTAAGACGTGAAGCGTATCCTAATCCATACGAAGCACTTAAAGGGTTAACTCGTACTAATGAAAAAATCACTCAAAAATCAATTGCTGATTTTATCGACACATTAGAGGTTAGCGATGCTATTAAGGCTGAATTAAAAGCTATTACCCCTTTAAACTACACAGGTATTTAAAATAAAGAATATTATACATAATAAAAATGGCTACCTAAACCAGTAGCCATTTTTTGTATCATTCCTAAAGATATGTATCTCCATTTTAGTACTTGATGCATTCTTTTAGTAAACTATTTCGACACAAGTCTCGGAGCATTTAAACTCAATTATTGAGTAAATAGTGTATACAAGAAAAAGTTACACTTTCTAAACATAAGATACATACATAAACAAAAAATGCCCTGTTAAAACCGGGCATTCTATAGTTAATCAATTTGTTTCTTAAAAATCGAACTTATAGCTAGCTCCAAGTACCACCTGGAATCCTTGTACTTTATAATTAGCCCAACGCTGATAATCGTTATTAGCTATATTATTAAGTTTTGCAAAAGCAGATAGCTTATCGGTAAACTTATACCCCAAATTAAAGTTGATATCAAAATAGCTATCAAGGGTTACTTCTTCAACTGTCAAATCTGTAGAAGAAACATACCTACTTAATAAATCTTTACGCTCACCTACAAAGTAAACAGAAGCACCACCAAACCATTTATCGCCTATAGTAAAATCTGAAAACAAGGTTCCTTTAATAGAAGGTAAATTGTACGCCTCATCTAAATTTTCTGGTGAATAATTAAAATATGCTGCATTTGCACCAATAGAAAACTTATTAGAAACCTCAACATTTACCTCTCCACTCACAGCTATGGTATTTAATTTATCATAGGTTACTCCAAAAGAGTTACCATACATATACCCTTCAATATCAGAAAAAGTTTCCATATTGGTATTAGAAGTAAAGAACGCATAGTCGTCTGTACTATTAAAAGATCCTTTTAAATCATAACTAACTGTTGGTAAAAACTTTCCTTTTAAACCAGCGTAAATATCAAACTGCTGACTAGAAGGAGTTATTAGCAATGTAGGAGAAACAAAAGGATTATCTGCAACAAAATCATGATATGTATTTTGTATTAGCTTACCCTCTGCACCTGCATATGCAGTTACAAACTCATCTAATATTCTATAGCTTGCTTTTACATTAGGATACACATAAAACTTGCTTTCGCTATTTTCAGTATCCATCATATAAGCTAAAGTAGCCCCTGCTTCAATAGCTATATCCTCATTAACCATTAAATTAATACTTGGGTTTATACCAAACTGCACATTTGCATATTTAAGCTCTTCTTCTGTTAAATAATTTCTATCATATTTCCCAGATAAATAATTGATAGACACATTTGTTGTAATAACTTCATCTCTAAACGGAAACACAAATGATGGTTTTAATACTACATTAGTTTCCCCTGACGATAAACCATCGCTAAAATTCCTTATAAGTACATCTCCACCTTTTACATACCCTTCATTAAACGCTACATTACCTCCCAACTCAAAATCAAGATAGGATTGTTTTTCATCAATCGCTGCTATTTGATCATCTGTAAATAATTCATTATTTATACCATACCAATTATATAGTTGATGCTGAGCAGCAAAATTAGCTCCCCAACTCATATACTTATCTCTTTTATAATAAACAGCATTTAACTTGGTATTAAAAAATTTATCATCAAGCTCTACATCATTAATACCACCTTGAGATGAATGATGATTAAACCCAATATCTAACGTTTCGTTTCTACTTAATGCTCTACTGGTATAAAAGTCAGCCAATACATTTATATAATTCCCTAAACCTAAAGAAGCGTATGAATTATATAGTTTCTCAGGTGTTGTTTTTTCTATACCACTAGCCTTCCCTTTTGCAGGTGTAAAAGTAGACGCCACCGGAACCGAGAAAATAGTATACTGAATAATTTTCTTCGCATTTGTAACCGAATCATCTAATGAAGGATTCCCCTTAATTTTAAATGCATCAGATACCGAAGGGTCATATGCTTGTACTACATGGACCGTTTGCGTACCTAAAACAGAATCTTTTTCTTTTTCCTGTACTTTATCCTTGTCTTGTGCCAGTACACTGGTAACAGACAAAATAGTTATTGCTATACTATATATAATGTGCTTTCGCATACGTTTAAATCTTATATTATTTTTTATTTACCTTGTTCTGTGTTAGTTGGCTGTTCTTTTACTTCTACTGAAGCATTTGTCTTAGCCTCCTCAGTTTTTATTTGAGATAATAACACTTGCGCTTCAGAAACTATATTCGGATACGCCTCATACTTTTCTATAACATGATTTAGCATGTAAGTAGCATTAAAAGAATCTTTCTCTGCATAATAATTCTTAGCTTCAACAATAAGAACTTTACCGGTAAACTCTTTATATCCACCATAGTTTTTAGCAAAATTTTTAAATGCCTCATGAGATGCTACATAATCTCCTTCTTTATTTTTAAAGTATACATCATAATAATTAGCTTCGGCGGCTAAAGCTCCCGTAGCAATTTTTTGTACATCTGCATACGCTTGTTTTGCTCTTGCTTCATCTCCTGTTTTCATCGCAGAGCGTGCAATCATTATCTTGGCATCACTTGTAATACGATCGTCAATCTTAGGATTAGCTAACACTTTTTCTGCATACGCAATTGTAGCCTCATAATCGTTTAGCTCGTAATATGCCTTCATTAAATTAGATTGTGCATAACTAACATTTTGTGGATAATCTGCCTCTGTTTCTAAACGTTTAAGTACCGGTATAGCAGCGTCATAATTTTTATTTTCAAGATAAATAGAAGACAATCTGCTTAGTGCTTGTTCCGTAAACTCATTTCGTTCCATTCCTATTACAGCTTCATAATGTGGTTTAGCTCCTACTTTATCGTCTTTACCATATAACAATTGTGCTAAATAAAAATGTGCATTCGTTACATGAAGTCCATTAGGGAATTTATTCAAATACTCTTCAAAGCCTTTAATTGCTTTTTCATTCTTATTTTGTACAAACTGAGTTTCGGCGTACTCATACGTAGCATTATCAAGATCAGCATTAGTTACCTGAATAAAATCATATTGTTGCACCCACGCTGCATAGGCGTCAATTTGTCCTTGTTCACTATATAATTGCTTAATAGTACCTGCAGCCTCTATAGACTCTTGCGTCTTAGGAAAATCTGAAACTACTTTTTTAAGTTTTATCATTGCCAACTCATTCTGATTAGAATTGTATAATGCCAATCCCTCTCTCAATAAAGCTTTAGGTGCGTATGAACTATTTTTATGTTCGGTTACTAGTTTATCATACGCCTTAATTCCTTTCTGATTTTTCCCTTGTTCTATATAAACTTTACCTAATTCAAAAAGGGCATCATCTGTATAAGCTGAATTTTTAAAAGTGGCAACAAATTTTTCAAGGTCTTCAATCTTGCGTTCACTTCTATCTACAAAACCATAACTAATTGCTTTCTGAAAAGCAGCATAATCAGCATCTACTCCGTTTAAGGTAATCGCTTTATTATAGGTTTCCATGGCAGGCCAGTACTTTCTGGTTACAAAGTAACTATCTCCCAATCTTAAATAGGCATCATTTAAATAATGATTATCTGAAGTACTATTTATAAATTTCTGATAGTAGTTTATCGCTTGATCATATTTCTTTTGCTTAAAATATGTATACGCTATATTGTAATCTATATTGGCGTTCTCTCTTAAACCAGCAGTATTATACGTTTCAAACCGTTTAAATCCTATAAGAGCATCTTCGTAATTACTTAACAAATAATTACACTCTGCTTTCCAATAGGTAGCACGGGCATTATATACCGCATTCTGAGGTTGTTTTAGCGATTTATCAAAGTAAGCCATTGCATTCTTATAATCTCCTTCATTAAAAATTTCAACTCCTCTATAAAACGCTACTTTTTGGTAGGTTTCCTTACTACTATAATTTCTATTTTTTTCTAATAACTGAAGTGCTGCATCATAATTTTTAGAGGTTATATAAGAATCTACCAATAAAGATTCTATTTCTTCTTTATGTCCGGCATCAGGGTATGTATCTAAATATGATAACAAAACTGCAGGAACACTCTCGTATGGATTCCCTACATCATAACTAAGTTTAGCATAGTTAAACATTGCATCTTGACGAATTTCATCATCAAACTCCATTTGATATGCATTTCTAAATGCATTTAAAGCCTGCAATTTTTTATCGGTACTTAAATAACATTGTGCTAAATGATAATAAGCATTTTGAGCAACTTTATTTTTACCATCAACAATTTTATTAAACTGCCCAATAGCACTTTCATAGTCTTGCTTCTGGTAATACGCATACCCTAACATATAATAATCGGTATTATTCCATTTACCCTTTTTTCCTTTATAAGCAGATAAATGTGGTATTGCCTCTTCATATCGCTTAAGATTAAACAAACTCTCGCCGGCTATCTTATGTAATTCAGAAACCTCTTCTCTGTCTCTTGTTTTTTCTAATTGCTCTAAGGCCTGTTTTAATGCCAATTCAAACTTACCAAGCTTAAAATTCATATCAGCTTTGTAATAAGCAAGTTTTTCATCTAATTGTTTACTACCTTCAATCTGGTTAAAAACATCCATTGCCTGATTGTAGTCATCTCCCTCATAGGCCATATAACCAATGTAATATTTTGCCTGAGAGCCATAGGTTTCAGAATCAGAAACTTTCTCAAAAAACCCTCTTGCTTTATCGTACCTTTTAGCAGTAAAAAATGCATATCCTGAATAGAAGTAGTAACGTTCTTTCTCTGCATAACTCAAATTAGAAACATCTACTTTTTCGTACCATTTTAACGCATAAGCATATTTTCCCTGTTCAAAATAATAATCTGCAACATCTTTATATGCCGAATTTCTTTTAGTAGACATCGGATATTGAGTTACAAAATCCTCCATAAGAGCATCTGCTCCCAATTGATTTAAGCGAACAGCACAATTAGCTATGTAATACGTACAATTGGCTTCTACCTCATTATTATCGGTAGTCTTTTTAACTTGTTGAAAAATACTTTGAGCGGCTTGGTATTGCTTGTTATTATACAAATACACCGCATCTCTATATTCCTTAAGGTCATTGACATACACAGCAGATTGTTGTGCATTAACAAAACAAGGCATTACAGAACCGCATAAAAGCAGAAAAATGACACAATATTTATTCATTTAAAATGTATTTTTGATAGGATTCGTACAAAGATAAATATATCCATATGCATAGAACGAAATAAAGTTGTAATAATTATGTTAATACTTCCCTAAAAAAAATTGATTTTTTAACATGATTTATACAATATGTCATAATTACTTACGTTCATCTTTTAATTAATTAACTAAGTTAGTACCTTTACAGAATATTATATCCATTACTCCAACCTTAAGCATGAGTGAATTGATTGTAGAACTCAACAATGTTTCCATTTTCCAAAAGGAAAGTCTTGTACTTTCTGATATTAATTTAGCAATTAATAAAGGCGAATTTGTCTATTTAATTGGTAAAACTGGAAGTGGAAAAAGTAGTTTCATGAAAACTTTATACGGTGACCTTCCCCTCACACAAGGTTCCGGCTCAATAGTTGGTTTCGATTTAAGAACCCTTAAGGAAAAAGAAATACCTTTTCTTAGAAGAAAGATTGGTATCGTTTTCCAGGATTTCAAACTGCTCCCCGATCGAACCATTCAAGATAACTTATTTTTCGTATTAAAAGCTACCGGTTGGAAAGACAAAAACGAAATTTCTAAACGTATTGATGAAGTTTTAGAAAAAGTAGATATGAAAACTAAAGGTTTTAAATTTCCACATCAAATTTCAGGTGGTGAACAACAAAGGGTGGCTATTGCAAGAGCTTTATTAAACGACCCTGAGTTAATACTTGCCGATGAACCAACAGGAAATTTAGATCCTCAAACAAGTGTAGAAGTTATGAAAGTTTTACGAGATATTAATGCCAATGGACAAAGCATACTTATGGCTACACATGATTATGCCTTATTACTTAAGTATCCGTCTAAAACCCTTAAATGTGACGGAAGCAAGGTTTTTGAAGTAGTTCAAAAAAGTGCATAATAACTCTAAAACTATCAGATTAACTAAATCAAAAAGCAATGATTTTAGCCAACCAACAGACTGTAATACAAAAAGGTGGAGCAAGAGAATCTAAAGTAATTCCTCTTAAAATAACAGAACCTTTTGTAAGCATTTCAATTTTAATACCTATATATAACCACAATGCATATGATTTAATTAAAACATTGCATCAATATCATTTAGATGAGCGCATTGATGTAGAAATTATATGCTGTGAGGATGGTTCTTCTATGTACCTTGATAAAAACAAACGAATAGAAGATATTCCTAATTGTATCTATTACAAATCTAAAAAGAATAAAGGACGTTCTCAGACCATAAACTACATGGCTCAAAAAGCCAGTAAAGATTACCTGCTTATTCTTGACTGTGATGTATTGCCAAAAAATGTAAGCTTTTTCCAGAGATACTTGAACTCCATTCAAGAAGGTAACGAAGTTATTTTTGGTGGCTGGGAGTATATGCCAACCATTACAAAAGACCAGAATCTTCGTTGGTTATTCGGTATTTATCGTGAAGCATTTACACTTGAACAACGTTTAAAAGATCCGTACGCTACTACGTTTACCTCAAATATTTTAATCAAGAAAAGCATTTTCAATTATATTCAATTTGAATCTTCTTTAACACAATATGGCTACGAAGATTACCTATTTATAAGAAACTTAAAACAAAAAGGAATTAAAATCCACCATATTTCAAACGAGATCTATCATTTAAACGAAGATTACTCTGTAGACTATTTAGATAAGACTAAAAGGGCTATGAAAAACTTAGTTTACTTGCATAAATCTGACTTTATGGATATTAAAGAGAGTAGATTGGGTAACGTGTATGCTAAACTAAGGCTTTTAAAAGTAAGTTTTTTAATGGACATTTTTCATTCCATGTTTAAAAATTCTATGGAAAAGAACCTTACTTCTAAGAAACCATCTCTATTTATTTTTGATATTTATAAAACAAGTTATTTTTGTTATCAGATGAATAAGTCTAACAAACTAAACAAAGGTTAGGCATAAAGTTGTTTTTTAATGCAGCAGCAGCCATTATTTTCCATTATTATCCCCCTATATAATAAAGAGAAATATATTCTTAAAACATTGCAATCTGTTTTGCAACAAGATTATACTAATTTTGAGATTGTTTTAGTTAATGACTGCTGTACAGACAACAGTTTGCAACAAGTTGCTACAGTTAACGACGATCGTATTGTACTAATACACCACCCCCATAACAAAGGACTTGCAGCGAGCAGAAATACAGGTATTACAAATGCTAAAGGTGCCATTATTTGCCTATTAGATGCAGATGATTTGTACGAACCTAATTTTCTTTCTACCATCTATAACTTACAAGCTTCATTTCCTGAAGCCGATTTTTACGGAACTGACTATTACGAACAGTATTCTTTTGGTAAATTACGAACCAATAAAACGGTTGATACTACTAAGGAAAACACCTCTTTTTTAGTTGAAGATTTTTTCAAATACAATTTAGGTCAACCTATAATTTGCCAAAGTAGTTTAACCTTTAAAAAATCTGTTTTAGATACTACTGAAGATTTATTTGATACCAATATAAATTATGCAGAAGATGTTGATTTTTATATAAAGGCCTTTTCTACATATAAATTAGCCTATTGCTTTAAACCATTAGCTACCTACCGAAACGATATCCCCAATCAAATGGTATATTCTAAAATAAGTGGTAAAAATTATCCTGATTTTAGTAGCTACGATAAGTATTCTAAAGACAACACTTCTCTGCAAAAATATCTAGACTTTCAACGGTATAGTTTTGCCTCTAACTTACGCCTTGAAGGAAACAAACATGAAGCTAATAAACTAATAGCACAAATTAACTTCAGTAACATAAATTCTAAACAACGCCTATTAGTAAGAAGCCCGTTATTTGTAGTAAAAATGATAAAAGCTACAAAACGCTTTTTAATGAAACAGAATATAAAAGTAAGTACGTATTAATAGGCCTTATAACTTTTAAAATCATGAAAGTCTCTAATATAATCTTCTTCTTTATATACATCAGAAGCCAATACCAAACATACAGATCCTGAAGAGAAATCTTCTAACTCTCTCCATATAGCATTAGGTATTAACAAGCCTTTATTAGGTTTATTAAGAGTTATCCTAATCTCATTTACCCCATCGTTTAAGAGCACATCAAAACTACCACTTAACGCTATTAGGCATTGATATAAATTTTTATGCGCATGCCCTCCTCTAACAGCTCCACTAGGCACATCATATAAATAATAAACCCTTTTTATATCATAAGGTAAGACGTCGTTTTCTATAACAGAAATATTCCCTCTATGATCAATTATTTTTGGTATATCTATAAACTTTAAATCGTCTATTGTTGTTTTCATTTATTGTAAAATTTCAAGCCACTTTTGTAGTACTACTTCTTTAGAAAAAGCACTTAAAGTTATATCTGTATTTGCTTTACATTTAAGGTATAAATTAGTGTCTTCTACCATTAAATCTATAGCATTCCTGAGTTCGTCAAAATCCTGATTTTGAACTAACAATCCGTTTTCTTTATCAATAATCATTTCCGAAGGTCCCGATACACAATCAAAAGAAACTACCGGAGTCCCTAATGATAAAGATTCCAGAATAACATTAGGAAACCCTTCTAACGCACTACTCAAGACTAAAAAACGAGCACGCTTTACATAACCTTCAATCTGTTCTTTACGTCCCAAAAGCAGCACCTTCTCTTTTAAGTTTAAGTCAGCTATTTGCTGCTGTAAGCTCTCGTAGTCTTCACCTTCTCCTAAAACCACCAAGGCAATTTCTTTTTCAGGTAATTTACTATCTGCATATATGTCAAGAAGCTTGTCAAATTGTTTTATGTTGTTTCGTAAGCTACCAACGGCTAGTATATACTCTTCAGGAACATCAC
The DNA here is from genome assembly GCF_027924145.1 of Neptunitalea chrysea. Taxonomy (GTDB): domain Bacteria; phylum Bacteroidota; class Bacteroidia; order Flavobacteriales; family Flavobacteriaceae; genus Neptunitalea; species Neptunitalea chrysea. The sequence continues at coordinate 18,789 of NZ_BRVP01000023.1, read as the reverse complement.
TTGGTCTATCAAAGGTAGTATTTTGAGACTTTTTAAAAAAATTGGGGATATAAGAAACATTAGAAAAGCCCAAGGTTGTTTTTAAAGCACCTTCTATACTTTTAGATACAGCTACTACATTACTCTTACTATAGACTTTCTTAAAAAAGCTTCCTTTAGGTATATGCCAATCTACCTTAGCGCTATTAATACGGTAAATCATCACATAGTTTCTAAATATAAATTGATACAACAAAAACTCTCGTACCAAATTATTTCGCATCCTAAAGTCTATAATACAATCCGGCGTTTGTTTTTTAAGAATACTACTTAATCTAGCCCCCTTTGCTATATTGCGAATAACTTTATTACCCCCCCTTTTTTTTCCTAAATTAATGAGTGTTCCCTTATAATTATAATTAACCTCATCTAATAAAGAGATTATTATAACCTGAAAACCTAAGTTGTAAAATTCAATAGAAAGATTTGCAGCGGTTCTTTCTGCTCCACCTGTAGCCAAACAATCTACCAATAAACATATTCTATTATTTATATTTTGCTGCATTAGGCGAAACAATTATCTTCACACAAATATACAGTTATCTTATGAAGATTTTACTTCTTGGGGAGTATAGTGGTTTTTTTAATTCGTTAAAAGAAGGATTAACAACTATAGGTCATGATGTTATTTTAGCTGGTAGAAAAGATGGTTTTAAAAATTATTCGGTTGACATATCTTTTGAACCTGAATTTTCTTCCAAAGGTTTTCCATTTCTATTAAGAAAAGCTATCCACAAATTTACTAAAATAGACATGGGCGTTTGGGAGGTTTTTTATTTATTCAAAAAAGCATCTAATCGTCTTAAGAATTTTGATGTCGTTTTTTTAATTAACGAACAACCACTAACCAAACATTATTATACCGAGAAGCGTATATTAGACTTTATTTTTAAACATAATAAAAATGTGTTTCTTTCCGCCTGCGGAGATGATTATACGTATATAAACTATCTTTTAAAAAATGACCTATCACATCATGTATTAAGTGCATATCTTAAAAATCCGAAAGCGTTAAAAACTAATTACAGTCACTCTTTACTCTATACAACTAAGAACTCTAAAAAATTGCATGAATTTGTGATACAACATGTAAAAGGAATCATCCCCGGAGATTATGATTATGTAATGGCGTATGAGGGACTTCCTAAAGTTGAACTTTTAATTCCATTTCCTGTAAGATTACAATTGTTTGATTATACACCTCCAATAATAGATAACAAGATTATTATTTTTCATGGTATCAATAAATTGAATATTCACAAAAAAGGGAATAACTACTTTATAAAGGCATTAGAACTCATTGCTAAAAAGTATAAAGACAAGGTAGAAATTATAACTGCTGTAAGCTTACCCTATAACGAGTATATTACCAAATACAACAGTTGTCATATTTTATTAGATCAGGCGAATGCCTATGATCAAGGATACAATGCTTTAGAAGCCATGGCTAAGGGTAAAGTTGTTTTTACAGGAGCTTCTAAGCAATGGCAAGATCACTATAAATTACAAGAAGACACCATTGCTGTGCATGCTGTCCCAAATGAAGAACTAATGGCTAAAAAACTATCCTTTCTTATTGAGAACCCTGATAAAATTCTAGAGATATCAAAAAACGCACGTGCGTTTATTGAGCAAGAACATGACTGTGTTAAAGTCGCAGAGAAGTATATAAACACCTGGGAAAATAGTAATTAAGCAATATGAAAATAGAAAGAAATACAGACCTAAAGTATTTTGTACCAGATGTGTTTGTTCCAGGAGTTGCGAAATGTGGAACGTCTTCTTTACACGATTTACTAAACAAGCATCCCAATATTTGTATGTCAACCAGAAAAGAGCCACACTTTTGGACAGACACCAATTTCAATGCTTTTAAACAAGAGAATATTGATGCTTACAAGTCATATTTCGATAATAAGACAACAAAAATAAAAGGTGAATCATCTACCGGTAGCTTATTTTTCCCTGAATTATTTATCCCTAGAATTAAGAGCATTGCTAAAACTTCTCCTAAATTTATTATTATTCTAAGAAACCCAATTGACAGAAGTTATTCCCACTACTGGTGGTGTAAAGGTTCGGGTAGAGAACGTAGAAATTTTAGAAATGCTATTATTGAAGACAAAAACGCCTCTTTTGAAGCCTACCCAGATTGGCCGAAAAATTACTATCAGTTCAGCATCTACTCTCAATGGATTGATATCTTTATTAAAGAATTTGGTAAAGAAAACATCCTTTTTATAACTTTAGAATCTCTAAAAACAAATCCTTTAGAAACGATAAATTCTTGTTTTAAATTTTTAAATCTTGAACCTTTAGAAATAATTGAACCTGTAAATAACAATGAAACGGTTATAGTAAAACATTCTGGTATCTATAATATTTCTCGTAAAATTTCCAAGGGTGATTATAAATTCACCAAATTTGCTAAATATATGTTGCCGGTAGCTGTTATAAATAAAATACGATACTTATTAAATGAGAAAGTATTTAACCTATTAAAGACAGATAAAAAATACCAACCTATATCTCCTGAAGAAAAACAATGGCTAAAAAAATTATATCGTAACGAGGTGACTACATTAGAAAAGATGCTTAACAGAACTTTTACCGAATGGAAAGATTTTCATTAAATGAACTTTATTAAAACATCTTACATATCTGCTTTTACAAATGCCATTGTAATTTTGGTAAAACTTGTAGTAAATAAAGCTGCCGCTATTATTGGCCCGGCCAATTTTGCTATTTATGGTCAGTTTAAAGATTTTCTGGGGCTAATTACTACTATTAGTCAATTAGGGGTAGAAAACGGAATTATAAAATATACCTCACAATATCAGGATGATTTAGAATCATATAAAAAACTGCTTGGCACTGCCCTATTTTTGCATATTGCTGGTAGCATACTATCAGGATTAACCGTTTTAATTTTAAAAAACTATATCAATACACTACTATTTGAACATAAAGATTATAGTTATCTACTAGTTATCACAACATTATCTATTATTTTTTTAGCTCTTTACAATCTTGCACTTAACATCCTCAATGGGTTAAAACAAATTAAAGTTTACACTATTATCTCTTTAATTGCTACAGTAATTTCGGGAGGAGTTTCTATTTATATGGTTCGCCTATACGGACTAAACGGATTAGTTATAGGGATTGCTATAAACAACCTTATATTTTTTATATTAAGTCTTATAGCAATTAAAAAATATGGCCTTATAAGTATTTCATTAATACACTTAAAACCAGATAAAGCCATTATAAAAAAATTAGTTGGCTTTTCATCAATGTCACTTTCTGGAATTCTTTCTATGAGCCTATCCCTTTTGTTCTTAAGAACACTCATTATAAACGATATAGGTGATTTTGAAGCTGGTATATGGGATAGCCTTTGGCGAATGTCTACTATCTATTATACCTTTCTTATATCTTCCTTTAAATTCTACATTTTACCAACATTTACAACCCTTGAAGGTAGTGCCATTAGAAAAGAACTTTTTAAGGTTTGGAAAATTATCTTACCCACCATTTTAGCTGTGACAGTAAGTATTTATCTATTCAAAGGTTTTATTATAGTAACTCTTTTTTCAAAAGAATTTTTACTAATCAACTCTATTATTATTTACCAATTATTTGGGGATATTATTAGGATTCATGGCTGGGTGATAGGAAATATTTTAATTGCTAAAGCCAAAACAAAAATTTTTGTAACACTTCAAATTGTATGGGGACTAACTTTCTGTTTATCTACCTATATATGTATCAACCTATACGGATTAATAGGTGCAACCATGGGGTATTTTATAACATGCACCCTACATTTTATTTGGCTCAATTTATCTGAAAGAAAACTTATTTGGAAACGATTCTAAAATTTGTTCACAGCAGCAATAACAGCTCGTACCTCATCATTAGTCATTACAGGGCTTATAGGTAAGCTCAAAACCGTATCATGTAGTTTTTCAGCTATAGGTAAACTCAAGCTATTCAACTCTTTATAAGCCGCTTGTTTATGCGGTGCAATTGGATAGTGTATTAAGGTTTGAACTCCATGTGTTTCCAAATACTTTTGCAACGCATCTCGCTCTTTGCATTGAATCACAAACAAATGAAACACATGATCTAGTAAACCTGAATAATAGGGCAACGTAATTTTCGAATTTGATATTTCTTGTAAGTACGTTTTAGCTATTTCTTGTCTGCGTTTATTATCTGCATCTAACTTAGCCAACTTAATCGTTAAAAAAGCCGCTTGTATTTCATCTAAACGTACATTTAATCCTTTGTATTGATTGGTATATTTTGCAGATGTACCGTAATTTCTCAATTTAGCTATTATAGTAGCAAGCGCTGTATTATTAGTAGTTACCGCTCCCCCATCACCTAAAGCTCCAAGGTTCTTCGCCGGATAAAAACTAAACGCCGCAGCATCTCCTATACTTCCTGCTTTTTTACCATGATTATTTACAGCTCCATGCGCCTGTGCTGCATCTTCTATTAGCAATAGATTATAATCGTCTGCTAAATCTTTTAAAGCAGTCATATCCGTCAATTGTCCGTAAAGATGTACTGGTAATAACACTCTTGTTTTCGGAGTTATAGCCTCCATCACTTTGGCTATAGTTAAATTATAGGTAGCTATATCTGGCTCTACCAAAACAGGCACTAATCCAGTTTCTGAAATAGCCAACAAACTAGCAATAAATGTATTGGCAGGCACTATTACCTCATCTCCGTCATTCAATACTCCCAAATGCTTATATCCCTCTAAAATAAGTCTAATAGCATCTAACCCAGTACTTACCCCTACACAACAATCAACTCCACAATAATTGGCAAATGCTGTTTCAAACTCATCAACCTTATTGCCAAGTATATAATAGCCGCTATCCAAAAAGTCTTTAAACGCTTTTTGAAAATCCATTTCAAAGCGTTCGTTTATTTTATGTAGATCAAGAAATTTTATCATAACGTATAACTGTAAATATGTTGTAAGTAAATACTACAACCTAGTTCTTCCTTTTGTTTTACCAATCCCGGATTGTATCCTAATTCATTAGATTCTGTTGCCGTACCTTGAGAAAAGTATTTCTTTTTGTCTTTATAGGAGTTAATTACATACAAAAATAAGTAATCAAATGCCCTAATACGTTCTCCTGCTTCTGTTGTTGCTCCATATTGTGATTTTACCACCTGATCGGTTTCAAAAATGGTAATACCGGCAAGCAGCTCCTCTTCTAAATAAATATTGTATTGATAAATATTTTCAGGAAATTTATATTGTAACAAGGTGATCTCTGCAAGGGTATGCACTGGAGAAGCATTGTGTTTATATTGTAATCTAGGAACCAATACGTCGTTCCAAAACGCATCAAAAACCTGTTCTTTTTTAATTACAAAGCCTTGCTGTACTCCTTGTCTAAAATACTTTTGCTTAGTTTTATGAATACGTAAAGGCGTACTATAGTCTACTGCAAACACCATTTGAGTATCTAACACACTTCCTTTACTAAGCAAATAATACAACTCATTAGAAGGCTTTTTTTGATAGATTTCGGGTAGTTGCTTTACTCTTAGCTCTACAATACCGGTAGCCTTTAAAAACTCCTTTATAGCGTCAAAAATATCATTGATATAGCCAAACCCCAATTTCTCTTCAACAACCAATCCGCCATAGGTTAACCCCTGATGTGAATACACTACCCTATCTTTTATGTTCGCAGGTAAAACAGCCATTAACTTCTCTTCCTTAAAAACTAAAAGTGAAAAATCAGTAAACCTATCACTATGATACTCCATAAAATCTCTATGAAATAAAAAAGTAGCATTTTTAGCTTTGGTTATAAAAGCATTCCAAATCTCTTTATGCTTGGGTGTGTATGTAACAACAGTATAAATAGCCGTAGAATTTAGTAGTAACAAATATATTTAAAAAGCAATAGATACAAATTGTTTAAAGGGTATAAAACAAAAAACACTTTGGAGAATACCCCAAAGTGTTTGTATACACAGTTAACTATTAGTGTTAATTTTTCTTTTGAATACCTGCTTTAAGTAATTGTCCAAAATTGTACATATCCTCAAATGAACAATACAATGGTACAGGTGCTAAACGAATTACATTGGGTTCTCTCCAATCGGTTATTACTCCACTTTCCATCAGGTAATCAAATAAGGCTCTTCCTTCTCCATGTAAAAACACCGATAATTGACAAGCTCTTTCTTTTGGATTAGAAGGTGTAATAATTTCAAAAGAACTATCTACTTCTTTCGCTATTTCACCCAACACAAATTCTAAATAAGAAGTAATTAGGTTACGTTTAGCAATTAACTTCTCCATCCCTATTTCATCAAACATTTCTAACGACGCCAAATAAGGTGCCATTGCAATTACTGCAGCATTGCTTAAATGCCAAGCCTCTGCATTTGCCATAGGAATAAACTCAGGCTCCATTAAAAAACGACGTTCTTTATCGTGGCCCCACCACCCTTCAAACCTTGGTATGTCTTTCTTATTTAAATGCTTCTGATTAATAAATACACCAGATACATTACCAGGTCCACTATTCATATATTTATAACTACACCAAGCAGCAAAATCTACATCCCAATCATGTAACTTCAACTCAATATTACCAGCTCCATGTGCTAAATCCCAACCTACATTAGCACCAATGTCTTTAGCCGCTTTGGTAATAGTTTCCATATCAAATACCTGACCGTTATAATAATTAACACCGCCCATTAATACAAGTGCTAACTCATCGCCCGTTTCTTCTATAGTTTTAAGTACATCTTCGGTTCTCCAATAGTTTTCTCCATCTCGCTTCTTAACTTCAACCAAAACTTCCTTAGGGTCTAACCCATGAAAACGCACCTGACTTGCCAACATATATTGATCTGATGGAAATGCCTTTTCTTCACATATAATTTTGAAACGTTTTTCAGTAGGACGGTAAAAAGAGACCATTAACAGGTGAAGATTTACCGTTAAAGTATTCATTACAGTAACTTCCTCAGGCAATGCTCCTACAATTTTAGACAAAGGTTTAGCAAAACGCTCATGATAATCCCACCATGGCTTTTCTGCATAGAAATGACCTTCTACAGCCAACTCTTTCCAATCTTTCATTATGTCATCTACAAACTTCTGAGCACTTTTAGGTTGCAACCCTAAAGAGTTCCCTGTAAAATAAATAACGTCTTTACCATTTACCTTCGGAAAATGAAACTCATTTCTATACTTACTTAATTCGTCTTGTTGATCTAACTCTCTTGCAAAAGCCAGTGTATTTTGAAATTGTATCATACCATTTTTAAAATTCTTTCCAAAAATAAGTTTTATAATTCAATTAGGTAAGTCTACCAGATATTTAGTTTTTATCGCTATACCAATAATACAAGCATAAAAAACCAATATAGTATCTATACGATGCTACTTTTAAAATATCGATTATCGAGTAATTATGTACTTTTGCAAAAATATTTTTCTATGCATTTTTTACCGGAGTCTTTAGAGCAGTATGTTACCGATCATTCAGAAAACGAACCCGAGGTACTACAAGAACTTGTACGAGAAACTCATTTAAAGGTATTACAACCTAGAATGTTAAGTGGCCATTTTCAGGGTAGATTATTGAGTATTCTATCTAAAATGATAAACCCTAAACATATCTTAGAAATAGGCACCTATACTGGTTATTCTGCTATATGTCTTACTGAGGGGTTACAAAGTGACGGAATTTTACATACCATAGATGTAAACGAAGAACTCGAGGAGATACAACAAAAGTACTTCGAAAAGTCTGGTAATAACAACCGTATTGTACAACATATAGGCGATGCTAAAGATATTATACCTACCTTACCTGTAAAGTTTGATTTGGTATTTATTGATGCCGATAAAAAGAACTATCCTGAGTATTTTGAAATTATTATACCTAAAATGAACAAGGGAGGAGTGCTACTTTCAGACAATGTTTTATGGAGTGGTAAAATAGTAGAAGAAGTAAAAAGCAACGATAAACAAACCTATGCGTTACTTACTTACAACAAATTATTAAAAGAAGACCCAAGAGTAGAAACTGTTCTACTACCTATTAGAGATGGACTAACCATTAGTCGAGTGGTGTAATTACTTATGAAAAAATTTATATACAAAGCGCTGATATTTATTTTTAGTGGCCTGGTATTTGCCGCACTACCCGCATTGCTTTGTAGCTCTAAAGCTAATTTTCATTTTGAAAAAGAGGGGCAACTTTTAATTTTAGGGCATTCTCATTCGGCATGCGCTTATAATGATTCTTTAATTGAAAACACTATCAATTTCTCCAGATCAGGAGAGTCTTATTTTTACACTTTTGCCAAGCTAAAAAAAACACTGGAGCAAAACCCTAACATACATACTGTATTTATAGAATTTGGTAATAACAATATTGAGCCATACATGGATACCTTATGGACTACCGATACTCAGTACATTCTTGAAAAATTTCCAGGCTACGCTCCTTTTATGAAAAAGGAAACTATTGGTTATTTATATGATAAAAATAAAAGTGCTGTAACAAAAAGTATACTACCGTTTTTTCAAACAGGAATTACTATGCTTATTAAAAAATATAACTATACGAAAGTTCTAGGGGGGTACGAAAAAGTGGAGGGTACAAACTTAGATTCAGATACAATTAATAAAAAACAAATTTCTAATACTATAGCGACAGAAAACCTTCTGTATTTAAGAAAAATAATACGCTACATCAAAGGTCTTAACAAAGAGGTGTATCTTATACGTACTCCTGTACATAAGTATTATCCATGGTTAGCTAACGAAGACCATTTTAAAACGGTAAGAAATGAAATGTTCTCAGATTTACCATTCTTAGATTTTTCAACTGTTCCGTTACAAGATAATGCCTTTGCAGATTCAGGTCATCTTAATTATAAAGGATCCAAAAAACTATCTATTTGGTTAAACCACTTGCTTAACAAAGAACTTTTAAACAAACAAAATAAAAAGGAATTTATAGAAAATGAGTTGAGGTATTTCTAATTAGGCTTTAATAGAGCTTTTATTGTAACGTAAGAAGAGTTTTTTATATAACATATAAAAACTCAATGCTAATGTAGTACCAACTAAAGCCCCAACCAATACATCAGACGGAAAATGAACGGCAAAATAAATACGACTGTAACTAAAAAGTACCGGCCATAAAAAAAACAACCATGCATTCTTTACACGCTTACGAACAAACAAATAGAAAAGTGCAGTAATAGCAAAACTGTTACAAGCATGTCCTGAAAAAAAACTGTAATCTATAGGCTGTATATTTACCCTTAACAAATTAAAAATACCTTCATTATTTACAGGTCTGTCTCTTAACACATATTCCTTTACATAATAGGTTAAGCTAAGAGCAACGGTAATAAGAGCTATAAATGTATATAAAATTCGTAGAGCTTCTCTTTTACTAAAACGCTTTACAACAATGTAGACAAATAAAAGATATAAAGGAATCCAAAAAACAATTTTAGTAATGTAGTACCAAAAGACATCTTGACTACTCGTTCCTAAATTATTCAGGTATATTAAAAGTTGTGTATCTAACTCCAGTAACCTTTTATACATTAACGTCTTCTTTTTACAGGGCCAGTGATACTATCTATTTCATCTTCAATACTCCCCTTAACGTCATTAATTTCTTTTGATATATCCTCGGCAATTTTAGTGTCAATACCACTATTTTCGGCGCTTTTGGTAATTTCTTGTTTTATATCATTAGTAGCGTCTTTCAACTGTCTCATACCCTTACCAAGACCTCTTGCAATTTCCGGAACCTTATCGGCTCCAAAAATCAACACCACCACCAACAACGCAATCATTACCTCAGGAGTACTAATAAATAAAAACATAGTTCAATAGAATTATTACAATACAAATATAAAGAGTTTCAGTTTAGAATTACAAAGAGACTCTAACTCTTTATATTAGCTACAACGTTAAATTTTATAAAAAATAGGGCTTTACAACCTTCCATCTTTTATAATTCTTTTTCCATACTTTATTCCGCATACGGATTCTTATAATCAGTAGTTGTAAAAATAGCTAGCATATCTTTCTCTAGCGTATCCCATGGAAATTCAACCATTCTATTTATTTCCTGACCATCTTTCAAAAAGATAAAAGTAGGCACATTTATAACGTCATATAACTTTTCTGTACCCTGAGGAGTTGTTTTTGATTCATCTACTCCTATAATTTCAATATCATGAAAGTTAACGGCGTCCATTATTTTAAAGAAATGTGGTACCTCTCGTTGGCTATCACTACACCAAGTACCCATAAATAATTTCACCTGTACACCTTCTAAATAAGGTTTTACTTGACTCATTGTAGTAGTATCTACAACATATTCACCATAACCATCTCTAAACCAATTAAAGCTTTTGCTTAACTGAGATTTGGAAATAGCCCCTACCAATTCACCTAATTCAAATTCAACTTTGCTATCTGTATAAAGTTGTGGCTTTTCGGGTTCACTTGCATTAGCAGCACTGTTTTTTGCTCCGCAAGAGCAAAAAACAGTCACTACCAACACCATATATATGTAACTTAAAACTTTCAAATTACTTAGTCTACTAATGATTTTTGTGTCATCGCTTCCGGTTGCTCAACACCTACTAATTTTAACACTGTTGGTGCAATATCTCCTAACACACCATCATGCACTTCTTTAATATCCTTATCTACTAAAATAACAGGTACTAAATTGGTAGTATGCGCCGTGTTTGGAGAACCATCAGGGTTCACCATAGTATCACAATTACCATGATCCGCTATTACAATACTTGTATACCCGTGAGCCAAAGCCGTTGTAATTACTTCATTTGCACATTCATCTACAGACTCACATGCCTTAACAGCTGCTTCCATAATACCGGTATGTCCAACCATATCAGGATTCGCAAAGTTTAAGCATACAAAATCTACCTCCTCTTTTTCTAACTCTGGTACAATAGCGTCTTTAATATCATACGCACTCATTTCTGGCTGCAAATCGTAGGTAGCAACTTTTGGAGATGGACATAAAATACGTTGTTCTCCTTCAAAAGGCTTTTCTCTACCTCCGTTAAAAAAGAAAGTCACGTGCGGATATTTTTCTGTTTCAGCAATACGGATTTGCTTTTTACCTGCTTTAGATAAAGTTTCTCCTAAAGTATCTTTGATATTATCTTTGTCATAAATAACATGAACGTTTTTGAAAGACTCATCGTAGTTTGTCATAGTAACATAATACAAGTCTAATTTTTTCATGTCAAAATCAGGAAAATCATGCTGCGTTAAAGCATCACTTAACTGACGACCTCTATCGGTTCTGAAGTTAAACATAATAGCAACATCACCTTCCTTAATAGTAGCTACAGGATGATTTTCAGCATCGTGCATACAGATAGGTTTGATAAACTCATCGGTTACACCTTCGTTATAATTTTCTTGAATTGCTTCTAATACATTGGTAGCTGGTTGCCCAACTCCATTAACCATTAAATCGTATGCTAATTTAACACGCTCCCAACGCTTATCTCTATCCATAGCATAGTATCTACCAATAACAGAAGCTAAACGAGCATTGCTTTTAGTACAATGTAATTGTACCTCTTCAATAAATCCTTTTCCACTTTTAGGATCCACATCTCTACCATCGGTAAAAGCGTGTACAAACACTTTTTCTAAATCCTCAGAATCAGCAGCGTCTAACAAGGCTTTTAAATGATTGATATGAGAGTGTACTCCACCATCACTTACCAATCCTAAAAAGTGAACCGCTTTATTATTTTCTTTTGCATACGCAAAAGCATCTTTTAATACTTTCTCATCTTTAAGAGTATCTTTTTCTACAGCAAGGTTTATTCTAGCAAAATCCTGATATACAATCCTACCAGCTCCTAAGTTCATGTGCCCTACTTCACTGTTACCCATTTGTCCGTCAGGTAAACCAACGTTCATTCCAAAGGTTTTCAGAGTTGCACTAGGATACTTAGTATATAAACTGTCAATAAAAGGAGTATTGGCTTTTTCGATTGCTGATACCTCAGGATTTGGAGATTTACCCCAACCATCAAGTATCATTAGAAGAACTTTCTTATCCATTAAATTAAATTTTCTAGTTGTTGTTTTACCGTCAAATATAGCAACATTTTACCGGTTAAACACTGCATTAAGTCATATAATACCGTTAAATTAAAAGTAATTTTAGATTTTTTTTAGCATGGTATAATGGGCGCCAACCTTAGGTATATCAAAAACGTCGCTAACTACTTCATAATTCAATCCTGCATAGAACGGAACCGCTTTAATTCGGGCATTCATCCAAATATAAGTGCCTTCTCTTTTCTTAACTTCCTCTTCTGCCTTAGCCACTAACTTTCCACCTACTCCTTTACCCTGTGCAATAGTTAAAACAGCCATTCCTCGTAATTGAAATCCTTCAGCAGGTGCTTCTGTATAGTTGTTTTTAAGTAAAGTAACTACCCCTAACAATTCGTCGTCTTCATAAAAACCAAGATGAAATGTTGTTGGTAATTCATCTCCCGGAAAAATACAAGAATCTATAGGTTTACCTTCCCTAAGTACCGGATGTCTTACAACAACTGTTTCATCTGGTGTAATAAATTTAATAATTCCCATTTTTCAAAGATAACACATAATTAAATGTATCATTAAGGTAGAAATCAGTATCATGATAAGCCTTTTTCTACTTAACTAATCAATTTATTTGTGCTAGAGAAAGCCATACCTATCAAATACCGTCTTCAGAAAATTTTCAGGCATTAGAATCTTATGAAGTTATTATTTTTAAAAGAAATGATATTGATAAACTACGAAGTTTGAAATAATTGCCCGAATTGCGGTAGAAACAGAACTCATTAATTACCAGCATTTAGTTAAATCATTTGTTACCCTTTCTCCTGAAGAACGATACACTGAACTATTAAAATCTAATCAACCACTATTTCAAAAAGTACCTCAGGAATTTAAAGAAGAAGTTATCCATAAAAAAAGCAGCAAATAACTACTTTGTTATTGCTGCTTTTTAAACGCTATATTTTTAAAATTAATTCAAATGATCTAATGTTATTCCTTTCCAACTATCTGTTTTAAAAGGGGAAGCTGGTAAACCGGCACCATTATATAAATTTACTTCAGGGTTGTCGGCCCATCCATAGCGCACCGATACCGGGTTTGGTACTTTAGATGAACTTACAACTACCTTACCTCCTTTTATTATAGCATCGGCCCAATAAAATTTCTTATCAGGACCTGCTATTTGAAAACCTTTTAATTCCTCACCATCCTTGACTATTAAACCTTCTGAATACTCAAAACTCACTACTATATTTTTCCCTAGTTTTTTATACCCATTAATCATAGGACCTGCATACGCTATATCTTCACCATACACATTTGCTAGAGCTATAAGCGCTAACCGTCGGCCTACTTCTTGCTTATTCTTAGGGTGAATATCTATAGCATCTCCTATATCTATGGCTACAGCCATTCCGGTATTAGATACTTTTTTAAGGGTGATAAACTGTGCATCTCTTAACTCTGCCCAAGCAGAAGGTGCTGGCTGTTCTTTTACACTTCTATAGTTTGCCAATTGCACAAAGTAAAAAGGCATTTTAGGATTATTAAATTGTTTTCTCCAATCTTTAATCAACAGTGGGAATAACTTTTTGTACTGTGCAGCACGTTGTGCATTGCTTTCTCCTTGATACCAGATAACCCCTTTAAAAGGAAATTTTAAAATTGGGTGTATCATTGCATTAAATAATACCGTAGGTCTATTTTGAAACATGGGAATATATGGGTATGGAGGTACCTTATCTAATGATACCCCTATCTTATATTTCCAATTTCCTCCTAATAATTTTTTAGTATCGTTACACTGTAAATAGAAATCTTCCGAATCACCATATACACCTCCTCCTCCAACTCCGTCAAACACTTTAATAGTAATCAGGTTAACTCCGGGTTTCAGTACCCCCGTTGGTATTTGGTATTTACGTTCTATTTGGTAGCCATCGGTTTCACCAATAAATTCACCATTAATCCAAACTTTATCAATATCATCAGCATAAAAATGTAATAAAGTTTGCGCACTCGCCTCTTCTCTTGTCAGGTTAATTTCTTTTTGAAACCATACCACTCCATCAAACTTAAATAACTCACTTGTATCGTCTAAATCAAAATATCCTGGCAATGCTATCGATTTCCAATCATTATGCATTTTTTGAGACCAAACCGGATTGTCATTTTCATACCCTTCATCTACTGCTGCTATTTGTTGATGCCAGTTCTCCAATTTAGTCGCATTTTCCTGATTATACACTTGAATTTCTGCTTCCGTAGCGTTTAAAGCAGTAATATCTCTATCAAAATCCTGAATGGTATGTAACGCCCCTGCACTTGTCCATGCCTCTATAACGGTACCTCCCCATGAGCTATGTATTACCCCAATAGGTATCTGTTTGGTTTTATATATTTCACGGGCGAAAAAATAAGCCGTACTAGAAAATTCAGGAATGGTTTTAGGACTACATTCTTGCCAACCTTCATTTGCCAAGGATAATGTATCTACAGGTGATACTGCATTTACTTGAGCTACCTGTAATAATCGTATTTCCGGATAATTAGCATTTGCTATTTCTTCCTCGTAATTCTGAACTTTTCCCCAGCCTTCAAGTGGCATTTCCATATTAGACTGCCCCGAACACAACCAAACCTCTCCTATAAGAATATTTTTTAAGGTAGTTACTTCATCGTGCTGCTGTATCGCTATTTCATACGGACCTCCATAATCAGGTGTATGCAGGGTTACCTCAAAAGTACCTTCTTTAGAAACTTTAGTTTTATAATTTTTAAAATCCCAAGAGGTCGTTATAGTAAGATTAACCCCTGGATCTGCTTCTCCAAAAAATGGCACCTCAGAATCCTTTTGAAGCACCATATTATCAGTAAAATAAGATGGTAATTTAATGTCTGAAACAGACGCCCGATTAGAAGTACATGAACTTATTATCAGACATAAAACAAAACACCAAACGGTGTACATGATTTTCATAGTTCCTGTTTTTTATTTCAACAATAGATGTGTTATCAAATGTAACGCATCTAGAAAGAAAAAACATACTTTTAGTGTTAAAAACAGTAAGTAGCTACTTCGTGACAAGACCACGAAGCATTAACAAGAATTCCATTTTTATTTCGGCACAAAACTCTGAGATTTAATCTCGATTATGGAATTAATTATTTTTAAAATCGCACTACCTACTATAAAGTAACTCCCTAAATTTAAGAAGAGGCCACATATCATCAGCTATTAACACTTCTAAATTATCACATAGCTCGCGAATTTGTTTGGTATACTCTCTTACTCGGTACCCATATGCCTCTGCTCTTTTCTTTGCATCGCTAATTTTAGAAGCTTTTTCAGCTTCCATAGTCATAAGGTGTAATTTTTTTCTGATTTCTTTAATAGAATTAGCTAATTGCTCTATCATATTCAATTGTTCCGCTCCTAAATCTCTATAACTAGCTCCAAAAACCTCCTTAAGTCCCTGAACATTTTCAATAAGTAAATTCTGAAAACGAATCGCTGCTGGTATCACAGTGTTATGAGCCATATCAAAAAGTATTTTACTTTCTATATGTATTTTTTTTGCATAATCCGCCAGTTCTATCTCATATCTAGCATATATCTCTTCTTCATTAAGCACCTTCATTTCTTTAAAAAGTGCTATTGTCTTTTTACTTAACAACACCTTTAAAGCATCAGGTACTGTTTTATGATGACTTAATCCTCTGCGTTTCGCTTCCTTTTCCCAATCAATACTATAACCATCTCCTTCAAACCTAATTTTTTTAGAAGCCTTAATATATTCTCTAAGAATATTAAATATTGCTTCATCTTTTTTCAACCCTTTTTTCTCAATTAAACTATCAACCTCCTTTTTAAAGTCACTTAGTTGCTTAGCCACTATGGTATTAAGCACCATCATAGGTGTACCACAATTAAACTTGGCTCCCACAGCCCTAAACTCAAATTTACTTCCGGTAAAAGCAAAAGCAGAAGTTCGGTTGCTATCTGTATTATCCAATAATACATCAGGAATTTTACCAATTACATTTAACTTTAACTCTGTTTTTTCCTGCGGAGATAATTTTCCCTTAGAAACCCCTTCCAATTCATCTAATACTTTAGTTAATTGATCACCAATAAAAACTGAAATAATTGCAGGTGGAGCCTCATTTGCACCCAATCGTAAATCGTTCCCTGCAGAAGCCACAGAAGACCTCATCAATTCTTCGTAATCATGTACAGCTTTAATGGTATTTATAAAAAAGGTTAAAAATTGTAAATTCTTCATAGGTGTAGACCCCGGACTTAATAAATTAACTCCTCCATCGGTAGTTAACGACCAGTTATTGTGTTTTCCTGATCCATTTATTCCTTCGAAAGGTTTTTCATGGAAAAGTACTTTAAACTGGTGTTTATTCGCAATCTTATCCATCACATCCATGATTAATGAATTATGATCAACTGCTTTATTAGCTTCTTCATGTATAGGCGCTAACTCAAACTGATTGGGAGCCACTTCATTATGTCTGGTTTTAACAGGAATACCTAAGCGCATACACTCAATTTCCAATTCCCTCATAAAACCAATAACCCTATCTGGTATACTACCAAAATAATGATCATCTAACTGTTGTCCTTTAACCGCCACATGTCCCAATAATGTTCTGCCCGACAATAACAAATCAGGTCTAGCATTCACCAATAATTTATCTAGTAAAAAGAACTCCTGCTCCCATCCTAAAGTAGCATTAACACTATTTACATTCTTATCAAAATACCTTGCCACTTCCGTTGCTGCTTCATCCATTGCATTTAAAGCTTTTAATAAAGGAGTTTTGGTATCTAAAGCCTCTCCTGTATACGAAACAAAAATGGTAGGAATGCACAAGGTACTACCAAACACAAATGCAGGTGAAGTAGGATCCCAAGCCGTATAGCCTCTTGCCTCAAATGTATTACGCAAACCACCACTAGGGAAACTAGAAGCATCTGGTTCTTGTTGTACCAATTGCGCTCCATCAAACTTATCTACAGGAACCTGATCATCCGCTATATTAAAAAAAGCATCATGTTTCTCAGCTGTAGTTCCTGTTAATGGTTGAAACCAGTGAGTATAATGTGTAGCTCCTTTAGAAATTGCCCAGTTTTTCATTCCTGTTGCAATATGGTCTGCCTGCTTCCTATCTATTTTTCTACCAAACTCTATGGCATATTTAATAGTTTGATATGCTCCTTCACTAACATATTGACGCATAGCAGCATCATTAAACACATTTTCTCCAAAAATTTTAGACCTTCTTTCAATTTTATCTACAAAAATGGGTTTTTTGTTATAAATTTCTCTTAATATCTCAAATCTAACTGACGACATGCTATCAAATATTTAAGTTCATTTACAAAAATATAAATTGTAAACGTTATTTTTTAAAAAAAATCATCACACCCCTTATTTTGATACACTAAATGTAAAAATTAATATTTTTTTAATATTTACCCCCTATAAATAAGGAGGGATGTTAAAAAAAATTTATTTTTACAGCAAAATAAGTTCAATCAATACTAATTAACTATGAGCAAAGCAAAGCTAGAGTATATTTGGTTAGACGGTTACCAACCAACAGCAAGCCTTAGAAGTAAAACAAAAATTGAAGAAGATTTTAGCGGTAAATTAGAAGACTGTCCGATGTGGTCTTTTGATGGAAGTTCTACAGAACAGGCAGAAGGAAACTCCTCTGACTGTTTATTAAAACCGGTTGCCATTTTCCCTGATCCAGCTAGAAAAGACGGGTATTTAGTAATGACTGAGGTTTTAAACTCTGACGGAACTCCGCACTCATCAAACGGTAGAGCTACTATTGATGACGATGATGATGATTTTTGGTTCGGTTTTGAGCAAGAGTATTTTTTATGGGATGTTGAAACAAACCTTCCTTTAGGTTTCCCAAGAGATCAAACTCCTCAAGGTCAATTCTATTGTTCTGTTGGAGCTAAAAACGCTTTCGGTAGAGAAATTATAGAAAGACATTTAGACCTATGTATTGAGGCAGGTATCAATGTTGAAGGTATCAATGCTGAGGTTGCTGCAGGACAGTGGGAATTCCAATGTTTTGCTAAAGGTGCTCAAAAAGCAGGTGACGAAATTTGGGTAGCACGTTATTTATTAGAAAGATTAGGTGAAGAATATGGTATTGCTATTGTATGGCATCCAAAACCACTTGGTGATACTGACTGGAACGGATCTGGTATGCACGCTAACTTCTCTAACACTACTCTTAGAACTTGTGGTTCTCAAGAAATTTATGAGAAAATTTGTGAAGCGTTCAGACCTGTTGTTAAAGAACACATTGATGTTTACGGAGCTTATAACGATCAACGTTTAACTGGTAAGCACGAAACTCAATCTATCCACGAATTCTCTTTCGGAGTTTCTGATAGAGGTGCTTCTATCCGTATTCCTATTATGACTGTTCAAAAAGGATGGAAAGGTTGGTTAGAAGACAGAAGACCTTCTTCTAATGGTGATCCATACAAAATTGCAGCAAGAATTATTAAGACTGTAAAATCTGCTGATGTTTAATATTTAGCAGTTAAAATAATAAAT
>NZ_BRVP01000022.1 GCF_027924145.1 Neptunitalea chrysea | reverse complement strand
CTTCTCGCTAAAGAGATAAGGTATTATATATAAATTATTTAAAAGCCCTGAAGATTATTTCTTTAGGGCTTTTTCTTTTTTTTGTAAATATGGGATTGCTTTTACGAGATATAAAAGATGGAACCTCTTTTAGTATTGGGTATAAAGCTCAATATGATCGATCGTATAAGCAATAGTTTAATCTTTTGCGAAACCAAAGAAGCGATGAAAACTTTGGGAAAAGAGTATGGAGAGGTTATGAATGGATTAACACTGGTTTATAGAATAGGTGATTTTGTTTAGTTTGTTGTATCTCTTTCTATAAAATATTTTTGAAAGTTATAGGTGTCTTGGCGCTGATGTAGGTTACTCAATCGGATTATCTGATGGAACTTATTGTGGTGTTTACTACAGACCAAAAGTAGGATATACATTTTCTGATTTATTAGGAGCAAATGTATCTTATACAGGTATTAGTGATGATGGTTATACTTTTAGCACAATTAATGTTGGTTTAGAATTTAGTTTTAATTAATATAAAGAGCCCAGAACAATAGTTCTGGGTTTTTTTGTGGCTACATTTTGTTATATTTACTCTATGAAGAAGATTATAATAATTAATGGGCCTAACTTAAATTTATTAGGTAAACGCGAACCATGTATTTACGGTAGTAGTACTTTTGAAGCATATTTTGAAGAATTAAAAAATAAGTTTCAGGATGTTGCGTTAGAATATTATCAGAGTAATGTAGAAGGAGAGTTGCTAAATAAACTCCATGAAGTAGGTTTTAATTATGATGGAGTCGTATTAAATGCTGGGGCTTATTCGCATACGTCTGTAGCATTATATGATGCTATTAAGGCAATTGTAACTCCGGTGATAGAGGTTCATATTTCTAATACCTTTTCAAGAGAGGAGTTTAGACAGCATTCTTATATATCGCCTAATGCTAGCGGCATAATTGTAGGATTTGGAATCAAAGGGTACAATTTGGCTATACAATCTTTTATAAATTAATTAAATATAAATTATGAAAAAATCGCTGTTATTTATTTTATTGACACTTATTTTTATTGGTGGATATGCACAAACTAAACATGTAGGGATTAAAGCCGGTGTTAACTTTGCTAGCCTTACGGGTGATGGCTTAGACGGACTTGAAGACAAAACAGGTTACCATATTGGTGTTACTGGTGAATTAGGTTTAAATGATAACTTTTCTATTCAACCAGAAATAATGTATTCTACACAAGGAGCTAAATTAGAGGACATTGATTTTGATATAGATTATATAAATGTACCCCTTTTAGCTAAGTTCTATATGGTAAAAAATGTTAGTTTTATGGTAGGGCCTCAGTTTGGTTATGTTATTAGTGATAATTTTGATGCTCTTGAAACAGATAGTTTAAAAGATTTTGATCTTAGTGGGGCTGTAGGTGTAGAGGCAAGAATATTATCGTTCTTTGTTCAGGCACGTTATAATTTTGGATTATCTGATGTAATGGATTCAGAAGCTAAAAACGCCGTTTTTCAATTCTCTGTAGGGCATAATTTTCTTTAAAAATAATATCCGAAACATAAATAAAAAGCCTTATCCAATAAAAAGGATAAGGCTTTTTTATATAACTAAAATCTGAATTTCTTAGATGTGAATCACTTCATCATATGCAGCAGCAACAGCTTCCATTACCGCTTCACTCATAGTTGGGTGGGGGTGAACTGCTTTTAATACTTCGTGTCCTGTCGTTTCTAATTTTCTAGCAACAACTGCTTCTGCAATCATATCGGTAACACCAGCACCAATCATGTGGCATCCTAACCATTCACCGTATTTAGCATCAAAAATTACTTTTACAAAACCGTCAGCGTTTCCTCCAGCTTTTGCTTTACCAGAAGCCGTAAATGGGAATTTACCAACTTTAATTTCGTATCCTGCTTCAATAGCTTTTTTCTCAGTTAGACCAACAGAAGCAATTTCAGGAGTACAATAAGTACATCCAGGAATGTTACCATAATCTAACGGTTCTACATGCATTCCTTTCAATTTTTCAACACAAAGAATACCCTCGGCAGATGCTACGTGCGCAAGTGCAGGTCCTGGTACTACATCACCAATAGCATAATATCCAGGGATATTTGTTTGGTAATAGTCATTTACTAAAATTTTATCTCTGTCGGTAGCAATACCTACATCTTCTAAACCAATACCTTCAATATTTGTTTTAATACCAACCGCAGAAAGAATAATATCAGCCTCTAAAACTTGTTCGCCTTTGGCTGTTTTAACAGTAGCTTTAACTCCATCTCCTGATGTATCTATAGTAGTAACTTCTGCAGAAGTCATTACTTTAATTCCTAATTTTTTAAAGCTACGCTCTAATTGTTTAGAAACGTCTTCATCTTCAACAGGAACAATATTTGGTAAATATTCTACAACAGTAACTTCTGTTCCCATAGAATTATAGAAATAAGCAAACTCAATACCAATAGCACCACTACCTACAACAATCATTTTCTTAGGTTGTTCAGGCAAGGTCATTGCTTCACGGTATCCGATTACTTTTTTACCATCTTGTGGCAAATTCGGTAATACTCTAGAACGAGCTCCTGTAGCAATAATAATGTTATCTGCACTATATTCAGTTGTGCTACCATCTGTAGAAGTTACAAGCACCTTTTTACCAGGTTGTAATTTTCCGAAGCCATCGATAACATCAATTTTGTTTTTCTTCATTAAGAACTGAACACCTTTGCTCATTCCTTCTGCAACCCCTCTACTTCTTTTTACAACAGCGTCAAAATCTTTATCAAATTCTCCTACTGTTAAACCGTAGTCAGAAGCATGTTTTAAATATTCAAATACCTGAGCACTTTTTAATAATGCTTTGGTTGGTATACATCCCCAGTTAAGGCATACACCACCAAGGTTTTCTTTTTCAATTACAGCGGTTTTAAAACCTAATTGCGAAGCGCGTATAGCGGTAACATATCCACCTGGACCGCTCCCTAAAACGATAACATCGTACTTACTCATATGTTATAATTTAAATGTCTTATAAAGTGGGTACAAAGGTAATCATTTCATTTTAAAAAGACGTGGTTTAAAGGCAGCGATTTCCTTATTCAATAGTACAGATAGTGGTTATAAAACAAAAGCCTTTGGTAATGTTATGTAAGCAGCAAACATTTATTATCTTTGCCCCTCATTTAAAAGAATAATAATGGAAAACGGTATTTACGCAAAATTTAATACTTCAAAAGGAGCTATTTTAGTAAAACTTACTCATGATAAAACTCCTGGTACAGTTGGGAACTTTGTTGGACTAGCTGAAGGGAATTTAGAAAACGATGTAAAACCACAAGGGCAACCTTATTATGACGGATTAACTTTTCACCGAGTAATCGCTGATTTTATGATTCAGGGTGGATGTCCTGAAGGATCTGGCTCTGGTGGCCCAGGGTATCAGTTTGATGATGAGTTTCATTCAGATTTAAAGCACGTTGGTCCTGGTGTATTATCTATGGCTAATGCTGGTCCTGGAACCAATGGTTCTCAGTTCTTTATTACGCATGTAAAAACAGATTGGTTAGATGGTAAACACACTGTTTTTGGTTTTGTTGAAGAAGGGCAAGATGTTGTAGATGCTATTCAACAAGGGGATACAATTGAAACCTTAGAGATTGTTAGAGTAGGAGAAGAGGCCGAAAAATGGAATGCTATTGAAGCTTTCAGATCGTTTGAGGGAGAAAGAGAAAAAAGAATTGCTGAGGCTCAAAAACAAGCAGAAGAGGCTTTAGAAAAAGTTGCTGCTGGATTTGATAAAACCGAAAGCGGTTTACGTTATAAAATTATTCAAAAAGGTGATGGAGTAAAAGCAGAGAAGGGTAAGACGGTTTCTGTACACTATAAAGGAATGTTTTTAGATGGTGGTGTTTTTGATTCTTCATACAAAAGAAAACAACCCATTGATTTTACTTTAGGAGTAGGACAAGTAATTAGTGGATGGGATGAAGGTATTGCTTTATTAGAAGTAGGAGATAAGGCTCGTTTTGTTATTCCATCTCATTTAGCATATGGTGCTAGAGGTGCAGGTGGAGTTATTCCTCCAAATGCTACACTACTTTTTGATGTAGAGTTGGTAAACGTTAAATAAATTTGTAAATAGAAATTACGTACGATATAAAGCCCCTTTATAGGGGCTTTTTTTATACCTTTAAGTTTATATGACACCAGAGGAACTACATACATTAAAATATCCATTAGGTGATTTTGAATGGCCTATGGAGGTAACAGATAATCAGTTTGAAGAAGCTGTAAAAAGTATAGCGTTGTTACCCGAAAAATTAAGACTGCTTGTTAACGGATTTTCTTCTGAACAATTAGATACACCATACCGCCCAGAGGGTTGGACAGTAAAACAGGTTGTACATCATTTGGCCGATAGCCATGCCAATTCTTATATACGTTATAAATGGGCTTTAACAGAAGATATGCCTACAATTAAGGCTTATTATGAAGACAGATGGGCTAATCTATATGATTATGGAATGGATATAAATGTTTCTTTACAGTTGTTAGATGCCTTGCATAAACGTTGGGTGCATTTATTAAAGTCACTGAATGCAGAAGCGTTAAAGAAGGTATTTATACATCCGGAGACCAAAAGGGTGATGGATTTAAAAAGAAGTACGTTGATGTATGCTTGGCATGGAGAACATCATTATGCCCATATAAATAACTTGATATTACGTATGGGGTGGAGATAATTTAAAACTTAGCTCAGCTTAAGGAGAACCTAATAGTAAGGATGGAGAAATAGTAGTCTATAAATAATACCAATTTATGATGATTAAATATTTTATAGTAATACTCTTGCTTTTTATAGGAGCTTCTAAGAAAAGCCAACAATATGTAGTTAAAGATATTGTTGATGATAATGATTATACATATGTTTTTATTCTTCAAGAAGTAGCATCTGAAAAAGTATATGTTTTTGAGACAAATAAAGGTCAAATGGATATTGAAAAGTGCGTTAGAACTTTATCTAAAGGAGATACAATTAAAGTTAAACTTGTAAAAAATAAGGTTCATAGTAAATTTACCATTAGTAGACCTATAAAATCATTTAATTCTTTAGAAAAATATAGTAATCAAGGTATGAATACAGATCATTATTGTTGTCAGATTAAGGGTAATTGTTTGATAAGATAGCTTTATCTTTTTAAGCTTGTCATAGGGGGCATTCGTAGAGTTCTATTACTTTATCTAATAGGTTTAAATTTAATGATAAGAAAAGTTTTTAAAGAGTACAGTACATTTATACCAAGAACGCTTTTTGAAGAAAATAAAGACTATTCTCTTTTGGCTTAAGTCATTGTGGGTATAATGATGTAAAGGTAGTTAACGTTGGTGGGAAGTTTAAATACCAAGGTCAAGAAAGAAATTATGATTTAGTATTGAATTTGTATGAGTTTAGATATCGTATGAATGCCCCTGCAATAGGACGTTTTTGGCATATTGATCCTTTACAAGTTATTAAAGTTATAATTCTACCTATGTATTCAGTGAAAATAAAGTTATTGATGCGAGATAAATGGAAGGGTTAGATTAGCCTATAGAATTACTTAGAAATAACACCTAAAATTATCTTAGCTTTTAAATAAAACAAAACCCCAGTACAAATAAAATATACTGGGGTTTTTATATTTTGCAATATAAAGTAGTTATAATCAACCTAAAGATAAATGTTGTTTAATTTAAATTAGGTTGAGGTGTTAAACGTAGGTAAGGTTTTACCTCTTTAAAACCTTTGGTAAAAATATTTTTAGCATCCTCATTAGACACGGCCGGACTAATTACTACCTCCTCACCATGTTTCCAGTTGGCAGGTGTAGCTACTTTATGGTAAGCAGTAAGCTGTAATGAGTCAATTACTCTCAATAATTCATCAAAGTTTCTACCTGTAGAAGCAGGGTAGGTGATAATTAGTTTAATCTTTTTATCGGGCCCTATAATGTATACAGAACGTACGGTAAAGGTAGCGTCTGCATTCGGGTGAATCATATCATATAATTCAGATACTTTTTTATCTTCATCGGCAATAATAGGGAAGTTAACCGTAGTGTTTTGAGTTTCGTTAATGTCATTTATCCAACCTTTGTGAGATTCCAATCCATCAACACTTAAGGCTAATACTTTAGTATTCCTTTTTTCAAACTCATCTTTGTACTTTGCCACAGTGCCTAATTCTGTAGTACAAACCGGGGTATAATCTGAAGGGTGAGAGAATAATACCCCCCATCCGTCACCTAGGTAATCATAAAAATTAATTTCTCCTTCTGTAGTTAGTGCCGTAAAATTGGGCGCTGCATCTCCTAATCTAATTGTAGCCATAATTTTTTTAATTTTAGTATTCTACAAAATTAGTAGATTATATAGAGTTATAAATAATGTAAGCCCTAAAATTGCGTTAATTTTTCCATTTGATGTTACAACCTATACTTGGCTTTTGCTTTTCGGGTATAGCAGTATCGTTTAAAATAGCATCTAATGCAGCTCTTATGTCACTTCCGGTAACCGAGATGCCATTACTGGGTCTAGAGTCATCTAACTGACCTCTGTATACAAGTTTTAGGGCTTTATTAAAAATATAGAAGTCTGGGGTACAAGCAGCATCATATGCTTTTGCTACTTCTTGGGTTTCGTCGTATAAGTATGGGAAGGTGTAGCCCTCTTCAATTGCGGTTGACTTCATTAGCTCAGGGGAGTCATCTGGGTAATTTTCTACATCGTTGCTAGAGATAGCAGCAAAAGAAATCCCCTTGTCGGTATAATCTTTGGCAAGGGCTACCAGTTCTTGGTTTACATGTATTACAAAAGGGCAGTGGTTACATATAAACATAAGTACTGTGGCTGTGTTGCCTTTTATCGTATGAAGAGATAATGTATTGCTGGTAATAGTATCGGGTAAGCTAAAATTTGGGGCCATGGTTCCTAACGGAAGCATATTGCTGGGTGTTCTTGCCATAATTTATAATTGTATTAAGAGTAAATAATATTTACTTAGGATAAAATGTTTTTTTATAAATTGTAAATTCAATGTAAAATTAAGCAGTAAAATGAAAACAATAAAACAATGGTTTGATGAATATTCAGTAAGTCACCAGAACGAAACTAATATACAAATTCACTTTATATGCGTACCGGCCATCTATTTTTCAATTGTGGGTATGTTATTATCCATTCCGGTTGGTTTTTTAGGGAATATAGCTCCAACGTTGTCGCCGTTGTTAATTAACTGGGCAGCAATTGCCATTCTGTTTGTAATGTTGTTTTATGTGTTTTTGTCTATTGCTACTGCTTTAAAAATGCTTTTCTTTTCGGTGGTATGTTTAGTAGCTAATTATTATTTAGGTATGATATTACCACTTTTTTATGTTTCCTTAGCCATTTTTGCTGTGGCATGGGTAGGTCAATTTTATGGGCATAAAATAGAAGGGAAGAAGCCGTCTTTTTTAAAGGATATTCAATTTTTATTAATAGGTCCCGCATGGGTGATGCACAAGATGTTTAATTAAAAAAATGAAACTACAATATGAAATATTGTCTTCTACGATTGAAGTTTAAAAAGTAAAAGGTTGTACAAGTTCATTGATAGTTCTTTACTATATGTTCTTGAAACTGTTTCAAGAAAAAACGTATTTTAGTAAACGCATATGAGGCATATATTGAAAGCTTGTCTCATGAAATAATGTATAAACTAAAAGTGCATAATGAATAAAGAAACTAATGATTTAACATGGGACAATTTTTCTAAAGTAAAAATGGCGGTGGGTACAATTTTAGAAGTAAAAGATTTTCCTGAAGCTAGAAAACCAGCCTATCAATTATGGATTGATTTTGGGGATACTATTGGTGTTAGGAAAACCTCTGCTCAAATAACTAAAAAATATAAAAAGGAAGATTTACCAGGAAAGCAAGTAGTGGCGGTAATAAATTTTCCTGAGAAACAAATTGCTAATTTTATGAGTCAGTGCTTATTGCTTGGAGCAGTAGCTGATGATGGAGAAATTACACTTATAAAACCAGATAGTGCTGTGCACAATGGTTTATTTATATCCTAAAATAATAACAGCCATACAATTTTGTATGGCTGTTATTATATGTAATTAAAACTAAAATCTCTTACGAGTAATTTTCTATAATAAAGAAAATACTATTAAATATCTTCGAAGCTTATATCTGTAAACTTCTCAGTACCGTTAGAAGCTTCTTCTGTTTCATAAAAAGATTCCTTTTTAAAATCTTTTTGATGACGCTCAGAAATCACTTCTTCTCCTTTTTCATTAATTACAAAATCTGTCATTTCAGACAAGATTTCTTTAAAAGCTGTAAAATCTTCTTTGTAAAGATAAATTTTGTGCTTCTTGTAATGGAAAGAACCATCATCGTGAGTGAATTTCTTGCTTTCAGTAACAGTTAAATAATAATCTCCGGCTTTGGTAGCTCTAACATCAAAGAAATAAGTTCTTCTACCGGCTCTAAGTACTTTTGAGAAAATCTCATCTTTCTCTAGTAAGTCTTTGTCATTCATAATTCCCTCTAACTTGTTTAGTTGAATAGTATTTTGTTCAAAAATGTGAAAAAAATCATAATATAGCAAACAATTAATGACTTTCTTTTTCGTGAAGTTGATTTACATATAGTTCTTTATAGTACCCCTCAGTTTTTATAAGTTGATTATGAGTGCCTTGTTGTACTATTTTTCCATTGTCTAAGACCATTATTTTATCCGCATTTTTTGCAGATGAGATACGGTGACTTACAATAATGGTAGTGGTTTCATTGGCTATTTCTAATAAATTGCTTAGAATTTTCTCTTCTGTCTCGGTATCAACAGCCGATAAACAATCATCAAATAAATAAATCTGAGCATTCTTAATCAAGGCCCTTGCAATAGAAATACGTTGTTTTTGTCCGCCACTTAAAGTAATCCCTCTCTCGCCTAAAACAGTATCGTATTTTTTGCTAAATTTATTAATATTCTTATGCACTGAAGCTCGTTTTGCAGCTTCAATTACTTCTTCATCGGTAGCATTGCAGTTACCAAATTTTATATTGTTTTTAATACTATCTGAAAATAGAAAGGCATCTTGTGGTACGGCACCAATGGCCTTTCTTAAATCGGTTAAGTTT
Organism: Neptunitalea chrysea; assembly: GCF_027924145.1. GTDB lineage: Bacteria > Bacteroidota > Bacteroidia > Flavobacteriales > Flavobacteriaceae > Neptunitalea > Neptunitalea chrysea. The sequence continues at coordinate 39,514 of NZ_BRVP01000022.1, read as the reverse complement.
ACCTCTTTAATAGGGGTGTTGTCTATAAAAATGGTTCCTTCAGAGGTGTCATACATACGACCAATAAGATCAAGAATAGTAGATTTACCCGATCCGGTTTTACCTATAATAGCTAATGTTTCTCCTTTTTTTACTTCAAAAGAAACATTATCTAATGCTTTAATGTTAGTATCTTCATAGGTTAGAGATACATTAGAAAATGTAATGGTACCTTTAACAGTAGTAGGGGAGGTTTTATGGTTTTGTACACTTGGTATTTCATGTAAAAATTCGTTAATTCTTTTTTGCGAGGCAGCTGCCTGCTGCACTATAGAACTAACCCAACCAACGGTTGCAACAGGCCAAGTAAGCATCTGTACATAAATAATAAACTCGGCAATAACTCCTACGCTCTCTATTTTGCCTTCTATATAAAGCATACCGCCTACATAAATAACAACTATGGTGCTTATACCAATAAGAAATAGCATTAATGGGAAAAACCAAGCTTGTATTTTGGTAAGATTCATACTTTTATTAGTTCCTTCTTGCGCCAATTCTTCTATTTTATCATTAATTCTGTTTTCTATACCATACGCTTTAATAACGCTAACTCCTGAAAATGTTTCCTGAGAAAATGTAGAAAGCTCTGATAAAAACTCTTGCACAACAGTAGTTCTTTTATGTATGGCTTTGCTTATGTAATAAATCATTACCGATAAAAATGGTAGCGGAATAATGGTGTATAGTGTTAAAATAGGTGAAGAGTATAGCATTAGAGGAATAATACAAACAAACAACGTTAGTGTTTGTATGCTGTACATAATAGCGGGTCCGGCATACATTCTTACTTTACCAACATCTTCACTAATACGGTTCATTAAATCACCTGTTCTATTTTTTTTATAAAAATTAAGTGATAACTTTTCGTATTGTTGAAAGATTTCGTTTTTAAGATCAAACTCTATATAGCGTGAAACATTAATGATGGTTTGTCTCATTAAAAAGGTAAATAAAGCAGATAGTATACTTGAACCTATTATAATAGCAATATACTGTATAAGTGTTCCCATGAATTCAGATGAAGGAACATCATTATCAAAGCTTTCTTTTATTACATTAAATGTTTTTCTAACGTAAGGGGGCATTACTAAAGAGAAAACACGCGCTATAATAGTAATTACTAACCCTAAAAGAAGCTTATATTTATATTGTAAGAAGTATTTATTTAGATGTTTTAATTCTTTCATTTACAATTTTTCTTATTCGGAATAAGCATTTTATCCTGAGCAAATATAGGGGTTTATGAGTTTATCAAAACAGAAAGTTAGGTTAATAAAATAGATAGGTATAAATTAATAGGAATTTTACGTCCTAATTTAAAATATATATTATTTTTGCCGCGAAAGAAAATTTCTTTCAATTATAATATCTAAAGTTCTTACTTATATGTTAACACGAAGACACATCAGAGTAAAGGTTATGCAATCGCTTTATGCATTAGCACAATCTAATCAGATTAATTTAGAGAAGGAAGAGAGGTTTCTTTTAACTAGCATGGATAACATGTATTCGCTTTACCTTACTTTAATTAATTTAATGGTAGAGATACAAAAAATGGCGGCTTCGCAATTGGACATGTCTCAGAAGAAGTACTTGGCAACCGCCGAAGATAAAAATCCGAATAAGAAGTTTGTGTATAATGAAGTGCTTACCATGTTGGTAAATAACGAGTTACTTCAAGATGCTATTGAAGAGCGTAAACTTAATAATTGGTATCTTGATGATGAGTATGTGAAAATTATTTATAAAGATATTTTAAACAGTGAGCTTTATAAAGATTATATGAAAGAAAAGGTATCTACTTTTAAAGAGGATAAACAATTTATTATAGATGTTTATAAAGAAATTATAGCTCCTAACGAAAAGTTATATGAATATATTGAAGATCATAAACTTACATGGATAGATGATTTACCTGCTGTGAATACAATATTTCTTAAATTTTTACGTAAATTAAAAAACAACGAGCATCCTCAATCTTATTTTTTACCAAGATTATTTAAAGACGAGGATGATAAAAATTTTGGTGTAGACTTACTTAAAAAGACGGTACTAAACGATGAGAAATTACAGGAGCAAATCAACGGAAAAACGCCTAATTGGGATACTGATAGAATTGCTGATGTGGATAATATTTTATTAAAAATGGCAATTTGTGAGTTCTTAAAATTTCCATCTATTCCGGTTAAGGTATCTATAAATGAGTATCTTGAGGTAGCAAAAGAGTATTCTACTCCTAAAAGTAGTATATTTATAAACGGAATTTTAGATAAAGTAGTTAAGGATTTTGAGCAGTCTAAACAATTAAATAAGGTTGGAAGAGGACTACTCTAAATTTAATTAGTACATTTAACATCAAAATAAATATTTTTAAGTATGAAAAAAAGTATATTACTAGTTTGCTCTATGGTTTTAGCAATTGGTTTTACCTCTTGCGAAGAAAAGGCAGTTGATAAAGTGAAAGCTGAAAATGTTGAAGCAGCAGCTGAAAGAGATGCTAATGCTAATAGGTTTCCAGTAATGAAATTTGAAGAAAAAGTATTTGACTTTGGTCACATACAAAAGAATGAAAAGCAAACGCATACCTTTAAGTTTACTAACACAGGTGATGTGCCTTTAATTGTATCTAAAGTAAAAAGTTCTTGTGGATGTACAATTCCTGAAAAACCAACAGAAGCTATTCAACCAGGTAAAGAGGGTGAAATTAAAGTAACTTATAATGGTAGTGGTAAAGGTCAGGTTTCAAAAACGATAACTATTAATGCTAATACAGAAAAAGGAGTAGAACGTGTTTCTATCAAAGCTTTTGTTGAAGTACCTGAAGCAGCAACTACAGCTGTAAAATAATAATTAATTAATTAAGATTATAGAGAGATGCAACAAGGTTATATGATGTTGCTTTTAATGGTTGTGCTTGTCGTTTTTATGATAATCCCACAATTTAGAAGACAAAAACAGGAAAAGAAATTTGCGCAAGCTTTAAAAGTAGGTGATAAAGTAATTACTAAAAGTGGTATGCACGGAAAAATAGTTCAGATGGCTGATGCTTCATGTGTTATTGAAACTTTATCGGGTAAGATTAAATTTGAAAGATCTGCTATTTCTATGGAAATGAGTAGTAAATTAAACGCTCCTGCTACAGAGGATAAGAAAAAGAAATAGTTTTTTCTATTTTCTAGAAACAAAAAAACCGACTTGTTTATAGTCGGTTTTTTTGTTTCTTATTTTGAATAGTTTCTATTCTTGTTCATTTTCATCTTCGGCCATCGAGTTTATCTTTTTAAGCTTTTCTTGCCAAATGGCTAATGATTCTTTATGATTATTAATGTTCTTAATAACGTCTCTTACTAATGGGTTGCTTTCATCTACATTGGTAAAAAATTGCATATTGTTTTCTAACTGACGGATTTCAGCTTTTACTTCATCAATTTTTCTTCTTATAAAAGTGTGCTCGTTTTGAAGTTGTCTTCCGCTATTTTCGTCGCTTGCTAAATGATCTAGTTTGTTGCCGTATTTAATAAGCTCAGCTTGTTGCTTGTCCATATCAAGCTTTTTAAATAAGGCATCTATAATTTTATTAAACTTACTTTCTATGTTACGTTTATTAAAAGGAACTCTTCCAATAACTTTCCAGTCAGCAATAAACTTCTTAATATCGGTAAGATCTTTCTTGCTGTCGCCAGATAATTGATAATCTTTTAAATTATCCAAAAATTCTTTTTTCTGATCTAGAGCTTCAAACTCTACCTTCTGAGCTGCATTACGTTCAGAGTGTAAGCGATTAAAGTAATGGTTGCACGCTGCCTTAAAGTCTTTCCATACTTTATCGGAGTGCTTTCTAGGAACATGACCAATATGTTTCCAATCCTCCTGAATTTTTTTCATTAAAGGAGTAGTAACTTCAAAATCCTCATTGCCTTTATTAGCATCTGCTATAGCCACCAATTCAAGCTTTTTATTAAGGTTGTCTTGTTGTTCCTTTTTTAGGTTCTTATAAAAAGCATTTTTATTGCGGTTAAAAGTTCTAACCGACTCTTTAAAATCACTCCATGTTTCTTCGTTTACCTTTGCAGGCACTTTACCAGCACTAAAGAAGTCTTCTCTTAGCTTTTCAATTTCTTTAATAAGCTTTTGCCATTGGTTGTGTGAAGTAACCTTAGATGCAGCTATTTCTTCAATAGCCTTAATGATTTCTTGTTTACGAACAAGGTTTTGTTCGTATGCTTTTTCTATGTTTTGGTAATATTCCTGTCTTCTGTCGTGAATTATCTTAGTGGCATTACTAAAACGCTCCCAGATAGCTTCACGTTGTTCTCTTTCTACAGGACCAATATCTTCTTTCCAAACTTTATGTAAAAGTTGTAACTCTCTAAAAGCTTTATTAATGTCTTTTTCTTCAGAAAGCTCTTCCGCTTTTTCAATAAGTTTTACTTTTTCTTCTAAATTATGTTTAAAGTCTAAGTCTCTAAGGTCTCTGTTAAGATCTAAGAAATCATAAAACATTTCTGTATGAAACTGATAGTTTCTCCAAACATCGGTATAGTTAGCTCTAGGTACGGGTCCGGCATTACGCCATTGCTCTTGTAAATCTTTAAAGTGCTTGTAGGTTATATTAATGTTCTCTTCAACATTTATAAGACTTTTAAGCTCTTCTATAATTACCAATCTTTTTTCAAGATTGCCTTTTAAGGTAAGTTCTATATTTTTATAATAGCTGTTACGTCTCTCTTTGTACTCATTATACAGACTATTTAACTTTGACTTCTCAGGAACGTGGTAACTAAAGTCAATTTCGTTCCCTCCTTTATCAATAAAGTCTTCTTTTTTCTCTTCAAGAAGTTGACCGTATTTAAGATCGAATTCACTCTTAATATGATCAACATGTTCTTTTATAGCCTGTACTTTATGATCTTTAAGTAGCTGTTCAAATTCGTCTACCAAATTAGTCATGCTCATAGCATGGTAATCGGCCATAGGAATAGAATGTCGCTGAAGGTTATCATCATCTTCTGCGTCCTCTGCATTTGAGTCATCAATTTCTCTGTGGACATCCTCGCTTTCGGGTGTGTTTACTACTTCTTCCTGATCCGTAGAATTGGCTTCAGTAGCTTCTGTAGTAGATTCGTTAACGGTTTCTTCATTACGAATCGGTTCTTGTCCGTCTGCGTTTTGCAGGTTATCGTCTTTTTCTTCTAACATTTGCGCAATGTTTTAAATTGAGTAATAGTTGTATGCATGAAAGATACTAACAACAAATTAGTATGACAAAAAAAATATAAAAATTACGTACTTTTTTTACTATTCTCAGAAATTGTTTGCTTCACCCCATATTTCCCAAGCTTTTTCTGCTTGCCCTGAAAGCATTTGTGAACCATTAGCAATGGTAGCTCCTTTTTTTTCTCCTAGCTGTAAAAATGTTGTTTTTTCAGGGTTGTATATTAGATCGAACAATAAGTGTTCGTTGGTAATATGATTGTAAGAAATACTAGGTTTATCCTCTATGTTGGGAAATGTACCTACAGGGGTTGTGTTAATGATAACTTTATAATGCTGAATGATTTCTTTATTGAGGTCTGTGTAGGCAAATTGTTTTAGTTTAGGACTTCTAGATACAAATTTATATTTAATTTTAAGCAAGCTCATTACATAAGCAACTGCTTTAGAAGCACCTCCTGTACCTAAAATAAGTGCTTTTGTATGATTTTTAGTTAGTAATGGCTGAATAGCTTTTAAAAAACCGTAATAGTCAGTATTGTAGCCTATTAGCTTCCCATCTTTAACCTGAATAGTATTCACGGCACCAATAGCTTTTGCGGTAGCATCTAAATCATCCAAGTAAGGTATAACGCTTTCTTTGTACGGAATGGTAACATTAAATCCGGTAATGTTTTTATGGGTTTTTAAAATATCAGGAAATTGAGATATTTCTGGAATATCAAAATTTGTATAGAAAAAATCAGTTCGATTTTCGTTTTCAAATTTGCGATTAAAATACCCTCTAGAGAAAGAGTAATCTATATTTTGTCCTAATAAACCAAAAAGATGCTTATACTTTTTTTCTAGTTCGTTTTCCATACCAGTCCAATATTAATATAATGGCAATGCCAATAATTATAAAAATAAATGCTATCCAGGTATCTAAGTTAGTAAAATCGGGTATATAACGCTTATAGTTTTGTATAATTTTTACTCCGTTGGAGTCATTGAGGAAGTTTCCTTGCACATCTGTTTTGTATATAGCAGTTTTCCAAGGCCACACAACTCCTAAAGAACCAGAGATAAATCCAATAATAACAGCCGTGCTAATATGTTTAAAATGCTTTAAAACATAATTAAGTAAATGAGATAAGGTAACAAGTCCTATAGTAGATCCTAAAGTAAAGATACCTAATATTTCTAGTATTCTTATTCTTTCCGGATCTGAAACAAAACTAAAATCCCCTTTAAATAGGTCACCAATAGTATCGTACAGCGCATTAACGGAATCTACTAGAAGTAATACATAATTACCAAGTAGTATGAGAATAAAAGAACCAGAAAGCCCAGGGAGGGTCATTCCTGAAACACTTATCATTCCACAAAAGAATACAAAAAATAGATTGTCATTTTCTTTGGCAGGGCTTAAAAAACTAATTGAAATACCAACTGCAAGTCCGGTAAGAAATGATATGATTGTTTTGCGATTCCAGTAATGAAAATCTTTTGCAATATAGTAGATAGAGCCTACAATCATTCCAAAGAACGCTGCCCAAACATACAGTTCTTTTTTAGCAATAAAGTAATCAAGAATTTTTGAAATACTAAAGTAGCTCACTAGCATACCAAAAATAAGTAATGCCAAAAAGCGTCCGTTAATATATTTATACAAACTAGTAAAACGTCCGTTAATTAAAAGTTTAAAAGCCTTACCGTTTATCTTCTGTAAACTATAAATGAATTCTTCATAAAATCCGGCCACAAAAGCAACCACTCCTCCAGAAACTCCAGGGACTTTATTGGCTGCGCCCATAGCAAGCCCTTTTGTCACAAGAAAAAACTTGTCTCTAAAAGTGCGTTCTTTGTAATACATTTACTCTTTGTTAGAGGTAGAGGCTATCCTTTCTAAAATTATAATGGTTAGAAAACCTACTACCATTAATAGTATAGCTAAAAGTAATTGCGGGTCTCCATCAAAAGAAGTAGGCAAAATACTTTTTTCTCTTAAGATAACTTCTTTTTCATGGATAATGGCAGTTTCTAAGACTTTTTTCCATGGCCATATTTTATTTAACGATCCCAAGATAAAACCAGTAAGAATAGCTAAAATTAAATCTCTATGATGATTAAATAACCATTTAAGTAATCTTGAGAAGGCTAGTAGCCCAAAAATAGCACCTAAGCCTACAGTTGCTATAGTTTTAAAGTCTCTGTTATCTATTGCGTCAAGAATCGTTTTATAGGCACCCAATAAAACTAAAATAAAGGCTCCTGAGACTCCCGGCAATATCATAGCGCATATGGCTAGTGAACCTGCAAAGAATAAAAATAACAGACTGTCTGTTTTACTTAGTGGAGGTAAAGAGGTAATATAAAATGCTATTAAAGCAAAAATAATTAAGGCTATAATAACCACTAAATTCCATTTAGTGACTTGCTTTCCTACAAAATAAATACTAGCCAATACGAGTCCGAAGAAGAAAGACCATAATAAAATAGGTTGGTTTACTAATAACCACCCAATACCCTTAGATAAGGAAATAACGCTAATACCTATTCCTGCCACTAAGGCCACTAAGAAATTTGCGTTTGCTTGTTTCCAGGCTGCAGCAATACCTTCTTTTCGTAGGGTTTTTAATAAATCGAAATTAATATTATTAATAGAATTTATGAGTTCTTCATAAATTCCAGAAATAAACGCTATAGTTCCTCCGGAAACTCCTGGAACAATATCTGCTGCCCCCATGGCTATGCCTTTAAGGGTAACAACAAGGTAACCTAAAAATGATCTTTGCATGATTAAATTTTAATCGGTTCGGCAAAAATAGAATTTTTTTTCAGGAAGCCTTTTTAAAGTTTGTTATAAAATTCTTAACACTTGGTCTACAATAAATAGAAGGGAATAATTTAGAGATGTATTCATAACCTTCATAATTATGTCTTAGCGCATTTAAAAGATGATATTGTCCTTTAATATCGTCGTGTTCTAAGTAGTATAGAGAAGCTAAACGGTATTCCAATTCACTACTTTCAGGGTGAAATTCTAATCCTTGAAGTAATGTAATAATAGCCGAGTTGTATTCTCCTAAATGGGTAAGTATATCAGCCCAAGAAACCCAGGTTTCAAGTTCATAATTACCTAATTCTACTGTTTTTTGGTAAGCAATATCTGCTTCTTCATATAAACTTAATTGCTTATTGATTTCAGCACTTCTTTTCCAATACAGTACATTTTCCTCATCAATACTAATGGCTTTATTTATGTAGTATAAAGCTTTTTGAAAATTATTATTTCTATAATAGAAATCTGTAATAGCAATCCAACCTTTATCTAATAAAGGATCTTCATGTACGGTTTTATAATAGAATTGTCTGGCAAGTTCATAATTACCTAACTTTTCATGACATTTTCCAATTCTTAAATACGCAAATGAGGTAGGATCATCTAGCTCTAATGTGTATTCGTAGTTTTCGATGGCCTCATTATAACGCTTAAGTTTTTCTAAAACTTTTCCTTTTTCAAGATAAGCGCCTATAAAAGAGTCATCTGATATAATGGCAAAATCATAAGCAGATAGTGCTTCTTTAAACATTTTCTTGTTCCAATATTGTTTTCCTAGTTGATGCCATGCAACCTCGCAATACGGATTTAATTCCAAGTAGTCATTTAAAAAATAAATACAACCACTATACTCTTCAAGGTATTCAAAACAATACACTAAGTTGTATAAAGAGGCATAATCTAAATAATCTTCTTTTAATGATTTTATAAAGAAATTTTTTGCCTCACTGTAATTGTCAATAAATAAATATTCCATGCCAATCATAGAATAGATATCTCCCGACATTTCATTGTCAATGGCAAGTGCTTTTTTAAGCATTGCAATAGCCTGTAAGTGCTTATCTTGTTTACTTAAAATATTAGCTCTTTGAATATAAATTTCTTCATTACCCGGTTGCAGTTCCTGTACCTCATTAAGAAGTCTTTCCGCAAGATCGAGCTTGTTTTCGAAAATTAATATTTCAATTTGAAGCAATTTTAATTCAGGCGAAGTAGGATGTTGTTCTAATCCTAACTGTATAGCTTTCTTAGCTTTAGTTACTTTTCCCTCATCTAAATAGTGAGTAGTGATCTGTTCAAAATCGGTTGAATCGAAGAAAAAAACATTATTCGTTTTTAGCATCGATTCAAATTTAGCCAAAGGCAAATTATAATCTTCATTTGAACTAAACTGCATAGGCGAAGCTTTTTTTGATTTCTACGTTATTAAATTTACTATATGAAAATTAAACTTTGACTAAAATGTTGTTATATTATCAACAATTTAGTTAACAACTATTAGTTAAAGCTGTTTAAAGCCTCTAAAATGTAATTACAGCCTTCTTTTATTTCTTCATCTGAAATGGTTAGCGGTGGTGTAATTCGTACCGCTTTTGGTTCAAACATTAACCAAAATAAGATAAGTCCTTTATTAAAACACTTAAGTATTACATGGTTGGCTACATCGGCATTTTTTACCATTATAGCTAGCATAAGTCCTTTACCTCGCACCGACTCTATTAGCGGGTGTTGAAGTAATTCTCTAAATAAGGCTTCTTTTCTTAAGGCTTCTGCCATCAAATTACTTTCCAGTACTTCTTTTAAAGTAGCTAAACTAGCAGCAGCAATTACCGGATGACCTCCAAAGGTGGTAATGTGCCCTAATTTAGGAGCATTTGTTAGTTTTTGCATATGCTCGTAAGAGGCAATGAAAGCTCCCACTGGCATGCCTCCGCCCATACCTTTTCCAATTGCTAAAATGTCTGGTACAACATTAAATTGTTGAAAACCAAATAGGGTACCTGTTCTACCAAATCCTGGTTGTATTTCATCTAATATTAATAACGCTCCAACTTCTTCACAACGTTGTTTTACCTTTTTTAAATAGTCGTTTTGCGGAGGTACAAATCCGGCACTACCTTGAATAGTCTCTAATAATACTCCGGCAGTTTTTTCTGTTATTTTTAGTAAATCATCTTCGTTATTAAACTCAATAAAATCAATATCAGGTAATAAAGGTCTAAAGGCTTGCTTTCGATTTTCGTTGCCCATAACACTCATAGACCCTTGAGTATTGCCATGATATGCATTATTAGCAGCTATTAATTGCGTTCTGCCAGTTATACGTTTTACTAGCTTTAAAGAACCTTCTACTGCTTCTGTACCTGAATTAACCAAGTACGTACAATTTAATGATTCTGGTAATTGTTTGGCTATTAGTTTAGAGAATTCCACTGCTGGTGATTGTGCAAACTCTCCATAGACCATTACGTGCATGTATTTTTCAGTTTGCTCTTTTATAGCATTCATAACTTTTGGGTGACAATGCCCTAAAGTACATGCAGATACTCCTGCCACAAAATCTAAGTGTGCTTTTCCATCAACATCATATATATAACTTCCTTTGGCGTGTGAAACTTCCATAAACAAAGGATGTGGAGAAGTCTGTGCCTGATATTTTAAAAAGTCATCTTTCATTCTTTACAAAGATTTACTTAATAATTGAGATTAAATGCTCCGAGACTTGTCTCGAAGTAGAAATGCAATGCTTTACTAAATGCTTCGTGGGCTTGCCCCGAAGTAGTTCACTCGATAATCGAGGTTACATGTTCTGAAACTTGTCTCTAAGTAGTTTACTCAAAGGTTTTTCGTTACGAACTATGTTGTTCTAAGTTATTTCCTCAATTTAATGTTGAGGTTTTAGATTTTTCATCTTGTTATTGGGGGCTGATGGGGTTAGCAGAGTAGGAGCTTTATCTTTGTTGATTAAGTCCTTCTGGGTTGGTTCAGTTGTTTCATATTCTGGTATTTCCCCTTCATTAGGGGTAGAGGTTCTGCCCATTTCCTCCATATCAATGCTAATCGGATCATCAATGCCTCTAATTTTCACCAATTCAACATTTAAATCATTTTCATCAAAAATATCATCTTTGGTGTAAATTCGTTCATCTCCACGCCAATAAAAACCGGGAAGCTTACGTGCATTTTTCGGTAAGTCTTCCTCTCTATTAATGGTAGACTCTGTCTTAATCATGTTAGTGATAGAAGTAATGGCATTATCTTGCATTTCTATTTCTATTCTGCTACAAATAGATTTGTCTATACCAACAAACTCAGTTTCGTCATAGGCATAATAAAGTGATTCTGTATTCTGAATGATGTTTATTTGATACATCTCATTTTTGTCATTGAACAAGCCATAGAGGTTTTTACCTTTAACCTGATTATAACCATCACCAAGGGTATCTTTTTCAATAATAAAGGCATTGTTCATAACCTTTAAAGAGTCTAATTTTTCGGTTTTTAAATTAGATACTAAATGAATACTATCACCCGTCATTTGATTGCCACCATTCCATAATACGGGATTGTATTTGTAAAAATCACGTTCAGGTATTTTGGGCGGAATAATTCGTATTAATTGTGTTATACCAGTTACCTGACTAGAATGAATAGAGTCGCACTTACCTGAAAGATCTGTTTTGTAGAATTTAGCATTTTTAAAGGCTCTAATAATACGTTCGTTTTCTTTACCAGTAAGCATTAAAGTATCACCATGAATATATACTGAGTCGTTTTCTACCACATTAATAGCTACCGCTTTTTTGGTTACAAACATGGAGTCTTTTGCTTTCCAAACTTCTCCGTAATGACCTTTAACCACCCCTTTATTTATAGTGTCTATAATTTTAATATTATTGGTAGCCGCCGCATACTCCTGTAGCTTATTAAAGTATACACTATCACCATTAATAATACGGTCGTCATAATCTATACGCGTGTTTTTAACTCCATAACCTTTTTCGGTTGCTGTGTTATAAAAACCTCTTTCACAATAAAAAACATAGTCTTCTCCGTTAACGGTAGATGGGCCATATAAGTAAGCGTGTTTACTTCGTTCGTAGTAGTCTAATTCATCAGAGTCTAGTACAAAGTCTTTATTTACGATATGTACATTTTTATTGAACTGAAATTTTTCAGTTTCAATAAAATACTTTCCGCTAATGCTGGTAAGTACATTTTCTGGGTCTGTAACGGTAGCAAAATTGTTGTAGTAGCATTGCTGCAAAGCTCTGTTGAAATATAATTTTTCGGTTTCTAATTTCATTTCTTTACTTCGCAAAACCACATTTTCTTCTGCAACGGCTAGTTTGGTGTTACCATCGTATTCAATGTAATCGCAATTCATTTTAATAGAATCACCCTGTTGCAGATATACATTACCCGAAGCCTGAATGAAGTTTTCTTTTTGGAAATACACGGCAATATCACACCAAACATCTATTCCTTCATGCTTAAATCGTACTTGTTTGGTATCGCCATTAAATATAGATGCACCCGGAAACTTTTCTTCGTCCTTGTGAAAATTACGTCCGTCTACTATTTCTATTTTCTTTTTTTGTTCTTGTGCGGTTAGCGTAAAGAAGGTAATGCACAACAGTAGTAAAGAAAAACAGGTTTTTAAGTTCATGAAATTAAATAATAATTTTGTTCAAAAGTACAATTTTTCCTTTACAAGAAATATGCCAGTAGACGAATAGAAATAAAAAAGACTATTTAAAAAGTAGATTTGAGTTTTAATAAACGCTACTTTTTAAATAGTCTTTATATACTAGACTATAAACAGACTATCTGTGAATGGTTTGTGTTCTATCCGGACCAACAGAAACTATCTTAATAGGAACCTCAAGTTCTTTTTCTAAAAATTCAATGTAATCTGTTAGTTCTTTAGGTAATTGGTCAGCAGAAGTCATTTTAGTTAAATCTGCATTCCAACCTTTTAATTCAGTATAGATAGGGGTCACATTTTCTTCCTCAATGTTATAAGGTAAGTGATCTATAGTTTCTCCTTTGTATTCATAAGCAGTACATACGTTTAATGTTTCAAAACCACTTAAAACATCACTCTTCATCATCATTAACTGAGTAACTCCGTTAACCTGAACGGCATATTTTAAAGCAATTAAGTCTAACCATCCGCAACGTCTTGGTCTACCTGTTACTGCACCAAACTCGTTACCAATTTTAGCCATTTTTTCACCTACTTCATCAAAAAGCTCTGTAGGGAATGGGCCACTACCAACACGTGTAGTATATGCTTTGAAAATACCAAAAACTTCTCCTATTTTATTAGGAGCAACCCCTAAACCAGTACAAGCACCAGCAGCGGTAGTGTTAGAAGAGGTAACAAACGGATATGTACCAAAGTCAATATCCAATAAAGATCCTTGAGCCCCTTCTGCTAAAATTGTTTTATTTTCTTTAAGCGATTTATTTAAAAACTCTTCACTATCAATAAAAGTAAGCTCTTTTAAAGCTTTTATTGCAGCAAAGAATTCTTCTTCAAGTTCCTCAAGATTATATTGAATGTCAACTTTATAAAAGCTAATCATTTCTTCATGCTTATCAGCAAGTGCTCTGTAACGATCTTTAAAATCGTCTAGTTCTAAGTCTCCTACACGTAACCCGTTACGTCCAGTTTTATCCATATATGTAGGGCCAATACCTTTAAGAGTAGAACCAATTTTAGCTTTACCTTTAGAAGCTTCAGAAGCGGCATCTAATAAACGGTGCGTTGGTAATATTAAGTGAGCTTTTCTAGAAAGGATTAATTTCTTTTTAATATCTATATTAAACTTTTTTAAACCTTCTAGCTCGCCAATAAACACTACTGGATCAATAACCACGCCGTTACCTATTACATTAATAGATTCTTCGTGAAATATACCGGAAGGAATAGTTCTTAATACATGTTTTATACCATCAAATTCCAATGTATGTCCTGCATTAGGACCTCCTTGAAAACGGGCTATAATGTTATAGTTTTTAGTTAAAACGTCTACAATTTTACCTTTACCTTCATCTCCCCATTGAAGTCCAAGTAGTAAGTCTACTGCCATTTTGTTTTATTAAAATATGTTATTCTGTTTTGTTTTCTTTGGTACCATAGAAGTATAATGAATGATTGTGTATTTTAATATTAAATACTTCTTCTATAGTTTGTTTAATGCTTTGTATACGAGGGTCACAAAACTCCATTACCTCTCCTGTATCGGTAAGAATCACGTGATCGTGCTGCTTGTCGAAATAAGATTTCTCGTAATGTGCCTGATTTTGCCCAAACTGATGTTTGCGTACCAAGTTACATTCTAAAAGTAGCTCTATGGTATTATATAGCGTAGCTCTACTAACACGGTAATTTTTATTTTTCATTTTAATATAAAGAGACTCTATATCAAAATGTTCTTCACTATCGTATATTTCCTGAAGAATTGCATAACGCTCAGGAGTTTTACGATGCCCCTTTTCTTCTAAAAACTTTGTAAATACGTTTTTTACAATCTCTTGATTTTTTTCATTTACCATGATACACGCATCAAATTCCAAACGACAAAAATAGTGTTTATATTTTGTATCTGAAAAAGTATCTACTACATTCTTATTACTTTATCAATACCATTGATTTTTTTCAGGTTTTCGATAAGTTTTTTCAGAATTGTTCGGTTCTTAACATTTAAAGTGATTTTACCAGAAAAGATACCGTCATCGGTATCAAAATTTATATTCCTCATGTTTACATGCATGTTATCAGATATTATTTTGGTAACATCACTTACTAAACCAAGGTGATCTATCCCTGTTAATTTAATAACCGCAGTAAATTCTTGTTGCGTAGAATCAATCCATTTAGCCGGTAATATTCTGTAGGCATAATTTGATTGCAGAGAAATGGCGTTAGGACATGATTTTTTATGTACCTTGATACCTTCGCTAATAGTTATAAAACCAAATACATTATCTCCAGGTATTGGGTTACAACAATTAGCAAGTTTATATTCCAGTTTTTCTTCTTCTTTACCAAATACAAGTAGATCGTACTTTTCGGTAATTTCATCTTTATGTAAGTCCTCAGAAATATGATTGGGTCTTCTTATTTTATTCTTAAAGAAGTTTACAAACATATTGCTTCGGCTATTAGAATATTCTTTAAGCATTTTATTATCTATAGTACCTACCCCAATTCTATAAAATAAATCGAGACTGGTTTTTAGCTTAAAGAAAATTACTAGTTCGTTAACAATATTTTCGTTGAAATTAATTTTCAACTGTTTTAATTTGCGACGAAGAATTTCTTTTCCATCTTCAGCAATATCTTTTTTCTCTTCTTTGAGCGATGATTTAATTCTAGTTCTAGCTCTTGCTGTAGTAGCATAATCTAACCAGTTTACTGTAGGTTTAGCTGAGTCTGAGGTAATAATTTCTACCTGATCTCCACTTTTTAGTTTATGACTTAAGGGTACTAGTTTTCCGTTTACCTTAGCACCACGTGTATGCAGGCCTACTTCGGTGTGAATACTAAAAGCAAAGTCTAAAGGAGTAGCTCCTTTGGGCAACGACTTTAAGTCTCCATTAGGAGTAAATACAAAAATTTCTTTAGAGTACAGATTAAACTTAAATTCTTCTACAAAATCAACCGCACTCAATTCAGGGTTTTCAAGGGCATCTTGTAAACGGTTTAGCCAAACATCTAGTCCTTGTTCTTTTTGTTCCCCGTGTTTGTATTTAAAGTGAGCAGCATATCCTTTCTCTGCTATTTCATGCATACGTTCACTACGTATTTGTACTTCGACCCAACGACCTTTTGGGCCCATTACGGTAATGTGCAAAGCCTCATAACCTGTAGACTTAGGAGATGAAATCCAATCTCTTAAACGTACTGGGTTAGGACGGAAGTGATCGGTTACAATAGAGTAAATTTTCCAAGCGAGGAATTTTTCGTTAGCCGTATCTGATTTGTAGATGATTCGTATCGCAAACTTATCGTATACTTCTTCATAGGTTACATTTTGCGCTTTCATCTTACGACGAATAGAGAAAATAGATTTAGATCTACCTTTAATTTGATAGTTTAAACCTTCTTTATCTAAGCTTTCTCTAATAATATTGGTAAACGATTGAATGTAGGTGTTTTGGGCTTCTTTACTTTCCTCAATTTTGTTGGCAATACCATTGTACATTTTAGGATCGGTATATTTTAATCCTAAATCTTCGAGCTCTGTCTTAATGTTATATAACCCAATACGGTGTGCCAATGGTGCATAGATGTAAAGGGTTTCAGAAGCAATTTTTTCTTGCTTATGAGGTGGCATAGAATCCATGGTTTGCATATTGTGCAAACGGTCTGCAATTTTTACCAAAATAACGCGTACATCGTCATTCATGGTAAGTAGCATTTTTCTAAAATTCTCAGCCTGAAGCGATACATCGTTCCCTTTACTTAAACTTGATATTTTAGTTAACCCATCTACAATTTTAGCAATTGTAGGGTTAAAAATATGTTCAATATCTTCTAACGTGTATGATGTATCTTCAACAACATCGTGAAGTAATGCTGATGCAATTGCAGTAGCGTCTAACCCTATTTCAGAAGCAATAATTTTTGCTACTCCAATAGGATGAAATATATAAGCTTCACCACTTTTACGGCGTTGCTCCATGTGGGCATCCACAGCGGTGTCAAAAGCTAATCGTATTAGTTTTTTATCGTCATCGGAAAGTGACTGATAACTAATTCTTAGTAACTCTTTATACTCACGCGCTATTGCCTTGTTTTCCTGTTCAGTATCAATTACAGCCATAAATTCCTCTCTTTAGATAAAGTTAGTATAAACTTTTAAGATTTCAAATTTTTAAATCGCTGTAAAAGGGTAGGGTGAGAGTAATGTACAAATACGTAGGTTTTATGTGGGGTTAAATTACTCAAACTATTTTTAGATAATTTTTTTAGTGAGGTTATTAAAGGTTCAGCAGCGTAGGTTTCTTTAGCATAGTTATCTGCTTGATACTCAAATTTTCTGGAAATATAATTCATGACCAATCCTGTTATTTCCGAAATAGGACTATATAAAATACCAAAGGCAATTAAACCTATATGAAAGCTTGGAATAGAAACTCCTAATGCTTCAGAAAGCAAAGGGTCATTTATAAATAATGATAAAATAAATAGAGTTAAACCTGTTAGAAGCGTAGAAGCAATAAGATTGAATATGATGTGTTTCTTTTTATAATGACCTACTTCGTGGGCTAAAACAGCAACTATTTCTTCAGTATTTAGGTCGTTGATTAAAGTATCGTACAATGTAATTCTTTTGGTTGCTCCAAAACCAGAGAAGTAGGCATTGGCTTTTGTAGACCTTTTAGATCCGTCTATCACATAAATAGCATCTAGTGTAAATCCTACTTTGTTTGCGTATGTTGTAATAGCAGTTTTAAGCTCTCCATCTTCTAAAGGAGTTTGTTTATTAAAAATAGGTACAATAAGGTTGGCATAAAACATATTCATAAACAAAGAGAATACAGCCACTAATCCCCAGGCGTACAACCAAAATTTTTCTCCTGTTAACTGATAAAACCAAATAATAAGTGCCATAATAGCGCCTCCTATGATAGCTCCAATTAACAGTCCTTTTATTTTATCAAAAACAAATAACTTTTTAGTCATTTTGTTGAAACCAAATTTTTCTTCAATAACAAAGGTGTTGTAATAAGAAAAAGGTAATGATAGTATGCTGCTCGCTAACATAATGATACCAAAGAATAACAAGGCTATTAGTATTTCATTTTGTGTAATGCTTCGGGCTATACTATCTACAAACTGAAAACCACCTAAAAGAAAGAAAGCTAAAGTGACTATAAATGTGATACCCCCTGAGAGGTTACCAAATTTATGTTTCGCTTTTTTGTAAGCTTGAGATTTTTCATATTCCTCAGGGGCGTATACATCTTGTAGCGGTTCAGGAATAGGGTCATCATATTTTTTAGCATTAAGGGTATCTATACATTGGTCAACTAAAAAGTCTACAATTAATAATCCTATTATGATATAAAAAAGTAGGGTTGCGGTCATGGTGAAATCTTATTATAATGTATGATGAATTTAATGGAACTTTCTTTGGCGTTTGGCTTCAAAAATAAGAATAGCTGCGGCAACAGATACATTCATAGAATCTATTTCGCCTTGCATAGGAATAATGATGTTCTGTTCGGAATTTTGTAACCAATCATCACTCAATCCGGTGGCTTCAGTACCTACTACAATAGCTGTTGGGCGTGTAAAGTCTTGTGTTTGGTATGGAATAGAAGCTGTTAAAGCCGCGCAATTAATAGCAATAGATTTACTTTTAAGAAAACTAATAATTTCCTCTGTACTTCCTGTAGCTACATTATTGGTGAATATGCAGCCTACACTAGACCTTATAATGTTCGGATTGTACATATCTGTTTTAGGATTGGCTATAATAACAGCATCTAGGTTTGCAGCATCGGCAGTTCTTAAAAGTGCGCCAATATTACCAGGTTTCTCAGGAGCTTCTGCTACTAGTATAAGTGGATGTTCTCTTTTAAAGTTGAGATTGTCTAATGTAAGTTCTTTACTTTTAGCTATTCCAACAATACCTTCTGTGGTTTCTCTGTAGGCTATTTTTTGATATACCTCTTTTGATATTTCTATGAGTTCTGGTGTTTCAGAAGTGTAAGAAAGTATATTCTCTAACGTGTTTATATCACAAATATCAGGGTAGAATAATAGCGTCTCAATGGTATAATTACCTTTAAAGGCTAACGCTATTTCACGTAGACCTTCTAAAACAAAATCTCCTGTTTTTTTTCGTAAACGCGATTTTTCTTTTAACTGAAGTATTTCTTTAATAAAAGCATTTTGTGTACTTGTAATAATTTTCACGAGCTAGAGTATTTCTGCAAAAATACTATTTTAAGTCATCAACTCCTTAATCATTTACAATAAGCTTATTAAACATTAAAGAATCCGAGGGTCTTGGTGCATCATCATAAACAATAGAATTGTTTTTAGATAAGACTACCGTTCTGGGAATAAATTTTACTTTAAAAAATGTACTCAGTTTAGAATGTTCTCTATCTAAAAGCAGATATTGATGCTTATCTGCAAAGTAGGGTTGCATGGTTTTAGACATGTTATCCCATGCTTCTTTTTGGGTGTCCGTAGAAATATATATAAAGCTAACATTTTCTGAGCTAGTTAGTTTTTTACTATTATTACTACCTTCTTTTAATTCTTTAATACATGGAAAACACCAACTTGCCCAAAAGTCTATTACTTTTTTATTTCCTTTTTCCTTATTAAGAATTTCTTTAATAGTTATGGTATCTCCGTTTCGGGTTAATAATTTTTCTTCTAGTACAGGATTGGGTAATTGTAAGTCAAAGAAATCTAATTTACTTTCAATGTTTTTTATTTCGGCTAGGTATGAACTATCAATAGTTGTTTTTCTGAATTCTTCGATGGTGTTTTTTAGAATTGTTTTTGCTTTTTTGCTTCTTCCAAATCCTTTTTTATAATAATCGGCTATAAGCTTAGCTAACAAATAATTTTTTACTTTACCTTCAAAGTTCTTTTCAATAAACTCTTTTTCATCAAAAAAGTTTTCTTTGTTAAATTCAAAATAATCATGGTTTACAAAATAATACCTAACATAATCTGCAATCGCTCTTTTATAATAATCATTGGTTATTAAATCTGGTTTCTTAAATGTAGATAATTGAATATTATCAAAATAATCCTTGGTGTTAAATACATTTTCCATGCCGCTAGCATTCTTAGCATTGTCTTTTAAAGTACTAAACACGCTATTTACATCATTAAAATAAATTTCAGCACCGCGTACAGCAGATAAGCAAGTAGATTTTATCGATCTTGGAGCTATAAGATTGTAGTAGTATTCAAAGTAAAGTTCTTCTTTAACTGTTTTCTTAAAACCTTCGGTTACATCTTTATGGTTTTTAAGGTACTCTTCTAAAAAAGTAATTTTTTTAGTATACACTTCTTTGGCTTCTTTTTTATAAAGTTTAATGTCTTCTTTATAGTGTGGCCAGTCGTAGTTTTTTGCGTTGAGTTGGGGAAAGAAATTGTAATCAGATGCGTGTGTTCCCTCAAAAATCATGTTACCATTAGTGATTTTAAAATTGAGAGTATCTCCTGGAGTAACAAATATTTTAAAATTTAAAAAATTATCTTTTCCAAAATACATGATTTCTTTAAGTTGAGCACCATTGCTTTCGTTGTAAACTAGTTGTAAAGTGTCATTTTTTATTTCTCTATGTAAGTTATGTTGGTTTGTTCCATAAAGATAACTGAAATTCATGATATGGAAATACTCTAAACTTTCCGTATGATTAGAAGTGCCTTTAAAGTAAACACTATTAGCTGGGTCTATTACTTTTTCAGTAGTTGGTGTATTAGTCTCGTTTGTAGCAGTTACTTTTTCTTGAGGAGTTTTTTTGTTATTAATACAACTACTAAGTAAGCCTGTTAAAATTAGTATTAGAGATATTTTATAAACATAATGGGGAACAAATATTTTTTTAATCGCATGCATGGAAAATTATTTTTTGACAGAAGGAAGAGGTTCTTTTGAGAGTAACCTATTATTTTTGTCTAATGTTATTATGTAAGGTAGTGAAAATATTTGTAAGTATTTTATTATTTTTGAATTATAAGGGGTTACCAAATAAAAGAAGTCTGATTTATTTTTAAAAGTATTTTCATTTGGTTTATTTAAGTAAACAGTTATTAGGCTTTCAGTTTTTGAATAGGAATTGTCAAGATTAATATTTTTACTATTATCGTTAGTAAATACAATCTTTATAATTCTCTTAGAATTAAGGATATCACCAAAGCTAAGGGTGTCTCCCTTTGAAGAAATAATTTTTTCTGTAGTAACATCTTTCGGAAGTTTGAAATTGTTCTTTTTGAAATCGTTCTTGCTCAATACTTCATAAACAAGCTTCGGGATAGTTTTGTCAGTTGAGTTTTGGTTGAAGTTGTCAAGAGTTTGTTTTAATAACTGGTAGTTGTCTAGTGAATTATGAAATTTTTTATAGCTATAAGATATCAGGAATCTGCCTATAAGATAGGAGTGTAAATCATCACTAAAATTAGCGTCAATATATTTTTTTTCGTTTAAAAAGCTTTCTTTAGAATAGTAAGTTGTATTGTTTTTTATAAAATAAAATCTAATTAAAAATGATAGCGCTTGTTTAAAGTGACGACTGTTAATAAGGTTTTTATTTTTAAAAAGAGAAACATCAATAGAATTAAAATATTCGTCAGCCTCAAATGCGCTATTATTTCTATATTTAGAATAAATGCCATCTAAATGTGAAAGATATTGATTTTTTAAAAAATTCTTTATTCCCCGTGGGAAACATAAATAATAATAATATTGAAAAAGTAATTCGTTATTGGTGTCATCTAAAAAGGTTTTTGAGATTTCGGGATGTTTTAGATGATAGTTATTTAAAAACGTAATTTGTTTTTCATAGATACTGTCAAGAATAGTTTTGTACACTTTACTGTTTTTATTGAAGTTAGGAGGAATCAGGTTTTTCCTTTTTAATTCAATAAAGAAATTATATTCTGCTGTATGTGTTCCGTACAGGTTAATAGAATCATGTTTTATGTTTAGAGTAAGCTTGTCTCCTGGAGTAATGTAAACGAAGAATCTTTTTTTACCTATTCTGATTTCTTTAAACTCCGCTTTTTGATCCTTTGAATACGAAATGGTTTGGTTGTTGTTTTCTAGTTTTTCTACTAAATTTTTCTGGTTAGCAGTATAAAATTTCTTCTCGTTAAGAATTACAATTTTATCCTTAATATTAGGATTGTCTGTAATTACTTTTATGATAACAGTAGAAGAATCTAATACATTTGTTACAGGAATGCTAGCAATATTTTTCTGGTGTTTAGAACATGAAATACCTGAAAGCCCAATCGCTAGTATTATAATGATTACATATAGTTTTGTATTCATTTAATTAGATCCGTTTATTTTTTGATTATATCTATTGTATAATTCGGTTTGATGTGATTCTAAACTAATATCTCTACCTTGAATAAATGCTTTAAATAAATTATTTGTTCGCATATCTAATGCATCCCCCTCTGAAATAAACAGGGCAGCATCCTTGTCACTTTCTAAGGTTCCCATAGTATCTTGAATTCCTAAAATAATGGCTGCATTTATGGAGATAAGACTTAATGCTTCTTCTTTGCTTAAACCGTATCCTGCACAGGTACCAGCATAGAAAGGTAGATTTCTAGTACTCATACGTTCCATATCTCCATTAGGATTTAAAGAAACGATACCTTTAAAGAATAGATAATTTTTCATAAACCTTAATGTTGTCTTGAAGTATCATAATATAAGGAAATTTTATAAAACTTTGTTTCTGTAATAATTAACCAAAAGAGAAACCACATAGTTATAGCTTTTAAGTCCTTCTTTTTGCTGGTTTGCTTTTAAAAAGGTGTTATAAGTACTTTTAAAAACTGGTTCTGCTTTGTTTTGGTATTTAGCCCAAAAATTTGAAACTTCAATATAATTCAGAATAATACCATAATTAATTTGAGTATTAAATTCCTTAAATTGTTGTTCATCTCTACGTTTCATTTCACCTAAGCAATATCTTAGAACAAATATATAAGCTGAATATTTAAAGTAAATATCATCGTTGTGTACAGCCGCAAGATATCCTATAAAATTGGCCTCATTCTCGGCAGAATAGCCCAATTGGTGAGCTATTTCGTGGCATGATGTAGTAGGGAATTTAAAATTATAAATAAGACCATTTACCTGAGCCTCGTTGGTAAAAGGGTTTAAATAACCACTGTATCCCATATATGTTAGGCCTGTACTATAAAGAGAGTTTTTAATGCTTTTTGGGGTATAGGCAAATTGCGGATATTTTTCAGATAAATGATCGTATCCATTTTTAGTCATCTTAAAAATTTCTTTTTTTGAATACGGAAAGTTAACTTTAATAGAATCCTTTCCTGTAATTTGCAAATGTACCTCGTTGGCTTTATGTATAAGTTTGGTTGTAAATTCAACTAGCTCTTCTGTTGTGTAGCCATCTTTTAAATTAAGACTTTTATGTAGTGGTAGACGGTAATAATTTAAAGCCCAAAGAATATGAAATATTCCGTAAGCTAACGATAATGCCATAAAGACTTCTCTTAAAAATACACGGGTGGTTTTAAAAAATAGCGAACCTTTTAAAATAAAGAACCGCACAATTAAAATACCCAAAAGGGTATACATAATGTCTCCAACTGAAAAAGGAACCCAACCAAAAATATACCTGAATAACTTTGAAAGATATACGTAAAAACCTGTACTGTAGTATTCTTCTATGAATTCTGGATATTTTCCTAAAAGCTTTACAATTATAACCTGAGGAATAATTGATAATGCCAATATTGTTTTCATTTTTTTGGACATGCCTCAAAAATAATTAAAATAACTATTTAGTTGCTGTTAATCGTTACTTTTGCTAAAACTAAATTACTAAAAAATGAATTCCGAAGTACGAAATTTAGAACCTAAAGCCTTATGGAATAACTTTGCCGATTTAAATGCGGTACCTCGTCCGTCTAAAAAAGAAGAACGAGTAATTCAGTTTATAACTGAATTTGGTGAAAAATTAGGGTTAGAAACTATAAGAGATAAGGTTGGTAATGTTATTATTAGAAAACCTGCCACAAGTGCTATGGAAAAAAGACAACCAGTAGTGCTTCAGTCTCATTTAGATATGGTTCACCAAAAAAATGCCGATACTGATTTTGATTTCGACAAACAAGGAATTGAAATGTATGTGGATGGCGATTGGGTAAGAGCTAATGGTACCACCTTAGGAGCAGATAACGGATTAGGTGTTGCGGCAATTATGGCATTACTTGAGAGTACAGATATTCCGCACCCTGATATTGAAGCATTATTTACAATTGATGAGGAAACCGGAATGACTGGTGCTATGGGGCTAGAAGGTGGTTTGTTAAAAGGACAAATACTTCTAAATTTAGATACAGAGGAAGACGATGAGATTAATATAGGATGTGCAGGAGGTGTAGATGTTACTGCAAAACGTTTTTATAATGAAGAGGTTGTACCCGAAAATACGGTAGCTTATAAGATAATCGTTAAAGGATTAAAAGGGGGGCATAGTGGTATGGAAATTCACTGTGGATATGGAAATTCAAATAAAATTATGAATCGTTTGTTATTTGATGGGTTCGAAAATTTTGGTTTACGTATTGCAGAAGTTGAAGGTGGTGGATTGAGAAATGCGATTCCTAGAGAAAGTTTTGCGACTGTTGTTGTAGATAAAGTACATCATGATGCTTTTGCTTTGGAATTTAATCAATTAGCTACAGAAATTAAGAAGGAATTAAAGTATACAGACCCTAATTTACATATTACAGCTGAGGTGGTAACAACACCTGAGGCAGTGATGGAATTAGGAGTGCAAGAAGGAATCACAAGGGCTATTTATGCAGCACACAATGGGGTGTATAAAATGAGCGCCTCTATGGATGACTTAGTTGAAACTAGTAATAACATTGCACGTGTTGTTATTAAAGATGGTAAAATAAAGATTAGCTGTTTAACGAGATCTTCTGTAGAGTCTTCTAAATTAGACTTGGTTAATGCTTTACGTTCATGTTTTGAATTGGTAGGTTGCGAAGTCCGTTTTTCTGGAAGTTACCCAGGCTGGACACCCAATGTTGAATCTCCTATTTTAAAAGTTTTAAAAGCCAAGTATACCGAGCTGTTTGAAGAAGAGCCTGGAGTGGTAGCTTGTCATGCAGGTTTAGAATGTGGTATTTTAGGTCAGAATTATCCTGATATGGATATGATTAGTTTTGGTCCAACAATTAAAGGGGCACATTCACCTGATGAAAGAGCAAGTATTTCTTCGAGTGAAAAATTTTGGAAATATCTAACGGAAATTATTTGTAACATACCTCATAAATAGTGTTGTGTTTTGGATGTATATAATGAACTCGTTTAAACTTTTTTCTTTTTAAATTTTCTCGATGCTACAACAATAAAAGCGATGTAATTAAGACCTTTCCAAGATTCGGTGGTTGTATCGTATCTATTGAGGAGTGATCTAAATCCATCCAACCATGCGTTGGTACGTTCAATGGCATATCGTTGCCTATAAAGTTCTTTATCGAAATATTCATCTCTCTCATGGTTGCTGTTACGTTTGTTAAAACAAATATTGGCATGGATGTTCTTTTGCGAACAAGCTTTTCTTAAGTCTTTTGAGTCAAAACCTGCGTCTGCATTGAGGAATAACCCATCTACAGAAATATTGGCTTCTTCTAAAGTCGCAGTAATCTCTTCAAACTGAACCTCAATATTATATAGGTCGTTATGGTTTCCAGCTATAGGCTCTGACATAGCTAACGGCAAGCCTTGCCTATCAGTCAGGTAGAGTGCATTGGTTGTTTTCCGTTTCTTCCTTCCCTGATAATCAACCTGCTCACCACCTCTGATAGCAGGCGTGTGGCTTCCATCTAAATCCACACTGGAAAGGTCTAGTTTTGAGCGATGACGTTTAAGAAATTTAATCCAGCAAGCTTTCCAAAAACCACACCGACTCCACTTGCGATAATGATAGTAAACCGATTGCCAGCATATAACTTTGTCTTTAAAAAGAGCCTTTACCGGAAGCTGAAACCATTGCACTCCTGTTTTAAGTTTATAAAGTATCGCATTTATAATCTCTGACAAGGGAACCGTTACAGCAAATCCACGACGAGATTTGGGTATATAAGCAACTATTTCCAATTCTATTGTATCTTTGTCAAGTACACTGTACATAAAGGGTTGGTTTTGATAATTATATGTTTAGCAACACAAATATCTACAACCCTTTTCTTTATTCTAAGAAAAGTTTAAATCACTTCAATAAGTAATTATTCATTTAAAGTTATTGGATGCATTATTAAATATATATTTTGAAGTAGTGATGTTTGAAGAAGCTTCTGAATAGGTTTTAGGAAATGTATTGGTAGTAAATTTGATTTTAAGTTTTTTAAATAAAAAAAGAGGTTTGTTTTTCAAACCTCTCTTTATTTCAGGACTAGTCAGAATTTGGTATTCTATAGCCCTAACTTTTTCTTAATATCTTTTGGTAATGCATCTTTATGTATTAGAATAGAGATTGATTTTAATTCTATGTATGCTTTGCTTACGTAAACATATCCTCCATTAGTAACTCTGTTAGGATTTGTACCCCATGAATTCTTAACTTTATAATAGATGGTACCATTCTGATCTTTTAAACTCCCCACAATATGCATTAAGTGATCATCAGTAGTGTTATAGTTTTCAAATTCTTGTTGTCTGTATTCTGGAGTAATTACTTTTTCAGAAACTATTTCTTTTAAACCTTTTAAGGCATCCCCGCTATTTTCAGGAATAAATGCAATACCGTATTTAGCTGAGAATGTTTTTTCTGAAACATCAGTATCCCATTCAATGGTGTATCCTGTTTTTAGGGCATTATCTATAATTGCCGTGAAATCTGTTAATGGAACATTGAGCATAGCTCCATTAGAAAAGTTATCAGGGATATTTAAAATAAAAGATTGATAATAAGGTTGATGAGTAAAGGAAGTAATAGTAATATAATCGTCCATATTAAGTTTGGTCATTTTTAAGAAACTTTCAGGAGTGTATGTTTTTCCTTCATACTCAAATTCGCTTGGTTTTTTACCCATATAAACATCTAATACATTTTCGACAGCTAGTTTCCATTTAGGACTAAGGTTACCCGATTTGCTCAAAATATAATTATCTAGCATAGCTTTTAAAGTACCTTCTAATTCTATATGGTTATATCTTGTTTCGTTAAAAACTAAACCAGAGAAAGCAGTTTCTGGTACCAATCCATTTTGTCTAACTGAATTGATAACATCATGTCCAAGGGCTCCTTGACTAAATTGTGCTTTTCCTTGGCGCATAACATAGTTCCATGCTTTTGTAGAGTAGGTGTTTCGTACGTTAAACATTTCAGAAACATTGATTTTTTTTCCTGTAAGTCTAATGATTTCTGATTCTAAAAATGAAGTAGCAGAAAAACTCCAGCAGGTTCCTGTAATATCTTGGCTTTTGACTTCGGTAGCTTCTATATCTGTTACCGGAGTAAAGATATATTCTTGGGCATGTAGTAAACCTATTGATAATGAAAAACATAAGGTTAAAAAGATTTTTCTCATAGAGTAATTAATTTTAAGGTACGGAAGAAATACGTTAATTTTACCCAAATTAACAAAATATGAGTAACATAGATTGGGTAACTGTAAAAGAATTTACCGATATAACTTATAAAAAATGCGGAGGGGTAGCCCGTATAGCATTCAACAGGCCTGAAGTACGAAACGCTTTCAGACCTCAAACTACCAAAGAGTTGTATGAGGCATTTTATGACGCAAATGAAGATACGTCAATAGGAGTTATTTTATTATCTGCTGAAGGTCCCTCTCCAAAAGATGGTGTATATTCATTTTGTAGTGGAGGAGATCAAAAAGCAAGAGGTCATAAAGGATATGTAGGAGAAGATGGGTATCACCGTTTAAACATCCTAGAAGTGCAACGATTAATTCGTTTTATGCCGAAAGTAGTTATTGCAGTTGTGCCAGGTTGGGCAGTAGGAGGCGGACATAGTTTACACGTGGTATGCGATTTAACACTGGCAAGTAAAGAACATGCTATTTTTAAACAAACCGATGCCGATGTAACCAGTTTTGATGGGGGGTATGGTTCTGCTTATTTAGCCAAAATGGTTGGCCAGAAAAAGGCTCGTGAGATTTTCTTTTTAGGAAGAAATTATTCAGCGCAAGATGCTTATGAAATGGGAATGGTTAATGCCGTGATACCCCATAAAGAGCTTGAAGATACTGCCTATCAATGGGCATTAAAAATATTAGAAAAGTCACCAATCTCTATAAAAATGTTAAAGTTTGCTATGAACTTAACAGACGATGGTATGGTGGGGCAACAAGTATTTGCTGGCGAAGCAACTAGATTGGCTTATATGACAGAAGAGGCGAAAGAAGGTAGAAATGCGTTTCTTGAAAAACGTAAGCCAAATTTTGATAAAAAATATATTCCATAATATAGATTATATGAAACATTGGATACAAGCGGCAAGGTTAAGAACCCTGCCGTTGTCAATTTCGGGCATTTTAGTAGGTACAGCAATAGCCGTTTCTTTTGGATATTTTGATATTACCGTTTTTGTTTTAGCCCTGCTTACAACCATTGGTTTTCAGGTGCTTTCAAATTTTGCAAATGATTATGGTGATGGTGTAAAAGGAACTGATGCTGATAGGGTAGGAGAACAGCGCTTGGTAGGTTCTGGAGTAATAACACCGGCGCAAATGAAAAAGGCTATGATTATTACAAGTGTTATTACCTTAGTAATAGCATTAGTTTTAATATATAAAGCATTTGGTGTAGCGAATTTTGGGTATTCTGCTTTGTTCTTTGTTTTAGGAGTTTCCAGTATTGTTGCGGCCATAAAATATACGGTAGGAAAATCTGCATATGGGTATTCAGGTTTTGGAGATCTCTTTGTTTTTATCTTTTTTGGACTTGTTAGTGTAATAGGATCTTTCTTTTTATACACGCATGTTTTTTATTGGAAAGTAATTTTACCTGCGTTGTCAGTTGGTTTTTTAAGTATAGCAGTACTTAATTTAAATAATATGAGAGATAGAGAAAATGACATTAAAGCAGGTAAAAAAACGATTGTTGTAAAAATAGGACCACAGTTTGCTAAATATTATCATTATTATCTGATTGTCATGGCAATGCTTTCAATGATGTTATATTCAATCATTTCTTTTGAAAGTAGATGGGAAATTGTATATTTGATTTCTTTTATGCCTTTAATAGCGCATCTTATTATAGTTAAAAAGAACAAAGTGCCAGCAATGTTAGATAAAGAATTAAAGAAAGTAGCATTGAGTACTTTCTTTATGTCACTATTGTTTTTGATAGGTAAATTTTTATAAAAGTGATTTAAGAAGTATTTGTTTTAAGAAAGGTTGTTTTAGCTTTAATAGAAAGTAGAACTTGTGATTAATGAAGCCGAAAAGTAGTTTAATATCGTATGGGTATCAAATTTTAATTTGTATCTTTTTTACAAGTCAAATTATTGTTGGGCAAAGTGCTATTAAGTTAAGTGCTTCTAAGGATTATGAGGCCTATCTTAATGCAAAGACAACTACAGATAAATTAAAAAAGTTACTTGATTTAAGTAAATTAGACTATAAAGCTAATCAAGATGAGATAGAGGAATTTCTTAATGGAGTAGAAAAGAAAATTCAGCCAGGTACCGATGAGTTTCGTTACTTTAATTTTGCAAAAGGACATTTTTATAAGAACATAGAAAATCTTAATTCGTCGTTAAAATTTTTTGAAAAAGCTGTAGCGGATTCCTCTTATTTTAGCTCTAAAGAATTGGTTAAACTCTATTCTGAATTATTTAATGGATATCAAAAGACTCTTAACTATGGAGGTAGTATTTATTATCTTGAAAGACTAAAAAGGATTAGAGATACATTAGATTCTAAATCTTCTACTTATTATCATTTAGTTAATTACCACATTACAGAAGAAGATGTTTTCTATAAATTGGGCATGTATAAGAAGGCTATTAATATGTTGCGACCTAAGTATTTTGAAGAATACATAAACGAGAGTCCTGATGAATATCTTTTGATTAGCTATGCAAATAATCTTGGGCTGTATTATTTAAAAGAAAAAAAGATTGATAGTGCTACCATTTTTTTTAGAAGAGCTTTAAGTCATTATAATAAACTTTCGGCAGATGATGATAGGAAGTCTTTACATCTAATGGCCTTGTTGAAGGGTAATTTAGGAGAGGCTTATTATTATCAAGGAGATTTAGATGTGGCCATACGGTTTTTAGAAGAAGAAGTAAATTATCATGAATATTATATGCCTTCTAGCGTGGCTAAATCGGTTATATTCTTGGCTAAGTGTTTTCTAAAAAAAAATGATTTAAAAAAGGTTAAGGAGTATTTAAATTTATTTGAAACGTTAGAGTTTGATCGTGTAGTTTATAAGTCCATAATTCAGGAATATTTAGAAGTATATTCCGAATATAAATATGCTATTCATGATTTTAAAGAATCGTATGAATTTCTTACAGAATCTAACCTTATTAAAGATAGTATATACAATTCACTAACCTCTGATGCCTTTTTACAATCTAAACTAGCTTTTGTTATTTCTACAAAAGAAAATGAAATAAAAGTAAAGAAACGATTATTAGAGAAAAGTAAAGAAAATGAGGCTGTAGCACTTGAAAAAATTTCAAAATTACAATCTTCTCAACAGATAACAGTCCTTTTTTGTAGTGTAGTATTGTTTATACTAATAGGTATCATATTTCTATTAAGGAGAAAGAATAGTAATATTAAACAATTAGAAGCCTCAAAGGAAATTATTGTAGACAATCAATCTGAAATTGAGAGTTTAGCAGAAAACGAGAAACAGAATTATATTGAGATTAATAATCTTACAGAACGATTGATTTCTATTATTTGGGATTTTCCTAATCAGGAAGCTTATTCGGAAAAGTCAAAAGTAACAGTAGAGGTAAACGATTTTATTCAGGATGTAAATTTCTTATTACTTTTAAATAGAAAAATTTTGGAGGAACAACGTATGGATACGATTTCTTTAAATGACTTTTTAAAAAAAGTAGTACCTAGTTTTATAGATGCAGAGATGCGCCCTCAAATAATTGTGAAAGATATGTATCTTAAAGGAAAGGATGTTTTGGCATTATCTCTGTTAATTTATGAACTATACAAAAGTACTTTAGCGTTAGCTAAAAATAACGGTGCTGAAATTCAAATATCGATTTCACAATTAGATAATTGTAAACAACTTGTTTATACTATTAATTCAGGAATAGAAAATAAGGAGTCATATAATTCTAATAGTCACAGACAAGAGCTAGTAAGAGTAATTACAAAAGAACTTAAAGGATATCATAAATTTAGTTCGAACAAAATATTTCTATTTGAATTAATGTTCGACAACTGAAAAGATTAAGCCAATCTATTATCCGCTTCAGTATGGTGTACATAAGAACAATCGTTTTATTATGATGGGTGAAGAAGGCCTAAAGGAAAAGAAATTTATGATTTTGTAATAGTAATTAGGGGTTTATAATTAACAAAATTATATAAATAGATACTTTAAAGTTATGGCTATTAATGTATATTTTTGAATAGAACTAATTATAAACTATTTTAAAATGAAAGTCACATTTTACGGTCAAAACTCATTATATATAGAAACGGAAGGAAAAAAACTATTAGTAGATCCGTTTATTTCACCTAATGAAGCTACTCATGGTATAGTAGATATCAATACATTAGAGGTAGATTATATACTTGTTACACATGCACATCAAGACCATGTATATGATGTTGAGACCATTGCGAAAAGAACTAACGCTGTTATTGTTTCTAATGCGGAGATAGCATCTTATTATGGAGAAAAAGGGTTTCAAACACATCCAATGAATCATGGTGGTACCTGGGAATTTGATTTTGGAAGCTTAAAATACGTTACAGCCATACATTCTTCTACCTTTCCTGATGGAAAAAGCGGTGGTTTACCAGGAGGTTTTGTATTGGTTTCATGTGGTAAAACTGTGTATATAGCCGGAGATACTTCCCTAACGTTAGATATGAAGTTAATCCCTATGTTTTTTAAACTAGACTTAGCGATATTACCAATTGGAGATAACTTTACAATGGGAGTAGACGAAGCTGTTGTGGCTGCTGAGTTTGTTGAATGTGATAAGATTTTAGGATGTCATTACGATACTTTTGGATACATTAAAATAGACCATGATTATGCGAAATCAACCTTTGAACAAAAAGGGAAAGAATTGATTTTATTAAATATAGGAGCAAGTATTAATGTGTAAAATGTAATTGGATTATTGAAAATTTACATTTTGCAATGGGCTTTGTCTCTAACATAATATCTTTGTTAAGATAAAGGCTCAAATGATTATAGAATTATACTTAATAGCAATAAAGGGGTGTACTTCAGATGAAATTGTAGGTGAAGATATCATTAGTAAATGGTTTTAAAAATAAGCCACGTAATACAATATTTATAAACTATATAGTTAGTAATTACTTTGAATAATAATGTACCTTATAGCTTTTAAAATATGAAGGCTACTTATAAAAAATACATATTAGATTTTAAACGCCCCAGTGGAACCTCTAGGGGTGTTTTGCTTAAAAAAGAAACCTGGTTTATTTTATTAGAAGATAAAGATTCTATTGGAATTGGTGAATGCGGAATTTTAAGAGCATTGAGTTTTGATGACAGACCAGATTATGAGGAAAAGCTACAATGGGTTTGTAACAATATTCATTTAGGATTGGATGTGTTGTATAAAGAATTGTCCGATTTTCCATCTATACAGTTTGGGTTAGAGCAGGCTTTTGATTCGTTGTATGCTGAAAATCCGTATGTTTTGTATCCATCCGATTTTACTTCAAAAGAGGCTCCAATAGCCATAAATGGATTAATTTGGATGGGAGAGAAGGAATATATGAAGTCTCAAATTATAGATAAGCTTAATGCCGGATTTACCTGTATTAAATTAAAGATAGGTGCGATTGATTTTGAAACGGAATTAGATTTACTTAAGTATATAAGAGAACAGTTTTCTGAGGATGATATAGAAATTAGGGTAGATGCTAATGGTGCATTTAGTCATGATAGGGCATTAGAAAATTTGAAGCGACTATCAGCATTTAAACTACACTCAATAGAACAACCTATTAGGGCAGGAAGTTGGGATGTTATGGCTAGTTTATGTGAGGTGACTCCACTGCCAATAGCATTGGATGAAGAATTAATTGGTATTACTACATTTAAAAGAAAGCAAGAGCTAATAGAAACTATTAAGCCTCAATATATTATTTTAAAACCTAGTTTAGTTGGTGGAATTAAAGGAAGCTTGGAATGGATACAATTAGCAGAAAAAAATAGAGTAGAATGGTGGATAACCAGTGCTTTAGAGAGTAATATAGGTTTAAATGCAATTGCTCAGTTTACGTTTACTTTAGATAACAATATGCCACAAGGGCTAGGTACGGGAGCTTTGTATACCAATAATTTTGATAGTCCATTAATAGTTAAATCAGGCAAACTTATATATTCCAATTCAGGTAAGTGGAACTTCAATTTATAAAATACTAGTATGTATATAGAACAAGCGCTTAAAAGCAAACATGAATGGTGGCGATACTTAATAGGTTTTGTCATTGTAATTGTGGCTTGGCTAATTATAGGTAGACTACCAATGCAGCTATTGATAGCTTATAAAAAAAACACTCTAGGTGTTGAGGCTCATAGTTTAAATGAGATTATAAATCTTTTGGGTAATAATACTTATCTGGTATTATATATTGTAAGCTTTGCCATTGGACTGTTTACATTATTTGTTGTGGTTCAGAACCTGCATAAATTCACAATACTTAAATTAACTACAAGTCGTTCTAAATTTGACTGGAATCGGTTTTTTATGAGTTTTTTCACCATCTCACTTGCTAGTTTATTAACTGTATACATCAGCTATAAAATATACCCTGAGGTGTTTATACTTAACTTTGATTTGGAGAAATTTGTCATGTTGTTTTTGGTGGTACTTTTACTTCCAATTCAGACAAGTTTAGAAGAATATATATTTAGAGGATATCTAATGCAAGGTTTAGGGGTAAGTAGTATGTGTAAATGGATTCCTTTTATAGGTACATCTGTATTATTTGGAATTATGCATTTGGGAAACCCAGAGATTGCCCAAATGGGGGATGTTGTATTGGTGTTTTATATTGGAACGGGGTTTACTTTGGGTATAATGACGTTAATGGATGAGGGGATGGAACTCGCCCTAGGTTTTCATGCCGCTAATAATATGATTGGTGCCTTATTGGTGACTGCAGACTGGACGGTTATTCAAACAGATTCGGTATTTAAAAATATTGGAGATCCTAAAGTGGGGATAGAGATCTTTATCCCTATTGTTATTCAAATATTAATTTTATTTATTTTTTCTAAAATTTATAAATGGAATGGTTGGAAGGAGAAATTGTTTGGTAAATTGCATACTTTAAAAGAAGAAACTACTAACAAAAAATATTAGACCATGGAAATGCAAGTACCCGGTTTTAAAAATATTCATAACAGATTTAAATTAAACGGATACCATTTTTCAAGAGAAAACCTGAATGATGTTGCTTATACTTTTATTAAGGAAGGTAAACCTCATGAAAGAGAGATTGGAAACTTTTTATTGGATTGGTTAGATCAAAAAGATTATGTAGAGGTGCAGACTTCTGGGTCTACGGGTGCTCCTAAAAGAATTCGTTTGGATAAAAATAAAATGGTAAATTCTGCAATTGCTACAGGAAACCATTTTAAATTGGAAGTAGGAGATAGAGCTTTACATTGTTTATCTGCTAATTATATAGCAGGTAAAATGATGTTAGTGAGAGCAATGATTTTAGGGTTGGAGATTGATATTGTGCCACCGGATAAGTATCCTTTGTTATATAATGAGAAAGAATACGATTTTTGTGCCATGGTACCTATGCAGGTAAAGTATTCGCTAGAAGAACTTCACAGAGTTAAAAAAATTATAGTGGGTGGAGCACCATTAACACCAGGATTAAAAGCCGAGTTACAAAGCATTCCGTCTTATATTTATGAAACCTATGGAATGACTGAGACCATAACACATATTGCCTCAAGAAAAGTAAACAAGTTTAAAAAAGGTAAGGAGTATACGTACTTTAAAGTCATGTCGGGTGTAAATATAAGTACAGATGATCGTAGTTGCTTGGTAATTGATGCACCAAATGTTTCAGATGAAAAGGTGGTAACCAATGATGTAGTAAATCTACTTTCTAAACGTAAATTTGAATGGTTAGGACGTATTGATAATGCTATTAACTCTGGAGGTATTAAGTTATTTCCAGAAAGAATTGAGGCGAAATTAGATACTATTAAAAAGCCATATTTTGTTACTGGTATGCCAGATGAAAATTTAGGAGAAAAAGTTGTTTTGATAGTAGAGTGTGCTAAAGAGGAAGTGGTTGCTTTGGTAAAAAAACAAATAGAAGAAGCTGGTTTAGAAAAATATGAAAAGCCTAAAGAGGTTATAGCATTACAAAAATTTGTACGTACATTAAATGATAAAATCATACGTACAGAAACATTGGCCTTGATAGAAAAGAGTTAACTAAATGATATTACTAGTTTACTCTTTGGTAATAGGGGTTTACTCATTTAGTATTGAATAATATTGATTGACTTTATAGTTTAGTTAAAAATTAAAACAACAAAACTATGAAGTCAATTTTTTTTGTATTTGTATTTATGGGTATTATAAGTGTAAATGCGCAACAGATAAAGAAGAAAACGGAAGATTGTAATGGTTCTGTAACTTGTTATACAGTATCTTCAGATAAGTTTATTTTAAACAGTTGGCAAGATGTATACAATGCATTGTATGCAACGGTACCGGGAATAGGTATAAGGTATGATCAGTTCTATCAACTTCAAAAGCTTTGTATGCGAAATCAAGAGGAACATGTGGTTTATATAGATGGGGTTAGAAGTTCTATGGAAATGCTAAAAGCGTTAAACCCTTCAAATATTGAAAGTATTGTTTTAATGCCTAGTGGGGTAAATACCGTTGGCAGATATCGTTAAAAATATAATTGCAGATTCTTGGCAAGAAAATTGTTTTAAGATAGTAGCATACAAAAATAAGGGTTCGGGAGAAAATAGTCTCAAAGCATACGGAAGTTAATTTTAGTGAAGTTTTGGGGCTATTTTATTAAAAATCCTGAATTGACTTATATGACAGTAGATACTGTGGTAACTTCTAATAGTAATTATAAGTTGATGGAAAAATCGGTAACTGCTAAAGAATTACAAACTAAACTTAGTAAAGCCGACCTGTTACCTACATTTACAGTAGGTATGGCAGGTACCCAGTTAGGTAGTTTTAACAATACGTTCAACAGTCGGGTTGTACCAGTAGCTATGGGAACATTAACCATTCCTATTTCTGATTGGTGGGGAGCCGGAAGACAAAAAGTAAAACAGAAAAAATTGGATGTTGCTATTGCTAAAAATAATTTGGATGATGTAAAAGATAAGTTACAATTGGCTATTATGCAAAGTTGGTATAACGTTACCAATGCGTATGAGCAAATTCATTTTGCAGAAATTAATAACCAACAAGCTACAGAAAATTTAGAAGTGAATACCGATAATTATGCGGCAGGACTGTCAGGATTAACCGAGTTATTAGATGCACAACGTATTCAACAACAGGCAGCAAGTAGCTTGGTGAATGCCTATGCAAATTTTAAAAATAAAGAGGTATTATACCTATATAGAACAGATTCTTTGGAAGAAAACTAATGTTATCAATTTAATATTGTAATATCTACAACTTTTTAGCAGAAACCTATGAAAGGAATTGCAATAAGTTTTAAAACATTTGTACATTTGTTATGATTGGTTAAAAATTAGACTTCAAATAAAACGTATTATGACTCAATATGATGTAGCCGTTATAGGCTCGGGTCCCGGTGGTTATGTAGCAGCAATTCGTTGCGCTCAGCTGGGAATGAAAACTGCAATAATAGAAAAGTATGCTACCCTTGGTGGAACATGTTTAAATGTTGGGTGTATCCCATCTAAAGCGTTGTTAGATTCTACGCACCATTATCATGATGCCATTAAGCATTTTGAAGAACACGGAATTGAAATTTCTGGTGAGGTAAAAGCGAACCTTGAAAAAATGATTGCCCGTAAACAAGGAGTTGTTGATCAGACAACTAAGGGAATCGATTTTTTAATGGATAAGAATAAAATTGATGTTTTTCGCGGAGTAGGTAGTTTTGAAGACGCTACACATATTAGTATAGCGAAAGCAGAAGGTGAAACAGAAACTATTGAGGCAAAAAATACCATTATTGCTACAGGTTCTAAGCCTTCGTCTTTACCATTTATTTCAGTAGATAAAGAGCGTGTAATTACTTCTACAGAGGCATTAAAGCTTAAAGAAATACCGAAGCACTTAGTAATTATTGGTGGGGGAGTTATTGGTCTTGAATTAGGACAGGTGTATAGCCGTTTAGGAGCAAAGGTATCTGTAGTTGAGTTTATGGATAGAATTATTCCGGGTATGGATGGTGC
Source organism: Neptunitalea chrysea (assembly GCF_027924145.1). Classification (GTDB taxonomy): domain Bacteria; phylum Bacteroidota; class Bacteroidia; order Flavobacteriales; family Flavobacteriaceae; genus Neptunitalea; species Neptunitalea chrysea. The sequence goes on along the minus strand of NZ_BRVP01000022.1, from coordinate 2,059 downwards.
GCTGTCTAAAGAGCTTACTAAGGTGCTTAAAAAACAAGGCTTTAAATTTTATACATCTCATAAAGTAAAAGATGTTACCAGAGAGGGTGATACCGTTACTGTGAAAGCAGATGATAAAAAAGGAAATGAAGTTGTTTTTGAAGGGGATTACTGTTTAGTATCGGTAGGTAGACGTCCGTACACAGATGGTTTAAATGCAGAAGCTGCTGGTGTTAAGCTTACAGAAAGAGGGCAAATAGAAACAAACGATCATTTACAAACATCTGTTTCTAATATTTATGCTATTGGAGATGTAGTTAAAGGTGCTATGCTAGCGCATAAAGCGGAAGAAGAAGGAGTAATGGTTGCAGAGATATTAGCGGGTCAAAAACCACATATTGATTATAACTTAATTCCTGGAGTTGTTTATACTTGGCCAGAAGTTGCTGCTGTTGGTAAAACAGAGGAGCAATTAAAAGAGGCTGGTGTAAAATATAAATCAGGTCAGTTTCCTATGAGAGCTTTAGGTAGATCTAGAGCAAGTACGGATATCGACGGATTTATTAAGGTACTTGCTGATGAAGCTACCGATGAGGTATTAGGAGTGCATATGATTGGAGCGCGTGTAGCCGATTTAATTGCTGAGGCAGTTACGGCTATGGAGTTTAGAGCATCTGCAGAGGATATTTCTAGAATGAGCCATGCGCACCCTACGTACGCAGAGGCGGTTAAGGAAGCTGCATTGGCTGCAACAGATAACAGAGCATTACATTCGTAATGTTTTTTGTGAAAATATATTTTAAAAGGCTGTCTATAGACAGCCTTTTGTCTTATAAAAAATACTAAATTATGACTACTTTATTTGTAAATATACAAGAGTTACTTCAGGTTAGAGATTCAGATATAGCATTTGTAGCAGGAGCTGATATGAAGATTTTACCATCTATTAAAAATGCTTACTTACTGATTGAAGGTGATGAAATTAAGGATTTTGGGGAAATGAGCGATTTGCCCTTTATAGAGGCGGATACTATTGAAGATTGTGCCGGTAAAATTGTATTACCTACTTGGTATGATAGCCATACTCATATTGTGTACGCCGGGAATAGAGAGTTGGAGTTTGTGGACCGAATTAATGGATTGAGTTATGAAGAAATAGCTAATAGAGGAGGAGGTATTTTAAACTCTGCTAAAAAGCTACAAGAAACCTCAGAGGATGATTTGTATGAGCAGTCTAAATTACGCTTGATGGAGGTTATGAAAATGGGAACTGGTGGTGTTGAAATAAAATCGGGATACGGATTAACTACCGAGGCAGAACTTAAAATGCTTAGGGTTATAAAGCGCCTGAAAGAAGAGTTCTCCTTACCTATAAAGGCTACTTTTTTAGGAGCTCATGCTTTTCCGGCTGAATATAAAAATAATCATGAAGGATATATTGATGTGTTAATTAATGAAATGTTGCCTAAAGTAGCAGCCGAAAATTTAGCCGAATTTGTAGATGCCTTTTGTGAAACAGGTTATTTTTCGGTAGCACAAACCCGTAAGATAGTAGAAGCGGCAAAGCAATATGGTTTAGTGCCTAAGATTCATGTGAATCAATTTACTATGATTAATGGAATTGAGATGGCTGTTGATTGCAAGGCATTATCGGTAGATCATTTAGAGGTATTGAATGATGCAGATGTTGAGGTATTAAAAGGTTCGGGTACTATGCCGGTAGCATTGCCAAGTTGTTCTTATTTTATAAGCATACCGTATACACCAGCTCGTAAGTTAATTGATAATGGATTACCATTGGCGTTGGCTTCAGATTATAATCCGGGGACTACGCCAAGTGGAAATATGAATTTTGTGGTAGCTACTGCATGCATAAAGATGAAAATAACACCCGAAGAGGCCATTAATGCGGCTACTATAAATGGTGCTTATGCAATGAATTTATCAAGGGAGTATGGTAGTATTACAAAGGGTAAAAAAGCAAATGTAATGATTACTAAACCTGTACCTTCATTTTATTACTTGCCGTATTCGTTTGGTGAGCAACTTATAGATAAAGTAATGATACAAGGAAACTTTA
>NZ_BRVP01000021.1 GCF_027924145.1 Neptunitalea chrysea | reverse complement strand
GTTAACATACCTTTTTAGACCTTCTTTTTCTTAAACTTGGTACTAATTTATATCTTCTAAACTTCCAATGAGGCCCCATCCGTTAGCTTTTTCAATAACAAAAACTTGCAGAAGGTTATTTCCTTTTTGTAATGAAAGTAGTAAAGTATTACTTTTTTTATTTAAATGTCCCATATATTGTACTCCTTTAACTTTGAAACTGTTATCTCCTATAAAAAGTTTTTTCCCGTTTAAAACTACAATACATCGGTCGCTATAGTCAAACATAAATCGCACCTCTTTTTTGCTATTACTATGAATAGTTTTGGTTGCAATGGTAAATTCTTCCGTATTATATTCAAAATTTCTGTTGCTTGTTTTCTTAATATATTTTGATATCGGCAGTAATCCATTTGGCTCTGTAGGTGCTGTTATCGTTTTTATATTATTCGGCGTTTTTGATATATACTCAGAAAGTGAATCTATTGAGGTACTTTTAGAAAGTTCCCATTCTGTAATAAGAGGTAAAGTATACACTTCAGAGGGCTCCTTTATTGCCGATAAATCATGCTTTAGCGGTTCCACTTTAAAATTTGAAAACCATCCTGGCTTTAATGCCCATAATCCTATTTTTCCGGTTGTGTTATCTGTTTTTAAAACAGGAATTTCAAGAGTTACCTCATTGTTAATTAATACCAAAGCTTTTTTAGCGTTAAAAGCAATAGTAAGTGTATTCCACTGGTTTGGTATAAATGTATAGAATGATTGTAATTGTGGATACAACTGCCAATTACTTTCGTTATTAAAAATAGGAGTGTATTGAATAGCATCGGCTTGAGATGATTTATGTTTGCGCAAGTAAACTTCCTCACTGTTATCTCCAGAATCATGAAAAATTAGTCCGGCAAAAGATCTATTGGAGTCGCAAAATATATCTACTGAAATTTCCCCCTGTTCTAACATAAAATTATTTAAAAATAAGGATCCGTTAAGTTGTAATGCTTCACGATCTTTAAATTTTGCAAAGTTAGCTTCGGTACTTGTTTTCGTGTTCCATTTTTCTTTATTAAAAGAAATTGTTGTTGACTGCGCCAATAATTGAGTTACACTACATGTAAAACAATACAATACTATAAAGCGTATTTTCATATGATTTATTTTTGGTCAAATGTAAACGAAAGTGTATTTCTAAGACCTATCAAAAATCGTCGTATTCCTATCAGTTTGATTGTTGCGATCTATAAAGAGATGGAGAGATGCCTTCTAATCTTTTAAAAAATCGAGTTAAATTATTAGGGTCGCTAAAATTTAGATCAAAGGCTATTTCTGCAACTGTTTTGTCACTAAACAAAAGTCTTGTTTTTATTTCCTGTAGTTTTCGTTGATTTAGAAGTTCAAGAGCAGAACGCCCTGTAATTTCTTTTATCTTTTTTTGAAATGAAGCAGGAGACAACCCTAAGATGGAAGCATAATCACTTACGTTTTTAGGGGTGTTAATGTGCTTTTCAATGTTTTTTTTATACTCAATTAATATCTCGTTCTTTTTAAAGTTTTCTTTTACATGGTAAGTTGTTTTAAAAATGCGGTTGAGTTTTATTAAAATAAAAAAGAGGAGTGACCTTATGACCTCAGTACTATCTGGTTTCGGGTTTTGTATTTCTAATTCCATTTCGGTAAGACAAACTTCTAACAAATTATACTCTTTTTGAGATAAGTTGATTGTAGGAGGGAGCATTAAATTGTAAAAGTAGAAGAGTCTATAGACAAACATTTTATCTTCAAAAAATTGCTCTAAAAATGCACTCTTAAATAGTAAATGAAAACCCTTTGCTGTATTGTTTTCAATAGGACATTTTTTTATTTGATTAGGTGAAGCAAATAATACAGTTCCGTTTTTTATAGGCACCGTAAAACCATTGGTATGAAAATTGACATTACCATTTTTAAATATCATTATTTCAAAAAAGTCGATGGTGTGTATATTAGGTTCAAAATCAAGATGCGGATTATTCTCAAAACGATGTAAATCCATATCTAGTTTAAAACCATATTTAGTGTCATTAAATAAAAAATGTCTCATAACAATTTATAAGAAACCATTAAATAGGTTAGTTTAGCCTGTTTTTTAAATGTAATTAAAATTGTCTTTAAAATAAAATACATGTTTAGAATAATCATAGCCGTATTTTTAGGGTTGGTAACAATTAAAAGTACTGCCCAATTAAGTGCTCTAGAAGATCAGTTTGTTTTTGTAAAAGGGAGTAATGATACCATTCCGGTATTTGGTGCTGGTTTATTTGAAGATGAAGGAGATTCTATTCCAGAATATTTGGTGAATGAATTAAAAGATTTTTATATCAGTAAAACATGTGTAACTGTTGGTGATTATAAGATGTTTTGTTCTAAAACAGAAAAAAGTATGCCCGAGCCTCCCAAATGGGGTTGGACTGATGATACAAAGCCAATGGTTAATATCAACTATAAGGATGCCTTAGATTATTGTACTTGGTTAAGTGATAGTTTACAAATTAAAGTACGATTACCACACCAAGAGGAATGGGTTTATGCTGCAAATAATGGAGGTTTTGTAGATCCGATAAATTTTGATTCAATACCAAATAATATAAAGAAGTTAGCCGTTTTTAAGAATAGTAGTGCTACCAATATACAGCTTTGTGTTACTTGTAAAGAGCCTAATAAAATTGGTATTTATAATATGCTTGGCAATGTATGGGAATGGGCTGATGGTTGGTTTTATAATACCGATGCTGAAGAGCCTGAAATAAATGAAGAATTGCATATGGTTGTTGGCGGAAGTTACCTTTCTCCTAAAAGGGACATGTATTTAAATAAGGCATTAATGATACCAGAAAGCACTCGAAAAAAGGATATAGGTTTTAGAGTTGCGATTAGTTTGGAAGATTATTTAAAGGCTAAACTTATTGTAAAGCTGAATAATTATTTGAATGATTTAGCTATTGATAAAAATGAGATGCAATTTACTTATAAGGGAATTCTATGTAGCGATACGCTTGTTTCCTGGGATGCTTTTATAAAGCTTTCAGTAGATTATGAATTGCGTAAAATTGTTATTGATTACAAAACGCCTAACGAAGAATTTAAAACAGCTGAGGTTTTATATCCCGAAAATAAGGAGAAAGAAATAGCTAAGTTTCATACATACTTTTTAGTGATTTCTGATTATTTTTTGCCCAAAGAATAAATAACTTAAAAGGTAATTCTATGGTTACCCAATAAACTATTTAGAAAGTTTTATTTTTGCCTATCAAAATTAAAAATAGAGTATGGCTTTAAAAGCTCCTTCCGCTAAAAGAATTCCTGAAATTCTTGAAATGCATAATGATAAAAGAGTTGATGATTATTTCTGGATGCGACTTTCAGATGAACAAAAAGCAGCAGAAAATCTAGATGAGCAAACGAAAGATGTTGTAGATTATCTAAATGCAGAAAACGATTATACAGATACTGTAATGGCTCATACGAAAGGCTTTCAAAAAAGTCTTTTTGAGGAAATGAAGGGTAGAATTAAAGAGCAAGACGAATCTGTACCTTATAAGTATAATGGTTATTGGTACATTACCAAATATGAAGAAGGAAAAGATTATCCTATATACACTAGAAAGAAGGAAGCTCTAGATGCACCTGAAGAATTGTTGTTTGATTGTAATGAAATGGCTAAAGGCCATAGTTATTTTAAACTTTCTGGTATTAATATTAGTCCAGATAATAAGTATGTAGCATATGGAGTAGATACGGTTAGTAGAAGAATTTATACCATTCGTATTAAGAATCTAGAAACAGGTGAGATTTTACCTTATGAAATTGTAAATACAACGGGAGGAAGTACATGGGCTAATGACAATAAAACATTGTTTTTTACCCGTAAAGATGATCAAACATTACGTTCAGATCGTATTTATAAATACGTATTAGGAGGAGATCCAACCTTAGCAGATTTAATTTATAAAGAAGAAGACGAAACCTTCTATACGTTTGTTTATAAATCAAAGTCAAGAAAGTACATTATAATAGGGTCTGCTAGTACATTAACTTCTGAATATCGCTTTTTAAATGCAGATACTCCAGAAGCAGAATTTCAAATTTTTCAACCACGAATAAGAGGAATAGAGTACAGTATAGCGCACTTCGAAGATTCGTTTTATGTGATTACCAATGCCGATGATGCTAGTAATTTTAAATTAATGAAAACACATGAAACAGCAACAACTAAAGAAAATTGGAAGACGGTGTTACCGCATAGAACGGAAACCTTATTAGAAGATATAGATATTTTTAAAAACTTTTTGGTTGTAAGTGAGCGAACTAATGGTCTTAATATGATATGGATAAAACGTTGGGATGGCACTGAAGATTATTATTTGCCATTTGATAACGAAACATATACTGCTTATACAACAACCAATGTTGAGTTTGATACTGAGATACTTCGTTTTGCATATAACGCTTTAAGTACTCCTAGTTCTCTTATTGATTTTAATATGGTAAGCAAGGAGAAAACTGTATTAAAGGAACAAGAAGTTTTAGGGGGAAAGTTTGATAAAAATAATTATGCATCTGAACGTCTTTGGGCACCCGCAGCAGATGGAGCTGAGGTACCAATGTCTATAGTTTACAGAAAAGATACAGAGATTAATGAAAATACGCCCTTGCTTTTATATGGTTATGGCTCGTATGGATCAACTATAGACCCTTATTTCTCAACGGTACGACTAAGTTTATTAGATAGAGGTTTTGTATATGTAATTGCACATATTAGAGGAGGAGAGTATCTTGGAAGACAATGGTATGAAAATGGTAAATTGTTAAAAAAGAAAAATACATTTACCGATTTTATTGATTGTGCCAAACATTTGATAAAAGTTAATTATACATCGGCTAACCATTTATATGCTATGGGAGGTTCTGCCGGAGGTTTGCTTATGGGAGCGGTTATAAATATGGCTCCAGAATTGTTTAAAGGGGTAATTGCGGCAGTACCGTTTGTAGATGTTGTATCTACTATGTTAGATGAAACCATACCTTTAACAACAGGAGAATTTGATGAATGGGGGAATCCAAAAGAAGAAGAATATTATACATATATTAAGAGTTATTCACCGTATGATAATGTAGAAGCTCAATCCTATCCAAATATGTTGGTAACAACTGGTTATCACGATTCTCAGGTGCAATATTGGGAACCTGCTAAATGGGTCGCCAAATTGCGTGAGCTAAAACAAGATACGCATTTATTACTCTTAAGAACTAATATGAAAACGGGACATGGTGGGGCATCCGGACGATTTGAGTCGTTAAAGGAAGTAGCTGAGGAATATGCTTTTTTATTAGATTTAGAAGGTATAGAACAATAATTAAAAAAAATAAGTTACATTTGTATGGTTTTGTGGTTTTAAAAGTAATAGAATAAAGAACCATTACCCTAACAATAACAATATGGAACATAAGATAGATGCTTATAACAACGTATTAGAGCTTGTAGGCAATACCCCCCTGATTAAATTGAATAAAATCACTTCAAATGTTCAAGGTAATTTTTACGCTAAAGTAGAGGCGTTTAATCCGGGGCACTCTTCTAAAGACAGAATTGCACTTCATATTATTGAGGATGCTGAAAGAAAAGGTATTCTTAAGCCTGGAGACACAATTATTGAGACTACCTCTGGTAATACAGGGTTTAGTATTGCAATGGTGAGTATGATTAAAGGTTATGACTGTATTCTTGCAGTAAGCTCAAAATCATCTCCTGATAAAATTGATATGTTGAGGGCTATGGGAGCAAAGGTATATGTATGCCCTGCTAACGTAAGTGCCGATGATCCAAGATCATATTATGAAGTTGCAAAAAGACTACATGAAGAGGTAAAAGGATCAATATATATTAATCAATATTTTAACGATCTTAATTTAGAGGCTCATTACCGTAGTACTGGTCCTGAAATTTGGGAACAAACAAAAGGACAAATCACTCACTTAATAGCTTGTAGTGGTACGGGAGGTACAATTTCAGGTACAGCTAAGTATTTAAAAGAACAAAACCCAAATGTTAAAATTATAGGGGTTGATGCTTACGGATCAGTTCTTAAAAAATACCACGAAACAAGAGAGTTTGATTCTAACGAAATATATCCTTACCGAATAGAAGGATTAGGTAAAAACTTAATTCCTACAGCAACCGATTTTGATGTAATTGATCACTTTGTGAAAGTTACAGATGAAGAAAGTGCACATACTGCTAGAGAAATCTCTAAAACGGAAGGATTATTTGTTGGGTATACTTCAGGTGCAGCAATGCAAGCTATAAAACAACTTTCTGAAGAAGGAGAATTTGATGAAAATAGTATAGTTATTGCAATTTTCCCAGACCACGGGTCAAGATATATGAGTAAAGTATACAGTGATAAGTGGATGAGTGATCAAGGTTTCTTCGATAGTAAAAATGTTGAGGAAGAGCAAAAAATAGAATACATAAAATAAGTATTTTTTTAATGAAATATAGTAAAGAAAGCAGCCTTTTAAGGGTTGCTTTCTTACTTTGTTAAAATACTTTCAACTTATTGATAATTAATAAATTTAGGTAGAAGTACATGAGGAAAGTTGCTAAATATCTGTTTTTTCTGCAGTATATGGGAACTTGAGCCTTGTAAAATGCGAAATAAATTATTATGAATGCTAACTAAAAATAATTACTTTTGCCTGATTTCAAATACAATTGCTTCATAAAATGGTAAAAGATTTATTCGAGAGAATACAGCAGAACAAAGGGCCTCTAGGTAAGTGGGCAAAGCATGCCGAAGGATACTATGTATTTCCAAAATTGGAAGGTGAGCTTAGTCCAAGAATGAAATTTAGAGGAAAAGATATTTTAAACTGGAGTATTAATGATTACTTAGGTTTGGCTAACCATCCTGAAGTTAGAAAGGTAGATGCAGAGGTAGCTCAAGAGTATGGAGCAGCATATCCTATGGGAGCTAGAATGATGAGTGGCCATACAACAATTCATGAGCAATTACAGAATGAACTTGCTGAGTTTGTTAAAAAAGAAGCTGCTTATGTACTTAATTTTGGATATCAGGGTATGGTGTCTATTATTGATGCTTTGGTAACTAAAAATGATGTAATTGTTTATGATGTAGATGCACACGCTTGTATTATCGATGGCGTACGTTTACACCATGGTAAGCGTTTTACGTATCAGCATAACGATATTGAAAGTTTAGAGAAAAACTTACAACGTGCTACTAGAATAGCAGATGAAACTAACGGAGGTATTTTAGTAATTACTGAAGGAGTTTTTGGAATGCGTGGTCAGCAGGGTAAGTTAAAAGAAATTATAGCTTTAAAAGAAAAGTATAATTTTAGAGTTCTAGTAGATGATGCGCACGGATTTGGTACATTAGGTGCTACTGGTGCAGGAGCAGGTGAAGAGCAAGGTTGTCAGGACGGTATCGATGTATATTTTTCTACCTTCGCAAAGTCTATGGCAAGTATAGGTGCTTTTGTAGCTGCAGATCAAGATACTATTGATTATCTTAAGTATAATCTTCGTTCTCAGATGTTCGCTAAGTCATTACCAATGATTTATACTAAAGGTGCTTTAAAGCGCCTTAATATGCTTAAAACAATGCCAGAGCTTAAAGAAAGGCTTTGGGAAAATGTAAATGGCTTACAAAACGGTTTAAAAGAACGTGGATTTAATATTGGTGATACTAATACATGTGTTACACCAGTGTACCTTGAAGGAAGTATTCCTGAAGCAATGGCTATGGTAAACGATCTACGTGAGAATTATGGTGTATTTTTATCTATTGTGGTATACCCGGTAATTCCTAAGGGAATTATTTTATTACGTATGATACCAACATCATCTCATAATGCTAGTGATATAGAAGAAACCTTAACAGCTTTTGAAGCAATTAGAGAAAAGCTTGTTAATGGTACTTATAAGCGTATTTCTGCTGCTGTTAGTCAGGCAATGGAAGGGTAGTTTATTAAGTAATAAATTATAATAGAAAAGGCTTTATCAAATTGATAAAGCCTTTTCTATTATAAGAATATGTTAAATAGTTTATATTTTAAAGATAACACCAAACGATATAAGTCTTTCAAAAAATATAAAGTGTTGAGATGCTTTATCAGAAGGGTCATTGGTTGTTCTGATATTAGGCATATTAATATAACCTTGTTTTAAAGAGCCTTTTACAAAGAAGTGCTTAAAGAGGGTTAGGTTTAAACCTATATCAGCAGATAGACCGTATCCTGAAACATGAAAATCATCATGACGTTCTTTGCCTAGTAAAGTAGCATTTGTTTTAGGGAACAAAATACCAGCACCAACACCTTCCGTTAGATTTATTTGGAAAACATCTGTATTAATAGTAGATGAAATAAGGTGTGTTAAATCATCAAATCTTGAAAAGCCAAGGTGTATGTAGTTTAATCCGTCAGTATGTTCAAACATTAAGAAATCTTCAGTCATAAAAACATCCTCACTTGCATATACTCCGTTGTATTGAGAACCTGGTTCTGAATCGGGTAAATTAATACCACCACTAACGGTTGCTTTTTGATATTGTGTCATCACATATTTCATGTGATCTACCTTAAATGCAATGTTGTAGTGATCAGAAATAAAATAACCTAATTCAAAATTAGTTTGTGGAATAGTCATTCTTGAAGGATTTATGTAATCTATACTCCATCCTCTTGGTTTATCATGAGCACTGGCATCATATACCGTAAAATCGTAACCGTTTCCTGTAAAGTGTATATCAGAATCGGTATAATTGGCAGTATTACCACCAAAAAGAACAAAGAACTTGCCTTTATTATGACTGGTGTATTTTTCTACTGTTTCCTCTTCCTGAGCAAAACTTGTTAAAACTGCCATGCTAAGACAGCATATAGCTAAAAGCTTTTTTTGCATTATTGGGGGTATTAATCTAAATTGTTAATTGTTTGTCTGATAGCTGTTAAGTTTGTTAAAACTTTTTCTAAGTAATCTAGGTGTAACATATTTGCTCCGTCACTTTTAGCATTTGCTGGATCAAAATGTGTTTCCATAAATAAACCATCTACACCAGTTGCAATACCTGCACGTGCAATAGTTTCAATCATATCAGGACGTCCTCCTGTTACTCCGCTTGTTTGGTTTGGTTGTTGTAAGCTATGCGTTACATCTAAAACAGTAGGAGCAAATTGTTTCATGGTAGGTATACCTCTAAAATCTACAATCATGTCTTGGTAGCCAAACATAGTTCCTCTATCAGTAATCATTACCTGTTGGTTCTTACAATCTAACACTTTAGTAACTGCGTGTTTCATGCTTTCAGGACTCATAAATTGTCCTTTCTTTAAGTTTACTACCTTACCCGTATTTGCAGCGGCAACTACCAAATCGGTTTGACGTACCAAGAATGCAGGTATTTGTAACACATCTACATAAGCTGCAGCCATCTCAGCATCGCTAATCTCATGTATATCTGTAACGGTAGGAACATTAAAAGTTTCAGAAACTTTTTTAAGTATTTTTAAGGCCTTTTCATCGCCAATGCCTGTGAAGGAATCAATGCGGCTACGGTTGGCCTTTTTAAAACTGCCTTTAAAAATGTAAGGAATACTTAACTTGTCTGTAATAGCAATCACTTTTTCGGCTATACGTAAAGCCATGTCTTCTCCTTCAATGGCGCAGGGACCGGCTAAAAGAAAGAAGTTGTTGCTTTCCAGATTCTTAAGTTTTGGAATTGCATTTAAATCCATAAAAAAATATCTTCTTAAAAAGTGATGCAAAGATACAATATTTCTATCTGTATTACCGCGCGAATGCTGCTAATTAGAATATGAAATACCATTTGGAAAGATATGGTTTTGTAATTATTTAATTATTAATTGGTTAAGTTTTTTAATTAATTTCATAAATGGTTGGGATAATGCTTTATAAGTTAAAAAAATAAAACTAAATTTGCGCCCTTAAATACATTACTTAATGACACCCATTAAAAATATTGCCATTATTGCACACGTTGACCACGGTAAAACCACATTGGTTGACAAGATTTTGCATCACTGTGAATTGTTTAGAGACAATCAGGAAACAGGAGAACTGATTCTTGATAACAATGATCTTGAGAGAGAACGTGGAATTACCATTCTTTCTAAAAACGTATCGGTTAATTATAAGGGAACAAAAATTAATATTATCGATACTCCTGGCCACGCCGATTTTGGAGGTGAGGTAGAACGTGTATTAAACATGGCAGACGGTGTGTTGTTATTGGTTGATGCATTTGAAGGGCCAATGCCACAAACTCGTTTTGTGTTGCAGAAAGCTATTGAAATGAAGTTGAAGCCTTGTGTTGTTGTGAACAAGGTAGATAAAGAAAATTGTACTCCCGACGAAGTACATGAAGCGGTTTTTGATTTAATGTTTGAATTAGGAGCTGAAGAGTGGCAGTTAGACTTTCCAACCGTTTATGGTTCTGCTAAAAACAACTGGATGTCTGATGACTGGCAAAATGAAACAACTAACATTGAACCATTGTTAGATATGGTAGTAGAACATATTCCTTCTCCAAAAGTAGAGGAAGGTGCTACTCAGATGTTAATTACATCATTAGATTATTCTTCATTTACAGGTCGTATTGCTATTGGTAGATTGCAAAGAGGTACATTACAATCTGGAATGAACATCTCCTTAGTAAAGAGAGATGGGGCTATAGCAAAATCAAGAATTAAAGAATTACATGTATTTGATGGTTTAGGCCGTATGAAGGTAGATGAAATTCAGGCAGGGGATATTTGTGCTATTGCTGGTTTAGATGGTTTCGAAATTGGTGATACTATAGCTGATTTTGAAAACCCAGAAGCACTACCTACCATTGCTATTGATGAACCAACTATGAGTATGTTGTTTACAATTAATGACTCTCCTTTCTTTGGTAAAGATGGTAAGTTTGTTACGTCTCGTCACATTAAAGACAGATTGGCTAAGGAGTTAGAAAAGAACTTGGCATTACGTGTAATGGAAACAGATAGCGCAGATAAATTTATGGTATTTGGTAGAGGTGTATTACACTTATCGGTACTTATAGAAACTATGCGTAGAGAAGGGTACGAGCTTCAAATTGGGCAGCCTCAAGTAATTATTAAAGAGGTTGATGGTGTGAAGTGTGAACCTGTAGAGGAATTAACTATTGACTTACCTGAAAATGTTTCTGGTAAAGCAGTAGAAATGGTTACAACTCGTAAAGGTGAAATGCTTAGTATGGAGCCTAAAGGTGAGCGTATGATTGTGAGATTTAATATTCCTTCTCGTGGAATTATTGGATTGCGTAACCAATTGCTTACTGCTACGGCTGGTGAGGCTATTATGAATCACCGTTTCTTAGAGTATCAACCGTATAAAGGTGAAATTCCAGGGAGAAATAACGGTTCTTTAATTTCTATGGAAAAAGGAACTGCAATTCCTTATTCATTAGATAAATTACAAGATAGAGGTAAGTTCTTCATTCATCCTGGTGAAGATATCTACACAGGTCAGGTAATTGGAGAAAATTCTCGTAGTGATGATATGGTTGTGAATGTTACGAAAACGAAAAAACTTTCGAACGTACGTTCTGCTGGTGCTGATGATAAGGTAAAATTAGCTCCACCAATTAAATTCTCTTTAGAGGAAGCTTTAGAATATATTCAGAAAGATGAATATGTAGAGGTAACTCCTAAAACAATGCGTTTACGTAAAATCTATTTAGATGAAAACGAGCGTAAGCGTATGGAAAAACAATTAGGATAATAAATATTCCAACGTATATTTTAAAAGGGCTTGTATATAAATACAAGCCCTTTTTAGTTGTGTTAAAATATCGTATATCCTAAAATTAAAGATGTTGTTTTATAGTCTGCCGTCCAATTGATATAATTAGATAATAGGTTCCTTGTAGTGTTTTGTCTTAATTGAATACTTAGTTTATCATGTCTATAGCCTATACCTATGCCAAAATTCTGATTGGTTTTTAGTTCATTATAGGCAGTTCTAGTAGACATATAGAAGTCGTTTTTTAGCATAAAGTCAAAAGGGTAATAACAAGCATCAATAAAAATAGAGTTGTTGTCATTTATGAAGAAGTAATGACGTAGTCCTATTGGTACTTCTATAGATGCGTAATCTAACGAATAATTAATATCATAATAGGTCGTTGTTTTAGTAGTTTCCTCCTTATAGCCTTGATAAGAAGGTTCTAAAAAGATAGCCCATTTATTGTTATTGAAAGGAAGTATGAACTCTAATTCTATACCACCTCTTAGAGTAGCTTTAGTGTCGAATGAGGCACTGTAATATGAATAATCTTTAGTTGATAGGGATGGCCCTGCAAAATTAGCACCCAGTTTAATTCTTGTATTAATTTGCCATTTATTAGATGTCTTTGTTGTTTTATTTTTTACTTTATCATCTTTAGATAGTCCACAATTATTATAAGTAGTATATACTTTTATTAAATCAGATTTATGGTACGATATGGTTTTTATATAATCTTTAGTTAAGTCAGGACATTTGAGTGTATTTATAATTTGTTGTTTAAAATATTCATTTTTAGAAGCTTTTAAAGTGGTTGTCATAAAATTTTTGAATACCAAGGCTATAGGAGCTTCCGACGAGTTGCTAAATTTGTAAAAGTATCTTGTTTTATCTGCTTGTTTGAATACATATAGATTGACTTTACCAGATAATAATTCTTTTAAAAAAACAGTTTCAGATTTAAATTCCGGATTTCTTTGTTTACTATATGAGGCAATAATGTCACTGGAGTGGTCAATGTTAACGGTTGCTTTTATATATTTAAATGTGTTTGCATCATCTGCAAATTCTTGAATAGCTTGTAGGTCTCCAGTTAGAGTTTCGGAGTTTTCAGAAAGTTTATATTTAAAGGTAGTAGGATTAAAATTCCAGTCGTTATTCTTAATTAGGCAATTAACTTTTTCGCCATTTGTTTTAATAATATAACCGTTCTTAAATTTAGTTTGTGCATTTATGGGTTGTATATATATAATATACAGCACTGTAAGCAGTAATATATTTCTCATAGTTGTTTGTTTATTTATTGTATATAAAGATAAATAAATAGTATAGAAACTACAAGGTAATAGTAGGCGTATTTTTATACTGTTATCACAAAGGATTAAACGGCAAACATTTGTAAAGTATTACATAATTATTTCTAATACCTTGTAGGTAAGCTCAGGAGATTTAAGAATGCTAATGTATTATTTACATTTAGGGCATACACCCGATAAGGTAAAATTTACTTCCGCTACTTTGTACCCTTTAGGAAGATTAAAGGAGGGTTCTACATTTTCTAAGCATGTTACATCACCACATTTTACACAATTGAAGTGGGCGTGATTGTGATGATGTTTATTCTGGGTAGAGCAGTTATGACAGCTGGCATATTTTAAGACGCCATTTACATTCGTAAATTTATGAATAATGCCTTCTTTTTCAAGACGTTCTAAAACTCTGTATACAGTAACTCTATTGCACAAACCGTCAAGTTGTGTCTCTACCTCTGATGGAGATAAGGCAACTTCTGAGGTAGTAATTAACTGCTCAATTTCTTGTTTAGCTACGGTGTTTCGCATTTTTTTAACATTTTTTTATAAACGCAACTATGTTGCATTAATAGATAAGCTTTACATTTGCAACAGTGTTGCAGTAAATATACAACATTTTAATGTGTAATTTGTAAATACAATACCTATATGCAAAACAAGAAGCTTCCGGTAACTGTTTTAAGTGGATTTTTAGGAGCAGGAAAAACAACTTTATTAAATCATATACTTCATAATAAACAAGGACTTAAAGTAGCTGTTATTGTAAATGATATGAGCGAAGTTAATATAGATTCTCAGTTGGTTGAAAATGAACACACACTTTCCCGAACAGAGGAGAAACTTGTAGAAATGAGTAATGGTTGCATCTGTTGTACACTAAGAGAAGATTTAATGGTGGAGGTAGAAAAGCTGGCAAAGCAAGATCGTTTTGATTATTTGCTTATTGAAGGTACTGGTATTGCTGAACCTATACCGGTGGCACAAACGTTTACTTTTGAAAGTGAGGATGGAACTATAGATTTGAGTAAGTTTAGTTATATAGATACCATGGTTACTGTGGTAGATGCTTTTAATTTCTTAAAAGACTTTTCGAGTCCTGATTATTTAACAACTCGTGATTTAACAGATATACCAGGAGATGGCAGAACTATTGTGAATCTATTGACAGATCAGGTTGAGTTTGCGAATGTAATAATATTAAATAAGGTAGATTTAGTTTCTGAAGAGCAACTAAAAGAGTTGTATGCTATTATTCAAAAATTAAACCCGGAGGCTATCATTGTTCCTGCTACAAATGGAAATGTACCTGTTAATAGTATTGTAAATACGGGCTTGTTCGATTATGAAAAAGCAGAAAGGTCTGCCGGGTGGATTAAAGAATTGGAAGAGGAACATATCCCTGAAACCGAGGAATATGGTATCGGATCATTTGTTTTTCTCAGTAGGCGACCCTTTCACCCTGAACGTTTTATGGATTTTATAAACCAGGAATTTCCTAGAAATATCATCAGGAGCAAAGGGTTGTTTTGGTTAGCTTCAAGGCCTGATCAAGCATTGGTTTGGAGTTCGGCTGGTGGTTCGTGTAAGGCAGATAGTGCCGGAGTATGGTGGGCTTCTATGCCATTTAGCAGAAGGATTAATTATGCGCCTTTTTTAGAAAATAAGGAGTTTATAGAAAAAAATTGGGACCCTGTCTTTGGAGACCGAAAGATCGAATTGGTTTTTATTGGTCAGTACCTTAATAAAGAAAAGATCATGAAAAAGCTTAAAGAATGCTTGATAACCGACTTAGAGGTGAAAATGTTTGAGAACGGAGGTCTTTTTGAGAATGATCAATGGCCTATAGCAACATATAATTAATAGGAATTCAAAATATAGTTCCCCACCATAATATGATAGAAACACAGAATCTTACATATCAGTACAGTAAGAATGATGAGCTATTAACATTTCCTGATATTACCCTAAAACATAAGGATGGTTTATTGATTCTAGGTAAATCAGGAATCGGGAAAACAACCCTGCTACATTTATTTGCAGGGTTGCTTACTCCCACTTCAGGGTCTATAAAAATAGACGAAATACAAATAGAAACACTTTCTTCCACAAAATTAGATGCCTTTAGAGGGAGTGCTATTGGATTGGTTTTTCAGAAGAATAGAGCTTTGCGGTCATTAACGGTGGTTGAAAATTTACAGGCGCGTTTATTTTTTAATCGTAAACCTGAAGATATGAAGGTTATTAATGATGTTTTGCTACAATTAGATTTAGATAATTGTAAGCATAAAAAGGTAAATGAATTAAGCGTGGGGCAATCGCAACGCCTAGGTATTGCTATGGCTATTGTACATAAACCTAAACTTATTCTGGCAGATGAACCTACTTCGAGTTTGGATGATGAAAATTGTAATAGAGTTATGAAGTTGTTATTAGATCAAGCTGCTATTACGCATGCAAATCTTATTGTAATTACGCACGACCATAGAGTAATGCCTTTATTTTCAAATGTATTGAAGTTATGATGAATGTTTGGAAAATTAGTGTAAAGAACACTTTAAGTAAACCACTTGATGTGCTTTTAACAGTACTTTTTTTAGGAGTAAGTATTGCATTGTTACTTGGAGTGGAAGAATTAAATGAGTCTTTTAAAAATAAATTTAATAACAATTTGGGTGGTGTTGATTTAGTTATCGGTGCCAAGGGAAGTTCGTTACAATTAGTAATGGCTTCCCTTTTACATTTAGATAGCCCAACAGGAAATATACCTTATGAGGAAGCTTTAAAAATTAGCCGTAATAAATTAGTTAAAAAGGCTATTCCTATATCTTATGGGGATAATTATTTAGGGTACCGTATTGTTGGGACTACCAATGATTTTCCTGAAATATATAATGCTACCATTGCTGAGGGTAGAGCCCCTGAGAAAGCTTTTGAGGTAGCAATAGGCGCTGTTTTGGCAGAAAAGGAACACCTGCATATAGGGGATACTTTTAAAAGTACCCATGGGTTAGTTTCAGATGGGCATGTGCATAATAAAGTAATGACTATAGTAGGAATTTACACAAAGACTAATCAGGTGTTAGATAAGTTACTGGTTACTCCTTTAGAAAGTGTTTGGCGTATGCATGAACATCATGATGAAGAACATCATGATGATGATAAACCAAAAGAAGTAACAGCGTTACTGGTAAAATTTAGAACGCCTATAGGGTTGCTTACTTTTCCAAGAAAGATTAATGAGTCTACAAACATGCAGGCGGCTTTACCAAAGTACGAAATGGAGAAGCTATTTAACTTTATTGGTGTAGGTGTTACCACGGTTAATTGGATAGCCTATTTAATACTTGGTTTATCTTGTCTTGGATTGGGTATTAACTTTTTAAAATTAGTGAAAGAGCGTGCTTATGACTTGGCTTTGTTACGTACCTATGGTGCCCGTATTTCTGAACTTATTAGAATTATTTTATACGAAGGACTTATTATTACGGGCGTAGCTATTATTATTGGGCTACTACTATCTCAGCTAATTGTATACTGTATACCCCATGTTCTGAACATTGAGGTGTTTCAGGATCTTACGTTGTTTATTCCATATATAAGTTTTGTTAAAGTAATAGGATTATTATTGGGTATTCTTGTGGTAACGGTATTTATAGCCATTATACCTATAACCAAAATGAAAATATCAAAAGTGTTAAATGATGAAGTATAAAATTTTTATAATTTGCTTGCTTTTGTTTACTGTAACTAGGTTACAAGCCCAGAAAATGATTACTTGGGATGACTTAGCAGAAGTAACCTTTTCTCAAAAATATTTTGAAGAATATGGGGATTATTTTTTAACACCCAATTTTAAAGAATCTGTAAAACTACTTGAAGGGAAAAGAGTAAGCCTTACAGGCTATTTCTTGAATATTAGTCCAGAGGAAAGTATTTATATATTATCTAAAACTCCAATGTCGGCCTGTTTCTTTTGTGGTGTAGGAGGTCCTGAAACAGCTGTAGAATTACAGTTTTTGGCAAAACCTTTTTTTAAAACGGACGAAATAGTTACGGTAACTGGTGTTTTAAAGTTGAATGCAAATGATGTAGAGCATTTTAATTACATACTTACTTCTTGTGTGGCAAGATTTGCAATCAAAAAAACAAAATAATGAATAGACGAAATTTCTTTAGGAATGCAACGCTCTCTACTGCAGGAGCCATGTTGTTAAATCCCATAGAGACGCTGGGGTTCAATTTTGAGGATAGAAAGTTAAACAGTAAGGCTGCTAAAAACATTATTATGTTGGTGAGTGATGGTATGAGTACCGGAACGTTGAATATGGCTGATATGTACTTAAGTCGTAAAACCGGTATAGGAAGTAATTGGTTGCAACTGTATAGAGATAATAAGGTTAGTAGGGCATTAATGGATATGGCGTCTGCTAGTTCTATTGTAACAGATTCTGCGGCAGCGAGTTCATCATGGGGTGGAGGTGTACGTATTCCTAACGGATCTATTAATGTAAGTACCAATGGAGAAGAACACATGCCTTTGTGGCAAAAGTTTATGGCGGCAGGTAAAAAAGCAGGATGCGTTACTACAGTACCTATTACGCATGCTACTCCGGCCGGATTTTGTGTGAATCAAAAATCAAGAAATGATCAGGAGCGTATTGCAGAAAAGTATGTAGACTTAAAACTTGATGTGCTTTTAGGGGGTGGAAGTAAATATTTTGATGCGAATACCAGAAAGGATAAAAGAAATATGTTTGAGGTATATGAACAACAAGGTTATTATGTAGCTCAAAATAGAGAAAAACTGTTAGGGGCTCCTTCAGATAAGCGATTGTTAGGTGTATTTGCTGAAAATGGGCTTCCTTATGCTAAAGATAGATATAGTAGTAGCCAACTTACCAATAGTACGCCAAGTATTGCAGAAATGATAGCGGTAGCTATTACTAATTTAAAAGGTTCAGCAGAGGGATTTGTATTAATGGTGGAAGGAGGTAAAGTGGACTGGGCAGCTCATGCTAATGATATTACCGCTTTAATTTATGACCAAGTGGCATTTGATGAGGCTGTTAAAGAAGCTATTGATTTTGCAGAGGAAGATGGAGAAACCCTAGTAATTATTACAACCGATCATGGAAATGCAAATCCGGGAGTTATTTATGGAGCTAAGGCGAATGAACATTTTGACGGGATTCAAAAGTTTACGCAAACAAATGAATGGATATTAAATGGTGTGGATAAGAACACCACAATTAACCAGTTAAAAGAACGTATTCAGTATGCAAATGGGGTTGGTTTATCGGATGCTGATGTATCTCACTTATTAAGTTACTATAAGGAGGATATACCGCAGGAAAGCGGATTGTATAATCCTAAAAAATTACCATTTAGAGTATTAGCTGAAATACAAAAAGGGTATACTTCGGTAGGATGGATTAGTATGAATCATTCTGCAGATTATGTAGAATTAGCTATGTATGGTCCTGGTAGTGAGTTAGTGCCTCCTTTTGTTAAAAATACCGATTTACATTATTTAATGTTAACAGCAGCCGAAGTAGAAAATAAGTTTTAATAGATAGTGTTTTATGTAGCATTTTTAAATAAGTACGCCAAATTCGTTAAAAAAAAACGAAAATAAGTATTCTCTTAATTTTTTAATTAATTTGATTAAAGTTGGATGTAGTTTAAAGCTTAATTACGAACATATATTGTTTGTTTTTAAGCTTTTCTATTGGTTATCCCATTCATTTTTTGCAATTACATAGCAAAGGCATCTTTCATAATCTGGAAATTTTTTTAATCGTGGGTGATTAAAGGAACCATGTTTTTTCATGCCTATTTTTTTCATTACGTGTTCCGATTTATAATTTCTCTCAGTACATGTAGCAATTACGTTATCTAAATGTAGTGTGTTAAAAGCAAATTCAAGACATCTTTTAGCTCCCTCAGTAGCATAACCATTTCCCCATGCATTCTTTTTTAATCTCCAGCCAATATCTACATTAGGAGTAAAATTTGTTTCGTAGGTTTGATAAGCCAAACCTATAAAGCCAATAAACTCACCAGTATTTATAACTTCAACGGCAAAATAGTTATGGCCATATTGTTTATAATGATTTTGTAGTCTATCAATAAAATCAGCTGTTTCTTTTATTGTTAGTATATTAGGAAAATGTTTCATTACCTCTTTATCTGCATTTAGAGAAGCAAATTCATCTAAGTCGTCTTTTTCCCAGTTTCGAAAACCGAGTCGTTCAGAAGTGAAAAGGTATTTTGTTTTCAAGATAGATTCTTTTTTTGGTTAAATGTAAGATAGTAATTTCATGTTTCTAAGAAAAAATATCAAATAATAAAACAGTAAATTAGTGGCTATAAAGAATTCATTATTTTACAATAGATATTACACAAGTTATGAGAAAAATTATTTTGGCAATACTATGTGTCTTTACATTGGGTGTTGCTCATGCGCAAGAGAAAGAAATTTCAATTGAAGATGCCGTATTAGGGTATTATAAAGGATTGTATCCTGAGTATCTGTATGGTATCTCGTTTATATCAGATTCTGATAACTTCTTATACAATGATTATAAAAACGGAAAAATTGTAATTAAAAATCCGGCTAATGAAGTATTTCAAGAAATAGATTTTCAAACGTTAAAGGAGAAATTTCCTGAGGCAAGTCAATTTCCAAGTCTAGAAACTGCCATTGGCGATGAAATGGTTTTTAATACAGGTAATGGGGTCGCTTTTTATAATTATGTGAAGGGTGAAAATACAGGTAGTATTAATTTAAACGAGGATGCTGAAAATTTAGATTATAATAAGAAAATAAAGGCAGCAGCATATACTGTAAAAAATAATTTATTTGTTGCTACAACAGATAACTCAGAAATAGCAGTTACTCAAATTACTAATGAGAACATTGTTTCCGGACAATCGATACATCGTAATGAGTTTGGTATAAGTAAAGGAACCTTTTGGTCTCCCAAAGGGAATTATTTGGCGTTCTACCAGAAAGATGAAACGAATGTAACCAACTATCCTTTGGTTGATATTACAACACGTCCGGCTACATTAAAGAATATTAAGTACCCTATGGCTGGACAAGGAAGTGAAATAGCCAAAATAGGGATCTTTAATATGGATACACATAAAAAAGTATACCTGAATATAGACACATCTGATGAGCATTATTTAACAAATTTTTCCTGGAGTGATGATGAGCAATATGTTTTTGTTGCTGAACTAAATAGAGAGCAAAACCATATGTGGTTTAACAGATATGATGCTAAAACTGGAGAAAAAATTAATACGCTTTTTGAAGAAGAAAATGATGCGTACGTAGAGCCTTTATTCCCAGCTGTTAACCTTCCTAATAAGGGTACACTTTTGTATATGAGTCAACGTAACGGGTATATGAATATCTACGAGTATACCATGGAAGGAAAATTAGTGAAACAACTAACCGACTATAAATGGATAGTAAAAGATATTTTAGGGTTCGATGCTAAAGAGAAGTATCTGTACATTACTGGAACTGGAAGAGATCCGAGAGAAATGCATGCTTTTAAAGTGAGTCTTAAAAATGGAAAAACGACACAGTTAACTACTGTTGCTGCTAGTCATAATATACAGATTAGTGATGATAGGGCTTATATTTTAGATTTTTATAGCAGTTTAACTACTCCTAATAACTATCAGATAATAAACACTAATAAAGGAACTTCTAATGTAATTTTAGAATCTGAGAATCCTTTAAAGGATTATAAACTTGGAGTTACTGAAATGGTGAGCTTAAAGGCGGCTGATGGTACCACCAACTTGTACGGGCGTTTAATTAAGCCAGCTGATTTTGATCCGAATAAAAAATATCCGGTTTTAGTGTATGTATATGGTGGACCACATGCACAAATGGTAACCAATTCATGGTTAGCCGGAGCTTCTTTATGGATGACGGCCTTTGCATCAAAAGAAGATTATTTGGTATTTACCTTAGATAACCGTGGTTCTAGTAGTAGAGGATTTGAATTTGAAAGTGTAATACATAGAAATGTTGGAGACAACGAGATGGCAGATCAATTAGAAGGGGTTAAGTATTTAAAAAGTTTGCCATATGTAGATGCTAGTCGAATGGCAGTACATGGCTGGAGTTTTGGTGGATTCATGACGAGTTCTTTAATGTTACGTCATCCGGGAGTATTTACTACCGGAGTGGCTGGTGGTCCGGTAATAGATTGGGATATGTATGAGGTAATGTACGGAGAGCGCTATATGGATACTCCACAAGAGAATCCTGACGGGTATGATAAAACTAGTGTAGAAAACTACATCAAGAATTTAAAAGGAAAATTAATGCTTATTATTGGAAGTGTAGATCCGGTGGTAGTACCAGAGCATAGCATGACCTTATTGAAGGCTGCGGTAGATAATGGTGTTCAATTAGACTTTTTTACTTACCCAATGCATGAGCATAATGTAAGAGGAAAAGATAGAGTGCATTTAATGATTAAGGTGTTAGATTATATAGTAGAGCATAATAAGTAGAAAATAGCGTGCTCTATGAGCTTTAGAGCTTATCTCATAAAGAACTTCCAATAGGTAATATATCTGTTGGAAGCTTTTAAACGGATCATTCCTAAATGTTGGGGACTATGCAACTATTTTAGTTAATCTATACCAGAAGAACTCGGTGTTTTTGACTCCTCTAAACTGAGTTCTGAAGGCTTTAATTTTGGCATTGAATGATTCTGCTGAAGCATTTGTGTTTCTGTTTATAAAGTAATTCAAGATTGACCTATAGTTTAAACTCATACTATTGGCTACTGTTTGGAAGCTTTTAAACCCTGCTAATTCTACGTCTCTGTAGCAATGAGCTAATTTGGTGTAAGCTACTTTAATATCATACGGTTGATTAAATATATTTCTTAATCCATTAACCAGCTTATATGCCTTTTGTAGTTCAGGGTATAAATCAAAGAGTAGTGTAGCTCTGTTAGCTTGACTTGTTGTCCAGTCATTAGAAGCTTTATAGAGCAGATACCTACTTCTGGCTAATAGTTGCTTAGGAGTATCTCTATTAGCTAGTATTTTAGGAGTATATTCTCTTTGTTGTTCTTTACTTTGTTTAATTTGCTCATTTTCCTGATCCATAGCTTCCCAACGATATTTAATCCGTAAGTCCTTTAAAGCATCAATAGCTAGCTTTTGAACATGGAACCTATCGGTAACTTGTAAGGCTTTAGGAAAACAGGTTTTTACGATTTGCTTCATGGAATGAGCCATATCCAAAGTTATTTCCTGAACCTTATTCCGCATAGCGTCTGGAAGTTTGAGTAATCTGTTGATAATAGGTTCTGCCTTAGTGCCTTTAAAAATACCTACTAAAGCTCCTTTTTTACCTTTAGCCTTTTTATTGGTAATTATAGTATAGAGTTCTCCTTGAGAAAGAGAAGTCTCGTCTATGGATAAATGAGAACCTATATTTTCTGGATAGATGAGCCATTGCCGGGAATGAGACTTTTTCTCCCAATTAGTAAAACCACTTAAATGATGTTTATATTGATGTTGAAGTCGCTTTCCATTCACTCCATAAAATGAACCTATGGTATGGCAATCATTGGATTTAGTATCTACTAATTTCTTTTAAAAAAGCAGCAAACTCTTGTGTCATACGAGTTCCCTGAGCTACTAAATTCCAATCTCTTTGTATGATCTCTCCACTGGATTTGTCTGTCCATCTTCTACGTTTTACATGAAGATAAACACTGTTACCACGTAAAGGAAAATCTTGTATAATCACTTCCTTATGGAAGCCTTTAGATAGTAATGTGCTTGAACAAGACCTTGGCGGTGTATTACGCTCTTCAAAATATAAATGCAGTACCTCCAGCTTCTTTTCACTTTTTACTAAATCAAAATAATCAATCAAAAAAGAGGGTAAGACTAACTTTATAAAATCAAGGTAATTTTCCAAAATATAACTTTTCACAAAAATCGATAATTCTAATTTAATCCCCAACTTTTCTGCTTGACCCGTTTTTTTATAGCAGCTTTTTGATACTGTTTATAAAAATCTCGAGATGAGATACTATAAAAACAAAAAACCCCGTAAAGAAATCTCTACGGGGCTTTAGCTTAGTTTGTCGATTTATTTTGCGGAGAAAGAGGGATTCGAACCCCCGGAGGTGTGACCCTCAACGGTTTTCAAGACCGCCGCATTCGACCACTCTGCCATTTCTCCTTTGCGGTTGCAAATATAGAAAGATTTTTCAATAGTGAAACATTTTTTTTGAGAAAAAAATAAAATAAAAACTAACTACTTAATAAAGAGTTATTTTGGAATCAAAAAAAACGTTCGTACAATTTATTATTCTACTAATTCAACCAATTTCATGGTACCAAATGTTTTTAAATGGGTATGCCATGAAAAAGCGTTTTCTAATATATGCGGGGTTTGCCCGCCTTTTAAAGAGGCTTCTTTAAAATAGTCTAACAATTGCTTTTTGTAAAATGGGTGCACACAATTTTCTATAATTGCTTCCGCACGTTCTCGTGGTGCTAGTCCGCGTATATCGGCTAGTCCTTGTTCGGTTACTAATATGTCTACATCATGCTCTGTATGGTCGGTATGCGATACCATAGGAACAATATGTGATATGCTGTTATTTTTAGAAATAGATGGACAAACAAAAATGCTTAAATAAGCATTACGCGCAAAGTCTCCTGAGCCCCCTATACCATTCATCATTTTGGTACCTGCAATATGTGTAGAGTTTACGTTTCCATACATATCAAACTCAATAGCGGTATTAATGGCAATAACGCCCAGTCTTCTTATTACTTCTGCTGCATTGCTTATGTTTTGAGGGCGTAGTACTAATTTATCTTTATAAGCGTTAAAATGCTCTATTATTGTACGCAAACAACCTTCTGTTACCGTAATAGAAGAAGCAGAGGCAAAGGTGAGTTTACCAGCGTCGAATAACTCAAATGTACTATATTGTAAGACTTCTGAATACATGGTAAGGTTTTCAAAAGTACTTTTTGTAAAACCAGATAAAACCGCATTAGCAATTTTACCAATACCTGCTTGTAATGGTAGTAGGGAGTTTGTTAAGCGTCCTGCATCTACTTCTTTTTCTAAGAAATTTAGAATATGATTTGATATGGCAGCTGTTTTTTCATCGGGAGCTGCAATTACAGCAGGACAATCAGGAACATCTGTGTACACTACTGCCAGTACTTTATCAGGAGCTATTTTAATATACGGATCTCCTATTCGGTCATCTGATTTAGTAATGTTAATTACCGCTCTATGGGGTTGTTTTAATTGTAGTTTTACATCGTGTATACCTTCAAAATCTAATGGCATAGCGGTATTTACCTCAATAATTATTTTTGATGCATTCTGTGCAAAACTAGCAGAGTTGCCTACAGAGGTGGTTGGTACAATATACCCCTCTTCAGTAATACAAACAGCTTCTATGATAGCCACATCAATACGATATTCTGAGATGTTTTGTAGCATTTCGGCAGTATAGCTCAAATGTTGGTCTACATATAGAATCTCATGATTGTTTATGGCTGTTCTTAGCGTTGGATCTGCCTGAAAAGGCAAACGTTTGTGTAGTGCGCCATTTTGTGCTAAGTCGGCATCTGTGTTATATCCTAGAGAGGCACCACTAAGTACGGTTAATGAAAGTTTTTCTGTAAGCGCTCTTTTGGCTATTTCGGGTAATACACTTTTACTGTCTCCTGCCTTGATGAAGCCACTTACTCCTAAAACATCATCTTTGCTAATTAATTGTGCCGCTTCATAGGGCGTTTTTAGTAATTTTTTGTAATTACTAAATCGTATTCGTGAGTGATGCATTTTTACTTTGGTTTTGATATTTTATTGGTGTTAAAAATTATAAATTTTTAATTTTATATTATGATTACTACGGATATCATTATATTTATAACTAAATTATAAAATAAGCTATATTTTATTTTATTTAAAATAGACAATTAAATATCTGAAAAGGACATATTAAGATTCTCTAATGACAGAAGCGCTAAAAACCAAATATTATTTAACCGAAGTAGATAAACAGTCTGCTAGTGTTTATTGCTATCACGATTTAATGGGGGAAGTTTTTATTGAACCCCATGTGCATAAGAAAGGACAGTTTATTTATACAGAAGGGGGAGTGGTTTTTATTAAAACGGAAACCAAGACCCATTATTTGCCTGCACGACACTATATGTGGATACCTCCGGGAGTAGAACACAGTATTTACCCGAGCTCTCCTAAAGTAATTATGAGAAACTTATATTTTCCTATAAAGTCTTTAGATAATTCATATTTCTATAAGGAGGGTATTTACCCAGTGAACAATCTTTTATTTGAGCTTTTATTGTACACTAAAAACTGGAAAGGAGATATACTTAGCAAAAATAAAAGTAGGTTTACCATAGTTATGGCCTTTAAAGTATTGATAGAGCAGTCGGCCACACAAACATTACTTTTGAATTTACCGCAAGCAACAGACGATAGACTCAAAAAGATTATAAAATATATTTCTACAAATGTGCAGCATGAGCATAGTTTAACGCTATTGGCTACACGGTATGGTGTTTCAGAAAAAACGTTGTACAGGTTGTTTAAAAAGGATGTAGGAATGCCTTTTATTAGGTATTTTGCCTTATTGCGTATTTTTAAATCGTTAGAGTATTTAGTAGATAACGATTATACCATTGCAGAGATAGCCAATAAAGTGGGGTATAGTAGTGTGCCTACATTTAGTACTACTTTTTGTAAAATAATAGGTAAAAGACCCTCTGAATACAGGAAAGCTAATGAAATTTATTAGGGAATGGTTATGTATTTGGAAATGGGTAGTTTTGTAGCATAAATAAAAACCAAACTAGTTATGGGTATAATTAAGCATTTGCAATGGAGGTATGCTACTCAAAAATTTGACACTTCAAAGAAAATAGGGGAAGATAAAATGGCTGTTATTAAAGAGGCTTTTAATTTAACAGCTACTTCTTATGGTTTACAACCGGTAACTTTATTGGTGATAAGAGATGAGCAGGTTAAGAAAGAGCTACAGGTACATGCGTATAATCAAAGTCAGGTAGGGGAGTGTTCAGACCTATTGGTGTTTTGTGTTCCGTCGGGGTATAATGAGCAGTTTATACATGATTATTTTAAACTGGTTGCAGATATAAGAAATATTCCAGGTAAGGAGTTAGATTCTTATAAACGATTTTTAGTAAAGGTTTTTGGAGAGATGTCTACTGATGAAGTATTGTTATGGGCAGTGAAGCAAGCCTATTTGGTAATGGGGAATGTATTAACGGTATGCGCCATAGAAGGTATAGATGCGTGCCCAATGGAAGGGTTTAAACCTGATGCTTTTGATGAAGCTTTACAACTTGCAGATAAAAATTTAAAGTCTGTTTTAATTATGCCGATTGGCTATAGAGCAGAAGACGATACATATGCTGCTATGAAGAAAGTACGTAAGCATATTAACGATAGTGTTATAGATATTTAAATTGTATATACCTATTAAAAAGGCTCCGAGAAGGAGCCTTTTTAGTTTAATATTGTACGTATTCTACAATATCTAATCCGTAACCAGATATACCAACACGTCTTGTGGGTTTAGGACTAGAATTAGAGATTAATCGAATTTTAGAAATATCCAGATCATGTAATATTTGTGCTCCAATACCATAATCTTTATTGTCCATCATTATTTTAGGAGCTTTAATTTCTCCTTGTTTCTGAAGTGCTTTTAGCTCAGATAACCTACTAAGCATATTTACACTCTGATTGTTTTGATTAATAAAGATGATAGCTCCTTTACCTTCTGTATTAATAAGGTTAAACATATTGTCTAACTTTTTATCGTCATCACTGGTAAGGGTACCTAATAAATCGTTGTTAACTAAGGTAGAGTTTATGCGAGCTAATACTTCATCTCCTTTCTTCCAGCTACCTTTAGTAAGTGCTATGTGTACTTGTTTATTAGTGGTTTGTTCGTAAGCTCTTAATCGGAATTCACCAAAATGTGTTTTAATAGTAAAATCCTCTCTCTTTTCAATTAAACTATCGTGTTGCATTCTGTAGGCAACTAAATCTTCTATAGAAATAAGTTTAATGTCAAATTTTTGAGCTACCTCTGCTAAATGAGGTAAACGTGCCATGGTGCCATCTTCGTTCATTATTTCGCAGATAACCCCAGCAGGTTTAAATCCGGCTAAACGCGCTAAATCAATAGCAGCTTCTGTATGCCCGGTTCTTCTTAATACACCTCCGTCTTTTGCAATTAACGGGAATATATGTCCTGGTCTTGCTAGCTCGTATGGTTTAATATCAGGATTCACAAGTGCCTTTACTGTTGCGGCTCTGTCTCCGGCAGATATACCTGTAGTAACTCCATGCCCTCTTAAATCTACAGAAACAGTAAACGCAGTTTCCATATGGTCTGTATTATTAACTACCATAGAGTGTAAGCCCAGTTCTTTACACCTAGTCTCGGTAAGTGGAGCGCAAATCAATCCACGTCCGTGAGTAGCCATAAAGTTTATCATTTCAGGAGTAATAGTTTCAGCGGCAGCTAAAAAATCTCCTTCATTTTCACGATTTTCATCGTCAACAACAATCACCATTTTTCCATTTCTAATATCAGCAATAGCTTCTTCAATGGTATTGAGTTGAATTTCTTTTTCCAAAGTGTTCATAATACAAAGGTATTATAATGAATTTAAAGCTTTAAAAATTTTAGAGAAAAAGGAACCTATAGGTGCAAAATACTTATACAATTCTGCAATAGGTCGGTCTTTAGAAGCTCTGTCTGTTAAATAAATTCCGAATGGTAGCATAATAAAAGTAGGTAGCCATGATGCCATGGTAGGACTTACCGATCCGTCTTCTGAAAAGTTATCTAAGAACATCCCTAAAAAGTGATATGCTAGAAATATCGTCATAGAGATAATGATGGGGAGCCCTAATCCTCCTTTTTTAATAATAGCCCCTAGTGGAGCACCAATAAAAAAGAGTACTAAACAAGCTACAGATAAAGAGAATTTATTGTTTAATGTAATAATATGTTTATTCAAAAATTTCTTTCTAAAAGCAAAATCTTTCTTTTTATTTCTTAGGGTATTGGCTTTGTTAGATACACCGTTTAAGGCAATATCTAGCACTTGTTTTTTCTTTTTTGCAGAAACCAAAGAAACCAAATCAACATTTAATAGGGTGTCCTTTGTTTCTACTTTTAAAGAGTCAGGATTATTAGCTACATTACTTTTGTTAATTTCTATAAACCCAGATCGTCTATATACATTTTCGCCAAACTGGTTCATGTTGTTTAAATACCCCTTTTTTATAGAATCTACAGCTGTATTAAGTTCATTAACGTTCATCATTTTAAAGGTATTCTCCACCTTAATTTTAGATAAATCCTCATGTTTAAAACTAGAAACGTCTACATTAATAATATACTTTTCAAATTTAGCTTTAGCATGCGGGTAATGATCTCGTTTTCTGGGATCTTTTGATATAACATCTTCGTAATAATACCCGTCTTTTAAAATTAATTGCAGAATATTAGAGGTTTCGCTACTTAACAGCTCACCTTCTTTAGCCTTAATTACTGTATGGTTTTTTTTGTCTTTAGAATTTTTGTGAATAACAACATTTTTTAAAAAACGATCATTCTCACCATACTTTTCGTCTACTTTTAAATTAAGTGATTCAAGATTGTTAAAAGCACCTGCGGTAATAGCTAAGGCAGGTTTAGCCTTTTTAATGTTATTACGTAAATTGTAATTAGTTAATTCTGCTGCCGGAATTAGATTATTATTTACAAAAAAAGTACCAATACTTAAAAATATCATGAAGACGATTAGCGGCCGCATAGCTCTAATAAGAGAGAACCCTGTAGATTTCATAGCGGCAAACTCATAATTCTCTGCAAGAGAACCAAAAGTTAATAAAGAAGCTAATAATACCGTTAGCGGCAATACTAATGGGGTAAGCCCGGGAATGTTATATAAAATAAACTTAGCAATAATACCAATATCTAAACCTTTACCCGCTAACTCATCTATAAATACCCATATAAACTGAAAAATAAATATTATAGTTAATATAATATAGGCACTTAAAAAGTTAATCAAGAAGTTTTTTAAAATATAACGATCTAATATCTTCATTGTGGTTAACCCCTCAAGGGATTTTTAGAAATGTAATTATTCACTAATGTAATACCCTAACTTTTTATATTTCTCTCTATTAAATACAAAAGTATTTTTTGGTAATGGTTGGTCTGTTTTCATACTATTTACAGTAATAATAGTAGAGGTGCTATTTTTACCATTTTCAACCACATTGTAAATATGTTTTGTTTGTGTGTCAATACCTAATAAAATGTTTGAAACTTCTGCTTTAGAAGAGATAGGAGTTAATTCAATAATTTGAATATCTCTACCTTTAATTTTTTTAGTTTCTTTCCACTTATAGGTATATCCATCTTTATAGAAGGTAAGCATTTTAGAAGGGGTAATAGTGCTTGCATCGTCTGCTCCTTTGTTTTCAATGGTAACCTCTTCGTTGTCTGGTACAATAGTGTATATTTTATGACCATCAAACATTTTAAATACACCAATATAATTAAGTGCATATTTGTCACCTTCAATAGTTACATTGCCTTTAGTTTCTTGGTTAACACCTGCGTCTTTGTTAACAAGCTCAAACTTAAAGTCGATATATAAGTTTTTGTAGCTCCCTACTTTGTTGTATACTTCATCTAAAAGCGATTTAGCCTTAGCTGAATTCTGTGCAGCTACGGAGTTAATTCCTATCCATAAAATCAATGCTGTTAAAGCAAACTTCTTCATATTTTTATTTTTAACTATTTTTTTCATTATCTAATAACTCTTGTAGAGCAACCAAATCAGTTACCAATACTTGTCTTGCTTTACTACCTTCAAACGGCCCTACAATACCAGCGGCTTCCAACTGGTCTATCAGTCTTCCGGCGCGGTTATATCCTAATTTTAGTTTTCTTTGCAATAATGATGCCGAACCTTGTTGTGCGGTTACAATTACCTCTGCAGCATCTTTAAACAATTTATCACGGTCAGATATATTAATATCTAAAGCAGAACCTTCACCTTCTTCGCCAACATATTCAGGAAGTAAATGTGCATCTGGGTAGGCTTTTTGAGAC
The DNA here is from genome assembly GCF_027924145.1 of Neptunitalea chrysea. Lineage (GTDB taxonomy): Bacteria > Bacteroidota > Bacteroidia > Flavobacteriales > Flavobacteriaceae > Neptunitalea > Neptunitalea chrysea. Next base: position 21,602 of record NZ_BRVP01000021.1, on the reverse strand, counting down.
CCAATAAATTCTGCAATCTTATCTACCTCAGGAGTATCTACAAAAGCACATTGTATACGAGTAAGCATATTCCCTTGGGTGTATAACATATCTCCTTTACCAATTAATTGGTCTGCACCCGGACTATCTAAAATGGTTCTAGAGTCAATTTTAGACGTCACTCTAAATGCCACTCTGGCAGGGAAGTTAGCTTTAATAATACCGGTAATAACATTAACCGAAGGTCTTTGTGTAGCAATGATTAAGTGAATACCAATAGCCCTGGCTAACTGAGCCAAACGCGCAATAGGTGTTTCTACTTCTTTACCGGCAGTCATAATTAAGTCGGCAAATTCATCTACAACTAATACTATATATGGTAAAAACTTATGCCCATCGTTAGGGTTAAGTTTACGTTGTTTAAATTTCTGATTATACTCTTTAATGTTTCTAACCATTGCGTTTTTAAGTAATTCGTAACGGTTATCCATTTCAATACATAAAGAGTTTAATGTATTAATTACTTTGGTGTTGTCTGTAATAATAGCCTCTTCAGAATCTGGTAGTTTAGCCAAATAATGACGCTCTATTTTATTATAAATAGTAAGCTCTACTTTTTTAGGATCTACCAAAACAAACTTTACTTCAGCCGGATGCTTTTTGTAAAGTAAGGATGTTAGGATGGCATTTAACCCTACCGATTTACCTTGTCCGGTAGCACCCGCCATTAATAAGTGAGGCATTTTGGCTAAGTCTACCACAAAGGTTTCGTTGCTAATGTTTTTTCCAAAAGCGATAGGAAGTTCCATTTCAGCTTTTTGGAAACGTTGCGCAGCAATAACAGATCGCATAGAAACAATAGAAGGTTTCTTGTTAGGTACTTCAATACCAATAGTTCCTTTACCAGGTATTGGAGCAATAATTCTAATCCCTAAGGCAGCTAACGAAAGTGCGATATCGTCTTCAAGATTTTTAATCTTAGAGATTCTAATACCCGCCTCTGGTACAATTTCGTAAAGTGTTACCGTAGGGCCAATAGTTGCCTTAATTTGGGCTATTTCAATTTTATAGTTTTTAAGGGTATTTACAATGGTATTTTTGTTTTCCTCTAATTCTTCTTGATTAATGGTAATACCACTTCCTTTTCCGTGTTCAGCCAATAAGTCTAACACCGGGAATCGGTAATTGCTTAATTCAAGGGTAGGATCAAATTCACCAAAATCCTTAACTAATTTATTAGATAGATTGTCGGTAACTTCTTTTTCTTCTTCTACTTTCTTTACTTCAAAATTTAACGCTTCATCATCATCTTTATCGGTAGTGTCTTCTTGTTCTTGTGTAGAAACCTCAAGTTGAGTAGAAGTATCAGTCGTAAGTTCTGTTTGCGAAGAAGGTACTCCTTCTGTTTTTTCTTCAAACGAATTTTCTATGGCAATATCATCATCCTTGTTTAATCTTGAAAAGTTAGAAATAGTAGGCTGTAGATTTTCTACGGATATTTCAAAAGATGATTTTGTTGTAGATGTACCTTTACTAGTATATGGTGCGTCTTCTATTTTATCATCTATGACTGAGTTTTTAGTAGCGCTATTAGTTTCAGCTTCCGATGTTACAATATGGTCTGTATCTTCTTCAATATGGGCATGTTTTTTAAATGCTTCTTTTTTCTTAGTATAAAAGGATACGAAATGCTCTGGAGTTAACTTAAGTTTGAAAACAAGGTAAAAAATAAGTCCTAGAAGTAATAATAGAATAACCCCTATTTTACCAATATATACTTGTAAGAAATCATTCATTTCATAACCTATTCTACCACCAAGCAAAGGTGCTTTTGAGGCAAAAAACCCGAAAAGAATAGCTAACCAACTAGCCGATAAAACACCCCAAAACCATTTATTTACAAGCGCTTTTTTATTACTACTAAAAAATAGTGCTAAACCAGTAACAAATATTAAGTAGCTGAAGATAAAAGCTGCTATACCAAAACCATTGTACACAAAGAAATGACTTACTGCGGCTCCAAACTTACGTAGTAAGTTTTGTGCTTCAACATTTCTGTTTGTAAATTCAAAAATTTCGCTCTGATCTTGTTTCCAGGTAAAGAAAAATGATATAAAAGAAATAAGTAACGCAATACTAAATAGCATTAACATAGCGCCAAAAATAATTTTATAGGGGCGACTAACCGTTAATTTCGGAATTGTGAATTTAGATTTATTAGCTGTCTTTTTACTCTTTTCTTTAGCCATGGGCAATTATAGATTAGCGAACAAAAATACAATAAACAAATATTTCTTTACGATAAAAATTTAGGTATATAAATAATGCAGGCAATAATTATTGCTGCAATGGCTGTTAGTAAAACAGCCCCTGCAGCAATATCTTTTATGATTCCAATTTTTTTATGATGTTCTGGGTGCACAAAGTCAGCTATTTTTTCTACAGCTGTATTTATAGCTTCCATAGACAAAACAAGTGTGATGGTAAGAATTTGTACAATCCATTCTGTTCCGGAAATATTAAAATAGAAACCGGCAATTGTAATGAATATAGTTGCTGCCATGTGCACAAAAACATTAGGTTCTGAGCCCATGAGAAAGAATATACCTTTAAAAGCATACCCAAAGCTTTTAATTCTACCTTTAAAAAAATTGATCATTAATTTAATTTTCTTTTCTCACTTCATCTCTCTTAATATAGAGATATGTACAAAGAAGCTTATTTAAGTGCTGCGATAGCAGTATCGTAATTTGGTTCTTCAACCGTTTCGGTAACCTGTTCTGTGTATACTACGGTACCAGTTTCATCAACTACCACTACCGAACGAGATAGTAATCCATCTAAAGGACCATCTGTAAAATCTACTCCGTAGTCAGCAAATCCTCCTTTAAAATCAGATAAGCTTATCACATCTTCTAATCCTTCTGCACCGCAAAATCTTGCAAATGCAAATGGTAAATCTTTAGATATACAAAGTACTTTAGTGTTGTCGAGTTTAGAAGCTTCCTCGTTAAATTTTCTAACAGAAGCAGCACATACACCTGTATCTACGCTTGGAAATATGTTAAGTACAACTTTGCTTCCTGCAAAATCTTCTAGCGTTTTAGTGCTTAGGTTTGTAGCGGTTAAAGAAAAAGCAGGAGCTTTTGATCCTATTTCTGGTAAAGATCCGGCAATATGTACATCTGAACCTTTAAATTTTACTGTAGCCATAATTTTTTGGTTTTGTTAATTAAAGCAATAATTATTTTAAAAAAATGAAGATAAAAAAAAGTCCTCTATTAATAGAGGACTTTCTATACTTTTTCAGTTTCTACAACTTATTTATCTATAGCGCCAAGAACACGTTTCATAAAGGTGTTTAATGCCTCTTTTTTATCCATGCCATTTTCTTTTATCATTTTGTCTACTTCAATGGCACCATACATATTAGATATCAATTCTCCGATAACATCTAATTCTTCATCCTTTAATGAAGGAACTTCAGTTAATGCTTCTAATGTTTCAATGGTTTCAAGAATAAAATCCTGATCATTGTCTTCAATAAACTGAGTAAGGTGTTTAATTACCGGTAACTTCATCTACAAGCTCTTTTAAATTTTCAAACTTATTTGTTTGTACCTGTTTTACAAAGGCACCTGCTTTAAAAGTAGCAAATGTTGGTAAGTTGTCTACCGTTGCTAATTTTCTAGATTCAGGAAACTTTTCTGCGTCTGCCATAATAAATACAGCATCTTCATGTTCTACTGAAAGTTTTTTGAATTTAGGTTTCATGATACGGCAATTACCGCACCAGGTAGCAGAATACTGGACAATTACAGTGTCATTGTTCTCAACAATCTCTGCTAAATTGTCTTGCTCTAATTCTTTTACCATAATATAATAATGTTTTATTAGTTAGCGCTTAAATAGCTAGCTACACCTTTTCTGTCAGCTTTCATAGCTTCTTTTCCTTCTTCCCAGTTAGCAGGACAAACCTCGCCGTGTGTTTGAACGTGTGCATACGCATCAATCATTCTTAAAAATTCGCTAACGTTTCTTCCTAGTGGCATGTGGTTAATTCCTTCATGGAAAACAGTACCTTCTTCGTCAATTAGGTAAGTAGCTCTATAAGTAACATTGTCTCCTTCTACAATGTATGTATTAGTTTCTTCATTAAAAGTTTCTTTCTGAATATCAAGAATACCTAAAATATTTGCTAGGTTTCTGTTGCTATCAGCAAGAATAGGGTAGGTAACGCCTTCAATTCCACCGTTATCTTTTTCAGTGTTTAACCATGCAAAGTGAACTTCAGGAGTATCACAAGAAGCACCAATTACCAATGTATTTCTTTTCTCAAATTCACCTAAAGCAGCCTGAAAAGCGTGTAACTCTGTAGGACAAACAAAAGTAAAGTCTTTTGGATACCAGAATAATAATATTTTTTTATTATTCTTTTTAGCCTCTTCTAAAACATTAAGTTTAAAAGTGTCTCCCATATCATTCATGGCGTCTACTGATAAATTTGGGAATTTTTTACCTACTAGTGTCATATTTTTAAGTTTAAATTTTTACAAGACAAAAATAGGTAAAGAATATGGTATGAATATAGATTTTAATTACTATTTCTTATTCGTTGATAGGGTTAGGTAATGGTAAAAAAAAACCACATCAAAATTTAAGGATGTGGTAATTTTTTATATTTAAAATTCAAAACTTGGTAAAATACTACGGATTTACTTGTCTTTTAGCATTCTTATTTTAATTGACAATGCTGCAAATAGCAAGGTCATAAACGGACTTATAATATTAAAAAAGGTATAGGGTATATAACTTGTTAATCCGGCTTCACCTAATAATACTTTAGACTGGTAAGCCCCACAGGTATTCCAAGGAACAAGTGCAGAGGTTACGGTACCTGAATCTTCTAAGGTTCTACTTAAGTTTTCAGGAGCTAAGCCTTTATCCTTATAGGCTTGCGCAAACATTTTACCAGGTACTACAATGGCTAAGTATTGGTCAGACGCAGTTACGTTTAATGCTAAACAACTGGCAACAGTACTTGCAAATAACCCAAATACCGTATTGAATAACTTTAATAAAGATGCTGTTATTTTAGACAAAGCACCAATGGCTTCCATTACCCCACCAAAAGACATAGCACAAAGAATAAGCCATATGGTATTTAGCATTCCAGCCATTCCACCGGAAGAAAAAAGATCGTTTAAACTTTCGTCTGTTGTTGGAATTGCAACATCAGTTGTAATGGCATTCATTACACCTTTATAATATTGAGAAAAAGTTCCTAGTCCTTCAAGATCATTTCCTGCTGCATGTATTACTATTTCAGGTTGGAATATAAGGGCGAAAAGACCTCCAAGTAGCGTTCCTATTAATAAGGCAATTAATGGTTGTGTCTTTTTTATAATCATTAAAATAACAAGCACCGGAACTAAAAATAACCAAGGTGTGATATAAAATGATTTAGAGATAGAATTTTTTATAAGATGAATATCTGGTGCGCCCGAGGTGTCTAAATTTAAGCCTATTATAGTAAATATAATAAGGGTTAACACAATACTGGGTACAGTGGTTATAAGCATGTATCTTATATGTGTAAATAAGTCGGTTCCGGCCATTGCTGGCGCTAGGTTGGTGGTGTCACTAAGAGGCGATATTTTATCTCCAAAATAGGCACCTGATATTACCGCTCCTGCAGTCATGCCAATAGGTATCCCTAAGGCATTGCCAATACCAATAAGTGCTATCCCTACAGTAGCAGAGGTAGTCCAACTACTTCCCGTAGCGATTGATATAATTGAACAAATAATAACAGAGGCAGGTAAGAATATTTTAGGGTTTAAGATATCTAGACCATAATAAATCATTGAAGGTATAATGCCACTAATTAACCAAGTACCTGATAATGCTCCAACAAAAAGTAAGATTAAAATAGCTCCTCCGGTTGATTTAAAGTTATGGGCAATTTCTTCTAGCATCACCTCGTACTTTATTTTATGGATAAAACCAATGATAGCAGCAACCGCAGCCCCCATTAAAAGAACAAATTGATTAGACCCGCCAAGTGCATTGTCTCCGTAAACACCAAGTACATTATAAGCAAGCATTCCTACCAAAACAATAATGGGAATTAAAGCGGCAAATAAACTTAGTTTTTTGTTGGTAATAATTTCTTCGTTATTAGGATTTTGAGGTTTGATTTCTTGGCTTTCCATGTTAAGAATTAGTTAATAAAATACGATGTGTAATGTTACAATAAAGTTCTTAATTATACAAAAGGTTCGTTTGTCGATAAAAGACAACTGTTGTCGAAATATACTTACAACATTTGTTAATGGGAGAATCTTGTAAGTACATTTGCACCGTTTATTGCTAATGTGTAACAAGTTATGAAATTTAAATTTGTATTTCCCCTATTAATTACGTTGTTGTTTATGAGTGTTGGATTTGCTCAGGTAGGTATAGGAACAACAGATCCTGATGCATCATCTGCATTGGATATTACGAGTACAACATCTGGATTATTAATCCCAAGGATGACGAATAATGAGAAATTAAATATTTCTTCTCCTGCAACGGGGTTACTGGTATATGATACAGATAATAGTTGTTTAAGTCAGAATGTAGGCACAGCTAGTAGTCCTGATTGGGTTTGTTTAACTCAAGCGGCAACTCGTTTTTTCTATTTACCAAGTATGAACATCGATGTGTCTTCTACAGGAACTGGTAGAACGGTAGATTTATATAACGAATATAAATCTCAGTTTTCTTCACCTTTAGTGTCTAGTTCAGGGGCAAGTGGTAGTATTCCTTATTTTGGAGCTACAGAATTAGAATACTATGTAACAGCATATGATACTTCTGTTTTGGAAAACCTTTCTATTGATGCTAATGGTGTAATGACGTATGATGTTATTGATAGTGCCTCTGAGTGTTCTTTTATTAATGTTGTATTGGTTATTAAATAATTGAGAGCTTAAATCAATGTTGATTATGAAAAAGATTCTAAGCTTTTTGTTTATTTTATTTGCCGTTTTTGTGGCACGTGCACAATGTACCGATTGTAGTGGTGCAGATATTGTTTTAACTTCAGCAAATAATGCGGGTAATTATACTTTTTTACCAAATAAAACATATTGTATAAACGGAACCGTTACTTTTAATTACACTGTAACATTTGGTGATAATGTTACCATTTGTATACCTTCTGGTTCGGTTTTAGCCTGTGGTAATGGATGGGCTTCTACAGGTAATCTAACGTCTAACTTGGTTACGTTTAATATTTCAGGAAAGCTTTATACACCTAATACTATACCTTTTACTACTGCTATCAATATTTATAATGGAGGAGTATTAACAGGTCAAAATGGTTCGCAATGGCAAGGTTTAGATTTAAATGGTGATAGTTTAGAGTTAAGTATATCCAGTGGCGGTAGTATGGCATATACATATTTTAATTTAGACGATATAGATACAGCTGTTATTGTGAATGAAGGCAGCATTACCTTGAATTATAATGATTTATCGGTTGGAGGTTGTTTGTTGAATTTAACGAATTCTGGAATAATGAATATTGGAGGTAACTTTAATATTGGTACGAATAATGGCTCTAATATTATTAATAATTCAGGAAAAATAAATATTACCGGAGAAATGAATAGTCAGTCAACCAAGTTAGAGTTATATAACTATGGAGATGGTGAATGCGTGATGGTGGGAAATATGAAATATGGTAGTAACGGGCCTAATAAGTTTGAAAATTATGGTGTTTTTAGTTGTAACGGATTGTATTCCACTGACCCAACACTACATATGAAGAATGAAGGTGAAATGAGTACTCACGCCAACTATGATGATACTGTAGGTAGTTTTTTCTCTAATTGTGGCACCCTCCATATGAGTCAAAACTGGGCTAACCTGCAAGGTACTATAATCAATACAGGTGATATGACAGTTGTACAAAGTTCTGTAGCTTTTGCATCTACTGGAAGCATTGAAAATTATAGCACAATGTCTTTACAAGGAATTACCATGGGCGGTGGCGGTGTTTTTTACAACGAAGGTTATGTTGAGTTTACTAGCAGCTCGGTATATGATGTTAAATTTTATGGACCCGGCTCTGCAAACCAACCAGCACATTCTACATCCAGTAATTATGGTCAGTTTGTACTACATGGCACATCTAATGGAGGAGCAATTTTAAAGGGCAATTTGAATTTTTTAAATAATAATGGTGCCTCAACACAAAGTGGTTGTTTTGGTTCTATTAGTGACATGGATAGCACAGTAACGTTTGGCACTTGTGCTAGTTGTACTGTTGTAACCGATTATGACCAATGTGCAAACGCAGATGGTACTTGGCCAGAAACAGGGTTAGATTGCTTACCTTTGAATAGACATATACGATCTTTTTTTACAGGGTCTTAGAGATTCTTAAAAAATACTAAGTAGTATTTACCCTTACTTACACTGTGTAAATACTACTTTATTTGTTTTGTGTTGTTACTTTATCGAGTATTATAGGCGATTAGTCGGTATAGGCTGTTTCTTATGAGTAAATTTTATAGTTTCGGCGATTCTAAAAATTTACAACTTATGAAACCCCAATTATCATTAAGAGTAGTATTTACTGTTTTTTCCTTTTTTATAATTTCAACCTATACATTCGGTCAAGTAGGAATTGGAACCACCAATCCTGATACTTCTGCGGCTTTAGACATTACAAGTATTGATTCAGGACTTCTAGTCCCAAGAATGACGAATAATGAGAAATTAAATATTTCTTCTCCTGCAACGGGGTTACTGGTATATGATACAGATAATAGTTGTTTAAGTCAGAATGTAGGCACAGCTAGTAGTCCTGATTGGGTTTGTTTAACTCAAGCGGCAACTCGTTTTTTCTATTTACCAAGTATGAACATCGATGTGTCTTCTACAGGAACTGGTAGAACGGTAGATTTATATAACGAATATAAATCTCAGTTTTCTTCACCTTTAGTGTCTAGTTCAGGGGCAAGCGGTAGTATTCCTTATTTTGGAGCTACAGAATTAGAATACTATGTAACAGCATATGATACTTCTGTTTTGGAAAACCTTTCTATTGATGCTAATGGTGTAATGACCTATGATGTTATTGATAGTGCTTCAGAGTGTTCTTTTATTAATGTGGTTTTAGTAATTAAGTAGTCGCCCAATCTTTTTTTTATGAAAAATATTTTACCCATTATATTTATTCTATTAACGGTTAGTATAAGTCGTGCTCAATGTGATTGTGGTACAGGTGTTGTATCATTAAATGCTTCTGATAGTGCTTCTTCATATACTTTTCTTGCTAATACGACCTATTGTATTACTGGTAATTTTACTATTCAATGGACGGGTAGTACCTTTCAAGATAATGTAACTTTATGTTTGGCAAATGGCGCTACTTTTAAAACAAGTCAAATTATTAATACGAGTGCCAATGCTCATGTAACTATTAAAGTAGGACAGAATGCTACTTTAATAGTGCCCACTATCGTACCGGCTAGTTTTGATGTAACTATTGAAAATGGAGGTACCATGCAACCACTTTACAGCGGTTTAACTATTAACGGAACTGATTTTGCATTAACTGTTGAAAATGGAGGAACATTTGATCACAATGGAGTTACAATCAATTCTACGGGAAGTATAGATATTTTAAATAGTGGCACCATAGATGCAAACAATATTTACTTGCCAAATTATAATAGTTTATCCATAGTGAATAATGGGAACATTAATTTGAGTAATGTTACTTTAAACGGATCGGGTACTATAGATATCACAAATAATGGTAGCTTTACTACAGGTAATTTTACTGTAAAAAACGCATCTACGTTTAATTTTATAAATACAAGTGTCATTAATACTTCTTTGTTCACATTAAAAACAGGTGTTACTACTTTTAATATGACAAATAATACAGACTCGAAATGGCTTTTAAGTTCTCATATACATTTAGATTCTGCTAGTAGTACCTTTTTAAATAATGGCGAAATTGCCATATCCGGTGAGATTCAATTAGACAATGGAGCTACTTTGAATATGACAAATTCTGGTGAAGTAACCACTACAGGTAATTTTAACTGGGGAGAGAGTGGATTGAGTAACTATTTGTATAATATGGGAGTTATTGATGTTGGAGGTCAAATGAGTAGTGAAGATTGCTTGTTGGAGTTTATCAATTATTCTGGAGCAACATTAACCATGAATAATCACTTGACATATGGTACAAATGGCCCCAATAAATTTGAAAACTATGGAACTTTTCATGCCGATGGATTATACTCTAACGACCCTACATTACATATGAAAAATGAAGGGGATATGACGTTAGAATCTAATTACAGCGATACTTCTGAAAGTATTTTTTCAAATTGTGGGACATTGAATATGGAAAATTGGTTTGATCTTAACGGTAAAATTATTAATACAGGTACCTACAACGTACCAAATGGTAGTATAGGTTTTTCATTAACAACTTCTTCCATAGAAAATTACAGTGAAATGCTTATTAGTAATATTGTTATGGGATCTAATGGGATTTTTTACAATGAAGGAGAGGTAACCTTTAGTAATGCCCCAAATACTTCTATTCGATTTAGTGGTCCTGAATCAACATATCAGCCAGCACATTCTACTTCAACAGCGTATGGCCGTTTTATGTGGCCGGGAAGTCAAAGTAACCAAAGTGGTTTTGCGGTGGGCAATTTAAATTTTGTAACAACGACTCCGGCAACAGTTGATGATACTTCTTATCCAGGAATGTTTGGTCAATGGACGAGTGTTACCTTTGGATCTGATGTTGTTTTTGGAAGTTGCCCTAGCTGTGTGGTGGTAACCGATTATGATCAATGTGCAAATGCCGATGGTACATGGCCAGAAACTATAATTAACTGTATTCCAGTGAATAGGCATATACGATCTTTTTTAAAGGGATCATGAGAATTATGAATTTCATAAGTTTTTAGACTTTTTTTTATAAGAAAATCATTTTTTAATTATTAATATTATCTCTTTATCGATTAATATAAGTTCTTAGTCGTATAAATGATATTTTTCATTTTATTTTTTTTACTTTATAAAAAAAGTATAAAAAATGAGACCCTATTCACAACATAAAAATGTCTTTGCATTTTTATTATTATTGTTTTTTTCGTCCTACATTTTTGCACAGGTAGGCATCGGAACTACAGATCCTAATGGGTCTTCAGCATTGGAAATTTATAATGAAAATGCAGGATTACTCATACCAAGAGTAACTTTAACTTCTGCTACAGATGTGACTACCATTCCATCACCAGCAGATTATTTAATGGTTTTTAATACAGCTACTACGGCAACTATTACTCCGGGGTTGGTGTATTGGAAAGACGGTTCGTGGCTTAGAGTATTAAATACAAGTGATTCGTCATCTTCAGGTAGTGGTTGGGCATTAACAGGTAATAGTATTTCAGGTACTGAATTTTTAGGAACTACCAATTATACCCAACTAAATTTTAAAGCAAACAGTGTTACCATGGCTCAGTTTCATCCTAATGGGAGTGTAGCTTTAGGAAGAAGTGCAGTTATTAGTAGTAGCTATCATTCGTTTGCTATAGGTGAACAAGCAGATGCAAGTGGTGAACAAAATGCCTATGCTTTTGGGACTACAGCAAAAGCTTCGGGATCAAAATCTATGGCATTAGGTACGTCAGCTATAGCTTCAAATACAGAGTCTTATGCTTTTGGTAGCAGTTCAACAGCCTCTGGGTATAGATCGGTAGTAGCTGGAGTATCAAGTACAGCATCTAATAATAATGCTGTAGCAATAGGTAATCAGAATGTTGTTTCTGGTTTAAATTCTATGGCGTTAGGATATGATTCTCAAGTTACTGGTGATAATGCAGTTGCCTTAGGTTATCAGGCTGTTGCAAACAATCCTAATACCATTATTTTGGGGAATACTTCTTCTAATGCTTGGTATCGTACTAAGGTGGGTATTGGTACTACTAATCCTTCTGCAAGTTTAGACTTAGAAGGTACATTACAGTATGTAGATGGTAATGAGTCTGATGGATATGTTTTGGTTTCCGACGCTAATGGTAATGCTAGTTGGTCTGATGTAAATGACTTGGAAATTAGCTCTGCTGTATTTGGAGAAATCTACAGTAGTTCTGCATCAGCACAAAATTTTAGCTGGAGTGGTAGTGCACAGACACTAACGTTTGGTTCCGATAATTATGAGAATAGTGTGAGTGCTTCAACAAGTACTTTAACTACTAGTGTTACAGGTTTGTATAGGGTAACTTTTACCATTTCGATTGAAAAAGGTACCGGTAATAGTATTGATTTAAAAATGTATTTAGCAACCAATGGTAATGCATCCAATATTGTACCAGCTTCGTCAGCGTATGTTTCTTTAGATAGTAATAGTGATATTGTAACTATTACAATTAACAAATTTGTGCAGTTAAATTCAAGCGATAGTATCGCTGTTTTTTGGGAAAAAGTAGGAGGGAACTCAAGTAATTTTAGTTTGCTACCGGAAGGTTCTTCCTTTAATATAGAATTGTTAAATTATAATTTCTAATCAAAAAATTATCTGCTTATTCGAGAATACGACTACTTTATATATTATTATTAAAAAAAAGCATCATATATTTTATTTGATGCTTTTTTTATAAAAAAACTCCGAACAACTGTCCGGAGTTTTATTAAAACTAACTAACTAAAAAATATAATTAAAGTATAAGATTTAATCCTAAACTTAAAGTACATTCAAACTATAATGGAATATTTCCATGTTTACGAGAAGGGGCTACAACTTCTTTGTTTTCTAGCATGCTAAATACTTTCATTAGCTTTCTTCTGGTATCGTGCGGTAAAATTACTTCGTCTATAAATCCTCTTTGAGCAGCCTTATATGGGTTCGCAAATGTCTCTGCATATTCCGCTTCTTTTTCTGCAAGTTTTAACTCGGGATTGTCTGCGGCTTTAATCTCTTTTCTAAATATAATTTCACTGGCGCCTTTAGCTCCCATAACGGCAATTTCTGCAGTAGGCCATGCAAAGTTAAAGTCGGCTCCAATATGTTTAGAATTCATTACATCGTACGCACCACCATAAGCTTTTCGGGTAATAACAGTAACTCTTGGTACGGTAGCTTCACTTAAAGCATATAATAATTTTGCTCCGTGTACAATAATTCCATTCCATTCCTGATCCGTTCCCGGCAAAAAACCTGGTACATCCACTAATACTAATAGCGGAATATTAAAGGCATCGCAAAAACGAGTAAATCTTGCAGCTTTAATAGAGCTGTTAACATCTAACACTCCTGCTAAAAACATTGGTTGATTAGCAATTATACCAATACTTCGTCCCCCAATTCTTGCAAAACCTACAATAATGTTTTCTGCAAATTCTTTATGAATTTCATAAAAGGAATTTTCATCAATAATACCTTTTATAACCTGATGCATATCGTACGGTTTATTGGCATTATCTGGCACTATAGAATCTAAGATTTCTCTTTTTTCATCTCCTGGGGTATACGGTAATTTTTGTGTTTTTTCTTTAGAATTTTGTGGAAGGTAACTCAATAATTTTTTTACATCTTCAAGACACTCAACATCATTATTAGAAATAACGTGAGCTACTCCAGATTTTGTAGCATGTGTACTTGCACCTCCTAATTCTTCTGCTGTTACGGTTTCGTTGGTAACCGTTTTTACAACATTGGGTCCGGTAACAAACATATAACTGGTATCTTCAACCATTAATGTAAAGTCGGTCATAGAAGGAGAGTATACAGCCCCCCCAGCACAAGGCCCCATAATGGCAGATATTTGTGGAATTACTCCTGATGCTTGCACATTTCTGTAGAAAATATCTGCATATCCGCCTAAAGAGCGCACACCTTCTTGAATTCTTGCACCACCTGAATCATTTAAACCAATTACCGGTACACCTACCTTAACAGCCAAATCCATTACTTTACAAATTTTTTCTGCCTGTGTTTCAGATAATGCACCCCCAAAAACGGTAAAGTCTTGTGCAAACACATATACTAATCTGCCGTTTACCGTACCATATCCGGTAACAACACCGTCACCGTAATAGGTTTCCTTCTCCATATTAAAATCGGTAGTACGGTGAGTTACTAAAATCCCTATTTCCTCAAAAGAACCTCCATCTAAAAAATAATAGACACGTTCTCTTGCTGTTAATTTTCTTTTTTCGTGCTGTTTGTTAATGCGTACTTCCCCACCGCCTAAGTGTGCTTCGGCTAGTTTTTCGTTCAGTACTTGTATTTTATTTTTCATGATGATTGTCTTAATTAGGTAAGCGTAATAATTGTTTGTCTTTCAAATATTGCTTGAGAGCAATGAGTGCTGCAATTTTTGCTTCTTTTTCACTTTGTTCTTCCAAGATAGCTGGTTGATAGTGCTTTTTAACAAAGTGTGTATCAAAATTTCCCGACGTGAACGCTTCATGTTCGCATACAAATTTCCCGAAAGGAAGGGTAGTTTCAACACCTACTACTTCATAATCTTCAATAGCTTTTATCATAAGCTCAATAGCTTCTTCACGATTCTTACCATAGGTAATTAGTTTGGCTAACATGGGATCGTAATAAATCGGAATGTCCATGCCTTCCTCAAAACCATTATCTACACGTATACCTTCACCTGAAGGCAGTTTATACGTAATTAATTTACCAACACTAGGTAAAAAATCATTTAAGGAATCTTCGGCATACACACGTAATTCTAATGCATGCCCTTTTATAGATAAATCTTCTTGAGCAAAAGGTAATGTTTCACCTCTTGCTACTTTTATCTGTAGTTCTACTAAATCTAAGCCTGTTATAATTTCAGATACCGGATGCTCTACTTGCAATCGGGTATTCATTTCAAGGAAATAGAAATTAAGATTTTCATCTAGTAGAAATTCTATTGTACCAGCTCCAATAAAATCACAAGATTTTGCAACTTTTACAGCAGCCTCTCCCATTTGAGCTCTTAACTCTGGAGTTAGCACAGCAGAAGGCGCTTCTTCAACTACTTTTTGATGACGTCTTTGAACACTGCATTCTCTTTCAAATAAATGTACAGTGTTACCATGAGTATCGGCTATAATTTGAATTTCAATATGACGAGGAGAAGTAACGTATTTTTCTATAAAAACAGAACCATCACCAAATGAGGATATAGCTTCACTTACTGCTCTGTTCATTTGAGATTCAAAATCTTCTACGCTATTAACCACTCTCATACCTTTACCACCGCCGCCGGCAGAGGCTTTAATAAGAATAGGAAACCCTATTTCTTCTGCCACTTTTTTTGCTTTGTCAACATCGGTAATAGCTTTATCTATGCCGGGTACCATTGGAATATTATAGGCTTTCACAGTATCCTTGGCAGCTAATTTGCTACCCATTACTTCTATAGAGTGTGCTTTTGGCCCTATGAAGGTTAAACCACTGTCTTCAACTTTTTGAGAAAATGAGGCGTTTTCACTTAAAAAACCATATCCCGGATGTATCGCATCTACATATAATGATTTGGCTACCTCTATAATTTTATCCGCCAACAAATAACTTTGGTTTGAGGGAGCCGGCCCAATGCATACTGCTTCATCTGCAAAACGAACATGAGGTGCATTTCTGTCTGCTTCAGAGAATACAGCCACGGTTTTAATCCCCATTTTTTTGGCTGTTTTCATTACTCTAAGAGCAATTTCTCCACGGTTTGCTACTAATATTTTTTTCATAGGTTATTCAAATTCTATTAATAGAGTGTCTTTAACAACAGCTTGTCCTTTGGTAACAACAATAGATTTTATGATACCTTCTTTTGGCGAAGCAATAACATTTTCCATTTTCATAGCTTCAAGAACAAGAAGCGGATCATCTTCTTTTACCGCTTGACCTATGGTAACGTTAATGTCTAAAATTAAACCGGGCATCGGAGCCTTAATATCATGCACGTGTTTTATGCCGCCTAAAGAGAATCCCATTTCTGAAATTAGTTGGTCTAATTCATCTGAAATGGTTACTTCATATGCATTATTATTCACTCTAACGTTGTAGGATTTCGACAAAAAATCGGATCCAATAATCTCGGGGTGGTAAGATTTGCTGCTTATTAATAAATGAAACGAAGATGGAGTGGTAGAAATTACGTCTAAGGAGTCTAGTTCCTCTTGTGTAATTTCAAAATTCATCGTTCCATTTACTTTGGTTTTATAAGTGAAACTCATATCTCTATATATTTGTTTCGTGTAAAGATACGTAATAGAGAATGTAAGTAACGTTTTATCAATGTATTTCTTGCTAAAAAAATATAGCTATTTTCTTATTAATGATTTTAAGGAAGAAGCGGGTTTAAATTTTAAACGAGCTAAAATTTTTAAAAATGCCTGTGCTGTTAGCATAGCATCGCCGGCTGCGGTATGTCGGTCTTTTATAGGTATGTTAAGTTCTTTACATACATCATCTAAAGAATATCCTCTGTCATTTTGAAGTAATCTATTAATAGCTTTTGTTTTTTTAAATAAGTGACCTGTGTCTAATGTTTGGTTTAGTAGGTAGGGGAGTCCGTTTCTCTCCAAGGCACGATTAATCATGGTAACATCAAAATAAGTATGGTGCGCTACAATAACACTATCCTTTAAATACGCTAGAAATTCTCTTAAGGCTTTTGTTTCTGAAACTTTTTCAAATTGTGTGTTTTTCATAATACCATGAATTTCTACGGAATCTGGGTTAAAAGCGGTCTGGTCAATATAAAGTTCAAATGAAGAGCCTACATCAATTAAATTACCTCTTAATTTTACAGCACCAATACATAGCATTCTGTCATGGGTGTAATTAAATCCGGTTGTTTCAGTATCTAGTACAACAAAGGTGACATCCTTTAATGGGATGTTTAAATTTTCTTTATCAAAATAACTTTTATACGAATTCCAAAATGTAGGATATTCTATTTTAGTCTTTTTAAACCACTTTCGCATTATAAAAATTGTGCAACTTTAAATCTTAATTTAATAAGCTCTTGTAATTCACTAATTGTTTTAAAACACCTTTTTAGTTTTAAACGCTCTTCTTTGGTGAGTTCTTTAAGTATGATGTACCTACCATTGCTATGCTGCATAAGCCCGTGTTTTGTTCTAAATTTTATTAATGCCTTAACCGCGTAAGAACACGATGTATAAAACTCTTTATTAGATGGTTCTAGCTCGGCTAGTTTTTCATAGCGCTCAGCAGTATTGTTTACAGATTTTATTTTGTGAGATAAGATTAAAATTCGGGCGGCATCTATCATTGGCATTAGTGCACGTGCTTTAATATCAAACATATCTTTATGTTCCCCATCTTGTTCTACCAAAAATTGTCTAAAAAATCCGAGAGGTGACGGATTTTGCAATGCACTTCTACCCATTAAAGTAAAGAATAACGGATTATACTTCGTAGCGGAAAAGATACTTTCAGAAAGCTCTCTTACTAATTCTTTACTACCATATGTTCTATTAAAATCAAAAAATATGGAGCTAAACAATATATCTTCATTATCTACATGGTGTATCCAATGACTAAACTGAGATTTCCATTCTGAAAGGCTTTGACACCATTTAGGATTTCTTGCCATCATATCGGCGGGGCAAAATTCGTATCCAACTTTATTTAAAAGGATGTTTACTTTGGTAGCTAAAATGATAAAGTACTTTTTAACGTCATCATATTTATCATTGGGTACATCTTCAAACACTAAGGCATTGTCTTGGTCTGTTACCAATAGTTGCTCTTTTCTACCATGGCTACCCAAGCTAAGCCAAGAGAATTGTACTGGGGGTTTTTCAGGCATACGATCTAAAGCTATTTCTATAACTCGTATAGTTATTGCTTCATTTAACTCGTGAATAATTTGAGTTATAATGGTTACTGGTATATTTTGGAATATATAGCCTTTTAATAAATGGGTTATTTGCTGGCGTATTTTTCTAAGTTCTTTAGAGCTTCGGCTACGTTTAATAGCTTTCATTAATCCAGAAGCACTGTTTCCTTGTGAAATAACCACATCATGCTCTGTTAATATTCCAATAGCTTTTGTTTGGTCAGTACCATCTTCAGTAATCACTAAATGCCCAGTTTTATTCTTTACCATGGCTAATTGAGCTTCAGTAATGGTAAGATTCTTTTTAAAAGTTTCAACTGGGAACGACATAATTTCTCTAACCGGTACCCTGTTGTTAAACACACCAGTAACAATTTTGTGTCTAAAATCTTTATCTGTAATAATTCCTATCGGAAGTTTGTGTTCATCTATTACTATTAAACTACCAACTCTGTTTTCAGACATCCGGGTAGCTGCTTTAATAACCAGATCGTCCTTATCAATGCAAAAAGGATTTCCTGTATACTTTATTATTTGTAGCTCCTGTAAATCTTTTTCACCAACACTTATAGCATCATTGTCATGGTATAAATCATTGGTGTATTTATTAGTGAAAGGTGTTTTAGTTTTAGAAGTAAAACTCTCTATTAAAAAGAGGCCTACGTGTTGTTCTTTTTCAAGAATAGGTTTAAATACATCAATAGCAATACCATAAACTAACGCTTCTTCTTCGGCTATAGCAGTCATCATATAGCTGTCATTTGTTATTAAAGGGCGTAAACCAAATACGTCTCCCTCATCACATATATCTATAATTTCCGCGTCAGGTAGTTCATTTTTCTTCAAAACAACCCCACCTTCTTTTACAATATAGAAATATCCATGTTTATTATCGTCATTTTTAAAAAGCACTTTTCCCTTTTCTAAATAGGCAATAGTAACATTTTCAGCAATCGTAATCAGATCTTCTTTTTTAATAATATCAAAAGGAGGATATTTTTTAAGGAAATCATAAACCCTATCAGCTATTGTATTCTTCATTATAACGTGTATTGTACTCTAAAGGAATAAATCATCAGGGGAATTTCTTTTAGAAGATGAGTGTGGTTTAGAGTTTATTCTACCTATTAAAGATAAGTAAATTTTGAGAGTTATATTGAAGAGATGGTATTTATTATATGCTCATAATAGGCTAAAGTATGCGGAACATATAATTTTAATGCCTCTTGATTGGTAAGTTGCTGTTGGAAATTGGTGATGGAAATTAGCTTAAGTTCATCAACTTCCTCAATCTGTCTTTGTAGTTTTTCTATTGGGATTGTAAGCGCACAAATAAATAAGTGATTAAATTCGGCATCAATAAAGTCAGAACTATGTTCAACTCTTTGTTGTGAAACGCCAATGTTTCTAAGGGAGGAAGGCTCTATAGATAATCCTATTTCCTCTTCAACCTCTCGTACGGCTGCTTCTAATATAGTTTCGCCTGCGCTTATATGTCCTGCAACAGAGGTGTCCCATAACCCAGGAAACGCTTCTTTAGTAATAGCCCTTTTTTGTAAGAGAAGTTCTTTGGCAATAGTGTAAAACCAAATATGTACTGTACCATGTATATAGCCATACCGATGCGCAAGTTTTTTAGAACATGTTTGTCCTGTTTTTAAACCTTGCGCATCGAGTATGTCTACAAATTCTTCCATATTATATATAAGGACTAATCGAAGTAACTAAAAGTTTCACCTTCTTTAATGGTTAGTAGTGTTTCGTAGATTAAACGAATCACATTTTCCATATCTTCTTTTTGTATCATTTCTACCGTTGTATGCATATAACGTAATGGTAAAGATATAAGCGCAGACGCAACACCACCATTGCTATAAGCAAAAGCATCGGTATCGGTACCTGTATATCTAGAAGAAGCTAAACGTTGAAACGGTATTTCTTTAGCTTCGGCAGTTTCAATGATACGCTCTCTTAGTTTATTTTGTACAGCAGGCGCATAGGAAATAACCGGACCTTTACCTATTTCGGTATGACCTTCTTTTTTTTGATTAATCATGGGAGTTGTAGTGTCATGACACACATCTGTTACAATGGCAACATTTGGTTTAATGGTTTGAGTAATCATCTCGGCACCTCTTAAACCAATTTCTTCCTGTACCGAGTTAGTAATGTACAGCCCAAACGGAAGTTCTTTTTTATTTTCATGTAAAAGTCTGGCAACTTCGGCAATCATAAAACCACCGGCACGGTTGTCTATAGCTCTACAAACAAATTTATTCTCATTAAGAACTTGGAAAGTATCTGGATAGGTAATTACGCAACCTACATGAACCCCCATCTCTTCAACTTCTTCTTTATTTTTAGCACCTATATCTACAAAAATATTTTCTAAAGTAGGTGCTTGTTCTTTACCTTGTTTACGTGTATGAATAGCAGGCCATCCAAAAACACCTTTTACAATACCTTTTTTAGTATGGATATCTACCCATTTAGAAGGCGCAATTTGATGGTCGCTACCACCATTTCTAATAACATATATTAAACCATTATCTGTAATGTAATTTACATACCATGATATTTCGTCAGAATGTCCTTCGATAACTACTTTAAAAGGAGCATCTGGGTTTATAACTCCAACTGCGGAGCCATAGGTATCGGTGATAAATGTATCTACATATGGTTTTAAATATTCCATCCATAGTTTTTGACCTTCCCATTCATATCCTGTAGGCGCAGCATTATTAAGATAGCGCTCTAAAAAATCAATCGATTTTTTTGTTAGGATGCTTTTTTTTGTCATCTAAACTGTTTTAAATTAGTAATTATTTCTAAATAGAATTTACACCTATAAAATATAGAGTAAATGTAAACGAAGATACTGAATGTTTTTTTACTTTCGGTATTGTTTTTGAAGCAATCAAAATACGAGAAGATAAAATTTATGAGAACACTCCTTATATATATAGGTATAGTTTTAGGTATTTCTTTTGGTCATGCACAAGTAGAGGATGGGGGAGAAGAATATATAGATAGTTTAGATGAAGATTTAGGAGTATATATAGAATTAGATGAAGTAGTATTGTTCGAAAAGCTAAAATTTACATCACACAAGAAGAAAGTAGACTATTATATATTAAGAAGAAAAGTGCATAAAGTGTATCCGTATGCAAAGTTGGCGGCCGAACGTTTAACCAATATGAATAATATTCTTGATACACTAGACTCAAATAGATTGAGGAAAAGGTATATTAAAAGGATGCAGGAGTATATAGAAAATGAGTTTACTGAAGAATTAAAGAAAATGACAAGAACAGAAGGGGAAATATTAATTAAGTTAATTCATAGGCAAACCGGAGAAACAGCATATTCTCTAATAAAGGAATATAGAAGCGGGTGGAAAGCTTTTTGGTATAATACTACAGCTAGTATGTTTAAACTAACCTTAAAAGAAGAGTATAATCCAAGAAAAGTAAAACAAGACTACCTTATAGAAGATATTCTGCAACGGGCTTTTGCTGTTGGAACGCTCGAAAAACAGAAAGATGTCCTTGGTTTAGACTTTGATAAACTATCTAAAAAGTGGAAAAACTAACTTTTTCTTGCCTAACTCATTCGAATGTATTAACTTTAGTCTTCTATCCTTTTTTGTAAAACACTAGTTAGAAGCTTGTTGTAGGGAAGTTGAAAATTGTCTCTAATAAAGTTTGTTTTTTGAGAGAA
>NZ_BRVP01000020.1 GCF_027924145.1 Neptunitalea chrysea | reverse complement strand
TCATTCAATATATAACCATATTTGAATTCAACAGAAATATCAATAATCTAAAAATCAATATTGCTTAAATGCACAACGGGTTAAGCAACTTCTTCTTTTATGTAAAAATTACTGACTATAGACTTTAAATTATCTATCTTCAATTTAATTTTAGTACAATTAAAGGTATCTACATGTAATTGTAATACAGGAGCTAATACCGTTTCAATAAAAGCTTTGTTTTGTATTGAAGATTTTTCTATGTAAGTAATTAAATCTTGTCCTAAAGCTTCTTTTTCAGCAACTTTATTAGCCTCAAAAAATAATTGACATAACTCAATAGAACTTTCTAAATTTAACTCAGTTTTCATAAGCAGGTGGTTTAGATAAAACTTAAATTGGGGTTTGTTATGTATTTAAACGTAAAAATAATACTTTTTATCGAATATACAAACGTTTTTTAATTTTACAACTCATTAAGGCATAATAATTTATTCCAATATCTAGATTAATTTGGGCTTTTATAATAAAATTACTTTTTATGTAAAATATGGGTGTATAGGAATTAGATGTTCAGGTTAAAAATTATCAATTATACGATACAGAGTACCCCTACTCTTACCCTATTGCCCAAAATTGGTTAATGTTTAAAGTTAAATAGGGAATTTAAAGCTGTCGGTAATCAGTAGATGCTACTTCTTTATTGTTGTATTGGTAGCTGAAGGAGCATTATTAACTATACTTAGTCTTAAACTTAAGCTAATCTTAAGTTTAAAATGCTAAATTTATGATTATTAATCATGATTTTTACCGCGTGAAGATATTAATAGTAGAGGATGAACCTGGCATTTTAAGCTTTTTAACTCAAGGATTTGAAGAGGAATCTTTTGAGGTTACTCCTTCTAATAATGGTGATAAGGGTTTAGCGTTAGCTTTAAACAACAACTATGATGTTATTATTTTAGACTGGATGTTACCCGGTATAAGTGGAATAGAAATTTGCAATACTTTAAGAACCAATAATATTCAAACTCCTATTTTATTTTTAACTGCTAAAGATACTGTAGAGGAAACTATACAAGGATTACAAACCGGAGCCAATGATTATATTAGAAAACCTTTCCATTTTTCCGAATTATTAGAACGCATTAAAGTTCAGCTTCGTTCAACAATTAAGAACGAAATTTACAGTGTTGGAGATATTTCATTGAATGCAACTACTTTTCAGGTTTTTAAGAATAACGAAGAAATTATTCTTACACGTAAGGAGTTCTCTTTACTAGAATATTTACTAATTAACAAAGGTAAAGCTTGTTCTAGATCTAGTATTTTAGATAATGTTTGGGATATTAACTTCAACTATGATTCGGGTGTAATAGATGTATTTATGAACGCGTTACGAAAGAAGTTGAACCTTAAAAGTAACGAGTATATACATACTATTAGAGGCGTTGGCTATATAATTAAAGAGGTATGATTTTACGTTTTAAAACTAGGATTGCTCTTCATTACCTTATTGCTACAGGTATTGTAATAGCTATTGTGTTTCTTGTAGTATTTACCATTGTAAAGAATACAATTTATATAAATCTAGACAATGATCTTAGTTTTGAGGCTGGGGTGCATATGGATGAGTTAAATAAAGAAACTCTTAGATTTTCTAATCGTGAAGAATGGGAAGAGCGCGAACATACAGAGGCTGAAGTAAATCCGGTATTTGTACAAATCATAGATAGTAATGATGTAATTATCGATAAGTCTCCTAACCTTCATAAAGACGAGCTTACTTTTGATGCTGAGCGGGAAAATAATTCTCATTTCAATACCTTTCTTGAAAACGAAATTATAAGACAGGTACAGGTTCCGGTGTACGTTAATAATAAAGTTAAAGGATATATTTTAACAGCCATGTCTTTTGAAGCTTCTCAAATGGTCATTGAACAATTGTATACAATCTTATTGTTATCGTATCCAATAATTCTTTTAGGATTGTTTTTCACTTCTAGATATTTAGTTGGTAAAAGTATTCAGCCTATAAAGCAAATTACAAAAACTACTGAGCGTATTAACAATAATAATCTTAGTGAACGTGTTTCTTTACCTCCTCATAACGATGAGTTATACGAATTATCTTCCTCTATTAACAGCTTGTTGCAAAGGATTGAGGATACTTTACAAAGAGAGCGACAGTTTACCTCAGATGCCTCACATGAGCTAAGAACACCTTTGGCTTCGTTAAGAGGTACCTTAGAAATCGTGAGTCGTAAAGACAGATCTGTCGAAGAATATAAAGATAAGATAGATTTTAGTCTACAGGAAATTGATAGAATGAGTGATATGATTACTCAGTTACTTTATTTAGCTAGGTTTGATTATAAAGAAAAATCTAAAGAAGATAAAGGAGATTTAATCCCATTAATTGATGAGAGTATTCAACGGTTTAATGACTTAATAAACAAGAAAGAATTAAAAATTAAATTTAAAGCAGATAAGCACTGCTGTGTTCAAGTACCAATATACCACGCTACATTAGTTATTGATAACATTATATCAAACGCCATTAAATACTCTAATCAAAAAGGGACCATTATTATAGAGTTGAAGAGTAAGGGGCACCAAGTTTCTTGCATAATTAGTGATGAGGGTATCGGAATTAATAAAGAAGATATTGATAAATTATTCAATCCATTTTTTAGATCAGCATTTTTAGAACATAAAAATATTTCTGGTACAGGTTTAGGATTAGCAATTACTAAAAAAGCACTAGATGCTATTCATGGTAAAATTCATATTAAAAGTAAAAAAGGGTACGGAACCAAAGTTGAAATTTTATTAAGCATTAAATAAGTATTAAGCCAATCTTAAGAAACGATAGGAATAAAACGTTTATTTTTAGCAAAACTTTTAGAATGAAAAAAATGTTGATGATTCTTGTAATGCTATTAGGAGCATATACAAGTGTAAGTGCACAAAATTGGTTAACAGATTTTAATGCAGCCAAAACATTAGCTACAAAAGAAAATAAAACTACACTATTGGTTTTTCAGGGATCCGACTGGTGTACTCCTTGTATTCTTTTAGATAGAAAAATTTGGAGTACAGATACTTTTAAGGAATATGCGAAAAGCCATTACGTTATGGTTAAAGCCGATTTTCCAAGAAAGAAACAAAACGCATTATCTGAAGCCCAGCAAAAACAGAATAATGATTTAGCAGCTAAATATAACCCAAATGGATATTTCCCTTTTGTGGTTGTTTTTGATAGTAAAGGTAATGTAATTGGGCAAACCGGATTTCAGGAAATAACTCCAGAAGAATATATTAAACTATTGAATTCATTCAATAAGTAATGAAAAATCTCTTATTTATTATAGCCATTCTTTTAAGTACTATAGTTACTGCTCAAGAAACATATACCCGTACCTTAAAATTAATGGGAAGTAGATTTGATATAACTGTTGTAGCCAATAATGAAGAACAGGGAAAAGAATATATACATATGGCTGTTAGTGAAATTGAACGAATTGAAAAACTAATATCATCTTGGGATGAAAATTCGGAAACTTCACTAATTAACAAGAATGCAGGAATAATGCCCGTAAGAATAGATACAGAATTATTCGCTCTTATTGAACGATCTATTGGTATATCTACACTTACGGATGGTGCTTTTGATATTACTTATGCCGCCATGGATAAAATTTGGAAATATGACGGCAGTATGACCGTTATGCCAATTGATAGCACTATACGAGCATCTGTAGCAAAAGTTGGTTTTAAAAACATTGTTTTAGATAAAGAGAAAGGAACGGTGTTCCTTAAATTAAAAGGAATGAAGATTGGTTTTGGTGCCATAGGTAAAGGATACGCAGCAGATAAGGCAAAAGCATTATTGATGAGTAAAAATGTTAGTGCTGGTATTATAAACGCATCAGGTGATATGAATACATGGGGGACACAGGTTTCTGGAAAACCTTGGAATATAGCCATTACAAACCCTATGGATAAAAATAACGTTTTTGCACTATTACCAATTCGGGAAGAAGCCGTGGTAACTTCTGGTAATTATGAGAAATATGTAATGTTTAACGGAATACGATATACGCATATTATAGATCCCAGAACTGGCTATCCTTCCAGTGGAATTATTAGTGCTACGGTATTTGCACCCAAAGCGGAATTAGCTGATGCCTTAGCAACATCTGTATTTGTAATGGGAATTGATACAGGGTTAGATAGGATTAATCAATTGCCAAAAGTAGAATGTATTATTATAGATGATAAAGGAAAGGTATATACCTCTCAGAATATTAAAATAAATACCCCATGAAAAAAATGATTATAGTTTTAGTAATACTAAGTTGTACCTCCTGTACGGTGGTAAAAGAGTATGAAAAAGTATATTTAAACGATCCTGATATGGCATTGAGTGAAAAGTCTAGCAATAGATCTGAGTCTAATTTTCATTCATACAGAGAAGCAGCTTCGGGTGCTAATGGCGGAAAAACAGGTGGTGGTTGTGGATGTAATTAAATGAAAATGAAAATGAAAAAATTAATTGTTTTTATTGTTTTTTTAAGCTTAGCTTTTACCATTCAGGCACAAACGGACACAATTCCTAAAGCCAATGAATATAAAAAACGTGTACTTGAAAATACAGAAATAGATTTTTTATCAAGCTATTATTCTCAAGATGGAAGTAATGCGGCAGTAACGGGTGGTATTGGTACCGAAGAATTAACAGATGTAGCATCTACTATTATAGTGAGTATTCCGTTAAACGCAGATGACCAATTAATTATAGATGCAGGAATATCTGCCTATACTTCTGCTTCATCAAGTAACGTGAATCCATTTGATGGTAATGGTAGTGCTAATGCATTTCAGGCTAGTTCTGGTGCTTCCTCTAGCGATGTTTGGGGAAATTTTAATGCAAGTTATAGTCATAGTTCTGATGATAGAAATAAAATTTGGACGGGGAAATTCTCTGTTGCAACTGAATACGATTATTTTTCATTAGGATTTGGAGGTAGTTATACTCGCTTGTTTAATGAAAAAAATACTGAACTTAGCTTACATGGAAATGTGTATTTAGATACATGGAGCCCTGTATATCCTATAGAATTGCGCTCTTTTGGAGGAAATGGTAGCGGCTTAGGGAATTCATTTTTTAATCATTATACCATTACGGGAAATCAGGACTACTCTCCTATTTTCTCTGAGTTTACTAATAAAAATAGAAATTCATATTCAGCCGGAATGAGTTTTTCTCAAATTTTATCTAAAAGAGCTCAAGGTATTCTTATGGTTGATTTGGTGCAACAAAACGGATTGCTTTCTACTCCTTTTCAGCGAGTTTATTTTGCCGATATAGCCAATAGCTATATACAAGATTTTCAGTTGGCTGATGCTATAGAACAATTACCCGACACACGTTTTAAAATTGCTGTTGGTGCGCGATTTAATTACTATATAAATGAAATGTTTGTATTAAAAACATTTTACAGATATTATGTAGATGATTGGGGTGTAGCATCACATACAGCTACCGTAGAGCTACCTGTTAAGATTAGTGATAAGTTTACTATTTACCCATCATATAGGTATTACAATCAAACAGCAGCCGATTATTTTGCCTCTTATGAGCAGCACTTGTCTACAAATGACTTCTACACTTCTGATTATGATTTATCAGAATTCAATGCCAGTCAAATTGGTTTTGGACTTAGCTATACAGACATATTTACGAAATTTAGAGTCTGGAAACTGCGTTTAAAAAGCATTGATTTAAAATACAGTTATTATGAAAGAAATACAGGTTTCAATGCTAATATTATTTCAGGAGGTTTTAACTTTATAGTGAATTAATAAACATCTATTAATTCCCCAGACCCTCCTGTTTTAAACACATGGTAATTTTTAAGGCTGACAATATTATCAGCCTTACTTTTATCGTCTTCTATTGGGTAACAATGGCGGCGGTTCTCCCATAAACGGATTCCATCTGCTAATACTCTTAGCCTCCATACCGGCAGCTAACACAACTGATCTATCCCCAAAACGTTCTCTCATTCTATCAATAGCCACACTTAGGTTAATTAACTTATCGTCATCTGCAAAAAGATTTATTTGGTGACCTCCTTCTACCAAATGACTAAATTTAACTCCAACCAATCGTACCAACATCCGCCTGTTATACAAGTTCTTAAACAAATCTAGAATAACCGGTAATAATACACTGTCTAAAGAGCTGTATGATATTCTTTTCTGTTGCGTATAGGTCTGAAAGTCAGAATATCGTATTTTCATAGTTACACAAGCCGTAAGCTTATTTCCTCTTCGTAACTGATAGGCTAAATTTTCGGTCATTGCAATAACAATGCTTCTTAATTTTATAACATCGGTGGTGTCTTTATCAAACGTACGTTCAGTAGAAATTGATTTTCGTTCATGATATTGAATCACAGGGGTTTCATCTATACCATTTGCTTTGTTCCAGATGCCTAATCCGTTCTTACCTAATACGCTGTACATTACATCCATAGGCATTTCCTGTATGGTTTTAATCTGTTTAATACCCAAATCACAAAGCGATTTATAGGTAACTTCACCAACCATAGGTATTTTTTTAACTGATAAAGGAGCTAAAAAAGGTTTCTCACTTCCTTGCAGAATTCGGATACGATTATTAGGCTTAGCCTCTCCGGTAGCTACTTTAGAAACTGTTTTATTAATAGCTAGACCAAAAGAAATAGGCAATCCGGTTTCTTTCATAATTCGTGTTCTTAATTCGGTAGCTATTTGCATACAACCAAAAAAACGATCCATACCAGTTAAATCCATATAAAACTCATCAATAGAAGCTTTTTCGTATACGGGTACACTGTCTTTAATTACTTCAGTTACTTCCTGAGAAAACTTGGTATAAATACCGGCATTTCCTCTTAATACAATAGCCTCCGGACATAATTGTTTAGCCATACGCATTGGCATGGCCGAGTGTACTCCAAACTTTCTGGCTTCATAACTACAAGAAGCTACTACTCCTCTATCAGAGGTTCCGCCTATCAACACCGGTCTTCCTATTAACCGATTGTCTAACAAGCGTTCACATGATACAAAGAATGTATCCAAATCCATATGAACAATCGATCTTTCTATGCCCATTATGCTCTCATTTTTATAGAAGTGTCTACATATCGAGGATCTTCTATCGTAGCCTTTCTATACATAGACAACACTTCTATAGTCATACAATCAAATTCTACTACTACTTTCCCTGTTATATTATAAACACCTCTTCCTCTAAACGGATATTGAGCTGCAACTAAAGGAAAATGTACCGTATCTATAAAATCTCCATCATAATCTATAAACGTACCAAACTGCATGCTTTTTCCGTTAGATGTACGAGTATTTTTAGTAGTTACCAAATAGCCTTCTATAGTTACTACAGTATCTATATATTTAGGCAGCTCTTTTGCTTTTAACTTTACTTCTAAAGGTTTTTCTACCAATAAAAAAGGATTGCAAAGCGGAAATCCTAATAATTCTATTTGATCGAAGGCATTCTCTAAATCTGTTGTTTGTAAATCGGGATACTCATAGGAAACCCGTTTTGACTTAAACAGTGTTATAACATGTTCTTTAACAGGTACTTTACTGGTTTTTAAATGTGCTTCCCATAACAATTCACGTTTGGCTACTCCGGTAAATCTAAACGCATTTACTTTAATAAGAATTGTTAGCTGCTCTACAGAGATGGAAACTCTATCTAAAAAATCATCCAGACTCGTAAAAAGCCCTTCTCTATTTCTGGCGCTTATAAGTTCAGTAATGGTGTTGGTTTCTAGAGCATGTAAAAAACCAAACCCCAGATAGATAGTAGTACCCTCTATAGTGGTCTTATATTCACTTGTGTTAATACAGGGAGCCTCTATAGTAGCATCATGCATACGTGCTTCGTGTACATACAATTCGGTGCTATAAAAACCACCTCCGTTATTAAGTGTTGCCACCATATACTCTAACGGAAAATAAGCTTTTAAAAATAGGCTCTGATAGCTTTCTACTGCATACGATGCAGAATGTCCCTTAGCAAACGCATATCCAGCAAAGCTTTCTATTTGGCGCCATATATCTGCCGTAAGATCATAGGTTTTTCCATGCCTCTTACAATTATCAAAAAACTGTTGTTTTACCTTTAAAAACTCATCTCTGGATCTAAATTTCCCTGACATTCCTCTGCGTAACATATCTGCCTCCCCTAACGTAAGTCCACCAAAATAGTGAGCTACTTTAATTACATCTTCCTGATATACCATAACGCCATATGTTTCCGGCATAATATCTAATAATACAGGATGCGCATCTTGTCTACGTTCAGGATATCTATATCGTAAAATATACGCTCTCATCATACCCGATTTAGCAACTCCGGGGCGTATTACAGAACTTGCTGCTACCAGCCCTAAATAGTTGTCTACCTGCAATTTTTTTAATAACATACGCATGGCAGGAGACTCTACATAAAAACAACCGATAGCCTTGGCATTTCGCAATAAATATTTAATACGCTCATCCTGCTTAAACCGTTTCATATCATGAATATCTATAGGGGGTAATTCAGGATGATTTTGCTGCACAATAGTCACCGTATCCTTTATTTTACCTAATCCTCGCTGACTTAAAATATCAAACTTATACAAGCCTATATCTTCTGCTACTACCATATCTATTTGTGTAGTAGCAAATCCTTTGGGAGGCAAAAATGTAGCACAATATTGGTGAATAGGTTCTTCTGAAATTAAAATTCCACCCGCATGAATTCCTAAGTAATTAGGAAACCCTTCAATATAGGTACTGTATTTCACCACCAAAAAAGATAATTTATCTAATGAGTTTACATCAAATTTTCTGGTAGTTAGCATATCTATTTCTGCTTTAGGGAGCCCGAATACCTTCCCTAGCTCTCTTACAGAAGCTCTGAATTTAAAGGTATTATATACCGTAATTAAAGCGGTATACTTAAACTCTCTAAACATAAATTCAATAATATCATCTCTATCAGCCCAGGAGAAATCAATATCAAAATCAGGCGGATTTTTACGATAGAGATTAATAAAGCGCTCAAAATATAAGTCTAACTCTACTGGGTCTACATCTGTAATACGCAATATATAAGCTATAATACTATTGGCTCCACTCCCTCTACCTACATAAAAATAACCTTTACTACGTGCATACTTTAAAATTTTCCAATTGATTAAAAAGTAAGAAACAAATCCCTTTTTTTGTACAATCTCTAATTCCTTTTCAATACGCTCTAAAATAGATGCATCTGGAGTATCACCATACCGGTATGAAAGTCCTTCTTTTATAAGCTTTTGTAATAACTCTACATCAGTTGCCTCATTTTCGGTTAAGCATCGTTGATTTTTGGGAGTTGTTTTTGAAAAGTCAAAAGACACATTACATGCTTCCAGTATTCCGGCGGTATTTTCAATTAATTGCGGAAACTCAGCATATAACTCTTTTAATGCTTCAGGAGCTATAAAGCAATCTGTTTCTTTTGCCTGTTCTTCTTTAGGTAGCTTACTTAAAAGGGTATTGTTATCAATAGCCCTTAATAACCTATGTGTATTATATCCCTTTCTGTTTTGAAAAGTTACTGTCTGTAAAATGACGAGTTTTCCTAATTTGTTTTTCCATGAAGAAAATTTCAACTTATTTAACTCATCCGGACGTACTCCTAAAAACTCATTTTCTCGTAATAGGTAATCTTTACCTATCTCAAAAGGGTATATAGTAAAGCTATCCTGAATATATTTAGCTCTTGAAGGAATAGTCATAGAAGTAGTATGTAAAAAACCAGATAAATAACTGTTTATTTCCTTAAAACCGTTATTGTTTTTAGCTAACATAACAAAACATTGGTCTGCCCCATTTCTAAAGTCTACCCCTACTACTGGTTTTATGTTATGAGCTTTAGATACGCGCATTATATCTAAGCAAGCAGATGTATTGTTAATATCAGTCATAGCAAATCGTTCTACTCCATTGTTTGCTGCTAGTGCTAATAATTCTTCTGGTTTTATAGTACCGTATCTAAGGCTAAAATAAGTATGACAATTAATATACAACATAGGCTATCGGTTTTTTACAAATTTAGTTTGGTTTTGAAACAATTGTTGTTTAATTTTGAAACATTATGAATTGTATAGCATCTAACATTAGACATTTAAGGGGTTTACGCGGTTTTTCTCAGGAATATTTTGCAGAAGAACTGCAATGGACACGCTCTATGGTAGCCTCTTTTGAAAGTGGAAGAACAGAACCTTCGGTATCAAGATTGGTAGAGTTATCAGATTATACCAAACTGCCTATTGACACCCTTATTAAAACCGACCTCCAAAAATCGAAAGAAGTATCTTTTATTGATATTGGTAACAAGCGTGTATTATTCCCTATATCAGTAAACGATGCGAATGAAGAAATGATAGAAATTGTACCCATAGAAGCCTCTGCCGGCTATTTAAATGGATATGATGATCCTGAGTATATAGAAGCCTTACAAAGGTTTAATCTTCCTTTTTTAACTACCGGAACATACAGAGCCTTCCCTATTAAAGGAGATTCTATGTTACCCGTAAAACCAGGCTCTTTTATTATTGGGAAGTTTGTAGAAAATATTACAGATCTTAAAAACGGCAAAACGTATATTATACTCACTAAAGACGACGGATTAGTTTATAAAAGAGTATACAATCATATAAATGATAAAGGAAGTCTTTTATTAGTATCTGACAATACAGCTTACGAACCTTATGAGGTAGCTGTAGAAAAAGTGCTTGAACTATGGGAGTTTAGTTGTTGTATACACACACAGGAATTTGATAAAGATGAATTAAAGCTTAGTAGTATTTCGCAAATAGTGTCCAAATTGCAATTGGAGATTGAGAGTTTAGGGAAAGATTCTTGATTTTTTCGTATTTGAAGGAAAACCATACGGTTTAGAATTAAAATATTAGTTAGTTTTTACTTCATATTATGTTCTTCTATTCTATTTCCAACTAGCTTAGAAAATAATAGCGATACTTATGTGTACATATGTACAGGTAAAAGCAGTAAAAAGTATCACTATAAGAAAAACTGCAGAGGACTTAACAACTGTAAGTCAGATATTAAAAGAGTAACTATAGAGGATGCTAAAAAAATAAAACGAACCCTATGTGGTTGGGAAGATTAAAAGCTAATTATGGACAAATATATTTATTAATCATATATTTTGTAATGGGTCTTAATTGCTTTCCTGTTTCAGGATGATTCCCATTTGAGGTAAAAAACTCATATGTTCCGTTTTTACTTTTCCCATACCAGATTAAAGGTTTATCATTAGCAGTGAAAAATACTGTTTTACAATAGGGTTTAACCTTTAAAAATTTGGTACACAAATCTTCTTCATAAATTTTAAGCTTACCGGTATTAAAATAGGCTTCATTAAAATCTACTTTTTCATAATGATCTTTATTCCATATCATCCATTTTCTTTTGGTTATTTGTCCTATTATTAAAAAAACAACCAAAAGCACTACACTAACTAACAGGGTTATTTTATGCTTATCTAAAAAGCCAACAGTTTTATCTTTAAGTGTTAATTGCTTTTTTTGGTATGCTTTAGAATAGGCTACAAAATCTTGATACCCTATATAGTGAGCTAATGCATTTGCTATCCCCATACGCATTGTTATAGCCCCTTCTTCAGCATCTCTTTTTAATTGTGTTAATCGCTTTCCTGTAAGCACTTCTTTGTCACCTAGTAACTCACTATGCTCTTCAATTATATTGCTTAGCTCTTCGGCCTGTTTAGTTTTAGATAAATGTGAAAATTCCTTTGCAACTTTAGCAAAGGATTCTAAAAGTAATACTCTTTGCATTGTATTGATTATTATGTGATAAAGTTACATTTTTTCATGAGAAATTTATAAGAAATTAATTTCTCAAAGGTTTCCCCTTTATTTCCCGATTTATCTTTCATCTACTCATTCATTTGTCGTGGTATTAAACAATACCGTCATAGTTGTAGTCTGTACTTCTTAAAACAAAGGGAAGATACTTTAAGAGGTATAAACTACTACACTTCCCACCATGTGAGGCCTCACATTTTACAGTTGCTGAAAAAGCAGCAAACGCCTTATTCAATAATTTTTAAAATCACGACAAATGAAAAAATTTTATATATTTTTATCACTTACTTTATGTGCTTTACCACTATTCTATTCCTGCACCCCAAATAGTGTTTCAGAAGACATGAGCCTATACGAATACCAACAGTCACAAGGTGATACCGGAGATGATGATGGTGAAATGGGATCCGGTTCTGAAGAAACTCAAGATCTGAATGATCCATCGGATACCCCTACCCCATAAAATTCATTTGTTGCCAAAATAAAGTGAATTTATACAAATAAGTTAGTACTTTTGAGGAATGAAATTGAATTATCTTTCATTCCTCTTTTTTAGCATTTTTATGTTAATTACAAGTTGTTATTCTCCTTGTTTAGCTCAGGAAAATAATAGAGATGATGTCTATGCTATTTTTAAAAAAAGTTACAGAAAAAAACTATCCATTAATAAGCAACATGCGTTGTTAAACTGTGCTTTAGAGCATGCTAAACAAGCTAATGATATACCCAAAATATTAAAAGCATATGATATTAAAACATTCCTGTTTTCTTTTAAAGAAGAAAAGGACAGCACTATCTTTTATGCTAAAAAGTCTATTGAATTAAGTACTATAGAAAAAGATTCTATAAAACTTTTATATGCTTATAACCGATTGGCTAATGGTTATAGATTTGCTGAGAAAATGGATGCCGCGCTAAATGCCTATGAAATACAATTAGAATTAAGCCAAAAACTTGCTAATACTAACATGCAAGTAAATGCTTATAATTGTATAAGCTTAGTGAAACGTAAAATGGGGCTTTCATTTGAAAGTGAAAATATCGCTACTAAGGCCATTGCTTTAATAGACAAACAAAAAAATAAAGAATATTATAATTCCTATCTTACAGCTTTATATAATGGCTTAGGTATTATTTATAAAGAACGTAAGGAATATGACCAAGCCCTTGCTTATTATAAAAATGGTCTTTCTTTTACAGATGACCCGTCTGAACAAAATATATTTTTAAACAATATTGGTAATATCTATTTAAAAAGCGGTTCTTATGAAAAAGCCAAATATAATTTTCAATTAGCATTAGATAATGCTTATAAGCTTAATAATGAAAAACAAGTTGCACGTGCTTTGTGTAATTTAGGGGGAGCTAAATATAATTTAAATGATACGTTAGCTATTGACAATATAGCTAAAAGTTTGGAAATACGCTCTTCTCTAGATTATAAAGCAGGAATGTATTCTAGTTATCATCAAATGGCTAAAGCATATAAATATTTTAAGAATAATAATAAAGCTTTGGAGTATGCTGGTAAAGCGTATGAAACGGCAAAAGTGCTTAATACAGGAGAAGAACAATTAGAATCGCTTAAACTTTTAATAGACTTAGGTAGCAGTAACTATATTCAGCCTTATATAGTTTTAAGAGATAGTATGGAAATGCTAGAATCTGGAGCTACTTATAAGTACATGTCTTTAAAATATAATTACCAAAAAGAACATCAGATAGCGCAAGAAAATGAATTAAAGTATTTAGGAAGCGAGGTTAGTAGAAAATTTGGAGAAAATAAAAGAGTAGCTTGGAAATGGGGTCTTTTTATACTTGGGATATTATCTGTTATAATAGGAGGATCAGCCTATATTACTTATAGGAAAAAGAGACTTGCCGAAGTTTATGCTACAGAAACCCGAATTGCTAAACAAGTTCATGATGAAATAGCAAATGATATTTATTATACAATGAATAAAATACAGCACCAACGTATAGATGAAGAAACAACACTTCATACATTGGATGATATTTATCAACGGTCTAGAGATATCTCTAAAAAGAATGGAAGTTTAGAAATAGATGAAAATTTTTCTAAAACCCTTGAAGATTTATTAAAATCGTATAAGACTAATAATAACATTATTATAACCACCGGTATTAATTCTATCAATTGGAGTTATATAGAAAAACAAGGCTGCATTACTTTATATAGAGTTTTACAAGAATTAATGACCAATATGAGTAAACATAGTAAAGCCAAGCTTGTAAAAGTTAGTTTTACGCAAAATAAGAGAAAAATATACATTGAATATTGGGATAATGGTATAGGAACCAATTTAAAGAATAAAAGTGGACTAAGTTATGTGGAAAACCGTATAAAAACCTTAGGAGGAAAAATTATTTTTGACTCAGAAATAAATAAAGGATTTAAAGCTAACATTATACTTTAATTATTCATGTATCAAAAAATTTTAGTTGCAGAAGATTTAAAGAGCATCAATGAAGGTGTTCAGCATTTATTAGAAGAAATAGAAATTCCGGTAATTTCTAGTGTACAATATTGTGACGATGCGTTATTAAAATTAAAAAAAGCAGTGATTGACAATGAGCCTTATGAGCTATTGATAACAGATTTATCATTTAAAAAAGATCATAGGAATGAAAAATATAGTTCGGGGGAAGAACTTATTGCTGTAGTTAAAGATCAGTTTCCTGATATTCATATCATTGTTTATTCTGTTGATGACCGTATTCAGAAGATTAAAAAGTTATTTGAAAAATTTGACATAAACGGATTTGTATGTAAAGGGAGAAATGGTATTCAGGATTTAAAAGATGCCATATTCATAACTTATAAAAACAAAGTATTTATTTCATCTCAAGTTTCACAAGCTTTACGAAAGACTAGTAGTATTAATATTGATGATTACGATATTATTCTTTTAAACTATTTAGCCCAAGGACATATCCAAGATGAAATAAGTCAGTTACTAAAAAATCAAAAGATTAGCCCTAACAGTTTAAGTACGGTAGAAAAAAGAATTAATAAAATGAAAAGTATTTTGGAAGTTCAAAATACTGTGCACTTAATTGCAATAGCTAAGGACATGGGATTAATTTAAACCTTATGCTAATAATATAAATTAGCTAATGACGGCTCTTTTGAAAGAATAAATATTATTATACATTAGCGGTATTAAACTATTTTTTATGAAAAAGAACCTTTTTTACCTAATGGTCGTTATATCTATTACTGTAATAACGGGGTGTGCTGAAGAAGATGAAAACGGGTGTTACTGTGATTTTTATGAGTCTGTTTACAATGAGTCTACCGGAAATTTTGATTACGAGTTTATTGAAAGAAAAGCAGGGACTTGTGATGTGTACGATACAGAAGGATACTTTACTGAATCTAACTGCGACTAACAGGAGTATATTTATCCCATATTTTTTTAAGATCAGTCGATAGATTCAGTTTAAGCATCCCATAAATGCAAACTGTTACTATTAGTATCGATTTTATAGCAATACTAATAATGGGATAAAAGTTAAAATCCCAAAAGAAAAAAGAAATACCTATAACAATAAATAAAACGGTTGTTTTTAATGTTGCTATACTAAAAGGCTGAATACCAAACTTATTATTAACAAAAATAAGTTTGGTTACGTTATATAGTACAAATGCTGTTAATGTAGCCAGCCCCGCACCATTCATACCCCATAAAGGAATAAAAATCATATTTAAGATTACCGTTATAATAGCTAGGAAAAGCCCGAAGAGCAAAACTGTTTTATAATATTTAGAGTTAAAGATAATAGCATTGTTTATACCTATAATATTTTCTAACAATTTTGCTAAGGATATAAAAAATACAACCACAACTGCACTACTATATTCTTCAGGTAATAAAAGATATAATTGATTGATATTTAACACTATTAATAAAAATATCACCCCACTTACTATATAAAGGTTTATAGAAGATTTCTTGTACAAATCTGCTAACTCTTCTAAATTATTTTCGTTTAATAATCTAGCTGTTATGGGAGTAGTAATTTGTTGCATAGCTCTAGACGGAACGGCTATTACTATACCTATAAAAACAGCTACATTATAATATGCTACGTTTTTAATGTCTATATACTGACCTAACATCACTTTATCTACATCTAATAATACAATAGCTATAGAGCCTGCTAAAATTATTAGGACTGAATAACTTAAAATAGATTTAGAATCTGTGGTTAACCCAGCCAAAAAAGTAGGCCTTTTTATTTTAAAAGCAATAATACCCATAATTAGCATTCTAGTAAAATACATTATTACTACTGCATATATAAATTGCTCTATAGTAAGAAAATTTACATATAATGCAAACAACAAAATCATTATAATAGCCCTGTGTAGTACTTCTTTCATAAAGTTACCTATAACAGACTGTAGCTGTACTTTTGTCCATGCATAAAACACCTCAAAATAAGCCATAGATGCTGCTATTATAAAAACAATCCATGCATAATTTTTAATTAAGGCATTCTGTTTTGAAATAAATTCAGAGATAGGTTCGTAGGCTAAAAACCCTATTAAAGCAACGGGTATCATCATTGTTAATGGCAATAAGAACATCATAAAATTAAATTTATGTTGTTCTTCTGCAACTTTATACGATGAATAAAACTTGACTATTGTATTCTGAACTCCTACACATAATAATGGTGTAAGTATATTAGCAACAGAAATTAGATAACCAATTAAACCATAATACTCATCAGTCATAAAGTTAGGGTACAGAAATAAAGTATTGATAGCTCCTAGAGCAAAACCAACATAAGTTGATATAATATTAAGAAAAGACTGTTTTAAAATAACTCCCATATAATTACATAGACTGTATTAATGAAGCCATTTTACATGTTAATGACTTTCTTGAGTACTGGTCAATTTGGTTTGAATTAACACATAAAGTACCTTTTTTATAATCTTGATACCACTTGATAATCTGATATTTAAGATTTTCTTTTTCAGTATAATTAAAAGCTACTCCTGTATTCGTTTCGTTTATAATTACTGCTGCATCCCAATCTTTTGGTCCTACTGCTAATATTGGTCTTTCAGATACTAAGTATTCAAATAGTTTTCCTGGTATTATTCCTTTTGTTTCTTCAGAATCTATTTCTATTAATAATACAACCTGACTTTCTCTTTGTAAAGATAATGCTTTCTCATGCGAAATATACCCTTCCAATTTCAAGAATTTTTCTAATCCATTTTCTTTAATTGTTTGGATAACTTCACGACTAACCTTTCCGGCTAATACAATTTCTAAATCATCCTTAAAACCCTCCTGTTCAGCTCTAAGTTCATTTAAAACCCTCCATAAAACCTCAGGATTTCTACCCGATAACAATGAACCAATATGAGATAACGTAAACTTTGATGATAATTTCACTTCATTAACATTTTCATCATCAAAACCATTAGTAATAACCTCTATAGGTCTATCTGTTATTTTTAAAAACTCATTTCTAGTGGTAAAACTAGTAACTGTTATTGTAGTTGCTTTTTTTAATACCTCAGATTCTAATTTTTTATGCTTACGTTGTGACTCTTTAGTAAGCTTTAATTTAGAGTGATACCCTATAGATGTCCATGGATCTCTGAAGTCTGCTAACCATTTTACGCCTATTTTTTCTTGTAATTGTAACCCTATTAAATGTAAACTATGTGGCGGTCCTGAAGTTATTATGGTATCTATACTATGCTCAGTCAAGTAACTCGATAAAAAGCTAACTGAAGGTTTTACCCAAAACTTTCTTGCGTCTGGAATAAAAAAATTACCTCTTATCCAAAGTAACGCTTTTTCAGGTAACGATTGTTTTTTAGTATTTATAATACCACTG
Source organism: Neptunitalea chrysea (assembly GCF_027924145.1). Classification (GTDB taxonomy): domain Bacteria; phylum Bacteroidota; class Bacteroidia; order Flavobacteriales; family Flavobacteriaceae; genus Neptunitalea; species Neptunitalea chrysea. The sequence goes on along the minus strand of NZ_BRVP01000020.1, from coordinate 44,916 downwards.
CTTATGGTTTTTGTCTTATTCTTAGACAAGATGTTTGCATAGGCATAGGGCTCAAAAATCGGTTTCTTTATAACGGTTAAATCTTTTGGTACATCTTGTACAAACGAATCATCTGTCATAGGGTACATTGGATTTTCAGGAATATACACAATTGGCTCAATTCCGAAATCTCTAAAGTATTTTACAAATTTTAACCAACGCTGAACTCCTGGGCCACCGGCAGGTGGCCAATAATACGCTATAATAAGTACCTTTTGCATAAAAGCTATTCTTTAGCTCTATATTTAAACTGATATGCTACTCCCCCAATAATTAACAATAGTAATAGCACATTGCCTCCTAACATAATAGCATTACCCGTTTTTACAATTCCGGGTTCAAACTTAAATTCTATCGTATGTGTACCAGCCGGAACTTCTAATCCTCTGAAGGCATAATTAACCCTGTATTGAGGTACTTCTTTACTATCAATCGTAACATTCCATCCCTCAGGATAATACATCTCAGAAAATACGGCAAAACCATTATTTTTATTAGTAGTGCTATATTTTAAATAGTCAGGCGTTTTAGTTATAAGTTCAATATTCGCTAAACTATCTACTTTAAAATTATCTGGTTCATTAGCTAAATCGCTAAAAATAGCTGTATCTACAACAGCCTCCTCTATAGTGTTTAAACTATCTAAAGCTTTCATAGCGTCATCATCAGATGAAACCTTTTTCAAATTAGATACAAACCAAGCGCTACCATTTGCATTTGGGTTTATAGAAACACTCAAATTACCATTATTATCAGGTCTTAAAAGATATTTTACGTTAAGCATATTCAATACTTCGACATTATTTTTTGCTATCTGATATTCATATAATTCTTGTAATCGTCTTGGTTTAGCAGCATGGTATCCACCAATAGAATTAAAGAAATAAGAAGCCCGTGCACCATTTAAACCTTGTGATAAATCAAAAACTCTATAATCTGAAGTATCTTTTAATATTTCCGCATCAGCTGACGTTTCTGTAAAGGGGGTGTCCATTGTTTTACTATCCTTAAAACTATCACTATTTACATAGCGTGTGTCTACTCCAATAAGATCTACAGCTACTAAAACAATTAAGACTCCTACAGCTATATTTTTTTTCAATTTTTCCTTGAAAAACAACCATAAAGTAAAGAATGAAGCAGATGTAAATAAAAAGCTTCTAATCAAATCTTTAGTATATAGTATTTTTCTATCTTCAATGATTTTATTCATGATATCCTTCCCATAGCTTTGTCGCATCTGTACATCATATGCACCAACAAAATCAAAAAGTGCAGATTTTCCTAAATACAATATAACAAACAGACCTCCTAAAATAATCCCTGACCATTTAAGAGCATTCCATTTTTCTTCTTTCGAAACTTCACTATTAAAAAACTTAGCAAGTCCCATAATACCTAAAATAGGAATACATAATTCAAGTATTACCTGAATAGAAGATACTGCTCTAAACTTATCATAAAGAGGAAAATAATCTATCATAAAATCAGTTAATAAACCAAAATTTTTACCCCATGATAAAAATAAAGACATGATAACACCACCCACTAATGTCCATTTTAGTTTTCCTTTAACCAAAAATATTCCTAGTATAAATAAAAATACCATAATTACACCAACATATGCTGGTGCAGCAGTACCTGGTTGTGATCCCCAATACGTAGGAAGACTATTAGAAATCGATTTTACAACATTAAGAGGATAGCCTTGGCTTACCATATAATCGTATGTTTCAGAATCTTTTCCTAACTTTTCTGCACTTGCACCACCAAATAATCTTGGCACTAATAAATCTAGCGATTCTACAACTCCATAACTATAGTAGGTTATATATTCTTTGTCTAAAGAAAGACTAGTATCTTTTTCAGAACCATCTGCATTAAAGGTTAAATCACTTTTTCCTCGAGTACTCCATTTTGCATATTCTTGAGTAGCTAATAAGTTAGAAGCATTTGTTAAAATAGAAATAACAACAGCTACGAGTAATAAACCTACAGCTTTAAAAAAATGAGGTATTTCTTTTTTCTTAATAGCGTCTACTAAATAGATAACTCCTAAAATTAATATTAACAACAATAAGTAATACGTCATTTGGGGGTGATTTGCACAAATTTCTAAGGATAATGCTACAGCACTTAAAATAGTACCCCAGAGGTATTTTTTCCTAAACACCAATAGAATACCAGCTACAACTAATGGAAAATATGCAATAGCATGAGCTTTGGCATTATGCCCTACTCCCAGAATAATTATAAAATACGTTGAAAAACCAAAAGCGATAGCTCCTAAAAAGGCTATCCTATAATCTACTTTTAATACCAGCATTAAGATATAAAAGCTAACCAAATATAAAAATACGTAATCAGCAGGCCTGGGTAAAAAACGAAGTACTTTATCTAACGACTTTATATAGTTATTAGAATAGTTAGCCCCTAATTGATAAGTAGGCATTCCTCCAAAGGCACTATTGGTCCAATACGATTCATGTCCGGTTTCCTCTTTTAAATCATTTCTTTCTTTGGCCATGCCATTGTATTGTACAATATCACTTTGATAGATTACTTCTCCTTGCAATACTGGTTTAAAGTACAATACAGAAATAATCGCAAATAGTACAACTACGGCTATGTGTATCCCTAACAATTTATAATTTAGGTTCATTTGTTTTATGTTGGTATTTGGTTAGTCAATTTCTTCAAAATCAATATACTCCCCTACTTTTTTCTTTTCCGTAGGTTTGTTATGGGGTGTTGTATGAGCATTTGATGATGACTGATTATAAGAACTTTGCTGATTGTGTTCGTTAAATTTTCTATTTATATGGTCTTCTGATTTTTTTACAAGATACCTCAAAATATATGGCATAAAAACCTTGGTAACATATCTTATTACAATAATAATTGCAAAAATTATAAAAATTGTTCTTAAAAAACCTGCTAAATAAGCTTCTTGCATAATTCATTATTTTTCCAATTTTCAAAATTACAATTCTATTTGGAGTAAACTAATTGTCATTTCATAAATCTATCTAAAAAATCGGGTTATTGACAACTAACTTTAGGCAATTAATTTGGTATTTGTTACATTTAACCATTAATTCTAATGAACATGAAATTTCACTTTAAAGCTATTCTTAGTTTATTTTTAATATGTTTTATTTCAAAATCGGGAGTGGCACAATACACCGATGTTATAAACTCCAATAGACCAGGTAGTTCTATGAGTTCTTTTTCTGTTGGGAAAAGAGTTCTTCAAATAGAAACCGGATTGAATTATAAAAGTTACCGTCATGATGGGTTTAACAACTCACAAGTAGACGCCTTTGCTGTAGATTTTGCTGTGAGATACGGATTCTTTAAAGAACAATTAGAAGTTATTTGGGATTTTACTTATCAGTTTGATGAGTTAATGAACAGAACCGTTTCACCTGAACTATCAGAAAACAGAAATGGATTCGTAAAAAATACCATTGGAGCCAAATATATGATATATAATCCCATTTCTGATGAGGATAAAATAATTAATATTAGAAGTTGGGATGCCAATTATGGTTTTCATTGGAAAGATATGATACCTACGGTTTCTATTTATGCAGGTGCAAATCTTATACTTGGCGATACACCGTATGATTACTACAACATGTTTAATTTACAAAATGTTGCATTTTATTCTCAATTAGAAGAGCCACAAATAAGCCCTAAGGTTGTACTTACTACTCAGAGTAATTTTGCAGGGTATTGGGTGCTTGTTACAAACTGGAGCTATAATAGAATAGGTACAGACTATCCTGAGATGGGATATATTGTAACTTTAACCCACTCTTTTAAAAACAATCCGAGATTAAGTATTTTTGCTGAAAATCAGGGGTATAAAAGTGATATTTATTCAGATGTACTTGTAAAAGGTGGTTTTGCCTATTTGTTAGGACGAGATTTTCAAATAGATTTTGGTTTGGGAGCAAGTTTTAAAAACACCCCTTCACAAACCAACGTTGCTTTAGGGGTTTCTTTTAGAATAGACAGACACGTTGATGAAGTAAAAACTAACAAAGAAAAGTCTAATAAAGATTTGTCTAAAGGTAAAAAGAAGAAAAAGTTAAAGAAAAAGAAGAAAAAGAAATCGAAAGTTAAAGAAATAGAAGAATCAATCGAGGAAGAATAATTGTAATCAAAACAAATGATCACGTTAAAAAAACTTACTACAAAAAAAGAAATGCAAGCTTTTGTAAAGTTTCCATTTACATTATATAAGAATAATAAATACTGGGTTCCTCCTATTATTAATGACGAATTAGAGGTTTTAAACAAAGATTTAAATCCGGCATTTGAAAATGCAGAAGCAACCTACTACGGAGCATATAAAGACTCAAAAATGGTAGGAAGAATTGCTGTAATCATCAATTGGTATGAGGTACAAACTCAAAAGATAAAAAAAATACGATTTGGGTGGTTTGATTTTATAGATGATTTGGAAGTATCTAAAACTTTACTGGATAAAGTTTTTGAAGTTGGGAGACAAAATAATCTAGAGTTTGCAGAAGGCCCCCTAGGATTTAGTAATCTTGATAAGGTTGGGGTTCTTACTTCTGGTTTTGATGTTTTAGGCACTATGGCTACATGGTATAATTATGAATATTATCAAGAGCATTATAAGCAATTAGGATTTGAAGTTGGCAAAGAATATGTTGAAAACACATTCCCTTTCTCAAATGTAAATCCGCAGTTTTTTGAAAAGGCTGGAAAATTAATTAGAAACAGGTATGAATTAAAGCCTATAAATTTTACAAACACAGAAGACGTAATGCCTTATGTAGATCAAATGTTCGATCTTTTTAATGAAACCTATTCTGTATTATCTTCATTCATTCCGGTATCTGAAAAACAAAAAGAATATTTTAAAAAGAAATATCTTTATTTTATAAATCCTGAATACATCAAATTTATTCAAGATAAGGATGGTAAACTAATTACTTTTGGTATCGTTATGCCGTCTTTTTCAGAAGCACTTCAAAAAGCTAAAGGAAAATTGTTTCCTTTTGGTTTTATTCATATGTTAAGGGCTAAAAAGAAACATGATACCATTCTGTTCTACTTAATTGGTATTGATCCTAAGTATCAAAACAAAGGTGTTACCGCTGTTTTATTTAGTGAATATTTTAAATCATTAAAAGGAAAACCTATTGAAACTTGTATAAGAACCCCAGAATTGGCAAATAATATACCGGTAAGACAAATGTGGAAACATTTCGATCCTCAGATTTTTGCTACTAGATGTACCTTTGTAAAAAATATAGAGTAATAAAAAACGGATACTTTTTAAGTATCCGTTTTTTATTTTTAAAACTTTCTCTAGTACTAAGGATTTAATAACGCATATGATTGTTTCGCTATTTCCAATTCTTCATTAGTAGGTACTATTAATACTTTCACATTCATATCTGGTTCGTTCACCATTCTAATGGTATTTCCTCTTACAGCATTCTTTCTAGGATCCAATTTAATGCCTAAGTAGTCCATATCTTCACAAACAACCTTTCTAATAACACTACTATTCTCTCCTATCCCTGCGGTAAATACAATTGCATCTACACCATTTAAAGCAGCACTGTATGAACCAATATATTTCTTTATTCTATACCCATTTAAATAAAGTGCTAATCTACAATCTTCATTACCATCTGCAGATTTAGCTTCAATATCTCTCATATCACTATACCCAGTTAAACCAAACATTCCGCTCTTTTTCTGAAGAATGGTATTAACCTGTTCAGCCGTATATCCCAATTGATCTATCATATAAAAAATTACAGATTGATCGATATCTCCTGCTCTAGTTCCCATAATTAAACCGTTTGCAGGCCCCATACCTAAAGAATGGTCTATAGCTACACCATCTTTAACAGCTGTTATACTACACCCATTACCTAAGTGTACTGTAATGATTTTTCCGTTAGGTAATCCATGATCTTTTAAATATTCAATTGCTTTTTCCGAAACGTATTTATGGCTTGTACCATGAAAACCATAAGCCCTCACATCATGTTCGTCTGCAAATTCTTTTGGAATAGCATATTTATATGCTTTCGGAGGCATTGTTTGAAAAAAAGCTGTATCAAAAACGGCTACCTGTTTTGCATTTGAGAATACTTTTTCTGCAACCTCAATGCCTTTTAAATTTGGTGGGTTGTGTAAAGGAGCTAACGGAAATAAGTTTCGAATACTTTCTTTAACATCCTCAGTAACTTCTACAGTTTCAGAAAATGCCTTACCTCCATGAACTACTCTGTGTCCAACTATTTGTATATTCTCTTTATTACTAATTACACCAAATTCTTTATCTAAAAGATAAGTTGTAATTTTTAACAATCCAGTTTCGTGATCGGGAACTTCAACTTCTTTTGTTACTTTAAAATCTCCTGATTTATAATGAATTAAAGCTCCATCTAAACCAATTCTCTCAACCAATCCACTGGCTTTAACTTCTTGCTCAGGCATCGTTATTAACTGAAATTTGATAGATGAACTTCCTGAGTTTATTATTAATATATTCATAATCTAAATTAAATTCCTTGTGCTTGTATTGCAGTTAAAATAACAGTATTAAATACATCGTCTACTGTACAACCTCTACTTAAATCGTTTACCGGTTTGTTTAATCCTTGTAACATTGGTCCTATTGCTAAGGCTCCCGTTTCTCTTTGTACCGCTTTATAGGTGTTATTACCTGTATTTAAATCAGGAAAAATAAGTACAGTCGCTTGTCCGGCTACTTCAGAGTCAGGCATTTTACTTCTACCAACAGAAGTATCTACTGCAGCATCGTACTGAATCGGGCCTTCTATTTTAAGATCAGGCCTTTTATTTCTAACTATTTCAGTTGCTTCTCTAACTCTATCAACATCTTCACCTTTACCAGAGCTACCAGAAGAATATGATAACATAGCGATTTTAGGTTCTATACCAAAAGCGGCTGAGCTTTCTGCAGATGAAATGGCTATTTCAGCCAGTTCCTCCGAAGTCGGATTTGGATTAATAGCACAATCGCCAAATACAGAAACCCTATCTTCTAAACACATAAAAAATACCGAAGAAACAACAGAAACACCTGGTTTGGTTTTTATAAATTGTAAAGCAGGTCTAATTGTATGTTGAGTTGTATGTGCAGCACCCGAAACCATTCCATCAGCATCTCCCATATAAATCATCATTGTACCGTAATACGAAACATCGGCCATCATATCCTTAGCCATATCCATGTTTACATTTTTATGCTTTCTTAATTCATAAAATGCTTTCGCATAATCTAAGTACTTTTCTGAAGTTATAGGTTCAATAATTTCTATCTTATCTAAATCTATAGGTAAGCGTAATGTACTTATTTTAGTCTTAATTTTATCAAGATTCCCTAGTAAAATAATATCTACTACATCTAGTGCTAAAAGCCTTGAAGTGGCAGTTAAGATACGATCATCGGAACCTTCAGGAAGCACAATACGTTTTCTTTCTTTCTGTGCGTTTTTGTAAAGTTTATACTGAAACATTTTAGGGGTAACCGCATGTGGCTTAAAATTAATTAGCTTTTCGGTTAATTTATCTAATTTCATGTACTTTTCAGAAACTGCAATAGAAGTAATAATCTTCTCTTTACTATCTTTATAAATCTTAGATTTTATATTTCCAATACGATTGGTTACACTAAACGTACCTTGCTTTACAGAAATTATAGGTACAATTTGTGACAAACCATCTATCAATCTTAAAATACTATCTTCAGGAATTAACCCTCCAGTTAATACAATACCAGAAATATTAGGATAATTAGCCGAAATATGCGCTTGTAAAGCCCCTAGAATAATATCTGCTCTATCGCCTGGTGTAATTACCAAACTATTATCACGAAGATGAGTTATATAGTTACGTAATTGCATGGCTCCAACACCAAAACTACCTGTTTGATTATCTAAATATTCTTCTCCAAACAAAACCTTTCCGCCCAACTCATTTACAATTTCCTTTACAGTAGGGTTTTGTAATGTACTTACAACAGGAACTACTGAAATCTCAACATCCTCAGGAAATGTTTTTTTCAAATCAAACGTCACATAGTTAAGATTATCTTCTTCTATTTTATTAGCAACAATACCAATAACCTTAACATCTTTATTAATAAATGAAGAATATGCAAAATTAAGAGCACCAACTAACTCATTCAATGTTTTGCCTTTACCACTCGATATAATAATAGTAGGCAACCCAAGATTTTTAGCAATAGATACATTAGTATCAAATTCATAGACATTTCCTTTTACAGAAAAATCAGTACCTTCTACTAAAACAAAATCAAACTGCTCTTCTAATGCTTTATATTTTTGAATAATAACATCTAAAACTTCTCCTTCATTACCCGCATTTCTTTTCTTAAGCACCTCACTTCTAGTAACTCCATAACATGCCTCATAAGAAGCTTCTACTTCAAAATGTGATAAAATAGTTTCAATATGATTGTCTTTACTATTGTTTGTAAAATCATCTATAATAGGCCTAAAATATCCCACTTTGGCGGTTTTACCCAACAATGTCTGCATGAGCCCCAAAGAGATTAGTGATTTTCCACTATTTTCTTCCATGGTGGCTATGTATATACCTTTATTCATAACCTTATAATTTGCTGTAAAATTAAGCTTTATAAAATTTCTAAAACTGACATTTGCACATATATTTGTCTCAAAAAATAATTATATTAGTATTTATTTTTGTAAGATATATAAATATATATCGTATAATTAACTATAATCCCCCGTTTCATATTAATTCTAATGATTTTTTAAAAAAAATCATACAAATTTAGTGTCTATTAAAAATAAAAGTAAATATAACCTAACAAATTTGATAGTTCTAAAACCCAAAGTTTTTAGTGTAATATGTTTTTTTATATTATCACTCATTGGTTTTTTTATTATTAAACAGCAGCACAGTATTTCTGAAGAAAAAGAAAGACTAGAAATGCAAAAAATGCTAAATGTAGTACAAAGAAACATTGAGCAAATTCTTCAAAATAGTCATACTATTACGCTTTCATTAGCTCAGACTATAGATAGAACAGGGACTCCTCAAAATTTTGAAGCAGTAGCTAAGAGGCTCTTAGATAATAATAAAAATATTGATATTGTACAACTAGTACCCAATGGGGTAATTAAATATATTTATCCGTTAAAAGGTAATGAAGAAGCCATTGGTTTAAATTTATTTAATACTAAGCATACGAAAGACGAAGCATTAAAGACAATTGAGCGAAATGATATTTATTTTGCGGGGCCGTTAGAACTAGTTCAAGGAGGAAAAGCTATTATAGGAAGAACTCCTATTTATAGAGATCGTAAATTTTGGGGATTTTCTGCAATTATTATAAGTTTATCAAACTTATTAAAAGAAGCGGGTTTATCAGATTTTAATATTAGTGGTTACTTTATTCAACTATCCAAAATTAATCCTGTAACTAATAAAGAAGAGTTTTTTCTAGATAATCCATACAATTTTGACAGTAGTATAAAAGAAACCATTAAATTACCTCAAGGTAATTGGAGTATTCATTTGGTTAAAGAAAAAAGTAATACAGCATTAATTTCACTTTATCCTACAATTATTCTTTGGGTTATCTTTTGCATTAGTTCTACTATACTTCTCTATTTCTTACTAAAAAAACCATCTGAATTACAACAGGTAATTGTTAATCAAGATGAAAGAATATCTAAAAACGAAAAAGAATTACAAGTTATCTTTGATAATGCAGCTCTTGGAATAGCAGTAATAGATATTCGCTCGAGGGTTTTTATTAAAGTAAATCAGCAACTATCTAAAATGCTTGAATGTCCAATTTCGAGCCTGCTAAAAGCGAATGTTCATGAATTTATCTTAGAAAAAGACACCTCTAATTTTGATAGTTTATTAAATGATTTAAGGGAAGGAAACCTTAATAAGTTTTCAGCTACTAAAAAACTCATTAGTAAAAATAAAAAAATTATTTGGGCAAATATCACAGTTTCTCCTATGTGGCATAAGGGAGAAAATCCTAGTTCCTATATTACTGTAATAGAGGATATAACAGAAAAGAAAAAATCTTCCGAATTATTACAGAAAAGTGAATCTAGATTTAAAAGCTTATTTGAAGATTCTCCCATACCATTAAGTGAAGAAGACATGTCTGGTGTTCAGGAAGAATTGAAAAAATTGGACCTATCAAAACTTCCTCCTACAAAAATTTACAGATACTTTAAGGAACATCCTAAAGATCTTTATAGATGTATCAATAAAACCAATATTATTGATATAAATAAAGAAATGATGTTATTAAAAGATACCAATTCTAAAAACGAATACATTAATAATTATAAGCTATTTACATTAAATAGAGCACCTAACTATCTCATTAAAAAATTAATTGCTATTATAAAAAATCAAACTTCATTTGTTGGTGAAACCAAAATACAAACCTTCAATGGGGAAGAAAAAGACGTATTAGTAAAATGGTATGTTGTACCTGGGTATGAAAACAATTATAAACGTGTATTTGTATCTACCGAAAATATTACAGAACGTAAAAATGCGGTAAGAGAACTAAAAAAATCACATAATACACTAATTGAACGAAATAAGCGATTATTGGACTTCTCCTATATTATATCTCATAATTTAAGATCGCATACTAGTAACATCCAAACTATAATAGATAACCTGGAATATGTTGATAATGAAGAAGAAAGAACAGAACTATTAGGACTACTAAAACAAGTTTCAGATTCTCTGGATGAAACTATTCATAACCTAAATGAGATTACTAGTATTAGGGCTAATGTAAATATTTCTAGAGAACCGCTAGACATTTATTCCTATACTCAAAAAACAATCAATATTTTAAGCTCTAAAATAGATAAGAGCAATGCTATAATTCATAATAAAATAGAACCAGATACAATTATTTTATATAACCCGGCTTATCTTGAAAGTATTTTATTAAATTTATTATCTAATGCAATAAAATACGCCCATAGTGAAAGGCAACCTGAAATTAGTATTTATACCAGAACCTTTAAAGGTAATTTACAATTATTTGTAAAGGATAATGGAATAGGAATTGATTTAGAAAAACATGGAGAGAAGATATTTGGTATGTATAAAACTTTTACAAAACGAGATGACTCGCGAGGTATTGGTTTGTTTATCACCAAAAATCAGGTGGAAGGAATGGGGGGGAAAATTGAAGTAAAAAGTAGTATAAACGAAGGATCAATTTTTAAAGTTTTTTTTAATGAGCCAAAATAGTACTATTTGTATTATAGATGATGATAAAATATATCAGTCGTTAACCAAGCGTATGCTATTAAAATTGGTTGATGAAATTGATATTGAACAATTCTTGGACGGTTCGGATGCATTTGAATCTTTTAGAGAAAAAATTGCCTCTGGAGAGCAACTTCCAAAGGTTGTTTTACTTGATATAAATATGCCTACCATGGATGGATGGGAATTTTTATCTAAGTTAGAAAAGCTTAAAATTGATTTTAGTGAAGTTGATATTCATATTGTCTCTTCATCTATTGCTATACAAGATATGGAAAAAGCGAAAGCGAATGTCAATATTTTGGGATACATTACAAAACCTATAAAACCAGAAATTTTAAAAAATATATTATAACCTGTTGCATAATATATTTTTTATTCTTTACTTTGAAAAACAAAGTACTTTAAATGGATGCCAAAAATTATTTAGATGATATTACACAAATAAAGCAAATGATGAACAAATCATCGCGCTTTATTTCATTAAGTGGCTTGTCGGGAGTTATGGCCGGTATATATGCGCTTATAGGAGCTTTTGTTGCCCACTACTACATTGAGCAATACCTAGAAAAACTAGTAACTAATGAAGTCTCAAGAAATAGCAGACCTATGCATCTGGAGATAGAATTTAAATTACTAGTTATTGCTGCCTTAATAATGCTTGCTGCTATTGTTACAGGTGTTATATTAACCTCTATCAAAGCTAAAAAAAATAACGCTAAAATGTGGGACGCATCCTCTAGAAGGTTACTCATAAATTTTGCCTTTCCATTAATTACTGGTGGACTATTTTGTTTAATTTTAATACAAAGAAATTATATTAGTTTAATAGCGCCAACAATGCTCATATTTTATGGTCTTGCTTGTATTAACGCAAGTAAATTTACCATTGGAGATATTAAATATTTAGGAGTTATTAATGTGATCACTGGAATTATATGTAGTCAGTATATTGGTTATGGTATTTACTTTTGGGCTTTTGGTTTTGGAGTAATGCATATTGTATATGGTACAATCATGTATTTAAAATATGATAGAAAGTAACTATTTTGGGAATTATTAATAACATAAATAAAGCCTTTGATCATAGAATACGACTTGGTATAATGTCTATTCTCATGGTTAACGAGTATGCTGAGTTCACCATGCTAAAAGAGTTGTTAGAGGCTACAGATGGCAACTTAGCAAGTCACCTCAAAGCTTTAGAAAAGGAAGCATATATTGTGGTGCAAAAACAGTTTATAGGACGAAAACCTAATACTAAATACGTTGCCACAGATTTGGGCAGATTAGAATTTAAAAAGCATATAAATGCTTTAGAAAAATTAATTAATAGAAGTTAAATTTTTTTTGCACCACGACTTTGAATTTCAAAGTACTTTACAATATGAAAAACTATATATTATATTTTGCATTAACAGCTTTTAATCTCCTTACGATAATGTATTTAGAATTTCCTTTTATCGGGGGTGATATTGGTGTTGCTTACAGAATTAGTGCCATACTTATTATACTCCTAATAGCCGCCCTATTATCTCTTGTAATGTTCCTGAAATTTATAGTCATAAAAATAAAATTAAAAGAAGCCATTATTAATATAGGAACTCTATTTGTAATCCTATTATATGCCATCATTTATATTCTCTATTCAATCATGTATTATTAAATAAACCTATGAAAAAAAGTATCTTAATTTCGTTTGCCCTCATTTTTGGTTACTTATTTTACCAACAAAGTTTTGGTATAAATGTATTGTTGTTTATTCCTTTTATCCTATTAGTTATCAATAAAGCTAAGGTTAAAATAAACCTGTATGCTATATGTTTACTAATAACCGGTATTTCAGTGTTTGTAAACCTTTCAATATCCTCTATAGTAATGCTGTTTCTGTCGTTGTTTGCTTTTATTAGTAAATCTACCTCAAGTAAACTATCAATCTATTTAGCCACTTTTGCTGGTGCAATAACCAGTATTATAGGGAGTGCCAATATCTTAGTGAATCCAAAAACTCAAAAAGAATCTGAGTCTAAAGTCAATACTAAATTTTGGTTCTTAACGTCCATAATTATTCTACCTGTTCTATTTTTATTTATATACTTATACAGCAACTCTAATCCTATTTTTAACGAGTATATTCAGAAAATAGATTTTAGCTTTATTAGTATAGGTTTTATAGCCACCGCACTTGCAGGCTTTGTTTTTCTATTGAATATTAGTAGTCCCCTATTAATTAAAGAGGTGGAAGAAATTGATGAGCAGACCCCTTCTACCCTTTTAAAACCTGAAGAAAAATTTTCCAAATCACTTTTAGAAAATCTAAAGTTTGAACATCTGCAGGCTTCACTACTCATCGGGACTTTAAATTTTTTATTAGTATTGTTTTTAATTACCGATGTACTTTTATTCAATAATAGTGAGGCTATGCAAGCGTTTAAAGAGAACGTTCATAATAGTGTATATACGCTTATTGTTTCTATTATTTTTGCAATCACAATTATCAGTATTTATTTTAGAGGTAATTTAAATTTCTATCATAAAAATCAACTCTTAAAGAGATTGGCTAATGTATGGGTTATACTAAACACCTTACTGGTTTTAAGTACGTTATACAAAAACTGGTATTACATAGATCATCATGGTTTAACCTTTAAACGTATTGGTGTTATTGTTTATTTACTACTCACGATAGTAGGTTTGTACTATACCTTTCGTAAAATTCAATATCAAAAAACGTTTTGGTATATTCTTAAAAATTCTACTGCAGTCGGGTTCTTTCTTTTTACGGTACTATCTTTAGTACCCTATGGGAAACTAGTTACCTACTATAATCTAAATTCTGAGGCTGTTATTGATGTAGGCTACCTACTTACTTTACCAAAAGACAACGCTTTTATACTTTGGGAACATCGGGCTGATCTAAAAAACAAAACTGATGAAGAATATTACCGAAATATAGAATCCCGATTAAAATATTATGAAACTTACTTAGAACAAAGAGATTGGCAGTCGTATACACTCGATAATTTGATTTATAAGGACTAAAAAGAATGCTATGAGAAAGAAACTTGTTATTTATTTATTCGAAATATCTAAAAACATTTATACAAAATATTTTAAGCAAGATCATATCCCCTGGAACGTAACTGTACCAGAACTACTAACCTATCCAATACAAAGTTTTGGTTATGCGCTGGGGGATTTTCTTAATGACCATCAATTTGACCTGATTGCTAAGGTAGAAAGACATGATGCCTACCATGTTTTAACAGGATATGGAACCTCTGTTGAAGAAGAAATTGGCCTGCAATACCTTTGTATGGGCAATGGTAAAAAAAGCGTATACATGTACGGCACTATTGTGTTAGGTACTTTCATACTTCCTGAATATTATAGTTTTTATTACACTTCTTATAGAATTGGTAAAGAAGCTAATCCCTTCCATCAGTTTGATTATTTAAAACTTTTACAGACTGATTATAGTGATTTGTACCATGTAATATTCTTAAAAAATTTAGATCAGGTAAAACAAGAAAACCTACATGGTATTCAACTCGTAAACAGTTCTTATATCCCTTTTAAACTATGAATTTAATTACCATAACCATACATAAAATGTATATAATTATAGCCATTATTGGCATTATTGCTATTGGATTATTTATAATGAAACTCTTTTATTTAGAAACGTACTTTTTAATGTTTTTAGCATGGAACTTGTTTTTAGCCTATGTACCACTAGCCATTAGTTCTTTTATTACCTATAAGAAATCTTCAAAATATAAATTGTGGGGACTAAGCTTATTATGGCTGTTATTTTTGCCAAATGCACCATATATTTTTACAGATTTCATTCATTTAAAAAGTAATTTAAGTCATTTTTGGTTTGATTTTGTTATGATATTAATGTTTGCTATTAGTGGTTTATTAGCTGGTTTGTATTCCATATATCAACTACACCTTCATTTTAAGACAAAAATCAAACAATCTATACAATGGACAATAATTGTTATCATAAGCTTTTTGTGCGGATTGGGAATATACTTAGGTCGTGTAATTAGATTTAATAGTTGGGATATACTACACCGTCCTTTTTCTATCTTATTATCTGTTTTTAAAATATTCATACATCCAATAAATAATCAATCTGCTTGGTACATAACGTTTGGGTTTGGGGTTTTTATTTTTATCAGTTATGTACTTATGTACCGCTGGGTACAACCAAAAAAGGAGTAATCAATTGATTACTCCTTTCTTCTCTAGTGTTAAAATTAAGAATATTACTTTAAATAAAGTAATATTTTCATACAACAAACGTTTATTTATACAATAACCGTTCATTAACTAAAAACGAATCGTATGAAAAAACAAGTCATTCTATTAGCCATTGCAGCGGCATTCTTTTCCTGTACTTCAGATAAAGAAATAAGCGGGGGAAAAGATATTGGTAATTTACATTTGTCATTAGAAAAACCAAAACCTGGAGATAGTTTAGACCTCTCTTATATTTCTCCTGATAACACCGAGGAAGTAATCGCACGGTATATCTATTATATTGAAAATAAAATGCATACAGAAGATATTAACTTTATTGAAAAAGGAGAAAATAATTGGAAAGGTGCCATAAAAGTTCCGGATTCTGCTTCTATACTAGCCTTCTATATGAAAACAGGTAATGAAATAGATAATAATAACCATAAAGGATATATAACGCCTTTATTTACTACAGACGGTAAAGAAGTTAAAGGAAGCGGTATAACTAAGGGGATCTATTACAACTCTATAAAAAAAAGTTACGAACTTGATATTCCACAAGATTCGATTCTTTCACTTATGAAAAATGATCTTATCAAGTATTATGATTTAAATGATATTTGGCAAGTGACTTATTTAAATTTGCTAAAAAAGGATAACCCAGAAGAAGCTAAAACATATAGTGAAGAGCGAATCAAGGTAATTAGTAACAAAGATTCTATTACTGAAAAAGATTATCAAGCGCTTTCAAATATTTACTATATCAATAAAGATATGGCTAAAAGAGATTCTATAACTGCACTGGCTATTGAAAAATACCCAATTGGTGCCTTCGCAGAGAACAGTTATTTATCTAAATTCTTTCAGGTAAAAACGCTTCCTGAAAAAGCACATACACTTAAGGTATATCATGAGAATTATAGCGATGTAAATAATTACAACTACCTATTAAGCGCTTTGGCCAATTTACATTATAAAGCAAATAACATGGATAGCCTTACCTATTATGCTGATAAAATCACCGACCCTACAAAAAAAGCTTCTTTATATAACCAGATTGCATGGCCAATTGCTGAGAGTAATGAAACGACTGAATATAGTTTAAACATCTCTAAAAAATCATTGGATCTTTTGAAATCTGAAATGACCGATTTAACCTTTAAACCTGATTACTACTCTACTAATCAGTATAAAGACAATCTAGAAAGTTCTTATGAAATGTATGCAGATACCTATGCGCTACTTCTTTTTAATAACGGAAATTTAGAAGAGGCGTTAAAATATCAGAAAATTGCCGTTGGTGAAGGTAAACAACCCGACATAAACGAGCGTTATATGAAGTTTCTAGTGGCTAATAAAAAATATGATACTGCTGTTAATGTAGCTGCCGACTTTATTACTGAGAATATGTATACCGAGTCTTTGGTTGACTATTATAAATCGGCTTACGAGGTTAAAAACGGATCGTTAGATGATTTTGAAACTACTTTAGAATCATTGAAAAATGAAGCTGAAAAAGAATTAATTGCAGAGCTTAAAAAACAAGTATTAGACAAACTCGCTCCTGACTTTACCTTAAAAGATAAAGATGGTAAAACCATGCAATTATCTGCCTTAAAAGGTAAAACGGTTATCTTAGATTTTTGGGCAACTTGGTGCGGACCTTGTAAGGCATCGTTCCCCGGAATGCAAAGAGCGGTAGATAAATTTGCCGATAACGATGATGTAGTATTTCTATTTATTAACACAATGGAACAAGGTGATAACAGAATTAATGATGTAACTAGTTTTATAGATAAGAGCAACTATTCGTTCTCTGTTTTATTTGATGAATTAGAATCTAAAACAGGTACCTATACAGTTGCAAATAGTTTTAACATATCAGGTATTCCTACTAAAATTATCATAGGTCCTGATGGTAAATGGAAATTTACCAATGTAGGATACAGCGGTAACAACGATAAACTTTTAAAAGAAATTGAAAACATGATTAAGATATCACAATCTTAAAATTAGCTACAATTGTAGCTAATTTTAATCATAAAAAAGGAGTGATTTTAATCACTCCTTTCCTTTTACATAATCTTCTAGGTATTTATATCGTTCAGTTAGCGTACCGTTTTGAGTCATTCTGGCTCTTTCCAATACCCCCTCTTTATCGTTATTAAAGAAAGCTGGGATCACATATTTTAAAAACATTTCACCAAAACCATCACTAGCATCTGCCGGTAACTCACATGGTAAATTATCTACCGCCATTACTGCAATAGCATCTTTATCCATAAAATCTACTTCACTTTCGGTTTCAGCATTATAACCGTAGACAGGATCTGCAATGGTAGAAGGTTTAATAGTGCACGCCACAGGTCCATCAATATCGCAACTTACATCGGCTACCACTTTAATATTAAAGTTCGTATGCTTAGCATCTTCTCTGGTAAATAAATACGGAGCACCATCTCCAAAAAAGTGTCCGGCAATATAAAAATCAGTTACTTTAGCAAAACGCATAAAATTAGACACATATTCATCCGGATGCTTATAAAAATCCTCTCTACCCAAATATTGTTCGTCTAAACGTTCATTGTATTCTAAGACGTCTATCTGGCAATATACAGGCTCTTCATAAGAATGATGTAAATAATCATTGATACTCACCTTGGTTAATGATATAGCATCTAGCATTTCCTTAACACCATTACCTACTCTACCCTTACCTGTTAACAGAATTTTTAAGTCTTTAGGTAACAAGCCTTTTATTTCTATTAATGCTGCAATTAAAGCTTTCTGATTAGGTAATGTTTCTGCTTTTGGTAATTCAAACAACCCTAATTTAAGTCCTAAGGCTCTAAACCCATTATACGCACCTACAATACCGGCATAACGTCCAAAAGCTACTAACCGTTGTCCTCTAATACCAGTAATTACTTCATGGTCATACAACTCAATATTTTTTTCTAAAACCGCCTGTAACAACTTTCTATTGTACGGTTGTTTTTTAACGGTATGCGAAAAGAAAAAGTATTTCTTATTAGGAATTAAAGCCTCAATAGGTACTTCTTTTACCCCTAACAGTACATCACAATCTGCTATATCTTCAGAAACTGTAATTCCTAAATCTGTATACTTGGCATCTGAGTACACACGTATATCAGAAGGTTCAACGGTTAATTGGGCTTCTGAGTATTTAGTTATCAATTGCTTACAAGCTTCTGGGGACAAAACAACTCTTCTGTCAGGAGGATTTTTTCGCTCTTTTATAATTCCAAAATGCATAGAAAAATAGGTTTTTGGTATATATTTTGCATAAAGTTAGATGTAATTTTACAGTTAACAAAAAGATTTTGTAATTTCGCAACCTTGTTATAAAAACAGGAAAACGTTCTTTAACAACAAACAATGGGGTCGACTGGTTTTGACAGCGGGTCTAATTGAATTGTAAGCATGTCGAGCTATGGAAGTAATGCTCGTAAATCTTTATTCCAACAATTTTAAATGGCGAGAATAACTACGCTCTTGCTGCTTAATCCGAATTTATAGTAGGATTTTAAGCCACGTTTCCGCAAGGCGGAAAGGCGAGATGTCTCTGGATAGCCCTTGTTGACGGCGATCTTCATGGAGACACCATAAAAGTCAACATAGAAACCAAGCTTGCTTCGGTGCGGTTTCAAATCACTCAGAAGCTAAGCGTGTAGTGGGCGGTTTTCGGTCAGTTATATGTCGAAAATTAAACGAAAACTAAACATGTAGAAAGCACTTTGATTGCTTGTTTGGACGAGAGTTCGATTCTCTCCGACTCCACTTTTTATACTACAAACAACTTCAAAAACCCTGTAATCGTATGATTTACAGGGTTTTTCATTTTTATAGGTGTCAAATAAAGGTAAATAAAATCATCTATTTTGACACCAATATGGACACCCCCTTCGTATTTCAAAAATAGGTGTCAAAAAACGATATAAAATGCTATTTTACAACACTTTGCAAATGTTAAAGTGTTTTTATATTTCCTCTATTTTTACTTAAATTTATAGTGAAAATGACACCTAAAATTGGACGAAATATGAAGACAGATTATTATGTACACTTTTATTTAAAAAAGGAAAAGAAAGATAAAGCTGGATTAGCTCCTATATATCTTCGAATTATTGCTAAAGGCAAAAAAGCTGAATATAGTATCTCAAGGAAGGTAGATCCTAAATTTTGGAATTCTAAAAGCGAAAAAGTCAATGGCAACAACCGTGATGCCAAAGAGATTAACGATCATATCTCTAATTTAAAACACAAACTCAACAGAATCCATCAATCCTATATCGATTCTGATACTGAAGTAACCGTAAAAAATTTAATGTATGACCTTAGAGGAGGTTCCAATATCAAATCAAAATTGTTATTAGCCGTTTTCGAGGAACATAACAAACGAATGGACACCTTGGTAGACAAAGACATCAGTGCTTCTACAGCAAGCCGTTATTGGACTTGTTACAGCCA
Source organism: Neptunitalea chrysea (assembly GCF_027924145.1). Taxonomy (GTDB): domain Bacteria; phylum Bacteroidota; class Bacteroidia; order Flavobacteriales; family Flavobacteriaceae; genus Neptunitalea; species Neptunitalea chrysea. The sequence goes on along the minus strand of NZ_BRVP01000020.1, from coordinate 24,798 downwards.
TTTAGAAGCCTTTATCAAAGAGGAGTACAAAAATGATGATTATCGATTGAATGCTATTGATTATCAATTCATCAATAAATTAGAGTATTATTTAAAAACGGTACGCAAGTGTAACCACAACTCTACCCTTAAATACATCAATAACTTTAAAAAGATCATTCGAATCGCATTGGCCAATGGTTGGATGGAAAGAGATCCCTTCTACAATTATAAAGCCCAATTCAAACCCGTAGAAAGAGAATTTCTAACACAAGAAGAAATCATGATTTTGTATGAAAAAGACTTGCATTTTGATCGTTTGCGTATTGTACGTGATATGTTTCTATTTTCCTGTTATACCGGTTTAGCTTATGCTGATGTGAAGAAGTTAACCACTGATGATATCATTAAGGGAATTGACGGTTACCAATGGATTAAAACCAAACGAACCAAAACGGATTCGGTAAGTAGCATTCCTCTACTTCCCATGGCCATGGAAATATTAGATAAATACCAAGATCATCCCGAAGTCAAACGAGGATCATATATTTTACCGGTATTAAGCAATCAGAAGTCCAATGCTTTTCTTAAAGAAATAGCTGAACTATGCGGTATTAAGAAGAACCTAACCACACACTTAGCACGTCACACCTTTGCCACAACTGTCACGCTTTCCAACGGCGTTCCTATTGAATCTGTAAGTCGCATGTTGGGGCATAAATCCTTACGAACTACGCAGCACTATGCCAAAATAGTAGATCGTAGAATCAGTGATGATATGAGTATGCTACGGGCTAAATTACATCCGGAAAGTGAACAAAAGAAAGATAAGAAGAAATAAAACGGTTTAAACCGCTTAAATTTACCGATGGTTTCTAATGAACAATTCATAATCAATGACCTCTCCATTGGCTATTTCCTCTGAGGCCAGTTCTATTTCCATTCGTTGTTCTAGAGATAATTCATTCCAAAAATCTGAAGATCTTTCTTTTTTAAAAATCTTTTTAATTGATTCAATAATCTTAGGATTATCTGTCTCTAAAAGCATTTTTACCAGCGCCATTTTTTTCGCTTGAATATCCATTTTTTTACTATTAAGAATTTTGAAGATAGTAATTTGAACTTAATAATCTGATAAATATGATCCAATAAAGCTACTTTAATAAGTTTTGCCAATAGTTAAAATGAACTTTTACAAAAGTGATTTTTGTATATTTCACTAAATATTGAATTGAATCTAAAAACATTTAGAAATAGTTTCACTAAATGATTCAATGAACTTATGAAAGATGACTTCAAATTCTCCATATTAGGTACTTTTTTTAATAACATAAGCAGCGAAGAATCCTCTTTATTACATTCAGATAAAAAGCATATTGATGATTTAAAAAGAGCTTTAAGTTCAGCTGAATTTAAGGAAAAAGCTAAGGAACATATCAAAAAATTGTACCATAAAAAATGATTTTTTAAAGCTGTTCTATACAAATAAGTATGTTGACAAGGAAGAAATAGTTTATGCAATTGGTAGTACCAAATCAACAACACGATTATTCAGAATAGAAATAACCAACTATCTAGAAGAAATAAAGGAAGATTTTGAAGTTTTTGGAGAAATAGAAAATGGTTAAGAAGAACTTCAAAAAGATGTTGAATCATTTTAATAAGTTACACATTATTTAAAGTATATTTTATCAAAAAAAGTATTCCGCTTTACGGCAAAAACATACGTCCAAAACAATTGGGCGTATGTTTTTGCCGACGCTATAATATTCTATTGTTTGCTCCAAATACTTGTGTACTTCAAAGAATACTAGAATTAATAGGCAACCATCCTTAAAAGGTATTTAAAAAGGCTACCACCCTACTTAAAAAGCAGTAGCCTATGGTGATTAATTAAGGTGAAATACATCCGCTCCTTCTTTAGCAAAGGCAGCACAAATGTCAAATGCCTTTTGCGATTTGTTTTGCGCGGTACCACCCAGTACAATACTTTGCAACTTGGCTTCATGAGTCTTGTACTTGCGTACATTTTGGTAATAGCCTGTTACCGCATTATACGCCCCATATAAGGTACCTTTGGTGGTATCTAATTGTTGGGTATCGCTCATCATCGCATAGGAAAAAGCATCATTTACCGTATTTTTAAAAAGTGTGGAAGTATCGGACTCCGTTCCTTTTTGGAGTAACTCCAAGGTTTCTTTGTTCGGACACAGTGCCAACTGAATGAGTTTACGCACCTCAGAATCGGTTACTTTGACGGTTGCCCACTGATTAAAAATACCTTCTAATTGGGTACTTAAGGTATTGGCCAGTCCCATTACTTTATGGGCATTGATTAAATGCTGCTTGGCTCCTGAAGTATGTTTGATACGTACCACATTGCTCATACTACGAAGTGATGCATTTAAGGTATTTTGACACACGATACGAATGGGTGTAAAAGCGGCGGTAATACTTCCGGTACCATCATGTGAAGTTGTTAGGAAAAGGTATTTTTCGCTTACATCATCTCCGTTACCTACTCGTATATAATCAGGGAGTTTGGCGGTAATAAAGATGCGTTCACCACTGCCTAAAGCCCCTGCAGTTTCATAGCGTATCCCTGTATCACCATCAACAATGGCATCAAAAAAGGCAAACGCTTCTTTGTTTTGTATGATTTGGTAGTTTTTGCCTACCACGCCCAATACTTGGTCGGTATCGGTACGTACTGTAGCAAAATACTCAGGAACTTCAAGTTCTTTAGCTTTCTCAGAACTTTCCAATCCTTTGGTATAGAGCGGGGACTTTACTACGTCATAGTCCAATCCTGCGTGGGTAATCGCCTCGGCACTGGTTGGGTACTGGTCAATAATTTGACCTAATCCATGCCATGCTTTTTCCTGAACGCTAAAAAACGAATAACGTCCGGTATGCTCGTTAAAATTAATTTGATGTCCCATAATTCAATGATTTAAAATGTGTGAATTGATTTGTTTAGAAAGGCAAATTGTCCTCAGTCTCTTTCGCTTGCTTCGTATTTGAAGCATTTCCGTCCTTTGCTTTCTTTCCTCCTCCATGGAGTTTAATACCGGAGGTATGGAAATTCAGCCCTGCATGGGCTTCTCCGTCATTTCCTGTCCAAGCTCTAGCGCTTACCCTTCCTGTGAGTTCCACCAAAGTTCCTTTAGTAAGTATCGCAGCTACCTTACTACTAATCCAGTATGAGCAATCAAAAAAAGTAGTCTGCTCGATGCGCTGTCCTTGTTTGTTTCGGTAACGATCATTAACGGCAACCGAAAAGTTTACTACTTGTTTGTCTTTGGGGGTGGTATGCACCTGTGCATCCCGTGTCAATCTTCCTGTAATGTTCATGATTTCTGCATTTTAAAAGTTCTACAATCCGTTAAAAAAGCCAGTGTAATTATTCGGTCATGAGAGGAGGTGCTGAAGTTTTGTTTCTTGCTGATTCCAATACCGATATGTACTATTTTCACCACTGACATTTTTTTTATTCGTTTAAAGAGCCGGAGTATGCTTTGTTTCGTTTCACGAGCAGATAAGGTACGTGTGAAGGCATGGCAAGGTTTTGCATAGCAAATACGACCTGTACAGGTGGAGATTTGTGGGCAAACTCGGAAGAGCCCGACCTTGCCGAAGCCTATAACACGGAAATACCTTTGCGCTTGAAACGAGATAAAACCGCATACAGGCTCTTGAATACAAAAAATGGTGGAAGTTTTGAAAAGGTGTATTCAGGAATTTATACAGAACAATAGACTGAGCGCTCAAGTATTGATTCTGACTACAAAATTATTCTCCTTTTTAGAAGTATTGGAATATCATTATCTTTGAAGCCTGATGAAGTATTGGATCCTCTATATGGCTATGCTTACCTTATTTGCTGCAACTGTTCCGTGTTGTGGCCTTATAGACCATTGCAATGAAGATATTACACAAAGCAGCGATTCCCATCAGGATGAACATAAAGCCTGTAATAACTGCTCTCCCTTTTTTGCCTGTGGCAGCTGTTCGGGGTGTATACTTCCTTCGCAAACAGTAGCACAAGAAATGACCATACCATTAGCTACTGAAAAAGAGGAAATCACACATTTCAAAACCATTACTCCTTTTCGCATTTTAAAGTGCTTGTGGAAACCACCCCGCCTTGATAGTTATACATCCATAGGTTAACTACATTTTTTTCACCTTAAAATTAACACACATGAAATTATTTTATGGGGTACTCTTGCTATGCTTCTATAGTCAGGTATCCTTTGCACAACATACCTTTCAGGTAACTGTAAAAGATCAAAACACACAAGAACCACTGATCGGGGTTTCGGTCTTGTTTCCTGAACTACAGCTGGGGGCTGCTACCGATAGCAATGGTAATGTTACCCTTACCAATATCCCTGAAGGAACGTATACCCTACAAATTCAATACCTAGGGTATCAAACCCAAAGCTTACGACAAGTGATTCCAACATCACAAACGACACCTTTGATCATTTATCTAAAAGAAAATGAAGAGGAAATGGAAGAAGTGATTGTAACCTCTACCCGCAGTAGCCGTACCATTGAAGACATCCCTACACGGGTGGAAGTAATTGCCGGGGAAGAACTGGCTGAAAAAGGCAATATGAAACCTGGAGACATTCGCATGCTACTCAATGAAAGTACCGGTATCCAAACCCAACAAACCTCCGCTACCAGTTATAATTCGAGTATTCGAATTCAAGGATTGGATGGAAAATACACCCAGCTACTCAGGGATGGACTTCCCCTATACTCCGGGTATTCCGGCGGTCTTAGCCTGATGCAAATAGCACCACTGGATCTGCAACAAGTAGAAGTAATCAAAGGATCTTCTTCTACCCTATACGGTGGTGGCGCCATTGCCGGATTGGTGAATTTAATTTCTAAAAAGCCAGAAGAAGAACGCTGTTTGGACTTTATGGCCAATGGAACTTCTGCCTTAGGATTGGATCTTAGTGGATTCTACAGTGAAAAATACGGTACCCTAGGGACTACGGTATTTGCTTCCTATAACAAAGGAACCCCCTATGATCCTGCGGATATTGGACTGACTGCCATCCCTAAGTTCGATCGGTTCACCCTAAACCCGAAAGTCTTCGTTTACCTGAACAAACTACAATTGAATGCCGGTGTTAACTATGTAACCGAAGATCGATTGGGAGGAAATATCGATTATATCAACAAAGATACACCTACTGGTTATTTTGAAGAGAACCAAACGGATCGGATTTCCACTCAATTCCATGCGGTATACACACTCCAAGAAAACCAGCAAGTAGCATTCAAAAACAGTGTGAGTTTCTTTAACCGAAGCATTACCATTCCGGATTATGAATTTTCAGGAAAACAAGTGTCTACATTTTCAGAAATCAATTTCAGTACCCATTCTGAAACTACCGAATGGATTGTAGGGGCTAATCTCTGGACAGAACGTTTTAAGCAAACACAAAATACCTCAGGAGAAAATCTTGGTTATTCCAATAGTACTGTAGGTGCCTTTATTCAAAACACCTGGAATATTGCCGAACCCTTTACACTGGAAACCGGACTGCGCAGTGATTACCAATCGGACTACGGATGGTTTGTTTTACCGAAGTTTTCATTGTTATATGAACCTACCCATAGGCTAACGCTACGTTTAGGAGGTGGTTTAGGCTATAAAACTCCCACGGTATTTACTGAAGATGCAGAGAAACTACAATTTCAGAACATCCTCCCGATGGATACCGACAACACCAAAGCCGAAGAGTCACTGGGAACCAATCTGGACATCAATTACAATTGGCCCATTTCAGAGGCTATTGGTTTAAGCACAAATGTGTTACTTTTCTACACCCGTATCAATAATCCCCTACTATTACAGGCTACCGATAACAACCAATATCAGTTTGAGCAACCTCAGGGGTATATGCAAACCCGAGGCATAGAAGCCAATATGAAGTGGAGTTACCGAGATTTTAAACTTTTTATAGGTTATACCTATGCGAATGTAGATCAGCGTTACAACGGTGAAAGTACCACCTATCCCTTAGTCTCCAAACATCGACTGAACAACGTATTGATGTATGAAAAAGAAGCTAATTTTTGGATAGGATTGGAAGGCTATTATTACAGTCCACAACAACTTAATGATGGCACCACCGGAAAAGCGTATTGGATTGCCGGTGTCATGACTGAAAAGAAAATCGGCGAACATTTTTCGGTATTTCTCAATTTTGAGAACCTGTTAGACACCCGACAAACCCGATTTGATACTATTTATACCGGAAATCTCAATGATCCACAGTTTCGGGATATCTATGCTCCGGTTGATGGATTTGTTATCAACGGAGGTTTTAAACTTATTTTATAAACTAAAAAAATAGCGCACAGTAAAACACTGTGCACTATTTTTTTCATTATCGGTCTATATTCATCCCCTTATTTCGTACCTCGCGGCCATTCAGCTAATCGATCGGGATAGGTTGCTCCGTCAGATTGAATCCAAAGCACATCATAGCCACTGATATCGGTACCCTCTGCTACATCCTGAAAGGAGAAATAACTGCCCGAAATATCGGGATGTGCCGGTAAAAAAGTATCCATAAACCAAACGGCTGGCCCGGTCATCGTCATAAGTAAAACCGTCCTGTGCGGCCGGTATGTTATCGCTATAGGTGGCTACCTGACCTACAAAAGCAATGGAGGTCTGTGCATGGCCTGAACTCCATCCCAGCTGACAAAGCCATAGGATTCCCCATACCTTCAGGTAATTTTGTTTCATCGTGTTTGTTTTTAAGGTTCATCACTAACTTTAAGGCAAGCTCGCAAAACATGTAAGTTGCCACATGGAAGTATACAGTGAGGTACGTTGTAACACAATTGCAGCTCACTAATCGTATAAACTTTCCAGGCCTTACGACTCCTCAGTGGAGTTCATAAGTTCTCGAATTTCGGTTTCCGATAATACCGGATTGGCTCCGGCACTTGCCGCCACCAAACTTCCCACCGCACACGCCATATCAATGGCTTGTTGCGGATCTTTGTCACTTAATAATTTACACAATAAGGTTCCTAAAAAGGAATCTCCTGCCCCCACGGTATCCACCACTTGTACATGGTATCCACCATTCTCATAAAATTCCTCTTTCCATAACAATACAGCGCCATACTTACCTCGAGTCACACAAATGGAAGTGGCTCCGCTTATAGTGGCAATACTCCTCATTGTTTCTTCCAACGAAGAATGGTCTTTCCCCATGGCTTCTGCTATTTCAAAAATCTCATCATCATTAAACTTGATAAAATCGGCCTGTTCCATCAAACTCAATAAGGTGGTATAATTGTAAAAAGGAGCTCTCAGATTCACATCAAATACTTTATACAGATGTTCTTTCTCTAATATCTCAAATAACGTTTGACGAGATACCTCATGACGACATGCCAGACTTCCATAAATGAGTACCTGAACACTATCGAGTACTTGATTAATTTTTTTAGTATAAGGAATACAATCCCAGGCAGCCGGATATTGAATATCATACGTAGCACTCCCTTGTTCGTTAAGGGTTACTTGTACACTCCCGGTAGGTAGTTGTTTCAACCGATCTACAGCACTCAGAAGAATACCTTTGTTATACATGAACTGCCACAATTCTTCTCCAAGATCATCCTGACCAATGGCACTAATCATAGCCACGGGAAAACCATACGATTTAATTCGCAACGCAATGTTTAAAGGGGCTCCCCCTATTTTACGATCGGTCCCGAATACATCAAACAGGACTTCTCCGAAACTGGCAAAACTGATATCTAGATTGTTAAACATAATAATTTAATTGGGTTTGTATAAGGTTAACTGCTCATAGGTAGCACTGCCTTCTTCGGCAAAGAGAGCCCAAGTCTTTCCGGCAGTATTATAAATCCGATTGGTAAAGGCCACCTGATCGTTTAAGTAGATGACCCCAACTCCTTTATTAACCGTAAGACTCAGTTCATAGGTGGCTTCCATAAAATCAAACGATAGGTAGTTCACCAAGGTTCGGTTCCCGTTGTCCAGCATATAGGCAGCCAATCGGTTTTGAGCAGGCTCCAAAGCAAACATGACCCCACTTTGCGTATCCGAATCGTAGCTGAGTATCACACCGGTACGCCCAGTGGTTCCCGGCGTAACATCCATAGTCATACGTGAAGTCGCCCCCAAGGTTTCAAAAGTGGCCAAAGCCCATGAATCAGCCGGTGAGAACAACCACTGATTCCCACTCTCCGTAACTCCTGTAGTCGTTGATACAAGCAACGGAGATGTGCCGGTATCAAAAGCATCGGAGACTCCCTGAGGTTGACTTACTCTTAGGGTACCATCGGCATTTTGTACCAACTCATGGGTAACCAAATTCCCAGCCCACTGCTTACCTCCTGCATTGTTTTCCGGTGATTTGCGTGCTGCCCATCCAAACAAATAGCGGTGATTGCCGTCGGAAGCCGTTTTGGCCGCATACATATATTCTCCATCCAAATGATCCTCATCAGGAGCTATCCATGGCCCGGAAATACTGGTAGCCATACGGTATCTAGTACCTTTGGCCTCGCTCCAATTCTCCGAGAATAACAGATACCAGTAGCCCCCCATTTCAAAGATATCGGCACATTCCAGCATCAGATAATTTTCCTCCGGAGTAGTAGTATATAATGGTCCTGTGGGTTCCCAGTTCTGCCCTGCCGGATCACTGGTCGTAAACACCAGCAGTACCGCCTTGCGTGCGGGATCGGTTTGAGTAGATACCACCATCCAGTATTTTCCATCCGCTTCATTGTAAAACACATGGGGATCTCGAAAATCATAATCGTAATACCCCGCCGGAGCTGTCAGCTTAAAATCCGATAATTTCGTCCAGTGTTCCAAATCGTCACTCACCGCACACAGTACACTCTCTCTGGGATTCTGTTGTATAAACGGAGACGATTCGTTATGCCCTGTATAGTAAAAATAATATTGATTTCCTACGGCAACCACAGATCCGGTACCCACACCAAAGTCAGGTTCATCCACAGCTCCATACGGAACCATCCTTCCCTTGTAATCATAGGTTTTTAAATCGGTTGTTTCAAACTCATGAATATCGTGAAAACCCAATCCTGAAGGCTTGGTTTTCGCATCATGTAAAAAATAGAGATGAAAGGCACCCTCTGCATAATAAGGCATCACATCTCCTATATATCCTTCGGTATAATACGGATTGGTCTCTCCCATCCACTTTGCCGGAGGAACCGGATAGATACTGGTCACTTTTCCAGTATCAATAATGGGGATAACTGCGGAATCATCATCCTGACAACCGGCTAAAGTAACGGTAGCACCTAGTAAAATTATTAAAAATTTGTTTCTAATCATTGTTATGCTGTTGTTATTAATTTTCAACCAAGTAGTTTAAACTGTTGGCTGTTAGTAGTTTTATATTATCCAGATACGCATTGGGTTGGCTCGGGTTGCCTGATGCGTCTGCCTCGTTGTACCAATCATAAGCGCCAAAGGATATAATCATCGCATTGATATCGGTTCCTCCATTGGGAAATTCAGCAATCAATACCCTACCGTCCAGTGCATCATCCCAAGCCTCACTAGCCAGGTTATTGCCTCCGGTTTGATCACGCCATCCTTGCCCATTACCGTAACCACCCCATTCTGGTAAGAACCACCAAGCGGTATGGTTTAAACGGAAGGTACCACTTTCTAAAAAGTACGCCTTACCGGGAGCATATGTATCCAGTCCTGAAAATACCGGATGGCTTTCATGACCTACAAATGATATTCCCCAAGAACTACCATCTACAAATCCGGCTGGTGGAAAATCTCCAAATACGTTGTTAGGGCCTTTACCTGTAGGTACAATATTCAAGGCTTCCACATACTGTGAGGCAAAAGTGGACAGAAGGATATTTCCTCCTGAGCCTAGGTAATTCTGTAAAGCGGTGGTTACCGGACCACTCAATGCCTGACTAGGCAAGTTCATCGCGGAATCATAATGCCACCAAATCACATCAAAATCAGCCAAAGACATACCTCCAGCGATATCTGAAAATGAGATATAGGTAGCTCCGTCATATTGAGCAAACAACCAGTTTTTGGCAGACAATTCATCAGGGTTGGTAATTTCACTTGCCGTAGCCGCCGTGCCTAAAAAAGCCACAGCAGGTCCTTCAACCGGTGTACTAACCACAGCCGTATATTCTACCATACTGCTGCCTCCGCTAACAGTATAAATTACCGGATTGGTGAAATCCTGCATAACACCTGAACTAGGAGCAATACTCACCCCCTCTGAGAGGGTAATTTCAGGAGTAAGTGCTGTGATATCAGTTCCTTCTGCAACCGTTAGCGTAATCATTCTACTGTTGTGATTAATTAGTGCTGATTGCCCATCAATCTCAAAACTAACAATGGGCTTAGCGGTCGTAATTTGTACATTATAGTCCTTGTATATGTTTCCGTTAATAACCCGATAGGTAATAGGCGCAGACAAGTCTATAGTACTTCCCTGCTCGGGATTTATGGTAGCACCGGCAGCAATACTCACCTCAGGAGTAACGGCGGTTACATCCGTTCCAAAAGCTACGGTAGCCGTAATAGTTCCGGCTTCGTGATCAATAACAGCCTCTTGTCCGTTAATTAAATACGATTCAATATTTACGGAAACATCCGTTACAAATCCACTATCGTTAAAAGGATCCTCGCAGGCTATCATACAGCAGGTTATGATACTCATCCAAAGGCCTACTGCCAGCCATGTATATCTGTTTTTTATAGGTTTCTTTTTCATCTTAGTATCCGGTATTTTGTTGGTATAATCCCTGACTAAAGTTGATCTGTGCCAACGGTATCGGGCAATATTCTTCTTTATGGGCATCGAAATTGGCCTCTGTATAGTACGCACGTTTGGTTTTCTCTTCTGCGTAATAGGCATTCATAGTCTGGGCAACAGTTCCCCAGCGTACTAGGTCAAAAAATCGACTGCCTTCCATCGCAAATTCTAAACGACGTTCCCAACGCAATGCCTGACGGGCAAAATCCTGGGTCCAGGTACAATTGACCCCGTCCTGATAGGTGGCTATTAAATTGTTGGTCGTATAATCTCCGGTCAGGGTAGTACTGGCCGCGGCACGGGTACGTACTTCATTGATTAAAGGTAATGCTTCCGTATACTGCCCTAGTTCAATGTAAGCCTCAGCACGCATCAATAAGATATCTGCATAACGAATCACAATACGGTTTTTAGAATTGCCATAAAACGGATCTATATTGACAAAACAACCGCAATCGGGAGCCACATTTTCTTTCAGAGAGGCAAAATAGCCATAGGTTGCAGGAGAACGATTCCAGCTTTCCTCATAGATGTAATCAGGGTTGTATTTATAAGGTAATCCCGGAATAGCAACGGTATGATACAACCTAGGATCCACCGTATAACTGCTTAACTGATTGTAGTCTAAATCCGCATCGTTATAGGTATCGAACAGTGGTAATCCATCGGCTGAGGTTTTAAAGGCATTAACCAAATTCTGGCTGGGTTTGTGAAAATCACAGCATCCCAATCCCTGAGGGGTAGATAGTACATCCCCATAATTTAGTCGTCCATATAACGTCCCGTCATTATCTGAATATTGAATTGCAAATACTGATTCCACACCATTCTCATAGGATTCCGGTAAAAAATTATAAGCAAAATCAGATTCTAAGGCATAAGCCCCCAGTATCTCATTGGTAGCATCAATTACCTTTTGCAAGGTCTGCTGATTAATTTGTGTTACATTGTAGTTTGCATCCTGTTCATAGGCTTGGTACAACCGTACCTTAGCCAAATATCCGTAAGCTCCATATTTAGTTACTCTACCTGCCTGCATCTGATTGTCAGGTAAATGTTCCGCCGCATACTCAAAATCAGAGGCAATGGCCTCCCACAATTCTTGATTGGTTAAATCCGTATTGGAAATACTACCATAGGCATCCACCGGCGTTTCATCGGTTACATAAGGTACTCGGTTAAATAGTATTTTCAGCATAAAGTAAAAATGCCCTCGGATAAAATACATTTCTCCCAATCGAGATTCCTTGGCTCTATATTCGGTATCTTCCAGTTGATTCAAGGCATTAATCGCCTTATTAGCACGAGAAATCCCTACGTAGAAGTTGTACCACAAACGATCCAACTCGCCAAAATCAGTACGGATATTACTAGAAATTTCAAAAAAGTGAAACGGCTGAATATCATTGGTTCCACTTCCGCCTTTATAGGCATCATCGGAACGTACATTTCCATAAGGCCACAAACTAAAGGGGGCATCGTAATGGTCGTTTCCTAAGGCGGCATAGGTAGCCGTTACAAAACCATCTACATTCTCCGGGGTTACCAGATTCTCTTCGGACAAAACCCCTTTGGGATCTACTTCCAAGAAATCCGAACAGCCGGCTAGGAGTAACATCAGGCTGCTCATATATAGTATTGTTATTTTTTTCATCGTTATTGCTTTTAGTTTATAAAGAAACATTGATTCCTAAAGTAAATGTTAGTGGCAACGGATAACCAAACCCGGGATTCTCCGGATCTACTCCCGTAAAATCTGATGCTGAAATAGTCCATAAGTTTTGTGCATTGGCATATACCCGTATCTTTTGTACCCCATATTTTTCCATTAAGGCTTCAGGAAGTGAATACCCAATTTGCACCATACGAAGTTTCAGATACGAACCATTTTCAACATAATAGGTAGAGAAACGTGACTCGGCATTGCTATCTACAGTGGTAAGTGCCGGTATGTCAGAATTCGGGTTCGATGGAGACCAAGCATCCAGTAAACGTGCCCCTTTGTTGGATCCTACATCATCTACACTCCAAAAATCGGTTTGATACTTGGTTTGGTTAATTACCTCTACATCTCCAATCCCCTGCCAAAAGGTGGTAAAGTCAAAATTCTTATAGCTCAAGCTAATGTTCATCCCATAGGTATAACTAGGATTCGGATTCCCGATCCAGGTACGGTCATCAGCATCAATAATTCCGTCTCCGTTCAAATCCTTGTAACGAATACGCCCTAAATCTTTTCCTTCTTGTACAGCCGAATTCTCAAGTTCCGATTCACTACGGAACAAACCATCGGCCACATACCCATACATGGAATTAATAGGCCTTCCCAAAATATTATCATCCAATCCGTTACCTCCATAATTATTTTTTACTTCTTCCGGCAATTCAGTAATCTTATTGGCATTGGCCGCTATGTTACCAGACACTTCATATTCCAAACCCCAAAAGGTAGTATGGCGATACTGCAAAGCAAATTCAATTCCTTTGTTTTCCATGGAGGCTCCATTCACCCAACGGTTTCCTCCTTCTCCAATCACCCCCAAATACGGAGGTAATACCAAGATATCTTTGGTAGCCTTTTTATATATATCTAAAGAACCGGAAAGCTTTTGCCCTAAAAATCCAAAATCAACCCCAATATTGGTTTGGGTAGTGGTCTCCCATTTTAAGTCATCATTCCCGGTTTGGGTGGCAATAAAACCAGAAGGTAGTAGTCCACTTCCAGCACCATTAAGGTCATAAGCAGTTCCGTAGGAAGTATTCCAGGTTGGGCTGCCTCCGGCATAATTAGCCAAGTATAACGAATAAATGGCTTCATTACTGATTTCCTGATTACCTGTTTGTCCCCAACCTGCTCGTAGTTTCAAGTCAGAAAAAAAGTTCAAGTATTTTTGCGCAAATTCTTCCTGAGAAATTCTCCATCCGGCTGAAAATGCGGGGAAGGTACCAAAACGGTTATTTTTTCCAAAGCGCGAAGAACCGTCATAACGTAAGGTTGCTGAAAACAAATAGCGACTGTCGTAATCATAACTCAGTTTTCCAAAATAAGAAAGCAAGCTGTAAGCTGTAGCACTTCCCCCGTTATAAGCATCCCCCGTACCGGCATCCGGATACATATAATCAGGATCTTCAATTAAAAAGTCTTCCTTACGCAACCAAGTGTTATGATAATTTTCCTGATACATTTCGGCACCTACCAGCATATCTGCGTGGTGTTTACCAAAACTACGTTCATATTGCGCAATAGTACTCCAGGTCCATTTGGTGGTTTCCGACTGATCGATATTCACTGCATTCTGGTCATTTTGCAAATACCCGGACTGATAGCTGCGCTGCAAGGTTCTTTTGTAATAGTTACTCAAATCAATCCCATAACTACTTCTAAGTTTTAATCCTTCCACCGGAGTAAGTTCTGCAAAAGCATTCCCAAACAAACGCATGTATTTATAGCCGTTGTCTTTATTGTATTCTAACACCCGTACCGGATTTTGTCGATCGTTCATTCCTCCAACCGGGCCACCCCATCCAATGCCGTCTACAGTATGTACCGGGATAATCGGAAGGGCTCGTAAGGCAGGATCCAATACGCCCGGATCGGTGACTTCCTTGGTCCGGTTCAAGGTAAAGTTCTCCCCTATTTTCAGTTTTCCATCCCAAAAGTTGTAGGAGGTATTCATACGCGCCGATAGTCTTTTAAAATTGGTAGTCTTTACTATGCCTTCATTGTCATAATACCCCAAGGAAAACATATAAGCTCCTTTTTCAGAACCATTACTCACTGAAAAATCAAGGGAATTAGATCTCCCCAACTGAGATATTTTATCATACCAATTGGTATTGGAAGCCTTTAAGGTATGAGCAGCATCCAAATACTCTGGTACTATGACTTTATGTAAAGTAGGTTGACCGTTTTCCACACCCCAATCAAACTGGTAACTAAGGTTATTCATGTTCGGATCCAGTCCGTCATTAACATTGGCTTGCCACAGTACCTGACCATACTCCTGTGCATTCAATACATCGAGCCTGTTGGCATAATCAGAAAAGGTACTGTAGTAATTCACATTCATACGTAACTTTCCTTTCTTTCCTTGTTTAGTGGTAATGATAATAACCCCGTTAGAAGCCCGTGATCCGTAAATACTGGCCGAAGCGGCATCTTTTAATACCTGAATACTCTCGATATCGTTGGGATTGAGTTCATGCATCCCTGCTTTGGTAGGAACCCCGTCGATTACGTACAGGGGTTGGGTATTGTTCAGCGTACCGACCCCCCGAATATTGATATTAGTGTTTGAACCACTCGGAGATCCGTCACTGGTAATATTCACCCCTGCCAAACGCCCTTGCAAGGCCTTAATGGGATTGGGTTCACTTTGCTTGTTCATTTCATCCACATCCACCACAGCTACTGCTCCAGTGATATCTGCTTTTTTCTGACTTGAATATCCTACGACAATAACTTCATCAAGTTCATTGTTATCTACTTGTAAACTCACGTCAATAGTAGTTCTTCCGGCTACCGGAATCCATTGCGTTTGAAACCCGACATAGCTATAGACCAGTGTATCGGAAGGGAGCACTCCCGTAAGTTTATAGATTCCATCAAAATCCGTTGTGGTTCCTTCGGATTTTCCTTTAATCAGTACGGAAGCTCCGGGCATAGGAAAATCATCCTCTGCAGAACTTACCGTTCCGGAAACCTCTATTTCCTGCGCAGTACACCAGGTGATTCCACCGAGGCATACAAGCATCCATAAAAAATTTTGTTTCATAGACCGTTACAATTTTAATTGGTTAATGTTCACATCTTTAAGTTGGTAGGGAATTATACTTTGAACTGCTATCAATTCTGTCAAGGGGAATTTTGGAAAAAAAATATTGGTCATAACCGTTACACCATCATCAAAAAAGAGTTCCAAAGAAGTTGTATCCAAAATCAGGGTAACTGTTATCTGCTTATCCTTGGAAATCCGAGGTGCTATGACTTGGTGGGAAGCAAAATCAGGATGAAAACCGGATGTTGCCATCGCAGAACGATCTAAGAAAAAAGAATCAGTATTCCCATCATAGCCAAAGGTTAAGGTATCGGCAGCCGAGGTCAATTGAAATGTATACTTCTGCTTGGCTACATCAGGTATCGAAAACGTTATCACTGTTTTAGTTAAGTCTACTTCCGAGCCCGGAGCCAAGGTAATATCTGCATCCACAGTAACTTGTTTTTGGTAACGAATAGTATCAGTATATGCCCATAGCTCTTGAGCCGGGGCGGTATGCAAACGGTATTGGTTTTGCTGTTTGTGCAAGGTAAGTTCCCGAGGCAAGGTCATTGCTCCTCTCCAAGTTTCGGTAGGAACTTCCTGTGCATACTGCCAGTTGGTCATCCACCCCAAATACAGAATTCTTCCATCCTTTTCAGGCAGATTAGCCCAAGAGACTCCGGCATAATTATCCCTACCAAAATCTAACCAATACGAATGGTTCTCCGGTAAATTTTGCATTGCTTTAACCGGGGTAAATACCTTACCATCAAAGTCTCCGATAAAATATTGGGTACCGGACCCTCCGTTAATAGCTCCTGGATTTAAACTTTGTATCAGCACCCATTTGGTTTCGTTTGTACCGGCTACCGGCATAGGAAAAAAATCAGGACATTCCCATACCCCGCCATGGGCTCCTTGTCCATTTCCAAATTCGGAAACTTTAGTCCACTCTTTTAAATCCTTGGAAGTATAGAAGTATACTCTATCTAATACAGCCAGTACTACAATCCACTGTTGATGCTCAGCATCCCAATGTATTTTTGGATCTCGAAAGTCCTTAATTCCCGGATTGGGAATAACTGGATTCATAGCATATTTACGCCAGGTAGCTCCCTGGTCGGTACTGTATGCTATCGCCTGATTTTGAAAGTTCTCTCTTCCTTCACGTTCTTTGATTGGATCATGGTAGGTAAACATGGCCACCACAGGAGGATTTTCTCGAGTTCCTAAACCGGAACTGTTTTTTAAATCTACCACAGCACTCCCAGAAAATATATATCCTAAACTGTCAGGGTAAATAGCAATGGGTTTTTCATCCCAACGCAATAGATCTTTGGTAGTTGCATGTCCCCAGTGCATCGGACCCCAAACATTCCCATCGGGATAGTATTGATAAAACAAATGGTAGGTACCATCCAGGTAGAACATTCCATTGGGGTCGTTCATCCAATGTTTTTCCGGAGCAAAATGGAAGTGAGGGCGGTAATCTGCATCTTCCAACGTTTTAGTAGGTTCGGTAGTCGTTATAGGTTCCTTAGGCTGTTGCGCCCCGCAAGCTAAGGTCATCCAAACAGCTGCATAACAGAGCCGTTTGGCAATTATAGTATGGTTCATCATCGTTGTGTTATTTAAATTTGATTACTTTCTAATACTACTTTTTTTTTCGCCCTGCTAAAGGTGAGTTCCTCACTGAGTTCCTCCAAGGACTTTCCTTTGGTTTCCGGCATCATATAGAGCGCAAAAACCAATTGTAAGACCATCATCAAGGCAAAAAATCCAAATACGTAGGCTGGACCAATAGTACCGAATAAAACAGGAATTAAAGAGGGTATAATAGCTGCCAATACCCAATGGGTTGAGCTACCGAAAGCCTGCCCGGAGGCACGTAAATGATTGGGAAATATCTCCGATATAAATACCCATATAATAGCTCCTTGACCTATGGCATGGGAAGCAATAAACAAGAACAAAAATACCGGCACCCAAATGCCTTCCCAACCTAGTAAAAAAGCCATAGAAACCAAACTCAAGGATATAATATAGCCTATAGAACCTATGATTAACAACTGACGTCTACCAGCTTTGTCTATAAGGTATACCCCTAACAGGGTAAACAGTAAGTTTACCACTCCAATTCCAATACTACTTAACAAAGAAGTACTCTCCCCGAGTCCTGCCGTTTCAAAAATACGGGGAGCATAGTATAAAAAGGCATTGATACCACTGAGTTGATTGAAAAAGGCAATTAAAAATGCCAAGGTTAACGGAAAGCGATACTTTTTGTAAAAAATAGATTCTTTAATGTTATACGAATCGTTCTTTTCTTGAATATACAACATCCGAGCTTCAATTTCGTCAGGTTTAACAAAAGAAGCCATTACCTTTCGTGCTTCTTCTATACGTGCTTTGGATATTAACCAACGTGGGCTTCTAGGAATAAGCACCACAAACAAACAATATAAAAAAGCAGGTGCCGCTTCAATCCCTACCATCCATCTCCAAGGCTCACTACCGGCATTTCGTAATAAATAATTGGATAAGAAGGCCATTAGTATACCCAATACAATATTAAACTGATATAAGGATACCAAAAATCCACGTTTCTCGGGAGGTGCAATTTCCGACACATAAGCCGGAGCCGCTATTGTAGAGGCACCTACTCCTAACCCACCAATAAACCTGAATACTGAAAAGGTATATGGATCAGTAGCTAACCCTGAACCTAATGCCGATATTAAATATAGAATTCCTATGATTAATAAAGTGTTTTTACGACCATATTGATTCGTGGGATAACTACCGAAAAGAGCGCCTACAACAGTACCCCAAAGCGCCATCCCCATCACTACAATACCATGAAAAGCGTCAGAGGTATTCCAAAGAGCTTGTAATTGTTTATCGGCTCCCGATATCACCACCGTATCAAAACCGAAAAGAAATCCTGCAAGAGCTGCACTGATTGACCAGGCATATAACTTGTTCATGTAACTATATTTTTGAATTGCTCTGGCAATGTAGACGGATTCAGATATTTTTATTTTTAAGATTGTTTCAATTATTTATACTCTTGGCAATATTTTAAAAAAAAACAATCAAAAAACTGAATACCAATACATTAACACAAAAGCAACACAAAAACGAAAACGTTATAGTTATACTTATATTACATTACTTATACTTATGTTACCTTTTAATGTTGGGTAGATCGGAGCTGAATTTGAAACTCACGAGGACTAACTCCATATTTAGCTTTAAACGTTGTAGAGAAATAATTAGGTGAAGAGAATCCTAGCTTGTAAGCAACTTCGGAAATGTTCATTTTTCCTGCGGCCAACCATACTTTAGCGCTCTCCAATTTCATCTCGTTCATATGATCACTGATACTATGACCTAATAAAGCTTTTACTTTTCTATACAATTGAACTCTTGATACATTCAAGGCCTCTGCCAAAGATTCTACCGTAAAATCAGGATTCTCAAAATTAGCCTCAATGAGTTCGTTCATCTTCGTTAAGAATTTTTGTTCCGAGCTATTAAACTCTGCATCATTATCCTGTATTTTATAAATATTATGAGTAAAGTAGTACCGTAACTTTTCCCTATTAAACAGTACCGTATGTAAGGATTGGCGAAGTACAGAAAAGTTAAACGGTTTAGTCAGGTACATATCAATACCCGATTCAAGTCCTTGTAGTACAGATTCATGGTTGGAAAAAGCGGATAGAATCAGAATTGGAATATGAGAAGTTCTCAAGTCCTGTTTCAACTGTTTACTAATGTCAAAACCATTGGTGTACTGCAAACTCACATCACATAAAATAACATCTGGAATTTCCTCTTGGGCCTTGCTAAGTGCATCGGAACCATCCGATACAAGCACTTCAAACTCATCCTGTAGTTTATTTTCTAAGAAAGTAACCAGTTCTCTATTATCCTCAATAACCAGCAAGGTATAGCGTTCCTGAGAGCTAAGTATTTTTGGAGACGGTTGCCCCTCTGTAATATCTAAAGGTGCCATACCTTCCATCAGTCCTTCCAAACTACCCACTACCGATTGGTAACCGGAAGTAGTTATAGGAAGAGCCGCATCTCCTGCTAAAAAGTGTAGCACAAACTCGGTTCCGTGTTTGCTATGTACCGCTGCCCTACCGCCATGAAGTTCCATATATTCTTTCACCAAATACAATCCGATTCCCGAACTGTTGCGATGATTGTTAGAAGCCTGAAAAAAGGGTTGAAATACCTTGGATAACTCGGACTCGGGAATACCGATACCGCTATCGCGGAAGCGAATGACAATTTCGCTACCGGCTATCTGCTGTACTTGTACGGTAATACAACCATTATCCGGAGTAAACTTAAAAGCATTGGAAAGCAAGTTGAAGAAAATTTTATCCAAATAATCCCTATCCGCATGCAATACCAATGTTTCGGGTTCACAGCTACATTCAAAATCGATATGTCTTTTCAAAGCTTCGGTAGCAAAGAACTTGGACAATTGATTTAAAAAAGGCTTCAACTCAATTTCTGCCACATTGAGTTTTAGTTTTTGTTCCTCAATTTTGCGAAAATCTAACAATTGATTAATGAGTCGATACAAACGGTTAGAATTGTAATATACTTGTCTTATATCAGAAACCATATGCAAATCCTTAAGCTTCGGATTCTGTAATAAGGCCTCTGTATAACCTAAAATTAACGTTAAAGGTGTTTTAAACTCATGTGACATCCCAGTAAAGAAATCAGAACGTGCCCGGTGCGAAACTTGTAATTTTTCAGTAACCACTTCCAATTCCTCTTTTTGTTGCAAGATGGTTTGGTTATTCAGCTCCAACTCTTTCTTCTTCTTTTTAATAAATACGGTAGAATAAATACTGTAGGCAGCCAATCCTATAGAACCCAAACAGAAAAATAACAACCCAAACAGCAAGTTACGTTGTGTGGTATATTGTGCTTCCTGTACCCGAATGGCTTGTTGTTGTGAATCAATGATGTACTGTTGCTGATCTATTTTATCCATCTGATTTTCCATCAATTCGGCATTCATCTTATTGATGATAATGGAATTCAGTAGATTTCTCCTTGGAACGGTTTCTCCTTGATACATCTGCAAGGCCAGTTTTAAAGCCTCATTCCCCCCGGTAGGATACAGTACCGTAGCCTCTAACATTCCCTTTTTCACCAATTGAATACCCCCATTGGGTGTATTAAGTCCATCTACCCCCACAAATTTAAGTTGGTGTTCTAATCCCATAGATTGTGCCACCTCCCAAGCACCCAAAGCCATACGATCATTTTGAGCATATACATATTCTACATCTGGAAATTCGGCAAGTATTTTTTTTAGAGGTTCTTTAACCGATCCCTTTTCCCAATCACCGTCAATGGTAGCCACTACGGAAACCTTGGGATAATCACGGATAATCTGCGAGAAACCAAGTCCGCGTTCATAGGCCGGAGAAGATTCTTTCAGACCCGTAATTTCGATAATCTTCCCGGATCCGGATTGATTGGCTACAATATAATTGGCTGCCGTTCTACCGATTTCAATATTATCGGCACCCAAATATGCAGTATAAGATTCCCCCTCTATTTTACGATCTACTATTAATACCGGAATACCTTTCTTATAAGCTTTTTTCACTATCGGAGTAATGGGCTCAGAAGCTATAGGAGAAACAATCAATACATTAATATCAGAATCTAATAAAGATTGAATATCTTGAATCTGAGTGGCTACATCGTTATGTGCATCGGCAATCATTAATTCCACTTCAGGATGTAAGGAAGCTTCAATTTTCATGGACTTATCCATCTGCTGTCGCCATTCATCGGTAGTCATTGCCTGTGAAAAACCAATTCGGATGTGATCTTTCTCCTGACGGTCACTTCCCGATTGGCAGCCGATGCATAGCCCCAAACAACCTAGAATCATTCCAAAAACCTTTAGGTACCCTTTCTTAATTTCCCCCATAACTCGTAGCTCTATAGGTGCAATTTAAGCAATAAAATAGTTAAATAGGAAGGATTTTATTGCTTTTAAAAGTTTACAAATAATACTTGAAAACTTTATATACTTTCCGGTGAAATCCACTCCGCCCAAATTTGGGGTAATTCTCCTCTAAATCCCATGATTGGGAGCGCATCAATTTGCTTCGCTTCTTCCTCAGACAATGCAAAATCGAAGAGTGTGCTATATTCTCTTGAATCCGCTGGGAAGTTGCAGATTTAGGGATTACCACCACTTGGTGTTGGATAATCCACCGCAGGCAAATTGTCTTCTCTTATTAAAAACCCATCAAAATTACACCTCATTCTAACCCAAACACTGTTAAAATAAGGAAAAGTTAACTTCTGTATTGTAAAAATTAAGCACCATTCCTTTGGAAAGCTCACTGACATCTGCCTGTATACTTCCATAATCGACCAAACTTATGAGCGGATGTAACGGTTTTTGGAAGTCCCATTGCCTTGTGTAAGGCGGAAATAGAATTAAATACAAAGGGTTTCATAGGCTTTAATTTTAGGTACGTCTGCTACAAATGTATGCATTACATTTATGTAGGCTTATTAATCAAATTTAATTAAGCATCGATTTTATCCGCTGGTAATGTTGTTCAGCCCCTTGCTCAGTACGCTCTTTATATAACTCAATGGCATCTTCTCCGGCAACATAGCGCAGCTGGTCTTTCCCTTCGGTAGCTGCTTGGTAAATGACCTTCGCAATAGCCATGGCTTCGGTATAATTTTCCAGTTGCTCCGGGCTATACCCTTCACTGACTTTGGCTACTAAATTTTCATAAGCCGGATGGCTGCCCCATATCCATCGAGCGTGTAGCAAAATCTGCTTTAATACCTCCAGGCGCTACCATCTTCACACGAATACCAAACCCGGCCAGTTCATAGGCTAGACTTTCTGAAAAACCATCAACAGCAAATTTTGTAGCTGAATAAACAGAGCAGGTTGGAAATCCTAACAAACCAAAACTTGAAGTGATATTGATAAAATTGCCTGATTGTCGTTTTCTAAAATAAGGGAGGAAAGCTTTGGTTACAGCTATAACACCTAACAAATTAGTATTGATCTAGTTTTACAATTTGTGTTTGAGATAATCCTTCCAAAGGCCCAATAAGTCCATACCCTGCATTATTCAAGACCAAGTCAATTTTATAATTCGCTGTAAGTTCCTTGACCAAAGAATCCATATTTTCTGTTTCAGTGATATCCAGTTGATGGATAGAAACATTTTCTAATACTGACAGTTCCTGTTCTTTTTCAGGATTACGCATTGTGGCAATGACTTGCCAGCCGTTCTTTTGAAATAATTTGGCGGTTTCCTTTCCTAATCCGGAAGAGGCTCCGGTAATAAAAATAGTTTTCATTGTGATATATTTTAAATTTCTATACCACAAAGATGAGCCGAAGTAGGTACTAAAATGTTTCCGAAATGGTATGTATTGTTTCCTGATTGACGTATGAAAAATGATTAGGTTAATAAGTGGATTGAAAACCCAAGTATAATACGACTTGCGAGAAATGGTTCGATTTCCTCTTTATTTCAATATTTCAGTGTATTTACTCCACCTTACTAAATTTTTTTTCACCCCTTAAGTACTAAAATAAACTTGTATAATATATTATAATGAAGTGATTTAAACTTTTTTTAGAATAAAGTAAAAGGGTTGTAGATATTTGTGTTGCTAAACATACAATTATCAAAACCAACCCTTTATGTACAGTGTACTTGACAAAGATACAATAGAATTAAAGATAGTTCCTTATATACCTAAAGCCCGTCGTGGATTTGCTGTAACTGTTCCCTTGTCAGAGATCATAAATGCGATACTTTATAAGCTTAAAACTGGTGTGCAATGGTTTCAGCTTCCGGTAAAAGCTATTTTTACAGGGAAGGTTGTATGCTGGCAATCCGTTTACTATCATTATCGCAAGTGGAGTCGGTGTGGTTTTTGGAAAGCTTGCTGGATTGAATTTCTTAAGCGTCATCGCTCAAAACTTGACCTTTCCAGTGTGGATTTGGATGGAAGCCATACGCCTGCCATCAGAGGTGGTGAGCAGGTTGATTATCAGGGAAGGAAGAAACGAAAAACAACCAATTCACTCTACCTGACCGATAGGCATGGATTGCCATTAGCAATGTCAGAGCCTATTGCAGGAAACCACAATGATTTATATAATATTGAGGTTCAGTTTGAAAAGGTTACTGCAAATTTAGAACAAGCTAATATTGCTGTAGATGTGTTATTCCTCAATGCAGACGCAGGTTTTGACTCTAAAGAGCTAAGAAAAGTTTGTTCAGGCAATATTTGTTTTAACAAACGTAACAGCAACCATGAGAGAGATGAATATTTTGATAAAGAACTTATAGGCAGCAATATGCCATTAAGCGAACCAACCCATGGTTGGATGGGTTTAGATCACTCCTTAATAGATATGATACAACCACTGAATCTTGGAAAGGTCTTTATTACATAGCTTTTATTGTTATAGCATCAAGAAAATTTAAAAAGAAAAAAGTTTAAATGAGTTCAATATTAATGAATATAATTCACACATGTGATTTCACATAATTTTTCCTATAATTTGAACGTTTTATCCCCTATTTTATCTTAAAAAACTTAGCGAAATGTTAAAGTGACACCAATATGGATACCCCCTATCCTAGCGTCCACGCTAAACCCTTGTAAACACTAGGAAATTGAAATTCTGGTCGTTCTCTCCGACTCCACTTTTTATAACACAAACAACTTTAAAAACCCTGTAATCGTATGACTTACAGGGTTTTTAATTTTTTACAAGTATTTAAAAGGTAAATAAAGTCATCTATTTTAACACCATATCTCTAATTTAAAACAGAAACTTCAAATCCATTTGTAAGCTCCCCATAAGACTGAACTGTTTACAAGTATAAATTTTAGTAACTTTAAACAGTGTGAAGAAGAGTAAATTTTCACCGGTATAAATCGCTAAGATTTTAAAAGAGTTTGACAACGGAAAAAGTGCTGCCGAGATTTCTCGGGAACATGGAGTAAGGCTTACCGTGTTTTACTAAGTAGTAAAATACACTTTTACTATAGCTTACAAGAAAAAGATGATTCAGCTATAGAACAAGCACTTAAAGAAAAAGTATCAGCAGCTTGGGTTAAGTCTACGGCGTAAAGTAAAGAAGCGTTTACCAGCC
>NZ_BRVP01000019.1 GCF_027924145.1 Neptunitalea chrysea | reverse complement strand
GTCTACAACAATTAATTGCAATGTGGTGGTGCTGGTGGCCAATGTACAGTTTGTGGCACCACTTTGTACTAATACATGTATAGTTTCTGATGGTATAGCTGTATTTGTATATGAATTAGGTAACGGGTTGGTTTCAGATTGTAGATCCGCTTGCGTGGCATAATAGGTTACACTTACATTTGTTTGTCCGTTTAGAATTTCTAAATTTTTATCGTTCAAGCTAAATGTATAGTATCCATCACCATCATTGTCACAGCCGTATAAAGGAGTAGGGGCTATTGCTTGTGGTGATTGTAATACATCTATTTCAAAAGATGTAATGCTATAACATCCCGTAGTATTGTTATCTAGTCTAATGTAAATGGTTTGACCATTGGCGACTGTATTAGTGAAATTTGAGGGTGAACTGATAGCAGAGTTGCCGGCTTCAGCATCCGATAGAGATGTGTAATAATTTATGGAAATGTTTGTTTGTCCGTTTAGTATATCCGATTCAACTGAAGTTAAATCAAAACTTGTAAATCCATTTTGTGTTCCAGTGTCGCACTCTGAAATGTTGTCTACTGTAGTAGTTGAAGGGCCGGTATTTACATGTAAAGAAACTTCTTCAACGCGAATTAATGATCCGGATGCATTTTTAACGGCTACATATATTTCAGTGCTAGATGTGTTAGAAGCATTAACCGTATAGTTGGTGGTGGTGGTTATTGGGTTAGTACCGTTATTGGCATCTGTTGTTGTTTCATAATAGGATAGTTGTACGGCAGTACTATTATTTGTGATTTCAGCACCAATAGCGTCTAAATTAAAAGTTTCTTCACCGTCAGCATCATTATCACAGGTATAATAATCGCCACCATCAAATAAACAAGATAATACGGCATCACCTCCAAACGATAAGGTAAATCCGGATGCTGCACCATCCCATCTGTCAATAGCAATTAAAATTTTGTCTCCAGCAGTAACGTCATAATATCTTACTTTTCCTGGTTCAGGAGCTCCGGTAGATCCTCCTGTTTCACATAGATCTGTTGCAGTGAGACTTAGTCCTATGTTATAAATACCTGTTGATACAGGTGAGTTTTGCGAGCCTCTGTCTGCTGTGCCTACGTTTGTTAAATCTGGGTTTTTCCATGAAGCAAAATCAAAATCAATATTATTGGTAGGGCTCATTACAAAGGTAAATGTGGTACCTGATTCTATTTGTACATAATAAAAAGCTAAATCATCTGATAGTGATTGACTAGAACAAGGTGTAAATATATTATTGACCCCTGTACTTGTAGGCGATTGTGCGGCTAGTGATTGGTTAGAGCATACATACTCTACATAATCAGATACATCTTGTGCAACTGTTTTTTGGCAAAAGAATAGCGGAGTGATTAAGATTAATAATGCAATTCGTAATCTTGTTTTCTGATTCATTTTTTTTTATATATACTAATGGTTGGTATTAATAAAATTGTGTGGGGAGGTAAAAGTAGTAAAAAATACTTTGCTTATATAACGTACAATGTGGTATTTAAGTATTTTTATATAGGAAAAGTATTAAGATTAAAATCTTAATTGTTTAGTACAAAGATGCTTAAAAAAAAGCAGCAGTAGAAATAACTACTGCTGCTTTTAATAAAATATGAGTTTTACTTTATACGAATGAATTATCGTTTTAAAGAGAAGTGACTGTTAAATTCTTTTACTTTGCCTGAGTTAGGTTCTGTGTAAACAACTTTAAACCAATAGTCACTTGATGGTAACATGTTTCCGTTATATGTACCATTCCAACCTTCACTTGTTGAACTCATTTGTTTTACCATTTTACCTTGTCTGTCAAATATAAATATTTGAGCGTTGGTTTGGTTTTCTAATCCAATTACTTTCCAAGTATCATTAACACCATCTCCATTAGGAGTAAAATATTTCATGTAGTCTATTACACTTACTTCTAATTTTAGTGTACCACAACCGTTAAGCTCAGTAATTGTAATACTATGCACTCCAGGTTGAACATCTGTAAATAGACCTGTATATTGAATTTCATCATCATCTAATTGGAAGCTATAATCTGAAGCGCCAACTCCTTCTGCAATAACCTCTATGGTATTGTCTCCATTAAACATTTCCGATTGAAGTACTGTTGGTGTAACAGATGGTAAAGAAGCTTCGTCGAAATATATATGGTTTGTTTCGTAACTACATTGATTGATTGTGTTTGTGTTAGTAACAGTAACATAGTACTCACCACCTTCTGTGGCTTCTAGAGTAGGGGTGGTAGCCCCATTATTCCATGCATATTCATAACCTTCACCTAAATCGGTTCCTAAGATAGGATTGTTCGTAGCGTCTGTACAAATAATTCCGGTTTGTTCATTTAGAGTAACTTCCGGTAAAGGCTCAACAATCAATTCTACTGCGATAGGTTCTCCATTGGTACAACCTGTATTATTATTGGTAACAACGGCGTACACGGTGGTGCTCCCTGTTTCATAAGTAGCTATATCGGTATCATCCATAGGATTCTCTTGATTAAGAGCGTTATCATAACTAGTGTAGAAAGTTATAGTATAGGCTGTTTGAGATTGCCCTGCCATAATCTCATCAATTTTTGTTGTTAAATCAAAAACTTCGACACCGTCATTGTTATAATATCCGTCTGAACCTAAACTTTCACAAATAGCATACGTTCTTGGGGTATTAGCTAAAGGGGCTTGTTCAATATCAATAGTGTATGCTAATGTTTGTATACATCCTGTAAGTGTATCTACTACTCTTACAGCTATATCTTCGGTTCCTGTAATGGTAATTGAAGGACCAGCATATTCATACTCATCATTAATAGCATGTACTTCTGTTTCGTAATAGGTAATTACATATCCAGAGGTATCTGCTCCTTGCATTACCCAATTATCCATATCTGTTAATAAAATAGACTCTTCATCATCATTATCTTTTTCACACAGGTAATAAGTGGTTTCGTCCACAACATCTGGTGACGGATTCACAATTAAATCAAAATCTACAATGGTTAAACATCCGGTATTGTTGTTTGTTACCGCAACGTAGATGGTTTGTAAATCTGGAGTAATATTATAATATGCTGTTGAATTACTAATTGCATTTGTTGCATTATATGCATCATTATATGTTTCGTAATAAGCAGCAGTAACATCTGTTTCTCCATTTAATAAGGCTTCTTCGTAGATTGTTAAATCAAATTCAGCTTGACCATTATTCTCGTCTCCATCTAAATCATCATCACAAGTTTCTATAGGGTCTATGTCTGTTAATGGTGAAGGATTGTTAAGTACTCTTAAGGTAACTGAAGTTGTAGAATAACATCCCGTATTTAAATCTTCAACTCTAACATATAATGTAGATGGATTACCTAATGTATTTGTGTATGCGGTATCATCTGGTACAACATTGGTAGCGTCCTTAGCATCTGCTAGTGTTTCATAATAGGTAACTGCATATCCGTTAAAACCACCAGTGATTTCGTCATTTTCAACAGTTAAATCAAACACCGTAATTTCGTCTCCTATTTCTCCAAAATCATCACAAAGGGCTAAATCATTATCATAATTAGTATCAATTACCGGGTTAGGATTAACAATAAGGTCAAAACTACGAATAGTAGGACACCCTGTTAAGTTGTCTTCTAAGCGAACCCAAATTGTCTGAAGATAAGGAGTTGAATTAGTATAGTAATTTGGTAATGCAGCCATGCCTAATGCTGCTGCATTGTATGATCCATAATAGCTTACAGTATAATCAGAAATGCTTTGTGAACCATACACATCTTCGTCTTGTAAACTTAAGTCAAATTCTGTTAGACCGTCAGCAACTTCATCATCACAAAGTTCTAGTGCAGGTAAGTCATATGAAACTTCGGGAGTAGGATGTACATATAATTGTAAAGGAACAATTGAGTAGCATCCTGTTGTAGTATTTTCTACTCTAACATGTAAGGTTTGTGTATCTGGGTATATATTCTCATATGGAGAATATTGTTGGTTTACATCATTTTCTGCATCGGTATGCGTTTCATGTATTGAAACGTTATAAGTGTAAGAATCGTTAGGTATTACAGAACTGTATATGCTTTGAATATCAAATTCTCCAAACCCATCATTATCATCATCACAATATGCCAACTCATTTGGAGTATTGACAGTAGGCGGATCCATAATAATCAACTCTAGTGTAGTGCTATTCCAGCAACCTGTTATGTTGTGAACCAACTTTACGTATATAGTGTGGGTTGGTGTAGAGCTTGTGTATGCGTTTGGTAGTGATGCTGCACCCGATATTAAATCGGTCATAGAGTCGTAATAAAGAACACTGATGTCCGATTGTCCATTTAAGATTTCTGCAGTCTTTTCATTTAATAAAAATGTATGATTCCCAGTACCGTTATTACAACCATAAAGTGGAGTAGGAACGATAATTTCAGGTTTTGGGTTAACAATAAGGTCAAATGTATTAGTAACGTAACAACCTGATAAAATGTCTGTAACACCAACCGTTATGGTTTCGGTATTGGCAACAACATTATAGTATGTACTAGGAAAAGTAGCTGCTATGAAGTCATTATTACCATCATAAAATTCTATCTCGTATCTATCTAAATTTGTAAAGTTACTTTCTACTAAACTTTGGATGTTGGATGTGTCAAACGTAATAAAACCATCGTTGTCATCATCACATTCTTCTATTTGATCTATAGGGGCCATAGTGAATTCAGGAACAGCTATAAGATTAAATGTAACATATTCAGGACATCCAATATCTTCTTGAGCAACGCAGAAATTGTTAATAATAACTTGTTGTGTGTTTGTAGCAGCCCCAGTTGAACCAGTGAAGCCCCAATAAACATAAGAACTACCTCCAAATATATCATTTACAAGATCAATAGTAGCTGTTTGTACAATAGTACCATCAAGGGTAACTGTAAAAGTTTGTGTAGTTGAATCGTATGTGATATTAACGTCATGCCAGAAATTATCTTCTATGTTTCCTAAGTCAGCTGGTGCTGTAAATTCTGAATGTGCTGAGTTTACATTGGCTTGACCATCTGAAATAATAGCTACATGGTCGTTTATTATAGGGTCTGTACCGTTTGCGTAAGTGTCAAATTCCACTGCTAAGGAAGGGGAAATTCCTTGGTATCCTAAACCACCACCTACAGAACCTGCGTTTACCGTTAATGGCTGTAATACAAAAGCAATCCCATCAGCCCCTGAATCATATGTTCCAAAGAATAACTCAGCGTCAATAGAGAAATCATTTGTAAGATCAATCATAATGTTAGACCATGCGCTTCCCATATTACCATTGGCGTCTGGTGTATTTTCAGCTTGCGTAAGTTGAATGAGGTCGTTGGTAGCGTTTATAAAAGCATCTCCATTATAGGTGAAATTATCCATAGTACCTGTAGAAGTACACTGAGTATGACTATTTGTTAGCTGAGCTGTAATTGTTTGAGAACCCGATGTAAAAGGACTTGCTAATCCGTCATCTCCAATGATATTTCCATTTTCGTCATAATATAAACTTGTTGTTGTAATGTCTATATTTTCAGGATGTGTACCATTTTTAAGAATAGTCTCTACATCTGATACATCAAAGTCTGCAGTACCGGTAGTTGCATCTAAACAAGCATATATGTCAACGGGTTGTCCGGGTACCGGAGTGTCAAATATTATAATAGTAAATGTACCAATACTATAACATTCGTGGTGGTCTGTATTTTCTAGTCTTACGTATATAGTTTCGTCATCTTCATCATTGGTGTGGTTTACACTTATTGGATTTATACCATTCTCAGCATCACCTTGCGAAGTGTGAAATGAAATATCAAAATCAGAAGCACTTTGGGTACCGTAGGCTTCAGTTATTTTATCTGTAAGATCGATATTTATATAATCGTAATCAATATCTTCACATGCAGTAATATCTGTCATTGCGTTAATAACCGGTTCTACTGCTGTTGAGATTGTAAAGGAATCTATATAGGAACAATTTGGATTTAAAGGGTTTATAACTTTTACATAAATAACTTCGTCAACATTGGAAGTATAATTATATGGAGTTGTTATTGGGTCTGTGTCGTTTTCTGCATCTGTAAAAGTATGGTAATACGTAGCTATTAAAGCACTATTGTTTGAGGTTGCTTCATTATCTTTTTCGGTGAAGTCAAATGTGTAGTTACCGTTAAGGTTTACTGTACATGCTAACCAATCAGATACATTTACAATAGTAGGTGTTTGGTAAATGGTAACGTTTTCACTTTCATCACTAGTACTACCATCTGTGTATAATACTTCAATAGTTACATTATAGTTGCCGGGTTGAGTAAATACGTGTGTAGGATTAATATCTAAACTTACATTATTAGTGCCTGAACTAGGGTCGTCAAAGTGCCAAACTACGGAGTCTACATCATTAAGATTGTTAACTTCCAGTGTAAATTGAGTGGTTTCCCCATAACATAAATTTTCATGATCGAATGAAGCATTAAAAATTGAGGAAATAAATGGAGGTAAACCTTGTGTAGCACCTCCAAAAGATAAATCAATATCATCTTCAACATAATTACAAGCTGTTCCTAATTGGTTAGGATTATTAATAACACTTAAGGAACTTGTAGCAAATGATGAAGAATAGCCATCAGGAACTGTTCTATATATTTTACGATCGGGACCCAGTTGAAGTGCACCGCGGTAACCACTTCCAGTATAAATCTCTACTTGAGACATAACAATGTCCGCAGCTTGAAGATCATATTGTATAAGCGAAGAAGTGTATCCTGATCCACCTGAACCACTTGAGTTTACTGCTGCACAATATAATAAACTACTATCTGGTGAAAATTCTATTCCGTAAGGATAATCTGCTGCAGTTGCAATCCCTAGTTGAAGTTCATTTGTAACCACTCCAGTGGTAGCGTTAAAATCATATAAATATAATCTATCTGTTTCTAAGGTAGCACAGGCAATTTTTGTTCCATCTGGGGAAATCTTTAAATACCCTCGTTCTTCATTGGTTGTATAACCAAAAGTTGAAATAACCGGTGAGGTGTCAATGCCTGTATTGGTTAGTTTATAGGCATACATTCGGTTATAATTGGAGGTAGATGTAGCAGACGGACCATAGGTAATTACCCAATACCCGTTTTCTGAATCTTCTATCTCCGTTACACATATTTTTTCAGTGGTATTAGGCAGTAATGTTACATTCAATTGCGAAGTATCAACATCTCCATTTCCACCATCTAATGTCATATCTACAACAGTGTAAGAAAAGGGGCCGCCATTATCATCTACCGTAAAAATATAATACTTGGTGTTGTCATCAACAAAAGGAACAATAATAGCAGATTGTGTACTTGAGCTATTACCGTTTAAACCTGTGCCATTGGGCATTATATTATCATTAGCATTGTAAACTGTAGTACCATCTGTATAGAATAGTATACCATTTGAATCACTAATAGATGCACAACCCTCTAAGGTAGCTAGTGAACCACTCACAGTACCTATAAAATCATAGGTTATAGGGTCAAAAGCAATTCCAGCATTTTGTCCAAAGTACCAATTAATTGCTTCTACTTGAGATTTAACAATATTTACCGATAATGTTAAAATAATTAAAAAAAAGTATTTTTTTAGCATAGTTGGGTGGTTTAAGCCCCAAATATAATAAAAGAGTTTATAAATTTCTCCTTTTGAGTGTGATATATGTAAAAAATAGGAAAAATAATGTCCATATTATAACGATAGTATATTCGTACCAATGTGTAGTGTAATCTCTTGTTAAATCTTCTCCCACTTGATTCGCTAATGTCATAACCGCATTAAATCTTGAAACGGGTTCTTTTATGAGGTTCGATAACGATTGTATAGGTAGGAATTTAAATATTTTCCCAGGTATTTCAGAATTGTCTGGCAAAACATAATTTAATAGCCCAAAAAATAACCATTCAAGTATATACCAAATAAATAAAAAACCTAATGCAAATGCCGATTTTCTTACTAACATTCCTAAAAATAAGCAAAGACTAAAGAAACCTACAAGTTTTACAAAATAGGATAAAAGAAATTCGGTATCGGTAAAAATTATTGAAGCTGTTTTATAATCGGAGTAGATAAGCCCTAGGATTAATGTTACTGTGGCAATAAAGATGGTAGATATTAATGAAAATACAACTACCATATAAAATTTAGATAAAACAAATTCTTTCTTGCTTAGGCCGTCAATAAGGTTTTGTTTTAGGGTTTTGTTACTGTATTCATTAGACATCATGGATACGATAACAATAGCAATGAATATTTTTAAAACCCCTGCGATAAAAGTATTTATATGCCATATATACGGAAAGTTGAATATTCCCTGTTCTGCTAATCTGAATTGAATTTTTCCAAAGCTAAAATCGATCGTTGTCAAAATACTAATAAGAGAAAGTAGCGCAAAATATGATATAATTAGTATCCTACTGGATCTACTATTCCATAGTTTTATAAATTCTATTTCTAATAAACGTTTCATAATAAGATTAGGATTGTTGAGAGGTTAGTTGTAAAAATTTTTCTTCTAGGCTTTCTTTCTTTTTCACTAGATGATTCACTATAACACCATTTTCGAATAAGTATTTGTTAACATCTTCTGCGTTTATATCCTGAGTTAGAATAACATTAAGTACGCCACTTTTTGTATGTGATATATTTCCAAATGCTTCGTGATTATTTAATAAGGAAGTAAGTTTGCTTTGATCTTCTGCGTTTATTTCAAAATATCCATAACTGGCAACCATTTGATCTACTCTACCAGAATAGAGTCGAATACCTTTTTGCAGTACAACCACATGCGTACATACTTTTTCTACTTCATCTAAAAGGTGAGAAGCTAGTAAAATAGTTGTTCCGGTTTCAGCAATTTGAATGATAATTTCTCTTATTTGGTGAATACCTTGTGGGTCTAAGCCGTTTGTAGGTTCATCTAATATTAATATTTCAGGATCATTAAGTAGTGCAGAACTAATAGCTAAACGTTGTTTCATACCTAATGAGAACGTTTTAAACTTGTCATTTTTTCGCTCCCAAAGTCCTACTAATTTTAATTTCTCTTCTATTTTACTCTCAGGTACTTCTTTTATTTTGCATACCAATTTCAAATTTTCTTGAGCTGTCATATACGGATAAAAGTTAGGGCGCTCTATGATGGCTCCAACTTTTTTTAATGCCTGATGGGTTGTAGTGCCGTTAAACCATTGGAAGTCTCCAGAAGTTTTATTTACTACATTTAATATGATTCCTAAGGTGGTAGATTTACCGCTTCCGTTAGGGCCTAAAATTCCATAAACATTTCCTTTTTCAATAGTGAAACTTAGGTCACTTACGGCAGTAAGTTTGCCATATTTTTTGGTAAGGTTGTTAATTGTTAGTATTGTTTTCAAAATAGCATTTACTTTTAGGGTTTATAAACTTGACGTTTTATAAGGGGTTTTGTTACAAGAAATCTTATTTTTGAACAAAGCAGTATATTATGGGAGACGATTTAATGTCTAAAAAGAAGCCTAGTTTTCCTATTTCAGAAAAATTAAATGCGTACTTAAATGAGTATAGCAGGAACATAAAGATTCCGATTTTTTATGAAGATCTTCTTAGGTTTTCTGGCTCCATTGTGGTATATGATGAAGATGATAACGATACACTTTGGTTGCGTGTTTATTATAACGAATTTGAAAGAGAAGAAATTGATTACGCTTTAAAAAAAGTATATTCAATTTTAATTTCTGATGGGAATGATGATATTCTTCAATATCTTAGCGTAGACACTATTGACTTTTGTACGTTCGGTAATTCTCAACCTTTTAGAATTAAGGTGCGTAATGTTTTAAATGATAATTTCACGTATTTCTACATAAAAAAAGCAGATGCCTCGAGAATCTACGGACTAGAATTAGAACATATGCTGTCGCCTTATAATTTAAATTATTTAGTACATAAAGATACTCTGATAGAAGAGCATATTGCCGGTATACCAGGAGATGTTTTTATTAAAGAATATTTGCCTAAATGCACCGAGTTTCAGAAGTCGCAAATAGCCAAAGAATTTGTGAAGTTTAATGAACGTTGTATGATTAGACTTTTAGGTGATATGCGGAGCTATAATTATGTCTTTGTGGTAACACCCGATTTTGATCATGTGGTATATAAAGTGAGAGCTATAGATTTTGATCAGCAGAATTATGAGGGGAGATTGAAAATATACCGTCCTCAGTTTTTTAAAGAGAATAGTACTATGGTTGAACTAGTGCGTTCTAAACTTTTAAAAACATCCATTAATCAATATAAGGTAGAGGAACGTTCAATAGTGGCAAAGCGTATTTTAAACTCGATAGAACAATTAGGTGATTTGCTAGAGTGTATGAAAGATGATCATATTTCGAAATCTGAATATGTTGAAAGTTTAAAAATGGAAATTTTTAACTTTACTAATGATCTGCAGTTTAAAAGAGCTACTAATATGGGAGAGGTGTTAATTGCAGCAATAGACTTTATTAAAAGAAATTATGAAGATGTAAATATGACCAGATTAATGCAGTGATTTTTCTAGTAGATATTTTAGTTGTTTAGGTTCAACGTTTACACCAATTACTTTTCTGTTTTTATCAATTACGATATTGTAAGGGATGCTATATAGTTGGTAATATTGAGCTAAAGGACTATCAAATTCTTCTCCTGATCGCAGGTGATTCCATTCAAGATGATCTTTTTCAATCCCTTTTTTCCAAGTATCTATGCCGTCTTCAATTGATATGCTAAGGATGTTAAATCCTTTGGTATGAAATTCTTGATAAAGTTTAACCCATTCTGGGTTTTGTTTTCTGCAAGGCACGCACCAGCTAGCCCAAAAGTCTACTAACAAATAAGGAGCATTTACTGTATTGGTAGAAACAATCTTTCCGTCAAGATTATAAATGTCAAAGTCTTTAAATTGATTTCCTATACCATAGGTGTTTAATTTTTTAATAGCTTGATTAATTACAAATAAATCACTTCCGGTTTGTTTGGTAGTATCAAGCTGCTTCTTAAAATTAGCTACTTCTTTTGCAGATAATATCCAACTTTGTGAGGCAATCTGCCCTAAAAATTTACCACTTAAACTATGGTTAGGATTCTTTTTTATGAAGATTGTTAAAGAATCTTTTACGGCATCATAAAAGTTAGCGTCATTGTAATGATTATTAATGAAATTTTCAAAGCGAGTTTTCTTAATATAACTTTCAGAACCTTTTACAGTGATTACGTGTAACGCTTCGGGGTTGGTAAGCTTAATCTCAATGTTACTATTTTCAAGATATAGCCATGCTAAATTAGTGCTATTGGTGGTAGTAAGCCATCCTTGAATAGGGAAATCGGTTTTTCCATCAAAGAAAAACCGATTGTTTTTTACTAATATACTATCCTTTGTATAAGGTGTGTTTAAAAAGATATAACCGCTGTAATTACCTGTAATAAAAGAGCCTTCTATATGGTAGCCATCCGTTATTTCTTTAGTTTCCTTATTAGAGCAGCCTATAAATAATAAACTGCATAACATTAGATAGTGTAAATATTTCATTAATTTTTTTCTTCTTTATTAAAATACACTAAGTAGTAGTACATTTGACGTTCTTCATCCCAGCCTTTTTCAACAAATTTTTCAGCACTTTCAGGATTAATAAAGTCCATTTTAATCTGAACGTTTGTATCTAAGTTAATAACGTTTTTAATTTTTTTTCTAGCATCAGACACCGCCTTGTTTGCTATCGGGAAATTAGAAACATCCTCAATACTATATTTAGGCCCTTTTTCTACTTTATAGTGTTTAAATTCTGGTATTAAATCAGGATTGTCAATTACCTCGTTAAGAAATGATGTTTCTTCAAATTCATCATTCTTTGCAAAGTGATTAACTGCACGATTCATAAACATAACCTCTTCCTTTTTATCTTCAGCAGGTAAAACGACATCCTTGGCAAAATCTTTACAGAATTTTAAATATTTTTTGGTATAGAAAGTTTCATCTGTTAAGGCATCTACATTTAAAAAGTTCTCTAACCAATATTTAGCATCATATCTGTTACTATCAATAGATAATAACTTGTATCCTTCTTCTTTATTAACATTTAAAATAATACAGCCTTTGTCTAATTTATTAATGTTAATACCTTGTTTAATAAGAATGTCAATATCTGCGCCATTTTCTTCAAACTGCAGAAAGTCTTGTTTTAGCTCACTTTTAAATATCCCAATAGCATCCATCTTAGTGTTATCTAAAACCACATCAGATAAATAGGTAACATATAGCTCTCCTGGTTTTATATGAGGG
Organism: Neptunitalea chrysea; assembly: GCF_027924145.1. Taxonomy (GTDB): domain Bacteria; phylum Bacteroidota; class Bacteroidia; order Flavobacteriales; family Flavobacteriaceae; genus Neptunitalea; species Neptunitalea chrysea. Next base: position 55,421 of record NZ_BRVP01000019.1, on the reverse strand, counting down.
TGATTGGATTGTTCAAAAAGGTGTGTGGCAATCTTTTTAGAGTTATCATGAATAGAAGATGGATTAGAAAAAATTTCAGATGAAATTTTATATAACTCGTTAAATTCAATATCTACGTCATCATCAAAACGCAAATAATTTTCTTCCTTATCTCTAAAAGGTCTAAAGAAATATTCTTTAAGTAATCCTATAATTTCATCATTTAACTGGTATGGATTTTCAGAAAAGAATACTCCTTCATTTTTACTTTTGTTACCTACCTTGTGTATAGATAGACTTTCGATATGTGTAGGATATAAGTTAATCATTATTGGTGCAAACTATTTTTTTGGTTATTGATATTATTGTTTAATTCCAGTTTTCGTCAAAGTCAAGATTGTCGTATCCTGAGTAATCATCACCCTCATCGTCGTTTGGGGCGTCAAAGTTTCCAAGGTCGCTTGGTGTATTAGTCGCTTCAAAATCTTTAACCGGAGCCGATTCGGGAAGTTCTCCGTGAGAAAATAAAAGTATTGGATATGATTCGCCACTTTCTTCTTCGCTCACTTCTGCTAATTCTACAAAGAAGGTCCACATACTAAAGAAATCATATACATAGATTAATTTAGGTTGATCTTCGGTAGCAACATCTTCAAGAATGGTCTCATTCATCAATTTTACTTCAGAAGTACCTTCACTCATGTCAAACAAAGAGATTTCCTCTCCTTGGCTCCATTCGTTATCACTCATGTAAAAAGAAGCCATTTCAGTTCCGTCAAAACCAAAAGCTTGCGTAATAGCGTTATGAAAATCTTCCATAGATACATTAGCCTTAATGGCAATATCCCTAAAGATATCTTCTTCTGTATCAAGTATAATTCTAAACTTATATATCATTTGTAAATTTGTTTAATGTGTTGAATTTAATAAAGATACGGTATTTATTTACTAAATTGATGCAGTGTATAGGTCATGGCGCTTAATAAGAAAAATGCTCCAATTTGGTGTGCAACACCTAACCATACCGGTACAACTAGTAATAATGTAAATACACCAAGTATAAATTGAATTCCTACTATAACCATAAGGGCATTTATCCCTTTTTTTTGAGTAGGAGTAATGGCTAATTTTTTAGCTTTAAAGTAGATAGCTGCTATAAGAACAACTACTATATAAGCAATGTACCTATGCGCAAACTGCACCCCACTTTTGCCTTCAAAAAAGTTTAAAAGAAAAGGTTCTTGTTCGGTATATACTGTTGGGTGTATAAGTTTTCCTTCGCTCATTAAAGGCCAGTGGTTATGAATAAAACCAGCATCTAATCCTGCTACAAAACCACCCCATATAATCTGAATTAGGAGTACTACCAACGCTATTCTAATTAAGTTTCTAAACTGCTTATTAATAGCTTTACGATTAGGGTAAATTATATCTAATGCCACCCAAAGTGTAGCAGCAAAGGTTATAAAGGCAGTAGTTAGGTGTAAAGCAAGGCGGTAATGACTAACGTCTGGTCTGTCTATTAATCCACTCTTTACCATGTACCAACCAAAGAAACCTTGTAAGCTTCCCAGAAATAATAATACAATTGATTTTTTTATGGTAGCTTTAGATAACTGCTTTTTAATAAGGAAGTAGACAAAAGGAATCATAAATACAACCCCAATAAGTCTACCTATAAGTCTGTGTAACCATTCCCAAAAGTAAATGTCTTTAAAATCTTCTAATGCAAAGTGATTGTTTAGTTTTTGGTACTCAGGAAATTGCTTGTACAATTCAAAGGCATCGTTCCATTCTTTCTCATTCATCGGAGGTATTGTACCGGTGATAAGTTTATAGTCTGAAATAGATAATCCGGAATGGGTTAATCGGGTAATCCCCCCAACTAACACCATAATGAAAATTAAAAAGCAACCGGTAAGTAACCAGTACACTACGTATTTGTTGTCTTTTTTCATTTTATTTTACGGCTTTAAGGCCTAATTTTTTTCCTTGTTCTAGCATAAATTGATAAGCAGCTTCATACTCATTTGAGATTTCACCTTCTAAAATAGCTTCTTTAATAGCATCTTTTATAATCCCGATTTCTCTGGAGGGCTTTAGATTAAATATTTTCATAATTTCTTCTCCACTAACGGGAGGTTGAAAATTACGAACATGATCACGCTCTTCAACTTCTACTATTTTCTGCCTAACAATTTTAAAATTGTTATGATATTTTTGAAACTTCTTAGGGTTCTTAGTGGTAATATCTGCCTCGCATAAGGTCATAAGATCATCTACATGGTCTCCAGCATCAAATATTAATCTTCTAACCGCTGAGTCGGTTACAATATCCTGAGCTAATACAATAGGTCTAGAACTCATTAAAACCAATTTTTGTACAAACTTCATTTTATCATTCAGTGGCATATGTAAACGCTTAAATAGTTTATATACCATTTTAGAACCTACAAATTCGTGTCCGTGAAATGTCCAGCCAATTTTTTTATCAAATCGTTTGGTTGGTGCTTTACCAATATCGTGTAACAGGGCAGACCATCGTAACCAAACATCATCGGTAGCTGTAGCAATATTATCTACTACCTCTAGCGTGTGCCAAAAGTTATCTTTATGTTTTTGTCCTTCTTTTTCTTCTATACCTTGAAGTGCCGTTAACTCGGGCAAAATAATTTTTAATAACCCTGTTTGCAGTAATAGTTTAAAACCTATAGAAGGAGTCTTACTACTTAGAATTTTATGTAATTCATCAACAATACGCTCCTTAGAAATAATTTTAATACGGTCTTTATTTCTAGTAATTGCTTGTAATGATTTTTCTTCAATTGTAAAGTTTAACTGTGTAGCAAAACGTATAGCACGCATCATTCGTAACGGATCGTCAGAATACGTAATATCTGCATCTAAGGGGGTTCTTATAATGCCCTCTTCTAAATCTTGGAGTCCGTTGAACGGGTCTAATAAGAATCCTAAAGAATCTTTGTTTAACGATATGGCTAAGGCGTTAATGGTAAAGTCTCTACGGTTTTGATCGTCTTGCAAAGTTCCATCTTCAACAATCGGATTTCTAGAATTTTTACGATAGCTTTCCCTTCTTGCGCCTACAAACTCAAGTTCTATATCGCTGGTTTTTACCATGGCTGTACCATAGTTTTTAAAAACCTGAACTTTTGTTTTTTGAGGAAATAGTGTTGCTACTTCTTGGGCTAGTTCAATACCACGACCAACTGCAACTACATCTATATCTTTAGGTGTACCTCTTTTAAGCAAAAAATCTCTTACGAAGCCCCCAATTACATAACAATCTACACCAATGTTTTGAGCAGCTTGTGTTATAATTTTAAATATAGGATCTTGTATGGCTTCTATGGGATTTATTTCTCTCAAGTTCTATTACATTAATAACTTCTTACAGTAGCCTTTTGCTTTGTGTATAAGAAGTTGTTCTTATTACTTTCTTATTATTTTTACTAAACCACTACCACTGAGCTTAATAATAGTGGATGGCTGGGAGCAAATTTTTTCGCGGTGCAAATTTACTACATAGTCAACACCTGATAAAATTTCATTGTCAATTTCTTTAAATGAATTTGGTGTAGGTGTATTACTAATATTGGCAGATGTTGAAACTATTGGTCGGTTTAGTTTATAGATAAGTTGTTTACAGAATTCATCTTTAACCACTCTAACGGCAAGAGAATTGTCTTCTGCTACTAAATTTTTAGCTATACCAGACGGATTGTCGTAGATAATTGTAGTGGGGTTATCTGAATAATCAATAATATCATAAGCAGCATCTGGGATCTCTCTAAATATTCTTTCAAGCATTACTACATCGCTAACCAAACAGATAAGCGCTTTACTTTCTTCTCTCTTTTTTAATTCATAGATTTTTTTAACCGCTTCTGCATTGGTGGCATCACATCCTAATCCCCATACGGTATCGGTAGGGTACAGTATAGTACCACCCGATTTTAGTGTTTTTAACGTATTATGAATTTCTTCTTTCATAAAAAATTACCTTTGTGCAAAGGTAACCCAATTAATTAAAATTTTATGGTTTCATCGGCATCCCGAATTATTTATGTTTTACACAAAAAAGGAGAAAATAGTCATTATACTGGTTTGGTTGCGCTTGCAGAAAGAGAAGGGATGCAATTGAAATTTAGAGAATTCTCAATTTTGGGACGCACCATTAAGGCTATTTTTAAGTGTAATGGGGCTATGTATGTAAAGCAATGGATAAACTTATTTTTTTTAGTAGGATTGTTGTTTACAAAAAATAAAAAAGTTGTTTTAGGAATTGCTCCATTTGATTACAAGTTGTTATCGGTGTTGATTTTTCTAAGAGGGCATCAGGTGTATTATCATACCAGTTGGACTAGCTGGGATGGTAGTTATTATCCTAAAAAGAAATTTGTTGGTAAAAGGGTTAAAAACAAATGGAAACAATTTTTAGAGGAGACCGCTGAACATATTTTTGCAGTTTCCGGTAAAACTAAAGAAGAATTGTTAGCTAATTACAATATTAAAAAAACTTCTATAAGTGTTGTATATCATACTGTAAATTCAAATTTTTTTACAGATTTTACTGTTGAGAAAAAAGCCAATAGTTTTATTTATGTAGGTAGGTTGTTAAAGGAGAAAGGAATTATATCTTTAGTAACGTTTTTTGAAAAGCATCCAGACTTATCCTTTACAATAGTTGGTAGTGGAAGCGAAGAAGAAACGGTAAAAATGTTTTCTGATAAATGTGAGAATATTAATTATCTAGGATATGTTTCTGATAAAGATAAACTTGCAAAGTTGTATCGTGAACATACTTTTTTAGTAATGAATTCTCAGAAAACCAAGACTTGGGAAGAGCTATTTGGAATGGCTATTGTAGAGGCTATGGCATGTAAAACAATACCATTGGCAACGTTACATAGCGGGCCAAAGGAAATAGTAACCTCCGGAGTAAACGGGTTTCTTATAGAAGAAGATCGGTTTATTCTATTTTTAGAATCTGAATTAGGTACTATAAATATTCCTTCTTTACAAAATGCTGCCTATGAGATTGCTCAGTTGTACACAGAAAAAGAGATAGCGCGCCGCTGGGAGGCTATTTTAGTTTAACTATTTGTTGTTCTTGTTTTAGGGATTTACTGAGTGGTAGGCCTGTAAATAGCCCTTTAGCTAATGGAAAGTACTTGGGTTTTATCAAAGCGGTAAGCATATATCTTATAAACAGAAAATATCGGGTGATTAGATAACTAATGTACCCATTATTTTTTTGCATCACATAAAGCATAGAGGTTTTTAATTCTATCTTTTTCTTAATGTTTGTTTTTAGACTTTTGCCTTCATAATGAATGTACAAGGCCTGCGGAACAAAATAAGTGTTCTTTCCGTTTTTCTTTAAACGATAGCAAAGATCACTTTCTTCGTAAAACAGGAAAATATTCGTATCAAAACCACCAATAGTATTGAAGTCTTCTGCTTTACAAAACATAAAGCTTCCGTTTACATAGTCAACTTTTATAGGGGTACTGTAAGTTGCTTTTCTTTTGGGCTTTCCTGCAAGTTTTTCTAAAGCAGAACTTCCAAGAAATACTTTACCTAATGATAGAAAATGCTCAAAACTTTGAGATTGCTCTTTTTTACTAAGTAAAATTTGAGGGCCACAAACAGCAGCATCTGGAGTATTATTCATAAACTCCAAACAAGTAGCTATACAGTCATTGTTAAAAAGAGTATCATTATTTACAAATGCATAGTAATCTGCGTTTGCAAATTGTACACCTAGCATATTTCCGCCGCCAAAACCAGTGTTTATTGAGCTTCTAAATAATGTAATATCCCGATTATTAAGCTTTTCTATATAAGCTTTTAAAATTAAGTAATCTTCAGTATTAGAGGCATTGTCTACAAGTATGATCTGATAAGAAATCCCAGTATCGGTCTTCTCAATAATACTTTTAACACAGTCTAAAGTATAAGAAGCTGTATTGTGGTTTATAATAATAATAGCAACTGTGTAATTCATACGTTTAGCCTATTTTAGATTAAAATGTTTTGTAATGTTGTTCCATTGTTTAACATTAAAATCTTTTTCTATATTTTGTTTTTTAAGAGAAACTTTCTGAGTAAACATTACCGGAATTAAATCAATTGTTTCTGGTAATTTATAAGTCATAGTGTTGTTAAGCAATGCCATAGCTTTAAACCAAAGATCATCTGCTTTAGGGCATAACGTTAAGAAAAGTTTTGTGTTTGTAGCTTCTTTGTATAAAGAGTTCGGTGGGTATAAAACACCTCCTACACCAAGAGGGACTAGTTTTTCTGTATCTTCACCGTGGTTATAATGCCATGTTTTATAGGGGTTAATAACTCCTTCTTTGTTATAAGTTATTTGTCTGGTGAAATTAGCAATTACTGTAGCTGAATGCTCTATATGAGCTTTATACAAGGTAGGCAACCAATGAGAAGGATATATCATGTCGTCATCGCAGGTGACAATAGGTTTATTGTTATATAGTTTTAAGGTCTCAACCAGTTTTAAATGAGGACAAGAAATTTCTGAAAACCGAATTTCGAAAATGTCGCCTTCGAGTTTTTTTAAACTGTTTGGAATGCTATTTTGTAAATCTTTATGAAGCCACAGAATAATTTTTTCAGGAGGAGTATCCTGAACAAGAATACTTCTTATGGTAATATGCACTTTACCTAATCTGTAGGGAATGGTGGTTAAAGAAACAACCACTTGAAAGCTGTTGCTAGCTGCTTTTATTTTTTTTGTACCCAATAAGAGTAACTTAACCGTATGGTAAATAGATGGAAGTAGTTCTTTTAACTTCATGTAAGTGCTATAGGTTTTTTAAAAAATCTGTTAGATATTCTGAAAACATCTCAGGAGTAAATTCTTTGTGAAAAGTATCTATTTGCTCAATGATTTCTTTTCGTTTTAAATGATTCAAAAGATCTGGTTTATAATCTTTTAAATGAACCGCTTTATGATTGTTTTGATCTATAAACCATCCTGCTTTTCCTGTGAATGGGGCAAATATAGCAAATGTAGGTGTTTGTAAGGCTTTTGCCATATTTATAGCGCCGCCTTCATTGCCAATGAGTGCCTTGCATTGCGATACAATTCCTAAAAAACCTCTTAACGAATTAGAAAATATATTGAATTTGATATGTTTTTGTGTTTTCGGTGTACACAAATCAAAAATTTCTTTAGCCTTTTGTTCTTGTGAAGGGATATAGTTAAACAGTATTGTATACGGTTTGTAGCTTACAATGGTATCTATAACTTTAGCCATATAGGCTGCAGGGTATGTTTTAATATTGCTACTTCCTAAAACACTAATCATAATAATATTTTCATCGCTGCTAATACCATTGGTTTTTAAAAAATGCTTTGCATCTTCTTTCTCTTTATCACTTAAGTAAATAGATGGTGATAATATTAGCTGATTTTCAGGTATTTTAAATGAACTTAAAAGGCTCACTCTATTTTTAATCGCCAATGTCATTTTTGGATCTGGATTGTCGTGTGTATGGTGTGTTTCATTGTAGATCCAGGAAGTGTATGTTTTTGTATACGATATTTTAAGATCAGCTTTGGCAGATAAGGATATAAGATTACTTTCTATCTTTCCGTAAGCATCTATTACAGCATCATACTTCTTTTGTTTAATTTCTTTAAGAAATTTTAAAAAGGCTATTTTGTTTTTTCTAAACTCATTTTTAAAAACAATAACAGAATCTATATGCGGATGATTTTCTAACACAGCTAATGTATTTTCATTAGCTACAAAATCAATTGTAGCCTTTGGATACCTAAGCTTTAGGTTATCGCAAATCATAGTGCTTGTGAGCACATCACCAATCATTTTTTGCTGAATGATTAAAAATTTGGGTTTGGAATACATAAATACGAAAGTATTGGTTTTTTTAAGAAAATAAAACAATCTATTTTTGTGAAAATGAAATTTTCTATGAAAACCGATCAGATATCTGTTATTATAAGTACTTATAACGCAGAAGAATGGCTAAAAAAAGTATTGTGGGGTTATGAAAATCAGACGTTTAGGGGGTTTGAAGTGGTTATTGCTGATGATGGTTCCGGTGAGGCTACAAAAAATTTAATTCTACAAATGCAACAAGAGGTTTCGTATCCTATAGTTCATGTTTGGCAGGAAGATGAAGGTTTTCAGAAATCAAGAATATTAAATAAGGCTATTGTAGCTTGTGCTCATAATTATATTTTAATGAGCGATGGAGATTGTATTCCTAGAGAAGATTTTCTAGAGGTACATGCGGCGTATCGCGAAGAGGGATATTTTTTATCTGGGGGTTATTTTAAATTGCCTATGAATATATCTAAAATGATTACTAAGGAAGATATTATTGAGGGTAATTGTTTTGATGTTGATTGGTTGAAGAAGAATGGGTTGAAATCCTCTTTTAAAAATTCTAAACTGACTGCTACAGGAGCAAAGGCTAAATTTTTAAACAAAGTGACCCCTACCAATGCCAGCTGGAATGGTCATAATGCTTCTGGGTGGAAAAAGGATATTTTGGCTGTTAATGGAATGAACGAGAAAATGAAGTATGGTGGACAAGATAGAGAGCTTGGAGAGCGTTTGTTTAATTTAGGGATTAAATCTAAACAAATACGCTATAGTGCTGTTTGTGTGCATTTAGATCATGCTAGGGGGTATAAAACTCCTGATTCAATTGCGTTTAACCGAGCTGTTAGAGATGAAGTAGCGCAAAAGAAAATAGTTAGAACACCAGATGGAATAGAGAAGGAGTAACTAATTTTTATGCTCTTTTATAAGCTTTTTAAGATGTTTGTATCTTTCTAAAACGCCCTTAGCGTTTATTTTAGCAATAGTAAAACCTCTGCTTCCGTCAAGTATCCCGAATCTTACAAAAAACATGTAGAAAAACTTAAAGGAAGGTTTTATGATACGAAGGAACAGATTTGGCTTTTTGTTTTTTCTATATAATTCAAGACCTTTTAATTGACCGTAAAATAATATTCTTCTACTGTAGTCGTTGTACGACTTATAAAAGTGATGATCTAATTTATGAGTTAATATTCTTGAAGATCCTATGGTAACTAGGTGTTCGTGAACTAATCTGTCGGGTGCAAAATGAGCCTTTCTTTTATCAAATAAGCGGAGTTGTTTATCCGTTTGAAATCCGCAATATTTTAAAGGCTTATTGTTCATAATAAACTTTCTGAAAATATAATACGCATCTGCTTTAGGATTTTTTAAAACACTTAAAATCTCATTTTTCGATTCCTCTGTAATAATTTCATCGGCATCAACAAAAAGCACCCAGTTATGAGATGTTAAGCTTAATGCGTTTGATTTTTGATCTGTGTAGTTTTTAAAAACTCGTTGAGAAGCTTTTACTTTATCATGCGTATTTAAATACTCCCATGTACCATCTGTGCTGTAGGAATCTACAACAATGATTTCATCGGCAAAAGAAATGCTATCGATGCATGGATCGATGCAATTGATCTCATTTAGGGTTATTAAAACAGCAGATAGTTTGTGCATTATATGAATTTTGCCTTTTTACAATTCAGGCAAATATAGTATTATTTAGACGAAGATAACTAATCGAAAATTTAATTGTATTTGAGGGTATTCTTACGATGGTGTTCATGGTTGTTTAGTAAAATGGGTAACTTGTTTTTCCAGTTTAACGGAAAGTTTTGTTAAATATTTTAACTGGTCGTAAAGTAACTTAATTTCTTTAAGATCACTTCTAAGTTGTTCACTTATTTTTATCTGTCCGGTATTAAGTTCTTCTTGTCTTTTGATTAATAAGTTGTTATACGTTTCAGAAAGATAGTTGTTGGCATTTTTAATATTGTCTACAGCTGCTTCAACGGTATTTTTTTTGTCTTCTAAGGTTAGAATGCAGGCATCTAGTATATTAATAATTGAGTTTATATATGCTTCAAAATGATGTGATGCTTCAGTGGTTTTATGACTTTGAATGTAAGTCCCTAATGCAGCGGCAGCTGATAAAAAGGTGTGTTGTAGTATTACTATTTCATAAAGTTCTGATACTTTAGACTTTTTAGATTTAGGTTCCTGTGACATGCGCTGAAACGCAGCGTGTAAATTTCCTATTTGAATAAATGCTGTTTTTCTTGAAAGTTTATATTCTGTGATACTTTTTTGTTTATTAATATAAATAGCAGAAATTTCTTTTAAGTAATGTTGATTTGCTAGTAATGAGTTTTTTAATGTGTTGCTAATGTTAGATGATTCCCAGGCGGGGTAGAAGAAGTAATTAAATATCACACAAAGAGCCGCACCTATTATGGTATCTACAATACGTGAATTAATGATGCCAAACGGATCACTCGAAAACATGGCAAAAACAAAAACAATGTTTATGGTAATAAACGTGGCTGCTTTTAAATAGTTGCGTTGTATATATGCAAAGGCAAAAATCATTGCAATAAATGTAATGCCGGCATAGATGTACATATTGTTGGTAAGATATATGGCAAGGAATGAAATTGCCGCACCTATAAGTGTACCAATAACCCGTTGTATGGTTCTTTGTTTGGTAAGACCATAGTTAGGGCGCATTATTACTAATATGGTAATAATAATCCAATAGGTGTTTTGTAATTTAAAAAAGGTGCCTATTAAAAATCCGGCCATAACACAAAGTGTTAAGCGTAAGGCATGTTTAAAAATAACTGAATTGAAGTTGAAATTGTCTTTTAGTTTTTTTAAAGAGTAATCCTGATTAGTAATGAAACGATTAGGTTGGTCTGGATCTTTTGCATCTTCAAGATTAAAATCGTTTGCCAAAATACGCTCTATGGTTTCTAGTTTTTGAACCTGTTGTTCTTCGTAGTCAACTAAATTTCTTAATAAAATTACATTGTTTCTACGTACGTTAGAAACCTCATGCGTTTCTTTATAGTGTTCAATAGCTTCTTGTATGTTGTTTAGTAAAAACCTTAATTTGGGGGCTTTATGATCAACTTTTTTATCTGATATTTTATAGGATAAATCCATTAAAAGCTCAGCATTGCTTTTAAGTAGTTCGGAAAAAGCGTTTAATATTTTTATTTCGCTCCCAAACCTATTACTAAAGTCTTTGTAATTAATAGGATTGGCAACTGCTAATTCCAAAATATCCACCAATTCTATAAAAATTAAAAGGAGTCTTCTGTGGTAACCACTTCCCATAACTTTAGAGGGTTGCTTAAGTATCACAGCTCTTAAATTTTCATGTTTATCATTAATGGTGATTTGAAGAGAAAGGAGTTTCTGTAATAAGACCTCTTTATTATTAGATAGAGGTATAGCAGCTCTTGTTTTAAGGTATGCAGCAGTTAACTGCATGCACTCTACTACCAATTGTTCTCCTATTTGTTTTGGCTTAACAAGGTTAATTATAAACGAAGTAAATATGTATATGCCGCTTCCTAAAAGTATAAAAATGGCGCTTTTGTAAAATTCACCATCAGATCCCATTGGTATAAAACCTAAAGCGATTGCTAGTAATCCTGAAAAGGAAACCATAGAAGCTCTTAATCCGTAAACTGAAATATAGGAATTGGCAAATACTAAAGCGGTTATTGTAGCTAGTAAAATCCAAGTATTGTAAATAGTTAAGTGAACCAGTAAAAATGAAATTATGGCTAGGGCGATACCTGTTAAAATACCAATATAAGTATGTTTTTTAGTGCCTGGTACATCACTTATGGCAGATAATAAAATGCCCATCCCCATAGCAATTCCGAATGGAGTGTCAGGGAAAAAATAAGAACCAGATAAAAATAAAAGAAATCCTAATGTAGCGAATAGGATTCCTTTTCTAAAGTCGTATGTTTTTAAAAATAAGAGTAATTTTTGTATCATCTATTATTTGCGGATTGATTGCAAAGTTACGTATACTCACCGAAATAATAAATATTCAAACGCTATACCGCACAAAGGTTTGGTAAAGTGTTGTAAAAATCACTCCATTTTTTCTGTTTTTTCTTCTGTTTCAATATTTTTTTCAGGAGTAGTTTCTTCTTTAGCTAGTTGTTCCTGAGGTTTAGTAGGGAATGTAATAGGGAGAAATGCTCTTGTTTTTCCCCATCCCACAACTAGATTAACTGTATCATCTTCTTCTTTGTTAAAAGCAATAGAAAGCGCATCAAGTGATTCTTTTCCATTTTCTGATGGAGTTTTTATTCTAACAACATCTTTGTTTTCATCATATGAATAAGCTCCCCAAACATCTACATCTTTATTAATTATAAAGGTCCATTCTCTCTTTTCAGGAATGGTTAGAAGGGAATAGGTTCCGGCTTTTAATAAGGTGTCATTTATAATAACATCAGAGTAAAATCTAATTTCTGTTGCTTCATTAGCTCCTGTTCTCCATATTTTGCCAAAAGGAACAATTTCTTTGCCTATAGACCGTCCTCTTAATTGAGGTCTTCCATAAAGAACTTTAATTAGAGGTGCTGCGTTGTTATCAATTCTAAAGTAAGAAATGTCATGAGGACTCATGTCTAATCCATTAAATTTTTGAGCGTGGCAAAAATTAGATGCTAATACAATTAGTACAAAAGTTAAAAAGAGTGTTAAATGCGTCTTAAATCTAATCATCATTTTTTTTGGGCTAAATATCTTTATTTTATTAAATTTTTCAAGTTAAATATTGCATAAAATATTAGGGGTGATTCGAGTTCTTATATATTGTTATATTTCATAACGTCTAAAACGCGTTTTAGTTTTAGTTTTGAACTAAAATATTTTATTTTGGTTATAATTTGTAATGTAAAATAGCGATTGTGTTTTTAAAATGAAATATAATATCAATATTTGGCTTATAAATTTTTATAAAATTAGTTTACCATGTGTGGAATTGTTTGTGCATTTGATTTAAAAGAATCAGCAGAAGTCTTAAGACCTCAGTTATTAGAGATGTCTAAGAAAGTACGTCATCGCGGACCAGACTGGAGTGGTATTTATAGTAACGACAAAGCCATTTTAACTCATGAAAGATTGGCTATTGTAGATCCGGCATCTGGTTCACAACCTTTAATAAGCGAAGACGAAAAATTTGTATTAGTTGCGAATGGTGAAATTTACAATCACCTAAATTTAAGAGCACAATTAAATGTAGACTATAATTTTCAAACGAAATCAGATTGTGAGGTTATTTTAGCATTATATAAAGAAAAAGGTGAAAAATTTCTTGATGATTTGAATGGTATTTTTAGTTTTGCAATATATGATGTTGAAAAAAATCAATATTTTATAGCACGAGATCATGTAGGAATTATACCTTTGTATATAGGTTGGGATCAGAATGGTACATTTTATGTAGCATCTGAATTGAAAGCTTTAGAGGGTACGTGTACTAAAATAGAGCTGTTCCCTCCTGGTTATTATATGAGTAGCAGTACTGGTGAATATGTGAAGTGGTATGAAAGAGATTGGGCTTCGTATGAAGATGTAAAAGAAAATGAAACCAGTATAGATGATCTTAGAGATGCTTTAGAGGCTGCGGTACACCGTCAATTAATGTCAGATGTGCCTTATGGAGTGTTGTTATCGGGTGGTTTAGATTCATCTGTAACCTCTGCCATAGCTAAGAAGTTTTCTCAAAAAAGAATTGAGTCAGGTGATACAGTTGATGCTTGGTGGCCGCAATTGCATTCGTTTTCTGTTGGTTTAGAAGGGTCTCCTGATTTAGCAGCAGCAAGAAAAGTGGCAGATCATATTGGAACTGTTCATCATGAAATAAAGTTTACGATTCAGGAAGGGTTGGATGCAATTAGGGATGTGATTTATCATTTGGAGACGTATGATATTACAACGGTAAGAGCTTCTACACCAATGTACTTAATGGCAAGAGTAATTAAGTCTATGGGTATTAAAATGGTACTTTCTGGAGAAGGAGCAGATGAATTGTTTGGTGGGTATTTGTATTTTCACAAAGCACCAAGTCCAAAAGAATTTCATGAAGAGACGGTTCGTAAACTTGATAAATTGCACATGTATGATTGTTTAAGAGCTAACAAATCGTTAGCTGCTTGGGGAATTGAAGGACGTGTGCCATTTTTAGATAAAGAATTTATGGATGTAGCCATGCGCTTAAATCCGAAAGATAAGATGATTACGCCAGAGAAGATGGAGAAGTGGGTAGTGCGTAAGGCTTTTGAAGAATATCTTCCGGAAAGTGTAGTTTGGAGACAGAAAGAACAATTTTCTGACGGGGTGGGATATAGTTGGATTGATACCTTGAAAGAATTAGTAAACGAGGAAGTAACCGATGAACAAATGGAAAATGCCCATTTTAGATTTCCGGTACAACCTCCACGAACAAAAGAAGAGTTCTATTATAGAACTATTTTTGAGGAGCATTTTCCAAGCGATACTGCTGCGTTAAGTGTGCCTTCGGTGCCATCTATAGCTTGTAGTACACCAATTGCTCTTGAGTGGGATGAAGCGTTTAAAAATATGAACGAACCTTCGGGTAGAGCTATCTCTAAAGTTCATACTGATGCCTACGTCTCTAATTAATTTGAATTTATGTAATGTTGGATGGTTAATAAATTGGGGATTAGGTGTTGCTTTTGCAACACCTTTTTCTTTATTACTAAGTTGTTATTATTCTGTATGTTGTGGTTTTAATTGTACAAAAAACTCTTTGTTTTTTAAATCTTCCTTAAAAATAGAGCTGAATATTTAATTTAAGGGGTGTTTTAGCTTTTTTAAGACACTTTTGGTGTTATTGATAAGTTGTTGATAATTCCTTGTGCTCTTCGTTTAAATAATTTCAAATTACGGGGTTATTTTTTATCTTTGTAGTTCACTCGTTAAATAGTCGGGTTCTGACTGTTTAATTTACGTTTAAAATAATATAGTATATATGAGCGAAGAGGTTAAAAAGCAATATTCGGCCGATAGTATCCAGGCCCTTGAAGGAATGGAGCACGTACGTATGCGTCCTTCTATGTATATTGGAGATGTTGGGGTTAGAGGTTTGCACCATTTAGTATATGAGGTAGTAGATAACTCTATAGATGAAGCTTTAGCCGGACATTGTGATACGATATCAGTTGCTATTAACGAGGATAACTCCGTTACGGTTGAAGATAATGGTAGAGGTATTCCGGTAGATTTACACAAAAAAGAAGGAGTTTCTGCTTTAGAGGTTGTAATGACTAAGATTGGTGCAGGAGGTAAGTTTGATAAAGATTCCTATAAAGTATCAGGTGGTTTGCATGGGGTTGGTGTTTCGTGTGTGAATGCATTGTCTGATCATTTAAAAGCTACAGTATATAGAGATGGTAAAATATGGGAGCAGGAGTATGAGAGAGGAAAAGCTATTTATCCTGTAAAGTCTGTTGGAGAAACAGATAAAACCGGAACTGTGGTCGTTTTTAAACCCGATGCTACTATATTTCAACAAACGTTAGAATATAGTTATGATACATTGGCTTCTCGTATGAGAGAGTTGGCTTATTTGAATAAAGGAATAAGAATTACGCTAACTGATAAAAGAAGTACGAAAGAAGATGGTTCTTTTGAAGGTGAAGAATTTCACTCTGAGGAAGGATTAAAAGAATTTATAAAATTTCTTGACGGAAACCGTGAAATGATTATCACAGATGTGATTTCAATTGAAGGGGAGAAAAATGATATTCCGGTTGAGGTAGCTATGGTGTATAATTCTTCATTTAGTGAAAATTTACATTCGTATGTAAACAATATTAATACCCATGAAGGGGGGACACACTTAGCTGGTTTTAGAAGAGGATTAACTAGTACTTTAAAGAAGTATGCAGATAATTCTGGTATGCTTGATAAGTTGAAGTTTGAAATTTCAGGTGATGACTTTAGAGAAGGACTTACTGCTATTGTTTCTGTAAAGGTAGCGGAGCCTCAGTTTGAAGGTCAAACAAAAACTAAATTAGGGAACCGTGAGGTGTCTGCTGCGGTATCTCAAGCGGTTTCGGAAATGCTTACCAATTATTTGGAGGAACATCCTGATGATGCTAAAACAATTGTTCAGAAGGTTATTTTAGCTGCTCAGGCAAGACATGCTGCTAAGAAAGCGCGTGAAATGGTGCAGCGTAAAACCGTTATGAGTGGTGGTGGATTACCGGGTAAACTTTCTGATTGTTCTGAACAAGATCCTGAAAAATGTGAAATATTCCTTGTGGAGGGAGATTCTGCGGGGGGTACTGCTAAGCAAGGTAGAGACCGTAATTTTCAGGCGATTTTACCATTAAGAGGTAAGATTTTGAATGTAGAAAAAGCAATGCAGCACAAAGTGTTTGAGAATGAAGAAATTCGAAATGTTTTTACTGCGTTTGGTGTTACCATAGGAACTGAAGAGGACAGTAAAGCGTTAAATCTAGAAAAGTTACGTTACCACAAGGTGGTTATTATGTGTGATGCGGATGTTGATGGATCGCACATTGCAACACTTATTTTAACATTCTTCTTTAGGTATATGAGGGAGTTGATAGAAAATGGATTTGTGTATATTGCTACACCTCCTTTATATTTAGTTAAGAAAGGTGCTAAGAAGGAATATGCGTGGGATGATAAACAGCGTGATGAGATAAACGAAAAATTTGGAGGCTCGGCTGGTGTGCAACGTTATAAAGGTTTAGGAGAAATGAATGCGGAGCAACTATGGGATACAACAATGAACCCTGAATTTAGAACCTTGCGTAGAGTAACTATTGATAGCGGTTCTGAGGCAGACAGAATTTTCTCTATGCTAATGGGAGATGATGTACCGCCTAGAAGAGAGTTTATTGAGAAAAATGCAGTATATGCTAATATTGATGCGTAAATTCTGATAAAATAATATTGTTTTTTGAAAAAAGTCTGTTTTTGTACAGGCTTTTTTTGTATACTTAGGTTAATTTTTTTTTTAAAAAACTCCCCATGAAAAAACTTATTTATTTGATTGCTTTTATTTCGTTTTCATGTCTACAAGCTCAAACTAGTTACACCAGTATTCTTGCAGCTGGGTTGGAAGACTCTAAAGCATTTATGCATGGATATTTAAAGCCAGGAACAGAATCGCTAATGTATTCTATAAATAACGGCTGGTTTAGCACTGCAGAAGCAAAACCTTTTTTAGGGTTTGAGATATCGTTTATTGGTAATGTAGCAGTGGTAGATGAGCGTAAAAGAACATTTACATTTAATGTGACCAATTTAGATGGTTTGACGTTTTCTGATGGTTCAACTTCAAATGAGGTAGCTACTGTATTAGGAGTGGTTGATCCGGATGTAATGATGGAATATACGTTTCAGGATCCGGTAACAGGGCAAACCGAGACAATTGAAATTAAATTGCCGGAAAGTTTGACTAGTGAAGACGTGAATATGTTACCTAGTGGTTTCTTGCAAGCGAGTATAGGGCTGTTAAAAGGCACAGAATTGAAGGTGAGGGTTTTTCCGAATATCGAAATTAATGGAAATACAGTTGGTTTGTTTGGAGGGGGTATTCAGCATGAATTTACCAAATGGTTGCCGTCAGATAAATTATGGCCTGTTGCTATTTCAGGGTTGGTAGCGTATTCTCAATTAGATGCAGAGTATGCAATGGAAGATGTATCTGTGGTAGATGGAGATCAGCAGCGCATTGAGAATTTAACCAAAACATGGTTGTTTCAAGGTATTGTATCTACACGATTACCTGTGATTAATTTCTATGCAGGATTTGGGTATATAACAGGAAGCTCTACTTCCGATTTAAAAGGGGAGTATGAAGTGTATGATGTAGATACAGGTGTTGTAACCTCTGTAAAAGATCCGTTGTCTATTACGCATGATATCTCAGGAGTACGGACTACATTAGGAACTCGACTTAAATTAGGGTTTTTCAGGTTGAATGCGGACTATACGTTTGCAGAGTATAATACAACCTCCGTTGGGGTTAGTTTCGGATTTAGATAGTTAATTAGCAATATTTCTGATGTAATATATGATAAAAAACAGGTTTGTTTATTTGATTTTCTTTATTTTTATAAAGTGAAAATTAATCAATCTTTTAAAAAATAAACACATGAAAGTTACTGTAGTAGGTGCCGGAGCGGTAGGTGCCAGTTGTGCCGAGTATATTGCAATTAAGGATTTTGCTTCTGAAGTAGTCTTGCTTGATATTAAAGAAGGGTATGCAGAAGGAAAAGCAATGGACCTTATGCAAACAGCTTCTTTAAATAGTTTTGATACTAAAATTGTAGGAAGTACTAATGATTATTCTAAAACAGCTGGTAGTGACGTTGTGGTTATTACAAGTGGTATTCCTCGTAAGCCTGGAATGACTCGTGAAGAACTTATTGGTATTAATGCAGGAATTGTTAAAGAAGTGTCTTCTAATTTAATTGCTCAGTCTCCTGATGCTATTATCATTGTAGTTAGTAACCCGATGGATACGATGACGTATTTAGTTCATAAAACTACCGGATTACCAAAAAATAGAATTATAGGAATGGGTGGTGCTTTAGATAGTGCTCGTTTTAAATATAGATTAGCAGAAGCTTTAGGAGCTCCAATTTCTGATGTTGATGGTATGGTTATCGGTGGACATAGTGATACCGGTATGGTTCCTTTAACTCGTTTGGCTACTCGTAACAGTATTCCTGTTACCGAATTCCTTTCTGAAGAAAGATTAACTCAAGTAAAAGAAGATACTAAAGTAGGTGGAGCTACACTTACTAAACTATTAGGAACTTCTGCTTGGTATGCGCCAGGTGCAGCGGTATCTGCTCTAGTTCAGGCTATTGCTTGTGATCAGAAAAAGATATTCCCATGTTCTACAATGTTAGAAGGAGAGTATGGTTTATCTGATATTTGTATTGGTGTTCCTGTTGTTTTAGGAGCTTCTGGTATTGAAAAGATAGTTGAAATAGAACTTTCTGAAGAGGAAAAAGAATACATTAAAAATAGTGCTGAAGGAGTTTCTAAAACAAATGGTTTATTAGCTCTTTAAAAGCATATTTTAAAATATATGATTTTAGGAGTCTGGAGTTTTTTCAGGCTCCTTTTTTTATGATTTAACGAAAGGTATAAATGGTTCTTATTGAAATATTAAAAAAATAATTGGCATTCTATATTGTAAATTATATATTTGCTCGTTTTAAAAAAATGACCTATTAATATAAAATAATAATGCAGAACAAGGGACTTATTAAACTGTTTGCTTTCTTATTTGGGATTGTAAGTATTTATCAATTATCATTTACGTTCATAACCAATAAGTTAGAAGAAGAAGCGAAAACGGTTGCTCAGAGTAGAATTCCGGAAACAGAAGACAATTATGTAGCTTTAAGAGAAGAAGAAGAAAGTAAGTATTTGGATTCTTTGAAAACACAAGATGTTTTCTTAGGGTTTACCCTATCTGATGTTCAGGAAAGACAATTGAACAAGGGGCTTGATTTAAAAGGCGGTATTAATGTTATTTTACAGATTTCTGTAAAAGATATATTAATAGGACTTTCTAACAAATCAACAGATAAAACTTTTTTAGATGCTCTTGCAGCAGCAGATGAAGCTTCTAAAAGTAGTGATGAGCCATACTTGGATTTGTTTTTTAAAGAGTTTGAAAAACTTTCGAACGGTCAGGTAAAACTTTCGTCTCCTCAAATTTTCTACAACCGTTTACTGGATGAAGAATTTAATATGGGTGATGATAATGCCGTAGTAATGTCTGCTATCAGAAAAAAGGTAGATGAGTCTATTACTTCAGCATTTCAAGTTTTAAGACAACGTATTGATAAATTTGGGGTTACTCAGCCAAATATTCAACGTTTGGGTACTTCTGGAAGAATCTTGGTTGAATTGCCAGGTGTTCAAGATGTTGATAGAGCTAAGAGATTACTGCAATCTACAGCTCAGTTAGAGTTTTGGGAAACCTATATGAATACTGATGTATTAAATTATTTCTCTCAATTAAATAATGAGTTAAAAGCAAAAGTAGAGGCTGAAGAAAAAGCTCATGAAGAAGTTGATACAACCAAAACGAGTGGTGATGAATTTGAAGAGTTATTAGCAGATTCTGAAACAGATTCATTAAATCAGGCAAAGGCAGTTAATCCATTATTTGAAGTGATGGGAGTTCCTAACCCAAATTCAGGACAAAAAACTGCTATTGTAGGTTATACTACTGAAAAAGATGTAGAGAAAGTTAATGAGTACTTAAATACAATTGAGGCTAAAAGATTGTTGCCTGCTAGCTTAGATAATGTAAAATTTGTTTGGGATAAGGTAGATGAAGATACTGGTGTTGTAAACTTATACGCAATAAAAGGAAATCGTGACAACGTTCCGCCTGTAAGTGGTGATGTTATTGTAGATGCTGAAGATACTTTTGATCAGGCTGGTAATCCAATGGTTAGTATAGTTATGAACGGTATTGGTTCAAGGGCTTGGGAGTCCTTAACTGGTAAGAGTGCTACTAATGGTACTTGTATTGCTATTATTTTAGATAATACAGTGTATTCTGCTCCTAGCGCAAAACAAGCAATTACAGGAGGTCGTACTACTATTACCGGGCAGTTTACTATTGAAGAAACTAAAGATTTAGCAAACGTTCTTAGAGCTGGTAAATTACCTGCTAAGGCTGATATTATTCAGTTTGAGACCGTTGGTCCTACCTTGGGGCAAGAAGCTATTGATAGCGGTTTTATGTCATTTATGATTGCAATGGTATTAGTGCTTATATGGATGATGATATACTATGGTAAAGCTGGTATATTCTCAAATATAGCATTAGTATTTAATATACTTTTAATATTTGGTGCGCTGGCTAGTATTGGTGCTGTGTTAACTTTACCTGGTATTGCAGGTATTGTACTTACCATTGGTATGGCAGTAGATGCAAACGTAATTATCTACGAGCGTATTAAAGAAGAGATGGCTGTAGGTAAGACCATAACTGAGGCTATTAAGGATGGATTTAGTAATGCATTGTCTTCTATTTTAGATGCAAATATTACAACAGGTTTAACTGCTATCATCTTATTGATTTTTGGTACAGGGCCAATTCAAGGTTTTGCTACTACTTTATTAATAGGTATTCTTACTTCATTGTTTACAGCTATCTTTATAACAAGAGTTATGATAGAAGGGTATATTGGAGAGAACAAACGTCGTTTAGATTTCTATACAGGTGCAACCAAAAACTTATTTAAAAATATTAATGTTGATTTCTTAAGTAAGAGAAAAATAGCTTATGTAGTATCTGGTGTTTTAATCTTAGCTGGGTTAGCTTCTTTATTTACAAAAGGATTAGATCAAGGGGTTGACTTTGTTGGAGGTAGAACTTATCAAATTCGTTTTGACAAAGAAGTTAGTTCTTCTGAAATTTCTAAAGATTTAGAAGGGGTATTTAACAGTAATGTTCAGGTTAAAACGGTTGGAAACAATAGTGAAATTAAAGTTACTACAAAATATAAAGTAGATGAAGAAGGTCAAGAAGTTGATACTGAGATTGAAGGTCTATTATATAGTGGGTTAGAAAAGTATTTGCCAGAAGGTTTTTCTAAGAGTGACTTTGTAGATAGTAGTTCAGATAAAAAATATGGTATATTACATTCGATTAAAGTAGGACCAACTATTGCTGATGATATTCAGAAAAGTGCTTTATGGGCTGTATTAGGATCTTTAGCAGTTGTATTCTTGTATATATTGTTAAGATTTAGAAAATGGCAATACTCTTTAGGTGCTGTTGTTGCAGTATTCCATGATGTATTATTAGTACTTGGAGTATTTTCTGTTACCTATTCTTTTATGCCATTTAGCATGGAGATTGATCAGGCATTTATTGCGGCTATCTTAACGGTTATTGGTTACTCACTTAATGATACGGTTATTGTATTTGACCGTGTTAGGGAGATAACAAATGAGCGTGGATGGAAAGGTGGTGAAAACGTGAACCAAGCGTTAAGCAGTACCTTAGGAAGAACCTTGAATACATCATTAACTACATTAGTGGTAATGATTTCGATATTCATTTTTGGAGGTGAGTCTTTAAGAGGATTTGTGTTTGCAATGATTGTTGGTGTTGTTGTGGGTACGTATTCATCATTGTTTATTGCTACACCGATTATGTACGATACAATTGAAAAGAAAAATGCTAAAACTACCACTGAAGAAGAGTAGTAGTTTGTATAAATTGAGTTGTCTTAAAGTAGGTTGACTATTTTAGATTAAAAATATATATTAACCAGAGAGGCTTGCCTCTCTGGTTTTTTTGTTATGTATATAGTTAAGTGTTTTTTATGTAACTCAAGTGCGGTCTTAGGTTATTGTACATATCAATGGATTCTTTTATAAGCTTGGCAAGCACTTTATTGTTTTTGCATTTATAAATAAGTAACTCTTGTTTTAGTGTTCCATTAATTCTTTCAGTTAAAGCATTTTGATAACAATCATATCCATCTGTCATTGATGGAGTAATGTGGTTGTATTTATGTCAACTTATTTCAGGACGGGACAAAGAAATAAAAAAAGCCACTTCATTAGAAGTGGCTTTTTTTATTTCTTTAAATTGTTTCTTTTATGTTTTTCTAGTAATACATCACCAGGTAGTTTTGGCTTTTCTTTACTACCCCTTAAATGTATTACCAAGCCATTTAAAAAGTTGCGTAATACTTGATCTCCACAGTTTTTATAGTTAGGATGGTCTTCTTTTCTAAAAAAAGCGCTAAGCTCTGTTTTAGAAATCTTAAAGTCTACGTCTTGAAGAATTTCCACTATATCATCATCTCTTAAGGCAAGGGCAACACGAAGCTTTTTTAAAATATCATTATTCGTCATATCTCAATTTATGTTAGAAAATTTAAAATTAAATTATTTATTTATTAAATTCAGCCATTAAACTAATTAATTACAATGAACAGCAAAAGCAAAGAAGTAAAACTTAGTATTTTATCGGATATGATTTCGATGGCTACGGTAGATGATTATTTAAAAGAAAGAGAATATAATTTTTTGTTAGCCGTTGCAAAGCAATTAGAAGTGCCTAAAATAGATTTAGATAGGTTGTTTCGTAATCCTGCACCTTTTAAGCCTCAAAAGTCGGAAACAGAGCGTATTATTCAGTTTTACCGATTGGTTTTGATGATGAATATAGATGAGGAACAGCATCCTAAAGAAATTAAATTAGTAAAGGAATGCGGACTACGTATGGGGTTGAATCCTATAGCTATGGATAAAGTGTTAGCTGTAATGGATACTTATGAGGATAAGATTGTGCCAGTATCGGTGTTGTTAGGCTTTTTTAAAACACATTATAATTAGCAATTTGACAGTTTAAAATATTAGTAAAGCGACATTTTGTCGCTTTTTTTGTTTCTTAAAACGACATAAAGTCATGTTTTTGGCTTTTTTGGGTAGTGGTACAAGATTTGTCTATTACTAGGCGTATTTGATTTAGAAAAATTGTTAAACACTAAAAAATTATAATTATGAGCTTAGTAAAAAGAAACAACAATGTATGGTTACCTAATTTATTAGATGAATTTTTTATGAAACCAGACTTTTTTGGAGGAGTACAGAATTTAGGAACTTCAACTCCGCCCGTTAATATTAAAGATACAGAAAAAGAATTTTTTGTTGAGTTAGCTGTACCAGGAAGAAAGAGAGAAGATTTTAACTTGGAAGTAGATGATAACGTACTCACTGTCTCTTCTGAGGTAAAAAGTGAAAATGAAGTGAAAGATAAAAATTATACGCGTAGAGAGTTTAACTATACTTCATTTAGGCGTGCTTTTACTTTACCGGAAACAGTTAATGAAGATGCGATTAAAGCCACTTATGAAGATGGTGTACTCACAATTACACTGCCAAAAAAAGAAGAGGCTTTACCAAAAGCAAAACGCTTTATAGAGATTGGATAACTTTAGGGTAGTAGAGCTCCAAGGTTATTGATAAGGATGTAATGAAATGATTAGAAAATCTTGGAGTTTATAATAGTAATGAGCATTAAATATTCGAGTAGATTTTTTTCATAATGTTAGTTGGTTAAAAAAAGCCCTTGGTATTTTACTACCAAGGGCTTTTATGTTGTTGAATAGGTTTATCTATTTATTTTTTTTCCTGAAGTAGTTTAATTTCGTCACGCAGTTTAGCTGCTTGCATAAAGTCTAAATCTTTAGCTGCTTTTTCCATTGCCTTTCGTTTTTCACGGATTAGTTTTTCAATATCCGATTTAGTCATGTAAGTAGTATCTGGTTCAGCGGCATTTTTAGCGTTGGTTAGGTAATCGTTTTCTTCATTGGTTGTATTCGTTAAAGAACTTTCAATTTTCTTGTTAAGGGCTTTGGGTGTTATATTATTTTCTTTATTGTGTGCTATTTGTTTACTTCTTCTGTATTCCGTTTCATCTATTGTTTTTTGCATACTAGCAGTTATTTTATCGGCATACATAATGGCTTTACCATTTAAATTTCTTGCTGCTCTACCTACAGTTTGCGTAAGTGACCTTGCGCTTCTAAGAAAGCCTTCTTTATCTGCATCTAAAATGGCTACTAAAGATACTTCCGGTAAATCTAGTCCTTCTCTTAATAGGTTAACACCAATTAATACATCAAACAATCCTTTACGTAAATCTTGCATTATCTGAACGCGTTCTAACGTATCTACATCAGAGTGTATATATCTACATCGTAAGGCAATTCTTGTAAGGTATTTAGCTAGTTCTTCTGCCATACGTTTGGTAAGGGTAGTCACTAAAACACGTTCGTCCTTTTCAATTCGTAATTGAATTTCTTCTACTAAATCATCTATTTGATTTTCACTTGGGCGTATTTCAATTACAGGATCAAGTAGTCCGGTTGGTCTAATAATTTGTTCAGTATACGTACCTTCCGATTTTTGTAGTTCGTAATCAGCCGGTGTTGCCGAAACATAAATTACTTGATTTTGAAGTGTTTCAAATTCTTCAAATTTTAAAGGTCGGTTATCCATAGCGGCAGGTAGTCTAAAACCGTATTCTACTAAATTTTCTTTACGACTTCTATCACCTCCAAACATGGCGTGTACCTGAGGTATAGTTACATGACTTTCGTCTACTACCATTAAATAGTCATCTGGAAAATAATCTAACAAACAGAAAGGGCGTGTGCCAGGTTCTCTACCATCTAAATATCTAGAATAATTTTCGATACCAGAACAATACCCTAACTCACGAATCATTTCTAAATCGAAGTTGGTACGTTCTTCTAGTCTTTTAGCTTCTAGTGGTTTTCCTATTTCTTTAAAATAGTCAACTTGTTTTACCATGTCTTGCTGTATTTGCCATATAGCATTTTGTAATACATCAGGAGAGGTAACAAACATATTAGCAGGATATATGTTTACTTTCTCGTATTTTTCTATTACTGCATTGTTGACTGGATCGAAAGATTCTATTTCTTCAATTTCATCTCCAAAAAAATGTATTCTGAATGCTTCATCGGCATAACTAGGGAATACGTCTACAACATCTCCCTTAACTCTAAAATTACCATTTGTAAATTCAGCTGTAGTCCTAGAGTATAAACTCTGCACTAGCTTTTGCATAAATTTAGTTCTTGAAATAACCAGATCTCTTTCAATAGAGATTACATTTTTCTGAAATTCTACGGGGTTACCAATACCATATAAACAAGATACTGAAGCAACCACCAAAATGTCTCTTCTACCAGATAGAAGAGAGGAGGTAGCACTTAATCTTAGTTTTTCTATTTCTTCGTTAATGCTTAAGTCTTTTTCTATATAGGTACCGCTTACGGGAATATAGGCCTCTGGCTGGTAGTAGTCATAGTACGAAACAAAATATTCTACAGCATTATTTGGGAAGAATGATTTAAACTCAGAATATAACTGTGCAGCTAAAGTTTTGTTATGGGCTAAAACCAAAGTTGGTCGTTGAACAGATTCTATAACATTTGCTACGGTAAAGGTTTTACCAGATCCGGTAACTCCAAGGAGTACTTGACATTGTTCGTTATTTTCGATTTCGCTAGAAAGCTGCTTAATAGCTTTCGGCTGATCTCCTGTAGGTTTAAATTCTGATGTTATAGTAAATTTCATGTTGCAAAACTATTAACAAATATTCATATAGGAGTATAAAGAAAATATAATTATATCATATTTAAAAAACAGCTTAGTTGTTTTTATGGTGATTAAAAGAAAAGTCCTAATCAATATGAAAAGGGCTTGTTATTTTGAAGTTGTAATGTTTTTAACGAATTAAGCTAAAATGTCCTCTATATACGAACGGATCATCTGTGTCTTTAATGTTAGCTTCAAACCAATAGTCATTAGAATATAAATCGTTTCCATTAAAGGTGCCGTCCCAGCCATCATCTCCCGGATTAATTACTTTTAATAATTTACCATATCTATCAAAAATGAAGATGGTAGAATGCTCTAAGGTTTCAAAACCAAAGATGTTCCAAGTGTCATTTATTCCATCTCCGTTTGGAGTAAAGTATTTAGGAAAACCTAGTACCACAACATCTTGTGCTATAATACTATCACATCCGTTTAAATCTATAATTTCTACTGTATGATATCCTATTTCTACATTTTCAAATAGATTTGATTCCTGATAAGTTTCACCATCTAATGAAAATACATAGGAGCCACTTCCTGTAACACTTACTGTAATGGTATTGTTGTCTGTAAAACTGGTTGCTTGAATATCTACAAGCTGAGCAGATTCGGAAACATTAACACCAAAGTATTTTACATTTGAACACCCACTGATAGCAGTAACAGTTACTGAATATACACCTGGTTCAGAGATTTCTAAATACGAAGTTGAGTCACCGTTAGACCACTCATAGATATCGTCAGGGTATCCAGTATATGCATCTACTGTAATTGAATTGTCTATAGAGCAAATTACATATTTATTTTCTAAAGGGATTGTAGGTGTTCTATTTAATGTAATTGAGAATGTTGAAACACTATAGCAGCCTGTGGTGTTGTTTTCAAATCGAGTGTATATTATGAGACCATCATAAGTTGTAGTGTTAGCAGGGTGTTCAATAGCATTTTCTGCTGTTTCAGCATCTGTTTGACTTGTGTAATAACTAATGGTTAAGTTAGCATCGTCTAATATGTTCTGGGGTACTCCAGAAGTTATATCCATTTGATGAACACTTGTGTCATCTGCACATTCTTCTAAATTGGTTAAGGTGTATGGTCCCGGAGTGGGGTGTACAATAACAGTAATTTCTTCTATAGATGAACATCCTGATATGATTCCTGTAGCCTTAACAAATAGATTAGCGGTAGAGTTAGTAAGTACTATATCGTTGGGTAAAGCATTGGTTTCTGCATCGGCATCAGCATATGTTTCATAATAGGTTAATTCGTAATCATCTGAGTTGTCTATTACTAATTCGTTTAATGAAGGAAGGTTTAAATGGGTTATATCTTCTCTACAGATGTTAAATGTTAAAGAATCATCATTAAACTCTGGTAAGCTGTAAACTGTAATTTCCAACGGCACATATAAAGAACAATTACTTACAGTGTTGGTGGCTACTATATAAA
The DNA here is from genome assembly GCF_027924145.1 of Neptunitalea chrysea. GTDB lineage: Bacteria > Bacteroidota > Bacteroidia > Flavobacteriales > Flavobacteriaceae > Neptunitalea > Neptunitalea chrysea. The sequence continues at coordinate 27,882 of NZ_BRVP01000019.1, read as the reverse complement.
TAATTGTAGCAGAACCATCTGTAGTGTTATTTACAGTATAGTTTGTCGGATTGGCTATTGGGTTAGTTAAGTTTTGAGCATCGTTTTCAGTTGCGTAATATGATAGGTTGATATCATTTTGTCTAATCATTAATACTTCTACATCATCTGAGGTAAGATCAACAATTTCATATCCATTTTCGTCTGTATCACAATATGAAATAGGAGATGGTTCGTTAATTAAGCCAACCAGAACTACATTTAATTCAAAAGAAGTAACATCAAAACATCCCTGATTTGTTTCAATTCTAGAATAGATAGTTTGCGGGTTAGTTGTATTCTCGTATGAATCGGTATCGCTTATTGGGTTGATGTTGTTAAGTGCATTGTTTTGGCTGGTATAGTATGTTATTGTTATATCAGAATTGTTTAAAGTAGCTGTATCATAAGCGGTTGTTAGATCAAAAAGTTCTACACCATCATTGCTAATATCATCACAAAGAAAAATACCTTTAGGATCTGTATAAACGGGGTTGCTACTAACTGTAAAAGTTATTAAGTCTACTGTATAGCAATCGTTTAACCCAATACCTTGCCTTCTGATGTAAATTTCTTGAGGGTTTGAGGAGTTGAAAAAAGCAGTTGTTTTATCAATAGCATTGGTGTTATTTTCAGCATCTGTTATATTAGTGAAATATAATACTTCAATATCAGAATTATTCTGCACAATAGCATTGTCATAATCCTCAAAGAAAATACCTTCAACACCATCGCTATCACTTTCGCAAACTGTAAAGCTATTATTGTTGCTTGTTAAGGCTTCAAAATATATTACAATGACATTAATTGTTTGAATATTATAACACCCAGTAGTATCATTTATACATTTGGCATAAACAGTTGCAGATTGTGTGTTATAATTATCGGGTGTTGTAATTATATTACTGCTATTAACAGCATCAGCTTCCGATGGATAAAATTCTACAGAAGCATTGGTGGTGTTATTGTTTAATAATTGCGTTGATAGATTGGATAAGTTTACATTATAAAATCCATCATTATTATCATCACAAATAAATATATCATCTACTGGAGTTGTTTCAGGTGCTGTTTCAATTAAGATATCAAAACTAATAATATCTGAGCAAAATCCGGTTTCGTCTCTTACAACAGCCCAAACTGTTTGTGGGTTGGAGGTATTGTTTAAAACAGTAATAGGATTTGTCCAATTCGTAGCATCGTTTTCAGATAAATAGTATGCTACAGTATAGTTATTTCCGTTAATAATAGAGTTGGTATAATTATCTGCTAAATTAATAGATGTAAAACCATCTGAATCGGTATCACAGAAAGTTTGATCTCCAATAGAAGTAGCTTCAAAATAAGGGTTAACCTTCAATACAATATCTTCTACATATGAACACAGTCCATTTTTTTCAATAAGAATATATAATGTTTGTGGGTTTTGTGTGTTTATATAAGGAATTGTTTCATCTAAAGCTCCTGTATTATTGTTAAGGTCACTCATGTTTTCATAGAAAATAACATTGGTGTCACTTAAGTTATTAAGTATATAAGCTTCAATAGCTGCTAAATTAAACTCTTCAACCCCATCATTTGATACATCATCGCAGGTGTAATAAATGTTTGTTTGAGTTTCAGATACAATCATAGAACTGTATAGGTTAATTTGGGCTATTGTAGAACATCCTGTGATTGGATCAATTACTTTAACATAAATAACCTGAATATCTTGCACTGTATTAGAAAAGGTATCCGGATTTGAAATGGTATTGGTCCCACTGGCAGCATCTGCCGCTGTAGTGTAGAATTCGAATGTATAATCTGTTGGGTTTTGAACAAAGTACTGAGTATAGTCAGTTAAACTAAATATAGTAAAACCGTTACTGTCAGAGTCGCAGGCGTCGGCATCATACGCACTAATTAATAATTGTGGTCCATAGTTTATGTCTAAACTAACTGCAATGATGTTTGAGCATCCGGTATTAGTATCAGTAGCTTTTATGTAGACTGTTTTTGGAGAACTAGTATATAGTTCATCTATAGGATTAATGTTGTTTTCCGCTTCGTTTATTGTCTCAAAATAAGTTAGTTCATAACTGTTGGTTCCTATGGCTTGATTGCTTGCAATAGATAAATCAAAAATAGCAGTGGTAGCATTTTCTGCACCACAAGCCACAAGCGTATCTGGTTGAGTTATATTAGGTAGCTCATTTACGATTAAATCGAATGAATTGTATGCAACACAACTTGAGGTAGGGTCTTGTAGCTTTACATAAACAGTTTGAGGATTACTACTGTTAGTAATAGCGTTAAAAATTTCATTTGTTTCGTTTTCTGCATCAAGAGCTGTAGGGTAGTAGCTAATGGTTGGATTAAGAAAAGAAACGGATCCTTCTATTTCAGGATCTTTACTGCTTAGATTAAATGTAGCGGTATTACTTCCTTCGGTTTCTTCGCATAATTCATAATCAGTAACAGCCGATGCTATTTCATTTCCATTAACCGTAACTTCAACAGTGTCTTCAATAACACATTGCGAGTTGGCATAGGGTATGGTTGCAATTACATTGTAAGTGCCCGACTGCCCTGCAACAATCTCAGAGGTAGTGTCGGATAGTGACGTGCCATTATAAGACCATTCAAAGGTGGCTTGCGGATTATCAATTCCTGTATCTAAAGCAATACTGCCAGAGCAGGTGCTTAAAGTACCTCCTAAATCTATATCAGCAGAAAAAGTATTCCCTTGAATGAATACAGCGGAATCAAAATTTTCATCAAATTGATCTGCTATGATTAACTTAATATGATAAGAAGTGTTGGGTTGTATAGCTGCAGTGGCTGTTAAAACCGTTGTTCTACCATTGTAGTTTGTATCTCCTAGATTGTATCCTTCAAAATATTGTTCATTTTCGGAATTACAGAAACCTACAATTTGAGGTCTAATAGTTTGTGTAGATACATTTGTAGTTGTACCAGGTACTAATGTGATGTTGTTATAACTGCCTGAGCTACCTGTTGGCTTAATTAGAAACCCAAAACTATCGGAATAATTACATGGATAGTCATTAAGGTATTCTTCGGAAGCTAAAATGTAATTAAAATTAATTTGATTAGAAGCTGAAATAATGTCAAATTCAAGTACTGTAGCATTTAAGGTATTGCTTACACCTAAAACACTCTCAAGATCGCTGTCTGTGCCCCAGTCGGTTTCTCCTCGGTTTAGATAGTCTGAGTTTAAAGTGTTTCCTGCATCAAGAACATTTCCTGTAGTTAAAACAATTCCATTAGAAAACGGGAAATTAGAACTAGAACTTTCAAAATAGCCATAACTTACTAAGCCATTGATACTACCATTTATAGGGGAGTTAACATTAGAAACGTCAATACATCCTTGAAAAAGGATGTTCTCAATTAATTGTTCAGGGCTGTAGTTGTTATCAACAACTATTTGTTGTGCATGCATGAAATAAGATAAACATATGCATGCAAATAATAACTTGTAATTCATACTCCAATAACATAGCGCAGCAAAAATCTTTGGGGAAAGACTCTTACATAAGTAGGTTTAACATAAATTTAAGGCAAAACAAATATAAAAAAAAACTTAAAATTTATCTTAGTAATGAGAAGTTATTTTGGTAGCTATTATTATTGTTATTAAAGTGTACTACAAACCAATAATCTGTAGAGGGGAGAGGGATATTGTGATAAGTGCCATCCCATCCTATATTGTTAGGTTTAAAGCTATATATAGGTTTTCCGTATCTGTCAAAAATTTCAATATAATTGATAGTGGAATTTGATGTGTCATCACCAATTACATTCCAATAATCGTTAACACCATCGTTATTTGGAGTAAAATAATTAGGGAAATTTATAATGTTAAATGTTATAGAACTGGTTGAACATCCATTAGTATCAGAAACATATACGGTATGTTCTCCTATGGATAGGTCATAAAAAGTAGCTTCTTCTTGATAGTCCCCTAAATCTAAAGCGTAGATATAATCACCAGTTCCGTTTGCGGTAATTGTTACATTATTATTACCGTAAGTTCCGGTTATGGTATATGATAGATCGGCCATAGAAGAGGCACTAACGGTAATTGTTCTACTACTGCTACAACCATATTGATTTGTTACAGTAACAGTGTAGTTCCCGGGTTGGTTTACATGTATGTTTTGAGTTGTTTCCCCTGTACTCCATAGAAAACTATAATAAGGTGATGTTTGTACACCAGATGTGATCTTTTTAGTTGCCGGATATATATCTGTACAATAAATAACTTCTGAATCTTCCGGTATATTAGGGGTATTAAATACTTCTAATTCTAAAGTGCTAATCCCGTAGCACCCATCATTGTTGGCTACCCGTACGTACAATGTTTGGTTATTTGCTATCGTATTTGTAAATGTATTGGTTAATGGATTGTTATCTAAATATGCATCTTCTTCTGAAAGAAAGTAAGTTACGTTTACTGAAGTTGCTATTGAGTTTGTAATTTGATTATCTGCATCTGAAAGATTGAAGGTAGCATAGCCATTGTTATTTGAATCTGCTGTGCAAGTTGATAAATAAGCCGTAGCAACAGGATTTTGTATGGTTGATAATATAATATGTGCAGTAGATACACATCCATAATTATTACTTACACCAACATATATAGTTTGGTTGGGTTGAGTATTATAAAAAGTATCAGGATTCGCAATAGCACCATTACCATTTAAAGCGTTGGTTTCATTTAAATAATATCCGGTTATGGTTAAATTTTGATCATTATTTAACAAGGTTTGATCATTCCCGGTAAGATTATAAACGGTCAGTCCATTGCCATCCAAATCACATTCAGTTAAGGTTATGTCGTTGGTAACTATATCATCGCTAAATTCAACAACTACTTCATCGGTAGCATTACAGCCTGCAGCAAGAGTAGCTTCAAGTTTATAGGTACCGGCTGTGGTAACTTCATAAGTACTATTCGTTTCTCCTGATAATACTACGTCATCTTTATACCATTGATATCCGGTTATAGTTTGATTGGTTTGCGGAGATAAGAGAAGTGTTTCATTTGGACATAAAGGGTTTTGATTTGCAAACGTATGATTTTCTCCTAATTCAACGGATGTTGTAAAGCTTTCAGCTTCTAAGAAAACAGCAGAGTCGTATCGGTAATTTTGTTCATCTGCTATAATCAATTTTATGTGGTATACCGTATTAGGGGTAACATCTGCTTTGGCTGTTAATACCGCCGTCTGACCATTAAAGTTTATTGGAGCATTACTATTATTAAATGATCCAAAATAGGATTCGTTCTCAGCAGCACAACCACCAGGTATTTCAGGGTGTACGGTAGTTACTTGAACCGGAGTAGTAGTGTTGGGTATTACTGCAATATTGGTATAGGTGCCTCCTTGTGGTTTTATTAAAAAGGCAAATACATCTGAATAGATACAAGTGTTACTATTGTTTTCTTGATATTCTTCGGAGGCAAAAATGTAATTAAAACGAATGTTGCTTGAAGATGGGGTAAAATCAAATTCTAATATAGTGGCATTTAAGGTATTGTTGATTCCAAGTGTGTTATTAAGGTCGGTATCACCTCCCCAGTTGTTAGCATTATCATCACTAAGGCTATTATTGGGGCCTGGTACATTGTCTAGCCTACCAGTGCTCATTACAATACCTTGTTCAAATGGGAATGATGTTCCTGATCCGTCAAAATAGCCAAAGCTCTTCATGCCGTCAGTAAAATTTCCGCTAACAGAATTGGTGACACTTATATTTGAAACACAACCACTATTGATAAGAATATTTTCTACCAATTGCTGAGGGGTATATGAAGTAGCATCTACTTGAACGTTTTGTGCTTGTATACTACTGTAAAATAATATGATAAGTAAAAAAAACCTTTTCATAATACACCATTATAAATTGGGGCATTCAAAGGTACGTTATTATTTTAATTTAGATTTATTTGTTTAAATAAACCCATCCGGTATAAACGTTAAATAATTCGTCTTCTAATCGAAGAACATAAAAATAGGTGCCCACAGTTGCTGTTTTACCGATCATCATATTAGTGTTGGCAATTCCGTTCCAAGGTTCAGTATTTTGATTACCTTGATATAATAAGGAGCCATACCTATTGTATATTTTTAAATCGAACTTGTCAAAAACGGTCCATAATCCCTGAATATTGAAATAATCATTTTTGGTATCTCCATTAGGAGAAAAGCCTTGTGGAATTATAGGTGGGCAATTGTATACTGAAAGTTCAAAGGAACCTATTGAATAACAATAATCATTATCATATCTGAAGTAAATGGTTTGTGGATTTGCAGTACTTGTGTAAGTTGTAGGGGTTAGTATTTCATTTGTTAGGTACATGGCATTATCTTCCGATGTGAAAAAACCAGTAAATGTAATGTCGGTTACAGCTGGGAGTAGGGATTCTAGATTAAAGATTGCCGAATTATGTCCAAGGTCACACGAAGTCATATTAGCGAGTTGCGGAATTTCGGGAGAGTAGCGAATAGCTAAATCTAGAGTAGATGAGTTATTCGTTTCTTCATATTCATCAACTAAATTATTTTCATCTACAATAATCGTTACTGTAAAGTCGTCTGGTACCGTATTTGGAATAGATAATAACACCGTGAAATACTCCTCCTCATCTGGGGTAATACTATTAGAGGTAACCATACTCTCTAATAATTGTCCGTCTACGTATATACTAATTGTTGTGCCCGTCGGTAATTCCCCTGAGCTATTGTAATTGGTTACCGAAAAGTCTATAGCAGCCTCTCTACTGTCACAATTTATTGTAGAACTATTTATTTGAACAGCTGCATCTGGTATTACAAAGCTATTTAAAACAGTTACAATATTGTTTACAATTACAACATCTTGATAGGAAGTAAGAGATATGCTGAGGCTTGTGTCGTTAGTGGAAATATAGTTTTCTAAATTATAGTAATCTATATCCATATTATATAGATCAGAAATTCCGGTAAATGAATTCGTTCCGTTAAAAACATTATTAGCTGGATTGTTTGGTAAATTATCAACTATAGTTCCGTTAATGGTTAACGTTTCTGTTGCCAATAGTGCGTCGCCTTCCCAAGCTAAAAAACCAATTTTAGAGCCCTGTGTGTCATAAACCTGTAAATTATTCAAAACGATATCAATACTACTCGGTACTATTTCAAAACCGTCATATATATTTATATCTCTTAATTGATATGAATCGTTTTGCAATACGATGACAATTGCCCATCCTGCAAAATTGGTGGCATTGTTGCAATATAAGGGATCGGTAGTAATTAAGGTAGTTAAGTCTAAATCGGATAGGGTATAGGTGCCCGAACCGGTATTTTGCACCAAAGTGGTTACATCTGTAAAACCTGAAAAATATGTGCGTCCACTATAAGTAAGGTTAAAGGTTCGTTGGGCGGATAATGATTGCCCGTTTAAAGTAACGTCAAAATCACCCGAACCTGAACCAGCCCAATATAAATAGGCAGCTTCCACGGTATCACCTGTTGAAAGCGACAGGGATGCCGATGAACTTGTTAATATAGTACATGGGCTTCCTATGGTATTATTTTCGATCGTATTTAACGTATTACCTATCGTAGTGTAATCATATCTTCCACTAAATTGAGAGTATAATGAAATAGAAGAACTTTGTGAGTACCCTATAAAAACATATAAAAATGAAAGGTATATAATTAACTTTTTGATAGTTAGCATTTGGTTTAGGTTATGAAATCTTAAATATAATAAACCTTTTGTAATATTTTGAGTACAAAATTATATTTTTGCCAAAATTTATTTTATGAAATATTCTCGATTGACAAAAGAGCAACTGGAAGAAATGCACGAGGAGTTTTCTAGATTTTTAGCCACTCAACAAATTACGGCCGATGAATGGAATAAAATAAAAATAGAATCTCCTGATGTAGCAGAGCAGGAAATAGATATTTTTAGCGATTTGGTATGGGAGAAAGTATTGGAGAATGTAGTGTATGCCGATAAAGTTGACCAACAAAACATTTTCTTATTTTATTTTGGTGAAAAGGATATGAAACTTATTGCTTTTAAGGTTAGCAATGTAGCTATAGATTTAACCACTAATAAAGGTATGGAATGGCTTATTGCTAATTGTAAAGAAGATACAGTTCGTGTCTTTAAAGCAAATAAGGCATATTCAGTAGATAAAAAAATGGATATATTTACTTTGATACAACAGGGGGCGGTTATATCAAAAGGTGAATTATATAATCATTTTAGTACTGTTATTGGTTAACCTTATTCATAACGTAAAGCTTCTACAGGGTCTAATTTAGCAGCTTTAATGGCTGGGTATAAGCCAGAGATAAGGGCAACCACCCCAGAGATAATTACAGCGGCTATAATTGCTGACCAAGGAATTATAAAATCGAATTTTATCCCTTTTGAAATTGCGAAACCTATAAGAATACCTAGTAAAATACCTACTAAGGCACCTATTTGTGCAATCATCATAGTTTCTACAAAAAATTGAGATACGATAGTGTTTTTCTTTGCACCCAAGGCTTTTCTAATACCAATTTCTCGGGTTCTTTCAGTCACTGAAACGAGCATGATGTTTAAAAGGGCTATAGAGGAGCCAAAAATGGTAATGGCGCCAATAATATATCCGGCGTATTTTAAATAGTCTATGGTACTGGTAATACGGTTTATCAAATCGTCTGATCTTCTTATGCCAAAGTCATTATCTTCAATAGGAGTTAAAGATCGTATATTTCTAAAAATTAAGGTTGCGTCATCTACAGAGGTTTCTAAAAATTCTTTTTGACTTACTTTAACGCTAACGCTATAATTAATATTAGGCAGAGAATATATAGAACGTGCTAATTGAATTGGTATTAACACACGATTATCTTGGTTATTACCAAAAGTAGAACCTTTTTCTTCTAAAATACCAATTACTTTAAAACGAGCACCTCGTACACTAATAGTTTTACCAATAGGATTTATATCTTTAAATAATTTGTCTTTAAAAGAAGAACCTAAAATGCATACATATATGTTGTTTTTAATATCGGTAGGTGAGAAGTTTCTACCGCTATCTACAGCTAAACCACTATTCGTAGTGTAGAATTCATCTACTCCCAATACAGAAACTTCGGGATCGGTTTTTTCATTCTGATATTTTACTTCGGCAGCACCTGTAGCTGTAAAAGAAATACTAGTTTCAGCATACGCATATGCAAATTTTTCTTTAAAATCAGTTGCCTGTGCATAGGTGATTTGAGGATTAATCTTAACTTTTTCTCCAGAACCTTCAGCTCTGTAATCACTACTATATCTAGTAAGGTAAAAGGTGTTAGCTCCCATGGAAGCAAAGTCATTTCTAATCGTATTTTCAAGGGCACTAACAACACTTAAGATACTTACCAAAGCTGTAATACCAATAGAAATAATTAGAACAGTTAAAATGGTTCTTAATATCTGGCTTTTGATCGCATCAAAAGCAATTCTTATATTCTCAAAAACTTGACTTAACTTCATAATACCCAATAAGACTTTAGAAGCTTGTGAATGTTACAGATATTTTAAAAAAAATTATGTGATTTAGTCTGTAAAAGAGGTTGTATTTGTGTCTAAAACTTATCAATCGTTGTATTTGTAACAATTTGTTTTATTTTTATTTATTTCATTTAAAAATTTTTAGAGTTTATGAGACTATTTTACTTTTGATTAAAATTGTTTAAAATGACACATAACGACTTGTTGAATATAGCCGGTGAATATGGGAGTCCGGTATATGTATATGATGCAGATAAAATCATAAGCCAATATAATAGATTAACTGGGGCTTTTAGTAATGTTTCTAATTTAAGACTTAACTATGCTGTTAAGGCACTTTCCAATATATCAATTTTAAAGCTATTAAAAACGCTTGGTAGCTGTTTAGATACGGTTTCAATACAAGAAGTAAAGCTTGGTATTATAGCCGGTTTCGAGCCGCATAGAATTATCTATACACCAAATGGTGTTTCTTTAGAAGAAATAGAAGAGGTAGCTAAGTTAGGTGTTCAGATCAATATAGATAACTTGTCAATATTGGAACAGTTTGGTAGTAAGCACCCCAGTATACCTGTTTGTATTCGTATTAATCCGCATGTGATGGCAGGTGGTAATAGCAATATTTCTGTTGGTCATATAGATTCTAAATTTGGTATTAGTATACATCAGATACCTCATTTATTACGGATTGTTGATAATACCAAAATGAGAGTGAATGGTATTCATATGCATACGGGTAGTGATATTTTAGATATTGAAGTATTTTTGTATGCTGCCGAAATTTTATTTGATACTGCAAAACAATTTAAAGACTTAGAGTTTGTAGATTTTGGAAGTGGATTTAAGGTACCTTACAAACCTGGAGATATTGAAACGAATATTGAAGAGCTAGGTGAAAAGTTATCTGCTAGATTTAATGAGTTTTGTACAGATTATGGAAAAGAATTAACCTTAGCTTTTGAACCTGGTAAGTTTTTGGTAAGTGAAGCAGGAAGCTTTTTGGCAAAAGTAAATGTAGTGAAACAAACTACTTCTACTGTATTTGCGGGTATTGATAGTGGTTTTAACCATTTAATACGTCCTATGTTTTACAATTCATATCATCAGATTGAAAATATTTCCAATCCGGAAGGAAGAGAACGTTTTTATTCGGTAGTAGGATATATCTGTGAGACCGATACATTTGGTAACAATAGAAGAATAGCGGAAATTAACGAAGGAGATATACTACGTTTTAAAAATTCGGGAGCGTATTGTTTTACTATGACTAGTAATTATAACTCTCGTTACAGACCTGCTGAGGTGCTTTGGTATAATGGCAAAGCGCAATTGATTAGAAAGCGAGAAACGTTTGATGATTTACTAAGAAATCAGGTAGAAGCGGATTTAGAAGTTTTTTCTGAAGTGGCAAAAACAGATAAAAAAAAACGTAATATAGAGGTAGCAACTACTTAAAAAAGGTTTTCTCTATAATTGTTTAGTGAAATATTTAAAAACCCTGTAGATATCTAGATATCTACAGGATTTTTAAATATGGAAATAACTAAATAATATTAGTTTTTACGAGCAATTACTTTTTCTGCTTTTTCAATTATAGCACTACTGCTTAAGCCATATTTTTCCATTAATTGAGCTGGTGTACCAGATTCTCCAAAAGTATCCATAGTAGCAACAAACTCTAGTGGAGTAGGTAGTTTAGTTGCTAATAAGCCAGCAACACTTTCTCCTAGACCACCAAGGTAGTTATGTTCTTCACAAGTAACAACGCAGCCTGTTTTAGCAGCAGATGTTATGATAGCTTCTTCGTCTAATGGTTTAATAGTGTGAATGTTTATAATTTCAGCAGAAATGCCTTTTTCAGCAAGTACTTCACCTGCCTGAATAGCTTCCCAAACTAAGTGACCTGTAGCAATAATAGTAACATCTGTACCTTCATTAAACATAACCGCTTTTCCAATTTCGAATTTCTGGTCAGCTGGTGTGAAGATAGGAATAGATGGTCTACCAAAACGAAGGTAAACAGGACCTTCATGCGCTGCAATGGCAATAGTAGCAGCTTTGGTTTGGTTATAATCACATGGGTTGATTACTGTCATGCCCGGAAGCATTTTCATTAACCCTATATCTTCAAGAATTTGGTGTGTAGCACCGTCTTCCCCTAAGGTAACTCCTGCATGAGAAGCACATATTTTTACGTTTTTACCAGAATAAGCTATACTTTGACGAATTTGGTCATAAACTCTACCGGTAGAGAAGTTAGCAAATGTACCAGTAAAAGGAATATATCCACCAATAGTTAAACCAGCAGCAATTCCCATCATGTTTGCTTCTGCAATACCAATTTGGAAAAAACGCTCTGGGTTTTCTTTGATAAACTCAGCCATTTTAAGAGAAGGAGTAAGGTCGGCACAAAGAGCTACAACTTTATCATTTGTTCTACCAAGCTCAGCAAGACCGGCGCCAAAACCACTTCTTGTATCTTTTTTCTCTGTATATGTGTATTTTTTCATAATTGTCTTTTTAAAAAAAGGAAATATTAATAATCACCTAAAGTTTCAGGGTTTTGTGCTAAAGCACTTTCTAATTGAGCATCGTTAGGCGCTTTACCGTGCCATTCGTGAGTACCCATCATAAAGTCAACCCCATTACCCATTACGGTATGTAATAATACACAAACAGGTTTACCTTTACCTGTTTTGGCTTTCGCCGCATTCATACCTTCAATAATAGCTTCAAGGTCATTTCCTTTTTCAATATCAAGAACGTCCCATCCAAAAGCTTCAAATTTAGCTTTAAGATCGCCCATATCCATAACTTCTTTCGTAGATCCGTCAATTTGCTGACCGTTATAATCTACTGTAGAAATCAAGTTGTCAATTTTTTTAGATCCTGCGTACATGATGGCTTCCCAGTTTTGACCTTCCTGTAATTCACCATCACCATGTAATGTATATACTAAGTGGCTGTCTTTGTTAAGTTTTTTTGCTTCGGCGGCACCTAAAGCAACAGACATGCCTTGTCCTAGTGATCCTGATGCAATACGTATTCCCGGCAATCCTTCATGTGTAGTAGGGTGACCTTGTAATCTAGAGTTGATTAAACGGAAAGTACTTAGTTCTTCTACTGGAAAATATCCTTTTCTGGATAAAACACTATAGAAGACAGGAGAGATGTGTCCGTTAGATAAGAAGAATAAATCTTCTCCAATACCATCCATCTTAAATTCATCCTTTACTTCCATTATTTCGTTGTAAAGTGCTGCAAGAAATTCTGTACATCCCAAAGATCCCCCTGGGTGACCTGAATTTACTTTATGTACCATTCGAACGATGTCTCTTCGAACTTGTACTACTAGATCGTTAAGCTGTTGTTTATTAGACATGTTTTTTTTATTTATTACCGCTAAAATACGTTAATTGAATTACGAGTACAAAATTATAGTTATAAAACTATAACGAATCTTTATTTGAAATATATAAATAAATGTAAAAAACGCACTTATTATTTATAAAAAATTGATTCCAAATTTTACTATTTGTATAATTAATAAACTTATTTGATGGTTTTAAGAGAAAAAAACGCTGTGGTTGTCTATATTTGCGGGTTTAAAAAAGAGAAGTTTTTCGAATGATATTTGATTTAGAGAAAAAGTGTGAAGGAACGAAGGCCAGAGCTGGAAAAATTACTACAGATCATGGTGTTATAGAAACTCCGATATTTATGCCGGTAGGTACTGTTGGTACTGTTAAGGGGGTGCATCAGAGAGAATTAAAGGAGGAGATTAATCCAGATATTATTTTAGGGAATACCTATCATTTATATTTACGACCGCAAATTGATATTCTTGAGAAAGCAGGTGGTTTACATAAATTCATGAATTGGGATCGGAATATCTTAACCGACAGTGGAGGATATCAGGTATATTCCCTTTCCGATAACAGAAAGATTAAAGAAGAAGGGGTTAAGTTTAAGAGTCATATAGATGGTTCATATCATTTCTTTACTCCCGAAAATGTAATGGATATTCAGCGTAGTATAGGTGCTGATATTATTATGGCATTTGATGAATGTACACCTTACCCTTGTGACTATAGTTATGCAAAAAGATCTATGCATATGACGCATAGATGGCTAGATAGATGTATTAACCGTTTGAATGAGACGGAACCTAAATACGGTTACGAACAAACTTTATTTCCTATTGTACAGGGATCTACTTATAAGGATTTACGAATGCAGTCTGCAGAATATATAGCCAATGCTGGTGCCGCTGGAAATGCCATTGGAGGATTGTCTGTAGGGGAGCCCGCAGAAGAGATGTATGCTATGACAGATGTGGTTTGTAATATATTACCAGAGGAAAAACCTAGATACCTTATGGGAGTGGGTACGCCTATTAATATTTTAGAGAATATTGCATTAGGGGTAGATATGTTCGATTGTGTAATGCCTACGCGTAACGCTCGTAACGGAATGTTATTTACTGCTCATGGAACCATTAATATAAAAAATAAAAAATGGGAAGATGATTTTTCTCCAATAGATGAAATGGGCATAACTTTTGTTGATACCTATTATACAAAGGCCTATTTACGTCATTTATTTGCAGCTAATGAGTTTTTAGGAAAGCAAATAGCGTCAATTCATAATTTAGGGTTCTATTTATGGTTGGTTCGTGAGGCAAGAAAACATATTTTAGCAGGGGATTTTTCTGCATGGAAAAATACTATGGTTCAACAAATGAATAAACGCTTGTAGTGAAAATAATAGATTGGTATATTCTTAGAAGATATCTTGTAACATTTACATTAATGTTGGTACTTTTTGTACCTATAGGTATCATGATTGATATTTCTGAAAATGTAGATAAAATGATAGAGCAACAGGCTCCTATGAGTGCTATATTATGGTACTACTTTCATTTTACTTTGCATTACGCCAACCTACTTTTTCCGTTTTTCTTGTTTTTATCTATCATTTGGTTTACTTCTAAACTCGCTAATAATACAGAAATTATAGCTATTTTAAGTTCTGGTGTTTCTTTTATGCGTTTCTTAAGACCTTATTTAATAGGTGCTACTTTAGTGGCTATAGTAGTGTTTTTTATGGGGATGTTTATTGTGCCACAAGCAAGTAAGGGGTATAATGAGTTTAGACAGGTTTATATTCATAAGAATAGAAATAATAATAAAAACAATAGAGCTCTATTTAATCAGATTAATGATAACGAGATAATTTATGTACGAAGTTTTAATAAATCGAATGCGACCGGATATGATTTTACACTAGAGCATTTTGATGGTAATAGAATGGTATATAAAATAGCTGCTCAGTCTATTAAAATAAAAGATAGTGTGTATACGCTTAACAATTATGTTAAGAGAACTATTGGTGAACGTGAAGACATTATTGAAACGAAGCGAAAGAAAGATACCCTCTTTGAATTTAAAGCGGAAGACTTGGTGCCCGTATCTTATGTAGCCGACACAAAGAATTTATTGGAGTTAAACACTTTTATAGAAAGAGAAAAACTAAAAGGTTCAGCTAATATTAGTATGTATCAATTCAACCTATATAAAAGGTGGAGTGCTCCGCTTACGGCATTTATTTTAACACTAATTGCTGTAGCAGTATCTTCTATGAAACGAAGAGGCGGTATGGGGATAAACTTGCTTTTTGGTGTGGCTGTAGCATTTATATTTATCTTTTTTGATAAGGTATTTGGAGTTTTAGCAGAACAGTCCGGATTCCCTCCAATGTTAGCAGTTGCTATTCCTATTGTATTTTTTGGCTTATTAGCGGTAGTTTTAGTTAGGAATGCTAGGCGATAAATTAAAAAACTATCTGCACCTACACTTCATTGTATTTCTTTGGGGTTTTACTGCCGTACTTGGAGCAATTATTTCTATTGATGCCTTGCCTCTTGTTTGGTATCGTATTTTAATTTCGGTAGTTGTTTTGGGGCTAGTATTACTTGTTAAGAGGCAACGAGTGAAACTAACTTTTAAAATGCTGATTAAGTTCTTTTTTGCAGGATGTATTATAGCATTGCATTGGATTAGTTTTTTTGCAGCTATTAAGGCTTCTAATGTTTCAGTAACCTTAATTTGTTTATCTACAGGAGCTTTTTTTACCGCTATTTTAGAGCCTGTTATTTACAAAAGAAAAATAGTGCCCTATGAATTAATTTTAGGAGGTATAACCATTATTGGTTTACTTTTTATCTTTAATTTAAATACACATTATATATTAGGAATAGTATTGGCTTTATTGGCAGCCTTGTTGTCTGCTTTATTCTCTATTTTAAACGGGAGGATGGCAAAGGAATATGAAGCAAGTGTAATATCATTTTACGAATTATTATTTGGTGTTCTTTTTGTGAGTGTACTGTTATTTATAAAGACACCTAACTTTATATTTTCTGTTTTAGATCTTTCCTTGAATGATTTTTTAGCGCTTTTAGTACTAGGAGTGCTTTGTACGGCTTATGCTTTTATGAATTCTGTGAAAGTAATGCGTTTTTTAAGTCCGTATACGGTAATGCTAACAATTAATTTAGAGCCAGTGTACGGAATAATTTTAGCATATTTATTTTTAAATGAATCTGAGAAAATGAGTGTGGGATTTTACGTAGGAGGTTTGATTATTTTTTCGACAGTTTTGTTAAACGGTTATTTGAAAAACAGAAAAAAGAGAAAAACACCAATTCAGACAAGTTGAGTTGTAGAGAAAATTCTATATTTGTAAGCTAACATAATTTAAAATAAAACTAATGGAATATTTAGATTTTGAATTACCCATTAAAGAACTGGAAGAACAGTTAACAAAATGTCAGGTTATTGGAGAAGAAAGTGAAGTGGATGTGACTGATACTTGCAAAAAAATAGAAAAGAAACTTATTAATACCAAAAAGGATATATATAAAAATCTTACTGCATGGCAACGTGTGCAATTGTCAAGACATCCTTCTCGTCCGTATACGTTTGATTATATAAGAGCGATTTGCGGAGATACATTTTTTGAACTTCACGGAGATAGAAATGTAAAGGATGACAAAGCCATGATTGGTGGATTGGGTAAAATAGGGGATCAGAGCTACATGTTTATTGGTACTCAGAAAGGCTATAATACCAAAACCCGTCAATATAGAAACTTTGGTATGGCTAATCCGGAAGGATATCGTAAAGCATTACGCTTAATGAAAATGGCCGAGAAATTTGATATTCCAGTTGTTACCTTTATAGATACTCCGGGGGCATATCCTGGAATTGAGGCAGAAGAAAGAGGACAAGGTGAAGCTATAGCTAGAAATATACTTGAAATGACGCGCCTAAAAGTTCCTGTAATTGTATTTATTATTGGTGAAGGAGCTTCAGGCGGGGCTTTAGGAATAGGGGTTGGAGATAAAGTAATGATGTTAGAGAATACTTGGTATTCTGTTATTTCTCCTGAGTCTTGTTCATCTATTTTATGGAGAACCTGGGAGTATAAAGAAACAGCAGCAGAAGTACTTAAGCTTACTGCTCCTGATATGAAAAAGCTTCATTTAGTAGATGATATTATTAAGGAGCCACTTGGTGGAGCGCATTCTGATAGAGAGGCTACTTTTGAATCTGTAACTAAAGCAATTGTGGATTCTTATAATGAGTTAAAAGATCTACCCGTTTTGGAGCTTGTAGACAAGAGGATGGAAAAATATTTTAACATGGGTGTTTATAAAGAATAACCCTGATAGTAATAAAGTATATACAGAAACCGAAGTAATATACTTCGGTTTTTTTTGTTATTAACAAAAAATAAAAGTTATAAACACTGTAATTGTTGAAGAGTGGTGAATACTATAGAAGTGTTTTTTAGCTGCTTAACAATATCATTTTAATACTTTCGTATTTATGGAAAACACCAAACCAATACAATCATACAAAGAATTAAGTGGAGATGTTATTGCCTTAGGTAAAGGTAAATTACCTCCTCAAGCTATTGATTTAGAAGAGGTTGTAATTGGGGCAATGATGATTGATAAAAAAGGCGTTGATGAGGTAATTGATATTTTACACGCTGAGGCTTTTTATAAAGAGAGTCATAGAATTATTTTTGAATCTATCATAAAACTTTTCGAGTCTACAGAGCCAATTGACTTGTTAACAGTTTCCACTCAGTTAAAAAAGGATGGGAAATTAGAAGCTGTAGGAGGAGATTTTTATCTTATTCAATTAACTCAAAAAGTATCTTCATCAGCACATATTGAGTTTCATTCACGTATTATACTTCAAAAATATATTCAGCGTCAGCTAATTAAAATTTCTTCTGAAATTATAGAAGAGGCTTACGATGAAACCACTGATGTGTTTGATCTTTTAGATAATGCGGAGGCTAAGCTTTATGAAGTAACTCAAGGGAATATTCAAAAATCTTCGGAATCTGCTATGAGTTTAGTACTTCAGGCAAAGAAAAAGATTGAAGAAATTTCTAATAAAGAAGGGTTAAGTGGTGTACCTACCGGATTTCATAAATTGGATGCATTAACATCGGGATGGCAACCGAGTGATTTAATTATTGTTGCAGCCCGTCCTGGTATGGGTAAAACAGCGTTAACTTTATCTATGGCGCGTAATATTGCGGTAGATCAAAATATTGGGGTAGCGTTCTTTTCTTTGGAGATGTCATCGGTACAGTTAATTACGCGTTTGATTTCATCTGAAACAGGGCTTTCTTCAGAAAAATTGCGTACCGGTAAATTAGAAAAGCACGAATGGGAGCAGTTAAATGTAAAGGTAAAGAGTTTAGAAAAAGCTCCTCTATTTATTGATGATACACCATCACTTTCTATTTTTGACTTAAGGGCGAAGGCTCGTCGTTTAGCTTCTCAACATGGTATTAGGTTAATTGTGATTGATTACCTGCAGTTAATGACTGCTGGAGGTACTTCTAAGGGAGGAAACAGGGAGCAAGAAATATCGATGATTTCTCGTAACTTGAAGGCGCTTGCTAAAGAATTGAATGTACCTGTTATAGCACTTTCTCAGTTGTCTCGTGCAGTAGAAACCAGAGGAGGAAGTAAACGTCCGTTACTTTCAGATCTTAGGGAATCTGGAGCAATTGAGCAGGATGCCGATATTGTGTCGTTTATTTATAGACCCGAATATTATAAAATAGAAGAGTGGGATGATGAGGAACGTTCTCCTACTGCTAACCAAGGGGAGTTTATTGTAGCTAAACACAGAAATGGTGGGTTAGATAATATTAGGTTAAAATTCCTTGGTCATTTGGGTAAATTTGATAATTTAGATGAGTTTGATACGCCTTTTGAATTTCAGTCTAAAATGAATGAAGGAGAAGATAACTTTTCTGTAAAAGGATTGCCTAATGCTAATGAGGCGTTTGGTAGTAGTATGAACGATAATTTTAATCCAAGTGATGATGAAGTTCCGTTTTAAATTATTACATAAAATACATGATACTAAAAAGGTAAAGGGCTGTATTCTCTTTACCTTTTTGGTTTTAAACTATATGGTAGCATCGGCAAATTTTATTTTAATACCTATGGACGCCGAGTCGCAACACGATCATTTAAAAGCTTATGGAATAACCTATTGGGTGCTTAATAAGCAGCATAAAGTACAATGGCTTTTAAATTATAGAGGAGGCTCTTTTTTAATGGCCGATGATAGTGATGTACGTAAAGAGTGTACAATTAGAGGGGTTAGTTATGAAGTAATATCTAATGCAGAAGGAGAAAGTATTCTGGAAGAGATAGCTAGTCCGTCACAGAATATGGAGGCTGTTATTTTAGAAAAGGCTCCTAAGATAGCAGTGTATTCGCCTAAGGGTAATTTACCGTGGGATGATGCTGTTACTATGGTGTTAACCTATGCCGAAATACCGTATACCACCGTTTATGATGAAGAGGTATTGAATAATGAGTTATTGATGTATGATTGGTTGCACCTACATCACGAAGATTTTACTGGGCAGTATGGTAAGTTTTATGGACATTATAGAGCAGCGTCTTGGTATATAGAGGATAAGAAACAAGCGGAGGCGCTAGCTACAAAATTAGGCTATAATAAGGTTTCAGAAGAGAAATTGGCAGTGGCGCTAAAAATTAGAGATTATGTGATAGGAGGAGGGTTTATGTTTGCTATGTGTTCTGCTACAGATAGTTTTGATATTGCTCTTGCTGCAGAGGGAGTAGATATTTGTGAACCTATGTTTGACGGCGATCCTTCCGCACCTAATTATCAAGCTAAGCTTGATTATAGTAATACTTTTGCTTTTACGGATTTTACTTTAGAAAGAAGCCCTTTGAAATATGAGTTTTCTACCATAGATATGACCACCAAAAGAAAAATTCCAATGGATTTAGACTACTTTACTCTTATGGAATTTTCAGCAAAATGGGATCCTGTGCCTACTATGCTTTGTCAAAATCATACAGCATTGGTGAAAGGATTCATGGGGCAAACTACTAGTTTCGATAGAAGTGAAATTAAACCTACTGTTCTTATTATGGGAGAGAATAGAAGTAATGGGGAGGCTCGTTATATTCATGGAGTTAAAGGGAAAGGCTTTTTTACATTCTACGGAGGGCATGACCCTGAAGATTATCAGCATAAAGTAGGAGATCCGAAAACTGAATTAGAGCTGCATCCTAATTCACCGGGGTATAGATTAATACTTAATAACGTGTTATTCCCTGCGGCTAAGAAAAAACATCAAAAAACGTAACGGTATATTTTGTGATGCAATTTTTTCAAAAAGAAATAAGACTACCTAGTTATAAAAGAGGATTTCATCTTATAACGGATATTATAGAAAGAGAATTTCCTGAATTAAAGCATATTAATGTAGGGATGTTACAAGTGTTTATAAAACATACATCTGCTAGTCTCACCATTAATGAAAATGCAGACCCAACGGTACGTAAGGATTTTGAAAGTCATATGAATGTTATGGTGCCAGAAAATGCCCCTTACTATATACATACGTATGAAGGTTCGGATGATATGCCGGCTCATATAAAATCGTCACTTATGGGCGCTAGTGTACAAATACCTATAACAAGAGGAAATCTAAATTTAGGTACATGGCAAGGTGTGTATTTATGCGAGCATAGAGATTACGGTGGTTCTAGAAAAATTGTGATAACAGCTTTCGGGAGTTAAAACAGCTTAATTAATTATTTAAATTTGTTGAGTTTAGCTTCTAATAATTGCTCTAAAATATGTTCTACACCTTGCTCATCATTGCTTTTGGTAATATAGGTTGCGGCATTTAAAATATTGGGATGCGCATTTTTCATGGCAATGCTAATACCTGCTTGAGCAAACATTTCAAGATCGTTGTTATAATCTCCAAATACTAAAGTCTCTTCTTGAGAAATGCCTAACTGGTTTTGTAATTTAGATAAGGCAAAACCTTTGTTTGCATTCATATGTGATAAATCTAACCATACTTCACCAGATACTTTTACTTGTAGTTTACCTTCAAGATGTTTTACTTTCGGATATAAATGGTTTTCAGAACCTTTAGCGCAAAAGATGGCTATTTTTAGAAAGTCATCATTTTCTACTTTGCACAAATCTTCGACTAATTGAAATTTAAAGTAGTATTCCTGAAAAAAATTAATGAAGTTTTCGTCTTGTTGTTCAATATAAGCTTGATTTTTACCGCATAAAACATAGAAGATTTCATTATCGTTAAAAGCTCTTAACATGGTAACTAAGTCTTCAACCTCTTGCTTAGTTAATCCTGTAAGTAATAAAACGTCTTCTTGTTTTTTGGTAACGGCACCGTTTTCTGCGATAACGGTTATTTCATCTTTTATTTGGTCTAGTTTACTAACAATGCTATGGTATTGTCTACCACTGGCAGCTACAAAATGAATGTCGTGTTTTTTTAATTCCTTATAAAGATGAAAAAATTTAGGGTGAACATTTCCTTTGGTATCTAGTAATGTCCCGTCCATATCAGTTGCAATCAATTTTATATCTGCTAAATTCATATGCTGTAAATTAAGATACAAAAATACTCGTATTTGTGAGATTGCAGAATTGTGTTATGTTATAAAAATGATAATGTTGTATGATAAGTTATTGTTTTACACTTATAGACTTTGCAATAATGATACGTTTAAAAACAGTACTGTTTATTTAAGTGGATAAGGAAGAGAAGTGTTTTTTAATCCTTAGTAAAAGCAATTTTATCACCTATAGAAATATTCCATTCATCCATTTTACCACCGTTAATTTCTAAGACATACATTACAGGGTATTCTGATGGTAAAGAAGTCTTATCAAAAGGTATTGTATTCTTTGCAGCACTTACAATCTCAAAATCTTTATTTATGTATATAATATCTAAAGGAATTTTAGTATTCCTCATGTAGAAGGAATGCATAGCCTCTTTGTTGAAAACAAATAGCATGCCTCTATTTTCTTTCATGGTACTTCTGTACATGAGCCCGGTTTGTGTTTCATAGTCGGTATTTGCTATTTCAATCTCAAGATTCTTTAGAATAGTTTCTGTCGAATCTAGTATTTGAAGATTACCTTCCTTAGTGAAAGGGATGTCTTTTACCGTAATACTTTGATTTTGATTTTTATAGCCTTTATATGTAGATATGACATATGATGACAGGAAACCTAAAGATATTAATCCGATTACTATTTTGGTTGTGTACTTTTTCATAGTTTTCCATAGTTTGTTAATTAGAGATTATGAAAAAAATTCAGTCTTATTTTTTCTAAACATCATATAGAAACCAACCAAAATAAACGGAATACTTAAAAGTTGTCCTGTAGAGAGTATGTTATGAAAGGTGCTTTCTAAACCACCCTGACTTTGTTTTACGTACTCCACTAAGAATCTCACTGTCCATAATAAAACAAGAAATAGCCCAAAAATGTATCCAGGTTCATTTTTCTTGTTCGTTTTCCAATACAGAAACCATAATAATAAGAAGACGAATACATAGGAGATTGCCTCATATATTTGAGCGGGATGTCTATATGGTATGCTGTTTAAAATTTCAGCATATTTAGGATCGTTACCAATAAGTTTGTACGCTTCGTTGGCTGTTTTAGCACCTGTTATACGCATTGCGTCATACTTATTTAGGTTTTCTTCACCTCTTACAAATTGTACAGCTAATGGAAATGATTTTTTGGTTACTGTCCCTAAGATTTCTGAATTCATAAAATTTCCTAATCTTACAAATACACCACCTATACTAACAGGTATAACAATGCGATCTAAAAGCCATAATAATTTAATGTCTTTGTATTTTCTAATATAAAAAAACATGGCTATAATAACACCAATTGCCGCACCATGACTAGCTAAGCCTGAAAATCCTGTGAATTCAAAACTCGGTTTTGTTCTTATAGGTAAAAATACTTGCACCCAATCTTCTTCAAATAATTCTGGCTGGTAAAAAATCACATGCCCTAAGCGTGCTCCAATAAGTGTAGCTAATACAGTATATACAAAAAGGGAGTCTAATTTATCTAAGCTTTGGTTTTCATTAATAAAAATTCTTTTCATTATAAACCAGCCTAAAGTAAAGGCTACCACAAACATTAAACTATAATATCTTATTTGTATAATGCCAAGATCGGCTAATATTTCACTTGGATTCCACGTAATACTGTAAAAGGTCATGTGTGCTAAAATTTTGCTCTAAAGATATAGAATATCAATTAATCTAAAGTTATTATAATTTGAAAATAAAATTACGGAACCGGATGGTGTCCAGATCCTCCCCATGGGTTGCAACTTATAATTCTTTTTAATGCTAACCAGCCACCCTTAAAAATACCGTACTTTTTTAGTGCTTCTAATGCATAAGTAGAACAAGTAGGGGTGTATCTACAGGTAGCAGGAGTGAAGGGAGAAATAAATCTTTTGTAGAACTTAATTAACAAAATAAAAGGAGTTATACTTACTTGTTTTAAAAAATGCATAACTCCTTTCATTGTAATTATATAATAGTAAAGGTTGTACCTTCTTTACTGTCTTTAAGTTGAATACCGGCTTCTAAAAGCTCATCTCTAATTTGGTCAGATAATTCCCAGTTTTTATTAGCCCGTGCTTCAGCTCTTAATTTTATTAAAAGCTCAACAGAACCCGATAATGCTTTCTTGTTACTTGATGAAGAACTTCCTCCTTCATTGCTTTTAATTAACCCAAGAATATCATGTGCAAAATGTTCTAATGTTGTTTGTAATGTATTCAAGTCTTCAACTGTGATGGTTTCCTTACCGTCTTTAATAAGGTTGATGTACTTAACAGCATCAAATAAGTTTGCAATGGCAATAGGAGAATTAAAGTCATCATTCATAGCGTCGTAACAACTTTGTTTCCATTTCGCTATGTCTATAGAAGAGTTTGAAGAAGTAGTAAGTTTATCTACTAACTTTAATCCTTCAGCTAATCTATTATATCCTTTTTCAGCTGCAAGTAATGCGTCATCACTAAAATCTAAAATACTCCTATAGTGTGCCTGTAAAATAAAGAACCTAACAACATTGGGCGTGTATGCTTTCGTTAAATTAGGGTTGTCACCTGTAAATAATTCATTTGGTAAAATGTTATTACCGGTAGACTTGGCCATTTTTTTACCATTTAGGGTAAGCATATTGGCGTGCATCCAATAATTTACAGGATTGTGACCATTACATGCTTCAGCTTGCGCAATCTCACATTCGTGATGCGGAAACTTAAGATCCATTCCACCACCATGAATATCAAAGTGTTCGCCTAAATACTTTGTGCTCATTGCGGTACATTCAAGGTGCCATCCTGGGAATCCGTCACTCCATGGAGAAGGCCATCTCATAATATGCTGTGGTTCGGCTTTTTTCCATAATGCAAAATCTTGAGGATTTTTCTTGTCACTCTGTCCGTCTAATTCACGAGTGTTATGAATCATATCCTCAATATTACGCTTACTTAAGGTACCATATTGGTGATCTTCGTTATACTTTACCACATCAAAATAAACAGATCCGTTTATTTCGTAAGCATATCCTTTTTCAAGAATATCCTTAATAATTTCAATTTGTTCAATAATATGTCCGGTAGCAGTAGGCTCAATACTAGGAGGTAGAAAATTGAATTTATCTAAAATATTGTGGAAATCAACTGTATACCGTTGAACAACTTCCATCGGTTCAATTTGTTCCAATCTTGCTTTTTTAGCAATTCTATCTTCTCCTTCATCTGCATCATTTTCCAAATGTCCTGCATCTGTAATATTTCGCACATAACGAACTTTATATCCTAAATGTTTAAAATATCTGAATATTAAATCGAACGACATAAACGTTCTAACGTTACCAAGATGGACGTTGCTATATACTGTTGGTCCGCAGACATACATACCTACATAACCTTCGTGAATTGAAATAAATTTTTCTTTTTTTCCCGATATGGAATTGTAAACTTGTATTTCCTGCTCTTTATAAGGTTGCATTCTATTTTAGTTTTAGGAAATGATGACTAAAAAAATTGTTTATTTTTTGCGTTGTAGTAAAATTTAGAATTCGGTAGTTAAATTAATGTAATTTAAAAACTCTTTACGTGTAGCTTCATCTTTAAATTTACCACCAAACTCAGCTGTAACGGTGCTACTTTCAATATCTCTAATACCTCTTGAATTAACGCATAAGTGTTTAGCATCAATTACACAAGCAACATCATCTGTATTTAAGATACGTTGCAGTTCTTGCACTATTTGCATAGTTAAGCGTTCTTGAACCTGAGGTCTTTTAGCGTAATAGTCAACAATACGGTTCATTTTAGATAAACCAACAACATTACCATTAGAAATATATCCAACATGGGCTCTTCCTACTATAGGTAGTAAATGGTGTTCGCAAGTAGAATATAAAACAATGTTCTTTTCTACCAACATTTCGTTATACTTATACTTATTTTCGAAAGTAGAAGCATTAGGTTTTTTATCAGGATTTAAACCTCCAAAAATTTCTCTTACAAACATTTTAGCTACCCTTCTAGGGGTTCCTTTTAAACTGTCATCAGTGAGATCCATTCCTAACGTTTCTAGTATATCGTAGACGTTGCTTTCTATACGTTCCATCTTTTCATCATCCGAAAGGTCAAAAGCGTCCTTTCTTAAAGGAGTATCTGCAGAAGAAGCTATATGGTTATCACCAATCTCTTCAAAACGTTGCTCTAAAGCTTTATCAATTTTCATGTATTCAATCTTAAGTCAAAGATGCAAAGATACGTAATCTGCATTTAATTCCTGTTAGTTAAATAATGACAAAATATTTAGAAAAAAGCTATAAATTACTTAAAAATTGTTAAATTTCGACCCTGTTAGCAATAATTAGTTAACAATAATGATGATATATTGAAGTTTATAACAATACAATTTAATGATAAGTTAATCATTATAAAGTTTTTTTATTGTTTTATAGATGGAAGGCTTAATTATTATGAAACTGTTAATGAACTAACGAAACCGAATTAATTAACATATTTTATTTTCCCGTTAACAAGATGAAAAGATTATTATTGTTTTTACCTGTGTTTTTGGTGTTTGTCCAAGGGTTTGCTCAAAAATCTACAAATACTTGTGATTTTATGTACAGTTTTGAGATTAAAAAATGCGATGAGCTCTTATCTAACAGAGATAAATATGCAACATTTGCTTGGGACTTTTCTAAATTAAACTTCACTGATTCTAATGTTCAGATTGAAGTTGTACCCGTTTTAGATTGCTGGAACGAAATACACGCTAAAGATTTTAGAGACTCTTTTAAGATGAAAATAGAAGAGGCTAAAGGAGAGCAAAAAGTGTATCATATTAAGATGATGGCTAAATGTTTTAAGTACAGACTAGTTATTAGCTCTGGCGCATGTGAAAAAACAACTGAATGGAATTATTTTTCCTTTATTGATTAATCTCTAAACTAAATGATATCGATGAATAAATATTTATACCTATTTATATTTTTTGTTTTAAGCTTAAGCTATGTTCAGGCTCAAGGTGGTTCTACTTGTGCAGATATTCAACCTTTTTGTGCAGATGCGAACGGTTCTTTAAATTTTGATAATGTAAGTGATGGTTCTACTGCAGAGAGTGGTATAGATTATGGTTGTTTAGGATCTGAACCTAATCCTGCATGGTATTACCTGCAGATAGGAACTAGTGGAGATATAACTTTTGACATTAGCCAAACGAGTAACTCAGGAACCCCTATTGATGTAGATTTTATTGCGTGGGGGCCTTTTACATCTGAAGCCTCTTGTGGTTCTGCTAATTTAAATTCTGGAAATGAAGTCGGATGTAGTTATTCGGGATCGGCTACTGAACAATTTACTATATCCGGAGCGCAAGCAGGAGAAATTTATATTCTTTTAATTACTAATTTTAATGGTGCCGCTGGAACCATTAGTTTAATTGAATCGGGTTCTGGTAGTACAGACTGTTCTGTATTAGAACCGTCGTTATCAGCTGAGACAGATCCTTGTGACGGAGAGACAGTAACTATTACTTCTTCAACTTCTGGGCAAATTACAAGTTATCAGTGGTATTATGATGATTTGGATTATACCAATGGAGTAGGACCAGAGGTAATTGCCGGAGCTACTGGAGGTACTTATACAGTTCCTATGGGGCAATCGGGTGAATATAGTCTTGAAGTTACAAATAGTATAGGTAATACATCTATTACTTCTATTGAGATTACATATCATGATGTACCTAGTATGTTAAGTTCTATAGATGGTATTGGTTTGTGTGATGAGAGCGGAAATGATGGTTACGAAGAATTTGATCTTACTACGTTGTCTGATTATATTATTAATGGGCAAGTAGGGGTTAGTATATCTTTTTATGATAATTTCGCAGATGCACAAGCTGGAAATAATGAAATTACAAATCCAGATACTTATACTAATGGAAATGCTTATTTAGAGGATATTTTTGTACGTCTTGATAACGGAACTACTGGTTGCTACAGTTTAAACTCTTTTGAAATTGAAGTTTACGATAAACCGGAACCTGTAGATCCAACACCTTTGTATGGTTGTGATGATGACGGTGACGGTTTTGCTGATTTTTCGTTAAATCAGAAAAACGCTGAAATTTTAAATGCTCAGACGGGATACAATGTGGTGTATTATCAAAGTATGTTTAATTTAGAGAACAATATTGACCCATTATCTAGTAACTACGTGAATAGTATAAGTGGAGGTGAGACCTTATATGTAAAGGTAGAGAATATGGTTTATGGATGTTACAGCACCACCACATTACAATTAATTGTTGTAGAT
>NZ_BRVP01000018.1 GCF_027924145.1 Neptunitalea chrysea | reverse complement strand
TGATGGAAGTTCTGGAGATGGATCTTCTGGTGATGGAAGTTCTGGAGATGACTCTTCTAGCGGAGGTGGGTCAAGTGATGGCTCTGACAATGAAAATGAAGATTCTGAAATAGATACTGAGCCTGTTTTAGAAGAAGAGATTGTTTATATAGATGATTGTGAAGATTTGAAAGAATTGTCTAATAGGCATAGACAGAATATAGATCCAATAATTGATACTCTAAAGGGAAAATTAGTGTCAAGCCCGAAGACAGAATGGTTTGCGTCTTTAAAAAAGAAATATGATACTTCAGTTGCACAAGGAACTGATTATAATAATCAGGACTATTATAACTATAGTAATACTATGGAAGAAGGTGTAGGTGGGACTTCCAATATAAGCGTAGGAGGGTACTATTACGCTGCTGCGCATACACATAAGAAAAAGGGCTATCCTATATTTTCGTATGTTGATGTTAAGAAACTTGTAGTGCTGTATAACAATTGTTTTGTTCCTAATCAACCTTATGTAACCCTTTTAGTGGTTTCAAATAATCCGTCCGATTCTGCTAATCCCTTTATATATGCTATAAAAGTTGATGATATTAGTGCATTGGAAAATAAAGTTAATGGTATTTATGATTCTTTGGAATATTCAGGATTTACAGATGGTAAGGATAGAGAGAAAGCTATTCTTAGAGATGACGCCGATGCGTATAAAAAGAATAAAAATGATTTAGAAAAGTATTTTTTAGAAAAATATGGAGATGCGGGGCTAGATTTGTATAGAGCTGATAGCAACTTAAATTGGAGTGAATTAACATTAAATGAAACAAATGCCGTGGTTAGCATACCTTGTGCTAATTAAATAGAAAAATATGAAAAAATATATATTATTATACTGTGTTATTTTGTTTGGTCAACTTGGTTTTTCTCAATTGACCGAAGTTCCCTTGGGAAGTGGAGAACCTTTACAGGAAAGATATTACTACAAAGATGTGTTTGGGGTGTTAGACCCATTTGTAGGTACGTATGTATATACGTCTAACGATACTATTTTTAAAGTGGTGTTGCAAAAGAAGCTTATGTCTTCTAGAAACAATAATAGTTTTTATGAAGATTTGCTTATTGGTGGTTATCAACTTACGGTAAATAATACCGATGTTATCAATACGTTGAATGAGATTAGTAATTCTTATACTGAAGGGGGACTTTATCCGATACATGGAAATATGTTTTATGTGGGGAATTATTTTCAGGAGTCCAACGAGGATTATGGAGATAATGAGGTGTGGTTAGATTTATCCATAAAAGATACATCAAATGGAGATTGGGCAGACTTGACTATACGGAGAGCTACGGTTAATGGGCAAGAGGTGATTAAAATTTATATGTACGGTTCCGTTCAGGGAAGTTTTATAGATTCTCCAGATGATTTTGTTCCCTATAAGTTGCCTGTAATGCAAGATTTGGTGTTGGTGAAGCAGTAAACAAGCATAATAAAGTAATATGAAATTAAAATACATTGTAGGAGTAGTAATTATGATGCTAAGTTTTAAACTTAGTGCGCAGCAGACGCAGCCAAATATGGCTCAAAAATTAATAGGGACTTGGGTAAGTGAAGACGATACTAAATTAAAATTAGTTATAGGTAATACTACATATAGTGAGTATTATGATGGTGAATTACTTGAGACTTTTGGATATATGATTGGCCCTCAATGTGGTGATGAAACTGATTTTAATGCACAATTTTT
The DNA here is from genome assembly GCF_027924145.1 of Neptunitalea chrysea. Classification (GTDB taxonomy): domain Bacteria; phylum Bacteroidota; class Bacteroidia; order Flavobacteriales; family Flavobacteriaceae; genus Neptunitalea; species Neptunitalea chrysea. Next base: position 79,641 of record NZ_BRVP01000018.1, on the reverse strand, counting down.
AAAATCAACAGATGCTTCAGGTCAAGAATTTTGCTATGAATTGTATGGTGCAGATGCAAATGGTAGTGGGGTGTTGTCTATGCGTTATTTAGGTAATGGGAAAATCTTTGTTTATAATAAACAGTAGGTAGTTAACGTATTTTATAAAACCAGTGTGTGCATAAATAGAGCATACGCTGGTTTTTTTATTTTTTGCAGTGCCTTTAAGTTTGCCCTTAGAATGGGGGTGTAAGATTGCGTATTTATACGTAATTACGGTTTCTACTAAAATAATGTTATTTTTATTTGGTATGTTCGTGCGAAAATTATTTAAAATAGTAAATGGTTTTTATGAGCAAAATGAAACGATTCATTTATTATTTTTAGATAGCGTATATAATTTTTTGAATTCCATACTATTTTATAAAAACATGAAAAATCAAATTTATCTAATTTTAAGTATAATTTTTTTAGTCACTTCTTGTGCTTCTTTTGAGCCTTTTGAGTCTAGAAACGATATGAAAATTGCTAAGAAAAAAGTTGCAGATAAAATAAACTTGTCACGTGAAGCCTTAGATTTAGTTACTAAAGATGGTGAAATTTTAAAAGAGGTTACAACTTCTATAAAAAGCGATGTGCCATCTGAGTTAATAGCAAGACGGGTAGATTCGTTACTAGAAAATAATTATAGTAGGGAGGAGCTATTGTTTATGTTTAAAATGGATAGAAGTACCATTGCATTAGGTGCTGAGCCTTCAGAATTTATTAGAAATGAAGATTTATCTAAATTCAAGAAATATAAGTCTGTTGAAGATGCAAAGAAGCACATGGATAGTATTATGAAAGTGCCAAATAATAAAAAAATAAATGACTAGTCTTGAAATAACGATACAGTCATTTGTAACAGATTCTGATATTGATTTAGCGTTAGATTTACCTTAAAAGCGGTTGGTTAGTTTTTAAAGAAATAATCAAAAACATCTTTTGTAAACTGTTTGTTGAGGTTAAATGTAAGCGCTACCCGATGTTGCGCTACATTGTGCAAGTTAGCATCGTTTATTTGAATACCATATCCATAGGTAAGATCTGCCCAACCCCCTAAAGTTAGTCCAATTTCCGGGAGTACACGAAACTCCGATTTCTCTTGTTGAAAATAGTTAAGAGCTGATAGGCGTAAAGATATAATTTCCACAGAAAGTTCATAACCAATCTTAGGGGCAATGGTAAAATTATCTTTGGAAAAATTAGTTTCAAATCCCATTCGGGTACCAATTGCACCAGCAATAGGGATGTAATTTTTTTTATTGGCTATGGTTGAACCTATAAAAAGGTTAATATCAGCAAAAACATCATCTTGAAAAATAATACCTGGAGAAAAAGCCTTGTCATAGGGTATTTTAGGTTCTTCTTTAGGCAAAGAGTCGTTGGTGCTTTGAGCGTGCAGAGAGAGAAAAAATAAAAAAAATGTAAGGGAAACTAATTGTTTCATAACGTGTTGTTTTTTGATACGATGTAAAATAGGGTATCAAAAATAATGCCGATATTGTGGTTGAACTTGCTCACTCAGATGAGACCCTGAACAGATTTCAGGGTGACGGTACGGGTTTTACTCGTCATGCTGAATTTATTTCAGCATCTCACAAGTAGCTCACGTGCTGTTTGGCTTACTCAGATGAGACCCTGAACAGATTTCAGTGTGACGGTACGGGTTTAGCTCGTCATGCTGAATTTATTTCAGCATCTCACAAGTAGCTCACGTGCTGTTTGGCTTACTCAGATGAGACCCTGAACTAAATTCAGTGTGACGGTACGGGTTTAGCTCGTCATGCTGAATTTATTTCAGCATTTCAGAAGTAGCTCACGTGCTGTTTGGCTCACTCAGATGAGACCCTGAACAGATTTCAGGGTGACGGTACAGGTTTTGCTCGTCATGCTGAATTTATTTCAGCATCTCAGAAGTAGCTCACGTGCTGTTTGGCTTACTCAGATGAGACCCTGAACAAATTTCAGGGTGACGGTGCGGGTTTTGCTCGTCATGCTGAATTTATTTCAGCATCTCACAAGTAGCTCACAGCCCCCTATTAAAATAATTCAGTATAAATAAACTACATCCACTCATTAATTCTGTTGGCGTCTAGTTTTAGGAAGATAAATAATAAGATAGTGTAGCTCCATAAACCAGAACCACCGTAGCTAAAGAAGGGTAATGGTATGCCAATGGTGGGCAGTAGACCTATAACCATGCCAATGTTTACCATAAAGTGAATGGTTAAAATAGCCGCTACACAGTAGCCATATACTCTACTAAATTGTCCTTTTTGCCGTTCGGCAAGGTATATCAGTCGTAAAATAAGAATGGTAAATAGAATAACTACAGCAGAGGTGCCTACAAATCCCCATTCTTCACCAATTGCCGAGAAAATATAATCGGTGTGCTGTTCGGGTACATAATGGCCACGGGTTCGGGTGCCTTCTAAAAATCCTTTTCCGGTTAGTCCTCCAAGGGCAATGGCGGTTTCAGACTGGTAGGTGTTGTAACCAATATCTCTTTTAAGTTGTTTTACTTTAACAGGATCTTGCTCTAAACGCAACCAAAGTACAAAACGGTCTCTATGGTGTTGTTTAAATACCTTGTGATACACAAATGGTGTACCTGCAGAAAGTACTGAACTACACATGAAAAACAAGATTAATGGGAGTATTTTAGCTTTTCTTCGTGGACTGCGTTTGGCTATAAAGTAATAAGCTATAAGTAGTACTGCTAGCGCTACTAATGTTATGGTGGTACCAAATTTTATAGTGGCTATAAACAGAATGGCAACCGATAACAGAATAATAATATAAATACCGGGTAACTCTTCTCTATACATTACAAAGATGAAAACGGAGTATACCAATGTACTCCCCGGATCGGGTTGAAGTAATATAAGTAGGGCAGGTATCCCAATAATAAGCATGGTTTTTAATTGATCTTGCCAATGCGTTATATTGGTTTGTATATCGCTTAAAAACTTTGCGAAGGCCAATGAAGTAGCTATTTTGGCAAACTCTGCTGGCTGAATGGTAAAGGAACCAATGCTATACCAAGCACGGGCTCCGTTTATGTTTTTTCCGAAGACAAAGAGTCCCAGTAGTGTAACTATAGATACCAAATAAATGATACTTGCAAAGCGTTCGTAAAATTTGGCTTCTATGGCTAATATAAATAGGATGAGAAGAAAGCTAAGACCTATAAAGATAAGCTGCTTACCATACTCGGTATTAAAATTAAAATGATTGATCTCCTCTAGGGGTACCGATGCCGAATAGATGTTTACCCAGCCAAACAATACTAGGGCAACATATATTAAAATACTAATCCAGTCTATTTTTCTTGCTACAGTACTACTCATTCTTTTTTGTCGGAAAGTTGTTCAGGATTCAACGCTTTGTCATATTCGTCTTGCAGGCTGCTGTTCAGCATTCGTTTTTCTAAATCAGTTCGTGAAATTTCACCTCTAATAAATTTCTCAATCATTAACGATGCAATCGGGGCTGCATATGTAGATCCCCAATATCCGTTTTCTACAAACACCGCTACCACAATTTGCGGATTTTCAATAGGCGCAAACGCAATAAAGATAGAATGATCTTTTAACTGGTATCGTTTACCTTCTATTATGGCAAAGTTTTCAGCGGTACCTGTTTTACCCCCAATGTTAATTCCGGCAATACGGGTACGACGTGCAGTACCAATTTCAGAGTTGTTATATACTTCAAACATTCCCTCAATTATTTTCTCATAATTCTCAGGCGCAATATTGGTGTATTTGGGTTTAGTAAAATTTTCGTCTGTTATAGGTTGGTTGTCAATTTCTTTTATGATGTGAGGGGTGTAATAAAAACCTCTATTGGCAATAATAGCCGCTACATTGGCTAATTGTATAGGGGTGGTTAATACCTCTCCTTGCCCAATAGCATTAGAAATGGTATTGGTAGCAAACCATCGGTTTCTACCATAACTTCTGTTGTAAAAACTACTATCGGGTATATAGCCACGTTTACCTGTAGCAAGGTCGTTGTGCAAGTAATTACCAAGTCCGAAACTTTTTACATAATCAGACCATACCTGCATGCCTTCTGCTGGGGTAGGATACTTTTCAATAATTTTTCGGTAAGCATTAGAAAAGTAGGCATTGCAACTACGGGTAATACCACTTTTAAGATTGTTAACGGTACCACTGGGACAGTGACACGCCATAAAACCATTTCTACCATAATGGTATCCGTGGTAACAAGTAACTTTGGTTTTTTCGTTAATAACACCCTCTTCTAGCGCTATAAGTCCGTTAATAAGTTTAAATGGTGAACCTGGTGGATATTCGGCTAATAAACCACGATCGTATAAAGGTTTAGCAATGGTATCTAATGCCAATTTATTGTAGTTTTTAGAACGTTTTCTACCTACCAACAATGCAGGGTCGTAGTAAGGGGCACTTACCAATGCTAGTATTTCGCCTGTTTTGGGTTCTATAGCCACAATACCACCACGTTTGTTTACCATAAGTTGTTCTCCGTAGGCTTCTAACTCTTTATCAATGGTAATTTTAAGGTCTTTACCCGGGGTAGGTAAGGTGTCGTATCTGCCATTTTTAAAAGGTCCCATAACCCGGTTGTAAATATCTTTCTGAATATAATTTACCCCCTTTTTACCTCTAAGCTCATTTTCATATACCTTTTCTACACCACTACGCCCAATAAGTTCTCCTTGTTGATATCCTTTTTTATTACCGGCTTCCCATTCGTTTACCTCAGAAATGTACCCAAGTACATTGGCACCCGATTTGGTTTGGTATTCTCTAAGCATACGTTTTTGCACATAGAAACCAGGGTATTTGCGCATTTTCTCTTGTATAGCGGCATATTCTTTTTTGCTAAGTTGTTGTACAATTACCGACGGCAAACGAGGCGAATAGGTAATTGCCTTTTGCATTTTATGTTCAAATTCTTCTTGGGTAATATCTAATAATTGGCAAAATTCTAGCGTATCTAGTTTGGTAACCTTTCTTGGGATTACCATAATATCGTAGGCGGGGGCGTTACTTACTATAAGCTTGCCCTTTCTGTCGTAAATGTACCCACGTTCCGGATAATGATATTTAGCATCAATAGCGTTGTCATCTAAGAAACTATACGATATTTCTTCGTCTAATAATTGTAAGTATAATAGCCTACTTAGCATTATAAGTGCTATAAAAATTACAAAAGCCGATAAGAACACTCTTCTCATGCGCTACTGTTTTTTACTAAAAATAGAAATGGTTAAAAGCACCAAAATAAGCGTGAATAAACTTGTGAGTAGTGTTTTTTGTAACACATAACCCATGCTGGCAAAGCTGAAGCTTTCTAACGAATACATGGTTAAATGATGTGTAACAATCATTAGCGACAAGTAAATGAAGCGTTGAGCATACGAGGACTGAGATAATTTTTGCGCTTGCTGTTCATACCCTACTCCAAAAGAGAGGCGCATGTATGGTTTACGCAAGTAGCCAATAAGCACACTTGAAGCAGCATGTATACCGCCACTATCGCTAAAAAGGTCAATAGATAATCCTATTAAAAACGACAAGAAAATAAAAATTAATCGGTCATCGGAGTCGGTAATAGGATACCAAATAATAAATAAAATATAAAGGTAGGGGTTAGTATCCCCTAGAATGTGTACGGTCATGTGGTTTAGTAGTGCTACTTGAAACAGTACCAAAACCAAAAAACGTATGGTTAGCGTTACTACAGCATTATTCATTTTGTAACGTATCTTCTAATTCTTCAATTTCTTTTTTGTCGGCATTGTTAATAATGTAAACGTATCCTACGTTGGTCATGTCGTTCGATAATTTTACATCTATAATGTACGCATTTTTAGATTCTGTTAGCGAGAAGCTACTAATGGTACCAATTAAAATTCCTTTTGGGAAAATGGATGACATTCCTCCTGTAATAATGGTATCTCCAACCTTTACAGGCGCCTGACGCGGAATATCTGTTAGTTGTACATGTTGATAATCGTCCTCATATGGATTCCATGAAAGGGTACCAAAATGCCTGGTGTTTTTTAACGAAGCATTTACCTGTGAATTGGTATTAAGAACCGATTGTACCATGGCATAATTATCCGAGGTATTCTCTACAATTCCTACAATACCTAATGAGGTAATTACTCCCATGTCTTTCTTAATACCTGCCGTTGCACCTTTGTTTATAAGTAAATAGTTTTTTGCAGCTACATAACTATTTTTATAAACGTTGGCTTTGTAAAGCCTATATTTTTCTTGCTGTCCAATAGTATCAATTACAAGGCTATCTGTAGCTGTTCCAGCAGTATTTATGAGTTGTTCTCTTAATCGGGCGTTTTCATCAATCAGTCTTTCGTTATAAGTCTGTAATGAGAAATAACCAGAAATATCTGCAACTGTACCATAAATACCTCCCGTAAGCCAGTTCGCTGAATTGATAAATGAATTCCGGTGAAAAATATGTGACTGAATGGTAGTGCCTAAAGAAAAACAAAAGAGCAGCAGAAAAAGCAAAAAGTTTTTATTTTTAACAACAAAAAGAACTATCTGCCGCATTTAGTTATTTTTATTTTTTTAGAATATTCTTGAATTTATCTAAATTTTTAAGTGCAATACCTGTACCCCTAACGACCGCTCTTAACGGGTCTTCTGCAATGTATACAGGAAGATCTGTTTTTTGAGAAATACGTTTGTCTAATCCGCGTAACATAGAGCCACCTCCCGCAAGGTAGATACCGGTATTGTAAATATCGGCAGCAAGTTCTGGTGGTGTTTGCGATAAAGTTTCCATAACCGCATCTTCTATACGAAGGATAGACTTGTCTAAAGCTTTGGCTATCTCACGGTAAGAGATTAATACTTGTTTTGGTTTCCCTGTTAACAAGTCTCTACCTTGAATAGACATTTCTTCCGGTGGCATTTCTAAGTCATCGGTAGCCGATCCAATATTAATTTTTACTTTTTCTGCGGTAGATTCACCAATGTATAAATTATGCTGTGTACGCATGTAATAAATAATATCGTTGGTAAACACGTCACCAGCAATTTTAACCGATTTATCACATATAATACCACCAAGGGCAATTACGGCAATTTCAGTAGTACCACCACCTATGTCTACAATCATATTACCCTTAGGCTGTATAATATCAATCCCGATACCTATGGCCGCAGCCATAGGTTCATGGATAAGGAATACTTCTTTTCCGTTAACACGCTCTGCAGAATCTCGTACCGCACGCATCTCAACCTCTGTAATACCAGAAGGAATACAGATAACCATACGAAGCGAAGGAGGTAAAATACGTTTTTTAAGTGCCGGAATACTTTTGATTAATTGGTTCATCATTTGTTCCGAAGCATCAAAATCGGCAATTACACCATCCTTTAAAGGCCTTATGGTTTTAATATTTTCATGGGTTTTACCTTGCATTAGATTGGCTTCTTTACCAACCGCAATTATTTTTCCCGTAACTCTGTCCCGTGCAACAATAGACGGACTATCTACCACAACTTTATCGTTATGAATAATCAAGGTGTTTGCTGTACCAAGGTCAATAGCAATTTCCTCGGTAAAGAAATCAAAAAATCCCATGTAAGTTTTTCAAATTTTAATATTGTATATACCTTCTATAAAGGTAATAAAATTTTAGTGTTTAAAGTGTCTTACACCTGTAAATACCATAGAAATATTATGGTCGTTACAATATGCAATACTAAGTTCATCTTTAATAGACCCACCTGGTTGTATTACACTTGTGATACCTTCGTTCCCGGCAATCTCCACACAATCTGGGAATGGGAAGAATGCATCACTTGCCATTACAGCACCATTTAAGTCAAACTCAAAAGATTTAGCCTTTTCAATAGCCTGTCTTAAAGCATCTACACGACTGGTTTGTCCGGTTCCGCTAGCACATAACTGACCATTTTTAACCAATACAATGGTATTAGATTTGGTGTGCTTGCATATTTTAGAGGCAAACATTAAATCATCTAACTCCGTATCGGTTGGTTTATTGTTGGTTCGGTATGTTAAAATATCTTTAGTGTCTGTAATGGTGTCTTTGTCTTGTACTAATACACCATTTAAACAAGTACGCACATTAGATTGTGGTAACTCATTTGTTTTTTGTACTAAGATAATACGGTTCTTTTTACCTTTTAAAATTTCTAAAGCCTCTTCTGTGTATGATGGTGCAATAACTACCTCACAGAATAAGCTGTGAATTTCTTCAGCAGTTTCTTTGTCAATTTCGGTATTGGCAATTAAAATACCACCAAAAGCAGAAACAGGGTCACCTGCTAAAGCATCTACATAGGCTTGCTTAATAGTAGGTCTAGTAGCTACACCACACGCGTTGTTGTGTTTTAATATAGCAAATGTAGGCGCATCATTTGTAAACTCGTTAATTAAGTTAACAGCAGCATCTACATCTAATAAGTTATTGTATGATAATTCTTTTCCGTGAAGTTTATCAAACATTGCGTCAAACTCTCCGAAGAAATATCCTTTTTGGTGCGGGTTTTCTCCATAACGTAATGATTGTCCTTTATGCTCACTAACTTTAAATACAATCTCTTCTTCTTTTTCAGAGTTAAAGTAATTAAAGATGGCTGTGTCATAATGAGAAGAAACACCAAATGCCTTGGTAGCAAAACGTTTTCTTTCTGCAATTGTAGTACTACCTTCGTTAGTAGTAATAACATCTAAAAACTCAGCATATTCCTCCATAGAAGCAATACATACGGTGTCTTTAAAGTTTTTAGCAGCGGCACGAATAAGCGAGATACCACCTATGTCAATTTTCTCGATAATATCTTGTTCAGGAGCTCCGCTTGCTACAGTTTTCTCAAACGGGTATAAATCAACAATCACAACATCAATTTGCGGGATTTGATATTTAACAATTTCCTTAATGTCTTTTGGGTTATCTTGTCTGTTAAGTATACCTCCAAAAACTTTAGGATGTAAAGTTTTTACTCTTCCACCTAAAATTGAAGGATAACTTGTAACATTTTCTACAGGAACCACACTTATACCAAGGTCAGAGATGAATTTTTCGGTACCACCTGTAGAATAGATGGTTACGCCAAGTTCGTCTAACTTTTGTACAATCGGTGCTAAACCGTCTTTGTTAAATACTGAAATTAAAGCTGATGTTATTTTTTTATTTGTATCCATTTGTAATTAATAATAAAGTGCAAAAGTAATTTTTTTTAATGAATAATATAGCTGTTATAGTAGGTAAGTATAAGATAACAGGAACTTTAAAGAATAAAAAAACGTTTTTTAATTAGCAGCTGCTTGTCAGCGTAATACATATAACCAATGTTAATATATTTTCGGGTTTTTAAAGAGAGCTTTAATTTTGCAATTAATGCATTGCGAAATAATAAGTTACGTACTTTTTTGTCGTTGTTAGGAGTAACTATTGGTATTTTCTCTATTATAGCGGTTTTGGCTGCGGTAGATTCGTTAGAGCACAAAATAAAGAAAAACTTAGAGGGTATAGATAAAAATACCATGTACCTGACCAAATATAGTTTTGGACCTACCGATGTGCCTAGGTGGAAACGCGATAATTTTCCACAGGTAACCTATGAAGAGTATGAATACATTAAAAATAATGTTGGCGATGTGGAAGCAGTAGCCTATGTTATTTTTGGAAGCTCTGAAACTTTAAAGTATGAAGGGAAAACCATTACTAGTGTGCCTATAGTACCGGGGACTCATGAGGTAGTTGAGATTGAAAATGTGGGGGTGGAATCGGGAAGGTTTTTTTCTGAAATTGAGTCGGTAACCGGATCGCCTGTAGTGGTGTTAGGGTATGAGTTGGCAGAAAACCTATATGGCGGTATGAATCCGTTGGGAACTCAATTACGAATCTTCGGACGTAAGCTTACGGTTATAGGAGTGCTTAGAAAATATGGTGAATCTATGGGAGACTCTCCCGATGCTAAAGCCTATGTGCCTGCTAACTTTGTAAGAAGCTTTACCAGCGGTGGCTCTGAAGGAATTCCTGCTGCTATTATGATTAAGCCTAAAAAAAATATTGATATAGATGCTTTTGAACAGGTGCTTAAGCAAAAAATACGTGCCAAGCGTGGGTTGAAGTATGAGGATGATGATAATTTCTTTATCAATAAAATATCTACGTTTACTCAGGTTATAGATGGTATTATTGCTATGCTAACTTTAGTAGGAGTGGTAATTGGTGGGTTCTCTATATTGGTAGGTGGCTTTGGTATTGCCAATATAATGTTTGTGAGTGTTAAAGAGCGTACAAACCTTATTGGTATACAGAAATCTTTGGGAGCAAAACGACAATTTATTTTGTTTCAGTTTTTATTTGAGGCAATTGTGTTGTGTTTAATAGGAGGAGCTGTCGGTATCTTTTTTGTTTGGATAGGAACCTTGATAGCGAATTCTGCAATAGGAGAAGATTTTGAGTTTATTCTTTCTGCAGGAAACGTTATTTTTGGTGGAGTAGTAGCAGCTGTAATTGGGGTAATAGCCGGAATTTTGCCTGCATGGAGAGCTTCTCGTCTAGATCCTGTAGAAGCTATACGTACCGGAATGTAATGTAAATTGTATCTTGTTTAGTTTTTATATGAAAAATCCCTTTTCTGAATGTTCGGAAAAGGGATTTTTTTATGAGTAGTAACGCTGTCATAAAAACGTTTTTTCAATATCAGTTTCGTTATACAGAGACTAACAGTGGTTGTATACCAAAGGTAATTTAGAAACAGGTGTGTTACAGTTTTTCGCAATTCATTGGATTGTTAGTTTTATAATCCGTTGGTTGGTGTTTTTATAAACTTACCGAAGTAAATTCAAATTTTTTACCACTAAACAACCCTTTGTCCGATAACTTAAGATCGGGTATTACTAATAGCGCCATGAATGATAATGTCATAAACGGAGCTTTAAGAGTGCTGCCCAATGCTTTGGCATGTGCATCGGCGGTTTCGTAAAGCTTGCCGGTTTCCCAGCCATTTTTATCGCTAATAATTCCGGCAACGGGTAACGGTAGTATAGTTGTTTTTTCGGCATCGGTGGCACAAATGCCTCCTGTGTTTTCTATGATGGTATTTACGGCTTTGCAAAGGGCTTCGTCGCTAGTGCCTACCGCAATAATATTATGACTATCATGTCCTACAGAACCTGCAATAGCCCCTTCTTTAAGTCCGAAATTTTTAATAAACGCAATAGCAGGTGGTGCATCGGAATACCTGTTAACCACTGCCATTTTTAAGACATCGGTATCGGTATCAGAAACTAATTTACCGTTTACAATTTTGGGGGTACAGTGAATTTCATTGGTAATAAGTTCACCATCCAAAGCTTCAATAACTCTTATGTTAGTAGATGCGATAGCTTCAAGTTCAAAATCGGTTACCGATTTTTTAGAGGTATGAAAATTATTAGGGGTGTTAAACGCTACCGGTTGTATGTTAGAAGTACCTTCTTTGGCTACTAAAGTTCCGTTTATATAGGTTTTCAATACTTTAAAATCTATTAGGTTTTCTACCATAATAAAGTCGGCAGCATCGCCTACATTTAGTAACCCAATATTCATGTTGTAATGTTTCACCGGATTAATACAGGCTGCTTGTAATACTTTAAAAACATCTATACCATAATCCACTGCTCGGGCACACACCTCATTTATATGTCCTACTACTAAATCGTCTGGGTGTTTGTCGTCAGAACAAAACATCATGTGTTTATAGTTGTTATTTAATAAAGGAATCAGGGCATTAAAGTTTTTAGCGGCACTACCTTCGCGTATTAATATTTTCATGCCTAGATCTAATTTGCCTTGTGCTTCTTCCAGTGTAAAACATTCATGATCTGTAGTAATACCGGCAGATGCATATTTTTTAGCATCGGCTCCCATAAGTCCGGGTGCATGTCCGTCTACAGGTTTGTTATACTGTTTAGCCCATGCTATTTTTTTAAGTACCTCTTCATCGTCAAACAAAACACCAGGATAGTTCATCATTTCCGCCAAATAGTAAATATCTGGAGATTCCAATAATTCTTTAATACCATCGGAATCAATTACTGCGCCTGCTGTTTCAAAATTGGTAGCTGGTACGCAAGACGGGGCTCCAAAATGAAATTTAAACGGCACTTTTTTCCCGTTTTCAATCATAAAATGAACCCCTTCGGTACCCAATACATTGGCAATTTCATGCGGATCAGAAATGGTGCCTACCGTACCGTGAAGTACTGCCAGGCGTGCAAATTCAGAAGGAACCAGCATAGAGCTTTCAATATGAATATGGGCATCTATAAAGCCGGGTAAAATGTAATTAGTTACGGTAGCGTCTATTTTTTCTATAGATTGAATAATACCGTCTTCAGTGGTTACTTGTGCCGGATATATGGCTTTATTAGGGATGTCTACAAAATTTCCGGTAACGGTGTACATAATCTTATATTTAAAGATTAAAAGTAACAAAAATGATGGAGAAAGCGAGTAGGTACTACTTTCTAAATTTAGAATTTTTAAAATATAGACGTATCTTTCTAAAGTGAAAAGCTCTTATTTAAAAATATTCTATATTCCTCCGGTGTTAACTACCTACTGTGTGGTTGCTATGTATTTTTTACGACGGTATTTGCCAGCGTATAACCTGTTGCCGTATCCGTATAATTATGCAGGGTTTTTATTTGTGCTAATTGGTTTAATCATTATGGTTAGTACGGTGTATTTGTTTAGAAAACATAAAACCACCTTAGAGTGGAAGACCTCTAGAACCTTGCTTAAAACAGGTTTTTATAAATATAGTAGAAATCCAATTTATATAGGTTTGGCCTTTTTGATTTTTGGTCTGTCGGTGTATTCTCGTAATGTATTAGCCTTACCATTAGTAGGGTTGTTTTTAGTGGCGTTACGTTTTGGAGTAATTCGAATAGAAGAACGTATGTTAGCAGCTACTTTTGGCAAAGAGTATCTTCAGTATATGATAGACGTAAGGCGTTGGTTGTAGTATTTATACCAGTAAATAAAACAGTGTAAAAAGTAAAAAGTACCACAAATAAATCTGCAAAATAGGTGTTAGTTTACTACCTTACTATCTCCTAATTCAGTTAGAATCAATCGGCTTAAACTGGGGTGTGTAGGCTTATAATTGATTCTTAACGTTTAGGAGGGAACAAATTGCTTAGTTGGTTAAAGGAAGAGCATTAATTGCTTGACTTTATGGGAAGACGTAGGTAACGTTACATTTTAAGTTGGGATACAGGTTTTTATTTAGGAACATAAACCTATGTATACGTTACATTATTTTAATACTACCAAATTACGTCTTCCCATATTTTTGTTTTTTATTTATGAACCTTAATGGTATGAGTAGAGATAATATGGTCTTCTATATATAGATGTACATCGTAAAAACTTTTTTTGTTAAAGGAGTGTGTTAGGGTAACGGTATTGTTGTGTATAGAGATGTGTTCTGGTGTTACTTCTTTGGGGCCATTACCTCCATCTATAAACAGTCTAATGTCTTTGGAGTTCACTTGTTTTTTAAGCGTAAACTGATACACAATAGAGTCGTTTTTCTCAATTTCGTAATGCATTTTAGCAGGTGTATTGTAATTGGAGAGATACTCAAAAGTATTACCATATAAAATAGGAGCCTCTAGAAAGTTAGTAAAAGTAGGAGGGTTTTCCTTAAGTAAAAGCCATTGCGTATCTACCGGAAAATGATTGATAGCCATGAGTTGAGGTTCGGCCATAAAAAAGCCATTATTATAATAAAAAGAGAAGGTGCCGGTTTTAGGGTCGGGTACACCCGAAGCCCATGTAGGGTCGCACAAATACCATTGGTTATTTAGCCATACTGCATTCCATGAATGGTTAGGAGAACTGTCTTTATCAATAAAGGTAGTGCTAGTACGCGCGTAGCCATGTACGATGTTGCAGGGGATGCCAATTTCTAAAGAAAATTGCTGTAGTAAATACGCATATCCGGTACAAATTGCCCGTTGGTGTTTGCTAAGCTTTTTAAAAGAAATTGCCGAAAACTTACGGTTCCATTGCTTTAGTTTACTGCTATCGTTTTTAAACTTATTTCTTTTATGCATGTTTTGCTCGTACAAGCCATAATCGTTAGCTATGTTGGTGCAAATCCATTTGTAAACAGCTCTAAATTTCTCTACATCGGTGGTGAGTCCGGAGGTGAGTTTTTTGGTAAGTTCAGGAATATTAGTAAGCTGTTCGTTTTTGTAAGCTTTGGCCAGGCTATCGGCTTTGGTAAAGTCGATAGTTGCAAAATCGGACTGTTGTGCCTGAATACTGCATACAAAAACGAACAGACTAAGGTAGAAGAGTATTTTTGTTGTCAAAATTTATTCCTCAAGAGATTTTTGTTGTTTCGATTTATACGGCTGGTTGCTATTAGGTGCCCCAACAAACTCTACATACTCTTCGGTTAGTGATAACGCTATAAATGTAGTGTCTTTTTTAATTTTAACGTTCTTAGTAGTGTACCCTAAATAACTAAATGTTAAAACATCTCCAGTATTTAATGGAGTAGGAAATGTGAATTCGCCTTTGCCATTAGTAGTGGTTCCTGTGATGGTGCCTTTTAAAAATACATTGACATCTTTTAGCGGACCATCGGTACCACTAATAATACCTTTAACGGTACGTTCAATGGTATGTTCCTCCGCAGTGGTAGTTTGTGCTTGTGCCTTATTGGTGTAAAGCACTGTAATAACAAATAGTATTGCTGCCATACATATTTGCATACTTTTAGAAATAGATAATGTTTTCATAATACTGATATTTTTTGTTACCATAAAGCTAGTAGTAATACCTATATTTTAAAAGCTATAGTTAGTGAACACCCCTTTTCAATGAGGGAATGCTCTAGATCGTATTTTATTAAAGTACTTAAAGATACGTTTTTTCTTTAGTTTAGATTGTTAATTAGTTAATTTGAAGGTGTTGGGGGCTTTTTTAACAAAAAGAGCTTATGGTTTCTATTGCTTTTAATCTCGTAATACTTCCGTAACTTTGTACTACCAAAACATAAAAATACGTATGAAAAATATAGTAACAACAAAGTGGTTAGGCGAAATGAAGTTTGAAAGTGATAACCCAAGCGGGTTGAACTTAACCATTGATGCAGGAGAAGAAAGTGGCGGACATGGAGAGGGGTACCGACCAAAAGCGTTAATGCTATCTGCGTTGGCAGGGTGCAGTGGATTAGATATTGCTTCGTTAATTAAAAAAATGAAGTTAGAAGTAGAAGCGTTTGATATTGTGACCGAAGCCGAACTAACCGAAGAACACCCTAAATATTATAAAACTGTTGCCGTAAACTATGAGTTTTTTGGGAGCAATTTAGACGAGAAAAAGTTAAAGAAAGCCGTAGATTTATCGGTAGAAAAATATTGTGGAGTAATGGAAATGTTTCGTCAGTTTGCTGAGGTTACCATTAATATTCATTATTATCCTGCCAAAAATAAATAAGATTTTCTTTTCATGCGCTGGACGTTGCAACCTAAAGCTGATGTTAACAAAGTACAACACATACAAGAAGCTCTAGGAGTATCTACTTTTGTAGCTACTCTTTTAGTGCAACGTGGTATTGAAACCTTTGAGGAGGCTCGTGATTTTTTTCGACCTCAGTTAAGTCATTTACACAATCCATATTTGATGAAGGATATGGAAAAAGCTGTAAACCGTGTAGAACAAGCCATAGCAAATGGTGAGAATATATTAGTGTATGGCGATTATGATGTAGATGGTACCACGGCGGTATCGTTAATGAGTAGCTATCTACTGAGTATTTATCCTAATGTGGCAACATATATTCCAGATAGATATAATGAAGGGTATGGTGTAAGTTATCTGGGAATAGATTTTGCGTATGATAATGATATCTCTTTAATTATAGCTTTAGACTGTGGTATTAAAGCTGTAGAGAAAGTGGCATATGCCAACGAAAGAGGAATCGACTTTGTAATCTGTGATCACCACCGACCAGGAGATACTGTACCAAATGCAGTGGCGGTTTTAGATCCTAAGCAGGAGGATTGTAATTATCCCTATGACGAGTTGTGTGGTTGTGGTGTAGGGTTTAAACTTATACAAGCCCTAGCAGCTAATAGAAATCAAACTATAGATGATTTAATTCCGTATCTTGATTTGGTAGCTACCGCTATTGCTGCCGATATTGTACCTATCACAGGAGAAAATCGTGTGCTTTGTTATTATGGGCTGAAGGTAATTAACAGTTTTCCGAGAGTTGGTATTAAAGCACTTATTGGCGAATTAAAGAAAAAAGAACTTACCGTTACTGATGTGGTGTTTATAATAGCACCCCGCATTAATGCTGCCGGACGTATGGAGCATGGTCAGCATGCGGTAAACTTACTTACCGAAACCGATGCGGCACAGGCTGCTTTTTTTGCCAAAGATATAGAAGAGTACAATGCGAACCGCCGTAGTTTAGATGAACAAATTACACAGGAAGCCCTGGCTCAGATAATCGAATTAGAGGAGGAAAACCATAGCACTACTGTAGTATACAATGAAAGCTGGCACAAGGGAGTTATTGGTATTGTGGCCAGCAGGTTAACCGAAACCTATTTTAGACCTACCTTGGTGTTCACTAAAAGCGGGGAAAAGTTAGCGGCTTCGGCGCGCTCCGTTCCTGGATTTGATGTGTATAATGCACTAGAGGCGTGTGCCGATTGTATAGAGCAGTTTGGGGGGCATAAATATGCTGCAGGACTTACTTTATTACCCGAAAAATACGAGGCGTTTAAAGCTAAATTTGAAGCAGTGGTAAAAGCTACTATTGATGCCAAATTAGTAACCCCCGAAATTAAAATTGATGCCGTGTTGCCATTAGAAGCAGTAACGGCTAAATTCTACCGTATCCTAAAACAATTTGCCCCTTTCGGTCCTATGAACATGACGCCTGTGTTTATGACCGAACAAGTAACGGATACCGGCTGGGGGAAACCCGTAGGAGAAACCGGAGACCATTTACGTTTAGTATTAGATGCACCTTTGCCCAACGAACGTAAAAGCTTGACTGCTATAGGTTTTGGATTGGGTGATAAGTATTCTTTAATTACCAACAAACGGCCTTTTTCCTTGGCCTATACCATTGATGAAAATGAATGGCAGGGGGCAGTAAGTTTGCAGTTACGGGTTAAGGATTTAAAATAAAACTTCAGATTTCTAGAGTGTTTTTTGAAAATATTTTATAATTATTTGCCTTAAATCTAGTGTTTTAACAAGAGTGTTGTGGTATTGTCATAATGTTAATTCGTGTTTTATAACAAAATATGTATAGGGTGGTATAAAAAAAATCTTATATTTGTTAAGAACCTGATAACCAATACTAACTAAAGCAAAGGCCTTTCTGTATAGATGGGTTTCAAACTCCAAGAAATGAACTTTACTCGCTATACCATATTCTTCTCAATGGCTTTAACTGTATTGTTAGTGCAGTATAGTAATGCTCAGCTTACCTATGAGGTAGGTTTAAGAGAGCAGTTAGATAAGGCGGTTGTTATAGTAGAAGGTAAAGTATTGGATAGTAAAGGTATATGGGATGCTAATTATGCTAATATTTACACGGTTCATACGGTTCAGGTTTCCAAAGTGTATAAGGGAAAAAATGTAGTAAAAGTTAAAGTTATTACTGCCGGTGGTAGCGTTGGCTTAGAAGCAGAAACGGTTTCGCCTTCTCTTTCCTTAAATAAATTGGATTATGGTATTTTTATGTTGATTCCTAGTGATTTAGAGTTAACAGAGAATTTTAATGAAGATGTATTTTATGCGTATAGTGATTTGCAAGGATATTATCAGTTTGATGCGGTTACAGAATTAGCTTGTAATTCGGTTAAACAATATAGCATTGAAGGGTTGACGGCTGATATTAATAAATTTACGGGAAAGCAAGGTATTGGTTTCAGAACTTTTGGACACACTATTGGTGGCTCTTTTGCTGAAACCCCTGATGATAATTTTGACGCCCTTGCAATAAATGGAGTAGCACCTCAATTTGTTACTGCAGGTACACAATCTGCAATTACTATATCGGGTTCTGGTTTTGGGTCTAATAAAGGACAGATTAGATTTAAAGATGCTGATACAGGGGGAAATACTACATATGCTGCTTTAGATTCTCAAATAATAAGTTGGTCTAACAACGAGATAAAAGTGGAGGTGCCAACACGTGCAGGTGATGGAGTGGTGCAGGTGGTAAGAAATAATGGAACTGCTATTAATTCTTCGGAGACGCTAAATGTAAATTATGCTGAAACGACTATTTTAAATGATGTTTTGAGTCCTGGTTTACCTATAGCATATCCCAATCAGCATATAAATGATAATGGTACAGGTGGATATGAGTTTATGTTTAGCAGTATGTTTGCTATGAATACTGATGCTGTAAGTGCATTTACTAAGGCTATGAATATTTGGACATGCCAAACCGATATGAATTGGAAATTAGGAGGGACCAGTACTATAGACGCAACCTCTTCTGACGGGGTGAATGTAGTGCGCTTTGATGCTGATTTTGAACTCCCGGTTGGTATACTAGGTAGAACCACAGTACGTAGTTCAGGTTGTTATGTAGGATCCACGCTACAGTGGTATGTAAGCGAAATAGATTTACGTTTTGATGATGGGGCTTATTGGTATTTTGGTAATTCAGAACCATCTTCATCTCAATACGATTTTGAAAGTATAGCATTGCACGAATTAGGTCATGGCAGACTATTGAGTCATGTAATAAATACGAATGAGGTAATGCATTATAATTTAGGGCAGGGAGAAGTTAGTAGGGTATTAAGTGCATACGATGTTGATTGTGGCAACGATATACATGCAAGAAGTATTTCAGGTTCGTATTGTTCGCAACCTTCTATGACAAATAAAGGCTGCACTTACGGAATAGATAAAGTGGATACTTTTATGGTAGATATTTACCCGAATCCGGCTACTAATAAATTATTCATTTCAAATGATCAAGGTAAAATTTGCAAACAGGTGTCGTTGTACGATGTTAATGGCAGATTAGTAATCCAAGTTACCAATAGTAGCAAAAAGGATGTAAATATTATGGGACTTAATAGTGTTACTAAAGGAATTTATATGTTAAAGCTAGAGTTTGATGACACAGTAGTTATTCGTAAAGTACTGGTGGAATAATGACTACATAAGATATGTTAATTATTTAGAATGATTTTAAATAATTTGTATATTTGAATCTGATGAGATACTAGAGCATATGAATAAGAATATACATATACTTCACAGAAATGATTTAGGCATTGCCTTTATGTGGGAAAAGCCACAACATATTATCACAGAAAAAATTCAAGTAATTTTTAGAGATTTAGGTTTTTATCTTACCTATGATGAGTTAAATCATTTTAAAAAATGTGTAGATGATGCCTTTTCAACTATTAACGATTACTCATTCGATTGTATGAATGATTGTAGGTCGATGCTATTACATACTCCTGTAGAACAGTTAGATATAGCTGTAAGTTATGAAGAATTAACCGATATAGCAGACTTGATAGAGGGTGCTTTATTTAAGGTAGATTTAGAGGTATATTTAAAAAAAATATGTAAAAATTAGTAATTCTACAAAAATATAATTGGTTCATTTTTTCCGTAAGATATTCAGTATTTTTGATTAGATAATTCTTAATAATGCTTCGTAGAATTTCCCCGAAGTAGTTTACTCTGTTATGTTACACTATGGAAAAACATGATGCCTGGGCGGCGCTTCGCTATAAAGAGTTCAATTTATTTTTATTGGTACGTTTTGCGCTAATTTTTGCTTGGACAATGCAGTTTGTGATTATCCAGTGGGAGGTATATCAATTTACTAAAGATCCATTATCACTTGGCTTTGTTGGTTTTGTAGAAGTTGTGCCGGCTATTTTAATGGCGCTTTTTGCTGGGTCTGTAGTAGATAGAAGTGAGAAACGCAACTTACTAATTAAAGTAATTTTAGGCTTTGCTTTTATAAGTGCTGGATTATTTTTGTTAACCTTGCCTTCGTTTTCCGATACATGGATTGGAGAAATTAAACTGTACGGAATTTATTTCTTTGTTTTTTTAGGGGGTTTTGTACGCTCCTTTATTGGTCCTACTGTATTTTCCTTATTAGGTTTAATTGTTCCTAGAAAATTATATCCCAATGCTGCCACATGGAATAGTTCTACACGGCAGGTGAGTTTACTTTGCGGAGCCGCATTAGGAGGGCTGCTTATTCATGGAATAGGAACACATTGGTCGTTAGCAGCTGTGTTAGGATTTATTTTAATAGGATTGTTTGCTGCATTTGGAATTCAAAGACGCCCCGTTGAGCGTAAAGAAAAGACAGAAGGGAAACAAGAATCGGTATTCGAATCGTTAGCAGAGGGGCTACGTTTTGTACTTAGGAACAAAATTATTTTAGGGGTTTTAGCCTTAGATATGTTTGCGGTGCTTTTTGGTGGAGCAAAGGCTTTATTACCTGTATTTGCAGAAGATATATTACATGTGGGCTCTAAAGGCTTTGGTATATTGGAGGCAGCACCTGCAGTTGGAGCGCTAATAACAATGTTTATCAGTGCCTTTATTCCGTTATATAAAGACACCGGAAAGAAATTACTAATAGCCGTTTTTGGTTTCGGAATAAGTATTATACTATTCGGCTTATCAACCAACTTCTATGTATCTGTTTTTGCAATGTTTTTAAGTGGTGTTACCGATGGGATTTCCATGGTCATTCGTCAAACCATTTTACAGTTACGTACACCCGATCATATGCGGGGTCGTGTAGCTTCTGTGAATTCCATTTTTATTAGTTCGTCTAACGAATTAGGTTCTTTTGAAAGCGGATTTACAGCAAAACTAATGGGAACGGTTACGGCGGTTGTTTTTGGAGGATGTATGACGTTGGTTACTGTCTTGGCTACTTTAGGGGCGGTGCCTTCATTAGGGAAATTAGATTTACGTAAGGATGTAGAAGAACATCATAAAGAAGCATAAACTATTGGTAAGCCCACGAACCATTTAATCTTGATTATTGAGTTTATCTAATAGAATATGATTTTAGTACTATTTCAATAGTAAATTTAGGCGTAATTTTACCATCAATTCTTAACACAACGAGCTTATAGGCACATACTTCATAAGCGATTTAACGTACATAAATTTTATTGTTTATAATGAATAAAAATGAACCTCTAGTAACGGGTACGTTGTTGTTGGAAATAGGAGCCCTATTAATGAGTAGTGGTGCTAATACCAACCGTATTAGACTTACCATTAAAAGAGTTGCCGACAGTTACGGTTACAAAGCAGATTACCTTATTACACACCGAGCTATTATGCTTACGCTGCATAACAAAGCAGAAGAACAGGTGTTTAACCAATTAAAACAAACCTATAATTTTGTGCCAAACTTTAGAATTGTAAGTGGTATTAGTAGGTTAAGCTGGCAAATTGTTCAAGAGCAGTTATCGTTAGCGGAAGCAGGCGAGGAAGTAGAACGATTAAAAGTGTTACCCCATTATCCTAGGTTATTAATACTAGGTGTAGTTGCTCTGGCATGTAGTTCTTTTTGCAGATTGTCGGGTGGTGGAGTGATAGAAATGAGCGTTGTATTTTTGGCAGCATTTGTTGGTTTGTTTGTAAAACAAGAAATGGGTAAAAAGCAAGTGAATGCCTATTTTGGAGTATTTTTTGCAGCGTTAACTACAACATTAATAACCGGAGGGTTAGCTAATTTATTTACATATAAAAACGATAATATGGCATATATAACCGCCATACTTTATTTAATACCCGGAATTCCGTTTATCAATTGTACCTCCGATATTTTGGATGGTAATTCTTTAAACGGAGTAATAAGAGGTATAAATGGTTTTGCCATCTCTTTTGCCATTGCGGCCGGATTAATACTAGGATTGTTTATTTATAATTTAGTGTAGGTATGGATGTTTCGATAGTATCAGAAAATTGGATTTGGTTTGGTATTGCTGCCGTTGGTTTTGCTATTTTGTTTAATGTACCGCGCAGAACATTACTACCTATATTTGTGATGGCAGCGCTTGGAGGAACCATTAAACTAGTATTGTTACAATATCAATTAAATGTAGTGTTGTGTACGCTCTGCGCAGCGGTATTGGTAGGTTTTCTAAGTATTTATGCAGCGCATTTTAGACATTCGCCTCCGTTTGTGTTTGCTATACCAGCGGTAATACCTATGGTACCGGGCTCGTATGCTTATCATACCATGAAAGGCGTAATTAATTTAAGTAACATGGTAAATACTAATATGTTTAATGAGTTATTGTATAGTACGGTTAGTTATGGTTTAAAAACTATGTTTGTATTACTAGCCTTATCTGTAGGGGTTTTTGCTCCTATGCTTATAACTCGTAGAAATTCTGCCAAAGAAATAAATATTTGGTTGCCTAGTGTTAAAATAAGAAAAAAGTGATATCTTAAAAAGTATAAAAAATACCTATTTATAGGTATTTTTTTAATGATAATATTTTTAGATACTTGTGTTATATAATTTTAAGGCAATCATTTTAATAAATAAAATAAAAAAATTATGAAAGTTTTACAAGTTTGCGGATTATTAGACGCTTCACTTACTACGGTAGATGTAAAAACAATGCTTCCTGATTTAAAAAGTGGAGGAAGTTATGTATATGAAGATTTTTATAATTTAAGTGTATCCAATGGTATTAATACTTATTATGTACTTTTAGGAGTATTAAAAGTGACTGGAGAAACTGTGGGTAAATTAAATCAATATTGTACAGATAAAATAGATTTAAAGTCGGTGTCTGGAAATAAAATTGATTATATTAAAGATGTATCAGACCCTCTTGGAGTTGGTATTAGCTTAAAAGGAATTACTCCTGCAACAGATGTATATATGATTTCTTTACATGAAGATAATTTTGATATTAACGAAGGAGGATTAACTACTTTAAGTACAATACGTACAAACATTTTAACTAATATTGAAAGTAATGACTTTGCATCAATGGTATACCCAAAAGATGGGAGTGGAGGTCCATTAAGAACTGGAGGATGCACGTTTTAAGTAACGTAATTTGTATAAAATATTATATGGCAATGGTACTAGGTATCATTGCCATTTCGTGTTTTGGTCAGAGGGTAGAGTTAGAGGAGCTTGATCAAATTATAAATAATGGTCATTATAAAGAAGCTATAGAAATATCTAAATCTATAGACACTATTGATTTTACGGTTTCAGAGCGAGCGGAGTACAATTATTTGTTATCAAAAATTTATAGGTCAAAAAATGAACAGTCAAATGAGATACATCATCTCATGCGTTCTAGAGATCTATTTAAGAGTATAGATAGTCTTAATAAAGTAGAGGATATTAATTTAACTATTGTTTCTGTCATAGCTAATAATACGGATGATATTGATGAGGCTCGTATTTATTTTGATGAATTTTTGAAGAGTATTGAAAAAGAAAATAATCATGTGATACTGAGTAGGGCTTATAGAGAATTAGGAAGTATATATTACAATGAGCAACCTGAATTGGCATTAGAGTATTTTAAAAAAGCTTTAAAAGAAGTTGAGTATACTGATGATGAATTTTTGAAAGGCAGGATATATAATGGATTGGGAGCGGTGTTAGCAAGTGATGATGAGGTTATGGAATTAGATTCTGCGATGATTATGTATGATAAAGCTATGCGTATCTATAAAAAATACGATAGAAAATCGTGGCAGGCTGTGATAAGACAGAATAGAGCGGTAGTGTATACAAAGCAGAAAAAGTATCAAAAGGCACTTGATCAATATGCAATTGTAGATACCTCAAAGTTAGATGAATTTAAATTAGCTGTAAAGTCATATTTATATAGACATTGGGGGGATACCTATAGAGCTATGGGTGATTATAAAAAAGCGCTTGAGTCTTATGAGGTAGAGAAAATATATATGGACTCTATAAAAGTTGATGAACAGAAAAAAGCTATAAAAGATATTGAAACCAAATACAAAACAGCTGAAAAGGAACTGGAGAATCAGATGTTGGCAAGTGATTTAAAAATAAATAGAATCTTTTTAGTGAGTACTGCTATTGCTTTATTGCTATTACTTATTATTAGTTTCCTTGGGTATAATTATACTACCAAAAAACGAAAAATTGCAGAGCAGGAAAAAGCGATTGAAACCCAGAAGATGCAAACCATGTTACGGGAGCAAGAACTTAACGAGATAGATGTAATGTTAGAAAGCCAAGAGAAAGAACGCCAGCGAATAGCAAACGATTTACATGATAATTTAGGAAGTTTATTATCGGCTTTAAAACTTAATTTTAATACACTCGGGAAACGCGAGATACAAGATAATAGTTCTAAAAAGCTTTTTGAGAAAACAGAAGAACTGATTAACGAAACCTATGTGCAGGTACGTAATATATCGCACCTTAAAAATTTAGGGGTTATAGGTAAAGAAGGATTGTTGATAGCCGTTAAGAAAATGGCCGAAAAAATGAGCGTGATTAATGAGTTGGAATTTAGTGTAATTCCGTTTGGATTAAATAACCGATTAGAGAGTAGTTTAGAGATTGTATTGTTTAGAATGATACAGGAGCTGTGCTCTAATATTATTAAACACTCTAGAGCAAACGAGGTTAATATATACTTAACACAGCATGATAATCACCAGCTAAATATTATTATTGAGGATGATGGTGTAGGTTTTGATCCTCAGTTATTGAATAAAGAAAGTTCGGGTATTGGTTTAAAAAATATAGAAAAGAAAGTAGAACAATTAGGGGGAACTTTTACAATTGACTCTTCTAAAAATAAAGGTACTACTATTATAATAGATATTCCGTTATGATACGAATTGTAATCGCCGAAGATCATCAGGCACTTATAGATGGCGTAAAGTTATCGTTAGAATACGAAAAAGAAATTAAGGTTATTGGTGAAGCCAATGACGGGGAAATGCTTATAGACCTTGTGGTTAAATTAAAACCCGACATGGTTATAACCGATATACGTATGCCTAAGTGTGATGGTATTACAGCTACTCAGAAAATTAAAGAATTATATCCAGAGGTAAAAGTGATTGCTTTTAGTATGTTCGATCAGCGTGAGGCTATTACGCAAATGAAAGCCGCAGGTGCCTCTGGCTATGTAATGAAAAACTCATCTTTAAAAACGCTGCTAAGCGCTATTTTTAGTGTGAATGAAGGAAAGCATTTCTTTGACGATAAAATAATTATTGGAGATGAAAACTCTGAGGAAAAAATTATTCTAAGCAGACGTGAAAAGGAGATTTTAGGATTAATAGGGCAGGGCAAAACTTCGTATGAAATAGCGGAAGTGCTATTTATAAGTAAAAGTACCGTAGATACCCACCGTAGAAATATACTTAGAAAAATAAATGTACATGGTAAAACAGATTTACTACGGTTTGCAATAGAGCGTAAGTACGACTTCTAGTATTCTTTTAATGCTAGTGTTGTACCATCGTATACGGCATAGGTGTAGTACGAAATCCAGTCGCCTAAATTTACATATTTAGAAGTGTCTTTAAGCTGAATTTCCATAGGTAAATGGCGGTGCCCAAATACAAAATAATCGTAATGGTTGGTTTCTAATTTACGTTTGCAGTATTGTACCAGCCATTCGTTTTCTTCCCCTAAAAATACAACGTCATCATCGCCACTAATGAGTTTGTTTTTTACCGATAGGTATTGCGCTAAGCGTACCCCAATATCTGGGTGTAGCCAGCGGTATAACCATTTAGAAAACGGATGGGTAAATACCTTTTTCATACGTTTATACCCCTTATCTCCAGGGCCTAATCCATCGCCATGTCCTATAAAGAAGGAAGTATTGTTAAAGGTAAAAATTTGCGGCGTATGATATACAGGGATGTTTAGCTCTTCTTCAAAATAGTTGTTCATCCATAAGTCATGATTACCAACAAAAAAATGGATAGGAATACCCGCATCTGAAATCTCGGCAAGTTTACCCAATACCCTAACAAAGCCTTTAGGAACCACTGTTTTATACTCAAACCAAAAGTCGAATAAATCACCTAATAAGAAAATTGCGGCAGCATCCTTTTTAACTTCATCTAACCACTGAACAAATTTATGTTCACGTACGATACTATCTTTTTTGTTAGGTGCTCCTAAATGATTGTCGGAAGCAAAATATATTTTTTTACCTTCGGGTAATTGCATAACTATGGTTTAATTACGGGCTAAAGATACTATTTTTTATAGGCTTTGGTTTTACAACTTTTGGTAAAATACTTGAAACTAGATTTGAAATATTAGTGGGCGTGAGTAACGGGATATAAAACGCTATTTTTTGACAACTTATAATTGCCAAAAAGTAGCGTTAGTGTTTGTTTTAAAAGATGTGGTGTTGGTATGTTTTCTTTTGTAAAAGATAACAGTTAAGATGACTCTTTATCTTTTACAAAGAAAATAAAGTGAGCTACTAAAGAAGCTACTGCTAATAACATACATAATGCCGCCGTCCAATCGGGAAGCGGTAAGGTACGATTGGTTAACAAAATAACCGAGCAAAAGCCAAGGAACATTGTTAGGAATAGAAAACTTTTATTTTTCATACGTAATAGTGTTTGTGTTTAATTGATTTAATTACGTTGTTGTTGTTTATATAGCTGATATTAGATTGTTCTAAAATAAAAGGCATCAGATTTACTATATGGGATGTACAATAATTCTCATAGCGAGGTATAAAAGTACGGTTTTTTACAGAAGTTTGGATGGCACATTTATATAGCAGCTCGTATTTAGGAGCTGTCCAATATGTGTTAGTTATATACGTTTTATCGATGTGTATAGATGCTAAACATGTATGTATTTCCATAGGTTATATTTTAAAATATAACAAACCATTTTATAGCTGCATTATGCGGCTTTTAGTTTGAAGAGGACAGGGAAAATTTACTTAGCAGCTGAATATAATAATTATAACTAAAAATAGGGTAATCTTATTGTTATATTTTTAATTTATTGATTAGTTAGTAATAAAAAGGTGGGTTTTAGTTAAACTATTTATGCATGGCCATTAACCATAAGATCTTTATATCTCTTAGTAGTAAGGTTTATTTTAATACTAAAGTAACAAGGACCACCATCATGAACCATTATATGCTGAGATTTCCAATCTTCTGATTCCCGGTCATCGCAAAAAAAGTTTATGTATACCTCTTTTTCACCTTGGTTAGTAAGTACCGAAATATACTGTCTTTTGTATTTTTTTAGAGGGAATGTATTATATTCTTTAGAAGCATTTCGGTTATATTTCTTTACGGCCTTTTCTAGAATTTCTTCAGTAGTAATGAGTTCTTCTGTAGTTAACGAGGATGTGGTAGCGTTTTTAAATGGAAAGCTTTCTTTGTTATTGTATGGTAGGATTACATAATTAGAATCCGGAACTTTAAAGTGAACAGGAGGTGCTACTGTAGTAACTTTTTCTTCCTGATTTTTACAAGAAACTATCAGCAGACAACAAAGTATAAATAGGTATTTCATTTTAAAAAATTGGGAAGGTTATAAAATTAACGTTGTTTTATAAAAGGAAGATATATTTATTCCAATATTTCTTTATCCTTTAAAAGCTGAACAAGTGCTTCACCGGCGTCTGAATCTTCGCTATATACATGAAAATACGAAACAGGCTGGTCTAACCAAATTCCTTTAACAGCAATAATTTTACCTTTTTTCCACCAAGTGGAATAGTCATCAGAACATTCAGGTAGTACTTTAAAGTCTTCACTCATTACTTCTTCTAACAGTTTGCTGTTTTTAACGGTGTAGTATGGTGTTTCGGTATACTTATAATGTTTGTTTTTTAGAGCGTATGTTTCAATAAATTTTTCGAATGACGAGTGGATAATGTGGGGCATATCGGTATCGTCTAGCGTACAGAATTCGCCTTTATCAGTTATAAAAAAACTAAAAGGCGCAGATAGGTGATACCCACACATAGCAATTAGTCTGTCGCCCATTTTTTCAACTTCAATAGGTTTGTTTTTTTTAACCTGTTTTCTGGTAAATAACTCTGCCGAAAAATTATGGTGTTTCGCCTTTTTAATGGTGAATTTATAGCCCGAGTAGTTAACCTGAAACTTTATAAATTCTTCGAAATCAGAACCTAATTGCGCTTCTAAATAGGCAGTAGTAGATTTTTTTCCTGAAGAATAATTTTTATCTCTTTTTAAAGAGTCTAGATATTTTTTTGCTCTTTTAGATAATTCCATGGCGAATTTATTTTATGTCTAAGATACTATATTTTTCAACAATTTTGAAGTTGTTGTATTTGTCAATACTACTTCAAATGATATCTGTAAAACATACAAACATTTGTTATTGCTGAAATGAGAGGTTTAAGGATAGGGATCTATTTTTACAGTTGTCGGTTTTTTGCTTTTACTTTTTTATCAAAGTACATGCCAATGACCATACCTATTATGAGTCCAAATGGCACACCTAATGCAATACCCAACGGATTGCTGCTAGCCTTATAAGTTATAATACCGATGAGTAAGCTAGAAGCAGCTATACCCAATGATATACCTATAGTCATATAATAGTTTTTAGGTACCATCTTAAGCTCGGTTTTTAGCAGTTGTACTATTTCTACGTACGATGTGTTCATTATTTTGATAAACTTTTTATCGTCTCCAGAGAAATTATTAATGGTAGTTATTTTTTTATTGAAAACGTTCTGTAGCTTTTCGGGTATTTCTTTTTCATTGATAGATGTTAAAAGTGTATCTAGTTTATCGTAGCACTTTATTACATTATCATTATTGGTGACTCTTCGTTTAAGTATGGTTGCCATTGTTGGGTGTTTACTCGATCCTCGAGATTACATATTTCAAGACTTGTCTTGAAATAACAATTATTATTAAACTACTTGACGGTTTTACCAGCTAGTAGTTTGTTTTAAAATTATATAAGACAACAGTATTACCCAATTATATTAAGTTAATAAAAGATTATGTTTACTCAATAATTGAGATGAAATGCTCCAAGACTTGTCTAGAAATAGTTTAGTCTACAATCGCAATTAAACTCTGTACTTCTCAGATTTAATTGAAAGATAGAAAAATCTATTGGTTAGCAGTATGTAAAATAGAGAAAGAACAGCACATTTTAAAACCATGCATAGAACTTATTATAGATTAACCGATAGGTTACAACGAGGGTATTTGTACACCTTAAGGGGAAGCTACTAACATTCACTAAATATAAATAGCATATACAACGGCGTGATGCTACTTTATTTTAATTCTTGTATCTTCTTCGGAATTCTCTTGGGGTACATTTATTGATTTTAAAAAACATTGTATTAAAATGACCTAATGAACTAAAACCCCCTTCAAAAGCTATTTCAGTAATAGGATGATTCGTTGTAATCAATCTTCGTTTAATATGAGAAATTCTTTCTTCAATAATATACGCTGTAAGTGTTAGTCCAAATGCTTTTTTAAATATCGAGTTCGCATAATCAGGATGCAAACCTACTATTTCACCAATATCCGAAACTTTAATCTGTCGGTTATAATTTTGGGCAATATAAATAACCATTTTTTCTATTTTGGAAATACCTTTTGAGTTAACAGAGAGGTTGTTAGAGCTAGCGGCTAAATTTCCCTGAGCAAATCGGTTTAATCTTGCCTGTATTTCCAACAGACTTACACTTTTATCTGTTTTTGTAGTAGTATCCAAAACCCAATTTTTATAAAGAAACTCATCAAATTTAGCGTAATGTTCCGACTCTTCAATTAAAACCTCTCCTTGTAATATTCGTTCCACAAAATTATCAGGAAGTCTCCAATCAAGAAATTCGGCTAAGGGTACAGTGCATACATAATAGGGGTTTAATTCTTTAAAATCAATAATCTGATGTGGTATCAGTCCCCAAAATACAGTAAATCTACCGGCCGGAATTACAATCTTTTTGTCTTGAAATAGATAGGTTAAAGAGCCCTTAACAAGAAAATTTATCTCAATCTCATTATGCCTATCTGGTTTGCTCATCCGGCGAGGGTTCCACAACTCACATGTATAACCATAAGAACTAAAATCTTCACAGTTATGGTCAAAAGTACTATAAATCTCGGAATACAATGTTTTTTAATAGTAATATAGTGATTATATATAAAATATAGAGCTTAAATTTATAAATAATTTATTTATGACATCCTAATTATATGAATTCTCACAAGATAGTGTTGATATTTTTCATGTTTATCATTACGAGTGGAGCCTGTTTTTCGCAAAATCATATGGTGATGTTAACAGATTTTTCTACAATTGATATCATTTCGGGTGACCTAGGTTATATACCTAATGAGAAACGTAGTGATTCAGATGATGTTCAATCAATGATTACATCTTTGCTATGTTCTAAAGAACTTACTGTAACATCTGCAAATATGGCGAATAAGCAAAATAAAAATAATCGCTCTATAAGTGATTTACGGCATATAGCACAGCAAAGGTATTCAGGCACGTATGGTCAGTCTGTTTACAAATGGAGAAAAGTTGTTCATGACAATTTTGCACACGGTTAAGATAGGATGCCTTCAAATAAATAACTTTACTCTTTCATTAAACTTTTTAGTAAATAATTATTCAACTATGAAATTCATTTTTTCCTTCTTCATCATATGTATTATTGGCACTTCTCATGCGCAAACGATTTCTAAAACAACTTCCTTAAAACCCAGAATTATTGTACTGACAGATGTATCTACTTGGGAAACAGATGACAGTGAGTCTTTGGTTAGGTTGTTAGTTCATGCAGATCTTTTCGAAATTGAGGGCATTGTATATACAACGGGGTGGAGTTTGGATAAAACTCGTGATGATTTTTTTGGTTTAATCCATGAGGCTATTGATGCATATGAAAAAGACTTTCCAAACCTTATAAAACGTTCAGGTCAAAAAAAGTTCAAAAAGCATGAAGAAAAGCAGTTTCTGGGGTATTGGCCTAGCGCAGATTATCTAAGATCTCGTACTGTTAAAGGTAGTAAGAATCGAGGGCTTGAGTTTATAGGTGAAGGAAACGATTCTGATGGGAGTGATTTAATTTTAAAATTGGCACAGGAAAATGATGATCGTCCTCTTTGGGTATTGGCTTGGGGTGGTGGCAATACATTGGCTCAGGCTCTTTGGAAAGCAAAACATACATTAAGCCCAGAATATCTTCAAAAAGTTTTAGCAAAAATACGCTTTTATACAATTACAGATCAGGATAGGGAGCAAAAGACTTCTTATGAAATCAGCTCTCATCAATGGATGCGTAAAACTTTTGGCAAAAACTTATTCTTTATTTGGGATGAATCTGCCTGGGGCTATCAGAACGGAACCGGAAGACAAAACTGGGATCAATATGCTGCCCATATTCAAGGTCATGGGAATCTTGGGAATGTATATCCAAAATATAAATATGGTGTAGAAGGAGATACACCTTCCTTTTTGTACGTACTACCTAATGGACTAAACAATCCTGAAAATCCTCAATATGGTGGTTGGGGAGGCTACTTTGAATGGATGATAAGTGATGATAAAAAAACGTATGCTTACACAAATTACTCTCCAAGTTTAGCTAACCAAATTTCGGGCAGATACGAAGCATATTTTTATCCGGCTATTTTTAATAATTTTTCTGCCCGTATGGATTGGGCAAAAGATGGAATCGGAAATAGAAATCCCATAGTTATTGTAGATAAAATAAAGGGGCTGCAATGTATTCAAAAAACGCCTATAGCAGGTTCTCAAATTACATTGAACGCATCGGAGTCATTTGACCCTGATGGGGATAATTTAACCTTTAAATGGTGGGTTTTAACAGAGGCAGGAACGTATACTAAAAATATTAAAATACTCAATAGTAACACTGCCACACCTACGGTTAGTATTCCTGCCGATTCAGCAGATAAAACATTTCATATTATTTGCGAAGTCACAGATAGTGGAGTCCCAAGTTTAACGAGTTATCGTAGAATTTTGTTTAAACCTACGAAATAATGATTACTTAATAGCCAAGTAGCATGGGGTAACATCCATATTCAATTATAGCTTTTTAAAGAGTTATAGGGTACAGCTAATAGCAATGCTTTAACGTTTGTGATATATATTTTACTAAGTAAAGGTTATACATAAAAAAATACTATTGTAACATGAAATATTTTTTATTCATTTTTCTTATACTTCCTACTCTTTTTTATGCTCAGATAACTATAAGTACGTCTGAAAAGGAAAAAAATTATTTTCCAATTAGTACTACATCGGAAGAAGCAACTATTTTGTACGACTCATCTGAAAATATACTGGTGAAAAAATCTGCTGAATTTTTTTCGAGTGATATTGAAAAAATTACGGGTATAAAACCACAGGTAGCTACAATTTCAGATATGCCTAAAAGCGAAAACATAATTATTATAGCTACTGTAGGGAATAATGAATTAATCAACAAGTTGGTTCAGCAGGGTAAAATAGATGCTAATGCTATTAAAGGAGAATGGGAGCGTTTTATTATTCAAACGATTGAAAATCCATTCCCCGGAGTTAAAAATGCTTTGGTTATTTTAGGAAGCGATAGAAGAGGGGCTGCTTTTGGAACCTTTAGTCTTTCTGAAAAAATGGGCGTTTCTCCTTGGTATTGGTGGGCAGATGTGCCTCCCCTAAAAAGTAAATTTATTAGTTTAAAACCTCTTTTATATATTTCAGATGCTCCCTCAGTAAAATACAGAGGAATATTCTTAAATGATGAATCTCCTGCTTTAAGAAATTGGGCAAAGGAAAATTTTGGAGGATTTAATCATAAGTTCTATGAAAAGGTTTATGAACTTTTACTCCGGAACAAAGCTAATTTTTTATGGCCGGCCATGTGGTTACCTACAGTTTTTGCTGAAGATGATCCGTTAAATCCTAAAGTAGCAGATGAATATGGAATCGTAATTTCTACCAGTCATCACGAACCTATGATGCGAGCCCATGACGAATGGGGCAGGTTTGATGGGGGAGAATGGAATTATGTAACGAATAAAAAACAGCTCCGAGAATTCTGGAAGAATGGTATTAAGCGAATGAATAATTATGAAACCGTGGTTACGGTAGGAATGCGTGGAGATGGTGATGAGGCCATGAGTGAGGATGCTTCTATAGACTTGCTTAAAACTATTATTGAAGACCAGCGCAATATTATTGCTGACGTTACAGGAAAACCGGCAAAACAAACTCCACAAGTCTGGGCAATTTATAAAGAAGTTCAGGAGTATTATGAGAAAGGGATGCGTGTAGATGATGATATTATTATACTGCTTAGTGATGATAATTGGGGAAATGTTAGGATGCTTCCTAGTAAGAAAGATCATAACGGTAAATTTGGTATGTATTACCATTTAGACTATGTAGGGTCTCCTGTATCTTATAGATGGCAAAACGTAAGCCAAATAGAGCGGATATGGGAACAGATGCGATTGTCTTATGATTGGGGCGTGGATGAGTTGTGGTTAATAAATGTGGGAGACATAAAGCCTATGGAACTCCCTATAAACTTTTTTTTAGACATGGCATGGGATGTTAAGAGTATAACATCACAAAACCTTCCTAATTATTACCTTGAATGGGCAACACAGCAGTTTGGCGGTATGCAATCTACAGAAATAGCTGAACTACTTTCTTTGTATACTAAATATAACGCAAGAAGAACACCTGAAATGTTAAGTCCAGAAACGTATAGTCTGGAAAATTACAGGGAGGCAGATAGAATTTTAAATGAGTTTAAGGAATTGACACAGAAAAGCGAAGCCGTATTGGCAAGGTTACCCGATGTTTATAAAGCTGCTTACTTACAACTTGTTCATTACCCTATAGAAATGTCTGCCAATTTAAATGAAATGTATATAGCCGCTGCTAAAAATAAATTTTACTCAGAATTGGGTGCTACTGTTGCTAATAGGTACGCAAAAGAAGTTATTGAGTTATTTGAAAAAGATGCATTGCTAACAGAAAAATTTCATACCGAGTTGATGAACGGAAAATGGAATCATATGATGTCGCAAACACATATAGGATATACCAGTTGGAATCATCCGCCTGCAAATAAAATGCCGCTGGTTTCTTATATTCAAGTACGGGATACCGCTACCCTTGGGTTTTATATTGAATACGGGTCGGAACCAGCATGGGGTGGCTTTAGCGTAGAGGGTGATGGTTTATATAGTAAATCTTTTTCACCTTTTGATCAATTGAATAATCAAACTTATTATATAGAAATCTTTAATAGAGGAAATAAAGAACTTAACTACCAAATTAAAAGTAAAGACAAATGGATTAAGCTTTCCGAATTTAAAGGAACCATTCAATATAACGAAAAAATAGCCGTACATATAGATTGGGCACTTATTCCCAAAGGGGTATCTATGGGGCATATAGAGATTTTGAGTAAAGGCCAACGTTATTTGGTAGAAGTTCCTGTTATAACAGCAATGCCAAAAGCTTCTGGTTTTTTAGAAAATAACGGAATTGTAGCTATTGAAGCCGAGCATTTCACTAACAATACTAAAGGGAAATACGTTTCATGGGAAGTGATACCTAATTTAGGACGAACGGGTTCTTCAATAGTTGTAACGCCTATGAATGCAGACCGTCAGAAACTAAATAAAAATACGGCTTTGGCTGAATATCAATTCACCACTTTTGAAGATGGAGATCTACGAGTTGAGACGTATCTTTCACCAACACAAAATTATCAGAAAACGGAAGGGTTAAAATTTGCTATTGCTATTGATGATGAACAGCCACAAATAGTAAACGTGAATAAAGACGAAATGAAACCCGATTGGCAATATGCGGGATGGTGGACAAAATCGGTAGCAGATCATATTAAGAAACGGGTGTCTGAGCATAAAAATATAAAAGCCGGTATTCATGTTTTAAAAATATATGCCATAGACCCTGGCGTAGTAATACAAAAATTTGTAATAAATGCAGGTGGTTTAAAACCAAGTTATTTAGGGCCTCCTGAAAGCAAACAACAAGATTAGTTTTTGTCTTTCATTAATAACCAAATCTCCTACTAATTAAGTGGTTTATTTCCTGCTGATTAAAAAAATATAAGATATGCACAATTGGAAAGCATATGGACAACTTTTGGAATTGATGCTCCTATTTTAAATGAAGTATCTATTGGTGGTAGAATAAAGGATATTGTAGATAATAGGAATGCAATTGCTCATGGGAATTCTTCAGCTTCAGAGATTGGAAGTAGGGTTTCTTTATCCGATCTGTATCGCAGATATGAAGAACTTAGCGGATATTGTTCTTATGTCATTTCGGTATTTGAAAACTATGTAAACGAGAGAAAGTACGTTGCCCAATCGAGTAGACGGCCGTGAACGATGAGTCCACGGTGCGCCTCTCACACCACCGTACGTAAGGGTCGCGTATACGGCGGTTCAATAACCATCTTTCAACTCGCTCTTTACACCAAATTGAACTATCTTCTAGTTTATTCTTAGGCTACCAAACTTAATTGGGATTCGGACAGCCATTCACAAGTTCAGCTCCTAAGTACATTTCAAAGAGGTTATTGTTCGGTCCTTCCTCGTTTGTGAGACCTGTGTAAAATATTACACCTCGTTTACTGCGAGTACTATGACCGCTGCTGACTTCTCCACTATGCCAACCCGTAGCTATAGAGACCTCCCCAGGTAAGAACATCTTCTTTCTTTCAATTCCTGCCATATCTACTACTTCGGTACTTATCTAAAAGTGATATTTTGGACTTCGCAGTTATGTGCCTACTCATCCGACCTCATAGCCTCGGTATATGGTTCGTGTTCCTCAGTACCGAAATTTGCAGGCTCGCTTCCTTCAGTCCCAGCTTCACAACTAGCGACCTTGCGACTTGCTAATGGTTCAAGGCGTTACCCCTGCCCATAAGGGACTTGCATCCTCTAGATGAATATCCTATATTTGATAGGATAAAGATGCCCATGCTGGGTACACACATTTTGTATAAGTAATGGCAGGCAAAGTGCTAAATATCAATGTTTATACCCCGCTCAATCTTTGTAGCGGTTTGACAGGAAAGAAGCCCGAAATCTGCCACTATTCATACAATTTACCGTTCTACGCAATTTGAAAAACCACACAAAACTTGGAAAAAAAGAAATATCAAATCAAAAAAAAAACTTGGAAAAGGTGGTAACGGTATAGTTTACAAAGTAGAAGATGCTGAAGGTAATTTTTTTGCTAAAAAAGTTTAAAAAAATATCAAATCAAAAAAAATACGAAAGATTTAAAAGTGAAATAGAAGTTTTAAACAGTTTAAAAAAGAAAAAAGGGATAATTGAAATTATTGAACATCACTTTCCAACGGAATTAAATAAAGACGATTATCCATACTATATAATGCCAATTGGCATCCCTTTCAAAGAATTTATCAAAACTGCTACAATAGAAGAAGTATTTGAAATCATATTTGAACTTTGTGATGCTATTGAATATCTACATTCACAAGATATAACCCATAGAGACATAAAGCCTGATAATATTTTAATTATAGACGGAAAACCTGTATTTTCAGATTTTAGATTAGCTAATTTTCCCAAGAAAAAAAGGTTTCTGCATTAAACGAATCTATCGGGCCAAGGTGGACAATAGCACCAGAAATGAAAAGGATTTCGTCTGTCGCAGAATTTAAAAGAGCTGATATATACTCTTTTGCAAAAACTGTTTGGATGATTTTAACTGAACAATGGTTGGGCTTTGATGGTCAGTATATTTCAAATAGCAATATATCAATCGATAATTTTGTAGAAGTGAATATCAATAAAATGCATTACATCGGAGATTGGTATTATTTTTCAATTGTGTTATTAAATAGACTTCTTGAACAATCCACAGATAACGACCCTCAAAAAAGACCTACAGCTTCAGAGTTCAATGAAAAATTCAGATATTGGCATTCTAGCAATGATGATTATTACGAGAGGAATCCATATGAGTGGGAAGATGCACTGACTAGAATTTTTCCTGTTTCAATTCCATTGTGTTGTCAATGGAATGACTTGAAGGAGATTTATAATGTTTTAAAAATAATATTTGAATCATATGACAATTTAAATCATTGCTTTTACCCAAAAAGTGGTGGCAATGATTTTAATAAAATCGAGATTAAACAAGATTATTTATTCATTGAAAATGACATTTTCTTAAAACCTAAAGCGCTTTATTTCGAATCAATTGGAGATTTAGATTTTAGTTACTTTATCTTAGAGTGTGATGAAATTGAACCGTTATTTAATAAAAGAGTTTACGAAAACGAAGAACGAATATATATGGATGATAAAGGAAATTTCCATCAGGAAGAAAATGATAATTTGAGAGAAATTGGTAGATTCTTAAAAGGTAAATTCCTAATCACAAAAAAGACTTCTATTATTAATGAACTTAAAGGGAAATTAAACGCTTATGATGTAATCCAAAATAAAATGAGTTTAGCAGAGTATCAAGAATTGATAAATAAAGTAAAGTATAAAATTAAAAAAGAAAAAACTGCGTAGAACAATGGTAACCGTTGCACAACACCTGAATAACGGCAAAAGATCAATTATACAAGTCGCTTTAGAGCGACTTTGTTGTTTTTAGCAGTAGTACTATTTTAAAGTTGACTATTAAAAGAAGAGCTATAACAACTGTAATTGCTGCCTAATCAATCACTAACTCATACCTAACACCCCTACCGGCTCCTATAGAAGTAAACACTTCTTTATCTACTAAATCTTGTAAATCACGGGTGGCGGTTGCTTTAGAGGTTTTGGTAATTGCCATGTACTTTTTGGCAGTCATACCTCCTTCAAAACCTTCTATTCTTTTGTCTAGCATTTTAAGCACTACTTTTAGTTGGCGCTCATTCAATTGGTCTCTGTGAACATCTAAAAATTTTGCTTTACTTAGTGTAAATCGAATCAATTGTTTCGCATACTGCTGTGCCGCTAACATAGTTTCACAGAAGTATACAATCCAGTCGGTAATTTCTAAAGACTGTTGCGCCAATTGTAAAGCATCATAATAGGCTTTATTATTTTGCTCTATGGTTGTAGACAGACTAATTGCTAAAGGTCGGCCTAAAGATTCCGATAAACATTTGTCAGCAATGGCTCTACCAATACGTCCGTTACCATCTTCAAACGGATGTATACTTTCAAAATACAAATGCGCTATGGCAGTTTTTATCAGTGCTGCTTTTATATTATTTGGAGAAGTAGTAAAACTTGTATACCAAGCTACAAATTGTTCCATTTCAATTGGAATACCTTTAGAAGGTGGTGCTTCATAATGCACTACTTCTTTACCGTAGCCGCCGGAAACAATAACCATGGGTTCATCTCCAATTCGGTAAGCACCTCCATGTATAGCTCTAGATTTCGCAAATAATACCCCATGCCAATCTTTAAGCAATCCTTCCGTTAGTGGAGTGGCAAAATGCTCACGAACTTTTACCATAAGTTCGGCAATACCTTTGGCATTGATGTCTCTAATTTGAGTGGTTTCACCCATTCCCAAACGATTCTTAATAGACGACATTACATCTTTACGGCTGTAATATTCCCCCTCAATTTCAGAAGTCTTTATCGCCTCATCTATCATAAACTGCAATACAGTTTCCTGCTGAAAATCGGATGGTAAGGAATCTATAATACCCTTTACTTCTCCGGTTTCCGCTGCAAATTCAAGTACAATAGCATCTATGGCTGATGCATCATACTCAAACTGAGGCCAGTTTTTATATTGCCAGTTGTACATCATGAGCCGATTATTTTAGCTAATCGGCTCAAATATAATAAAAAAATGAGCCGATTAATAGGTTTAATTGGCTCATTTGCTATTACAGAGAAGTATTCTTGTTTTCATGTTTCTTAATTAAAGTTCCTAAAGGCTTTAATTCATTTACCTTTTTAGGTCCATACTTAGCATCAAAAGTCTCAATTCCAATATGGTGCGATTAAAAGCCGTCTCTTAAACGACTAAAAAAAGCCTGTTTTGCATGAATCATATTTCTTATTATGAGACATGAACACTAAATTTAATCAAATAAATCTGATTAAGTTTTACTCATTTATGAGTATTTTATAATATGCTTAAAATAAGCTGAAGGAGAGTGTAAATTATTTTCCATGTATCTAAAATAGAAATTAATAGAGAATAGAAAGAAGATAATTTTTTAAAAAATAGTGTACCTATGTTGTGCCTAAAACAAAAAAGCACTCACAATAAACATGTAAGTGCTTCATAATAAAGGTGGAGAAGATGGGAGTCGAACCCACGACCTCTTGACTGCCAGTCAAGCGCTCTAGCCAGCTGAGCTACATCCCCAATAAGTTCTTAGTACTTTTTCACTGGTAATACCAACAGCGGAATACTGCAGTGAAATTCACGCTTCAATATTACATTTTTTTCCAATAATTTGCTAAAAAATCCGCGTTTTCTTCTAAACACGCAAAGCATTTCGGGGTTAAGTTGCTGAATG
This sequence comes from Neptunitalea chrysea, assembly GCF_027924145.1. Taxonomy (GTDB): domain Bacteria; phylum Bacteroidota; class Bacteroidia; order Flavobacteriales; family Flavobacteriaceae; genus Neptunitalea; species Neptunitalea chrysea. The sequence goes on along the minus strand of NZ_BRVP01000018.1, from coordinate 40,002 downwards.
TGTTGTAGTATCCCCTGAAAAGTAGTAGCACTTTCTACTGTGGTTAAACCGTTTCCTAGTTCTTTAAGTCCGCTATCTACCAATAAATCTTCCTCTTCATACCCAGGCGTTTTTACCAATAGCAGTTCAACCGTGGCATCGTATTTTTCTTTTACTTCCTTTAACGGCACCAACTGAATACGGTTTTTTACAATGCCCGATTTAAACGCAGTGAGTATAGACGTAATAGGGTGGTGTTTGTAATCTTCGGGCACAATTAAAGTAGGTATATTGGTTTGTTTAATAATGCTACCGGTGGTTTTACCAAGGTACACCTCGTCTCGTATATCGATACTTTTAGGTTCAATTACAATAAGATCTACCCAAAGCTCTTGGTCTATTTTCTGTATCGCCTCTAAAACGCCGCCTTCAAAGGTGAGTTTTTTTATTTGCACATCTTTGGTATCTATTGCTGAAATCACCTCGTCTAATTGGTAGGTACTACTTTTAGACACCGCCTCGTGAGATGAGTTCATACCCATAGTTGCAAATACAGTATAGGCTTGCATAACATACACATCACAGTAAAAATCGGTCGCAAAATCAATAGCATATTGCAACGTTTTCACGGCATTAGGCGAAGTACCTACGGGAACCAGAATGTTTTTCATAATTGGCTAGTTTTCAATAAAAGTAGTATTTTATTTTTAATTTTCAAGAGGTGAAATCTAACAATTCTGTATTATGAATTATCATAAAATATGCATGCTAGAGGTGTTTCAGCATCACACAAGTGACTCACGTGCTACTTTTACTCCATAATTAAGATTAAATGCTTCGTGAGCTTGCCCCGAAGTGGTTTAGTTCTCCGGTTTCTGATGCAAATTCAAGTATAATAGTATGAATTATACTCAAATTGAGGTCGGTTTTATGTTGTCAATTATTTTCCATATCTCTAAAATTAGAAATTAACAGAAAAGAGAAAGAAGATAGTTTTTTAAAAAAATGGTGTACCTGAAATACAAAACCTCCATACGCAAGGTGTAGAGGTTTTGTATACTATGGAGAAGATGGGAGTCGAACCCACGACCTCTTGACTGCCAGCCAAGAGCTCTAACCAACTTAACTACTTCCTAAATGCCTGCCATTTTCAGAGTATTTATAATAAATTTTTTTAGTCAAGTTTAAAGACATCGTCAGGAATACTAGAAGAAGCATTAAAACAGAAAACAAAATCACCTGAGATAGTTAAAAATAAATATGCTCCTTTTAACTTCTCCCTACAGCAATTGTCTACTCCTGGATCAACTGAAAGAAAAAGACTAAGTTCATTTATAGTTTCATTTTTAGAGATAACTTCAATACTACCTCTAAAAGGGTAGGAATCATCATACTCTTTATGGTTTACTACTCTGTATTTACCTTCTAATGGTTTAATAGGGGAAAATGTCATTATATCGAGAGTGTCCCCCTTATTATCAAAAAAATAGCTTTTACCCTCTTGAATACCGTTTGAATAAGCCTGCGTTATAGTTAAAACATTATCAAAATACCATTTCTGTATCCCATTTATCAAACCATTTCTATAACTGGTAATTGTTTTATGTACAGTTTCTTTTTTTTCATTAGAAGAATAAGACTTGTAATAATTCACTTGTAAGCCATTCTTTAAGCCATCTTTATATTCGCAAATATGTATCAACTCCCTCTTTTCATATGTTTCAACTAATCCGTTTAATTTTCCGTCTAAAAAATTGGCGAATATTGTTTTCCTTTTTTTGTAACAAATTTGATACTTACCATTAAGTAGACTATCTGTATTCAAACTTCTATAAACCGTAACTTCACATCCGTCAAATTCCTCAACATCTTCATTAATGTTTTTAAAAAGAATTTTTGTGCTATTATTTTTTGATATTTGTTTTACAGAATTGCACGAAATAAGAATTAAGCAAATTGATATTAATCCGATTATTTTATTGTTCATAATATATGTTCTTTTAATGGTTGTTTATTGCAATGCATTTCAATCCATTGCCAATACCAAAAGCTTTTGCGTTGGCCAAGTTTATAATCCATAAAATTTTCTTCAGTTGAACTCTGCTCAAGGTTTAAAGTTTTTTCTAATTCTCTTAGTCTTTTATTATCAAGAGCCTCTCTCATATTTTTAAACTTAAGCTCTTTCTGTTCATTTGTTAATACAGCCTTTTCACGTCCTTGATTTTCAAAATCAATTTTCCTGTTTTTATAATCTGTTGAAATAATTCTATCAATATCCGAAAGGCTACTATTCTTGACGAATTTAAAATTATTTTTTGCGTCTATGAATTCTTTTTCTAATCTATCATATAATATTGCTTTCAAATTGTTTTTCTTGCCATCTACATTTTTTTTCTTAGACGAGAGCTGTTCCTTTTTATCATTTTCTAATTTTTGAATTGCTTTTTGGTAATCTTCATCAATAGCCGTCTGATTATATTCAAATGTATGTCTTAAACCGAACGCATGCCCTACCTCATGTGCAATAAGCAGGACGTGGAAGCAAGACCAAATCAAATGTAATGATTATGGCCGAGAGTACGGTATTGGAAGATGTAGCTACCGGAAAAGTAGAGCGACAATGCAGGTATTTTAAGGCTAAAGTACTTGGTAACCATAAAGCAGCAGGAGTGGACGATGCTTTGCAAAAAGCCATTGAAAATGAAGGTTCTATTGTTTTTACGGATGACAGCACATCTTATGTAGACATTGCGGATTATGTGGAGATTCACATCAGTGAAAAGTCCAGCCCTCAAACCACCAAAGATACTTTAAAGTGGGTACATATAGCTATCGGCAATGCAAAACGGAATTTTGCAGGAACATACCACAAAATAAAGGCTAAATACCTACAGTTATATCTCAATGAGTTCGTTTATAAGCTCAACAGAAGATATTTTGGCGATAGAATCTTCGATAGGCTAGTCATGGCAAGCGTTACAGCTAATGGACATTAAACGGATATACAATAACAATTTTAAATGAATTAATTATCCTCATTTTCAAAACAACATCTTTAGGTTAATATTGATACATAAATTATAAATTAACCTATTAAATAAAAAATTTGAGTCGCCCTAAATAGGTTGACGATTTTAGATAAAAAAGGAGAGTATTAAACTCTCCCTTCTATCAAATCTTTATAATCACCTTTTCTCTAGTAGTGTTATACATTTCATTGTTTCATTGCTACCGGACAGACTAAAATCTTCGATTGTATAAAGTAAATTTCCTTGACTAATAAAAATTCTAGAATTATGAGTTTTATACGAAAAATCTAAAAACAAACTATCACTTCTTAATTCCCAATCACCATCATAACCTTTAAGTCCTACTTTACAAAAATCCGAAGAATATTTAAATTTTCCGTTCTCTTCTATCGTTAGCGTATCATTCTCTTCAGGAGTATAGACAAAATTATAATATCCCTTAGAATACATAATAGACATTTTTTCTCCCAAACTAGGTTTCTTGCTTACATAAATACCTGGTAAATCCAAAGCTTTCTTATTAACAGTAAAGCAAATGAGTATGAATACTATGAATAGCAAAAAGAAGAATAATTTAAGATTTTTCTTTATCATAATTTTATGCATTACATAAAATAAGTTATTATTTCAGATTTCTTTTTATTAGTTAAATATGTAACATCAGCCTCTATAGTATTCAATATCCTCTGGAACTCATGATTTGTTGTTAAATTTCTATATGAACTAATAATCGATAATATGTACGCTGAGTCAGAAGAAGTAATAACAACATTATTTGATAATGCCTGAGTAAATGAATGAGACTTTTGCAATAAAAATTCAATTACATCTTGTGTACGCTGCGGGTTATTATCAAATTCTTGGGTAACCCTCAAAACATATCCGATTTTCTCGTAAAAATCCTTATAATCGCTCCCCCTTGAAGATAAAGATAGTACATTATCTCGAATATCATACATATCAACCCCAAAAGCAGATATCGTAGGATCTATAGGTAAATTGCTATCCGCATAAGATTTTGCACAACAACAATCATCGATATATGAACTTTTTTTACAACTCACATCAGGTTCTCCAGAATATATCCCACAAAAACCATTATTACTTGAATCACAATCGGCAACCGAACAATAGTGAGGTATATAATATTTTTCTGTGAAAATTATTGGATATTGCTCCAATATTGCCATGTGAAAATCATAATCGACTTCTTCTACCTCATTTTGTTTACTCAAAAATTCAGAAGAATCCTCTATTTCACCCCCCCTAAAAACAACAAGTAACGAATTAATTTGATCGTTAGACTCATAACCAAAATAACCAAAACTTTCTATAAATACGGGACCAATATAGCTTCTTGTAAAATCAGTTACCGGATTTACAATTTCTTGATCTATATTATACATTCTTTGATAGAACCCACCTTCAGAATATTCCAAAACCGATAAGCCTGTAATATTTTTATCGATTTTCTGATTTATACCTTTACCATAAAATGTTACAGCCCAAACTTGAGTAGAATCTAATCCCAAGTTATAAGTTTTGTTCAAGGATTGAACTATAGACGAAAACTCATTCTTAACGGTTAAAATATGAGAGTTAATACTTTTATCAGAAGAGGTATAGGTAAGATCGTAGTTAAAATTATTGTAATTATAAAAATCATAACTTCTTCCGAAAATTTCCAAAGCTGTATTGTTAAAAACTTCTGAATTTTGAGAAGTATCGCTACAGCTATAAAATGTAATGACCGATAATAACAGTAAATAAAATATTTTTTTCATAATAATCAGTATTTATTTCGCATAAAAATACGTATAAAAACAAAAAAATACTGTTTGTTGTAATCAAATAATATACTACTTTTATGCGTTGTGCATTTAAGCAATATTGATTTTTAGATTATTGATATTTCTGTTGAATTCAAACATGTTTATATATTGAATGACTGTCATTGCTGTAATCTTGGATAAGATTCTATTTTTGAACCCCTCAAAAGATTTAGCATAATTCCTTCGAATCATAAATTGGTCACAGAGCTGAGAAAATAATGTTTCAATACGTTTTCTGGATTTCTTGAAAACCTACGGCTGTTCCCTATAGTTATGCTGGTTTGTTCTCATAGGAGTTTCAAGCCTAATATTATGATATTCAAATAGATTTAATTGGTATTCTGCCTACAAATACCCTCTATCACCAAGCAATGTACAATCACGTAATTGGTGCTTTATATCCTTTAAGTAATTGATATCGTGCACACATGCCGGACTAATATCCATACTTTCTATAACACCCTGTGCAGAACAGACAGCATGCAGTTTATATCCATAATAATGACTTGATTGACTCGCACAATATCCTTTTTCGGGCAGACTGTAGTCCTGTTCTTTACATATCTTACTTCTGGAGCTTCTTGATAATTTACAGACCTCTAAAGGCATACTGTCAACAATATAACAATGCTCAGATTTATTCAGCCTCTTTACCAATGCTTTGCGAAGTGATTCTCTAAATGAAAATAACTTACGCTTTCTTCTGTTGTAGACACTCTGCTCTATTTTGCTGGATAAACTAGCAGGTAAAATTCGAAAAAGTTGACATTCGCTATCAATACCCATATACTCTGATGTTAGATCCATGGCAATGAGTTGTTTATCTCTCAATTTAGGTTTGCGTATTTGATGTAAATAATCCATTTTACAATATGCTGTTTACCAAATTTTTAGAATAATAAAGCGGATGTTTTGAAATTCATTTTAAGAATGTTGAGTTTACTTGAACGATCAGGTTTTTTAATGTTTTTGGCTCTGATTTTGTCAACATTTGGGCTATTTCTGTTTGTTGTTTTTGTAAATGGGATTTAAAAATCCCGACCTTTGCCGGTATGATTAAAACACACCCCAATAGAGTTAGCTTTCTTGAGATTAATAAACTGGCGCTACCGGCTATTGCGGCGGGTATTGCAGAACCATTGATTTCTATTACCGATATTGCTGTTATTGGCAATGTAAAAGAACATCCGGTAGAGGCGTTGGCAGCGGCAGGTATTGTGGGTTCATTTTTATCGGCTCTTATCTGGATTTTGGCACAAACCAAAACCGCTATTTCGGCTATGGTGGCACGTCATTATGGCGAGAAACGTTTGCATGCTGTAAAAACCTTGGTGCCGCAGGTTATAGCACTTAATTTGGTATTGAGTTTGGTGTTATTGGTAATTACCACTGTGGGTGCGCATTTTATTTTCTCCTATATTTTTGAAGCCAACGGACTGGTATTGGAGTATGCAAAAAGCTATTACTTAATACGTGCGTTGGGGTATCCGTTAACCTTAGTCACCTTTGCTATTTTTGGAGTTTTTAGAGGAATGCAAAATACGCATTGGGCTATGATTTGCAGTATTACCGGCGCTACCGTAAACATAGGACTCGATTTTTTGTTGGTGTACGGCATAGAGGGCTATGTACCCGCCATGCATTTGCAGGGAGCTGCCATTGCTAGTGTTATTTCGCAATTGATTATGCTGGTTATAGCAGTGTTGTTTTTTGTGTATAGAACTCCCTTTAATTTTAAAGTCCGTAGGGTGTTTAATCCAAATTTAAAGCCACTTATTGTTATGAGTGCTAATTTGTTTATACGTACCTTCTTTTTAAATGTGGCAATGGTGGTGGCTAGTAGGCTGGCAACAGGATACGGTAAAAACGTAATTGCCGCACAAAGTATTTTAATGCAGGTATGGTTTTTTTTTTCCTTTTTTATTGATGGCTATGCCAATGCCGGAAATGCTATATCGGGCAGATTATTGGGTGAAAAAGCCTATAAAAAGTTATGGAACCTAAGTATTGATATTTGTAAAAATGCCTTACTAGTGGCTGCTATATTAATTGCCGTTTGTGCGTTGGTGTATAACGAAATAGGGGAGCTGTTTACCAAAGAACCACTAGTACTTAGTCAGTTTTACTCTGTGTTTTGGATAGTATTGCTTATGCAGCCTATTAATACCATAGCCTTTATGTTCGATGGTATTTTTAAAGGTTTGGGCGAGGCTAAGTTTCTGAGAAACGTATTGGTGATAGCAACCTCATTAGGATTTATACCTACCGTACTTATAGGACATTATATGGGCTTACAATTATATGGTATTTGGATAGCCTTTACGGTATGGATGCTGGTACGTTCGGTAGGGCCGGTACTAAAGTTTAGAAGCAAATATTTGCAGGTTTCTTAGTATAAAAAAATGTTTTTTTTGTTTTTTTGAGACCATTTAAATGCGGTCTATTTGTTTTATTAGTAGTTAATTATATTCCTAAAATAGCTATTAGTAATAGGTATTAACTTTTGATAGTGTCATTCGTATAGGTTTATTTTTTATTTTTACTCATTAATGAAGTTTCTTTACAATGTGTTTTGAAGAAATTTAAGAATACCACGCAAATCTTACTATTTATGAATGGAACCGTAACAACAACAGTAGAAAATACCATTGCAACCATAACCTTTGGGCATCCTGCGGGGAACTCGTTTCCTATAGCATTGCTAAAGAGACTTATCAGTGCTATTGAAGATGTGTCTATAGATAAAACGATTTCTGTACTTATTTTACAAAGTGAAGGCGACCGTGCGTTTTGTGGAGGAGCTTCCTTTGATGAATTATTAGCATTGAATACTCTAGAAGATGCGATTGCATTTTTTAGTGGTTTTGCCGGGGTATTGAATGCGATGCGTACCAGTACAAAGCTTATTATTGGTAAAGTACAAGGGAAAACTGTTGGTGGCGGAGTGGGTATTATTGCTGCTTGTGATTATGTGATTGCTACCGAGGCTGCCCATGTAAAACTATCGGAGTTTACCATAGGTATCGGTCCGTTTGTAATTGCCCCTGCGGTAGATCGAAAAATTGGAAAAACGGCTTTAGCAGAGCTTACCTTAAATGCCTTGGAATGGAAAAGTGCACAATGGGCTTTAGAAAAAGGACTCTACACAAAGGTAGTGCCTACTTTAGCAGATGCCGATAAGGAAATAGCTATGTTAAGTGAGCAATTAGCAGTGTATAACATAAAGGCGTTACGTGCTATGAAACATACATTATGGAAGGGTACAGAAGATTGGGAAGAAATGCTAGTATATAATGCTGAAATTTCGGCAAGATTGGTACTTTCACCATATACCAAAAATGCATTGGCCAAAATTAAAAATAATAAGTGATGAATTTGATTATTATCTTACTGCAGCAGCCAAATATTGATGAGAAAATAAAAAGTGCCCCCGATAACTCGTATGTTATAGGGGTACTTATAGGGTATTTATTACCTATCACTATTATTGCGGCGTTTGCCTACCTTATGTTTTCGTACTTTAAGAAAAGACGTAAAGAGTAGCTAGTTCATAGCTGACTGAGTACATGCTTTGCAATTTGTCTCTCAATAGCAATGGGACACTTAATAAATGCTTCTTGGGCTTATGCCGAGGAGGGTTACTTTTTCATCCAGATAGTGTACCTGTTTATTTCTAGTTTTTTTCCTTTTTTGAGTTTGTAGATGACGGTAAATCCTATTGCTAGTGCAATGGTAGTGAATCTAAATACATTTGCCATAGTATCACCTAAGGCATCTTCAGAAACCGAGAATAACATCCAGAACAGGTTCATCCAAAAGTGCATTCCTATGGCTACCCACAAATTGTAATTCCATTCGCAGTACAACCAAGCAAATAAAATAGCCCCCATAAAGGTCATAGTAAAAATACCTATTAAGGTTTCCATATTGTTGCTTTGGTAAAGGTGCCCCATAGCAAATAACACAGCCCCTAAAAATATAGCCGGAATAAATCCGATTTTAGTATTTTTAAATATAAGTCCGAACAAGAATCCTCTAAAATACAGCTCCTCAAAAAAAGCAGCTGCTACGGCACCTATCAAAATAGTATCGAGTTTTACATAGTTATTAAAATTGAAAAAAATAGCACTCCCAATGCCCATAGGTAAGGTAAATCCTAAGGTGATTAAAATACCTTTTATGGCGTTCGATTTTAGTCCTATTCCGGTAAAAAATCCTTTTCCTTTGGTAATAAGTAAGGTGCCTGTAAACAGTGGAATACCCATCAAAACATAGCAGATGATATGGCTAACACCCATACTGCCTATGGTAAGATCAATACTATTTTTCCAAGCACTAAAAAAGGTACGGAATCCGGTAACATAAACAATAAAAGCAATAGCTACAATAAGTATTATTCTATAGGTGTTTTTCATAATAGGGCGTTTCATCTGTTATGGTTAGTTCAATGGCATTTTTCTTTATATAGTTCTAATAAACCTGTGTATGTAGGTATACGTATCTGCTTGCCGGCGGTGTGCATCAAAGAACTTTCATTAGTTGGTTTGGTAGCTGCTTCCAGTATATAGGAATCCGTTTCTGATGAGGTAGTTCCGACTTGTCCGTTTGCCGCCCAACTAGTACCATAAGAAATGGTTACTTTAGAGGCATGGTCTACCACAACACCAGTAAGTTTTGCACTGCTAAAACCATAAAAGCATGGTAGGTCAAAAAATAATATTTCTTGCATGTTTTTGATTGATTTCGACATAAATATACAATAAATCTTACAGGATATTATTTAATGTCTCATTTTTTGTACATTCCTTTTCTATGTAATAGCGTAGTAAAATATTTAGACAACAACAACTCAGTCTTTACAAGGGTTTTGAACGGTTTTATATAAAAAAAGTGATATCCTTAAAAATAAATTCTTTGAATTGCGAAAAATTAATTTTAACTTCGTGTTAATCATTGATCCTTCACTATATCACATAGAGGTAAAAATAAGACAATTTGGGTCTAAAAAAAATAACAATTAACGAAAACGATTTCGTGAAATTATATTGAACAATTTAATAGCCACATATCTTAAATTATAATGTTATGGTACTTCAAAAAGTAACTTCATTTTACTTAATCCCCGACGCTTATCATTTCTTTTATAGAGTTGTGCAATCGATTACATTAAATCTTAAACTGTTAGAACCTCCTGAATAGGTTGTAAATTTCTCTTATACAGTGTCTATTATTCTGGGTAATTTCTATTGCTACAGCAGGTTATATATTGCCAAAATATTTCGAACTTTAAATTATTTATAATCATGAACAAATGTATATCTTCTGCTAACTCGCCACCGTAATTTATACGAAACGGTTTTGTTACATCAGCTGCTCCGGACCCTTTAATATGTTGCGGACACACGCCCTGTATTTTATTATAGCCAACACCGATAGGTGTATTTTGGCCTAGGTTTAATACGCCCTGTTTATCACCCCTACTCAAGGATTATATTACATATTTCCTTTATAATCAATACGGTAGTGAATCCGTAAAGTAAACATCTGACACATCAACAGATGATTACATTAACATTTAAAAACATTAAATTATCATGAGTAAATTACCAATCCAAATTTTATTTGTTTTGCTTATAACCTTTTCTATAAGCAATGCTCAATCTGTTACTTTTAACGAAGCCTCTGGTTGGATGGAAACCGCCTTTGCTACTTGGCAACCGGTATCTGGTGCCGATAGCTATAATGTATACTATAGCGGACAAGGATACACTAATGAACCTGTTGATGACCAACTAATACGAAGTTATGGTACTTATTATAGAGTGGATATTCCTGGGTTACAGGCCGGAACCTATACCATTACGGTAGCACCTGTTACCTCAGGTACTGAAGGCACTTCTGCAACTACTTCTTCTATTACGGTGACAGCCCATGACCGAACCGGATTTTCATTCAATAATAGTAGAATACCGGGAGCTTATAATCTTGATGGTACTCCTATGAGTGGAGCAGTTATTCTATACATTACAGAAAATACCAAAGACGTCATTAGCTTAAATGTTACAGGCGCTAACTCCAATCCGTGTGTTGGTTTGCAGGAAATTCTGGAGGGCTTTAAAAAAGGAGATGACAATCGTCCTCTCATTGTTAGGTTCATTGGACAAATAACGGATTTCTCATACATGTCGAACGGTGATATTGTGGTTGAAAACGATAAGAATGCAAGCAGCCATATTACTTTAGAAGGTATTGGTGACGATGCTACTGCAGATGGTTGGGGCATACGTATTAAAAATGCAACTAATATTGAAATTAGAAACATTGGCTTAATGAATTGTAACAGTGGTGAAGGCGATAATATTGGTCTGCAACAAAACAACGATTATATTTGGGTACATAATTGTGATTTCTTTTACGGAGATGCAGGTGGTGACTCCGATCAGGCGAAAGGAGACGGAGCATTAGATTGTAAAAAATCTACCTATGTTACCTTTTCTTATAATCACTTTTGGGATTCAGGGAAAGCGAACTTACTTGGATTAAGCGAAGGTACTACTACCGGACTTTATATTACTTATCACCACAACTGGTATGACCATTCCGATTCCAGACATCCAAGAGTACGTTTCTACTCTGCTCATATTTACAATAATTACTACGATGGGAATGCTAAATATGGGGCGGGTTCTACAAAGGGTTCTTCATTATTTGTAGAAAGCAACTACTTTAGAAATTGTAAGTTTCCTATGCTTACCTCTATGCAAGGATCTGATATTTATGATGATAGTACGCAAGCTAATGATACCGATAATGCCACTTTTTCAAGTGAAGACGGTGGTAGTATTAAAGCAGCGAATAACTACATGATTGGTGAACATCGATTTGTTGCATATGGAGATACCAACTATACAAATTCTACAGTTGACTTTGATGCTTACGTGGTTACCAATCCTACTGATAACATGCCTAGTTCTGTAACTTCTTCTTACGGAGGCAACAGCCATAACAATTTTAATACCTCTTCTGTAATGTACACGTATACTGCCCAAACACCTGCCAATGCACGTACTACTGTAATGCAATATGCAGGACGTATGGATGGCGGTGACTTTACCTGGACATTTAATAATAGTGTAGATGATACCGATTCTGATGTTAATACAGCTCTAAAATCGGCCTTATTAAACTATCAGACAAGTTTAGTGGGCGTTCAAGGTGATGGTGGAGTTGTGGTAAATCCGGGAGGAGATTATACCCTAACAGTTACGGTTTCTGGCTCTGGTACGGTGAGCGGAGGAGGTACCTATGATGATGGTACTACAGCCACTTTAACAGCTACCCCAGCAAGTGGATGGTCTTTTAGTAACTGGAGCGGAGATGCCAGCGGTACCAGCACAACTACCACGGTATACATGGATGACGATAAAGCAGTGACTGCTGTTTTTACCCAAGATGGAGGAGGAGGTACCGGAGGAGATGAAATTCATAATTTTACCGAATCGGGAACTAGTAGTAGTTTCTATACTATTTCCGGAAGTCTGTCTACCTCTAAAGGTACTGTTTATTACGGAGGGTTAACCTTAACGCAGTGCATGAAAATTGAATCGAGTACGAGCGTTAATTTTACGGCATCTCAAGAAGGGACATTAACACTTGTATTTAATGACACTTTTACCGGTAACTTTAAAATTGATGGAACTAATTATGCTGCTGCATCTGGAATTATTACTACGACTGTTTCATCTGGTAGTCATACCCTTACTAAAGGCGATGTAGCCAACCTTTACTATATGAGTTTGGAATATGCCGGTACTACCACCACAACATATAATCTTACTACTGCTGTTACAGGGCAGGGATCGGTATCTCCTTCTAGTGGAACGTATGACGAAGGGACTTCGGTATCCCTCACGGCAACACCTAATACTGGTTGGCAATTTGATGGATGGAGTGGTGGTTACACGGGTAATCCTACTACTATAACAATGGATGCTGATAAATCTATTACTGCCACGTTTAGCGAAATACCAACCACTAGTACTACGATTACCATACAAGAAAACGCTAGCGGATTTTGTAGTGTAGATGGCTCTGTTGATAATAATAACTCAGGTTATACCGGCACCGGATTTGCGAATACCGACAATGCTAGTGGAAACAGTATTAGTTATAGCGTTACTGCATCAGGTGGAAGTGCCACCCTGGTTATTGGCTATGCCAATGGTGGTGGAACAGACCGACCTGCAAATATTGTAGTTAACAATGCTACAGCTGTTAGTAGCCTTAGTTTTCCGGCAACTACCAATTGGACAACCTGGAGTACTGTATCTACAACGGTTACTTTAACCTCTGGCACTAACGATATTGTATTAGAGGCAACTTCATCGGGAGGGTTGGGTAATATTGATTATCTTGAAATTACCGGAAATGGTGTAAGTGCTGCAAGTTGTTCCTCAGCCAGGCAAATGAATTCAGGCGGGAAAGAACTACTTTCTAAGAATACGTTGGACAGTACTATTAAGCTGTACCCTAACCCGGCGCGTACTACTATTGCTATATTGTCATCTATTAGTATTGAAAGAGTAGTACTCTACAATGTAACAGGGCAACAAGTATTGGTAGTAACCGAAGCATTTTCTAACATCTCTTTAAACGCTTTACAAAAAGGACATTACTTTGTAAAAGTGTTTACAGAAGAAGGAACTTCAACACATCAACTCGTGAAGTTTTAATAATACTTAAAAACAGCAGGGATAACTCTCTGCTGTTTTCTCTATTTACTTAATAATTGAGATTAAATACTCCGAGACTTATCTCGAAATAGTTTAGTTTATAGTTTTCTGCCTAAAAAGCGTATAATACTTCCTTTACCTTTATGATACCTTCCTTCATTAAGATCTACAGTGGTTTCTTTTAGCTCCATAATTTCATAGTTAAAAAAATCCGATTGTATTTCCGCTATTGAGAATAAAGATTCTTCATCTGAAGGTCCTCCAATAGTAGGATTTTGTTTTTTGTATGTTACATGTGCTTTGCTAAATGCTTCAAAAATGACAATCCCTCCTTTTTTTAAATAGGTGTGTAGTAGTTTATGATATTGTGATTTTAGTTGTACAGGAAAATGTGCATAAATAAGCACTATGGCATCAAAAGATTCGGGCTCAAAATTCAAATCGGGTAATTCTCCTACCTTGTACTCTATTTGTACTTGGTTGTTTTTAGCAAGTTGCAATGCCTTGTTTTTTCCCTCAGTACTAATATCAAAACACGAAACCTTATAGCCCTTAGTTGCAGCATACACGGCATTTCTACCCTCCCCTTCCGCAGCAAATAAAATACGTCCTTTACCTACTATCGTAAGTTGTTTTTCCAAGTACTTATTAGGTAGTACACCATAAGCATATTCGGGTTGTTTGTATCGGGTTTCCCATCTTTTTAACCAATCATTCATCATTTCTATTTTAAAGGTTTTCAAAAACAAATTCCTTATTCAGTAACATTCCTGCAATTCCACCAGATGCTACGGCATTGGCTACTGTTCTTTTGGGTGAGCAGTTATCACCGCAAGCGTAAACGTTGGCTATAGTGGTACGTTGCATTTCATCAACCTCTATATATCCTTGCTCGGTAAGCGTGCATCCTAATTGTTGTGGTATACTACAATGTTGCTCAAAAGGAGCATGCGTATATAGAACGTGTAAACTGCTTTCAGTTCCGTCTTTAAATAGAAGGGCTTTTAATTGTCCTTGTTCGTGTAGTAATGCTTCAATTTTATTCTCTTCAATGGTTATTTTGTGCTGTTGCAGTACGTGCAGTTGATCTTCTTTTAACGTGGTCTTCCCATTGGTATATATCGTAATTTCACGTGTCCAATTAGTTAAAAATCTAGCAAACTCATACGCATAATCTCCATCTCCTAAAATTCCGGTAGGCATATTGCGTACCTCATAACCATGACAATAGGGGCAATGTAAGACAGAGATTCCCCAGCATTCTTGTATTCCTTTTATTTCTGGTAATACATCTTTTATTCCTGTAGAAAAAATAAGCTTTTGTCCGTTTACAATTTTACCCGATGCCAGTTCAATTTCAAAACCAACTGCTGTTTTTTTTCCGTTAATAGCAATAGCGTTAGTAAATGATATGGTAGGGTAGGCACTCACTTGAGTTTTCGCAAGTTTTGCTATCTCAGCAGGTGTTTTCCCATCATGGGTTAAAAAATTATGTGAGTATGGTGTTTGCCTGTTACATGGTTTACCACCGTCTATTACTAAAACGTTTCTTAATGCTCTACCTAATGACATTGCAGCGGAAAGTCCGGCATAGCTACCTCCTATAATTAGTACATCGTAACTGTTATTACTTTTCATTTGATACAAATATTAGTGTATCAAAAGTAGCAGAAGCTTATATGAAAGATATAGGACAACTTTAAAATTAAACAGGACTTATTTAAAATTTTGACGAAATGTTTCAGGGGTGTATCCTGTATGTTTTTTAAAGAACCGAATAAAATAAGAAGTATCTTCATAACCCAGTTGGTAGGCTATTGTATTAACCTGATTTGTGGTAGCTAATAGATTTCGTTTGGCTTCCAAAATAATTTGGTCATTAATAATAGTAGAGCACGTTTTGCCTAAGGTGTTTTTAGTAATGGTATTTAATTGATATGAGGTTAAATGAAGCATTTCTGCATAGTCTGTTACTTTCTTTTTAGTTAAAATGTGAGTTTCTAATAAGACCATAAATTCATGTAATCGTTCTTGAGTATAATTGGTGCTATTATTTTTATTTGCAACTAAATAGGCATGTTGGCGGGCCATTTCTATAAAGAAGATATCTAGATAATATTCAATAACTTTTTGGTGGTTCTCGGGTTTATCGGTATGTTCTATAAAAATATTTGATGCGATAGCGTTTATACGTTTAAAACTATTGAATGATAACTTACAATGATTATGGCTGCATGCTTTTAGAAACATTTTGCGACCTAAGTTTTCTTTAGGACTGTAAAAGTCGGTATTAAAACGGATTAGATACCCCTTGCTTCCTTTTTTTAAAGTGAGTTGATGCACTTGACCCGGGCGCATGCAAAATATTGAATAATCACCAACGGGGTATGAAACAAAGTCTATACTGTGTTCCCCAATTCCTACTTCTAAAACCAAAATAAAAAAGAAGTTATGCCTATGTAGATCCTGAACCATTTCAGAATTTTGGAGTAGCTTCTGCACATCACGAATATCAAAACTACCAGAATATTCGGGTTCTTTTATGGTTCTTAAGGGTGTCTTTTTCATAGCAATTGTAAAATTACAAAATTAAGCTGCCTATATTTCGCTTAAAAAATGAGTAATTACTAATTTAGTTTATGCAGTAGCTTTTTTAGCGTCTTGTAGTTTTTAGCACTGTCGGGCATGAAGTTAAAAAAGGTACGCTCTATGGTAATTTTAATATAATTATCTTGTCGTATAACTTTAAGTACAGACGGAATTAAAAAGCGTTTCAGGTTTATTACTATATATCCGTCATGGTCTTCCTCTATTGTATACTTTTCAAAACCGTTGTGTATTTTAGCTCTAATAGTTTCCCAGGTTTCTTCGTTATTATCTAGTGTGTGCTGATGTACCGATTCTAATAAATCGGTCTGACTCACAGAATTGAATTTTTCATAATAGTATAATTGCCATAACATAATGGCAAGCGCTAACGGAATTCCAAATAGCAGAGACATCCACCAATTATTGGGGTGGTTCATATTCTTAATTAGGAGAATCAAAAAAGTAAAGGGGGTCACGAATAGCGATTTCATTAAAAATTTACCTGTTTTGGTTTTCATATACAGCCATTTTTAACTTTTAAATATACAAAATTAGGTGAAAGCTATTAATTGTTATAAAAATATAGCGTATGAGAATAATACCCCGCCTCATGTTCAAACATATTATCATAGTACTCGTCGTTACTTTCAGATAATGAATAGCTCACCGCAGATATAATAAGGTTATGAAAATCTAAATACGTATGATTGTTTAAAAAACGCCCCCATTTATAATTCTTAAGCCAGTTTTTTATAGATGGGGTGTAATAAGAATTTAAAGCAATGTAATTATCACGCTGATAACGGTGAATAATTTCATGCACATAGTTTCTTTCATCGGTAAGCTGACTTTTTATGACTAGAATGTTTCCGGCATTGTGTAGGGCATAAATGTTATGTCCTAAATAATCTGCAGAAAAGATCATATGTCCTGTTTTGAGACTCTGTTTAGCTTCAAAATTAAATTTAGATGCATTGTAAAGAAAGCTACCCGTTTCTACTAGCATAAATTTAGGGTGTACTTTCAGGTTGTTTTTTAGCTTAAATTCTAATCGCATAAAAGCAATATGCCAGTTGAGTTGTTCGAACATGCCACGGTTATAAGCAGCATTTTCGGTAATGGAGGAACCTATACAGTTAAGGGTATTAGCAGCCCAATAGTAATACCATTGATCATTGTAAATGTTTTTACGCAGGAGTCTTTTAGCTTCAAAGTTTATATACCCGCCAACAGCCCCTTGCCATAGACTTTTTTTAATGGTAGCCCCAAGAGTTACGTCTTCTTTTTTATTTATAATGGCTCCGATGGAGCTAAAGACTGAGCCTATACCAATATTGTAAGCGGCACCTTCAAAATCATTTGCCTGGCTTTGTACATTTATAGTAACAAAAAGGGTGAGTAGTATAATGGTTAGTCGCATAGTAGGTAATCTACTATAAATATACTTTTTATTTATAATAATCCGAGATAAATGTAAGTTATTTCTACTTTACACATGGTATGGCACTTGCATTATTATAATTATTGCATCATTCTTAGGCAGTCTATCTTTTTAATACCTTCTTGTTATACACACCACCCTCGGGAGTTGTAATTTTAATAATATACACAACTGTAGAAAGCTAAATAATATTTAATACAATTCCGCTTGGTTTCATTTTTCAAGTACCTTTTTAGTTATTTTGGTATCTAGACAGTGATTAAGCATTATCACTTGCTACCCATTCTGCATAAGACGAATCGGTTTCTTGTAAACGTAATGCAAATAATTTGATATTTTTTGGCAAACGGCTCTTAATCTTTTTAGCAAAGTCAATCACCATCATTTCGCTGGTAGGTTGGTAATCTACCAATAATACATTATGTCCGCGTTTTGCAAGTTCCTCTGCTAACTCTACATGAGGGGTATTTTTATTAAAAACGGTAGCATGATCAAATACATCTACAATCTCTTCGGTTACAATCTTTTTAAGATCGCCAAAGTCAATTACCATCCCACATTTTGCATTTGTAGTATCGCTTATAGGGGTACCAATTACGGTTACCGATAGCTTATAACTATGTCCGTGTACATTTTTACATTTTCCGTCATATCCATATAATGCGTGTCCGGTTTCAAAGCTAAACTGTTTGGTAATTCTAATGGTGCTCATGGTCTAAAAATATTTAAACCGCAAAGGTACATTTTTTTGACAGGCATATTCAATATCAGACTACATTTGCGCACTTATTTTTGGTATTTATTATTGAAAATAGGACACCCCAGTAAATTCGCTTGTTACTCCATCTTTTATTAGCCATTCTTTACCTTGGTAAATGTAAATAAGCTCGTTAAAGGTTTTTGTTTCTTTAGGAGTTACAACGGGGTCAGTCGTAAATTTATGTACTTAAATAGGATGTGTTAAGTGGTTGGGTATGTACATAGTGTAAATGTACCAAGTGGAAGTGTAAAATTAACATGCCAACAAAAAAGATTTTACGAACTTTGTAAAAAAATAAAAGTATATGGAAACTAAGATGATGCAGAAACCACAATTTATGAGAGGTGTACTTACTGTAAAGTATAAAGAATATAGTACGCCACATTATATACGTGTTGTGTTAGAAGGAGCAGATTTAAAAAATTTTACAGAGGCGAATGTAGGCGACAATAATAAAATTTTAATACCTAAAGATAAAACCAAGAAACTGGAGTTACCTGAACAAAAGGGAGGTGGCAGACTTAATAGTGATGATTTCTGGGTACGTACCTATACTTTACGCTCGTTAGATTTAGAAAAAGGCGAAATGGCTATAGACTTTGTAATGCACGGAGAAACCGGACCGGCATCTTCTTGGGCAATACATGCAGAGAAGGGAGATGAACTGGGAGTATTAATGAAAGCTAAAAGTAAACCATTATTTTTACCCGCAGAGAAATATGTTTTAGTAGGCGACCATACCGCTGTACCTGTAATTAGTGTTTTATTGGAAAAGTTACCAGAAGATGCTATTGGTACAGTTCTATTAGAGGTGTATAGTAAAGAAGATATGTTGCCATTAACCAAGCCAAATGGGGTTACCTTAAACTGGTTAATAAATTCAAATCCGGGAACAACAACTAATATACTAGATGCTTTTGCTACTGCAGTAATAGATGCCAATACGTTTGTTTATGCTGCGGCAGAGTTTACTGTGGTTAAACAATTGCAAGAAAAGCTTAGAAAAGTATCTGGCTTAGAACGTAAAAATTGGTATGCTTTTTCTTACTGGAAATATGGAAAATCAGAGGATGCTTCTGCTAAAGACCGTAAGGAATTATCTCATACTGAATAATATATTTTGGATTACATATTTTTCTTGAATATGTAAGTGAAAAATTTTTTTTAGTATAAAAGTGCTATTTTAACAGTGTTTAATAACCATAATAAATAAATGAAATAAATGAAAAAATTATTTTTACTATTAGCATTAATAGTTTCGGTAACTGTTGTTAATGCCCAAATTAATTATGAAAAAGGGTATTATATTACCAATTCTGATGAAAAAGTAGAATGCTTTATTAAATATGTTGAGTGGAATAACAATCCGGTTGATTTTAATTATAGAGGTTCGTTAAAAGGTGATACCAAAACTATTGGTATAGACAATGTAAAAGAGTTTGGTGTATATAACCGAGTAAAATACCAGAGAGCAACCGTAGCTATTGATACTTCTAGTACAATTCTTAAAAATTTAAACGAAAATAAAGAACCTAAGTATAAAACAATTACAGCGTTTTTAAAATTTTTGGTAGAAGGCGAAGCTAACTTGTATCTATATAAAGATAAATATGTGCCTAAATCGTATTTATACAATGTAGGTTCAGCTCCTATAAAATTACTTGTTTATAAGAAGTATCTTGATCAAGAAAAAGATGATAACTCTCAAATGATTAAGAAATATAATGATAAAATTGCTGAAAATAACGAGTTTAGAAAACAATTGTATGTCAATTTAAAATGCGGTAATAATTTAGCCCTTATTAAAAAAACAGATTATAAAGAGAAGTCCCTAATAAACTTTTTTAATGCTTACAATAGATGTAAAAGTGGTAATAGAGTTACAAGTAATAAAAAGAAGAAAAAAGGTAAAAGTGTAAACCTTAATGTAAAACTTGGTGCCCAAAGTAGTAGTCTTAGTTTTTCAAATCCTAGTTATGGTATTGACTTTGATAGTGAGATTGCCCCAAGAGTAGGGGTAGAGGGGGAGTTTGTATTACCTTTTCATAGAAATAAAGTAGCCTTAACTGCAGAGTTAATGTATAATAGCTACAAAAGCACTACTACTAATACTAAAAATATTAGTTTTGTATCTGGTGGTTTGTTAAATGCAGATATAGATTACAAATCGTTAGAAGTACCTTTAGGTGCAAGATATTATCTGTATTTAGACAAAAGAGGTAATTCTAAATCTAAAGTATTTATTGATGCTGCCGTTTCATTTGATTTTCAATTTGGTAGTAGCTTTGTTTTAAAAAGAAGTAACGGGGAAGTTTATGAAGAATTAGATATTAAACCTAGTTTAAGTTATACAGTAGGTACCGGTTTTAAATATGATAAATATACCGTAAGTGTACGCTACTTGTTTGATAGAAACTTATTTGTTGATTATGCTGGTGTAGGGTCTAATTATAACTCGTTAACCTTAATGGTTGGGTATACAGTATTCTAAACTTATAAATTGCTTATACAAAAACGCTTCTATAGAAATATAAAAGCGTTTTTTTGTTATAATTATTATTTTTCTAAATGATCTGGTGTGCTTACTACAAAGTTACCAGCTACATCTTAAATGTATAACTAACACCATATTGTATATCGGGGGCATTATTAACTGATAATATATCTTCTCCTAGAGTAAATGTAAAATCACCATTTTTAGTTCGGGTACCTAATAGAATATATGTTTTTATAGAAAAGAAATACATAGAGGCAGGTGTTAATTTAGTTAAAGGAAAATAGGAAGATGTTATTTCCTCTCCTTCCCAAACATCACCAGCTCTTAAGTACGATACACCAAGATCTTGGTATTCATCTTGACTAGTACTAAAAATAGAGCCTTTTAAATAAGCATCTTGGTAGTTGGTTAACATACCAGCAAAAAAAGTTTTGTCTTTTTTAGGGTTGTAAAAATTAAACCCAAAATAGAATTTAAAACTATTTCTTACATCGCGGTCTATGATATTAGCGGTTTCTTTTAAACTGATAAGGGAGTGGTGCGTAACAAGTCCGTCTAAAGCAATATCTAAAGTTGTTTTACCTCCAATTTGTTGACGTGTAAATAAAGCAGCAGAAACACCTCCCGATACCTTAGGATAGTAAGAATTTAGCGGTATACCCAAATGTGCTCCACCTTGTAGGGTATAAAATGCTAGTGGCGTAGATTTTCTCCAAATGGGTAGCCAGTAATGTGTGTCTAATGTGCCTAGAAAGGCATCCCCTTTATTAATTCTAATGGTATTTTTGTTTTCGTCAATAAACTCAATATGGGCCTTGTTAGATGGGTATAGTCTTCGTCCAAAATTATCTACTTGTCCAAGTACATCATGAAATTGTTCAATAAAATGATCCCCTGCTAAATAGAACAGCGGGAAGTCGCCACCCGATAAAAGATGTGTATTTAAAGTAAATAAAAAGGCTCCCTTTCTTTCAAGTTGCAATAGATAAGAAAGGTTTAGATTTTGCAAAATACCATCGGTAGATAGTGTTTTGGTTTCGGTTTCTATACTATGCTCTTCAAAATATGCAGGACGTTTGGTGTAGAATAAATTATTAACTTCTGTACGTTGATTTGGGGTTAATCCTTTTGGATAATATACAGTAGCCTGTGGGTGCCATGTATTCCCCATAGAGTAACCAGCAGAGAATCTACCTCCTTTTTCTTTAAAGGTACCAACGTATAAAGGAGCATCTAGTGTAAATATACCAAACGAATGTAGTGGATTTACTTCTGTGAATAGCAGAGGTTCTTTGAAAATACCTGATATGGTGTCTGTAGATGAATTTTGAGAAAATAATAAAACAGGTGTGCACAATATTGTAAGGAGTACACAATATAAAGGGGTATGAGGTCTCATTTTCTTTTAAAGTACTGGTTGACGGGTTATGTATTCGTTTTTATGGTATGAGGTAAATTTAATTATTTAATTTACACCTAAATATGTTTTTCATGTATTTTTATGTCTTTAAAATTAACCTGACTATTTATGAAACTGCTGCTTCAAAAACCACACTTGCCCTTTTTTATAATGTTACTGTTACCGCTGGTTTTGGTATTTTATAATTTTGGGAAAGACTTGGTCATAAATATTTATGATACCTATTATGTAATGCCTTATTATTATGCAACGGTATTTTTAATATTCCTATGGGGGCTTTTAGGTTTAGGTTATTGGGGGGTGTATAAAGTAAAAAGAAGATTATCTGTTGTACTATCAGGTTTTCATATACTAATAAGTTTTGTCTTTTTAGGATACCTACTTTTTTACCTTCAGCTATATGGTGTAGATAGTAGTATATATTTTAATGATTTCTATATTTTTGATGGGGCTGGACAGCTAATTTCATTTTTCTTATTCATGGTTGCACAATTAGTGTATGTAATTAATGTGATAAGAGCTTTTGTTATAGAGAAGACACAGTAAGGTATATATGTTGTAAATAGTTATCAAAGGTTTTAAGTTTTATTAGCATAAATTTTCTCTATGTTTTGAAATATCCGTTTATTTTTGTTTAAAAAAACATAAATATATGGCATCAGGTTTTTTTGCAATTTTAGATGATATAGCTTCATTAATGGATGATGTGGCATCAGCCAGTAAAATAGCATCCCAAAAAACAGCAGGAATTTTAGGAGACGATTTAGCGGTTAATGCAGAAAAAGCAACTGGATTTGTATCGTCTAGAGAGTTACCCGTATTATGGGCAATTACAAAAGGAGCATTACTGAATAAAATTATTATTATTCCTATCGTTTTTTTATTGCAAGTCTACCTACCTATAGCCATAACCGTTGTGTTAATTATTGGGGGTTTTTATTTGGCATATGAAGGAGTAGAAAAAATTTATGAGTATTTGTTTCATAGAGGTCATCATACCCATAGTGTAGAGGCTGCTCTTACCGCAGAAAGCGCGAAGGAAGCTGAAAAAAGTAAAATAAAAGCAGCTATCTCAACCGATTTTATATTATCTGTAGAGATTGTAATTATAGCGTTAAGCTCGGTTATAGAGGAGGCTTTAACCGTGCAAATAATAACAGTGGTTATTGTTGCTTTATTAGCTACTGTTGGTATTTATGGTATTGTAGCCTTAATTGTTCGTATGGATGATGCAGGTTTTAAACTTATTAAGCGCAGTAATGATAAAGGCTTTTTAGGGAAGTTAGGCCATTTATTGGTGAAAGCATTGCCTATAATTATACGTATTTTAGGGCTAGTTGGTACTATTGCCTTAATACTTGTTTCGGGTGGTATTTTTGTGCACAATATACCTTATATACATCATCTGGCCGAAGAATTCCCTGCGTTATTAGTAGAAGTATCGGTAGGTCTTATTGGAGGTACAGTTGTTTTACTTGTAATTACCAGAGGTAAAAAGATCTTTAAAAAGAATAAATGTTAGTGCTCAGTATTTTACTTAATAAGCGAGATTAACTACTTAAAGAATTGACGTTATATTTTATAAAGATTAGGTGGTTTTAAACAGGGTAACTTCTCTTACTATTGTGGGGTGTTTTATTTTAAGCTGTCTGGTAATTGTTATAATTACAAAATAAAATGAAGGTAAAAGATATTAGTGTTTTGAAAACATAGCTAATTTAATTAGGTTTACGTACCCAATTCTTATTATTAATATTATTATGACCTATCTTGAGGAAGAATTAAGCCAATATTCAATTTTAGCTAAAGTACAGGAGATAAAACCTCCTTCTTGTGACGGCCAACTCATATGGAATCTTCTAGAACCAAATGATATTTGGGTAACACCTTCTTTTTATAGAAATTTAGGATATACACCACACGAAATAGTTTCTGAAGGTCAAAGTTTATGGAACAAAGTTACTTCTAATGTAGATAGAGAGCGAATTATTTTTGTACTTAGAAATCAATTACAGGAAGGATATTATGAAAATATTCTACAAATTAAAGATAAAAAGGAAAATATCTTATGGTTTAAATATTATGGATATGTAATATTTAATGAAGAGCGAAAACCAGCTCGCTTTATAGCATTTTTACAATTGGAACCTGTTGCAGAGGTTTTAGGAAAATATTACGATCTTGAAAAACGAGCCAATAAGATCGCTAAAATAGGGATGTGGGAGGTGAATATGCAGAATGAAACCATTTATTGGGATAAGCAAACTAAAAGTATATTTGGAGTTGAAGAAGATTTTATCTGTGATTTTACTAATAGATTAGATTTCTATAAAAAGGCTCTTAATTACGATCTCCTAATGGAAAATTTTCAGCAGCTCTATAAAGGTAAAGATTTCGATTTTGAGGTTCAGATGCAAAGACCCGATGGAACACTAAAATGGGTGCGATTAATTGGTATTCCTATTATGGAGGAAAGTAGTTGTACCAGAGCTTATGGTATAGTGCAAGATATAGATGTTGTTGTAAATAATTATCAGCAATTAGAGAAACAAGAGATGCTTTACCGTAACATGTTTGAGTATGCCGCAACTTCTATTATACAGGTAGATGATAGGCATAGAATTATAAAGTGTAATAACAGCTTTATGAATTTTATAGGGTATACGGAAGAAGAACTTATTCTTAAAGAGATGATGGCTTTTACGCATCCGCATGATAAACAAAAAACCATTGATGTGGTTATAGGTTTAAAGGAAGGTAGGTATGCATATAAAACCTTAGAAAAGCGATATCTTCATAAAAATGGGGAGGTGTTATGGGGGTTAGTCTCGTTGTCTTTAATTAAAGAGAAAGGTATGCAAACGGTATTATCTCAAATAGTAGATATTACGAACAGGAAAAAAACGGAAATGCAGGTAGCTTCTCTTATGAATGTGACAAAAGACCAAAATAGGCGGCTTTTTAGTTTTGCGCAGATTGTATCTCATCAGTTGCGCTCGCATACAAGCGATATGGAAATGTTATTGAGCTTAATTCATATGGAGCATACTGAGGGTGAAAAAGATCCGTATTTTCCAATTCTTAGCCAGAGTGTTCGTAATTTAAGTAATACCATTAGCGATTTAAATGAAGTAATATTTATTTATAATCAAGGAAGTAAACAAATTGAAAAGCTACATTTAAAAACATATTTAGATAAAGGGATTGAAAAGATTAAAGAAAATCTTTTGAATGAAGAGATACCTGAAATAGTGATTGATATATCTGAAGACGTATATGTTAATTTTAGGGCAAAGTATTTAGATAATATTATTTGGCAACTGCTAGATAATGCATGTAAATTCAGATCGCCGTTAGCACCTTTAAAAATTACAATATTGGTGGTGGAGAGAAAAGACTTTGTAGAGGTTACTTTTTCTGATAATGGTTTGGGGATAGATATGAAGCGTAATGGGCATAAATTGTTTAAAATGTACAATAGCTTTCATAATCATTCAAAGGCAAGAGGAATTGGGCTATTTTTAGTTAAAAATCAGCTCGAAGCATTTGGAGGTTGTATTGAAGTATCGAGTGTCCCGTTGATGGGAAGTAGTTTTATTGTATATTTAAAAAAATAGGACACCATGTTACAAAATATTTGCATAATTGATGACAACCCTATTTTTTTATTAACAGCTACTAAAATGATTCAGCTACAAAATTGTGCAAAGAGTATCTGTTCTTTTAAAAATGGAGAAATAGCGTTAGGTCATTTAAAAAATGAATATAAAGCGGGAGCAGACTTACCCGACCTTATATTGTTGGATATTAATATGCCTGTAATGGATGGATGGCAGTTCTTAGATGCGCTCCGGTCTCTTAACTTTCCTAACCTTACAATCTATTTGTTAACTTCTTCTGTAGATCCGGCAGATATTACCCGTGCCAAAACTTATAAAATGCTAAGCGGATACCTTACCAAACCCTTAACCCCAGAAGTTATAGATAGCTTGATGATTGAGATTTCATAACTTAGATTAAAGTAGATTACTTCTCATGCTCTTCTCAATCGCATAATTTTATGGGATTAAGCTTAATTAAAGAGTAAATAGCCTAAAATAAGTTAGAGTTTAACTTTTAGAAACGGCGTAGCATCAGTATTACAAGATAATGCGTTTATTTATATAGATACAGGAGGTAATTGGATAAAAGACTTTGTGTTAAAAGAAATAATAACTGGTTTTTATCGATTGTGTAAATAGTATGATTAAAAAATGTATCTTATAACAACTAATTAAAACTCAAACTTATGTCACCAACAGCCGTAAAACCACCGGTGTGGTTTATGATAGTAGCTATTTTAGCTATTATCTGGAATTTAATGGGGGTATTAGCCTTTGTAGGAGATACATTTGTTACCCCTGAGGTAATTGATCAAATGCCTGAATTAGATCAAAAGATTAGACGAATGTATCCGGAGTGGTCTGCTATTGTATTTGGAATAGCAACTATTTCTGCAGCAATTGCCTCTCTTGGATTAACCTTAAGAAAAAGCTGGTCGCACTATTTATTTTTAATCTCATTTATAGCCGTGTTAGTACAGTCGTATTACACTTTTGTGGTGATCGATTTTATTAGCCTTAAAGGTTTTGGAATGGATACTATAATGAGTTTAGCTATTGTTTTTATAGGAGCTTTTTTATTATGGTTCTCATATATCGCAGCAAAAAAGCGATGGATTATTTAATAAGTAGTTATGGCTCATCATATCTATCATTATTGAGTAATGAAAGTGTCTTACGATGAGGTTTACAAGGCAGTAACCCAACCAGAGCATTTGGTATCTTGGTAACCGTTAGCCATAGAGTACTGAAATAGAAATGCCATGCGTACTAAATGCTTAGTGGGCTTGGCTCGAAGTAGTTTACTACTGTGTTGGTTATACTCAATTTTCTTTTTTGTACTTTTGTAGGGAGAACAATGATACATGAATTATGAGCGAATTCCCCCATACCCAATTACCTGTTTCTGTATTAGATTTAATACCTATAACTCAAGGAGCTACTATTCCTGAAGCGTTGCACAATAGTGTAGACCTTGCACAAACCACCGAACAATTAGGATATAAGCGTTTTTGGCTGGCAGAGCACCATAACATGCCAAATATTGCTAGCTCGGCTACTACGGTTTTAATGAGTCATATTGCGTCAAATACTAGTCATATCCGTGTAGGTTCAGGAGGTATTATGCTACCCAATCATAGTCCGTTAATCGTAGCCGAACAATTTGGTACGTTAGCACATTTGTATCAGGGTAGAATTGATATGGGATTAGGCAGAGCACCAGGTACCGATCAGGTAACCGCACAAGCTATTAGAACAGATAGAATGACGGCGGCACGCCATTTTCCGTATGAAATTGAAAAAATAGAGAAGTACTTTGCTGCCGATAATGAAGGAAGTCAGGTACGTGCATATATAGCAGAAGGTGCAGAGGTACCTATGTATATTTTAGGTTCTAGTACAGATAGTGCTTATTTAGCAGCCGCAAAGGGATTACCATATGTATTTGCAAGTCATTTTGCGCCAGCACAGTTTATGGACGCAATTGAAATTTACAGAAAGAATTTTAATGCTTCTTCTGGATACTTAAAAGAGCCTTATATAATAGCCTGCGTAAATGTAATAGCGGCCGATACCGATGCACATGCTCAATACTTATCTACTACTTTAAAGCAGGTGTTTATGAGTATTATAACAGGAAATTTACGTAGAATGCCGCCACCGGTAGAAAATATGAACGAGTTATGGAGTGTGTACCATGCAGAGGCAGCTTCAAAAATGCTTACCTATTCTTTTATAGGAAGTAAAGAAACCGTTAAAACAGAAGTACAAGAGTTTATAAAGACCACTAATATTAACGAGCTTATGGCCGTATCTCATATATACAGCCATGAAGAGCGTTTGTATTCGTATAAGCTATTAGCAGAGATAATGTGTTAGTTAAAAGGAGTAACTTAAACCTACACCTAATAATTGTTTTAACTGCATTCTGGCACCATACGAGGCATCATTACCATTTTCATCTTCGGCTGACACAAATTTTACATCGTCATCGTATTTGATATGCGTACCTATGTTGGCTTTTACAAATTTGTTTACGGTAAGATCTACGCTCATTTCCCAGTCAATATCAATATTTCCAAAACTGTTAATATAGTCAGTATAAAAACTGATGCTGTTATTCATGGCCATATTGTCGTATAGTTTCTTTTTCCAAGTACCTGAAACTAATATACCAAATTCCCCAAAGTACTTTTTCCCTTCTTCAATAATGTTTCCTGAACTGTCGTATCGTGCTCCGGTAACCCCGAAGGATCCATTGTTTGCCAAATCCTGATCTAGCACAAAGGTAGCCTTAAATGTACCCGGAGATATGTATACTGTTAATTTTTCAGGCGTATCAGAATACTCCATACCCAAACCAACAAATAAGTAACCCGGTGCCATGAAACGCGATATAGGATTATCTTTATCAGGGTAATTGTAACCATTACTAAACTGAGAGTTAAAGGTTAGCTTAGCAGAGTAGAACCAGTAAGAAAGTGAATCTTTACGATAACCAAAGGTGGAGTTTAAGCTCATACCGTCATCCGTTTTTCTAATTCCTTGTCCCTCCTGTAAGTTTAAACCATATTTTAAAACCATTTCATTACTCCATTGTAAATAACGGTCTTCGTATTTTCTACTAAAGGTACCTTTCGTAATTGCAGAAATAGAGTTTTCACCCCCTGCATTCCAGTTAGAAAAAGCTACTTCGTTTAGGTTTACGCTAATCTTGTTGCTTTTGATCCATGAAGCTTCAGGTATTACTTTCTCCTTTTTTGTTTTTTGCTTTTTATCGGTTTGTTTTATAGGGGCACTTTTGTCGACATAATCAAACTTCAGATTCAAAATTTCCGACATAGGAAGTTTTGTTACTTTAATAGAATCTTGGGCGTTCGTTTTTAAGGAAATCAGAACGGTAAAAATAAGCAGTAATCTAAATACCTTCATTTTTCTGTTAGCTCTCAATTTGCGTTTGGGTTATTATTTCTATTATTTTTTCTTTAATACTAACAACGTCTATTTTACAAATTTCTTGTAAAAAAGCGGTGTTTCCATGTTCAATAAATGCATCGGGTATGCCCAGTGTATATACCTGTTGTGTATAATTATGCGCATTGGCAAATGCCAATACCGATTCTCCAAAGCCGCCACTAATACAACCATCTTCAATGGTTATTATTGCTTTGTGATGTAAAAATATGTCGTGCAATAATTGGGTGTCTAAAGGTTTTACAAAACGCATATCGTAATGACTTACTTTTTCATGTTCAGCTTGTAAGTTATCTATCGCTTGTGAAACATTTTTAGTAATGGTACCAATACTAAGTAGGGCTATAGTTGTACCCGTGGTTAGGGTAGTGCCTTTGCCTATGGTAATGGTTTCAAAAGGTTGCTGCCAATTAACGGTAGTACCGTTACCTCTAGGGTAGCGTATAGCAATAGGAGCATCTAATCCTAACTGTGCAGTATATAATATATTACGTAATTCAATCTCATTACGCGGAGCAAAAACAATAAGGTTAGGGATACACTTTAAATAGGCAATATCAAAAGCACCATGGTGTGTGGCACCATCTTTACCTACTAATCCGGCTCGGTCTAAACAAAAGATTACTGGAAGTTTTTGCAAAGCCACATCGTGTATTACCTGATCGTACGCACGTTGCAAAAAGGTTGAGTAAATATTGCAAAACGGAATCATACCTTGCGTAGCCATTCCGGCTGCTAAGGTCACTGCATGTTGTTCGGCAATACCCACATCAAAAGCACGATCAGGAAATTTCTCAATCATGTATTTTAACGAGCTGCCTGTAGGCATAGCAGGTGTAATCCCTATGATTTTAGGGTTTTGTTCTGCTAGTTCTACTATCGTATGCCCAAATACATCCTGATATTTTGGAGGCATGGGTTCACTAAACTCTTTTTTAATTCGTTCTCCGGTAAGCTTATCAAATTTTCCGGGTGCATGGTAGGTAATTTGGTCTTCTTCCGCCTGCTTTAATCCTTTTCCTTTAGTCGTAATTACATGCAAAAATTTAGGACCTTCAATTTTCTTTAAACGTTGAAGCTCTTTTATAAGTGCAGGCAAATTATGTCCGTCAATAGGACCACTATAATTAAAGTTAAGCGATTTAATAATGTTATGTTCCGCTAACTTGGGGTTGGTTTTTACCTTGGTAAGGTATTCCTTTAAAGCCCCCACGCTTGGGTCTATACCAATAGCATTGTCGTTTAATATCACCAACATATTGGCATTGGTTACCCCCGCATGGTTTAAACCTTCAAAAGCCATACCGCTAGCAATAGAGGCATCACCAATAACGGCAATGTGTTGTTTGGTAGTTTCGCCTTTTAAGTACGAAGCCATAGCCATACCCAATACCGCCGAAATAGAAGTAGAAGAATGCCCAGTACCAAATACATCGTATTCGCTTTCAGCACGTTTTGGGAAACCACTAATTCCATGTAATTGTCGGTTGGTATGAAATACATCTCTTCGTCCTGTAAGTATTTTGTGTCCATAAGCTTGGTGACCAACGTCCCAAACCAAAAGGTCTTCAGGCGTATTAAATACATAGTGTAAAGCAATGGTAAGTTCTACTACACCTAAGCTTGCTCCTAAATGGCCTTCTTTGGTAGCAACCACATCAATAATAAACTCTCTTAATTCTTTAGATAACAGCGGTAACTGCGCTTCAGTTAGCTGGCGCAGATCGTAGGGCGAATTAATATATGATAACAGATGTTGGCTCATTACAGGCCGCAAAATTACAATTATTTATAATTAATTTAGATTCATTAGTAATGTTAAATGGCAACTAACTGGTAGTTGTTACTTGTTTTTACTCAATAATTGAGATGAAATGCTCCGAGAGGCATATTGTTTCTACTTTTTTTAAGTATCAAACATCACGCCAAAAATGTTGTATTTTTGTTGCAGATACAATTGGTTATGGAGAATATTTTTGACGATGCCTATTTTATGAAAAAAGCCCTGCAAGAGGCAGAGATGGCTTTTGAAAAAGGCGAAATACCTGTAGGAGCTGTAATTGTAATAGATAACAGAGTAATTGCCCGTGCGCATAACCTAACAGAAGCCCTGAACGATGTTACTGCACATGCCGAAATGCAGGCGATTACCGCTGCGGCTAATTTTTTAGGAGGTAAGTATCTCAAAAACTGTACCCTATATGTAACTTTAGAGCCTTGCCAAATGTGTGCCGGAGCCTTGTATTGGAGCCAGATTAGTCGTGTGGTATATGGAGCTACGGATGAACACCGAGGTTGTGGCGTTATGGGAACCAAACTACACCCTAAAACAACCATAGAGGGAGGTTGTATGGCAGAGGGAGCGTCTACCCTTATGAAGCGTTTTTTTATAGAGAAACGAAATTTGAATTAGCGCATGGAACTTCTGGTGATTCTTTTTTAACCCTACTTACTTTTAGGTTGTTTTTGCAACCTATAGGGTATTCTTTTTTCAGTTAGATTTGTGGTCTGTAATATTTCTATGATAGCGAGTTAAGTTTCGCGAATCAAAATGTGAAGTTCAGAGATAAGTCTCAAAAAATTGTCTTGTAATTTCATTTAAATGCTTCTAAATGTTTCATTGGGTTGTTTCCCGATGTTATGCACTATTTCTTATTACAAAATACCTTGTTAAACCATGAGTTATTTAGGTTTGGAGGAAGTCATGGGAATGGATAGTCCCTTTGGCGAGAATAGTATATTTCATGTTACATATACTAATAAAGAAGGGGTAAGCACTCCCAATTTAACTAATATTTCTAAATATTCTTATCAAATCTTTAGTTTCAAATCTGGGTTAGATGCTTTAGAGGCTTATGAAAATATGAAAGAAGCTGATATTGAAGACAACTATATGTACATTTTTGTAGAAGAGAAGAGTGAAGATACCTCTAATATTTTTGGAACCGTATGCAGAGTGCGGATGGGTAATAAGTTTAGAGAGTATTTAAAAAGGGTAAGTAACGGATATGAAACCACAGTAAATGATTATAAAATACGAGGTTTATATGCTTTTTGTAAAGCTATTTGCGATAAAGATGAGGAGTTGCTTCCTAAGTATTCTCTTTTAATTAATGCTGTTAGTCTGGAATATTTTAATACTACAGATTTGAACAAATTTCTTAAAGAAGTATTTAGTACTGATGAAAAGATAGCAGATTGGATTAATAGTGGTGTAGAAGCCATTGAAAAATGGAAGTTTACCGAGGAAAACTACAATTACGATATAGCCGATAGGAAAAATAAGTATAAACCTATATTGCCTGTAACCTTGCCCCAAAAAATGGCTAATGGAGCTACTAATGTGATTAGTTATACTACTGAAGGGTTGGGTATGCTTGTAGAACTGTCTGAAAAAATTGAAGAAAAGGTTTTTAGCCTTGCAGAAAGAGTTGCTCACTATATCCCGGGGAAAGCAGATGATTACATTTTGGCTTTAATAAAGGTTGCCAAAGAAAAGCTTAATGAGTTATTGTTTGAAAAAATTAAAAATGTTATTAGCAGTGTTAAAGAAATTTTACAGCAAGCGGTAGATTCTGTTAATAAACTAATTAAAGGGTTAGGGGATTTATACACTAAAGAGTTAGCTATTATTAACGCCTTTTTATGCGGAATTCTAAACGGACTAATTTCTACGGTACAACTAATAATGTCTTTAGTAGCCTTGTTAATAGATAATATTAGTTTTATTGAAATGGAGGATTTTTCTCCAGAAAAAATTGCAGAACAACAAAAAAAACTAGAGTTTGTAGAAGATTTGGTAGATGTTGTTCGTGAAAATGGTATAGAGGTTTTTGATAAGCTTGTTACATATGTAAGTACCAGCGAATATGTAAAAGATTTTATTGATTTAGCTAAAATGATAGTTAAAAAGGTAAAGGGATATAATATATATTCATGGGCTTATTTTTTAGGAAATGTAGCTTTTGAAATTATCTTAGATGCTGTAATAGCGTATTTTAGCGGAGGGGCTTCCGTGACTGCCAAAATATCTTCTAAAATATCTCGGTTAGCCACCAAGGCAGAAGAAATGGCTGCTAAAGGAATTAAAATAGCAACTAATATAGGGGCAAAAGTTGCCGACACAGCTACAGCCTTATTAAAATGGATAAAGAAAGAGTTTGTTGAGTTAATTGAAGCTATAAAAAATGGTAAATTAGTAGAATGGTTAAGGGATAAGCTGAAAAAACTTTTTGGGATAGAGAATAAACCTGCCGATGCTGTTTTATTGGAAGAATGGGATGATGTTGCCATTAGAGTTTCAGGTAGAGGGAGGAGATTTGGTCAGATAATGAGTAAGTCTGATATCAGGAAGGTTAAACGATTTTTAAAGAAGCATAAGGTAGAATTGGAACTTTTTCCAGAAAACGGATCATATACAATTAAAGGATTGGCATTGGAATTGTCAGATAATGCTCAAGCAGCATTCATCATTTCAAATGATGGGAAAAAATTAAAAATGTGTTTGAGAAAAGGGTGTACTGTATATGAATTTTTTCATGAATTAATGCATTTGAGACATTCAAGAAAAATAGGAGTTCAAAACTATCTTAACTTGGTAAAGTTTTCTGGAAGACTTGAAAAAGAAAGGTGGGTTTTTGATGCTTTGATGAGGTATAAAGAATACTTAACTCATTCAGAGGTAGACCATGCTTTTAATTATATTAAAGATCTTTACAAAAGAAATGGCAAACTATTAGAAGATGTAGGTTTATTGAAAAAAGAATTATATCTTGAAAAAGTACCAAAAGTGCGAAAAAAGGTTAAAATAGAACAAATAATTAATATAACAGAATAACATTATGGTAACAGAAAAAGAAGCTATAGATAGGGCGGTATCTTATTTAGAAGAAATTGGCAGTAATTATATTAAAGATAGTATAACTATTCATTTTAATAGTATAGAAGATCATGATAATACGGTACCTATAGGTAAATATGAGGGAGAAAATTTTGATGTATATGCCGTCGGCTATGACATTCCTTGGGCGCCAGATGTAATAGTTTACTTTTTATATGTACGCGCAGATACTGGAGAACTTTTGTATATAATTACACCTACAAATTATATTGAAATAGAATAATTAGATATTTAAAAACTCTAATAACTAATAAATTAGGAGAAGTATTTTTTTTAAATTAAAATACATATTTTTATAAAAACCAGTTATCTTTAAGGTAGCTGGTTTTTTTGGTTCTTATATTTATAGAAAACAGTAAGATTATAAAAGACGAATTGATAGAGAATAAGTATACTATGCCAATTAAGGAAGCAGAGCCTTATATAAAAGCGCTAGTAGCAGAAAAGTCTATGTTCAGCTTAATTAAAGAAAGTACAGACAAGGGCACTTATTTCTCTTATTTTATATTGGGGTATAATGAATATACGATAAAAATAGGGGTATAAAGAGGTTTATTAATAGCGGTGTATGAAGACTATTTTAAGCAAAAAGGAATTATTTCATAAACGAAAATATTCAAATTAAAATACATATTTTTATAAAAACCAGTTATTTTTAAGGTAGCTGGTTTTTTTGGTGTAACGTATTGTATAATTAAAAATGAAAAAAGAATTATATCTTGAAAAAGTACCAAAAGTGCGAAAAAAGATAGGCACTATTCTAAAAAGTAGCTAAGTTATATATCAAGAGTTCTACTTAATGTAATCTTATTTTCCTAAGATGAAATACAAGACATAAAAAAAAACGCAACCCATAAGGTTGCGTTGTCTTTTTAGTCAAAATAAAATACTCTATATCTTAAATCTAGCCTATGATTCTCACTTTTGCCGCTACTAATCCTTTGCGTCCTTCTTCTTCAACATATTCTACTTTGTTGCCGTCTTGTAAAGTAATTCCTTTTAATGCAGTAATGTGCACAAAAATATCTTTACCTGTTTCGTCGTTTGTAATGAATCCGAAACCTTTAGATTCATTGAAAAATTTAACTGTACCTGTCATTATAAATTGTAAATAAAAAAATTATGGTTTAAAAGTACTGTTAAATTTTGAGACTAAGTATAAAAAATTGTAAATAATTTATTTTAAATAGGTTGATTTTCAGGGTTTTTTATCGTCGTTTGGTGACAGATTGTTCATTTTATCCATATTTTCCTTAGTTAACATGTAGTTACGCAGGTCTTTACCCTTCCATCTATGATAAATAAAAAGGGGCATTAAAATGAATGACATAGCCAAAACCGATAGCCCTAAAATGCGATCTCCGGTTACATCATCTACCGAAATTTTCACATAGGATCCATAAGCGAATCCGCCCAAGATAGAAATGAAAATAACGATTATAATATATTTCATTAGTGTACGCATTTAACTATTATTTTATTGTTGTGTAAAGCTAATAAGTTTTCTTCTGTAGGCAGTTAGTAATTTCGATTTAGAAATAAAACCAATGTATTTTTCTTCGCTAATCACCGGTAAGTTCCAAGCACTGCTATCTTGGAATTTCTGCATCACCCCAGACATTCTATCATTATCTAAATCTATTACGGCGGGTGCATTTTGCATTACATCCTCAGCTTTAATTTCTTTATATAAGTTCTGGTTGAACATAATTGGGCGAATATCATCTAACAATATAATTCCTTGTAAGGAGTCGTTAGCATCAATCACCGGAAATATATTTCGGTTCGATTTAATAACTGCTTTATGTACAATATCACCTAGGGTCATTTCAGGATGTACAGGTACAAATTTCTTTTCTATTAAACTTTCTAGGTTCATTAAGGTTAAAACCGCCTGATCTTTATCGTGTGTAATAAGATCACCAGCTCTAGCCAACTCCATACTATATACAGAGAAGGGTAAAAAGTACTTAGTAATGGCAAAACAAATAGCCACCGTAATCATTAGTGGTATGAACAAGTTGTAACCTCCTGTTAATTCTGCAATAAGGAAGATAGCGGTTAACGGTGCCTGTAGTACCCCACCTAATACGCCTGCCATGCCTACTAGTGTAAAGTTACTTTCCGACAGGTTAAATTTTAAAAACCCTAACGTATTTATTAGCTTAGCAAAGAAGCAACCTAGTATAGATCCCATAAACAAACTAGGAGAGAAGATACCACCAATACCACCGGCACCAAAGGTAAAGGCACTGGCTATAATTTTAAAAATAACCAAACCGGCTAACATACCTATAATAATCCATGCATTGTGAATTTCAAGATGTAGGAAATTATTTTGCAGGGCAGTTTCATAGTTGCCCTTCATAACGTTGTTAATTACATCGAAACCCTCACCGTATAGTGGCGGAATAAAAAATACGATAACACCTAAGCCAAGTCCACCAATAATTAATCGCTTAATAGGAGAGGCAATTTTTTCAAAATAATTATGAAGGTATTCGTATACTTTGGTAAAGTAAATTGAAGTAAGTGCAGCAACTACACCTAAAAGAGCAAAGTATGGTACTTGGTTTAATTCAAATTTATCAATTAATTGAAATGGAAGAATGGTATCATCTCCATAAAAGAAATAGGATAATAAGACTCCCGATATTGACGATATAAGTAAAGGCAATAAAGAAGATAGTGTAAGGTCTAAACTAAAAACTTCAATGGCAAAAACAATAGCGGCAATTGGCGCCTTAAAAATGCAGGCAATAGCACCTGTAGAGGCACAACCAATAAGTAACGTACGGGTAGATTGATTGGTATGAAACAATCTTGAAATATTAGAGCTAATAGCTGCAGCAGTAGACACTGTAGGACCTTCTAGTCCAACCGATCCACCGAAACCAACTGTAAAAGGAGCGGCAAGCAGGGCAGAAAACATTTGGTACTGTTTCATAATCCCTTTTTTCTTGGCAATCGCTTTTAAGGTAGAAGGAATACCATGACCAAAATTATGTCTAATGACATATTTTTTAATCAAAAAGGTAATAGATAAACCTACTAGCGGAAATAAAAAGTAAAAAGCATGATGGTAGTCGCTAACTACTTTTGCTTCCAGTAAATGTTGAATAAAGTGGGTAAGGTTTTTTAGGGTAACTGCACCTAAACCGGCAATTAACCCAACTAACACACTTAACATGTACACAAAGTTACGTTGCGGAATGTGCTTAGTTTTCCATAGCAAAAACCGGGTAAGTAACGATTTATTTTGTGTATTTGGCATAGCTAATAGTCTAAAAATCCCGCCTAAGCGGGATTATTTGTTATAAATTTAATTTTATGTGTAGCTCGTCTAGCTGTTCGTTGTCTATAGATGCGGGGGCATCTATCATAACATCTCTACCGGCATTGTTTTTAGGGAATGCAATAAAATCTCTAATTGTTTCTTGTCCTCCTAAAATAGCAACCAGTCGGTCAAAACCAAAAGCGAGTCCACCGTGTGGCGGTGCACCATATTGGAAAGCATTCATTAAAAAGCCAAACTGAGCTTGCGCTTGTTCAGGTGTAAAGCCTAATAAAGAGAACATTCTACTTTGTAATTCTTTATCATGAATTCTAATAGAACCCCCACCAATTTCATTACCATTTAATACAAGGTCATAGGCATTGGCTCTAACTTCACCCGGATTGGTTTCAATTAATTCAAAATCTTCAGGTTTAGGAGAAGTAAATGGGTGGTGCATTGCATGGTAACGCTCTGTTTCTTCATCCCACTCTAATAAAGGAAAATCAACAACCCATAAAGGAGCAAATTCATTTGATTTACGTAATCCTAAACGAGTAGCCATTTCCATACGTAAAGCACTTAATTGTGCACGTACTTTATGAGCAACCCCCGAAAGCACACAGATTAAATCACCTGGTTTAGCTTGGGTAGCTTCTGCCCATTTAGCAAGATCTTCTTGGTCGTAAAATTTATCAACCGAAGACTTATAGGTACCATCTTCATTACATTTAACATACACCATACCTAACGCACCAATTTGTGGGCGTTTTACCCAGTCAATTAGTTTATCTATTTCTTTACGTGTATACGCAGCTGCTCCCGTTACGGCAATACCAACCACTAAATCAGCTTCGTTAAAAACTTTAAAGTCTTTGTGTTGGGCTACCTCATTTAATTCACCAAACTCCATTCCAAAACGAATATCTGGTTTATCGTTACCATATTTTTTCATGGCTTCGGCATAGGTCATTCTTGGGAAGGTATCTACTTCTAAACCGTGAATTTCTTTTAATAAATTGCGGGTAAGACCTTCAAATATATTTAGAATATCCTCTTGCTCAACAAACGCCATTTCGCAGTCTATTTGTGTAAACTCTGGCTGGCGGTCTGCACGTAAATCTTCATCTCTAAAACATTTTACCAACTGGAAGTATTTATCCATACCACCTACCATAAGCAACTGCTTAAAGGTTTGTGGAGATTGTGGTAAAGCATAAAACTGACCTTCATTCATACGTGAAGGCACTACAAAGTCACGCGCTCCTTCAGGAGTAGATTTGATAAGGTAAGGAGTTTCTACCTCAATAAAACCTTCTTGAGACAGGTAGTTACGCACTTGCATGGCCACTTTATGTCTGAACAATAAACTGTTTTTAACCGGATTACGACGAATATCCAGATATCTGTATTTCATTCGTAAGTCTTCACCACCATCAGTTTCATCTTCAATAGTAAACGGAGGTGTGTTAGCTGTGTTTAAAATGGTAAGGTTGGTTACCAATATTTCAATATCACCAGTAGCAAGGTTGGGGTTTTTAGATACTCTTTCAATAACCTTTCCGGTTACCTGTATCACAAACTCTCTACCAAGCTCTTTTGCTTTTTCGAAGACATCTGCCGGAGTACGTTCTTCATCAAAAATTAATTGGGTAATACCGTAACGGTCTCTAATATCTACCCAGATCATAAATCCTTTATCTCTTACTTTTTGAACCCATCCGGAAAGTGTAACTTCCTGATTTATATGTGCTGAACGCAGTTTTCCACAGTTGTGACTTCTATACATTTTATATGATATCTTATTGAAAATGCAAATGTAATGAGTTACGATTTCTTAGTGAATAAAATAGTGAAGTAATTGTGTTAAGGGATTTATTTGTGATAAAAGTCATGTAATCAGTGTTTTATGTGTTTAAATGTTAATTTAATGTTATGTAAATGTTTATTATATGTAAAATTTATGTATATTTGTAATAGAAATAATGACGGAAATGAACTTTAAATTAGGAGCATCATGAAAAAATTAGTATTCACTTTAGCTATGGTTTTTACGTTAGCAGGATTTGCTCAACAAGAAAAACCTCAATTAGAACAACAAGGAGACGTTGTAAAAGCAACATATACAAACGATAAAGGAGCAATAACGCAAACAGGATATTTTAGAGATGGGAAACCTCATGGCGAATGGGTTGCCTATAATGATAATGGAAAAGAGGTAGCAAGAGCTACTTATGATGAAGGAAAAAAAGTTAGTACTTGGTTTTTCTGGACAGATAAACATAGCCTTAGCGAAGTAGAATTTGTAAACAATGAGGTTAAAAATATTACCAAATGGAGTAGTGTAGATGCATTGGCTACCAATCCCTAGAAAAACAAAGTGTTTAGATTATAAACTTTTAGTGTTATGAGTTTAACCCGGAACCAACGTTCCGGGTTTTTTATTTCTTATTATAAAAGAGCACCTTTTGAG
>NZ_BRVP01000017.1 GCF_027924145.1 Neptunitalea chrysea | reverse complement strand
ATATAAATAGTAAGGGTGTTTTTTGTTTATACAACTCTTCAGAATTAAGTTTAATTCTTATCCATGATTTCAGTTGAGTTATGGGGTGAGTAGGGTATCAACGAGGTTGTATCTTTGCGTTTAGTGGAGGAACTACCAGTATGATATTTACTCAATAATAGAAATGAAATGCTTACTAAATATTTCGTGGGCTTGCCCCGAAGTAGTTTCCTTTACACCGTTTGGCGATAGACACTTTCTCAGTTAACGGAATCATTTTCTAATTGAATCTTTAGATTATTAAAAATAAAATAAATAGTATTCTATATATGTGATTCTGTAAGTTATGATTCACTTTCATCTGTTGAAAATACAAAAATACTTTAAGAGAATTTCAATTAGATATCTAACCTTAAACAAGATCTTAGTTATTGAGTAATTAATAGTTTATTTGAGGGGGGGTGCATAGCAATGTATTCTATTTTCTGTTTTAAATGGTGAATAACGCCAACTGTTAGTGTAAAAATTAGTATATTTACAGGAGTTGCATCTTTTACTCCCAAAAACTTAACCTCTTAAAAATTGAAATGTTTACAACTAGGCAGCAAAAAATAATTTCTTGCCCGTAAGGGGTGGGGTACTTTGTGAGGTCCTTCACTTGAGTAAAAATTGAATTGGTTAAAAATTTTTTTGTAGAAAATGGAATCATTAATAGACTATACACAGAACTTGATATTTAAATTTGAATTTAGTTCAGATGGAAATTTTATTAAAGACACTTTTCATTTGGATTATGAATCTAATAAATATAGGGAAAAGGATTTAGTATCACTTATTAGAGATACTGTGCCATATTTCGCTTTGACGGAGGAAGAGTTTTCAGATTTAGAATCAATAGATCAAATGAGAATAGCTTGGTCTAGAATCTCTAAAGCTCAAAAAAACAAAAAGGGAGATTATGGAGAATTATTACTGTTTTTAATACTCTTAGTCTATTATAAAGCCCCAAAATTAGTTACTAAAGTAAGGCTTAGGACTTCAACTACTTTACAAATTAATGGTTACGACTGTGCTCATTTTACAATAGAAGATGATGAGCCAGTATTATGGATTGGGGAATCAAAATTTCATCAAAGTTTTTCATCAGCACTAACCCACTCTATCACTTCTTTAAATGAGCATTGTAATGTTCTTTTTACTTCTGATGAATTATCCATACTAAAACCCAATTTGGAAATTAACAAAGAGAACAAAGAAATTTTTCAAAGACTTCAATCTATTTTCAGAGGAAAATCAATAGATAAAATTAAGTTTAAAGTTCCAGTTTTGCTTACTTATGATAGTAAGTGTATTAAAAATAATGTAGAGACAAATGAGAAATTTAAATCTGAATTAATACAAGAACTAGAAAAGCTATATGGTTCAATTGATGAAAAGGAAATTGTAACAGATATAAGAAATATTGATTTTATTTTCTTAGTGTTTCCTTTTGAAGCTGTTTCTAACATAAAAGACAGCTTGGAAAATATTGAAAATATCTTAAGATAATGAATGACAATATAAATGATGACATAATTCCATTATTTCAAAATTCTTCAGAAATAGAAACTCAAGTTATTAAATCTGTAGAAGATTTAAAGAGAAATGGAACTCTTGATTTTTCAAATTTTAAAAATTTATTAGAAGGAACATATTTTCTTCTAAATTCAAAAGATGAGGATTTATATAATTTAGGCTTATATTCAATTTGCCACATCTGTGAATTTGTTCCCAAAGATGTATTCTTACTTGAATTATTACAAGATTGTATTATTTCATCTCGAATATTTCTTTACAAGGAGATGCTTCCTCAAGAAGTTAACATAGAAAATTCTTTCTTCGATTCTTATGTTAAAAGTTATTATACCTTAGATACAGGAACTGTTCTTACCAAGGATCAGAAAAAAATTATTGCACTTTTTAATGAGTATAAGAGGCTTATTGTAAGTGCTCCAACTTCTTTTGGAAAGTCAAGAATTATAGAGGAAATTATTGTTGGTAATTCATATATAAATATTGCTATAATATTACCTACAATTGCTTTATTGAGTGAAACTTATCTAAGATTTAAATCAAATGGATATTTAAAAGAAAAGTATAATTTGATAAATTCTTTAGGTCTCGTAGAGTCAATTCAGAACGATAACAAAAACATTTTTATTCTAACTCCTGAAAAAATGGATATGCTTTTAGATGAGAAGCCTAATTTGCATATTGATTTTTTTGTTATGGATGAGATTTATAAAATTCAAGATGATAAAGACAGGAAAAGTGTGTTTTCAAATTGTCTTTATAGGTTGAGTAAAATGGAGAATCATTTTTATTTAATAGGACCATATTTTGATGATTTTAGCCCAAATTTTAGAAGTACTACCAATTCATATTTTAAAAAATTCAATTCCGAAATTGTGCAGAAGGATACTTATAGTCTGTATAAAATGGAGAAAGGTGAAGAGTATGTAGTTGGAGATAAAACACTTAAATTTAAGAAAAATAAAAAATTAAACTTTAGGGATGTTATAAAATCTGTTGACGGTCAAACAATTGTATATAATTATAGGAAGGATTATGTTGAAAATCTGTCTAAGGACATAGTAAAAATTTTAGACAAATCAGATGAAACTAATTCAGATTTAATAGAATATATTTCTGAATCCATATCCCCTGATTGGTCTCTAGTAAAAGCTTTAAAAAAGGGCATTGCATTTCACCATGGTTCTGTTCCAAGATATATACAAACAGAAATTATAGATTCTTTTAATTCTCAAGAAATTGATATTATAGTATGCACAACTACAATAACTGAGGGGGTTAATACTTCTGCAAAGAATGTTATTTTATATAGTAATGCTATTGGTAAATTGGATAATTTATTGACAGGCTTTGAGGTTAAAAATATTAAGGGAAGAGCTGGTAGATTTAGGGTTCATTTTATTGGAAGAGTTTTTTATTTTCATGAAGTAGATGAAGATGATAAAGATATTATTTTAATAGATTATTATGACAAAGAGGAACTAGAACCAGAAGATGTTTTGCAAATTGATAAAGAAGACTTAAAAGATAAGAATTTAGAGACTAGACAAAGAATAGAAGATTTATTATCCAAGAACAAAATACCTTTATCACTCTTAAAGCAAAATAAATATATTCCAATTCACAAGCAAATAGGGTTAATAAATTTATTAA
Organism: Neptunitalea chrysea; assembly: GCF_027924145.1. Classification (GTDB taxonomy): domain Bacteria; phylum Bacteroidota; class Bacteroidia; order Flavobacteriales; family Flavobacteriaceae; genus Neptunitalea; species Neptunitalea chrysea. The sequence goes on along the minus strand of NZ_BRVP01000017.1, from coordinate 83,552 downwards.
GAACTCAGCCCATACACCTTGAGTTGGTTTATTTTAAAGGGACACATCCAGATATGGGTCAACTAGATGAAATTTTCAATCTTTCTAGGGAATATCTATTTAATGAAAGAGACTATAATGACAGAGGTTTTATTGATAGGGAGTTAAGAAGATTGTTGAAATATTATGTATATCATAAACCTTCCATTAAACAACTAATTCAAGAGCAAAATAATAGTGAATACATTGATTCTAAAATTAGGTCTGTATTTAAGTTGATAACTCATTATTTTGAGTTTGCCTTACCAAGATATTTTAGAGCATTTGAGAACATATACAATTTTGTTTATCAAGAATATCATGGTGTTTCAGATGGTGGAATAAATTTAAAATATCTATTAACTTTATTAGAATTTGGTTTTGTAAGAGATAATGAAATAGCTCTTAAAGAAGCCGGTTTACCTAATGATATAATTCGAAAGATTTCTGAAAAATTTTCAGATTGCAATAGCTTACAACAAGTTAGACTTAAATATAAGTTAAACCCAAATATTATATCATCGCTATCATCTTTTGAACAGAAAATTTTTAAAAGATATATTTAGGCATGTTTTTAAACTAAAAAAATTGAACAGAGATAAGATTTTCTATGGCTACTTTAATTCCCTCCTATGATAAGATACTGAACTTAAAGGTAAAACCTGAGCAGGGAGAGCTACATTTATTAAAATTTTTGGATAATAATCTAGATTCTTCTTTTGAAATTTATTTTAACCCTTATATGAATGGAGATAGACCAGATATAGTGGTTATGAAGGAAGCCTACAATATGCTTGAACAGAAATACAGAAAAAAGAAATTTCACAAAATTAAAAACTGGACTTTTGAGAAACTTTGGACAGGGTACGAAGAGTATCTACAAAAGACTTTAGAATTATCAGGTAAATCCAGTTACAGAGAGGCAGACAAGCATTTGTGGGGCAAATCTTTTTACGAGCAACTGGAGAAAAATTTGAGAACTAATTTTTAAAAAAATATAATATGGACTTTTTATTAATTGGTGGGCAGCCTGATACTGGGAAAACCGAAACTATTTCAAGACTAGAGCGTTTTAATGGTTCCTACAGAAGAGGTGTTTTAGATAAATATATTTTTGAAGACATTAATCAAGTAAGAGAACAAACTATGACATGGGTAGAGGACTATAACAACAACCGACCTCATGATGCATTAGGAAAAATGGCACCAGTACCCTACGCAAAATTTAATTCCTTAGGAGGTACCTCCTAAGGAATTAAATGGATATTTTTGACAAATAAACAGTTCTAATCTGGGGAAGCCTACAACTACAATTTACTGCATTTTAGCAGTTTGCACAACTTTTTATAAATGCACAACGGGTTAAAGAAATAATTTTTTAGATACTAATTTCTTTACCAATTTTCATTAATTCAGTAATTAGTTGATTACTTTGGTTTAACCAAAAGTTAGTATCACCTACTAGAATTAATCTCTTTTTTGCTCTGCTTACAGCAGTATTTATTAAATTCTTTCCAATACTGTTAGGTGCTGATGTTTCTGTAAAAAACATATCTGATGTATCAACTATTGAGAGAATAACTGTATTCCATTCTTTACCTTGAGAACCGTGTACGGTCATAATTAATTGTTGATCTCTTAGTTTTGGTAACTCATTTGCTAATAACCTTAATTGCCCTTTTCTATAAGGAGTTAGAACAGCGTACTCTTCATTATTTTTATCAAACAATGTACTTAAACTTATAATTTTATGTACTTCATTTAAGCTCTCTCTTTTTCTTATTTCATCAAATCCTTTTGGAGCGTTAATATAAAATATTTCAGTATTACCATTTTTACTGCCTGATTTAAAATCCATGTTATAGACATACTTACCTAATATGTGTGCTAGGTTATTTCCAAATCTAAAAGTAGTTTTCAAAGCTTTGAAAGACATTTTTTCTTTAGTGATTTGAATTTTATTAGCAAAATTACGTAAACATTCATCCTTGGTCTTTGTAAATAAACTGTCAATACATGTACTGGTGTAATGCCATAAAAAGGCATCATAATATTTTTTGTCTTTTAAAATTTGGTAATCCTGTAATTCACATACAGGAGGTAATTGTTTATGGTCTCCTAGTAATGTAATGGGTATGTTTTTCAAAAAGGTAGGTAGAACTTTTATTGCGCTTGCATAGCCTGCTTCATCTACAAAAATATGGTCAACTTCTAAAGAAGTATCTTTAAATCTCATTATGTATGTGTCTAATGTACAGGCAACAACGGAAACTGATTTTAATTTTTCTTCTGTAGAATAGCTTTCAAGAATTATTATTTTATTTTCTAATTCTTTTATTATTGATGGAATATTTGAAATGTCTGATGTTGAATATTCCATATTCAAAACCTCATCAGTTTTAAATTCAGAATCTATTATAGTTAAAGATGATTGAATATCATTTTTTAATGCATTTAAATTTTCAAATTGCTTGAAAAAATCTTCTTTAGTTGTGTTGAATAGCCATCCAAAAGTACTATATGATTCTTCTTTGTTGCTGTGAATATTGGATCTGCATTTAAAAATTTCTGAAGTTTTAGATTCTAATTCTTTAAATGTAGATTCTAAGTACTTTGAAATATCCTGTTTCCTTTTTTCTGAAAGCTCAATGGTATTATTTAAAATTCTAATTTCTTCTTTATAGTTTCTTTTAACTCCGAAAAATTTCTGTGCTAGTTTTAATCCTAAACTGTTTTGCTTTTGAATTATTTGATATAGATGTTTTTGGTTTTCTATAAGCTGTATTTCCAAATCATTTATTTGATTTTGGTAATTAACTTTTTTATTTTTTAAATCCTTTACTTGTGAGTTTAGTTTATCTTGATGATTTATATTAGCTGTAAGATTTTCTAAAACTGTGGATGTTCTAGACTTATTTATTTTGTGTTTTTTTATATCGAAATCAGCGATTCTTTTAAGAAAATTGATTCTCTTATTGATTTCATCTATTTTTTTTTGAACACCTCTTACTTCACAAACATCAGGGTATTTTTCTGAAAAAGTAGAACTTGGATTTCCAAGGCGTATAAATTTATTGATACTAATTCCTTTATTTTGTGCTATAGGTATTATGGCTTCTAGAACTTGCTCAATTGCATTATTTGTAGGTGCCATGATTGAGACTTTTTTACCTTTGTTTATATAGTATAGCATAGCTTGTGTTAAAACCCATCTAGTTTTGCCAGTCCCAGGAGCTCCCCATATATAAGAAAAAGGGGAGCTTAAAATCATTTTTATAGAGTCTTTTTGTTCTATAGAAGTTCCAGTTTCAAACTGAATTTCTTGTAATGCGTTGGTTTTTAGTTCTCGAACTTGATTAGTTATTTCTGGAAGCTTAATTTTGTCACCATTTGAAGTGTACCACTCCTCTACATTTTTTACAAGAAATCTTAAACTAGATATAATTTTAAAATTTGATTTATTACTATCGTTAAAATCAAAAGGTAACTTTTCTTTATTTTTTTTTAGAAATAAAATTCTTTTTTCAGAGTCATATTCTACTACTTGAAATATATCTGAAAAATCTTTCCCATTGGCTAAATATCTTATCATGACAACCTCAGGATCGAACAATTTAGAGGAAAGCTTTAGGGTATAATGCTTGTTATCTTTTGTTTTGATAGAAAGAATATCTACTACCTGTAGACCTTTGTTGTTTTCCTCCAACCATGTATAATATAATTTTGCACTATTTATACATGTTTCTCTTATTTTCTGAGTAGTCATTTATTGGTTTATTTGTAACTTTTAAAGATAAAAAAAATATTAATGCCCAGTCCATTGGACTGAGCATTTCTCAACTCAAAAACCAATGGTAATTATTATCACCATTTAGAGCCTTTAATAAGCTATTAGAAAAACTATAGGCATTGTTACTTCTATCTAAGAAGGTATCAATATAGCTGCTCTTATTAGCTTGTGTAAACAAATTGTATAGCTTCCAGAGGTTAATATCTCCATTTTCAGATTTACAGAAGGAATCATCTTGGTAATAATCCCTAGCCACAGTAGAAATCTGGGATTAATTTATAATACAATTACATTATTTGCGTGCAAATAAAAAAGGCTTTAAGAATGTTACTTCTTAAAGCCTTTTTTTTACTAGTGGTCCCACATGGGCTCGAACCATGGACCCCCTGATTATGAGTCAGGTGCTCTAACCAGCTGAGCTATAGGACCTGCGTTTTGCGGATGCAATATTACTATTATTTTGTCTATGCACCAAACAATTTTCGCTTTTTATGAAATTTCCTGGCACAATTCTACCAGCACCCCATTAGTACCCTTAGGATGTAAAAAGGCAACCAGTTTATTATCAGCACCTTTCTTTGGAGTTTCGTTCAATACGGTAAACCCTTTTTCTTTCAAACGGGCAATCTCTGCGGTAATGTCTTCTACATCAAAAGCAATGTGGTGTATGCCTTCCCCTTTTTTAGCAACATACTTGGCAATAGGGCTGTCTTCTTTAGTGGCTTCCAACAATTCAATCTTGTTAGGCCCTACTTTAAAAAAAGACGTTTTAACGCCCTCGCTTTCCACCGCCTCTGTCTTGTATTCTGGTTCACCAAAAAGTGCTTCAAATAAAGCGTTAGAGGCCTCTATGTCTTTAACGGCAATGCCAATGTGTTCAATTTTTTTCATCTCTTGTTTGTGTTTTAATAATCTAGTCAACTCTATTAAATACTCAGAGGAGGTTACTTTTTCAATAAGAATGTGTAACCTGTACTAAATTACGTATTTTTGCCCTATGGAAAGTAACAGACAGAAAAAAATTGCAGGTGTATTGCAGCGCGATTTGGTAGATGTTCTACAAGGAGCCGCAAGAGAAGGAGGGTTACATGGGGTACTAATTTCGGTAACCAAAGTACAGGTAACGGTAGACCTTTCGGTAGCAAAGGCCTATTTAAGTATTTTTCCGCACGAAAAAGGACCTGAATTATTAGAGGGAATACGTGATAATAAGCACATGATTAAGCATAATTTATCGCAACGTACCCGTAACCAGTTACGCAGAATGCCAGAACTGGAGTTCTACATAGACGATTCGTTAGAGTATATAGACCGTATCGATAAGTCGTTAAAAGGCGATGAGAATCCAATTGAGAATCCTGATTTACTGGATAAACGTAAAAAATCATAAGCAGGTTAGTTGAATGTTCCTTTCTACATAGCCGGACGATACCTTGTTTCAAAAAGTAAGCAAAATGCCATTAATATTATCAATGGTATTTCTGTATTTGTAGTGGTGGTAGCTGCGGCTGCTTTGTTTGTAGTATTGGCTGGGTTTGCCGGATTGGAGAAATATAGCTTAACCTTTGCTTCGGTATTTGATCCTGATCTTAAAATTACCCCTAAAACGGGTAAAACCATTACAATTACCGATGCCAAAATGAACGATTTGCGCAACATCTCGGGTATTGCGTCGTACGCTAAGGTGATCGAAGAACGGGTGTTTCTTAATTTTAAGAACAAAAACCATATAGCGTATATCAAGGGGGTAGATGCCAATTATGGCAACGTAAATGCTATTGACAGTATTTTGGGCTATGGTGGTTGGGTACTTTCAGACAATACGGTGGTTATTGGTAATGGTATTTCTAACACGTTGGGCATGGGTATTTACGATCGTAAAAACCGATTACAAATTATTGTGCCTAAACCGGGTAAAGGAAGTGTTGCCAGTACCTCTAAACCGTTTAATGATGCCTTTGTAATTGCCACCGGAATTTACCAGGTAACCGAAGAGTTAGATAAAAAGTATGTGTTTACTCCTATAGATATGGCGCAACATTTGGCATCTATACCTAACAATGAGGTGTCGTTTATAGAGGTAAAACTTGCCAAAGATGCTAATCAGAAGGCAGTGATTAAAAAAATAGAACACCTGTATGACGGACGGGTAGTGGTAAAAAACCGAGAGCAATTAAACGATGCATTGTACAAAATGCTGAATACAGAGAATGTTGCTATCTATCTTATTTTTACGTTGGTACTTATTGTAGCGTTGTTTAATTTGGCGGGTGCTATTACCATGATGATTTTAGATAAGAAAGAGAATCTGAAAACGTTATATGCAATGGGAGTTACCCTTAAAAAACTCCGACTAATTTTCTTTTTAATGGGTGGCTTAATTACGGTACTTGGCGGACTCACAGGGTTGATTATAGGGTATGTATTGCTTTGGGTACAACAAGTGTATCCGTTTGTTTTTATTTCGCCAACATTGGCATATCCGGTGGTGCCTAAAGTAACCGATATGGCTATTGTAATGGTAACCATTACTATACTTGGTTTTGGTGCTTCTAAAATTGCTGCCAACCGCGTTTCCCGAAGGTTACTTACTTAGGATACTATAATTTATTTATATCGATAAAAGATTTAATTTGTAAGATTAGTAAGTCTTGATTTTTTTGGTTCGTTTTTTATTAAGTGAAAAATGAATAGTCAAGAACTCAAAATTATGGCAGATTAAGTGTGTTTATAGTGGGGTGTTATTTTTCTAAGGTTTTCGGGGTGAAAAAAATTATCAACATGTAATTGTTGAAAAGTGACAAAACCATTCGTCTACACTTATCTACCATTCAACTACAGTAAATACCTTCTAGAACACATCTATATAACCTCTAAATAAAAGTTGTGTACTTTTACATAGTTTAAAATGCTTTAGAAATGACAAATTCACTGAAAGTTTTACTTATTGAGGATGATATGATAGAAATTATGAAGTTGAACCGTACCGTTGGTAAGTTACAACTGAATCATTCTATTGTAGAGGCTAAGAATGGAGAGGAAGCTTTGCAAGTACTTGAGCAGCGGGATAGATTACCCGATATTATACTGCTCGATTTGAATATGCCTAAAATAAATGGTATAGAATTTTTGTCAATTTTAAAAAATAATGATACCTTGAGGTACATTCCTACAATTGTTTTAACAACTTCAAGCAATCAGCAAGATTTATTGGAGTGTTATAAGATTGGAATTGCCGGATACGTAATTAAACCTTTAAAATATGAAGATTACGTGGCCAAAATCTTGAGAGTATTAGATTATTGGAGCGTTAACGAACTTATAAAGGTCTAAGTCATGAAAGGAATCGTTTTTACCGAGTTTTTAGAATTAGTAGAGGAGAAATTTGGATTAGTAATGGTAGATACCATTATTGAAGAGTCTAATTTACCGTCTAACGGAATTTATACTTCCGTAGGTACATACGATTTTGCTGAAATGTTGCAGCTGTTAACTAGCTTGAGTGCACATACAAATATTAGTATAGATGATTTACTAGAAGTATATGCAGATCACTTTTTTGAAGTTATAAAAAGAAATTATGCGTTCTTTTTAGAAATGTATACAGATCCTATAGAATTATTGGCTTCTATAGAGAATCATATACACAAAGAGGTAATAAAAATTTATCCGGATGCCGAATTACCAACCTTTGAGGTTGTTGAAAAGACACAGGATAGTTTAGTAATGATTTACAGATCGAGCAGAGCAATGTATCATTTTGGTTTAGGGCTTATGAATAACACGTTTGACCATTTTAACACTACGGCAACCATTGTAACAGAAATATTGAAGGAGGATGGAACTGAAGTGAAATTTGTCATTCAAAAAACCTAATGGAGAACAAAGCTGCGATACTTAAAAGAGCTTTACAACGCGAAAAAGAGGCCAGAAGGCAATCGGAAAGGATTTTAGAAAAAAAATCTGCGGAGCTTTATGATTTAACGCTACAATTACAAGAATCTAATAATAAACTTCAAAAATTATTTATTGCTACTCGTTCAGAACTTACTGGGGTATTTGCCAATTTGGTAGATGCCTATCTAATGATGGACTTATCGGGGAATGTTCTAAAAATGAATGAAGCAGCTATAGCTTTATTGGGATATAACAACATTTCAGATGATAACCTTAATATTTTAGATATTGTAGTTGAAGAAGATAAAGAGGATATGGATGCTTCTTTTAAGCTTTTACTAAAAGATGGGGAGCTTAAAGATTTAAAAATAAAAATTCTTACCAAGTACAATACCGTTAAAATTCTTCATATTAATTGCAGTTTAATGTATAATGAGGCCAAAAAGGCTGTAGCTATACAGGGTATTTTTAGAGATATTACAAAGCAAAGGGAAGATGAACAAAAATTACTTTCTTCAGAAAATAGATTATTCCTTTTGATAGAACACTTAGATAGTGGAGTGTTACTACAAGATGAATTAAACAACACAGTTTTAGCAAATAAGCGACTTTATGATCTTTTTAATTTACCGGAGCGAGATGTAGATAATCCTTTAGACTCTCAGGATATTATAGATATAATTGAAGATAAAGATCTTTTTGAGGATAACGAAGCGATTAAAGAGCGTTATAAAGAGCTAATTAGCAACCGCGTTGAGGTGCTGGGTGATGAGCTTGTTTTAAGAAACGGAAAAGTGTTAGAACGTAATTATTCTCCGGTTTTTGAGGATAATGTTTTTAAAGGTCATTTATGGAGTTTTAATGATATTACTTTTAAAAAGAAATATAGAAAGAGCTTAGAAGCAGAGCGACAAAAATATAGTAATATTATTGCTAATATGAACCTAGGGTTGATAGAAGTAAGTGTTGATAATAAAATACTTATGGCGAACCAAACGTTATGTAAAATGACAGGGTATGAAGAGAGCGATTTACTAGGTAGATATGGAGCAGACTTAGTATATAAAGAAGGGGTCGATGCAATCGAAAAAGTGCGAGCGAATAGAAAGAATGGAATCTCTAGCTCGTATGAAGTGGTAGCGTATACAAAAAAAGGTGCCAAACGGTACTGGCTGGTTAGTGGTGCACCCAACTATAGTATAGAAGGTAAATTGCTTGGGTCTATTGGTGTTGTGTTAGATATTACAGACCTGAAGAATTTAGAATTACAGAAAGAAGCCTTAGTACGAAAGCTCGAGAAAAGTAATGCAGAACTGCAAGAATATGCACACATTGTATCCCATGATTTGAAGTCGCCTCTAAGAAGTATTTATGCTTTGGTAAGTTGGTTAAAAGAAGATAATGAAGGTAAGTTAGATGATATGAGCATGCAGAACTTCGCGCTTATAGAGTCTACCTTAGAGAAAATGGAACAGTTAATAACAGATATTCTTAACTATTCTAGTGCAGGAGCCAACACCATTGAGTTGGAACAGGTAAATACAAGTGCCGTTATTAAAGAAATTCTACAATTGGTTTATATTCCGGCTAATATAAAAGTTAATTTAGATACTGAAATGCCAGTTATTCAGGCGGAAAAAACCAAAATTCAACAGTTGTTTCAAAATCTTATTAGTAATGCAATAAAATTTATTGATAAGCCTGAAGGAGTTATAAATATTGGAATTATACCTGATAAAAACGTGTATAAGTTTTATGTGAAGGATAATGGTATTGGAATTGAACAAAAGTACCATGAAAAGATTTTTGAAATCTTTCATTCGCTTAATAAAAGTAAGGATTCTACCGGAATTGGATTATCCATTGTTAAGAAAATAGTAACACTCTATGGCGGAGATGTTTGGGTAGAGAGTGAAAATGGAAATGGAACAACCTTTTATTTCACTATTAACAAAAAAATAAGGACATAATATGAAAACGGTTCAATTGAAAAGGGGAAAAGGCACTGATTGGGAATATGTTGGGCCTTCTATAACACTAAACAAACCATTAGTATTGGTGTTTGGAAATAGATTTTTATTAGAAAAAAAAGGAATTTACGAAGAGATAAAAGATATGTTTCCTGATGGGGGAATTGTTTTTGGGTCTACAAGTGGTAATATTTCGGCTAATATGGTTAATGACGATAGTATTACTATTACCGCTATGGAATTTGATAAAACTTCGTTTGAAATACATACAGAAAACGTTCTAGATAAAAAAGGTGACGATTACCAAACCGGATCTAATCTAATGAAAAAGTTTTCTGAAGAAGATTTACAATTTATGTTTTTAGTTACTGATGGTAGTTTTATTAACGGTAGTAACTTAACAAGAGGTTTTAGCAATGCTATGAATAACCGCATTTTGGTTACGGGTGGTATGTGTGCAGATGATACCCGCTTTGAGCGTACATTATCTTCTTACAATGAAAACCCTAAAGAAGGTGAAATTGTGGCTATTGGTTTTTACGGAACCTCGTTGGAGGTAACTTCGGCTATTTATGGTGGTTGGACACCCTTTGGACCAAAGCGTATTGTAACAAAATCAGATGGCAATATGCTATTTGAGTTAGATGGGTTACCAGCTTTAGAATTATATAAAAATTACTTAGGAGATAAAGCAAAAGATTTACCTGCCTCGGCCTTGTTATATCCGTTAAATGTGGTAGCTCAAGGAACGAAACATTCTATTGTACGCTCTATTTTAAATATAGACGAAGAACAGAATGCCATCATTTTAGCAGGTGATATTCCTGAGAAATCAAAGGTACAGTTAATGATGACCAATGTAGATAATATTGCAACGGCATCAGAAACTGCTACGAGAATGGCCATGGAATCTAGAAAGACGTCTCCCGATTTGGCGTTTTTAGTGAGTTGTATTGGTCGTAAGTTAGTATTAGATCAACGCGTAGAGGAAGAGGTAGAAGAAGTATTAGAGGTGGTTGGTACAGACACTGTACTTAGCGGATTCTACTCTTACGGAGAAATAGCTCCTTTTCAGGGTGAAGGAGGATGTAGATTGCATAACCAAACCATGACCATAACCTTGATAAGCGAATTATGAATTCATTGCTGAAACGACAGATACGTAAATTTCTTTCAACAGAATTGGCAGAAAACCCTGAGCTTGAAGCTTTTTTTAAGGCTATAAGTTTATCGTATGACAATTTTGATGAGCAGTCTGTTATGATTCAACGTGCAATGCAATTAAGTTCAGAAGAGTTGTTTAGCGTTAACGCTAAACTACGTAAAGAGAGTACAGAGCAAAAAAAGGTAATAAAAAAACTTAATAAAGTAATTGATACCTTAAAGATATCTGACTTAACTAAGGACTCTAATGATGAAAGTATTGAATTACAAGGTGGTAGTAAGTTAGTAGACTTAATTAATAATCAAGCGCAGGAGGTGTTGGCAGTAAATAAGCAGCGTGCTAAATTGCTTAAAAATCTGGAATTGCAAAATGAAGAGCTAAGTAATTATGCGCATATGGTATCGCACGATTTAAAGTCGCCTTTACGTAGTATTGATGCTTTAACCATGTGGTTAAAAGAAGATTATGAGGGGGTGTTAGATGAGGCAGGAGTAGAAAGTTTGGTAATGATTAGAAACAATGTAGAAAAAATGGAAACCCTGATTAATGGAATTCTAGAGTATTCTACCATTGATAAAACAGATATTAAATTAATAGATGTAGATATTAACTTTTTGGTACCTGATATGCTTAAAAGTATGTATGTTCCTAATCATATAAAGGTAATTATTAAAAACAGGCTTCCTGTGGTAAAGGGACATGCGGTTAGATTGCGACAAGTTTTTCAGAATTTAATTGGTAATGCCATAAGGTATAATGATAAGGAAGAGGGAATCATTACTATTGGTTGCGCAAACAAAGGAAGTCATTGGGAGTTCCATGTGAAGGATAACGGTATAGGAATTGAAAAGCAATATTACGATAAGATTTTTAAGACCTTTGAAAAACTAGGAAACAATCCGGAGGCAACTGGTATTGGATTGTCTATAGTAAAGAAAATTATAGAATTTTATAATGGAAAAGTTTGGTTGACCTCTACACCAGGTGAGGGGACAACCTTTTATTTTACTTTAAAAAATAGATATGGAAACACCTAATTTTAGCTATATTAATGACCTTTCAGGGGGAGATAAGGAGTTTGAAACACAGTTGTTTGGTATACTTAAGGAAGAACTCCCAAAGGAGAAAGAAAGTTATGAAAATTTCATAAAAGAAAAAAAAAATGAAGAAGCAGGGCAAGTTGTACATAAACTTAAACATAAAATTAGTATTTTAGGGATGGAAAAAAGCTATGTCATTGCCGATACTTATGAAAATAACTTAAGAAAGGGCAATACTAATTTGAAAGAAGAGTTTGAAATTCTTTTGCAAATTATAACCGACTTTTTAGAAGAAAATTAATCGATAAACTAAAAAAAATTGTATGAATTGTATTATTATTGATGACGAGGCAACTGCCAGAGCCATCCTTTTACAATTATGTACAAAAGTTCCTGAATTGAATGTAATAGGAGAATTTTCTAACGCCATTCAGGCTATTAAGTATTTAAATCAGAACGAGGTTGATCTTATTTTTCTGGATATTCATATGCCCGACTTTACAGGGTTCGATTTAATCCAGACAATTAAAAATCCCCCAAGAATTATTTTAACAACTTCTGATGCTAATTTTGCCATTGAAGCTTTTGAATATGATTGTATTGTGGATTATTTAGTGAAGCCTATTTTATTGCCAAGGTTTGAAAAGGCAATACAAAAAAGCAAAAACTTTACTCGAGAAGTTAAACCTGCCGAAGGTGAGGTTAATACACCTTCTGGGGATGATAATAAGGAGCCTGAGACTTCTACGCCCGATTTATATGTGAATATTGATAGACGACTTATTAAAATAGATATTCCTAGTATTTACCTTATTGAGGCTAAGGGTGATTATATAAATATTAAGACGGAAGATAAGAATTATACGGTGCATTCAACGCTTAAAAAGATTGAAGACAAGTTACCCGATCATACTTTTTTAAAGGTCCATAGATCGTATATAATTAACATTCACAAGATTATTGATATAGAAGATAATAGTGTGCTAATTAAAAAGGATGTTATACCAGTAAGTAGGTCTAACAGACCCGAATTAATGAAACGTCTTAACTTATTGTAACTTCAATACCTTAGGAATAAACCCATTCGTCTACAGTAAACCTACAACCATCGAAATATGAAGTAGTATGTATTGATTAAGTGATACTTTTGAAATGTAATTAAAACTCAAATAAGATATCATGGAATTAATACTTTACCTAATTGCTTTAACGATGGTTTCCGGTTTGATTTTAAAGAGATTCAATTTAAAAGATTTCTTTAAATGGATGTGCAACATAGTAGGTTTTAAAGATATTCCTGATACTGGTAAAACTACACCATTTTTTGTTCGTGTAGATAGTAAAAATCCAAATTCTTACAGAAAATTGTAAGCCTCTTTTTTGAGTCCTAGATTAGAAATTAATACGTATTGTACGTTTAAAATAAAGTAGCAGATTGGTTTTTTCATAGCTATTTAGTTGGTTATTATTTATGACAGGGGAGCAATGTTCTCCTGTCATCTATAAAACATAAAAAAACATAGAGAAGAGAGTAGTAGTGTAGTTTTTTATAAACAAATTTAGTTGGTTATTTTTTGGGAAAGGAGGTGTTTTCATTTCCTTTCCTAATACTAAACTTAGACACTCAATACACAGGAAAAATCCTGTTGTATTTAGATAAAGCAGATTAGTTTTTTTTCATAGCAGATTTAGTTGGTTATTTAAAAGGAAAGGAAGTACCCTAATCTTCCTTTCCTTTCTAAAACCAAAGAAATTTTAAGAATAGAATATAGTAAAAGATTTTTCATAGTAAATTTAGTTGGTTATTTAAAAGGAATGGAGGGGTAAGCCCCTCCTTTCTTATTTCAAAAAGGCTGAAAAATATATCATAATAATACGTGTATTAAGTATTGTTGATACGAAGTGAACTACTTCCTTTTTTAAAAAAAGGAATTTAGTAAGAGAGAAATTAATTATAAATCTAAGAAGTTTATTTATTTAAATTGTGCTGTGTTTACATATAGCTCATTTTATTTTTATATTAGGTAGTGGTGCAGCTGTATATGTTGTATTTTATTAATTTGTGAGTTTAGTACGAGATGGGTATATACTATTAATTGGTTTATCTTAAATAAAATGCCATTCATCTATAGCAATAAGTCATTTGGCTATGCCCCTACTTTTTTAAATGCTTTTTAGTAGATATTTGTTATAGAGTTTAACCTGTTAGTTGTTTTGAATTATGAAGTTGGCAATTGTAACACCTTACCCTCCAAGTAAAGTAGCGCTCAAGGAGTATGCCTTTCATCTGGCTAAAAGTTTTGCTCAGAAAGAGGCTATTGAAGAGTTAATTCTGTTAACAGACAGAACCGATAAGCCTAAAAATTTATCTTTTACAACAGCAGGGTGTTGGGTAAAAGTAAAGCAATGTTGGTCTTTAGATAGTTATACAAATGTGGTATCTGTTATAAGGGCTTTAAATAAAACAAAGCCCAATGCGGTCTTGTTCAATTTGCAGTTTACGAATTTTGGTAATAAAAAAGTTGCTACTGCATTAGGGTTGTTATTACCCGCAATGTGTAAGTGGAAAAAGATTCCAACTATAGTTCTTTTACATAATACTGTTAAGTATAGTAACATGCTTAATAACAAGTATAAAGACAATGTTTTGTTGCAAAAAGGAAATAATCTATTAAGTGCATTTTATGAACGCTTATTATTACAAGCTAATGAAGTGGTATTTACATTGCAGAAAAATGTAGATGATTATAAGAATATCTATAAGAATAAGAATATATCCTTAATACCCCACGGAACCTTTTATATACCTGAAGTGTCTTCTAACACTGAGTTCGAAGGCACTCTACAGGTATTGGCTTTTGGAAAGTTTGGAATTAACAAAAAGGTGGATAGGTTAATTGAGGCAATTGAAAAAATTAGATACAGGAGGAATATAGATGTAGAGATTGTTATTGCAGGTACCGATAGTGATGAGGTAACCGGATATTTGGAAAATGTAAAGGAATTGTATGCAAATGTACCCAAATTGAAATTTACCGGATACGTAGAGGACTATGAGGTACCTGCCATATTTAACCGTAGTACGGTTGTGGTATTACCGTATGTTGAATATGGAGGAAGTTCTGAAGTATTACACATAACGGCTAGTTATGGAAAAGCCATGGTGGTTCCGAATATAGGAGATTTTCGTGATAAATTAGCTCAGGAAGGTTTTTTGGGTGAGTTTTACGAAACTGATAGTGTAGACAGCATGGCTGAGGCTATAGAAAGTTTATTACTAGATGAAGAGTACAGAGCACAACAGGAGACAGCAAATGCTCTTGCCGCAAGAGTGAATCCAATGGATAAAGTAACCGATATGTACATGGAACGGTTTTATAAAATGCTCAGTTCTAAAAAAGAACAACCGGTTGTAAAGAAGAAATTAAAAACAATTAAAAGTATATCTTTTCTTAAGTAAATACTGCAAAGGAAGAGAGTAGTCGAAAGCAGCTTTTTTGCCCCATATCACCAAATCCAATGCTTAATTTGGAGAAATTCCTCATCGAAATGTATATTTCTTTGGGGAATTTCTGCAACTAGGCTTTATTACTTTTTCTGGTAGTAAGAAAACTATATTGATAAATATCATATCTACATATATAAAGTCTTCATTCATCGATACAACAATTCCAATGACCGAAATACGACGATTATAGTGATTAATGAATGGTATTTTTGAAGTATTAATTAAAAGCATCCCTTTGATAATGAAAACTGGAATCATCATACCGTGTTACAATGTAGGAAGAGAATTGGATGTAAACTCATTTATAAAATTTGTTGAGGCCAATAAAGAGTACCATATCTGTTTTGTAAATAACGGAAGCAAGGATAATACCCTTCAGTTGTTTTATAACTTACAGATGTTAGATAACTTAAATTTTAGCATTGTAGATGTTAAGAGACGTGTGAGCAATGAAAATGCAGTAAGAGCTGGTGTACGTTTTTTGTATAACCAAAGCAATGTACCGGTAAATGGATACATAGTGCTTGAGTTTTCTAACGATTTAGAAAGTGTTCTTAAAAAGCAAAATATAGTTGATAACAGTAATGAACTGTATAAATTTTATGGCTTAGGACGTTGGAATTTTGCAGCAAGATTATCACACTTTTTGAAAAATGAAATTAAGATTATCAAGAGATATAGGGTAGGATTTTATTTGTTACCTGAACTAATTTCTGATATGGTGAAAAGTATAATAAGTCGCATTCCTCCTGCACAAGAAAGCTACTTGGCTGAACATCCGAATAATTTGGAAAAAGGAAAACTTATTTTCCTTTATGAACGTATATAGGATGGGTTAACCTCAGTTATTGTTAAATGGTTTTGTAAGCTTGGTAGTATCTCATGAAGTTTGAATTATAGCTTTTTTCCCCAATTCAATTTTTTCCCTCCCCAAACCCAGAACGGCCTTACCGAAAGGAAGGTCGTTCGCTCTTTATATAAAGTATCAGTTTTTTTTCGTAATAATACGTATTTCTTTTAACCAAAGTATGCATAGTTGTTTCCATTGGTTTGTAAGTTCTGAGGCATTGTAGGTTCCTATAGCATGCTCACCGGTAGGAAACACATGTAAAGTACTGGGTACATTATGTGCTACCATAGCCATATAAAACCTAAGGCTATTGCTTACGGGTACTGCCGGATCGTTTTCGGCATGGGCTAAAAACGTAGGGGGCGTATCTTCAGTTACCTGAAAGTAGGTAGAATACCTATGTTTTAATGTGTCGTTCGCATTTTTTCCAAGCAAATTTTCAACACTTCCCTTATGCGTTTCAGATTCCATGGAAATTACCGGAGACACTAATAGCATATAATCAGGTTTAAATGGTAATGTACTTATGGTATCATTTATATGAGTTACATTTTCTGTATGGGTACCAAGTATAGATGCCAGATGTCCACCTGCAGAGGTTCCCATTATACCTAGTTTATTGGTGTCAATATTCCATTTCTCAGCATTGAATCGTATTAACTGCATTGCACGTTGGGCATCTTGTACGGGGGCCAAAATTCTATCTTTTAAATCGGGTGAGGTGGGTAAGCGGTAAATAAGAACAAAGGCAGCAATACCTTGGGTATTTAGCCATTTGGCCAATTGAAAGCCTCCAAGATTATAAGTAAGATGATGGTAACCACCACCCGGACAAATAAGCACGGCTGCACCGTTAGCTTCTTCTGGAGCAGGATAGAATGCATAAATCCCAGGAGTAGCTACTTGCGTAATTCGTTCTCGTTCCTCAATATGTTGTAGCTTCATCCCTTTGCTATTAGGCATATTGCCTACAGGCCATATGGGTATAAATTCTTGTGAATATCCCAATATGGAAACTAAGAGTACTACTAGTAGGGGTAGTTTTTGCATCATAGTTTATTTTACAGCAGTAGGTAGCGTGGCTTCTTCGCCTATAATTACGTTGTCTATGGTTACATGTTGGGTATTGGTAACCGAAATACCATTTTTTGCCTTTTCAACGGTAATATTAGAAAGAAGCACGTTTTCAACTTTACTTTCTTTATATCCTTGAATTACAATGGCGGTACCACTTGCTTTATTGCATTGTACGTTGGTAATTTCAATATCCTTAATCTTAGAGTTATAGCCATTGCCTTCTCCGTGGTAATTGGCGGTCATGTAAATGAGATCTTCAGTTTCATCAAATGAAAGATTTTCTATATAAATATCTTTAATATACCCGCCACGGTCTCTGTTAGTTTTAAAGTAGATGCCTCGTTTAACGTAGCCGTGGCTTTTAGAGTTTTCAACAAATACATTTTCAACTCCGGCAGACATTTCACTACCAATTACCAAGGCATGTAACCCTTTAAATAAACAGTTGCGTACCACAATATTCTTTGAAGGAGTAGCCGCATTGGCACGACCTTCATGGTCTCTACCTGCTTTAATGGCAATGTTATCGTCACCATTGTTAAAGGTTACGTTTTCTATAAGTACATTGCTACTATATTCTAAATCGATACCATCATTATTTTTATTATGCGCATCATAGGAAACTCCTCTTATGGTTATTCCTTTACATTTTAGAAGGTGTAAGCACCAAAATGGGGAATCTTCCATACGCACGTCTTCTACTAAAATGTTATTGCAATTAATCAATTGTACCAATTGTGGGCGTAAATAATGTCCTTCACCAAAAATACGTTGATCAACAGGCACAGAATTATGATTCATATCTCTGGTGGTCAGCTTATCATTGTTTTCTTTAGGTTTCCATTGTAACCAAGTAGTAGCAGCTTCTCCGTCTATGGTTCCTTTTCCGGTAATGGCTATATCATGTAGGTTATATCCATATATAAACGGACTATAATTGTAGATAAAGGTACCTTCCCAACTGGTATACACTAGTGGATAATCATTTGTATTACTGCCAAATTTTAGGGTAGCACCTTCCGCTAAATGTAAATTCAAATTATTAATTAAATGAATAGGTCCGCTGATGCGGTAATTCCCTTTCGGAACCACTAATGTACCTCCGCCCTTTTTTTGAAGTTTCATGAGCGCTTTGTCAAAGGCTTTTTTATTATCGAAACTGCCATTTCCTTTTCCTCCCGTCTGTAGTAAGGAGATCCTATTTTCAGGGATAGAGGGTAAAATGATCGTTTCTAAGATGCTTTTTACCTTTTCCTTTTGTTCTTGTTTACTTAATTGCGAAAAGCTGTTATAAAAGCTAAAAAGCAATAAAACGGGTACTATGTAATGTTTGTTTAATTTCATCTAATTATAGAAAATCTTCTCGTATGGGACTAAACGAGTCTATTAGCATACCTGCTTCCAGGCATTCGGCTCCGTGTTCTTTATTAGGTTGAACAAAAAAACCATCACCAGTTTCCAGAATTTCTTCTTTTCCGTCAATGGTAATTTTGAATTTACCAGAAGCTACATAGGTTCCTTGTGTATGAAAATGCGCATGTAAGGTTCCTATAGCGCCTTTTTCAAAGCGTACTTTAACAACCATTAATTGGGTATTGTATCCAATAAATTGCCTGCTGATTCCTGAGCCGCAATTTTCCCATTGAGTATTTTTATTTATAAAGAAAGAATCGGTTGAGTATGCCATTTATTGTAAAATTTTGTGAGATAGAGTTTCTGGTTTTATATACTTTTTAAGGGACAAATTTTGGTTGGCTATTTCTTGTAATGCAAGCGAAGCCACCAGTGTTGCACCTTTTTCAGAAAGATGGGTGTTATCCTTTTTCCCATTGGGTACATAACTATTTGTATTTGGAGGAATGTGTAAGTGTAGTTCTTTTGATTTTTCGGTGCCGTATTGGGTTTCCAGTTGTTCGGTTAACCACTGCATATCTACAAAGGGTATGTCCATCTCTTTGGCTACCATGCGTGTTATAAGAGGGTAGGCACCATGTGTATCTTCCAACACATCGTATTCATTAAATTTTCTACGTACAATAGAGCTCATTAAAATAGGGTAGGCACCTTTAGAGCGCGTGTCGTTTACGTATTTTTCTAAATTATAGCGGTAGGCTGTATATGGGTTGGTATACCGGTCTTTGCTTTTAAATTTTTGGTCGTTATGCCCAAATTGAATGATGACGTAATCCCCTTTTTTAAGGGTTTTCATAATACTATCCCAACGGCCTTCCAACAAAAAACTTCGTGAACTTCTTCCGTTCACTGCATGGTTTTGTATAGAAATAGCATTGGTCATTAACAGGGGTAACATTTGCCCCCAGCCATGTTCAGGGTTTACTTCAGGATCCTTTTTATTAGCCATGGTAGAATCACCAATAAGGTATAGGGTAGGCTTTTGAGCATAACTTAAAGTGAAACAGCATAGCACTAGTAGTACCATTAGTTTTTTCATGCGAATTTATTTTTCAGGATTCCAGTTGTCACATCCTTTTAAGATGTTATTTACTTTATATTTTTTTAGTTCTTTATCGGTTAGTTGGTGCGACCAGGCTACACGGGTTTCAGCAGAAGCCCCTTCACCCACGCTTTCATACTCGGCATAATAGGTAGTTTTGTCTTTATCAGGAAACATTTTATCACCTGTCCACGGATTCCAACCCTCTTTTAGTATATGTGCATCCATACGGGTGCTTATGAAAACCGTTTTAGCATACGAGCGCCAGGGTCTCCCTAAATATACTTTATCTACACCATCTGCGGCAATTAAATGGGCATTAAAAAAAACATACCCAAACGTTTGATTTTTAGGTGTTGCTGCTGCAGTAATATAGGAGTTTACTAAACTTTTAATGGTACAGTCTTTAAAAACTACGGTGGCTTCTCCAAAAATAAAATCGGTGGTACCTTGTATAAAACAGTTTTTGTAGTATTGTCTGCTCCCTTCGGTTGCGGTATATAGGGTATCTTGGCAACCCAGTAAGTTACAGTTTTTGGCAATAAATCGGTCACCTTCTACATGTAATGCTACCGCTTGTCCTTGGTTGCAAGACGTATTTTTAATGGTTAGATTCTGTAATTGTATGTCGTCTCCTTGCACTAAAACAGTATAAGAAGTAAACGTACTATGTTTTTTATGGGTTACCGAATCAATTTTTCCTGAGTAATCGCTGTGAGAAATAATGGTTTTGTCTTTGTCTTCTCCTATAAGGGTTAATTGGTGTTTCCAACTAGGTATTTCTAGTTTTTCTTTATAGATGCCGTTTTTGATAAAGATTTCAACTACGCCTGGTCCCAGATCTCTGGTAGAGTTTACTGCCTCTTGTATAGAGGTATATTCACCTGAACCATCCAAGGAAACGATAATTTTACGGTACGGATTGGTATCTTGTGCTAAAAAGCAGGATGTATTTAGTAGTGTTATGAGTAAGATTAGTATTTTTTTCATGAGGAATGTTTTAATGTTTTGTTTAGAAACGCAAGTACATACGATAGGGTAGGCTCATACCAAGGGTGTAATAACCAAAAGGAATGTGGGGCACCTTCTAAGGTGTGGGTTTCGGTATAAATTTTGTAGCTGTTTAATTGGGTAATCATGTCATCTCTACCAGCATGAAATCTGGGTTGCGAACTATTGATAAATAAAATAGAAGGCGTATGTTGGGTAACATAATTTAGTGGAGAGGCTTGCTCCCAAATGTTTCTGTTTTCAATTTTAGTAGCCCCTAACCATTGTGCTGCAATGGTGCCTTCTTCAGATTCGGGATGAGTGAACGAAACAATACCGTCTATGTTGATAATTGATTGTACGGCATCGCTTGTCTTACTCGTTGTTTGGAATATAGAAGAGTTGGGTGTTACCCCTACCAAGGTGGCTAACTGAGCACCAGCTGAGGTACCTAAAATAGCAATGTGATTACCATCTGCATGTAATTGGTTTTCATGTTCTCTAATATATTGAATAGCATGCTTAATATCAATAACTGCAGCGGGGTAGGTAGCCTCTTTGCTGAGGCTGTAACTTACAGGGATAGCAACATAACCATTTTTAGCCAAATGCGTTGCCATAATCGATTGGTTTTGCCGTTCACCAACAACCCATCCACCTCCATGAATTAATAACACAACAGGAAGTAAGCTTTTGGGGGTTGTAACACTCGAAAAATACACATCAAAACAAAGCGATGAGGTGGATGTATTGTGGTACACAACATTTTTTTTAACCGTTACCCCAGTGGTATCGGTTATTTGTATGGGGTCAATAAAAGGGTACTTCTCTTTATATTTTTCATAAGTAGTTTGAATGGTATAAGGAGGTAACTCTTTTTTTACTTGGGTGTTTTTTTGAGAGTGACTTACACAACTACATAGGCATAGCAATACTAGTAAGATGCCTGTATGTAGTTGTATGTCTCTCATGATTATATTATTTGTCTAGAACCAAACTTGCTAAAATAAATGGTCCGGTTCCTTTTGGGTCGTTCGATCTTATTTTCTCATTTACATAGTATTCAAAGCTAGCATCTCGGTACGGGTTACCACCTAAACCTGCTACTGCACAGCATTTATTTAGGTTTACAACTCCGTTGTCTTCAACAGTAACAAAGTTTTTAAGAATACCACTATAGGCTTTTTGAGCAACCTTCATATACTGCTGAGGTAAGTATCCTTTTTGTACTCCTTTGGCAAATGTATACGCAAACATACAGCTACCGGTTGCTTCCAGATAGTTACCTTCTTGTGTCCCCTTGTCTAATACCTGATACCAAACACCACTTTCGGCATCTTGTACCTTGGTAATAGCCTCCGCATATTGATTAAGATATTGAATAATACGTTCTCTTCCTGGGTGGTCTTCCGGTAAAAAGTCTAATACATCAACCATGGCCATTCCATACCATCCTATGGCTCTTGACCAAAAGTTTGGAGATGTTCCGGTTTCTTTATTAGCCCATTGCTGTTCTTTACTTTCATCCCAACCATGATATAATAGATTGGTTTTTGGATCTAAAGTATGTTTTTGTATAAGGTCAAATTGCAATACAATTTCATTGTATGCTTTGGCTGCTTCTTCACCTGTACTAAAGGTTTTGGTGTATTGCGCATAGAAAGGTTCTGCCATGTACAAGCCATCTAACCACATTTGATTGGTATACCGTTTTTTGTGCCAAAAACCTCCATCTGATGTTCTTGGTTGCGTGGTTATTTGACTGCGTAAGGTTTTCAATGCGGTTAAAAATCGGTCTTCTTTGGTTTTGGCATACAAGTATAGTAACACATCACCCGATTTTAACATGTCTAAGTTCTGGGTAGGTAATTTGTAGGTACGTATCTCACCATTAGCTGTTACCATCGTATCTGCATAGGCATATATATAATCGTAATATACTTGTTTTGGGTATTTGGTATAAACGCGCTCTGCAGCGGTTAGTACTAAACCGTTGGTATAGCTCCAGCGTGGAATATCTACAAAGTCTAATTTAGATGCCTCAGGAAATCTGTGAATTTCGGATAGCATCATGCGCTCAGACCATTTTAAATTTTGAGGTACTATTGTATCGTTAGCACCAGTTTCAGTAGTTTCTTTTTCCTTTACAGTTACATCGCATGCTGTAAAAAAGAGAAGCATAGCTACAAGTAATAGTTTTAATACCTTCATAATATTATTTATTTAAAGCTCCGGTAGTTTCTAGAGTTTCAAGTTTGTTATTTAAATAGTTGTAAAAGGCTTCTTGACTGGTAATACCATTTGGTTCTTGTTGCCAAGCAGCTAAAAAGTAGTAGGTAACCTTTTTGGCTGGTTTAAAAACTACTAGATGATCGTAGGGGCCATCTGTAACGGTGGTTACTTCAGAAGTGTTATAAAAAATAGCCATACCTAATTTATCGGTTTCATTTACTAATGTTTGCGTACCATAGGTAGCTATGTAGGCCCATTCACCACTTTCACTTGTTTTTTGTTGAAAGGTTATATCGTTAAACTTTACAATTCCTGTACAAAAGCCTTCTATGGGTGTAGAGAAGTTCATATCGGCACGGGTAAAACGATCTTCTGGAAAAATAGAAAGTACAGCATCTAAATTGGTAGTTACATCACCTGCATGCCAACCTGTATATGATAGCTTTACATTGGATTTTTCATCTGTATTATTAACATAACAAACCGTTTTATCTACGGTTCTAAAATGTATTACGCTATCATTTACAAATCTGCCAAAGCCGCCAATACCTAATGATTTACCGGCTTTTAATATATCTTGTCCCCATGGTGCTTCATGGTGGTAACGTTCATAGTCATTTTGCCCAACATAGGCTAACGACATTGTATCTACCTTCTTTCCAAAAATATCAATGGCATTTCTCCAATCAAGGTAGAGTCTGTAACCAACATTACTATTTTCCCATCCCGGACCTTCATATCTAATGTAATATGCATGGTCAGAGTGTCCTTCAGGTAACTGTAAGCTGTCTACATTTTTAAAAGCGCCACCGCCGTATTTTTTAGGTTCCCAGTTTTCGTTGGCTCTAATAGATAGTTCGGCGTATGTTTTTTGTGTTGTTGGTGTGGTCTCTTTTGTTTCAGTAGTAGCGTCTTTTTTAGGTTCGTTCTTACACGACATTAATGCTGCAGAAATACTAAGTACTGTAAGGACAATTTTTTTCATGATTTAGCTGTGCTTGTTGTTTTAATTAAAAGGAAGCCTGTACCATACAGGCTTCCTTTTGTAGTGTTTAACTCAAATTAAATATGAAAACTTACTCGTAAGCTGGATTCTGTTCAAAGTCTTGATTTTGGTTTAAATCAAGTGCAGTTTGAGGTATCGGACGTAATATTTTTTGTTCTCCGTTAGCTCCTGCAAAGTTGCTTGTTTCTATCAGGTAATGATACATAGAAGCTCTATCTACTAAGGTACCTGTTCTTTTAAGGTCAAACCAACGGTGGTATTCTCCTAAAAGTTCTCTACCTCTTTCATCTAAAATGTAATCAATATCAAATTCTGCTAGGGTTGCGTCGGCTACTCCTGCACGTTCGCGTACTACATTTAATCTGTCTAATCCGGTAGTAGCATCCCCTGCTTTTAAATAAGCTTCTGCAGCTATTAGATAGGATTCTCCTAATCTAGCTAGTACAATATCGCGTACGCTAGAACTAGCACTAAATGGTACATCCGGTGAATCGAATTTTTTTACTGTGATGGTTTCGTAGTCATTACTTGGATTTACCGATGCGTTATACGTGCCATATTCATGATAATTAGTTTCTAATACCTCTGGATGAGCTGCTAAGTAATCTGCTTTATAGGTAGCGTCATTAGCGTACCATTTTGGTTCATAGTAATGAAATACTGATAACCCTGAATGATCATCTTCATCGTAGTAATCAAAATATCTATCATAAATAGTAGTCATAAAAGTACCTTCCCAACGTTCATCACTCTGTTCAAATAAATCAATTGCATATTGCGTTGGGCATAATGTATACGAACGATAAGGGGCATCTCCAGCAACTTCAGCACCACCTAAATACGATCCAAAAAAGTAGGCCTGTTGGTTTCCATAACTTGATGGATTAACGGTTACAGATGAATCATCATATTGTACAGAAAATAATGTTTCCGTGTTCATGTCGTTATCTGGTAACCATAAATCATTGAATGCTATGGTTAAACCTTCTCCATCAATAGCGGCATCTGCATGGGTTGCAGCAGCAGAAAAGTCAGCGCTACTACCAAAACTTTCGTATCCTCTTGTAAGGTATACTTTAGCAAGTAAATGTTCTACTGCTCTTTTAGTAACATGTCCGTCATAAGCACCATCATTCACCATAGATAACGCACTTTCTAGTTCAGAAATAATAAAGGAATATGCTTCTTCTTCCGAATTTCTTGAAAATTCTAAAACGGGTTCCTTAATATAGTCGGTTACTAAACTAACGCCTCCATAGGTTTGTACTAATAAAAAGAAAGCATTGGCACGTAAGTATTTAACTTCACCTAATTGAGCGGTTAACGCATCCGTTTGTTCGGTAATATCGCCGTAATACATGGTCATGTTGGCTATCTGAATTGCTTCGTAACATTCATCATATAACAGCGCCACACCATCGGATGATGAGTTTAATTGTGTGTACCGACTTAATCCAGGCGGTTCAGCATTTCTACCTTCAGCATACATATCGGTACCTGCACAGAATAACCATGGCTCATTACCGTAAATATCTCTTAGCTGTGAGTAGTTAGAATTTACCAAATTTTCGAAACCAACAGCCGTCACATAAAACTCTTCAGCGGTAGTATTAGATAGGTTCTCTTCTTCTAGGAAGTCCTTGCATGATGTAAATGCAAGACTTAGGGATAATATGGCTATATATATTTTTTTCATGTTGTTTTCAGGTTAAAATTTTAAACTAAGCCCAAATTGGTACGTAACATAACTCGGACGACCAACTCCTAAACTTGCAGCAGCCCATTCTGGGTCGTACCCGTCGTATTCTGTAAACACAAACGGATTTAAAACGTTTGCGTAAAGGCGCAGGTATTTAATATTGCCTATTTTCTCAAGGGTTTTACTTGGTAATGTGTATCCTAATGAAATGTTTTTAACTTTTACGAAAGATGCATCTCTATAGTACCCAATATTATTATTGATCCAATAAGTACCTTCATTTCTTGGTTGTGGATTATCATTTGTATATTGAGCCTCTAAGCCAGCATCATTTGCAGGTACATACCAGTTTAAGTCTAGTTTTTGTCTACCACGATCACGTACGTTAGCAAAATTTGAGTGGAAACTACTATAAACAAGAACTCCTTGATTGGTAATAATAGAAGCCGATAGATCGAACTGTCCGAAAGTTACTTTAGTAAAGAAACTACCAGACCATTTAGGATCTGAATTACCTAATATAATACGATCATCAGAAGTAATTTGACCATCACCATTAACATCTTTCACTTTTGCCTGTCCTTCTGTTTGGTTATAAGAAGCTGCCTCATCTACTTCGTCCGCTTGCCAAACACCATCGTATAAGAAGTTATAGTAAGAATTAGTAGAGTTACCAATAAATAGGTTATTTCCTATATCATCATCTTCGGTTTGCCCGTATAATTCTTTAATTTTATTGGTGTTTTTGGTAAATGTAAAGCTTGCATCCCAACGTAATTTTTCCTTATTAATAATGGTTGTGTTTAAGGTTGCTTCAACCCCCTTGTTACTTACTTTACCAACGTTTGCGGCAACATTTGGCCAACCAGATTCGCTAGGTAAATCTTGATTCATTAATAAATCTTCAGATAGTCTGTCATAAATTTCTACAGATCCTGAGATTCTACCTTTATATAGACCATAGTCAATACCAAAGTTGAATTCACGAGTTTTTTCCCATTTCAATAAAGTATTTGCCAATCCTAATGGAATCCATCCGTTAGCGGCATTACCACCAAAGTCATAGTACGTTTGACCGTCTAATACATTTACAGTAGAGTACGGGTCTATTACATTGTTACCAGTATATCCGTAACTAGCTCTTAGTTTTAAGTTAGAAATAACCTTATTTCCACTTAAGAAATCTTCCTGACTAACTCTCCACCCTACGGCAGCAGAAGGGAATGAATCCCAACGATACTCTTCAGGGAATAATGAAGAACCATCCCATCTGGTAGATACTGTAAACAAGTATTTATCATCAAGGGTATAGTTTAGACGTAAAGCATAAGAGCTAAGTTGTTGTTTTGAATATCCTGAATTGATGATATAAGAGCTCTGATCTCCTGATCCGGTATTATAAAACCCAGTATCAAAAGGGAAACCATAAGCATATTGGTATGTACTTTCCGTTTTATCCATGTATACACTTTGTAGTGCTAAAAAGTTAAATCGGTGTTTTTCGTTAAAAGTATAATCAACATTTACCTGATTATCCCAAGTGTAGTTAAAGTTTTCGCTTTTGGTAATAGCACCAGAAGCATCTCCTAAACTTGCTCCCTTTTCAGATTTTAACCCCCAATACTGACCTCTTCTGTAGTTTAAGAAAGAAGTAGAGAAATTAGATTTTAAGGTTAACCATTCAATAGGTTTGTACTGAATAAATGCATTCCCTATACCTTTCCAACGTTTTTTAAGGTCAGATGTATTTTTAACTGTTAAAACAGGGTTATAGGTACTTGTTTTGTTAATTAACCAGTCACCATTTTCATCCTTTAGTTTACCTGGTAGTTCATATAATGTTGTACCGTCTACGTCATACGGACTTAAGAATGGGTTTAATCTAAAGGCATCACGCATTGCCTGGTCACTACCGTCTTGTTGTTCGGTAAGTGCTATTTTAACACTACCACCTACGGTAAGTTTGTCGTTTATTTTATGATCAAGTCCTAAGTTAAAGGTGTATTTGTCTAACGACTCGTTTTCAATGTTACCGGTTTCTGTTTGGTATCCCATACCTATATTATACCCTAAACCATTATCGGCTCTACCATTAATATTAACAAAGTTGTTACTTTGAAAACCAGATTTTAGCATGATATCGTACCAATCATACCATTCGTTGTCGTTTGCTCTTCTTTCTAATTCAGAGTTATTACTACCAATTACTGAAGCATAAAGAGTTGCGGCAGAAACTTCTCCCGTTGCAGGGTCATCTGCAGCAGTAGCTAAGTAAGCAGATTGGTGATATCTCCACCAGGTTTGCGCGTCCATCATATCGGGCAGTCTGGCTACTTCTTTAAAACCAATATAGGTATCTAAGCTAACAGATAAACCACCTTTGGCTTGTGTACCGTTTTTAGTAGTTACAATAATTACCCCATTAGCACCTCTAGAACCATAAATAGCTGTAGAAGAAGCATCTTTTAAAATATCCATTTGTTGAATGTCCTGAGGGTTTAAAAAGTCAATATTATCGGTAGGAACCCCGTCTACAACGAATAAAGGAGTACTTGAACCTGTTAATGAACTTGCTCCACGGATGGTAATGTTAAATCCATCTCCAATTCTACCTGTTGAATTGGAAATTTGAACCCCTGGAACATTTCCTTGTAATGATTCTAAAGGGTTGGTCATTTTACGTTCGGTAAGCGCTTCAGCGTCTAGAGAACCAATAGCCCCTGTTAAGTCCGATTTTTTCTGGGTACCATACCCTACAACCACTACTTCATCTAAGGCTTGTGTGTCAGGAACAAGAACTACATCAATAGTAGTTTTGCCTTTTGTACTTATCTCCTGAGGAGTGAACCCTATGTAGCTGATTTCTATGATGGCGTCAGCCGAGCTAACCGTAATAGAGAAATTACCATCGAAGTCGGTAGATGTACCATTACTAGTACCTTTTTCTATAACGTTAACTCCAGGTAGCGGAATGTTGGTACCTTCCTCCAAAATGGTACCGGTAATGGTGCGCGAAGTTTGCGCATACAAAGTACCTGACATCAGTAATAAAAACATACTGATGATAGGCAGTAACCGCCGTGTTGTTACTAGTTTGAATGTATTAAATCTCATGATGTAAAAAATTTATATTTGGATTAGTATTTTTTTTAAAGATTTTTTCTATTTCATAAGCGTTTTATTAATGTATGTATTTATATAGGTGATGGAATCTGCGTTTTCTATAGAACTAGCGTTCTCTGCGTTGTCTATGGTTACATTTTTTAATGTAATATTGGTCACAGGAGCTTGTTCACGACCTTTGATGAGTAAGCCGTATTTACCACCATTTTTAACGGTGACATTCTCCAGATTAATGTTTTTGATAGTTGGGATATATTCGCCACTCTGATTAGCGTAAATCCCATAATAGGTATTTACTTTTAGTACGGCTTCTTTTACTTGACCAACTGTAAGATCTTTTACGTACACGTTCTCAACAAAACCACCACGTAAAGTGTTGGTTTTAATGCGTATAGCACGTTCAAGTTCGGGGCTGTCCATGGTGCATTTTCTAACGAATACGTTTCGAACTCCGGCTGATATTTCACTACCTATTACTACACCACCATGGCCATCTTTCATAGTACAATTTTGTACTACGATGTTTTCACTCGGAATGTTTACTCTACGGCCGTCGTTGTTTCTACCCGATTTAATGGCAATGCAATCATCACCAGTATTAAAAATACAGTTTTGAATAACTACGTTTTTACAATATTCAGGGTCGCAACCATCATTATTAGGGCCATGACTGTTTACTGTAACACCATCTACTATAATGTTATTAGACTTTAATGGATGAATAACCCAGAAAGGAGCATTGGTAAATGTTACCCCTTTAACGATAACGTTTTCGCACTCAAGAGTTTCAAAAAATAGGGGTCTTAGCTGATGTCCGGGACCAAATTTCCTTTCCGAAATAGGTGTATTGTCTTCGTTCATAATACGTAACGTAGGTAAATTGTGCTCATCTTTTTGATCGGGCATACCTTCTAAATGTCCGTAGCGGTTGGCTCCGCACCAAGGCCACCAATTAGTAGTGTCTGCTTGCCCGTTTAAAGTACCTTCCCCAGTAACTCCTATATTTTTTGCTCCTTTAGCATAAATAAGAGGGGAGTAGTTCATAAGCTCAACGCCTTCATAAGAAGTGTGCACCATAGGTAAATAATCTAAGGTATCTTTAGAGAATAGAACTTCAGCTCCCTTAGAGATATATAAGTTTACATTACTTTGTAAATGTATAGGGCCTGTTACATAAACACCTTCAGGAACTAAAACAGTTCCACCGCCACTTGCAGAGCAAGCTGTAATAGCTTTGTTAAAGGCTTCCGTGTTTTTGGTTATACCATCTGCTATAGCACCAAATTTGGTAACATTAAATAGGGTATCTTTAAATACAGGAGTTTTTACATTTTCTATTATTTGTTCTGCTTTAGCCCAAATATCGGGTTGAGCATCCGCTTTTTTGGCAGATTGAACGTCGCAACTTATACTCGCAAAAAGAAGCAATGGCAGTAAAAATGCCTTTTTAAATATTCGAGTTGTATGGTGTTTGTACATTGTTATTATGTATTGAATATCAACTTTCATGTAATCGATTGCACGAATCTAAGTAAATAATATGAAAAATCAAATTTTTACATTGAAAAAATAACTAATAGATAAAATATAAATCATATTTGTACTATATTAATAAAGCACATGTTTTTATTGAGAAATAAATGGTATATTACAACGTTTTAGTAGTGTAGATGCATCTAAATGTTATCGATTACACAATTAATATGTAAAACTTATCTATATTCGCCTTTAAAAAAATCTTCAATGAAAGAGAAAGTTACCATTTATGATATTGCCAAGGCTTTAAATATTACTGCTGCAACAGTTTCAAGAGCTTTGAACAATAATCCTAAAATTAGTGAAGCTACACGTACGCTAGTTATTGAGACGGCCAAAAAAATGAACTACGAGCAAAACAGATTTGCGCTGGCACTTAAGAGTGGTAAAAGTAATAATGTTGGGGTAGTGGTACCTTTTATAAATAGAAATTTCTTTTCTTCTATTATTAGAGGTATCGAAGAAGAGTTATACCCAAAAGGGTATCATGTAATTATTTGTCAGACCCATGAAGACACCAAAAAAGAAGAAGAAACCGTTCAGAACTTACTTAATGCACAAGTGGATGGTATTTTAATGTCGGTTTCTAAAACCACGCAACAACTGCGTCACTTTAAAAAGGTTTTAAAAAGTAATACACCGTTGGTGTTTTTTGATCGGATTAAAGAAATAGATGGTGTTAGTACGGTAACTATTGACGATTTTCAGGGAGGATATATAGCTACCAAACATTTAATAGATATGGGATGTACTCGTATAGCCCATGCAACTGTTGATTTAGCATTAGATATTTATAAATATCGTTTTGAAGGATATAAGGAAGCTTTAAATGATCACGGAATTCCTTTTAAGGAAGAATATATAATTAAGACTAAGAGTGATATTGATGCGGGTGAAAAAGCCATTAAGAAATTAATGAAACTTAAAAATGCACCCGATGCCATTTTTTCTGCTAGTGATTTTGCTGCACTGGGAGCAATTCAGGAGCTTACTAAATTAGGTGTTAAAGTGCCAAATGAGTTTGCGGTTGTTGGTTTTAGTAATGAGCCTTTTACACAATTTATGGAGTTGTCTATTACTACGGTAGATCAGTCTCCTGTAGAAATGGGTAAAATGGCGGCACGTGTATTTTTAGAGCAAATGAAAGAACCTACTTTGAAGATCATGAAAAAAGTAGAACTTTCCCCCGAATTAATCGTGAGAAAGTCCTCCTCAAGTTTAACAGCAAAACAACAAACAAATATTTAATAGAAAATACTTTTTCTTTTATAAGGAAACGCCACGTTTCCATGGGATAAAGTCGCTTTGATTTAATTTAGATGCTTTTGTAAGCACCTCTCCACTAGCTACTTTTATAATAAATTCCATAAGTTCATCACCCATTTCTTCAATAGATTTTTCACCACGTACTACAGCACCTGAGTCAAAGTCTATAATATCTGGCATTTTTGCAGCCATTTCCGAATTAGATGATACCTTAATTACTGGCGTTATTGGATTTCCTGTTGGTGTACCTAATCCGGTAGTAAACAGAATAATGTTTGCACCAGACCCTGCCATAGCAGTTGTGCTTTCTACGTCATTACCCGGGGTACACAAAAGGTTAAGTCCGAGTTCGGTTACGTATTCACCATAATCTAATACATCTTGCACTGGTGAGGTACCGCCTTTTTTAGCGGCTCCGGCCGATTTCATAGCATCGGTAATTAGACCATCTTTAATATTACCAGGTGATGGATTCATATCAAATCCAGATCCTGCAGCAACAACCGATGCTTCAAAAGCCTTCATTAGGCTTAAAAATTTATCTGCTTTTTCGGTATCTACACAACGGTTTACCAATTCTTGTTCTACTCCACAAAGTTCCGGAAACTCAGAAAGTATAGCCGTTCCTTTAACAGAGGCCATAATGTCTGATACATGCCCTAAGGTTGGGTTGGCAGAGATGCCAGAAAAACCATCTGATCCTCCACATTCTAATCCTATTCTTAGTTTGGAAATAGGTGTAGGTTTACGCTCTATATTGTTAGCCACTTTAATGGCTTTAAAAGAGTCTTCTATAATTACATTCAACATTTCTTCAACCGTACCCATTTGCTGTTGCTCATAAATAAGAACCTGCTTGGTACTGTTAGGATTAATAGCAGTAAGGGCATCTTTAAAAATCTGAATTTGTAAATTTTGGCAACCTAAACTAAGTACGGTGGCTCCGGCAACGTTAGGGTTATTTACATAACCTGCCAATAAT
Organism: Neptunitalea chrysea; assembly: GCF_027924145.1. Lineage (GTDB taxonomy): Bacteria > Bacteroidota > Bacteroidia > Flavobacteriales > Flavobacteriaceae > Neptunitalea > Neptunitalea chrysea. The sequence continues at coordinate 50,948 of NZ_BRVP01000017.1, read as the reverse complement.
TTGGCTAATGTTTCAGAGTCTTGACGAATACCACCACAACCTCCTTGATGGGTAATAAATTTAACGTCTATATTTTCAAAAACACGGGTACTTTCTTCCTCTTCAATAGTATCGGTACTCGAATCGTTTATAAGCGATCTTAATAATCTTCTATGTTTGTTTACATCTTGGTGCAACAATTCTTTCTCGAATATTTCTTTAAGAACCTCAATGTTTCGGTTTTCACAAAATACCAATGGGAAAAACAACCATACATTGGCAGTACCTACTTGCCCGTCTTCACGGTGATACCCCATAAAGGTGGCATCTTGCCATTTTTCTTTATAAGGAGGTGTCCATGTAAATGTGTCGGTTTTACCGGTTACCTTAGCACTTTGGTGTTTTACATTCTCGGTAGTAAGTACATCTCCTTTGGCAATGAGCTCACTTGCTTTACCTACTAATACACCATACATTATAATATCTTTACCTTTGGTAAAATCTACTAAGGCAATTTTATGTTTAGCCTTGGTGTTACTTACCACGGTATAAGGAGTACCTTCTAGTTCAATTACCTCATTCGCCTGTAGGTTTGTTAACGCTACAGCTACATTATCATTCGGATGTACTTTTATTAATTTCTTCTGCATGCTACACTAGTATTAGTTGTATAATTGACTAAAATTCTGGTAGGCGGTTTTTACCCCATTCTGGTCTATTTCTTGTAGTGCTAATGTTACCGCCTTGGTTAAACCATTAACAAGATTTAAGTCTTTTTCCCAAAAAGTTATATTACCTAATGCTTTTTTAGCTACGGTTTCATGATTGTTATCTTTCCAAAGTTGCTTCATAAAGTCTACTACGGCTGCATCGTCATTAATTGGTAAGGCTTCATTATTCCAAGTACCTTGGTAAAAACGTATTAAACACGCAAAAGCAAAGGTTAAATGTGTAGGTACTTTTTCAAATTTGTCTACATATTCTAATAAACTTGGTAACACACGTACTTTAAATTTAGATATAGAGTTTAAAGCAATGCTAGAAAGGTTATGCTTAATAAATGGATTTCTAAAACGGTCGAATACCTCATCTGCAAATTTTTCCAGCTCGGCTTTGTCCATGTCCAGTATTTCTATAATTTCTTTAAACACTGCTTTTTGTATAAAGTCTCCCGTAAACTCGTCATCTACAGTTTCTTTAACCGTGGTCTTACCATATAACAAACCAAACGGTACCATACTGGTATGTGCACCATTTAAAATACGCACCTTACGGGTACGGTAGGGTTGCATATCTTTCACTACCAATACATCTAAACCAGTTTTGTCAAAAGGTAATTTCTCTTTTAATTTATCATCACCTTCTATTACCCATAAGAAAAACACTTCTGCAGTAACAATCAGGTTATCTTTATAGCTTAATTGTGCATTGTATTCTGAAATCTGATCTCTTGGGTATCCTGGTACAATACGGTCTACCAATGTATTATGGAAAGTACAACTTTCAGTCACCCATTTTTTAAATTCGGTACCTAAATCCCAATTATCGGTGTATTTAAAGATGATTTCTTTTAGGGTGTCGGCATTATAGTTAATCAATTCACAAGGAATTATAGTAAGTCCTTTTGCCGTATCTCCGTTAAAAAACTTAAAGCGTTCAAAAAGTAATGCTGTAAGTTTAGCAGGAAATGATGAAGGTGGTTGTAAACTTAATTTATCGGTAGGCACGTAGGCAATACCAGCTTCGGTGGTATTTGATATAATAAATTCTAATTCTTCTTCTTTTGCAAGCGATAGGTAATCGGTATAATCGTTATACGGATTAACTAACTTAACAATATTAGATATGAGTTCTTTCTCCTGAATTTCTTGTCCTTTTTTAACCCCTTTCATAAACAAAGTATAGAGCCCATCTTGCTCTTCAAGCATGTGCACCATACCTTGTGCAATCGGTTGCACAACTGCAACGCCAAAATTTTTCCCAACTTTTGTGTTTAACTGCTGAATAGCGTAATCTACAAAAGCTCTTAAGAAGTTACCTTCTCCAAACTGAATTACCTTTATCGGTAATTTTTCTTCTAAACCAACATTGGTTCTGTTTAAGGATATTGTATTTGATTCTACCGACATATCAATTGGTTTTTGCGTATTTCTAGCTGAAATAAAACCATTTTATTTCAGCTAGACTGTATTTATACATTTTTTAATTAATCTAAAGTCAACACTATTTTTATATAACTACAAAAATAGGTAAGGCACTATACTTAATTGTATACTTAAAATTTATTTGGTATTATAAATCGGTTACTGGTTTGTATTTTGGTAAAATAGCTTTCATGGCTCCCCAGGCAATTATATAGGCTACGGCACATACGCAGAAAATAATAAAATACCCAGCTTCTAATCCTTCAAATCCAACAAATTTCATTTTATTGATGTCTGCATAATCAAATAACATCCCAGAACCTTTGTTAATGAAAAACGATCCGATACCACCTGCTAGACCTCCCATTCCAGTTACAGTAGCAATAGCTCTTCTAGGAAATAAATCACCTACTACTGAGAAAATGTTGGCAGACCATGATTGGTGAGCAGCTCCTGCAATACCAATAATTATAACAGGAATCCAATAGGTAATATGTCCTAAAGGTTGTGCAAAAAGTGTTAGTAGCGGTAAAAAGGCAAAAATAAGCATCGATTTAATACGTGCATCAAAAGGATGTTTTCCTTTATTTACCAAGTAGGTTGGTAAATACCCACCTGCAATAGATAGAAAAGTAATAGCATATAGTACAAAAAGAGGAAGTGCTATCTCTTGGTCGTTCATATCATAGATAGAACTAAGGTAAGCAGGAGTCCAGAATAAGAAAAACCACCAAATACCATCAGTCATAAATTTACCTACTAGAAATACCCAAGTTTGTTTATAATTTAAACATTTTAAAATACTAACACCTGTTTTTTTAGAAGAATCTTTAGGTTCGTCTTGATCGTTATCTTGTTGAATATAGGCTAACTCTTCTTTAGAAACTTTCTTACTATTTTCAGGTTTATCGTATACAAATATCCATACACCCATCCATATAAATCCTAGAGCACCAATGATAATAAAAGCCATTTCCCATCCGTAAGCTTGTGCAATAAACGGTATGGTTAGTGGTGCGCCTAAGGCTCCTACTGCCGCACCTGCATTAAAAATACTGGTAGCAAAAGCACGGTCTTTTTTAGGAAAATACTCGGCAGTGGTTTTAATAGCAGCCGGAAAGTTACCAGCTTCACCAAATGCCAACACTAAACGAGAGAATATAAAAAAAGTAACACTTACCGAAACAACAGCACCAACATCACCAACGGTGGCAATAATTTCTTTAGCATTAGAAAAACTAAGTGTCCATTCACCTGTAAGATAACCAGCGGTACAGATACCTGAGAAGGCATGTAAACAAGCTCCTAAAGACCAAATTCCAATAGCCCACAAAAATCCTTTTTTAGTACCAAGCTTATCTACTAATGGCCCTGCTATTAGCATACTAACAGCATAAAATATAGAGAATAGTGCAGTGATATTACCATAATCATTATTGGTCCAATGAAATTCGGGTGCAATGTTGTTAGCCCAAGTGAGCGATAATACCTGACGATCCATATAATTGATCGTGGTTGCTGCAAAGAGCATGGCACATATGGTCCACCGGAAATTTGTTGGTGTTTTGATTTTTGTTTTCATAATGTAATGTTATGTTTTTTTGCCCAAACCTTAATGTTTTCAAAAGACTTGAGTGATATTGGTTATTATAATTTGTTATTTATAAGAACATTGCGTTTCGAAATCGTTTTCGGGTTATACTATATATTGTCTGAACCCAAATGGGGTGTTTTTAGTAATGAAGACCGTTTAAAAAAGGTATTTCTTTACTTTATATATTTTTAAAATCTTTTATGAGTTGAAGTGCATTAGACACTTTATCCTCAAGGGCTTTATAATCGTTAGTTGCAACTAAATCGTTGGTTATTAGTTTAGATCCCATGCCTACACAAGTAACTCCAGCATTAAACCATTCCGAAATACTTTCGGCAGTTGGAGCAACGCCACCTGTAGGCATAATTTTAGTCCATGGACATGGGCCTTTAATAGCCTTTACAAAGTTGGCTCCATAAGTGCCTCCCGGGAATAGTTTTACTACTTCGCAACCCAATTCTTCTGCTTTTGCTATTTCTGTTAGGGTAGCACACCCTGGCGACCATAATATTTTTCTACGGTTGCATACAATAGCTATATCTTCTCTAAGCACAGGAGTTACAATAAAGCTGGCTCCTAATTGCATATACATAGAAGCTGCTGCTGCATCGGTTACAGAACCTACTCCCAAAATAAGATCAGGACATTCGGTTTCACAGTATTTTATTAATGAGGTAAACACTTCGTGTGCAAAAGCACCACGAGCAGTAAACTCAAATAACCGAGCGCCACCGTCATAACATGCTTTTACTACTTTTTTCATTACCTCTGCATTTGGATGGTAGAAGAGCGGAACCAGTCCTGTTTCTTCCATTGTTAAGGTAACCTCTATTCGTGAATATATTTTCATTAGTTGTTAGTTTTATCGTTGTACTCTTCCAGATTGATCGCCACCCATTAGGTTTTCTACTTCTTCTTTAGAAACCAAATTAGCATCTCCGTAAATGGTATGTTTTAAACACGATGCTGCTACAGCAAAGTTTAAAGCAGTAGCGTCGTCATAGGTGTTTAATCCATAGATTAAAGCTCCCATAAAACTATCGCCGGCACCAATGCGGTCTACAATATGAGTGATGTTGTACGATTCAGATTCATGTAATTGTTTACCATCATATAAAACAGCCGACCAAGTGTTGTGCGATGCACTAATACTACCACGGTTGGTAATGGCAATTTTTTGAATACTATTAAATCTGTCTTTTAGCTTTTCGCATAAAGAAACCAGTAATTCTTTTTCGGTAGTGCCTTCGGGTTCTATATCAAAGTATTGTTTAGAGGCATAATCACCCGCCAATACTACATGACATTTGGCCACCATAGGCTCCATAATTTCTTTCGGAGATTTTCCATAGTTCCAAAGATTAGCGCGGTAATTAAAATCGGTAGATACGGTTAATCCCATTTCATTAGCTACCTCAATGGCTTCCATGCAAACATCAGCTGCATCTTGAGAAACCCCTGGTGTAATACCCGACCAATGAAACCAGTTGGCATCTTTAAAAACTTCTTTCCAGTTTATCATACCTTTTTTAATGGTAGAGAAGGAAGAGTATGCACGGTCGTATACAATTTTACTACCACGTATTGAGGCTCCTTTTTCTAAAAAGTAAATACCCAAACGATCACCACCCATAGGTATAAAGTCTGTACCAACTTTATATTTGTTCATTTCCATGAGAGCACTTTCCCCAATATCGTTCTTGGGTAAGCGGGTAATAAATTCTACAGGCAGGCCAAACTTGGCAATACTTGTAAGTACATTTAACTCGCTACCACCAAAGTCTGCATTAAACTCATTTACTTGAGAAAATTTAAGATAGTCTTTGGTAGAAAGACGTAATAAAAGCTCACCTAATGCTACAATCTTTTTCAATGTCTTAGAAATTAAATTACTACTTCTTTAGTTGCCTTTACCGGAAAATTGAAATATTCCTTGGCATTGTTATAACAGATATCCTGAACGATTTTACCAATCCATTCGATATCATTTGGTAATTCTCCTCTCTGAATTTCGTCTCCGAACAGATTACAAATAACACGTCTAAAATATTCGTGACGAGGGAACGACAAAAAGCTTCTTGAATCGGTAAGCATACCAATAAAGCAACTTAAAAGTCCCATATTAGAGAGGGCATTTACTTGTTTAATAATTCCGTCTTTTTGATCTAAGAACCACCATCCTGAACCAAATTGAACCTTCCCTTTCACAGTTCCATCGTTAAAGTTACCAATCATTGTGGCTAATACTTCATTGTCGGCAGGATTTAGGTTGTATAGGATAGTTTTTGTTAGCTTGTCTTTACCATCTAATCGATTTAAAAACTTCGATAAGTTTTCAGCTTGCGAGTAGTCTCCAATAGAATCCCAACCAGTATCAGGACCTAATAAACTTAGCATACGTTTGTTGTTGTTTCTAAGCGCTCCTAAGTGAAATTGCTGTACCCATCCAAATTCATGATAGGTTTCTGCAAGAAATACCAATAAGGCAGTTTGAAACTTATGTGATTCTATTTTTTGTAATGGCTTGCCATCTAATCTTTTTAAGAAAATAGCAGCTATTTCGTTTTCGGTATATTCCTCAAAAGGAATGTAATTAAGTCCATGATCAGATAGTTTACAACCATTCTTGTGGAAGTATTCAATACGCTTGCGCAATACTACTTTTAAATCGTCATAGGTGCTAATCTCTATATCTGCTGCTTCACCTAATGTGTTAATGTAATCAATATAGGTTTCTGTATCAATTAAAATAGATTTATCTGGTCTAAAAGAGGTACTCATATACAAGTTACTCTCTTCGTTGTTAGCAAACTGCTGATGGTATTGCAAGGTATCGGTAGGGTCTTCGGTAGTACATACTGTTTCTACATTCATTTTGTTTAGAAGCCCTAAACAGCTATATTCGGGAGCATTTAATTGCTCTGCAGCAGTAGCATAGATAGCATCAGCTGTTTTTTCGGTAAGCAGATCGGTTACATTAAAGTAACGTGCCAGCTCTAGGTGTGTCCAATGATACAGCGGATTACGCATCGTATATGGAACTGTTTTAGCCCACTGTGTAAATTTTTCTTTATCAGTAGCATCACCTGTAATAAAGCGCTCGTTAACGCCTAAAGCACGCATGGCTCTCCATTTATAATGATCGCCATAAATCCATACTTTGGTAATGTTTTCAAACTGTGTATTGTTCGCAATGTCATTAGGAGTTAAATGACAGTGGTAATCTATAATAGGCATTTTACTGGCGTAGTTGTGATACAGTTCTTGTGCAAAACTGTTTTCCAGTAAAAAATCATCATGTATAAATGGTTTACTCATTTGTACTAACTTTTATTGTTCGTTACTCGGTTTTCCGATAGTGGCTAAAATTCCACCATCAACATATATAATTTGTCCGTTTACAAAATCACTAGCTTTAGAAGCAAGGAAAACGGTAGTTCCTTGTAAATCTTCTGGGTTACCCCAACGTCCGGTTGGTGTGCGGTTTATTATGAAATCGTTAAACGGATGTCCGTCATGTCTTATAGGAGCTGTTTGCGAGGTAGCAAAGTAACCCGGACCTATACCATTTACCTGAATGTTGTGTTTAGCCCATTCGGTTGCTAGGTTTCGGGTAAGCATTTTTAAACCTCCTTTAGCCGCGGCATAAGCAGAAACCGTATTTCTACCCAATTCACTCATCATAGAACAGATATTTATGATTTTACCTTCTTTACGTTCAATCATACGTCGTCCTACTAATTGAGCCATTATAAAGGGGCCTACCAAATCTACGTCAATTACCTGTCTGAAATCTGCTATTTCCATGTTTTCGGCAGGAACCCTTTTAATAATGCCCGCGTTGTTAATCAATATATCTATAGTTCCTATAGTTTCTTCTATTTCGGCAACCTTCTCGGCTGCTACTTTTTCATCGGTGACATCAAATATGAACCCCGATACTTTATACCCTTTGGCTTTGTAATGTGCTAAGGCATTTTCTATCTTAGAAGGCGTGGTGCTGGTAATAATTAACTCTGCACCGGCATCTCCTAATCCTTCTGCCATCGCCATTCCTAGTCCGTGGGTTGCTCCTGTAATAAGGGCTCTTTTATTTTTAAGATCAAATAAATACATGCTTGGTTTTGGTTTTGCTCGATAATCGAGATTTAAATTTGATTCTTATATATTCTTCGTGTACATGCTCCGAAGTTGTTTACTGTTATTTTAACTGATCAGGTGCACAAAAGTCCATATCTCCGTAATCTAGATTTTCACCTGCCATACCCCAAATAAACGAGTAGTTAGATGTGCCACTACCAGAGTGTATAGACCATTCCGGTGACAATACCGCCTGATTGCTTTGCATAAAAATGTGTCGTGTGTGCTCTGGTTCTCCCATGAAATGAGAAACGGTTTGTCCTTCTTCTAAATCAAAATAGAAGTAAGCCTCCATACGTCTGCTGTGGGTATGTGCTGGCATGGTATTCCAAACATTTCCAGATAATAATTCTGTTAGTCCCATTTGTAACTGACAGGTTTCTACAATACTATTTACCAATAATTTATTCAAGATACGTTTGTTAGCATATTTTTCATCGCCAAGTTCAATAACTTCAGCATCTTCTTTCCCTACTTTCTTATTTGGAAACTTTTTATGAGCAGGAGCAGAGTTGATATAGAATAAAGCTTGTTCTCCGTCTACATTTTCAAAAAGTACTTCTTTACATTCTTTACCTATGTATAAAGCTTCTTTTTTAGCAAGTTCAAAAACGTCACCATCTACAGTTACCTTACCTTTACCACCAACATTTATAATTCCCATTTCTCTTCTATCTAAGAAATTTTCAGATTTTAAATAAGGAATGGTTTCAAGTTTTAAAGGTTCTGAAGCAGGCATTGCACCACCCACAATGTACCTGTCATACATAGAATAGGTTAATGAAATAGTGTTTGCTGTAAATAAGGTTTCTATAAGAAAATGATTCCGTAATTCATCTGTTCCATAAGATCTGGCGTCTACAGGGTGAGATGCATATCTAAATTCGTGTTTTGTCATGATAAACGAAGTTTTGTGTAATCGATTACACAAATATATAGGTTTTATTTTAAAATCCTAGTCAATTTTATGAAAATGAAAAAATGATCTTGTGTTTTTTAAGAGGAGGTATTGAAAATAGGGGTAAAAATTACGAATAAATAAAATATAGTGGTTTTTAAATCTGAAAAGCGATGTTTTTTTCGGATACGGATAATTTGTTGTTCACCGATTGAAATATAAACTTTACCTAAATTTTATGGTTCTTAGACGATTTTTTAACGCTACGTCTAAAAATATTTCTAATTTTGTATTTAGTTTGTTACTGTATGTATATGAGTACTAAGATAAATGTTTTAATAGCTATGCTTTTTAGTGTGGCAGTTTTTGGAGATAATATTCCTCCAGTTCCGCAACCAACAAGTGCTCCGGTACCTGTGGGTTTACCAATTGATGCATGGGTAATTCCGGTATTTGTTATTGGGTTACTATATGGAGTTAAAGTTTATACAAGTAAACAAAGAGCAGTTTAATTATTACAAATAATTAAACTGCTGTAATCTGGCAATATATTTTCCAACTACATCAAATTCCAGATTAACAATACTTCCCTTTTTAAAATTTTTGAATACGGTGTTTTCAAAAGTATAAGGTATTATAGCCACACTAAAGCTGTTTTTTTGTGAGTTAATAACAGTTAAGCTTGTGCCGTTAACAGTTATAGATCCTTTTTCAATAGTAATGTTTTTTAATGCTGCATTATACTCAAAGCTAAAAACAGTGCTCCCGTCTTGTGGAATTATATCTGTACATACAGCAGTTTGGTCTACATGCCCTTGTACAATATGTCCGTCTAAGCGATTGCCAATAATCATGGCTCTTTCTAAATTAATTTCATCGCCTAGTTGTAAGGTGTTTAAGTTAGTTTTGTCTAAGGTTTCTTTAATAGCAGTTACGGTATACGTATCTCTTTCAATACCAACAACGGTTAAACAAACACCATTGTGAGCAACACTCTGGTCTATTTTAAGTTCGGTGGTTAATGGAGTTTTTACTGTTATGTGTAAATTTTCAGCTTCTTTTTTAAGATCTGAAACAATTCCTAATTGTTCTATTATTCCGGTAAACATATTATTAATATATTTAATTAATTTTGTACTAGCTTTAAAAATCAAAAATAGTAAATGTTGTTGGAGAGTTAATGACGTTATTTAAGAAAAGATAATTATATGAGTGAAAAAGAGAATAAAATAAAGGTTGGTATATCAATAGGAGACTTAAATGGAATAGGCATAGAGGTGATCCTAAAAACTTTTGAAGATGCGAGAATGATGGAGTTTTGTACACCAGTTATTTTTGGTGCTACCAAAACATTTTCGTTTCAGAAAAAAGTATTCAAGCTAGGTACCAATTTTGTTGGAATAGCAAAAGCATCTGAAGCTGTAGATGGTAAACTAAATATTGTAAATGCTATTAAAGATGTGCCAAATGTAGAATTTGGACAAGAAACAAAAGCAGGAGGTACAGTGGCGTTACAGTCATTAAAATCTGCAGTAGCTTCTTTAAAGGCAGATGAGATAGATGTGTTAGTAACTGCACCTATTAATAAATCGAACATACAAAATGAAGAATTTCATTTTCCGGGGCATACAGATTATTTAGCTACCGAGTTAGAAGGAGATAGTTTAATGTTTATGATATCTGATACGCTACGTATTGGTTTACTAACAGATCATGTTGCAGTAAAGGATGTAGCAGCGACTATTACCGCAGAGCTTATTGAAAAGAAAATTGCAACGGTGGAAAAATGTTTGATTCAAGATTTTTCTATTCGTAAGCCAAAAATTGCTATGTTAGGAATTAATCCGCATAGTGGAGATAATGGTGTAATAGGTAATGAAGATGATGTGGTAATGAAACCAACCATTAAGAAATTATTTGAGAGTGGTAAAATGGTTTTTGGCCCATATGCGGCAGATAGTTTTTTTGGGTCTGACTCTTATGAACAGTTTGATGCCGTAATTGCTGCCTATCACGATCAGGGATTAATACCTTTTAAAACCCTTTCTTTTGGAAAAGGGGTTAACTATACCGCAGGTTTAAGTAAAGTGAGAACCTCCCCAGACCACGGAACTGCATATGGAATTGCAGGTAAAGGAGAGGCCGATGCATCGTCATTTGCCGAGGCTGTTTTTGCAGCTATTAAGATATATAGAAATAGAAAAGATTATAAATTACTAAGTGCAAACCCATTAGTTAAAGCCGATAATTAACAATGGAGGTAAAAAAATGTTGATAAAATTATCAGCATAAATAAAATTTTATATCTTTGCATGCTCTAAACTGTTGTTGAGATGGATAAATTTAAGGAATATGTTATTCCTTTTGTAGGTTTAAAAGAAGGAAAACATCAGTTTCGGTATTCGATTGATAATAAGTTCTTTGAGTTATTTGATTTTACTGAATTTAACGAAGCACGAATTGAAGTATCGGTAGTTTTAGATAAGAAAAACTCGATGCTTGAGTTGCATTTTAAATCGAAGGGTACTGTAAATGTAAATTGCGATGTTTCCAGTGAACCTTTTGATTTGCCTATAAAAGGTAATCTTTTACTGGTAGTTAAGTTTGGTGAAGAATATAATGACGATAATGAAGAAATGCTCATTATTCCTCATGGAGAATATCAGGTAAATATAGCACAATACTTATATGAAATGATTGTGTTATCGGTGCCTGTAAAACGTGTTCATCCAGGAGTAGAAAATGGGACATTATCATCGGAGATATTAGAGAAGCTTGAAGAGCTTCAGCCGAAAGAACAAAATGAGACAAATGAAGAGGATGATATTGATCCTCGATGGAATACGCTAAAAAAACTATTAACGGATAAATAAGATTGAACGATGGCACATCCTAAAAGAAAGATATCAAAAACCAGAAGAGATAAGAGAAGAACGCACTACAAAGCATCTGTTCCTCAAGTAGCTATTGATCCTACTACAGGAGAGTCTCACCTTTATCACAGAGCACACTGGCACGAAGGAAAATTATATTACAGAGGTCAAGTGTTAATTGATAACACTGAGGAAGAAGTAGCTTAATTTTTAAAAAAGCATTGAAAAAACTCTCACATTTGTGAGAGTTTTTTGTTAAGATACGGAAGTGATTGAAAAAAACTCTTTTTGCAAAGAAAATTGGTGATTTTTTACTATTTTCACCTAATTTTGCGCCTGTTTTGCTTTTTTTGAAAAACTATTTGTATGAATAAAATAACAGCAGCTATTACCGCTGTAGGAGCTTATGTGCCTGATTACGTATTAACCAATGCCATTTTAGAGACAATGGTTGATACTAACGACGAGTGGATAACCACTAGAACTGGTATTAAAGAAAGAAGAATTTTGAAAGATTCTTCTAAAGGAACTTCGTTTTTAGCTATTAAAGCAGCCGAAAATCTTTTGGAGAAGAGAGGCATTAAAGCGGAAGAAATAGATTTAATAATTGTGGCTACTGCTACACCCGATATGCCCGTAGCTGCTACTGCAGCATATGTGGCCTCTGAAATAGGTGCTGTAAATGCATTTGCTTTTGATCTTCAAGCGGCATGTTCCAGCTTTTTGTATGGAATGTCTTCAGCTGCTAGCTACATCCAATCCGGAAGATATAAAAAGGTATTATTAATTGGTGCCGATAAAATGTCATCTATATTAGATTATACAGACCGAGCTACTTGTATCATTTTTGGTGATGGAGCGGGAGCGGTATTGTTTGAGCCTAATGACGAACACATCGGATTTGTAGATGAGTACTTAAGAAGTGACGGTATTGGAAGAGAATTCTTGAAAATTGAAGCAGGAGGATCTTTATTACCACCTTCTTTAGAAACTGTTCAGAATAAACAACATTATGTATTTCAGGATGGAAGAAACGTATTTAAACATGCTGTTTCTAACATGGCTGATGTGGCCGAAAAAATAATGACGCGTAACCAGCTTACACAAGAAGATGTATCATGGTTAGTACCGCACCAGGCCAACAGACGTATTATTGATGCAACTGCCCAGCGTATGGGGGTTTCAGAGAATAAAGTAATGATTAACATACACAAATACGGAAATACTACCTCTGCAACGTTACCTTTATTACTTAACGATTATGAGAAGCAACTAAACAAAGGCGATAATTTAGTCTTTGCTGCTTTTGGTGGAGGGTTCACTTGGGGGTCTATTTATTTAAAATGGGCTTATAATTCTTAAAACAAAACCTAAAATTATGGATATTAAGGATATTCAAAATCTGATTAAATTTGTTGCCAAATCTGGCGCCAGTGAAGTAAAACTGGAGATGGAGGATGTAAAAATTACCATTAAAACTGGTGCTGATGATGCTAAAGCTGAAGGAGTGGTATTTCAGCAAATGCCTATGGCACAGCCAATGGCTCAGGCACCTGTTCAAGCTGCGCCAGCTGCACCTGCCGCGCCTGTTGCACCTGCACCAAGCAAAGAAGATGATAATGCTAAATATATTACTGTAAAATCTCCTATCATAGGTACATTCTATAGAAAGCCTTCTCCTGATAAGCCTGCATTTGTAGAAGTTGGTACTTCTATTTCTACGGGAGATGTTCTTTGCGTAATTGAAGCTATGAAACTATTTAACGAAATAGAATCTGAGGTTTCTGGTAAAATTGTTAAAGTATTAGTCGACGATTCAAGTCCAGTAGAATTCGATCAACCTTTATTCTTAGTAGATCCATCTTAAGAATTTTAAATGATTGTATTCGTTCGGTAGTCAACACATACCGGATACGAAGTATTTAAAAAAATAACAATTAACATTTAAGATTTCTAAAGATGTTTAAAAAAGTATTAATAGCTAACAGGGGAGAAATTGCTTTACGAGTTATTAGAACTTGTAGAGAAATGGGTATTAAAACGGTAGCTGTATATTCTACGGTAGACGCAGAAAGTCTTCACGTACGATTTGCAGACGAAGCTGTTTGTATTGGTCCCGGTCCTAGTAAAGATTCATACCTTAAGATACCTAATATAATTGCAGCAGCAGAAATTACGAATGCCGATGCAATTCACCCTGGTTATGGTTTCTTATCTGAGAATGCTAATTTTTCAAGAATTTGTGCTGAGCACGGAATTAAGTTTATTGGCGCATCTGCAGATATGATTGATAAAATGGGGGATAAGGCTACCGCTAAAGCTACTATGAAATCCGCTGGGGTACCTACAGTTCCAGGATCAGATGGTATCATTGGGTCTTATGAGGAGGCCGAAAGCCTTGCCGTAAACATGGGGTTCCCTGTAATGTTAAAAGCTACTGCCGGTGGTGGTGGTAAAGGGATGCGTGCCGTGTGGAAGAAAGAAGAGCTCTTAAAAGCCTGGGAAAGTGCCAGACAAGAGGCAGCTGCTTCCTTTGGAAATGATGGTATGTACATGGAAAAACTTATTGAAGAACCTCGTCACATTGAAATTCAGGTGGTGGGTGATCAATTTGGTAAAGCGTGTCACTTATCTGAAAGAGATTGCTCTGTTCAGCGTCGTCACCAAAAATTAACAGAAGAAACACCTTCTCCGTTCATGACAGATGAATTGCGTATGCAAATGGGAGAAGCGGCAGTGAAGGCTGCTGAGTATATTAAATATGAAGGTGCAGGTACTATTGAATTTTTAGTAGACAAGCACAGAAACTTCTACTTCATGGAAATGAATACCCGTATTCAGGTAGAGCACCCTATTACGGAACAAGTAATTGATTACGATTTGATTCGTGAGCAAATTTTAGTTGCTTCGGGAGTGCCAATTTCTGGTAAAAACTATTTCCCTAAATTACACTCTATTGAATGTAGAATTAATGCAGAAGATCCGTATAATGATTTTAGACCGTCTCCTGGTAAGATTACTACGTTGCATGCACCAGGCGGACACGGAGTTCGTTTAGATACACACGTTTATAGTGATTACGTGATACCACCAAATTACGACTCAATGATTGCTAAGCTTATTACTACTGCGCAAACCAGAGAAGAAGCTATCAATAAAATGAAAAGAGCATTGGATGAGTTTGTGATAGAAGGTATTAAAACCACTATCCCGTTCCATAGACAATTAATGGATGATCCGGCATATGTTTCGGGTAATTATACCACTAAGTTTATGGAAACATTTACTATGAAAGAAAAAGAATAATATACTATAATAAGGCCCCATCTTGGGGCTTTTTTTTATTATGTTCAGGTAAATTTTTATCTTTGGAAAGATTATCTGACGCTATGAGACCATTTTTTTTTCGATTACTTTTCTTATTTGTACTACTTATAAGTACCACTTCCTGTTTTGAAATTATAGAAGAACTAAGCTTACATAAAGATGGTTCCGGTAATTTACAGCTTACTCTAAATGCTAGTCAGAGTAAGAGTAAATTGGCGTCTGTTATGTTATTAGACACTATACAGGGGCATAAGGTGCCTTCTAAGAAAGATATTAAAGAGCACATAGAAGAGTTGGTAAGCGATTTAAATGCTTCTGAAGGGATCTCTAATGTAACATATAAGCTAAATTTAGACTCATATATAGTATCGTTAAGTTGCGACTTTAAAGAAGTGGCTAATATCAATGACTTTGTACAAAAGTTATGGGATAAACAACGTTCTAAAGGAACGTTTAAATCATATAGCTTTGATGTGGGAAAACAACTTTTTTCTAGATATTATGGATTTAAGGATAATCTTAAAAACTCTGTTAGGTCATTGAAAGATGATGATAAAAAGGTACTAGATAATGCTAGTTATACTCTTATTTACAGGTTTGATAATACTGTTAAATCTTTTAGTAATAGAACAGCCAGATTATCTAAATCTAAAAAAGCTATGATGATGAAAACTCCGATTATGGATATTGTTAGCGGAGCATCAACAATTGAAAATAAAATTCAACTAACCAATTAATTATGAAAAAGTTAATCGCATTTTTATTGCTGGGTACTACTGTGTTTATAAATGCTCAGGAGACTATTGAAAAAGTGCCTGCAAATGCCAAGGTGGTAGTTTCTGCAAATAGTGGAAACTTACTAGAGCTTATGTCGATAAAGCAATTAGAAGAATCGCTTTTGGGTAAAATGATTTTACCACAATTAGAGCAAATGGGCATTGGGTCTTCTTTTAAAGATGTAGGACTAGATTTAAAAGGGTCAGCACAGTACTTTTTACAATCTAATGATAGTATTATGTACAATGTGGTGGTTTTACCTATAAAAAATCATAACAAATTAGAGAGTGCTATTACTACGGCATCTCATATGGAAATAGTACAAGAGCAAGAATTACACACTATTGAATCTAAAGATATAGAGGTATCTATAGTATGGAGTAAAGAGTATTTTGTGTTTGTTTATGGTGCTTTAGTATCCTCATATTTTAAGCAAGATGAGGTAATTGAACGTTATGGTCTTGAGGCGGAAAAAGAGTTTTCTTGGGATAATTATATCCAAAGCGATTCTTTAGATACAGATGTTGAAATGGTATTGGTTAAAGAAGCGGTTGATGAGCCTAGTGATGAAACAGAGGAAATAGAAATTACCGAGGAAATAGAGGAGCCAGATACGTACGTGGTGGTTGAAAAGGTAGAAAAT
Organism: Neptunitalea chrysea; assembly: GCF_027924145.1. Lineage (GTDB taxonomy): Bacteria > Bacteroidota > Bacteroidia > Flavobacteriales > Flavobacteriaceae > Neptunitalea > Neptunitalea chrysea. Next base: position 34,573 of record NZ_BRVP01000017.1, on the reverse strand, counting down.
GTAGACTATGAAGAGGATATAGATTATGAGGAAGATATGGAATACGATGCTGCTGAATATAATCATTATCACATGGAAGTATCCGCTAACGATAGTATTAAAGGGATGCTAACAACTGCGTGGTCATTTAAAAAGGCAAAACAAATAATTAGAGGTAGTAAGGATACTTCTATTATAAGAAATAAGGATTTTAAGAAGTCTATAGATGATAAAGCTGAATTATCTATTTATATAGATGATTTTACAACTATTTTAGAACCATGGATGGATCAATTAGGATTGCCTCAAATGAGGATGAGTAAGAATCTTTTAAATGCCTATGAAGGAATGTCTAATGGAGTAAATCTTTATCTTAATGATACTAATATTGAGTTAACTCTGGCTACTAGGTTAAATGATGAAATGGCCGATTATTATAAAGGAATTTATGATCGTGATTTGAATGATAAGTTTCTTAATTATATTAATGAGGACAAGGCTATAGGATATGCTGCAATGGCAATAAATACGGAAAATATATTGAAGGAGTATCCTGGTATTGTTTCAAGGAGTATGCCTAATATACCTTATGTAGACAAAGAGTTGGTGGATATAGCTACAGAGGCATTTTCACTAATTTTAGATGAGAAAGCTATTGGAGAGCTAATAAACGGTGATGGTGTTGTAGTGTTTAATGGAATCAATGAAAGAGAAGTTACGTATACTACCTATGAGTATAACGAAGAGACATGGGAATCTGAAGAAATTCAGGAAACCAAAATGGAGAAGATACCCGAAATGTTAATTATGTTATCTTCAGATAATCCGTCTATTTTAAACAAGCTAATTGCATATGGGGTTAAGAAGCAGGTGATTACTAATGAGAATGGCTATTATGATTTTAAAATTCCTGATTTTCCAATGTCTGTTTATGTAATTATTAAAGATGGTATTGTATTTATTAGTAACTCTAAAGAGGAGGCAACCCAAATAGCTTCAGGTACTTTTGTTCCGTATTTAACAGATGAACATAAATCAATGCTTACTAAAAATAAGTTTGCAGCGTATTTTGATGGTTCAAGGTTAGCACAGGAATTACCGGTTGAAGATATGGGGATTGCCCAAATGAAGGTAATTATTTATATGTTAGATAATTTTGGATCTCTTTCTATGGAGACTTCTAAAATGAAAGGAAATACAATAACGAATAAAATTGAGTGGGCATATCCGGCTGGTAAAGGAAATGCAATGGAGTATTTTTTCGATATGATACAAAATATGCCTAGATAAATGAAGGTATTAAAAAAGGTATTAACAAGAGCGGTTTTGCTATGTGCAGGACTGCTCTTGCTGTTTTATGGTGTGCTAATGATTAGGGAAAGGCTTTCCTATAAACAGGCAATTGCTTATAATGCGGACGTTATTGTAAAAATACCCGTAGATGATTTGGCAATAGACTATTTCTTTGGGGAGTTTGGTGACCTTGGTGGTAGCAGTAAGAAAGAGAAAAAGGAGAAGAAGCTTAATAAAGGGGTGTATTACCCAGCTAATGTATTTGTTTATACGGTAAAAGGTAAAAAGGCAACAACATTATTTACGTCTTTACCAGTTGCAGACAGTGCAGATTTATCAATCTATCTAATCAAAAAGTATAAACTGAAAAGAGAAGCATCAGATAAAGGATATAGTCTTTTAAAAAATAACGATGGTCGTTTTCGTGTGGCGTTTACTGAGGATCGACTAGTACTTTCATATAGCTCTACCAAGGAAAGTGTTACAGATGTATTTGATTCGTTATTGGTGGAAGGGAAGCAGTTGACTAATGAGTTGTATCTGAAGATGCTTAAAAGTGTAGATGATGATATAGTGATTTTAACAGAGGAAGGCCCGGTATGTACGTTTGAATTTGAGAAAGGATTTATTTCGTTTAACGGAAGCGTAAAGAATAGTTTTAAAGGGGCTAAAAGTTACAATACTTTAGCGGAGATACAGACAGATACTACAAGGGCGTTTTATCTTAGTATGAACGGTATTCCGTTGCTAAAGCAACATACATTGCCTATAGGGGAAACAGGGGTTTCAGTTGCCAATGTAATGGCTAAATATGCTAGCGGTATTCAAGTAAATGTAGAGGGTACAACGTTACAAGAGAAATCGGTAATCACTTATGATTATAACGATGATTTTGAAAAGGTAGAAGTAAAGACCATTACACAAGAGGAGGTTCCTAGCATAACCATGAGTTTAAAGAGCAATAGTGTGAATGGCTTAATGAGCTATCTTACCGATAAGGGGGTGCTAAAAGATAGTATGTTAGCTAGTGATATTTTTCCTTTGTATACGTTCTTTACTAAGTCATCTGATAGGGGTAATATTATTATTTCGACTAATGTAAATGAGAATGAGAAAGATGTTGCTACGTATGGATTGCCTTTTTATTTGTATGCTAATTTTAGAAACCTTGCGGAGTATAAAGACCTTGTATTTATAAAACCTTATGTGAAAGAAGTGAAGGATATTGAAATTAAATCGCAACCTGCTGATAATAATGTCTTTACTTTTACAGGGAAGTTAAACCTTAGCGATACTGATAAATCCCCGTTAAAATTATTAATTAAGTAATCGTCAAGAAGGAATCTTGATGTTTAATTTCTATCTTTAATAGAAAATGTATTGTTATGTTTAGCTATTGGGAATTAAAAAATTGGATTCAGAATATTGACTTTGCGATTGTAGGAAGCGGTATTGTAGGTTTAAATTGTGCTATAGCGTTGCGCGAAAAGTATCCGAATGCTTCTATCATAATTTTAGAGCGGGGTATGCTGCCACAAGGTGCCAGTACCAAAAATGCTGGGTTTGGTTGTTTTGGTAGTTTGTCTGAGTTACTAGATGATATGAATACGCACAGTGAGGAAGAAATGATACACTTGGCAAGAAGTAGATGGGAAGGTTTACAGGCATTACGACATTTGGTAGGAGACAAGGCTATGGATTATAAGCAATATGGAGGCTATGAGATTTTCCCGAAAGGCAATCCTGAGTTTTATGAGTCGTGCCTAGAACAAAGAGACCGTGTAAACAATCTTTTGAAACCTTATTTTAAGCAAGAAATTTTTAAAGAAGAAGCGAATGTTTTTAATTTCGGAAACATTCAGGAGTATTATATGAGCAATACCTTAGAGGGGCAGTTAGATACCGGTAAAATGATGGCGTCTTTACTAAAAATTGCCTATGCTAAAGATATAAAAGTACTGAATAGTGTTATTGTTGAAGGTGTTGAAGATTTAGGTAGTGAGGTGAGTATAACCACTAATGCATTTGATTTAAAAGTAAAACGAGTATTTATTGCTACCAATGGGTATGCAGGCGATTTAGGAGTAACTGAGGTTAAGCCTGCCCGTGCTCAGGTGTTAATTACAGAACCTATTCCAGAATTAAAAATTAAAGGTACGTTTCATATAGAAGAGGGGTATTATTATTTTAGAAATGTTGATGATAGGATTTTGTTTGGTGGCGGAAGACATTTAGATTTGCAGGGCGAAACCACTACGCACATGGCGCAGACCATCCTAATACAAGAAAAGCTGGAGGAATTATTAAGGGTAATTATTTTACCCGATACTGAATTTAAAGTAGCCCATAGATGGAGCGGTATTATGGGAGTTGGTGCTGCCAAGCGCCCAATTGTAAAGGCAATGTCTGATAATGTGTTTTGTGGTGTACGTTTAGGTGGTATGGGTATTGCTATTGGTACCTTAATTGGTAAAGAATTAGCAGCATTAGAATCGTTATAATATATGAAGAAACTCTTTCGCTTTTTGTTAAAGCTTTTTTTTTGGTTTGTAGTAGTTACCGTTCTATGGGTAACTTTATATAGGTTTGTACCGGTGCCATATACCCCGTTAATGGCTATTAGAGCCTATGAAAATCGTGACAACGATGCATTTGAAATTAAACATGATTGGGTTCCGCGTAAATACATTTCTAAACATATGGATTTAGCGGTGGTATGTAGTGAGGATCAGAATTTTTTAAAACATCATGGGTTTGATTTCTTGGCTATAGAACAAGCCATGGACTATAATAAGAAAGGGACTAAAAAGAGGGGAGCAAGTACTATTAGTCAGCAAACTGCTAAAAACGTTTTTTTATGGCCCGATCGTAGTTGGGTTCGAAAAGGGTTTGGTGTATATTTTACTCTTTTAATAGAGTTAATATGGCCCAAGGAACGTATTATGGAGGTGTATCTGAATAGTATTGAAATGGGTAATGGTATTTTTGGGGTAGAAGCAGCTTCGCAATACTGGTTTATAAGACCCGCAAGTAAACTCTCTAAAAGTAATGCTGCTGCATTAGCATCCATTTTACCAAATCCAAGAAATTATAAAGCCAACCCACCAACACGGTATATTAAAAGAAGAATTGCATGGGTATTACAACAAATGCGTTTTCATGGGGGTAAGTTAGATTATGATAAATACAAGGATGCAAAAAAGAAAGATTGAGTTATTAGCGAGCTGTAAAACGCATCTTATAGGTAAACTAACCACTTTAGAAGCTACACTAGCCGATTTAAAAGAGTCGTTGTTTTCTGAGACTAAGAGTACTGCTGGTGATAAGCATGAAACCGGTAGAGCAATGGTACAGTTAGAAATGGAAAAAACCGGACATAAAGTATTAGAGGTTCAAACCGATATTCAGACCATCCATAAGTTACTCAATACTACTCAAAAAGATACGCAAAGAGTACGGTTAGGTACTTTGGTAGATACCAATTTAGGAACTTATCTTATTGCTGTGAGCCACGGCATACTAAAGTATGAAGGCACTAGCTATTTTGTGGTGTCTGCAATATCTCCGGTAGGCAAGGCTTTGCTAGGTGCTAATGAAGGTGATGAGTTGTCTTTTATGGGGAAGCAGCTTGTGGTTAAAAATATTTGGTAAACTACTTTGGGGCAAGTCCACGAAGCGTTTAGTAAGCATAACATTTCTATTTCGAGATAAGTCTCGGAGCATTTAATCTCAATTATTGAGTAACATAAATCTAGTCCCTAGATGGTTATTAAAATTGTGTCGTTTAGGGTAAATTGCTTTTTTGTTTCCACAAACACTTGTTGCTTGTTAGTTAATTCGGCAATTACCAAATAATCGGCACCTCTGTAGTAGCATTCTTTTACAGTGGCTGGGGTTCCGTTTTCTTGTACGATGTGTACTTGGTGTGGGTAGCAAATCAATTCTTCATCATAACCACCAAAGTCTTTTTTGTTTAGTACGTTTATATCACCAAATAAAGCGGCTGTGTACTTGTTTTTAGGGGTGTTGTATATAGTGTTGGGTGTGTCATAAGAAAGTGTCTCTCCGGCTTTCATAACCAATATTTTGTCGGCAAACGGTAACGACTCTTCTCGGTCGTGGGTGGCTACAATACACGTAATGTTAGCTTCTTTTAAATGACGAAATAAATTACGGCGCAAGCGATTTTTCTGAAAGCTATCTATATGGCTAAAGGGTTCATCTAGTAATAATACTTTTGGCTCTCTAGCAATAGCTCTAGCAAGTGCTACCCGTTGCATTTGTCCGCCACTTAGTAGTTTGGCTTTTACATTGGCATAAGGTGTCATTTCTACCATGTCTAGTAGTTCCTTAATGCGTATCTGTTTTTCTTCTTTATAAAAATTAGAAAGGTACTTACCAATGTTTTCTGCTACGGTGATAAAAGGCATCAGGTCAAAATCTTGTGCCAGGTATTTCATAAAGTCCATTCCGGGTACTAGATTATAGGCAGGTCCCAAAATTTTCTCATTATTGTAGGCTAGTTCACCTTCATCTAAATCGTATAACCCATATAAACACCTTAGCAGGGTACTTTTACCACAGCCACTTTCGCCTACAATGGCAATATGTTCTCCTTGATTTACAGAAAATGAAATATTATTTAAAACCTTTTTAGCATCGTATGAGAAGCATACATTAGAAACCTTTAACATGTGCGGTATTTTGTAGCAAAGGTAGTAAAAGGCAATTATAAAATGTGCTAAGGTGAAGCCAAATAAAAAAGAGGGATTAGTAATAATCCCTCTTTATATATTAGTAATTCAAATTTGATTTTTATTAAATCAAGCTAATTCAAAAGAATGTTAGAAGTTCATGCTGTATCCTAAAGTAAATGTAGTACCAGGAGCTCTAAATGAGAAGTTTTCATTTGCAGCGTTGTATGATTCGTACTGGCTTCTTCTAGTTTCATTTAAGATGTTTTCAACTTTAAAGGTGATTTTAGATTTTTTATCTTTATCTAAAGTTTTAGAAAAGTTGAAGTTGAAACTATGAAAAGGCATTGTGTATACATCAGGAATTTGACCTGCACTACCAACAACTTCCAAAGTTTTTCCTTGTACGTTGTAATATACACCAGTTTTTAAACCAGCATTATCACTGTTATAAGTTAAACCAGTATTAATTAGGTAAGGAGATTGCCCTTGTAATTTTCTGTAATCTTTTACCTCTTCACCATCTCTGGTATAAGTAACACGTGCTTCATATTCTTCTGTAGCCATGTCAATTCTAGAATCAATTACGGAAACGTTCAAATTAAGACTTAAGTTTTCTAGTCCTTTGGTAATAAAACCAAAGTTTTTTCGAGCCTCTAGTTCAATTCCCATTACCCTAGCAGCTTCAGAGTTTCTTGGGGTAATTTGGTCAGGTACCGTTTGGTCATAGGCAACAACCTCAATAGGATTTTTAAAGTCCTTATAGAAACCACTTATAGCAAACATTTGTGCTTGATTACCAAAGAACTCATAACGTAAATCCATATTGTTAATGTAAGAAGGTACAAGATCCATATTACCTAAGAATAATAAACCATTTAATAAATCACGGATTTGAACAAATGATTTTTCTTTAAAACTAGGTCTTGCAGTAGTTCTATAGTAAGATAAACGAATGTTACTGTTATCGTTTAACCCATAGATAAAGTTTGCAGAAGGAAATAAATCTAATACGTCTAATGTTTGTTCATTGTTTAACTCAGTAGAACCATCAGTACCTGTAAATAATGTTGTAAAATATTCCGCCCTTAAACCTACAACAGCCTTTAACTTTTCAGTTACTTTAAATTCGTTAGATACATAACCTGCAGCTGTAGATTGAGTAGACTCAAAGTCGTTAATTGGCTGGAAGTTACCTCTAATATACGAACCGCTGTTGGTAGCTGGTGTCCATACATTATCATATGATAAAATCGCATCTGGGTCACCATCAAAAATATTTGTATTAATAGCTCTAAAGGCTACATCATAATTGTAGATTGTATAATTTCTGTTTTTGTAGCTGTACAATCCACCAAATTTTAATTGAGATTTGTTCTTAAACAGGTCGTACGATTTTGTAAAATCTAATTTACCTATAAGGTTAACCTCTTTTAAATCTCTCCATAATCTAACTGGGAAACCAGCATCAGAACTAATCATATATGTACCATCACCATTATCAATAAAGGTAGTTAATTTTGCATCTTTATCCTGAACGTTAGTTAAGGTAGGAGAAAGTGCCCATTCCGTAGTGAATGAAGCATCTTCAGAAGAATGTTTACCAGATAATAAAATGTTAGTAACAGAACGTTGTTTGTACTCTAAGTAATGTTTAAGAGTTGTAACTACGTTTGATACTTCTGTAACCTGATTGTATATGGCCGCTCTATCTTCACCATTTTGGATGTGAAGTACATTAAAACGATATTTAGATTTTTCAGTTTTATAAGATAACCCTGCTAAACCTGAAAGTAAAACAGAGTTGGTACCATTAGCACCTGTTCTGGTTCTATCTGCGCGTAAGTCGTAAAGATTACTTTCACTCCATTTTACATAGATTCCATTTTGAAAATCGTCATAAAAAGTAGTTTTGTTTTTGTAATCTAATGAAGCAATAATACCTAATTTATTTCCATTTTTTAGGTCGTATTGGTTACCATAGTTATACCCAAAACTAAAGTTTGGTAAAGAAGTTTTTTCTTTAGCAGCCATGTTAGGTGTAAATGAACGAGTAATACCTTCTAAAGTACCATTATCTCCTGGAGGAGAAGGAACATTTGTATTTGCAGAAATAGGCATTTTTCTAGTTCCATCATCAAATCCTAAGAAGTCTGTAGAACCTCCATCATAACTTAAAAAGTTACTTTTCATGTTCATGTCTGGGTTATATCCTACAGAAAATGATAATGATGATTGTTTTTGTGAAGGGAAATCTTTAGTTACAATGTTAACTACCCCGCCTGTAAAATCGGCAGGTAAATCAGCTGAAGCAGATTTAACAACAATAATATTTTCTAAGATACTTGTTGGGAATATATCCATTTGAACGGTGTTTTTATCTGGGTCTAACCCTGGGATATCCATACCGTTTAAGATAGATTTTGTATAACGGTCACCTAAACCACGTACGTATACGAACTTACCATCTTGAACAGAAACTCCAGGAACGGTTCTAATAGCAGAAGCAATACTAGAAGCCCCTGTTTTTTTAATACCTTCCATAGATAAACCATCTAATAAGGTAACCGATTTTTTCTGGAAATTAAGTACAGATACTTCAGTGTTTTTACGTACCGTTGTAGTAACTACAACTTCATCTAGAGCTTGTGAGGCCATACCTAATGTGGTATTTAATTCTAACGTTTCGTTAGCTTTTACCACTACATCGGTCACTTCTTTAGAGTTATAACCAATAAAAGAGAACACTAATGTATAGGTTCCCGGATCTAATGATAATGAATATACCCCGTCAAAATCTGAGGTTGTTCCTTTAGATGAATCTCCTTTTACGGTTACATTGGCAAATGGTAATACATCATTAAATTCGCCGTCAATTACTTTACCAGTTACAGTACCTTGTTGTGCAGCAGCAAACAAAGGTAGGAGTGCTATAGATAATAAAAAGCAAAAATTCTTTAACATGTGAGGTTGAATAACGTGTTTTAGTTTTTAAAATGACAACATCCAAAGGCAATATTATTGCCTTTGGATGTTGCCTTAATTTATGTTGTATATCCTTAGATTAGAATGCACTTTTAGATGCAGCGTAAGTCCAAGAATAACCTGATGGAGTAGCACCAACTGTTGCAGAAGCAGCGTCAGCAATAGCAGTTGCGTTATCAGTAAATTTAGTTTCATCACCAGCAGTGTAATCACCACTAATTAATTCGTCAACTGAAGTAATACCTGAAGGTAATACAATTTCCCAGTTAGAGAAAGTAATTCTATCAGCAGATAATTCAGTAGCAGCATCAGCACCGTTAATTTTAACAGTTCCGCTAGCGCTAAAGTTATAAGCTAAGATGTTTTCTAAGTTAGCGATAAGACCGTCTCTACAGTCAGCCATTTTGCTATCACCAGCACCAATTAAAGTAACGTTTTTGATAGTGTGACCATCTTCAGTAGTAGCAGATCCTTCTGGCCCGTCTAATTCTAATGCAGTACCTGAACCTGATCCTAAGATAACCATACCGTTATCTAAAGTACCAGCCCAAGCTTGGTCAGTATCAAATCCATCATCACCTTGATCGTAAATAATAGCATAAGAAACGCTTACAGTTCCACCAAAGAACTCGATTCCGTCATCTTGGTTACCAACAATCTCGATGTGATCGATAGAAGTACCAGAACCAACACCACCTAAAGATAATCCGTTGATTTCGTTATCATCACCGATAGTAACACCACCGTGACGAATAGAAATATAGCTTAAAGATCCTGAATTATCAGCAGGATTATTTCCTCCATATTGTCCGTAAGACTCAGTAGCAGCGATACCTTCAATTTGAGCAGTTTCAACATCTCCAGAAACAGAGATTGGAGCGTATCCTAAAATGATAACACCACCCCATAAACCTTTATCTGCAGTTGTTAAGTTTGTTCCTTCAGTTTCACCAACTTCTATATTATCTAATTCAGAAGTAAAGATAATTGGATTAGAAGCAGTACCTTCAGCAATAAGTGTACCACCTTGGTCAACTACTAAAGCAGAAGCTAAAGTTTCTTGTCCTTCCATTCCTTTGATTATTGTACCAGCTTCGATTGTTAAAGTAACGCCGTCAGCAACGATTACTTTACCATCTAAATGATAAATTTGGTCGCTAGTCCAAGTTTCGTCAGCAGTTAATTCACCACTTTTAGTTTGGTCAGATACAGGTTCTGTTGTTGTACCTTCATCATCATCTCCACAGCTAACAAATAAGGTAGCTAAAAGAGAAAGGAATAAGAATTTTGTAAGTTTCATGTTGTTTTTCATGTTTGAATTACTTAAAATTGTTTTCATCGTTAATTTTGCCTTTTGAATAACCAAAAAGTTGAGGTACAAAGAAATTTTATTTCTTAAAGAGGACAGTTAAAGCTATTTTATCAAAAGATTAAATTAATACTAAGAGATTTTTGATGGAAGCTCCTGTTGTTAACATTTACTTAACATGTCTTTTTTGATAAGTAAATACTCTACTATCTTATTAGATCATTATTTGTTACCTTGCGCTAAATTTTTGGTATGCGCTGGGAACAATTATTATCCTTAAAAAAATACGGAGATACGTCGCAAAGAATTCGTTTAGAGCAAGATGAAACTCGTTTAGGGTTTGAGGTTGATTATGATCGTATCATCTTTTCTTCTGCTTTTAGAAGTTTGCAAGATAAGACGCAAGTAGTACCCCTTAGTAAGACCGATTTTATCCATACTAGGTTAACACATAGTTTGGAGGTATCGGTGGTTGGTAGAAGTTTAGGAAGAATTGTAGGTAAAGAGATTTTAAAAAAATATCCGTATCTGCAAGAGGAGCTAGGTTATCAGATTAACGACTTTGGTGCTATTGTAGCGGCTGCCGCACTGGCGCATGATATAGGAAATCCGCCTTTTGGACATAGTGGTGAAAAAGCTATTGGCGAATTTTTTAGTAATGGTAACGGAAAGGTGTTTAAAAAAGACCTTACCGATAAGCAATGGCAGGACCTTGTTGATTTTGAAGGAAATGCTAATGGATTTTCGGTATTGAATAATAGTATGCATATGGTGGGTGGTGAACTACGTATATCGTATGCAACACTTGGGGCCTTTACTAAATATCCTAAAGAGTCACTACCTAAAAAGCCTACTTCTCAAATAGCAGATAAAAAATATGGGTTTTTTCAGCATGATGTTGCACTATTTCAGGATGTAGCGGAAGACTTAGGGTTGTTTAAAAAAGAAGGAGCTGATGTTGCTTACCAACGACATCCATTGGCTTTTTTAGTAGAAGCAGCCGATGATATATGTTATACAATTATAGATTTTGAAGATGGTATTAACAAAGGGTTGATTGATGAGGATTATGCGCTAGAATATTTGGTAGCCATTGTAAAAGATACTATTAATACGTCTAAATATCATAGCTTAAATACTAAAGAAGAGCGTGTTAGTTATTTAAGAGCATTGGCTATAGGGCAACTAATACAAGATGCTGTGGCAGTGTTTTTAGCTAATGAAGAGGCTATTTTAAATGGGGAGTTTCATTATACACTAACAGATAAGGGTAGGTTTACTGCTCAGATCAATGATATTATTAAGTTATCTGTAAATCGTATTTATCGCAGCAGAGAGGTAATAGAAAAAGAGTTGATGGGGTATAAGGTATTACAAACCTTACTAGATAAATTTATTACTGCCTATACTAATTATTATAATGGAGTAGCTTCTAATTATGATAAACTGGTATTAGAAATGTTGCCGGAAAAGTTTAGAAAAGAAAAAGAAAGTACCTATGCAGGCTTACTAAACATCTGTCAGTTTGTGTCTTTACTAACCGATGGTAGTGCAATGGAAATTTATAGCATTTTAGAAGGAAGCGGAAAATAAGATTGAGCTTATATAAAAGAAAAAAGGAACCATTTGGCTCCTTTTTTCTTTATGTTAATTGACATTCTACTTTTATTACTTTTCAATAGCCTGTTTTAAATCGGCAATTAAATCTTCGGCATCTTCAATACCTACACTTAATCGTATTAAAGCATCCACAAGGCCATTTTTTTCTCGTTGTTCTTTTGGTATGCTGGCATGCGTCATACTTGCCGGGTGTCCTGCTAAGCTTTCTACGCCACCTAATGATTCCGCAAGTGTAAATACCTTCAGGTTTTCTACAATTTTAATAGCCTCATCGTAGTTATTTCCTTTGGTAACAAACGATATCATACCTCCAAAATCCTTCATTTGTTTTTTAGCTACCTCATGATTTGGATGACTTTCAAAACCGGGCCAGTATACTTTTTCCACCTTAGGATGCGATGCTAAAAACTCAGCCACTGCCTTTCCATTTTCACAGTGTCGTTGCATACGTACATGCAAGGTTTTAATACCTCGCAGTACCAAAAAGCTATCCATTGGTCCACATACTGCACCACTGGCATTTTGTATAAAGTATAGCTGATCGGCCAATTCTTTATCTTTCACTACCAATGCTCCCATCACCACGTCGCTGTGTCCGCCAAGGTATTTAGTTGCTGAATGCATTACAATATGGGCTCCTAAGTTTAGTGGAAGCTGTAAGTATGGCGTAGCAAAAGTGTTGTCTACTGCTAACAGTAAGTTATGTGCTTTAGCAATAGTAGCAACCGCTTCAATGTCTATAATGTTCATCATTGGGTTGGTAGGTGTTTCAACCCAAATAAGTTTGGTGTTTTCGTTTACATAGTCCTTAATGGTATGTGCCTCAGCAAAGCTTACAAAGTGAAATGTAATCCCTAGTTTCTGGAATATTTTAGTAAACAAACGGTAGGTACCTCCATAAAGATCGTTTGTAGCAATAATTTCATCACCCGGTTGAAACAATTTCATTACAGCATCAATAGCAGCAAGTCCACTACCAAAGGCTAGCCCGTAGTTTCCATTTTCCAAACTTGCAAACGCATTTTCCAAAGCATGACGTGTTGGGTTTTGCGAACGAGAGTACTCATACCCTTTATGGCCACCCGGAGTGGTTTGTGCATAGGTAGAGGTTTGGTAAATTGGAGGCATAACAGCGCCGTAAGCTTTATCGTGTTCTTGGCCTCCGTGTATGGTTTTTGTATTGAATTTCATTGTAAGAATATATTAAGAGCTGTTAAATCTAATGCAAAAATACTTTTTCTTAAAGGCATTTTCAATAAACCTTATATCTTTAACCTATCCATTAAAATTGTTATGAGAAAAATAGTAGCCCTTATGTTTACAATGGCGCTTTTTTTGAGTTGTGAAAATGAAAAAAAAGAACCCATAAGTATCGACTTTATTGTCAAGGAGAGTGACGAAAAATGTGATGGTGCCAACTGTCCGTTAATAGATATATCATACCCACAACTAACTACTACGGTATTTGCCGTTGAGGAAATTAATAAACACATAGAACAGGCAGTGGTAGCTGTTATTGAATCGTCTCCAAATGATGAGGTAATAGGTGTTTCTTTAGATCAGTCTATTGAAAATTTTAAAAGGGAATTCACACAAGAGCAAAAAGACTTCCCTGATTCTAATGTTGATTACCAAGCTAGAATAAAAGGGGATGTTAATTGCCAATTACCAGCGCTTATAAGTATAGAGCTAAATAGTTTTATGTATAAAGGAGGTGCTCATGGGTATACCTCTACTAAATATATAAATATTAACAGCAAGACAGGAGAGGTGATTACTAATGATCTGTTGTTTAAAGATGAAGAAGGTTTTAAAAAGGTTGCTGAAAAAGCCTTCAGAAAACATGAAAAAGTAGCCGACGATATTTTGTTAGAAGACGCCGGCTATTGGTTTAAAGATAATGTTTTTCAATTACCTGAAAATATTGGATTTTCTGAAACCGAAGTAATTTTATTTTATAATCCGTATGAGATTACTCCATATTCTGAAGGACCGGTTGAGGTAATAATCCCTTTTTCTCAGGTAAAAAAGTATATAAGTTTTTCACTTACTCCTAAAGCGTAGTTGCTTTTCGATAGTTTAGTGATTATACTAATTTCTTCTGTGCTAAAATATACCCTAAGTGCATGCCTTCATGATATTCATTAAATTCTAATGCGTCGTCTACAGAATTTAATGTACTGTTGTTGGTACTTACGGTATAGGGTTCAAAAGCATTGAATTTACCGGCACTGTAATCTTGCTTTAGTTGTTCCAGTGTAGCAAAAAGTAATTCTTTTAATTCCTTAACATCAGCATCTGTGATGTCTTTTTCAGGTTTAGTTCCTTTTTTGTAAGACATTACCCAAGCTGCATCTATAGTAAATGGTAAGCCCGATAATTTATAGCATAATAGCTGAGAGGTAATCATTGCATGGGCAATGTTCCAAAAAATGTTGTTATTAAACCCTTCAGGAATAGTGTTTAGTTGTTCAACGGTAAGCTCTTCTAAGAACTTCTTAAATATCAATCGGTTGTTTTCAATATTCTTAAATGTAAATTCCATGGTTTTTATTTTTGTATAAAGGTACTATAAAAGCAAAAAACTACCTTGTTAGCAAGGAGCTTTATGCGTAATTATCTTTTTAAAGCAAAATGGCCTTGTACACTTCTATTGTTATCTAATTCTACCGTATACCAATAATCATCAGATGGCATCGGGTAATCTCCATAGCTTCCGCTCCAACCATCCGATAAGCGTAGTCGGGCTAATAGCTTACCATAGCGATCAAAAATAGTAACATAAGAGTCGCTCACACAGTCAGAAGGTACATTCAAAGCTTTCCAGGTATCATTTACACCATCTCCATTTGGAGTAAAGTAATTTGGGAAAGCAATAACGCAAGCCTCATCGGTTGTAATACCACAGCCATTTAGGTCTTTTACATACACGGTATACGATCCACCCTCTAGATTTTCAAAGATCGGAGATTCCTGATAGGTTAAACCATCTAAGCTATATACATAGTCACCCGGTCCGGTAGCAATAATGGTAATGGTGTTATTAGAAGTGGCATCTATCACTGCAACTCCTTCAATAGTTGCGGCGTCTGAACCTACTAACGTAATGGTTTGTGAACTGGTGCACGCAGAGGTAGTGTAGGTAGTAGCAGTTACTGTATAAGCGCCTTCGGTAGTGGCGTTTGCTGTGCTATTGCTACTTACCAACTCCCCAGACGGATTATACCATTCATATTGATAAGCCCCTGAAGGGTTTTCAACGGAAATGGTATACGGTAAATCGTTTAAGCAAATTTCCTGTGGACTTGTAACTTCAAAAAAAGGTAGCGGTTCTACTAATAGTTGAACACATTTTTGCAACCCAAAGCAAGAGTTGTTGGTCGTGTTATCTATTCGTATATACAACCAATCTTCATACGGTGTGCTGTTGAGATAGTTAGTTGCAGAAACTGCATTTAATTCTAACAAGGCATCCGATTCATTGGTATAGTAGGTAACCTCTAAATCGGATGCATTGGAAAATAAACTTAAAACATCGGTAGTGATACTCGATAGGTTAAAGTACTCCATTCCATTTGTGTCATCACCGTCGGCGTTACTGTCACAGGTGGTTAAGGTTGCGGTATAATCATCTGGTATTTGTGATGTAGACACCACTAGCTCAATGGTTGCAATGGCATAACAACCAGCATTATTTTCAACGGTGGCATATACTTCATTTTGTAATGCATTGGTGAACGAAGTAGGGTCATAAATTTTTTCATATATGTCTTCATCTTCGGCTCCTGCTTCTGTTTTATAAAAAGTAAACGTATAATTTTCGGAGGTGATAAAATCAATAGCTTCTTCTAAATTAAAAGCTGCAAAACCATCGGTGTCGGTATCACATTGTTGTAGGGTTACAGGAGAGGTGATTACCGGAATGTCTTTAATAGTTAAAGTGAACGAAGTAGTGTTAATACAACCTCGGTCTAAGTCTTCTACACGTACATAAATTGTTTGCCCATCTACACCAGTATCATACTCATCGGGATTGGTAATAACATTTGTTGCGTTCTCGGCATTGGTCTGTGTATTGTAAAAAGTAACGGTAAAGTCGGCAGTACTTCCGCCATCTAAAATGGTATCAATTAACTGGGTAAAATCAAACATACCTACTCCGGTTCCGTTTTGGTCGCAACCTTCTAATATACCCGGACTTTGAGCAGGAGTATCATATAGGGTAATTTCTATTTCTTCAGAGGCAATCTGGCAGTTAGGGCTGTTAACATTTTGTGCTTCAAAAACCAAAAAACGATATAGCTGTCCTTCCTCAAAATTGGTTACTGTAATGCTATCGGAAGTAGCCCCGGTGATATCGGTCCAAGTAGTACCATTGTCATTACTAACTTGCCATTGGTAAGCTATATTTGTGTATAGGCTGGTGTCAACATCGGCTGTAAAAGTAATTACATCGTTGGGGCATACACCGTCATCAAAGTCTGCAAAAGCGGTATCTACAGTAGCAAGAGATCCGCAAGCTTTAAAAGTAATATCGTCAATAGCCAAGTCATTTCCACAACCTCCTAAAGAGTTATTAATAAGAACAACGGATACATTGCTACTTCCGGCTGGCATTTCAAATTCAAACGAATAATTAACCCATTGTACGGTGGTTGTAGATTCTATATCTCCGGTATCAAGACTTCCTAATTCGTTACCGCTGTCGTCTTCAATTACAAATTTCACATTACACGGTATGGGCGTACTACAAGTACCATTATCTGGTAATGCATTTAAGAAATAGGCCGAAAACTGGTACACTAAAGAGTTGCATAATCCGGTTACCTCTTTTCGGTAGAATTCACCAGTGGTATTTTCATCGGCATTAACCACTAGCATATATCCTTGTCCGCTTTCGTCATCGGTATGATCTGAGGTACTGAATAACGAACTTAAAGCTGAATTAGGATTGGTAGTAACCGTATAATAGCCGTCTTGGGTGTTACCAGTACTATTATAAGTGTAGTTAGTTGTGCCGGCAGGGAGCGCTCCTGCAAAGGTGGCTCCTGTGCTCGAATTGTTTCCAAAAGTTTCTTCAAAAACCGGATCTCCAAAACTACCATTACAGGTTTGTGCTTGCAAGGCTAAGGCTCCGGCAAAAAAGATAATCGCTATATATAGACATTTCATTTTATGAAAAAATTAACATTCCAATGTAAGTGTATCCCTAAATATTGACAAGGGTTTTTATCAATTCTAAGGTTTTTTTAACATTTGACAGTTGTTAACTGGTGACTAACAATTATCTTTACATAGCATATTAATAACTGAAATGAAAAAGATTTATTATCTAAGTACCTGTGATACTTGCAAAAAAATTTTAAAAGAGTGGGAGCCACTTTTGGAAGGAGTTGAATTACAGGATATAAAAAAGACCGCATTACAATCTACCGATGTAGATATTATGTATGAATTGGCTGGCTCTTTTGAAGCATTGCTTAATAAAAGGGCACAATTATATAAACAACGAAACTTAAAAGATAAGAAGCTTACTGAAACCGATATAAGAAACTTGTTATTAGAACATTATACTTTTTTAAAAAGACCTGTTTTGGTATTAGAGAATCGTATATTTGTGGGCAACGCTAAAAAAACGGTAGCCGATGCCAAAGCTGCATTACATGAATAAACGAACGCTGGCTATATTGGCTGCTACAGGTGCAGCGGTTATTTATGGACTAAACCATACCATAGCCAAGGTGGTAATGCCAACCTATGTAAAACCTTTCGGATTTATTTTCTTAAGGGTTACCGGTGCTATGATTTTGTTTTGGCTGGTGGGGTTGTTTGCTCCTAAAGAACGTATTCAGCGTACCGACTGGTTGCGTTTGTTAGGATGTGCTTTGGGAGGAATGAGTTTGAATATGCTCGCTTTTTTTAAAGGCTTAAGTTATTCTACACCGGTATATAGTTCGGTATTATCTACCATTACTCCAATTTTGGTGTTCATTCTTTCGGCTTTTTTAATTGGCGAAAAAATGACCTTTAAAAAAGGGTTAGGAATTGCTCTTGGATTTGCAGGAACCTTGGTGCTCATACTTATGGAGAATGAAATACGAGCAGATGCCCCTAATGTTTTGACGGGTAATCTGTTATTTATTTTTAACTCGTGCATTTTTGGGGTGTACTTAATTTTGGTAAAACCACTTACCCAAAAATATAGTACTATAACCTTAATGAAGTATTTGTTTTTGGTAGGGTTTATTATTAACCTGCCGATTACCTATAGTGAATTTACGGAGATAAATTGGAGCGAGTTACCATTTGATGCTTGGTGGCGAATAGCCTTTGTAATTATTGGTACTACCTTTTTAACGTATTTATTGAATGTATATGCCATGCGAGAATTAGCGGCATCTACCATTAGCGCATTTATATATTTGCAGCCACTAATTGCTATTGTATATGCTGTTTCTACTGGATACGGAACCTTATCTACCGTTAAAATTACCGGAGCTGCCTTGGTTTTTTCAGGAGTGTATTTGGTAACGCAAAAAAAGAAGCAGGTAGTACATAAGGAATAGCATTTTTAGAAGTATCATAGAGAATAAATATTCCATATAAAAAAAGGAAGCCTTTATTTGGCTTCCTTTGTATTTGTTTTTAGAATTGATTTATAACCAATCCATTTCCCTATTCATACTATAATTTGTAGAAGTCCATTCTCCTTTAAAAATAGCTACGAGTGCGCTAAAAATTTTAATCATATTTTGTGTTTTAAAAGGTTTTCTCCATTCATTTTCCCAATATTCTGATATTATCGGGAATCCAAATAATTCTTCCATAGAGATATAGGTTCCTTTACTTTTCATTTTCTCCAGGATGTTTTCAAATAACCGAATCATTTCTTTTTCATCCTCTTCGTCTTTTAAATCCTCTTCCCAAGAAAAACTTAGGTACGAACGAAAATACCCGCTTAGGACTCCTTTAGCATCATCTGTTAATTCTTCTATATCTTTAAAATGATACTCATTAGTAGTTAGCTCTTGGTAAATGTACTGAGAGGCTAATTCCATAACTTTTTCTGTTATCCAAAAACCGTAGTCCTTGTTTTTATAGTCAATAAATGTAACTGCCATTGGTTATTATTTTAGGTTTAATTTAATTAAATATTTATCATCTACATATTGTTTGTATTCAAAAGTAGGGCTTTCAATATAATCTAATACCCTTTGCTGCAAGTCAGGATGAAATTTATCCATATTCTTAAAGTCAATCACTACATAATCTAATGGTGGACTATCACTTTCTGGAGCATGAATTTTTTTAAAATGTTTATGAAGAGAAGCTTTGAATTTATTCCAATTTTTAGTATAGTTATGTGCCCAAGCATTAATGGCTTCTTCCCTATCAGGTAGCCCCATCGGGTCTAAACTTTTACCTTCTAACAGTCCTGAAAGCATTTGAATGTCACCAGCCTCCCCTTCAACAGATACTCTTGAGATACCATCGTATTTAAGTTCTAAATCTATAAAGCTTTCTATTTCATGAGTTCCAAACACATTGTTGGTGGCTACGTCTTTAGCTTCTTTAAGACGTTCAAAACGTTTTTCAAAATACAATGTTTTTATTTCATTGGAAAGTTTTTCACCTTTATTTACAAGTTTAGGATGAAGAATTTTCTGAAGTTCTTCTATCGAAGAAGCGGATATAATTATCTCGTCACGAAATACAGCTATCCGCGCAACAATCTCATTCGTTTCATCTGTTAAACCCATAAATACAACGCCAGCTTTTTCTAGTCTGGTTAGTTGCGCAGTTTTAAACCGTAAAATAGTTCCTTTAAATACCTCCTCTACACCAATAACTGCATTTTTTACCGTGTTTCCGTTAAAATTAGAAATGAGTTTAGTAATTAAAATCCTTAGAGGTTTTTTAGCCGCAGTAGATGCCAGTTTGTAAATGCTGGTTGCTAAGGTTAATGTAGACCGCACCAATGCAGGCGCACTTATAATAGCTGTTGCCAGGCCGCCGTAAAAATATACTTTTTCTAGAACGGCTAGTAGTTCCTTGCCATATTTTAGCTGCAATATTTCTTCTTTAAATGCTATAATGGCAAGCCCTGAAGCTGCTACACCAATATCTAAAATACCCAGAAATATAAGAAAGGGTGTACCTGAAAATAATGTTGCTATACCAAAGGCTAGAGCCAATATGTTTGCGCCTATCTCTATTAGTTCTTTTACTTCTTCCCATTCTTTTTGGTATGCTAGGTCTTTTACAAAAATTGCGGGCGCTAAAATGGTTATGGTTTCATTTTTTTCATCTACCATTTTTAGTGTTACCATATCCATAGGATGCAAAGATTTTGTTTGACCTATGTTTTTCCAACTTACTCTCTTAAAATTACTACCAACCCGTGGAACTGCACTATATGATAAATAATGAGCAGCTTGTTTTTCTTGTTGCGTTAAATCTATTTTATCTGCAGAAGTATCTTTTGTAACAATATTACTATCAACCCTGTGGGTATCATCAAAGCTGAAAACAATATCTCTTTTTATATGTTCATTAGACCCATCATTCGATTCGTTCATGTGGCTTAAACATATAGCGTTCATAAGGGAGGCGAATATACTTTTGTTTGTTACAAATTTTTGGGAGCTTTGTAAACTAATTTCCTCGCCATCATCTGTTTTTTGAGAAACTATTTCAATAGAAGTTTTTAATTCACCTTTTTCTAATAGGTTATACGTTTTTATGATCGTTTGTGGATTTTCCTCTAACTTATCATACAAGAACTTTACACTTTTTTCTTGATTATAAATACCCTTAAGTATTTTTATAAGAACATTACTACTATCAACAAACCAACCAGTCTCATCGTAGGTTAACAGTTTCTGAAAGCCCTCCCATAGCTTTTCTCTATCTAGTTTGTCTATCACAAACTGAGGTGCCAGTTCATATAACCATTTTAAAGACTTACTGTCTTCTGTACTCTTAAATTTATCTAAAAATTTATCTTCTACGGCTTTTCGTATATGAGTTCGGCTATCAATATGTTCAATAAATGCAATAAGGTCCTCGGGATTGTGTGTAGACAAAATAATGGCAGTATATTTTCTTCTGTCTTCATCAGAAGCATTTGCCCTGCAATCTTTAGTGTTTTTATAATACATATAAAATCTAAAAACAGCTTCTTGTCTTTGCGGGTAAATGTTTACTTGGTAACTGTAATTTTTGTCTAAACCATAGACTGTTGTGTTTAGTGAAGAATAAAAAGAGGCGTTAGTTTCTTCATTATCATCATTAATATAGGTAAAACTGGTTCCTATAATTTGGGGTTCGGGTTGAGTATAAATATTTTTTGCAAATGGGTAAACATCG
Organism: Neptunitalea chrysea; assembly: GCF_027924145.1. Lineage (GTDB taxonomy): Bacteria > Bacteroidota > Bacteroidia > Flavobacteriales > Flavobacteriaceae > Neptunitalea > Neptunitalea chrysea. Next base: position 13,324 of record NZ_BRVP01000017.1, on the reverse strand, counting down.
CCACTACCAGCTTTAGCATATATTATTTTTTCTTCGCCTTCGTAGTTGGTGTAGTCAAAATTAAATTTAGAGCTATTTCTGTTTCTTTTTAAATCGTCTGCAAGCTCTTGTAATTTTGCACTTCTGGTATAAAAAGAATCTGTAAACTCATCACATGGTTTTTTATAAAAAACACTGTTAGTGCCAAAAGCACTATCGTTAGCTACCTCATTTCCTATTTGCATTAAGGGGTTGTCTTCAAAATATTCCATTGTATGTTTCTATTTGGTAGAAAAGAAATAGAAACCAGCCTCTGTGCAGAGACTGGTTGTTTAAAAACTACTACTGGTTTTAGGTAGTGGTAGTAGTATCGGGTTCAAGGTTGGTAAATACTTCGGTTTTATTTACAATCTCTGTAGTACAGGCGGTTTGGTCTGCTACTTCAAAGTCGTCAATATCATCGCAATTGCATGGTAATGCTTTATCTACCTGTAAGCCAATACTATCTGCTTGTAAAATAGTAAGAGAGGTTGGTACACGAGTTTTCCAGGCTTTACCCTCTGGTAATCCTTTGGTTTCTTTTAACTCGTCTACTACCGATAAATACAAGTCGTCTTCAATAACCGGTAATTCTCCTCCGTTCCAAATGTTTCCGGTTGCCATGTAGTGTAGTACAGCATCTTCAAAACCTGGGCGTACAGTAAGGACCACTCTGGCTAAACCAGATTTCATAAAGTTGCTAAAAAGTTCATCATCATTTTCATAGTGATAGAGTTCTTTCCAGTCTTCGCGGCTACCCCAATAAAAAGGATAGAACTTGTATGACATAATATCCCATTCAAAAGCCTGCTCCATAAAGGCAGCAAAAGATGCGTATTTGTTAAGGTTTTTAGATACCCCTACTTCATAGTTTTGCATGTTACTACCAGAGTACATAGTTTTACCATACGTATAGGTTGCATCTGGTGTTTGGTCTACCAAATAAGAGATACAGTTTTTGCGTAATACGGTTTGCTCAATTTGTCTGTAAAATAATGGGTTCGACTCATAAATAGTTTTAGCGGTTTCTTCGGCAGCCTTTTTTTCTGCAAGGTAATTTGCCAATAAATCTTCATAAGCCGTAATAATGGAATTAAATGTATCTAATTGCCATTGCTCGTAACTATCGGTAGTACGTTCACATCTTACCGTAACATTAATATTACCGGTATGATGCCCTAAAGAGTCATATGACACTGGAATGCTGCCTACAAAGTTATCAATATTATGGAAAGCAGGTAATAGACTTTGAGTAAAGTTCTTCCCTCCAACACTTACTTGTGTACCACCATGCGATCCGTTAGGTTCATCCGCTACGTGCCAAATTACTTTTACCTGACTCGATTTGTACCCTTCTGGAATAGTGATGTCTTCGGCTCCTGCAGCTATTTCGTCCCATTCGTTGCCAGAAGTTTCCATGGCTGTAAAAGAGAGCGCTTTACCAATTTTAATGAACTCTGTCGGAGGTACTGTAAGTTCTATGTTATAGGCTGCCCCTAACTCTTTATAGTTCGTTTCGGTTATGTGTGATGCATCAGGATACCCATTTGTTCTAGGGTCAATTGGTTTTTCAAGCGTAATGGTATTGTCTTCTGCTGCAATTTCGCTCATTGCCAAGCGGTGTAGCTTAGATGGTTGCGGAATTAGAAACTCATAAGTTAAGCGTTTACCATAGTTGTAAATTTGGTTTTTGTAAATTTTATCTACCCAACGGTATACACCCACAACATGGTCTGCCCCTTTACGGTTGTCAAATCCGTGTTTGTTGGTTTCTTCGTATTCTTCAACAATTTTGGTAACACGTTCTTCTTTCACTTTTTGTACCACTCTGTCTGTAGCTTGTGCTGTAAGTTCTTGTGCCTCTGTAACCGCTTGGTTAATACTATCTTCTTTAGAGGTATTATAAGCAAAGTTAGCACCTGCACTTACGTTAAAGGCTTTACCTTTATAACCTACATTACTATGGGCACTTGTATCTTTTGTTTCAGATATAATTTGTGCAATTTCAGTTTGCATCTCATACCTGTTGGTAGTGGTAGAGTCGGTTAATTTTTCTGTTTCAGCTTCCGAAGAGATAGAGGTAGTATCTTCCTGAGTGCGTAACCTGCGAGTCTCTTTTTCTTTGTACGCTCTTGCCATTACGTTTTCAATGTGCGATACTTCTCCTTCTACATAGCAATGCACACTTTGTTCTACCTTGCGGTAATCTGCAATACCTAACTGGCGCATACCATATCCTGTTGGTATGTACAGCCCGTCTATAGAAGTAGCTTCGTCGGTGTTATCTTCTTCTTGAGTATTGTCTGCTACGTTATCACAAAAAATATGGCTGTATAACCAGTCTCCGTTTGCTTCAAAATCCTGAGATATTTGATCTCCGTTAGCAAGGTTTACGGTTAAACTAACATAGGTGGTTGTAATACTGTTTGGGAAGTTATTTGTAGTAAATTTCAATTTGTATAAGTCATTGTTAAACAAACTTATAAACTCTGTGGTAGTGTATGTATCTGCACCACTTGTATTGCTGGTTTTAAGTGTTGCTGTTACAGAGTTAATGGTGGTGTCTTTTGTACTGCTACTAATGATAAAATGGTAGGTCCAAGGGCAAGAGCCTTTTACGGGACTATCTTTAGTACCTATAAATTTTAAAGTATAGCATACATCAACAATTTCTTGTGGTGTTTCATACTCTAAATCTGGATTTTCAGAGATAATGGTTCCTCCTAAACTAACTTGTTTTTGTTTTAGCGGAGTGTTTTCAAATAATTGCCTATTTGCACGTACTTCTTCAGAGGTTAAAATTTCTTTAAACTCGTCGTATGTGCTTATTTCCGAAATAGAAGTTAGCTCAGACAATAGAGTATAAGTGTCTGTTTGCATTTCAGCAAGCGCTTTGGTTTCCGATATTTCCACTAAAGGTGTATAAGAAAACTCCGGAATGCTTGGGTATGCTGTAGTATTGACTTTATCAAAAAGGAATCCTTCTTTTTGGATGTCGCCTAGGCTAGTTTTACCTTCAAACCATGCTTTCTCTTCTTTACTAATATCCGCCTTAAAGGTGTCAATTGTAGGTTGAATATCCCTTTTATACTCAGCCAATCTAGCTTCATAATTGGCTACTTCTAAAGCCTGGTGCTTTTTTTTAAGGTTTTTGATATCTGCTTTGGCAACTGCAATTTTGGCTAATTTGTCTTTAGCAATTTTAGCATTTTGTTCTCTCGTCCATTTTGTGTTTAATTTAGAAACAATACCGTTTGTTCTTACCGAAGTTGTTTTTACTTCATCAGAAAAATTAAACAGCTCTTTAGGAAGTACTACTTTGGCATCTATATAAGTTTTTAAAAGGGGGATAATTTCTGTATCGGTTTTTCCTTCATCTACTAAGATAATATAGCCAGAAACCACGTGGTCAGCGACTAATAATAGTATAAGATCCTCTTTTAAATATGCATTTTGTTGGGTTACAATCTGGTAAAATAGGTTAGACCAGATGGTTTTGGATCTCTCACTTGCTAGTGGGGATACATCTTCGACGTTGAGTTGTTCAATAATATTGTCTTCATAGTCTGTTCTGTTTCTCGAAAGCCATAATCCAAAGTCGTATAACCTACGACGCAGGGCTTTAATCTCTGCCTTGTCTATTATAGGAGTAAAAGATGAAGCAGCTAATTGTAAGGTACTATTCATACTCTCTTTAGAAAGTTTAGCCGATATTTCATCGTAAAATGCACCAGTTTTTTGAGACTCCGGTTGTAAAATAAATCGTTCAGATTTTCCGTTTTCATCAGTTAGTTGTGGACTTCTAAGGCTGGCGAACCTGTACAAGGTCTGTGACGCTTGTTCACTCATAATATTGTATAATTTTATAACTAAGAAGTATCGTCTTTCATGAAAGGATTTGCTATATGACAACTTATATGCCGTTTTGCTGTGCAGTGAAGAAGTAATAAAGGGTTAAAAATGCAACCTACAAGTTATGTGTAAATGCAATGATATGTGTATTAATTGTTTGCTTAAAATCGAGATTCTCCCGATGTTCATTTTTATGTTTTAACGTGTTGATTTATAGTATTTTATGTTTTTTAGGTTTAGGTTGTTTTTGCAAACTGACATCGGGTTTTTTACAGAAAATATGTCAGTGTCAATGGCTTCTTTTGTATTTGTTTTTCTACAGTTGTTCATAAACCTGTGGATAACCTATTACATTTTATCATTTTTTTTAGAATCCTTTAACCTTGCTTGTCCGCCTTACTTACTACTTTTATAGAAAGGAAAAGCTACTGCTGTTTGGAACGGTACAATTACGAAGGGTTAGGTGATAGTGACGCAGAGAAGTTTGCAACACTTGTGAAGCATGTAGAGGAACATTGCCCGGTATCTTAGTTGTTAGCTACCAAAATTACAGTTGACTTATCTTAAATTATGGTATTAAAATATACGGAATACCATCCAGAAGCATAAAAATTTGTTGAGTAAATTTAGTTGTAAATAGATAAAAAGCTCCGATGTAAGAGGTTGCATCGGGGCTTTTTTGTATCTTATAAGTTAATGTTTACGGGTTTTTTACTGTACTTTCGAGTGTCTTCTTTTGTTAGTGTTCTGTAATTATCAGCTCTGAATTCTGCCCCTAATAGTGATTTTAGATCATCTGGTAATCCTATTAATTTACGGGTTCCTAAATCTATCCAAGCACCCATCATTTCGCAATGCGCAAAGTTGGTTCCGTCTTCTTTATAAAAGTTGTGATGAAATTCAAAAAATCGATAGTCTTCACTTATCCCTGCAATTTCTAAAGAAACCTTTACAGGTTTACCTGCAAATACCTCTTTAAAGTAGTACATGTGTTCGTAAAATACTACTGGGCCTATATTGTATTTAGCCATTTCTTTTTGGCTAAAGCCGTTTTCCATTAAGAATCCCATACGGGTATGACTCATAAAATTAATATAAGCCGAATTGCCTAAATGTCTATTCGCGTCGGTGTCGCTCCAACGTATTTCAAATTCTTTTAAGTACATAATTGGTTGTAATTTTCTATGCGCGCATAATACATTATAAAAATAATCGGTTTTTTCTAAAGTAGCTGTATCTTTATATAAAATTTAGTTGCATGCCTTTGGTTTCGTCTTCATATAATCCTCCTTCACTATTTAAAAACGGTCATTTTGCTACTATTTATTGTAGTGTATTTAGAAAGGTGTATTGTTTGCAAAAGAGGGAAAGAATTATATTAGAGGATGGAGATTTTTTAGATTTAGACTGGAGCTATGCTACTGAAAAAACAGATAAGCTTGTTATACTGTTGCATGGTTTGGAGGGCAGTGCACAAAGACCGTATGTTAAAGGAGCAGCGAAAATTTTTAACGAGCATCATGTAGATGCTTGCGCTGTTAACTTTAGAAGTTGTAGTGGCGAAACCAATAATAGTTTTGGTTCCTACCATAGTGGGCAAACGCAGGATTTGGCAGCAGTGATAGCGCATGCTTTAGCAAAGCAACAGTACCAAACCATTATCTTAAAAGGGTTTAGTCTTGGAGCAAATGTGATACTTAAGTATTTGAGTTCTCATGGCAATATTGCGAGGGAAGTAAAGGCGGCTATTGCTGTTTCGGCACCTTGTGATTTGTATGGTACGATGCGGCAATTACACCAAAAACAAAATATAATCTATCATACCAAGTTTAAGAAAGACCTGTTGGCAAAGTTGAGAGATAAGCAGCAAAGGTTTCCTGAATTATTAACTTCTGAAGATATTAAGGCTATTAAAACGTTGAAAGATTTTGATGATATCTATACCTCAAGAGCGCACCACTTTAAAGATGCTTTAGATTATTATGCAAAGGCAAGTTCTTTACCAGGGCTACAGGATATAACTGTTCCAACTTTAATTTTAAATGCTAAAAACGATTCGTTTTTATCTCCTTCCTGTTATCCGTTTGAGGTGGCAGAAAAACATGATTCCTTATATTTAGAAACGCCAAAGTGCGGTGGGCATGTTGGTTTCTATATGCATGGTAAGTATTCATATAACGAAATTAGATCGATAGATTTTATGAAAAATGTCATTTTTTAAATTACACAATTAAAATACTTTAGCAATGAAAATAAATAGTATGTCGCAATTAAAATATGTTTTTATAGTAGCATTGGCACTTTGCTTTGTACAATGTAATACACCTGATAAAAAAGAAAAGAAAGGTTTTAAGTACGAGCATAAGAAGCAAGAACAAAAAAGTAAGAAAGAAGAGAAGGAAGCAGTTATAGTTCCGGTAGATTTGAATAATAAGGGAATTGGACCTGTTACAGCGTTAACATTTCCGGCTGGAATAGATACCGGATTAGCCGAAAAAGGAAAGGCAATTTACATGGAAAAATGTACAGCTTGCCATATGGCTACTAAAAAATTAGTAGGGCCCGCATTGAAAGGGGTATACGATGTAAGAAGTCCGGAATGGGTAATGAATATGATTATAAACCCTATTGAGATGTTAAAGAAAGATCCGATAGCGAAAGCATTGCAAGAAGAATGCAATGGCGCAGTAATGATAGACCAACGTATAAGTCAGGAAGATGCTCGATCTATAGCAGAATACCTACGTACGTTATAAGACACGCCACTCGTTTTAATTAAAATTGCACATAGTTTATACTCCTAACTAACCGACCTTAACTATGTGTAATTTTTTTATTTATTCTTGTTTTAAAATTGAAAATCAGATATTTAAGAGTATAGTGACTTGCATATAACTTACGGGTTTTTGTGTGCAGTTACAATGCGTCTTAATTAATAAATAGTAGTATAAAATGTTTGTTAGGTACCAGTAAACAACATCTATTTTGTTTTATTACCTTTGCAACTCTTATAAATGTTCTTATGATACAATCTATGACAGGCTTTGGGAAGCATACTATACAGCTACCCACCAAAAAGATTACAGTAGAATTAAAATCTCTTAATAGTAAAAGTATTGATTTAAATGCACGAATTCCCGGGGCTTACCGCGAAAAGGAATTAAGTATGCGTAATACCATAGCCAATGAGCTAAAGAGGGGGAAGGTAGATTTTGGTTTATATATAGAGATTACAGCTGAAGAGACATCAACACAAGTAAATGAAGCTATTGTAAAGCAATACATTCAGCAACTTAAAAATGTAGTTGACGGGGATGAGGTTGAGTTATTAAAAATGGCTGTTAGAATGCCTGATGCCTTAAAAACGGAACGTGAAGAAATTGATGAAGAAGAATTTGCGAAGGTTGAAATGGCGTTAGAAGAAGCGTTAAAGGCAATTGTAGAGTTTAGGACCGAAGAAGGCCATGCGCTTACAAGAGAGTTTGAGTTGCGTATTAAGAATATAAGTGATTTATTAGAGGAAATAAAAGTAATAGATCCTGAACGTACCTCAATGATTCGTGAAAGATTAGAGAAAGCGGTGAGTGAAGTAAAGGAAAAAGTTGATGAGGATCGTTTTGAACAAGAACTTATTTTCTATCTAGAAAAATATGATATTACTGAAGAGAAAGTACGCTTGGCAAATCACTTAAGTTACTTTACCGAGACTTTAAATACTGACGATTCTAATGGTAGAAAGCTAGGCTTTATTTGTCAGGAAATTGGTAGAGAAATAAATACTATGGGTTCTAAAAGTAATTATGCACCTATGCAAAAGGTAGTAGTGCAAATGAAAGATGAACTTGAAAAGATTAAGGAACAGGTTTTAAACGTTTTATAATATTTTAAAAGATAATTTTAGTTCGTGAAACAGGGAAAGCTTATTGTGTTTTCGGCACCATCGGGTAGTGGAAAAACAACGATTGTACGACATTTACTTAGCAAAGAAGAGTTGAATCTTGAATTTTCTATCTCATGTACCTCGAGAGAGCCAAGAGGTGAGGAAGTTCATGGTAAAGATTATTACTTTTTATCGTTACATGATTTTAAACAACACATTAAAAACGGTGATTTTTTAGAGTGGGAAGAAGTGTATAGAGATAACTTTTACGGAACACTAAAAGCAGAGGTAGAGCGTATTTGGGCGTTAGGCAAACACGTTATCTTTGATATTGATGTGGCTGGTGGTCTTCGTATTAAAAAGAAATTCCCAGAACAAACGTTGGCGGTTTTTGTAAAACCACCAAGTATTGATGAGCTAAAAATACGTTTGAAACAACGTAAAACAGAAAGTGAAGAAAAAATAAACATGCGTATTGCCAAGGCTTCTGTTGAGTTGGCAACTGCACCGCAGTTTGATACTATTATTAAAAATTACGAACTTGACGTGGCTTTAGAAGAGGCAGAAACACTAGTGACTAATTTTATTAATAACTAGGCAAAACAGTATGAAAAAAGTAGGGTTGTATTTTGGTACTTTTAATCCCATTCATATAGGACATTTGGTAATTGCCAATCATTTTGCAGAGCATACCGATCTGGAAGAAATTTGGATGGTGGTAACTCCTCATAATCCTTTTAAAAAGAAAAGTACCTTGCTAGATAATTACCAGCGTTTAGAAATGGTATATCTGGCAACCGAGTCTTATGAGTTTTTAAAGCCAAATGATATAGAGTTTGGGTTGCCACAACCCAACTACACGGCTGATACCTTGGTCTACTTACAAGAAAAATACCTTCAGTATGAGTTTTCCCTCATTATGGGAGAAGATAATCTAAATTCTTTTCATAAGTGGAAAAATAGTGACGTAATTTTAGCGAATCATCATATTTATGTATATCCGCGCTTGCTAGATAGTGCCTTAGAAGAGTCATTAGTAAAAAGCGGTAAAATACATATGGTACATGCACCAATTATAGAAATATCTTCTTCTTTTATACGGGATGAAATTAAGGAAGGAAAGAATGTAAGACCTTTGCTACCAGAGAAAGTTTGGGAGTATATAGACAACAATTTGTTCTACAAATAATAATGCTTTAGAAACACTTTTCTTGATTTTCTACAAATAGTGTTGATGATTGCAATTCTATTAAATAGTTCTGTTTTTTAAGGGTATTGTTATAAAAAACTATGTTTTAGGTTTAAATCATTAGAAATAACAAAAATTTTTAAGGTTTTTTTTGAATTCGTTACATTTGCCTCCATTAATACATCTAATGATAATGTTGAAACTCCAAATGATAACCCACGTATATACGAATTAGAAATTGCAATAGATGCAGCTAACCAAACTAAAACTATTTCTACTGTAGATTTACAAAGAGATTCTGGTGGGGTAGTAAATGTATTTGGTGCTAGTATGAAGTTCTCTGCTGCTGCTTTAGCAAACGAAACGTTTGATGCTACTACTATAGCTGTATATCCTAACCCTGTAAAAGAGGTTTTACAAATTCAAGGGGTAGATGCACTTAACGTATCTGTATACAATATGTTAGGTCAGCGTATGGATGCTGCTTTAAGCAACAATACAGTAAACATGTCAGGTTTAGTGAGTGGTGTTTATTTAGTTACTATTCAAGCTGAAAATGGTTCTAAAACGTTACGTGTTATTAAAAACTAATTTTATGTACTCGATAATCGAGATTTAATACTATAAAAGTAGTTTTAAACTAAAGAACTCATTTCTTTAATACTTTGTGGGGGGCTGCCCCGGAGTAGTTAAGTTTAATTTATATAAGGGGTTACCTATTACAGGTAACCCCTTTTTTTGTAATTCTATGTCTCGTACTGAAATATCGATATGTATAGATCAAATAATTATGTAAATTATTTTAGGGAAATGCTAAGATTTAGCAATTGCTGGTTGGCTACCAAGTTAGGGATACTTACCGTTAAGGTATTTTTTTTAAGGCTTATAATGCCCGAGGTAATAGGGTAAACACCAGCCTTACCTTTGCAATAACATTGTACATTTAATACTGGGTTAAGCTGTTGTATCTCCTTGTCTATCCATTCTCCTTGGGTAATGTTATTGGGTAGTTGAAACAGTAGTGTTTCGGTATAGCCGCCATCTACAGTGGTGGCGTCTTTACCGGTTTCGTAAGTGTATTTTATTACGGTTGTATTGGTGTTTTCCGAGAAGTTGTAATAAGTTCCTGTGTCGCTATTCCCTAATACATTTAACTGTTTGTTTTGCTCAACAATAACAGTGCAATCTGTGCATTCGGTAGTAGCTTGGGCTATATTACCTATTTGTTTAGGGGTGCTGCAGGCAAATAATACCAAGCAGGCAGCCGCTATAAGTACTTTTTTCATGTGTGAGTTTTTCCTAAAAGTACAAAAAACGTGCCTATTTGCCGTTAAAGGTGTTCATGGTGGTGTTAAGACCCGATAATACGAACGAGGGAATAATCTCGGTACCTTTCTCTAAGCGCTCTATAAGCTGTTTTTCTTCCTCCTCAGACCATTTCCCGAGTACATAGTCTATTTGCTGGCCTTTTTTAAAAGCATCGCTAATACCGAATCTAAAACGCGGGTAATTGGTGGTTTGTAATTGTGCTTGTATGTCCTTTAACCCATTATGTCCGCCATCGCTACCCTTGCCTTTAATGCGTATAGAGCCAAAAGATAAGTTAAGGTCGTCTGTAATTACCAATAGGTTTTCTATAGGCACTTTTTCTTTTTCCATCCAATAGCGTATGGCTTTACCGCTAAGGTTCATATAGGTACTCGGTTTAAGTAATATAATGGTGCGCCCTTTTACTTTATGTGTGGCAAGGCTACCCAGTTTAGCTGTTTCAAATGTAAGTGCATGCTTTTTTGCATAGGCATCTACTATTTTAAAACCAATGTTATGACGGGTATCATCGTACTCGCTCCCTATATTTCCTAGTCCGGCAATTAAAAACTTTTTCATTTTTAGTATACGCTATATTCTATAATTAAATACTTCGAGTTTTGCTTCTAGGTTGCAAAAATAAAAAAAGCACTCTATATAGAGTGCTTTTAAAATATTTAGGTTATTGAACCTTATTTTTTCTTTCCTGCAGTTTTCTCTGCTTTTGCAGCTTCTTGAGCAGCTTTCATTGCAGCACGAGAAATTCTTACCTGACAAACAACGGTGTTGTCTGGGTGCATAATTTTGTAGCTTTCTTGTGGTAAAGCTGTAACATATAATTTGTTACCCATTTCTAAACCAGAAATATCTGCGTAGATAAAATCAGGTAAGTTTGCTGGTAAAGCTTTTACTTTAAGTTTACGATTGTTTAAACTTAAAACACCACCGGCCATAACACCAGGAGCACTACCTTCAACTTTAATCGGAATTTCAATAGTAACTTCTTTATCATCGTGTAATTGATAAAAGTCGATGTGAAGAATTTCATCAGTTACAGGGTGAAATTGAATGTCTTGTAAAATAGCATTGTACGTAGTACCAGCTAGGTCAATCACTGCGGTATGTGCATCCGGAGTGTAAACCAAGTTTCTGAATTCTAATGTTTCAGCTGAAAAGTGAACTGGGCTGTCTCCTCCGTATAATACGCAAGGAACCTGTCCAGCATTACGTAAGGCTTTAGTAGCTACTTTGCCTACGCTTTCTCTTTGAGATCCTTTAATTGTAATTGACTTCATTTTATATAAAAATTAAATAATAAAAATACTACATTAAAAACTTAGAGCTAATAGATGTATTGTGATGTACTCTGTGCATTACATCGGCAAATAATTTTGAACTGCTCAATACTTTAATTTTTTCGCTCTTCTGTTGTAACGGAATAGAATCTGTAATGATTAATTCCTTTAATGCTGATTTCTCAATGCGCTCATAAGCATTGCCGCTTAATAAAGCGTGAGTAGCAATAGCGCGTACGCTAATAGCACCTCTTTCTATCATTAAATCAGCAGCTTTGGTAAGAGTTCCGGCAGTGTCTACCATATCGTCTACCAAAATTACATTCTTCCCATTAACGTCTCCAATAAGCTCCATGTACTCAATAACGTTAGCTTGTTTACGTTGTTTGTAACAAACAACTACATCGCTGTTTAGGTATTTAGAGTAGGCATAAGCTCTTTTAGAACCTCCCATGTCTGGTGATGCTATGGTAAGGTTGTCTAAGCCAAGGCTTCTTAAATAAGGTAAAAAGATAGTAGATGCAAATAAATGATCTACAGGCTTCTCAAAGAACCCTTGAATTTGATCTGCGTGCAAGTCCATAGTAATAATACGGGTAGCACCGGCAGTTTCTAACATTTTTGCAACCATTTTTGCAGCAATAGGTACACGAGGTTTGTCTTTACGATCCTGACGTGCCCAACCAAAATAGGGCATTACAGCAGTAATATGGCGTGCCGAAGCTCTTTTAGCGGCATCTAGCATTAACAACATCTCCATAAGGTGTTCTGATCCTGGGTGTGTAGATCCGATAATAAATATACGGGCTCCGCGAATAGATTCCTCAAATGACGGTTGAAATTCACCGTCGCTATAAGTAGAGAAAGAAACGTTACCCATTTCTGCACCAAACGCTTTTGCAATGTCTGCTGCCAGGGCTTCACTTTGTCTACAAGCGAAAATTTTTGGTTCTGGGGCTACATATGCCATGGCTAAAATGTTGTTTAATAGTTACTTAAAATAGCTTCTCAAAATGAGGTGCAAAGGTAGAAATTAATTTTTATTAGTAATGCAAAAGTTGAATTTATTTTATGATGATTTTAAGCTAATGATAAGATAACATGCGTTTTGTTTGAAACTCATTACCTTAGTAAGGTATATACCTTTTTTGTTTTGACACAAATTGGAAATTCACGAGACCTTAAAAACAATAAATAGGTGCGAGCCAAAAAGACAAGATTTTTATAGTGATATAGGGTGGTTGCTTAAAGGGAAATAGGGAGAAGTGTTTATTTAATTTTATGTGATTCTAAAAAAAGAAGGGTGCCATAATTTATTTTTGGGTTTGGATAGTAAAAATTAGTATCTTTGCCGTCCTAAAATGCTCGAGTGGCGGAATTGGTAGACGCGCTGGATTCAAAATCCAGTTCTTTCGGGAGTGTGGGTTCGATTCCCACCTCGAGTACTACAAGGCTTAGCCGTGATGTTATCACGGCTTTTTTTGTGCCTAGGTACAACACAATGTTAAAGTTTGAATTTTAACATAAATTGGAGTGTTTTGATGGCAAATTAAAAGGATAATACTCCTTCTTCAAGTAAAGACAAAATCATTTTAGCTCTGCTTTCTACTTCAGTCTCAGCAAATGAAATAAGATTATAGCATTTTCCTTCTTTGGATATTGATAAAGCAATAATTTTATTGTTCATGGTATACTTAGTTATATACTCATGGTTAAATTTTATACTGATCAATTGAGCGTTTTGGTATTTATCTATTTCATTTTCAGAAATGAGATTGTATT
>NZ_BRVP01000016.1 GCF_027924145.1 Neptunitalea chrysea | reverse complement strand
GTTATGAATATAACTAGTATACATCATATTGCCATTATTTGTAGTGACTATACAACATCTAAGGATTTTTACACAAATATTCTAGGTCTTAAAATCATACAAGAAGTATATAGAACAGAACGAGATTCTTATAAACTAGATCTTTCTTTAAACGGTGTCTATGTTATTGAATTATTCTCTTTTCCAAACCCACCTAAAAGAGCTTCTCGTCCAGAAGCACAAGGCCTAAGACACCTTGCTTTTGAAGTAGAGGACATAGAAGAAACACATGGCTACTTACAAGACAAAAAAATCTTTACAGAAGCCATTCGCATTGATGAATTTACAGGAAAAAATTTCTTTTTTATTGAAGATCCTGATAAATTACCTATTGAATTTTATGAAAAATAACTTCTAAAAAACAACACGTTACTAGTTCAACCAAGCCTAATTTTAACATTTAAGCTAGCACGTAAAAGAGATGCTTATATTTTGTTTAGCTCTTAAAAAGGCTTCTACTTCACTCTTATTTTAGATAACAAAATCTTACTGCTTTAAGAATACTATTAGCAGAATTAATTCAAGGTATTATTATAGGAGTATATTTATCTGATTTTATGGAAATGGAGGTAGCCTCGGCACTTCCCATGAAACACCTTAAAAGTTAAAAGCTCATGACAAAAAAAACCGCCATAAGGCGGTTTCTATATAAATAACAATCTACTTTATTTCTTTGCATTATGACGCTCTCTTGCTAATAATGTATTTTTCAATAACATTGCAATTGTCATAGGGCCTACCCCTCCAGGAACCGGTGTAATAAAACTAGCTTTTGGTGACACCTCAGCAAAGTCTACATCTCCTGTAATACGATATCCCTTAGCTACTGTTTCATCAGGTACTCGGGTTATTCCAACATCAATAATCACCACCCCGTCTTTTACCATATCTGCTTTTAAGAAATCAGGACTTCCTAAAGCTGTAATAACTATATCAGCATCTTTTGTAAAAGTAGCTAAATCCTTGGTTCTACTATGCGTTAAGGTTACGGTAGCATCTCCCGGATATCCTTTTCTACTCATTAAAATACTCATTGGTCTACCTACAATATGAGAACGCCCGATAACAACAGTGTTTTTACCACTTGTTTCTACATTATATCTCTTTAACAACTCTAAAATACCAAAAGGAGTAGCCGGAATAAATGTTTGTAATTCCAATGCCATTTTACCAAAGTTGGTTGGGTGAAAACCATCTACATCTTTATCAGGGTCAATAGCCATTAATACCTTTTGCTCATCAATATGTTTAGGCAACGGCAACTGAACTATAAATCCGTCGATAGCAACATCATCATTTAATTCCTTAATTTTTAACAACAGCTCTTCTTCAGTGGTTGTATCAGGCAATTTAACAAGTGTAGACTCAAAACCAATTCTTTCACACGATCTTACTTTACTACCTACATAGGTTAAACTCGCACCATCATTACCTACCAATACCGCCGCTAAATGCGGAACCTTTTCCCCTCTTTCTTTCATAGCACTTACTTCAAGTGCTATTTCATCCTTTATTTGCTCAGAAATCTTTTTTCCGTCTAATATCTCCATACTTCGTTGTGTTGTTGCTTAGTTAATAAAAGAACGCCTGAAAATTACAGGCGTTAATATGATATTATCTTTTCATTTTTCCCATCATCTGCATCATCTGGCGGCCTCCGCCTCCTTGCATCATCTTCATCATTTTGCTCATCTGATCAAATTGCTTAAGTAACTGGTTTACCTCTTGAACAGTACGTCCGCTACCTTTAGCTATTCTCTTCTTTCTGCTTGCATTTAAGACGGTTGGTGTGGTACGCTCATCAGGTGTCATAGAATGTATAATAGCTTCTACATGTTTAAAAGCATCATCATCAATATCAATTCCTTTAAGAGCTTTCCCTGCACCAGGTATCATTTCAAGTAAATCTTTCATGCTACCCATCTTCTTAATCTGCTGAATTTGCGATAAGAAATCATCAAAACCAAACTGGTTTTTAGCAATTTTCTTCTGAAGTTTTCTAGCTTCTTCTTCGTCATATTGTTCCTGAGCACGTTCTACTAACGACACAACGTCTCCCATACCCAATATACGATCGGCCATACGAGCAGGATAGAATACATCAATAGCATCCATCTTTTCACCCGTACCAATAAACTTAATTGGTTTATCTACTACCGACTTAATAGAAATTGCTGCACCACCACGTGTATCCCCATCTAACTTGGTTAAAATAACCCCGTCAAAATTTAATACATCGTTAAAAGCTTTAGCTGTATTCACAGCATCTTGCCCTGTCATTGCATCAACCACAAATAATGTTTCCTCTGGAGTAATTGCCTTATGAATTTCAGCAATTTCTTTCATCATTTGTTCGTCTACTGCTAAACGACCTGCGGTATCTATAATAACTACATTATTTCCGTTTTGCTTTGCATGTGCAATACCAGCCTTTGCAATAGCAACCGGATCAGTATTTCCTTTATCAGAATATACTTCTACTCCAACTTGTTCTCCTACCACATGTAACTGATCTACCGCCGCTGGACGGTATACATCACAGGCTACTAATAATGGTTTTTTGGTTTTTTTATTTTTAAGAAAACTAGCTAATTTTCCTGAAAAGGTAGTCTTACCAGACCCTTGTAAACCAGACATTAAAATTACAGAAGGATTTCCTGAAAGGTTTATACCTTCCGCATCACCTCCCATTAATTGGGTAAGTTGGTCTTTAACAATCTTAACCATTAACTGCCCTGGCTGTAAGGTAGTCAATACGTTTTCTCCAAGCGCTTTTTCCTTTACACGATTGGTAAACTCCTTGGCTATCTTAAAGTTAACATCGGCATCTAAGAGCGCTCTACGAACTTCTTTTATCGTTTCAGCAACATTAATTTCGGTAATTTGCCCATGTCCTTTTAATACATGTAGGGCTTTATCTAACTTTTCACTTAAATTATCAAACATAAAACTGCTCTTTTTAGAGAATGGCAAAGTTAATAATTTGGTTCTTAAGTAAGAAACGCTAATTCCAGATTTTAATAGATATTGGAGATTAAATACGTTTATACCTTTATAAAACTAATCTTTTAAAAGAAAAAGAGGCTGTCCTAAATACTTTTAAGACGGCCTCTTTACTAATTGATAAACAATAATAATTAGAAACGAACCAATTCTAAACACTATAAACGCTGTTTACCTCTTTATTTTAATACAACTTTTTTAGTTATAGACGTATCTCCGGTTTGAAATTTAAGTAAGTACATCCCATTAGTTAAAGAAGACAAATCCAGGTCTGTATTATAAAAACCTGCAGTATCATTAATTGTTTTCTCAAAAACAACCGCTCCATTAACTGAATAAATAGTTACTTTATTTTCAGTATTCACCCCTGTTGGTATATCATATACAAGACTTACCTGCTTGTTGATTGTTGGATTAGGGTAAATTCCAAAAGAAATATCATTATCAAAAGTTTCGGTATCTAACGCATTGGTAACATCGCTATAATTGAATGTTATAACTCCTGTTAAACTTCCTTCATAAGTTGCAAATACCAACCTGTAAATAGTTCCATCTGCATATTTCACATAGTAAGCCATTCCTGTTGCTACTACATAAGTACTCCCAGTGTAATTTTTCCAGTCATACCCAATAGTATTAATATCGGCATTATATGTTAAGTTCGAAGTATCTGTAGAAGTTGTCTCATCATTTTTGGCAACTTCAATATCTGGGTGATGTAAAACACCAATTACAGGGTACATCATAGAACCATCTCCCATAATATCTGTATTGTATTTTGTAAACAACAAATCCCAATCGGTACTTGCTGGTTCAACAGTTACCTCAGAAGAAGTTTCTAAATTATAATAATTAAATAAATTAGATGTATTAGTAGTATTACTAATAGTATGTGTAGTATCTGCACTCCAGTTGGTTCCATCCCATGTAGCAAATTTAAAGGTATAACCACCATAATAATCTTCAATCATAAATTTACGGTAGGTTCCATCTGCATACTCTAAAACAAAAATTACTTTACCAGTTATATGGTGAGTAGTAAAGTTATATTCACCCCAACCATATCCGAACGTATATCCATTTGCTGGACTATACGAACCGTTATCAAAAGCACCGGTTGTCCATTCTGTTTCACTATTATACAACTGTGTCCAGTTATCAATATTAGCTACATCAATAGTTGACCAATCACTCGGAGCTATAGAAGCTTCAAAAACACTTATTGCTTTATGATCATTTATTCTCACCGCAGCATCATAATTATTTTCTCTATAAAAAGCTATATCCCAAGTAGAAGCATCTAAAGAAGCTTCGGTAGAAGTAGATAATTTATAGTACGATTCATTCACATATGCTGCCCCTAAAGTTACAGAGCCAGACACCTGAGTTTGCGCTTGTAAAGTAGAACAAAGCACCCCCAATACAATTAATAATGGTAGTATTCTCTTCATAATTTCAATTTATTTTGGTTTTATATTTACTGTTAATTAATTAATTTATATTCAAATTTTGGATATCCGCGTTCCCCACTTTCACTAAGTAATTCTAGCATTTTTATTTTGTAATAATTACCATCTACATCTTTTAACACATAATATTTATCGGTGTATACACTTCCCGAAAATACATCTCTCCAATCGGCTCCTATTACACGCTGATCATTTTCAAATAAGCTTTCATCTATAGCTGCAACATCAAAATCAGCGTACGTTACATCTGTAGTTTCAACCTCATACACCTTAACTCCTGCTTTTATATTGTTGATTACAAAATCGGAGTACCCGTAAGAACCAGCACCATCAATAACATTGGTAAATACGGTAAAACTTAAATCCCATAAGGCTTTTTCAGGCTCAACAGTAACTTCCATTTCATTTTCCAGACTAAAGAAGATAAAGTTGTACGCTGAATCTTTAGCGATTGTCACCTCTTGATGGGTAGTAGCATCTATATCTGCATATTGTAATATGTACCCTTCTCCACTTCTTAGCACACGTATTTTTTTCCATCCTCTATGATCCCCTGCTATAGCAACACTTCCCGTAAGCGCTTCATCAGTTCCTATGTAATACCCCATATTTACCAGATATACTTTATTCTCTGAGTCTACATCTGATATTTCATCTATAGCCGTTCCTGTAATAAGTCCATCAGGACTATCTATATAGGCTTCATTAGTTGGATCGAAAGTACCAACTGCCACCTGACTTTGAAGTGTAGCAACGTCATCTGCTGTAACAGCATCAATATCTGTTGCATCAATAGCACCTGCCGCCATATAAATAGATCCGTTGATACCTACTCTAAAGTCACTTCCCCCATAGAAACCTAAGTCCCATGAATCTCTTTGAGCAGTAGTTACCACTTCGGTACTTAAATCAATAAACACCTGATCACCTTCATTAGGGCCGCCAACCTCAGCAATTGTTGTTGCTCCAAGGGAAGTTTCAAAAGAAACAACTGCGCTTGTATATCCCTGAATATTATGATACCCGGTATACGATATATCTATAATCTCAAAAGTCACCGATTTATCATTATCAGTTACTTCATAAGGATAGATTAAACTTCCAAAATTGAATGATATAGATTCATCTCCTTTTGAGAAACTAATAGTTAGCTGACTATTTTCTGCTGATGGAGTAGTCGTAAAATCTGTTCCGTAAGTTGTATTCTCAGTGATTACTTGTATAGTAACCTGACCATCATAAGATGCAGCCTCAGAAAAAACAATAGTTACATCCTCACTACTTGTTATAGCCGAAAAATTGACCGATAACTTCTCAAAAGCAGCTACAAATGGTTGTGCCGGTATATCATCATTCTCTTTACAGCTTATGAATGCTAGTATGAAAAATATATATGTAATGTATCTTTTCTTCATTTATTAAAAATTGAATTTGTATAAGAGTTTTATAAAGTATGATCTACCGTAACCTAATAATTGCGAAGAAGCCGGATCTGAATGCGCTGCTCCCTCTACAGCTGTAGTTCTCACAGAAGTTATATCGAGTAGGTTTCGGGCTCCTAGAGTTGCCTCTAGTTTATTATCATAAAATGATTTCTTTACAGTTGCATCTACCCAAGTAAATTCAGACTGTTTCCCCTTAATCACAATAGTTTCCCCTGCATCATTCGTATTTTGTACATATTGATATTGCGGTCCGGTATATTTTAAATATGCAGAAAAGGTTGTGTTCCATTTAGGAACCGTATAAGAAGCATTGGTATTCAATTGAAGCCCATACAAATAATCATCGTTATAATCTTCTTCAGAAGCAATCACTTTAGAAATTCCTGAAAAAGTAGCTCCGGCATTGATTCTAAAATTATGCAACATAGCCCCTTCAGTAAGGGTTAACCCCCAAGCATTATAGGTATCTATATTACTGTATTGGTACTGTAAGGGAGAACTATTAATAATAATTAACTCAATACGATCTTTTACATTCATAAACCACCCTGAAAGCTTCGAGCTTAAATACCACTCTTTTACTTTATACTTTTTCTTTAAGTGAAGAAAAGCTGAAACACCTTGCTCAGGATTAAGATTTGCATTTCCTCTTACATCATGGTTTACATCAACAAAATAGGTATACAATTCTTCATAGCTAGGTAAACGAGGAGAAGTTCCTAAGATTCCTCTCAACTCCAACCCATTTTTAAAAATGTATTTGGTACTTAAAGATAGTGCTGCTTGTGTATTAAAATTTGAAGAAAACAATACACGAGCCCCAGGACGAACAGAAAATTGATCAGACACAACCCATTCCGACGAAGCAAATACATCGTATGAATCTAATGTTCTTGAAATGTTTTCTGAAGAATACAACCCAGATATAGCAGAAGCAAAACCTTTTATACTAGTAATTTCATATCCTAATTGAATATCCGATTGTTTTGTAGGTAATAAATTGCTTAGATTCCCCTTAGAATACCAAGCCTTTCTAGATTCGTATTCATAAGATTCTATATCAAATTGCTCACCAGTTCGAATTCTATAATTATAGTTTTCTACATTTCGTTTTTGTTGCTGATATGAAAGTGACACATCATAATGTGCAGTACCCCATAGTTGACCACTCGCATTTAAATGGTTTAAAATTCTTTGGGATGTAAAAATTTCATCAGTGGCTACCGGCTGGTTAGTTTCTGTAGCAGGATTATAATTTTCTCTTACCTCTTCGGCATACTTATTTGTAGTTTCATCAAAATACTCAAACTTGTAAAATAGTTTAAACTTATCAGTTGTATAATTCCACAATGATTTTACGGTATATTGCTCTTTTGGCAACCACTCATACCCTCTTAATTCATCATTATACAAGTAACTCTTTCCTTTTTTGCTTCCCCAGTAGCCATTAAAATTGTTACGAGTAACAATACCATTGACATATAATTTATCAGAAAAGTTATGTCCTATTTTAATAGACTGAATATGGCGCCCTTCATCTACCCAGTCATATTCATCTCCAATAGTTTCCTCTTGTATGTAAGGCACTACTTCCCATTTAGATTTGGCAGATTTTTTAGTAATAATATTTATGATACCCGAAACTGCATTAGCTCCGTATTGTACTCCCATAGCTCCTTCAACAATCTCTACGCGTTCTATATCATCCAAATTAATTTGTGTGAGATCTGTATTATTACCCATCCCTTCATCATTAATAAGTGGAATATTATCTACTAATATCTTAAAGTATTGCGCATCTAACCCAAAGAGCTGAACCCCAGATTTACCCGTTGAAGCATTAGGTATAATAGTTATGTTAAGTGTTTGGTTTAATATATCGGCAAGATTATTACCTCCTCTTAAGGCAATCTCTTTTTGGGTAATTACTTTAACTTCAAAAACCGACTTGTTTACAGATTGCGGGTTATACTGTCCGCTAACCACTACCTCTTCCAAATCTTTTACATTTTCTGGTATGCTATCATTCGTTTGTGCTTGCAATACATTTAATACCCCACACAGCATGAATATTAGATAAACCTTAGAAATACATTTGCTCATTAATGTTATTTTTATTTAGATCCATTTTCAATAACCGTGCAAATATATTTATTATTTTTATTGAATCTAAATAAAATTATTATTTTTGTCACAGAAATCTAAAATATAAATTAATTTCATTACTATGAACCGAAAATTATCCAACATCTTTTTCGCACTGATTATCAGTACACTTGGAGCATACGCTCAAGAAAAGAAAGCAGAAGACATAAAATCTATTAAGAGTATGTGCGGATGCTATGAAGTACAATTTAATTTTGCAGAAACCTTTAGCTATTCTAAAGATTCACTTTACTTACCTTCTAAAACTAAACACGACCGTGGTTTAGAATGGGTACAACTAGTAGAAGACTCTAATGACAAAATTTCTATGCAGCACCTTTTAATTGTTGGTGACAATATGATTATTAAGCACTGGAGACAAGATTGGTTATTTGAGAACACTAAGTTTTACCAATTTGACAAAGAAACTACATGGAAGTTTGAGGAACTTTCTAAAAAAGATGTTACCGGACAATGGACTCAAAAAGTTTATCAGGTAGATGATAGCCCAAGATATGAAGGTACTGCTACTTGGGTACATGTAGACGGAAAACACTATTGGGCAAATACAACCGATGCTCCTCTACCAAGAAGAGAATACACAAAACGCCATGATTATAACGTTCTTAACAGAAGAAACATTCATGCTATCACCGATTTTGGATGGACTCATGAGCAAGATAACAAGAAACTAATTAGAGAAACTAACAAGCCTGATTTTCTGTTAGCTGAGGAAAAAGGATTTGACGTATATACTAAAGTAGACGATTCTAAATGTAAAGCTGCTCAGGAATGGTGGGCTAAAAACAAAGACTTATGGGCTAACGTTCGCGTTAAATGGGCCAAAGTATTTGATAAAAACCAAGACCTTACGCTACAAAAAATAGTTGAAGGTAAGCCTCTATATAAGCATTTATTTAGTTTACCTGCAGATGCTTCTAAAAAAGAAACCGATAAAATTATTGACAGTTTTGTAGAATAATCACTTTACTTATTCTATTTTTTATTGTTTAAATAACAGAAAACCATCGTTTTAAAACGGTGGTTTTTTTATGATTCTAATTTTAACTTCAAATAACTTACCAACCCTTCTAGATTGTTTTTAGAAAACTTAGCTCCTTTTAATTTATTCAGCTCAGGGTTTATTGCAAAATTTGTTGCCGTTCTAAAATCGGCCCCCTCTAAATTACATTGTTCAAAAATAGTTCCGGTTAAATCTGTAGTATCAAATTGGGCACTGCTTAGGTTTGCTTCACTAAAATCGCTCATCGTAAGTTTACAACCTGTAAAGAATCCTTTTTTTAAATTCAATTTATAAAAACTGCAATGCGATAATATACAATGGGAAAAAGACATCTCAAGATTAAACAAATCGCATTTATCAAATGGTAACCCCAATAGCTTACAATCGGCAAAGTTCACTTGTTTAAAAGCAGTATCAGTCAAACTTATATTACTGAGGTTACACCCTTCAAATTCACACTCCAAAAATTTGAATCCAGCTAAGCTGGTTTCACTAAAGTCACAATTTATAAAGGTGCAATATTCATATTCCGCTTTTTCAAAAGGTTGTTGACTCGCCTTAATACTTTTATATGTTTTATCTTCTATATACATCCGCTTGGTTTAATTCCTAAAACAAATCTACACAGAGAAAATAAAAAAGGGAAATAGACTTTCTCTATCTCCCTCAATATATTTTATTTATAGTTATCTATAACTTACATTCTATCAGGCACCTGAATACCTAATAAAGCAAAACCATTTTTAATAGTTACCCCTACTAATTTAGATAACTGCACTCTAAAGATCTTTAAGTGTTCATTTTCTTCTCCAAGTATCGATACATTTTGGTAGAACGAGTTAAACTCTTTCACCAAATCATACGTATAGTTAGCAATTAATGCCGGACTATAATTATCTGCCGCGTTTTGAACTACTTCAGGGAACAATTGTAATTGCTTTAATAATTCTTTCTCTTTCTCGTGCAATTCAATCCCTTCTACAGTCGTATTTAACTCAAAATCAGCTTTTCTAAGTATCGATTGAATTCTAGCATGTGTATACTGAATAAAAGGTCCTGTATTCCCTTGAAAATCTATAGACTCTTTAGGGTCAAACAAAATTCGTTTTTTCGGGTCTACTTTTAATATGTAATATTTAAGTGCTCCTAAACCAATAGTTTTATACAACTCTTTCTTTTCTTCTTCTGTAAAACCATCAAGTTTACCAAGCTCTCTAGAAATTTCCTCAGCTGTACCAGCCATTTCAGTTACTAAATCATCTGCATCTACTACAGTACCCTCTCTACTCTTCATTTTTCCACTAGGTAAATCAACCATACCATAGCTTAGGTGATATAATTTTTCCGCCCAATCAAACCCCAGTTTTTTAAGTATTAAAAACAATACCTTGAAGTGGTAATCTTGCTCGTTACCCACTGTATATACCATACCTCCAACATCCGGATGATCTTTTACTCGTTGTATAGCAGTACCAATATCTTGAGTCATGTACACTGCAGTTCCATCTGCTCTAAGTACAATCTTTTCGTCTAATCCTTCCTCTGTAAGATCGCACCAAACAGAACCATCTTCTTTTTTATAGAACACCCCTTTTTCTAATCCTTCTGCTACAAACTCTTTCCCTAACAAATACGTATTACTTTCATAGTAATAAGAATCAAAATCAACCCCAAGGTTGTTATAGGTTACAGTAAAACCATCATATACCCATTGATTCATGGTTTTCCATAAAGAAACTACTTCTTCGTCTCCAGCCTCCCACTTTCTAAGCATGTCCTGAGCTTCTAAAAGTAAGGGAGCTTGCTTTTCAGCTTCCTCTTTAGTCTTTCCTTCATCAACTAAGGCAGCTATTTCTTTTTTGTATTCAACATCAAACTTAACATAGTAATTACCTACTAGCTTATCCCCTTTTAATCCGGTAGATTCTGGCGTCTCTCCTTCTCCAAACTTTTGCCAAGCCAACATACTTTTACAAATATGTATCCCTCTATCATTAATAATTTGGGTTTTATACACCTTATTACCCGCTGCCTTAATAATTTCAGCAACAGAATATCCTAATAAGTTATTTCTAATATGCCCTAAGTGCAATGGCTTATTTGTGTTTGGCGAAGAATACTCTACCATAACAGCCTTTGCATCGTCTGCTGCCGTCAACAATCCATAAGCAACATTGTCTTTTGCTGCATTAAAGAAATTAAGATAAAAAGAAGTATCAATGGTTAAGTTTAAAAAACCTTTAACTACATTAAAATCACTCACCTCAGCAACTTGCTCTTTAAGGTAGGTACCTATTTGCTCTCCTATCACTTGCGGATTTCCTTTTACAAAGCGTAACATAGGAAATACTACTACTGTTATATCTCCTGCAAATTCTTTTCGTGTAGCCTGAAATTCTACTGACTCCAATTCTACATCAAAAACAACCTTTACGGCTTCCTGTACCTTTTTAGTTAACAAATCCTGAATATTCATGAGTATTTACGTTTTTCGAGCTGCAAAGATAAGGTTTACTTATAAAAATCTAAATGGTTCGTTAATAGAATATATAGAAACCTTTTTATGTTGTATCTTTAAGAGAAAAGATGCTTGCAAACGTTTCTATAAAACGACTTCTCTAACTCAAACCATTAATAGTTTAGTTGGCAAGCCTTTAACTATTAGACAACGTAACCTGATAGGAGGTGCACTGTCTCCTAAGTTATTAATCACTAAATGTAGTAGTAACCTGCACAACCTTTTAATTCTAGATGCTAACTCCATTAAAACCTGCTGGATTGAATTACGCCCTAAAGGGATCATAGCACATTTTGTAAATCTACTAAACAAGTATATGTTTATAGCTCCTTACTATAACCTAGATATTAAAAAACAAACGGCAGGAGAATATACCCTAGCGTTAAAACACAACTATATCAATGTTTTAGTTTCAGGGAAATCACAAGACTTTATGGAAAAGCTCATCCAACAAAAATTAATACAACCCACTAAAAAACCGGAAGACTTTTAAACAACTATTTCTTAACTATCCGATAAAGCTACATCTGTGTTTTCT
The DNA here is from genome assembly GCF_027924145.1 of Neptunitalea chrysea. Classification (GTDB taxonomy): domain Bacteria; phylum Bacteroidota; class Bacteroidia; order Flavobacteriales; family Flavobacteriaceae; genus Neptunitalea; species Neptunitalea chrysea. The sequence continues at coordinate 75,518 of NZ_BRVP01000016.1, read as the reverse complement.
GTTCATTTTTGCGCAAAAAAAATGGAACTATTCATTTATACATTTGCAGCACTATTTTCGGTAATCAATCCCTTAGGTACAGTTCCTGTTTTTGTGGGTTTAACTCAGGAAGACAGTCCTAAAGAACAATCTAGAATCTCTTCATGGACGGCTATTAACACCCTTATTATTTTAGTACTCGCTTTCTTCTCTGGAAAGTATATTTTAGGATTCTTCGGAATTACTATAGACTCTCTGCGTATTGCAGGCGGACTTATTATTGTAACCTCCGGCTTTGCTTTACTAACAGGTACCTTCTCTAAACACAAGGGAATGGAGAAACCAAGAGTTAAAGAAGACATTAAAGACCGAAATGATATTGCCCTTACTCCACTAGCTATACCCATGCTGGCTGGCCCAGGTTCTATTTCGTTATTAATTACCCTTAACCAAACGTATACAGAAATAATAGATAAGGGAATTACTGTTCTTGCGATTATAAGTGTTTGTACAGCCGTTTACATTATGCTAAAATTTGCACACCCTATTGTAAAGTTCTTAGGTGCTTCGGGGATTAATGCAATCTCAAGAATTATTGGTTTTATAGTTATAGCTATTGGGATAGAATATATAAGCAGCTCTGTACTAGCCTTATTATCCAGTATTAAATAATTTATTGGTATCTTAGAAAAAAAAGATACTATGAACATATTGCTTACCGGTGCCAATGGTTATATAGGCATGCGACTACTTCCTTATTTACTTGAAGCTGGGCATACAGTTATTTGCGCGGTAAGAGATGCCAATAGGTTTGCTCTTGATGACAATACAAAAAAACAGGTGACCATTATTGAGGTTGATTTTTTATCTCCTGAAACCTCTAATCCTATACCCAAGGATATAGATTACGCCTACTATCTTATACATTCCATGACTTCATCAACTACAGATTTTGATGAAAAAGAAGCTCAAGCTGCCCATAACTTTATTGCAATGGTAGCCAAAACAAATGTTCAGCAAGTAATTTATCTAAGTGGAATTGTAAATGAAAAAAAACTTTCTAAACATCTTTCTTCAAGAAAAAACGTAGAAGATATTTTGAGTAAAGCAGATTTCAATCTTACCGTCTTAAGAGCGGGTATCATAGTAGGTTCTGGTAGTTCTTCTTTTGAAATAATAAGAGATTTATGTGAAAAGCTTCCTATAATGATTACCCCAAAATGGGTGCTTACCAAAACACATCCCATTGCAATACGAGACATTCTTTTCTATCTAACCAATGTATTAGGAACATCTTTTTGTTTTAATAAATCATTTGATGTGGGAGGTAAAGATATACTCACCTATAAAGAAATGATTAAACAATACGGTAAAGTACGCGGGATAAACATTTATATAATTACCGTTCCGGTTATGACACCTAAACTATCTAGTTATTGGTTATACTTTGTAACAGCTACCTCTTATAAACTAGCAGTAAATTTGGTAGACAGCATGAAAATGGAAGTAATAGCAAAAGACAATGAGCTAGAGAAGTTCTTTAAACATACGCCAATAGGATATGAAGATGCTATTAAAGCTGCATTTACCAAAATAGAACAAAACGAAGTTATTAGTAGCTGGAAAGATTCTATGTCAAGCGGTCGCGTTAAGAAACAACTAGGCAAATACATTCAAGTCCCTAAGAACGGAGTAATCACAGATAAAAAACAAATACCTATAGAAGATCCTGAAAAAGTTTTAAAAAACATATGGAAAATTGGTGGTGATAACGGTTGGTATTACGGTAACCAATTATGGCACCTAAGAGGTTTTCTAGATAAACTAGTGGGTGGTGTTGGTTTACGACGTGGTAGAACACACCCTGATAAAATAACCCCTGGTGATGCTCTTGACTTTTGGCGTGTTCTACATGCAGATAGTAAAGAAAAAAGATTGCTTCTTTTTGCAGAAATGAAATTACCCGGAGAAGCTTGGTTAGAGTTTAAGATAGATAAAAACAATGTATTGCACCAAACAGCTACCTTTAGACCTAAAGGTATATGGGGCAGACTATACTGGTACAGTCTGCTACCCTTTCATTTTTTTATATTTGACGGTATGATTAAGAATCTAGCAACTAGATAAGGTCGGCAAGCGTTTTGTTTTCCAATACAGCTAAGGTACTATCTCTAACCTCAATCATTACCTTATTTAGCATGCAGGTTTCTTCACTTTTACAATCATCACACTTTTCGTAATAATTAAGACTTACACAAGGTAGTAATGCTATAGGTCCTTCTAGAATACGATACATAGATGCCAATCGTATATCAGCTGGCTCCTTGAGTAGATAATAACCGCCTCCTTTTCCCATTTTAGAACCCAAAAAACCATTGTTCTTAAGTTGAAGTAAAATAGACTCTAAAAACTTTTTAGATATATTTTCATCTGTCGCTATTTGGGAAATAAGCACCGGTGTACCTTTACCTTTTTTTGCCAAATAGGACAGCGCTTTTAATCCGTATTTTGTCTTTTTACTAAGCATTATATAAAGATACTTTAAAATTTACTCGATTAGAAAAATTGTATTGCATAGGTGACTAAATAGCTATACTTCTTTTGGTAAAAACACCTCAGCCAACATACATCTAGCACTTCCACCTCCACAGGTTTCAATAGTTTCTAAATTCGTATGAAGAATTTTGCTATGTTTTTCTATAGTTGTTATTTGTTCTTGATTTAAACTCTTATAAGCCGTTGTACTCATTACCAAAAAAGGACGGTTATCGCTTCCCATAACCTGCAACATATTCCCTGCAAATTGGTGCATTTGAGCTTCCGTAATAGCTATAATTTCCTTACCAGATTCCTTTAAATGCTTAACCACCTCTTTCTTTTCCTTCTTATCATCAATAGCGTCCAGACAAATTACCGCAAAGGTTTCTGCTATAGCCATCATTACATTGGTATGGTAAATAGGCTTTCTTATATTTTCTACTGTTTGGTAGGCCGAAAATACCACCGGGAAATATTCAAAATCTTCACAGAACTCAATAAACAACTCTTCATCTGCTCTATCCGATAAAGCACAATATGCTTTGTGATTAACCCTATCTAACACAATGCTTCCTGTACCTTCTAAAAATAGCTTCTCATCCTCTGCCTCGGTATAGTCTACAATATCATTTATTGCAAATCCATTCGATTCAACAATAGATAACACATCTTCTCTACGTTCTAACCTTCTATTTTCTGCAAACATTGGATATACACCCACTTCTCCGTTCTCATGAAAAGATATCCAGTTATTAGGAAATACAGCATCTGGAGTATCAGGTGCAGTCGTATCTTGTACTACAATTACGTTTACCCCAATCATTTTAAGCTTCTGAACAAATTCATCAAACTCATCAAACGCTCTATTAGCTATTTCTTCGGCTGAATCCTGAGTGGTTTCTTGAAAATAATTATTTATAGCCGTTTGCTCGTTCATCCTAAAATTTGCAGGACGAATCATTAATACCGTATTTGTTATTTGTGACATTTTATTCTCTTATTAAAGGCATCGTAGAACATCTTAATAAACCTTCTTGCTTAGAAATTTCAGCATACGGAATTTCTTCCACAGTCATTCCATGCTCTCTTAACCAGTTGTTCAATCTTGTGAAATTACGCTCTGTTATTACCACATCAGGAGCAATGGAAAATACATTACTATACATATGGTACATTTCTTCTCTATCTATATGAAACAGATTTTCTTTTCCAAAGAGCTCTACTAAATACATATAATCTTGCTCCTCTCTAAATCCATTTTTAAAAATAATACCTTTATTGCTACCAATAGGCTGAAAACAACAATCTAAATGCAATGCATTGTCTCTAGGCTCCAATTTAGATTTTACTAAATCGAACTCCTTTACTGTTTTATTAGGAAACAATTCCTTTATAAAATCTACGCCATACATATTGGTACGTGCAGTGATATAATTTTTATAATCGCTCCCCTTATAGGTTCCAACAAAAATATGATCATCCCAAAGCATTACATCACCACCTTCTATATGTACTTTTTCAGGCGGAGTTATCACTTTAGAGGTGTCTATCTGATCTATTATATATTGTATAGCCTCTACTTCTTGCTCTCTATCTGGTAATATATTAGCCTTTATAAACAAATCATCTATTACAAAAGCTATATCTCTAGCAAATATCTGATTGTAATCCTTTATAAGATGCGGTCTATAGACATCTACACCATATTTTTCAAAAACACCGTTTAAAGCTTTCATCTCTTTTACCATATCTGACTCTACAGGATACGTACCAGCCAAGATGTGTTCTTTAGACTTGGGGTCATAAGCTTCCTCTAACTTGGGTGTTGGACCATTACTGTTGGCAATACCTAACACCACAGCTTTTAATCTGGAAGTTTCATTTTTTACATTTAACTCTAACATAATTTTGTTTTGCAGTTGGGCAAATATAAAAAAAGCCTTGCTAAGTTAGCAAGGCTTTTATATATCGTTAGCTTCAAATATTATCTATCGGCTATATCTTTATAATCTCTGGCGTTTTCACCAATATAAACCTGTCTTGGTCTTCCAATAGGTTCATTACGTAAACGCATCTCTCTCCATTGAGAAATCCAACCAGGTAGTCTACCAAGAGCAAACATAACGGTAAACATTTCTACCGGAATTCCTAAAGCTCTATAAATAATACCAGAGTAGAAATCTACGTTCGGATATAATTTTCTATCTACAAAGTACTGATCTTCTAAAGCCTCTTTTTCAAGTCCTTTAGCAATATCAAGAATAGGATCACTTACTCCTAAACTTTCTAGTACTTCATCTGCAGCTTTTTTAATGATACGAGCACGAGGATCAAAATTTTTGTAAACTCTGTGTCCAAATCCCATTAAACGGAACGGATCATCTTTATCCTTAGCCTTAGCCATATATTTTTTAGTGTCACCACCATCTGCTTTAATAGCTTCAAGCATTTCTAATACTGCTTGGTTAGCACCACCATGAAGTGGCCCCCAAAGAGCAGAAATACCTGCCGAAATAGAAGCAAAAAGACCCGCATGAGAAGAACCTACGATTCTCACTGTAGATGTAGAACAGTTTTGTTCGTGGTCACCATGCAAAATTAATAACTTTTGTAAAGCATCAATTACTACCTGATTTGGTTCATAAGCACGGTTTGGCTTCTGGAACATCATTTTAGCGAAGTTCTCTACATAACCTAAACTAGAATCCCCATAATCTAATGGCAAACCAGTTCTTTTATGATATGTCCAAGCTACTAAAATAGGGAACTTAGCTAACAATTTCACAATTGCTTTATACATATCACCTTCTGAAGCTACATTCACAGAAGATGGGTTAAAAGCAATAAGCGCGCTTGTTAACGAAGATAATACCCCCATTGGGTGTGCATACTTAGGGAAACCATCGATGATCTTCTTCATATCCTGATCAACAATAGCCTCATCATCTATATCTGATTTAAATTTTTTCAGCTGGTCTGAAGTTGGTAGCTCCCCAAATATTAATAGGTAAATTACTTCTAAAAAGGTAGCTTTCTCGGCTAAGTCTTCAATAGAGTACCCTCTATATCTCAAAATACCTTTTTCCCCATCTAAGTAGGTAATGGCACTTTCACAAGCTCCAGTATTTTTATACCCAGGGTCTATAGTAATTATACCTGAACCAGCACGTAATGTTTTAATATCAACAGCTATTTCATCTTCAGTTCCTTTAATTATGGGAAATTCAAATTTTTCACCATTGTATTCTAACGTTGCTTTATCTGACATTTTTTTATTTAAAAATTTTTAGTGAAGTATTTTATAAAAGATTTCTATTGCGAATTTACGAAAATAAACTGAATTGAATTGCGTATTCAAATCGTTCTTTGCTAATTTAGAATACAATATGTTTATTATCTCACAATATTCTCCTTAGAATTGCTTTCTGCACGGGGTTTTCTGCGCTTATTCTGTATTGGGGCATGATACGCCATTTTATACAACAACGTATAATAACGCTCTACAGAATTTTCCCAGGTGAATTTTTGACGTTTTGCAGCTCTAGATATACTTCTCCATCTAGTTTTATCATTAAAAAACAAATTAAGTAGCTCATCAAAAACTTGCATAAAGTTTATCTTCTTTTCCTCAAAGGTATCTCCTTCAAAAACAAAACCTGTTTTTTGATGTACAACAGTATCTTTTAACCCACCTGTATTATGTACTAAACATGGCTGTCCGCTTCTCATTGCCAACATCTGACTAATACCGCAAGGTTCAAATAAACTCGGCATTAAATAAAGTTTAGATTCCAGATATAAAGAATCTATCACCTCCTCAGACTGAACATTTACAAAAATAAAGTTATCATGTGCATAACTAAAGCTTCTAAACAACTCCTCGTAGTCTGGAGCACCTGTTCCTAAAAGGATATATATACCCTCATCCTTTTTGAGCCTTCTAAGCATACTTTCAAGCAGTGCAGGGTCTTCTTTAAAGAAATAAAACTTCTGCTCTGTTAATCTAGCCACACTAGAACAAATGAAAGCAGGCTTAACCTCTATTAGATTTACTACTTTTTCTGCGGTATGTTTTAAAAAGTCATGCTTATAAGATTTCTCTTCATCGTCTAAGCCCTTAAACAAAGCTCTTAAAATGTTTGGGTATAACTTACCTCTTTTAGCTATCGTATAGTTTTTGTAATTACATCCATTCAATATACCAAACAACCTACCCTCTAACTGAGCATTCTTTAAATCATTCTCTAAACCTTCGCCTCCTATAAAATGAGGAAAGTTACTAGGCTCTTGAATATTTTCTTTATAGGAATCAGAAACAGTATGTACAGTATCTGCAAACCTAATACCAACTGCCATTAAATTTATACAATCAGGATACCTAGGATCCTTCAATTTATCGTTATCGAAACTTATATATGGAAAGAACGCCTTCATAGATGAATAATTCCCATCAAAAGGACGAATTCCTTGTATGGCTAAATTATGTATGGAATACACAAATCTAATGTCATTTAAGGTCTGTTGATAATCTGGATGATATCTTCTCAATAATAACAATAAACTGGTATGCCAATCATGCAAATGGCAAATATCAAGTACATTAAAACTTTTCTGCTTTATAGCTTGAGCAACGGCGACCGTAAATAATGAAAAGGTACATGCATCAGTAAAAAATGGTTGGGTAAAATCATTCATATAGATGTCTGCTATATTTCCAGATTTAATATCTGGATGATCTATAACATAGTGACGTATATTTGGAATCTTTTTTTTACCCGGAACTTCATATAAATATGCTACAGTAGGCTGCCCTCTGTAAACAAAATGTAATTCTTCTATAAAGGTTCCTTTTAAATGCAATCTCCCATAAGCAGGAGTAACAACACTAACCATATCACCAGAAGCAGCTATATGGCGTGGAATGTCTCTAACTACGTCGCCCATCCCTCCAGCTTTACATAAAGGTATGGCATCATTTTCAGCGGATACAAATAAAAAATTTCGTTGCAAGATAACAGATTTTGAGTTTGATTTACAGCTCCGTTAAATTATTGATTATAAATCAAATAAAAAACCTTCTCACTATTAAAAAACTATTAAATACTAAATTTTAACGTTTTAAAATAAAAAAGCCTCTTAACAAGAGGCTTTTCATTAATTCTATGTACAATATTTCTTATTGCTGAACTTTAAAAGCTTTGGCTTGAGGATAGTAAGCTACCTTACCTAACTCTTCCTCAATTCTTAACAATTGATTGTATTTAGCCATACGGTCAGATCTTGAAGCTGAACCAGTTTTAATTTGACCACAATTTAAAGCAACTGCTAAATCTGCAATAGTATTATCTTCTGTTTCACCAGATCTGTGAGACATTACTGAAGTATACCCAGCGTTTTTAGCCATATTTACGGCAGCAATTGTTTCTGTTAAAGTACCAATCTGGTTTACTTTAATTAAGATAGAGTTACCAATACTTTGATCTATACCTCTTTCTAATCTTTCAACGTTAGTTACAAATAAATCATCACCTACTAATTGAACTTTATCCCCAACTTTTTCAGTTAAGTATTTCCAACCTTCCCAGTCGTTTTCATCCATACCATCTTCTATAGATAGAATTGGATATTTTTCACTAAGCTCAGCTAAATAATCTGCTTGCTCTTTAGAAGTTCTTACAACACCGGTTTCTCCTTCAAATTTAGTATAGTCATATTTTCCATCTACAAAAAACTCAGAAGCAGCACAGTCTAACGCAATTTTAATATCATCACCAAAAGTGTATCCTGCATTAGAAACAGCTTTAGCAATAGTATCAATAGCGTCTTCAGTACCTTCAAAAGTAGGAGCGAAACCTCCTTCATCACCTACAGCAGTACTTAAACCTCTGTCATGTAAAACTTTTTTAAGGTTATGGAATACTTCAGACCCCATTTGCATAGCATGTGTAAAGCTAGTTGCTTTAACAGGCATAATCATAAACTCTTGGAATGCTATAGGTGCATCAGAGTGAGAACCACCATTAATAATGTTCATCATAGGAACAGGAAGTGTGTTTGCACTAACACCACCTACGTAACGATAAAGCGGCATACCTAACTCATTAGCTGCAGCTTTAGCTGTTGCTAAAGAAACACCTAAAATAGCGTTAGCTCCTAATTTTCCTTTGTTAGGAGTACCGTCTAAAGCAATCATAGTATCGTCAATAAGATTTTGTTCAAATACCGACATACCTACTAATTCTTCAGCAATTACTTCATTAACATTTTTAACAGCGTTTAAAACACCTTTACCCATATAGTCTTTACCACCATCACGCAACTCAACAGCTTCGTGCTCTCCAGTTGATGCTCCTGATGGAACAGCAGCTCTACCAAGAATACCATTTTCTGTAACTACATCTACTTCTACAGTAGGGTTACCTCTTGAATCTAAAATTTGACGAGCGTGTACATTTACTATAATACTCATATTATTGTTATTTTAGTTAGTTTTAATATTTTCCAAAAATTGATCGAATAAATAAGAAGCATCGTGTGGTCCCGGACTAGCCTCAGGGTGGTATTGTACCGAGAATACTTTCTGATTCTTCATTTTTAATCCTGCAATTGTATTATCATTTAAATGTAAATGAGTAATCTCAACTTCAGGATGTTTTTCGGTTTCTTCACTACTTACAGCAAAACCGTGGTTTTGAGAAGTAATTTCTCCTTTTCCGCTTTCAAGATTCTTAACCGGGTGATTAATTCCTCTGTGTCCGTGGTGCATTTTATAAGTAGATATCCCATTTGCCAAAGCAATAATTTGGTGCCCTAAACAGATTCCAAACATTGGTGCATCTTCCTTAATCACCTCTTTAGCTACATTTATAGCCCCAGATAACGGTTGAGGGTCACCAGGTCCATTAGACAAGAAATAACCATTAGGCTCCCATGCCTTCATTTCTTCAAATGGAGTGTTGTACGGAAATACTTTTATATAGCAATCTCTTTGAGCTAAATTTCTTAGAATATTAGTTTTAATACCCAAATCTAGCGCAGCCACTTTATACGTAGCATCTTCGTTACCATAAAAATAAGGCTCTTTAGTTGATACTTTAGAAGCCAACTCCAAACCATTCATATCCGGTACTTGGGAAAGTTTTTCTCTTAATGCTTCTAACTGATCAACTTCTGTAGAAATAACAGCATTTTGTGCTCCATTATCTCTAATATATGCCACTAACGCTCTGGTGTCAACGTCTGATATAGCAAACAAATTATTATTTTCTAAAAAATCCTCTAAAGAAAGATCGGCAGCTACTCTTGAATAATCAAAACTGAAATTTTTACAAACCAGACCAGCAATTTTAACGCCGTCAGATTCAATTTCGTCTTTATTAGTTCCGTAATTACCAATATGGGCATTTGTAGTAACCATTATTTGCCCAAAATAAGAAGGATCGGTAAAAATTTCCTGATAACCGGTCATTCCGGTGTTAAAACAAACCTCTCCAAATGCAGTACCTTCTCGGCCTACAGCTTTTCCATAAAAAACAGTACCATCTGCTAATAATAGAACTGCCTTTTTTCTCGCTTTATATTTCATCTATATAGGTCTAAAAGTGATGTTTGAAATATGATACAAAATAACACAAAAAAAAGGATAAACTAAAAAGTTTATCCTTCTAAAATTTAATAATATTTAAAAACAAATGTTATTCATTCGTTTTGTCATTAGCTTCTTCGTTAGTAGCCTCTGTAGCTGGTTGCTCAGCACCTTCTTCAGCTTTTTTAGATCTACCTCTACGAGTAGATTTCTTCTTAGCTGGTTTACCTGCATTGTAAAGTTCGTTAAAATCAACTAACTCTATCATTGCCATATCAGCGTTATCCCCTAAACGATTACCTAGTTTAATAATTCTAGTATATCCTCCTGGTCTATCACCAACTTTATCAGCTACAGCACCAAATAATTCAGTAACTGCATATTTACTTCTTAATTCACTAAAAACAATTCTTTTATTGTGAGTGCTACCAGCAATCTCCTTATTGTTTTCAGTTTTAGCCTTAGTAATAAGAGGCTCCACAAACTGCTTAAGTGCTTTAGCTTTGGCAACAGTAGTATTAATACGCTTATGTTCTATTAAAGAACATGCCATATTAGCTAGCATAGCTTTTCTATGAGCAGTTTTTCTTCCTAAATTATTGATCTTATTTCCGTGTCTCATTTTCCTATGTATTACACTTTAGCCAACAGCTAATCTTTATCTAATTTATATTTTGATAAATCCATTCCGAAGTGTAGGCTCTTATTATGAACAAGCTCTTCTAACTCTGTTAAAGATTTTTTACCAAAGTTTCGGAATTTCATTAAGTCATTCTTATTGAAAGATACTAAATCTCCTAGTGTATCAACTTCTGCAGCTTTTAAACAGTTTAATGCTCTTACAGAAAGATCCATATCTACCAACTTAGTTTTAAGTAACTGGCGCATATGTAATGATTCTTCATCATATGTTTCTGTTTGTGCAATTTCATCTGCTTCTAATGTTATACGTTCATCTGAGAATAACATGAAGTGGTGAATTAATGTTTTTGCAGCTTCAGTTAAAGCATCCTTTGGATGAATAGAACCATCGGTGATGATTTCAAAAACTAATTTTTCATAATCAGTTTTTTGTTCTACACGATAGTTTTCTATACTATATTTTACGTTCTTAACAGGAGTGTAGATAGAATCGGTAGCTATAACACCTAGCGGCGCATTTGGCTTTTTGTTCTCTTCAGCAGGAACATAACCTCTACCTTTTTCTATAGTGATTTCCATGTTTAGTGTAATATCAGATTCCATATTACAGATAACTAAATCCGGATTCAAAACTTGAAATCCGGAAATAAATTTTTGGAAATCGCCAGCAGTTAATTGTTCTGTTCCTCCTACTGAAATAGACACTGTTTCATTGTCAATATCTTCAATCTGTCTCTTAAAACGTACTTGTTTTAAATTCAGAATAATTTCTGTAACATCTTCAACTACTCCGGGAATAGTAGAGAACTCATGCTCTACTTTATCAATTCTTATCGAACTGATAGCGAACCCTTCAAGCGAAGATAATAGAACTCTTCGTAATGCGTTACCAACGGTCAATCCATATCCAGGTTCTAAAGGGCGGAATTCAAACTTCCCTTCAAAATCTGAAGAATCAATCATTATAACTTTATCGGGCTTTTGAAAATTAAATAATGCCATAGTATGACTGCTGTCTTTTATTTATTATTTAGAGTATAACTCGACGATTAACTGTTCTTTAATGTTTTCAGGAATCTGAAGTCTTTCAGGAACAGCTACAAATGTACCTTCTTTCTTTTCCGTATTCCAAGTAATCCATTCGTAAACAGTACTGTTCGCAGCTAATGAGTTTTCAATTACCTCTAAAGATTTAGATTTTTCTCTTACACCTACAACATCACCTGCTTTCATTGCATAAGATGGTATATTTACAATCTCTCCGTTAACTGTAATGTGACGGTGTGAAACTAATTGACGAGCACCTCTTCTTGATGGAGCTACTCCCATTCTGTAAACAACGTTATCTAAACGAGACTCGCATAATTGTAATAATACCTCACCTGTAACCCCTTTGCTACGGTTAGCTTTTTCGAATAGGTTTCTGAACTGACGCTCTAATATACCATATGTATATTTTGCTTTTTGCTTCTCCATTAACTGGATTGCATATTCAGATTTTTTACCTCTTCTACGGTTATTACCATGTTGACCTGGAGGATAATTTCTTTTTTCGAAAGATTTATCATCTCCAAAAATTGCTTCACCAAACTTACGAGCAATTTTAGTTTTTGGACCAGTATATCTTGCCATTTCTTTAAAAATTATTAAGGGCGATTATGAATTAAGGCTATCCTTCGATAATCGTATCAGCGCCCTTAAATGTTATGAATTATAATTAAACTCTTCTTCTTTTTGGAGGACGACATCCATTATGAGGTAGTGGAGTAACGTCTATTATTTCTGTAACTTCAATCCCTGTGTTATGAAGAGATCTGATTGCAGATTCTCTACCATTACCAGGTCCTTTTACAAAAACTTTAACCTTGCGTAAACCAGCTTCATTTGCAACTTTAGCAGCATCTTCGGCAGCTACCTGAGCAGCGTAAGGAGTATTCTTTTTAGAACCTCTGAACCCCATTTTACCGGCAGATGACCAAGAAATAACGTCACCTTTCTTATTTGTTAAAGAAATAATGATATTATTAAAAGTAGCAGAAATGTGTGCCTCACCAACTGATTCTACTATAACTTTACGCTTTTTAGAACTTTTTGCAGTTTTATTCGACTTTGCCATTGTAACTACTTATTATTTGGTTGCCTTCTTCTTGTTAGCAACAGTTTTTCTTTTACCTTTTCTAGTTCTAGAGTTATTCTTAGTACGCTGACCACGTAACGGTAAACCAGCTCTATGACGAATTCCTCTTTGACATCCAATATCCATTAAACGTTTAATGTTTAATTGAATTTCTGAACGTAATTCTCCTTCTATTGTGAAAATACCAACAGCATCACGAATACGACCTATTTCGTCATCATTCCAATCTGATACTTTTTTATTCTCATCTACTTGAGCTGTTTCTAAGATTTCTTTAGCTCTACTTTTACCTATACCAAAGATATATGTTAAAGATATAACACCTCTTTTGTTGTTTGGTATATCTACACCTGCGATTCTAGCCATAATTATCCTTGTCTTTGTTTAAATCTAGGATTCTTTTTGTTAATTACGTACAATCTCCCCTTACGACGCACAATCTTGCACTCGGGACTTCTCTTTTTCAGTGATGCTCTTACTTTCATCTAACTACTATTTAATATCTATAAGTAATTCTTGCTTTTGAAAGATCATATGGGCTCATTTCAAGCTTCACTTTATCTCCAGGTAATAACTTAATGTAATGCATACGCATTTTACCAGAGATGTGTGCTGTTACCACATGACCATTTTCTAACTCTACTCTAAACATTGCATTAGACAATGCTTCAATAATGGTTCCGTCTTGTTCTATTGCCGACTGTTTTGCCATATTATGCTGATACTTTTCTGTTTTTACCAGTTTTCATTAAACCATCATAATGTCTATTCAACAAGTATGAATTCACTTGTTGCATCGTATCTATAGCAACACCTACCATAATTAACAAGGAAGTACCACCATAAAACATAGCCCAAGCTTGTTGAATACCAGCATTATTTGCTAATGCAGGCAGAACCGCTATACAAACTAAGAATAATGAGCCAGGGAATGTGATTAACGACATAATTTTGTCTAAATAATCAGCTGTTTCTGTACCAGGACGTACTCCAGGAATAAACCCTTGACTTCTCTTAAGATCATCTGCCATTTTACTAGTTGGCACCATGATAGCTGTATAAAAGTATGTGAAAATGATTATCAACAATGCAAATACTAAGTTATACCAAAACCCGAACATGTTACTGAAGGCTGTTTTAACCCCCTGTGCTGTTTCAGAATCTGATAAACCTGCTAATAAGCCTGGCACAAACATAATTGCTTGAGCAAAGATAATTGGCATAACCCCAGAAGAGTTAAGTTTAAGAGGGATAAACTGACGAGCTCCACCCATCACATTTTTCTCCTCATATCCTCCAGTTGCAGTTCTTCTTGCATACTGAACACCAATTTGCCTAACAGCCATTACCAGCATAATACTTAGTAATATAACCACAAACCAAACAATAACTTCAATTAAAATTACCATCCATCCACCGTTGTTCTCGGTAACTCTAGAGGCAATTTCTTGCATGAATGCTTGTGGAAGTCTAGCAATAATACCTACCATGATTAATAAAGAGATACCATTACCAATACCTTTATCCGTAATCTTTTCACCCAGCCACATTGCAACAATGGTACCCGTTACTAAGATAATTACAGAAGGTATAATGAAATCAAGACCTTGACCTTTAACAAAAGCTGATTCTGGAACACCTAATTGTTTTAATCCCCAAAGGTAAGCTGGTGCCTGAACAATACAAATACCAATAGTTAACCATCTGGTAATTTGGTTGATTGTTTTTCTTCCGCTTTCCCCTTCATTTTGTAATTTTTGAAGATAAGGAATTGCAAGGCCCATTAACTGTACTACAATTGAAGCCGAAATATACGGCATAATACCTAACGCAAACACAGATGCTTTTGCAAATGCCCCACCAGTAAAGGCGTTAAGAATATCTAACAATCCTCCACCACTGGTTTTATTTGTAAGTTCAGATAATTGCGCAGTGTCAATACCTGGAAGAGCTACATGAGATCCAAATCTATACACTAATAACAAAGTTAATGTAAGAATTACTCTCTCACGCAATTCTTTAATGTTCCAAATATTGGTTAATGTCTCAAAAAATTTTTTCATGGTTGCTTATTGGTTATAAACTCACAGCTTCACCACCAGCCGCTTCAATAGCAGCTTTAGCGCTAGCAGTAAATTTATGAACGGTTACTTTTAATTTAGATTTTAATTCTCCTCCTCCAAGGATTTTAACTAACTCAGTTTTCTTGGCTAAACCATTAGCTACAATAACATCTAAATCTACAGTGTCTGTTACAACACCGTTATCAACCATTTCTTGTAATTTACCTAAATTGATACCAACATACTCCTTGCGGTTAAAGTTTTTAAACCCAAACTTAGGAACACGTCTTTGAAGTGGCATTTGCCCACCTTCAAAACCAATCTTTTTAGAATAACCAGAACGAGATTTAGCTCCTTTATGACCTCTTGTAGCTGTGCCTCCTTTTCCGGAACCTTCACCTCTACCAACTCTTTTTCCGTCTTTGTGAACTGAACCTTCTGCCGGTTGTAAGTTACTTAAACTCATAATACACTATCTATTATTAAGCTTCCTCAACAGAAACTAAGTGTTTAACTTTATTTACCATACCAAGGATATTTGAAGTAGCTTCATGTTCCACTACCTGACCAATACCTTTAAGACCAAGTGCCTCAAGCGTTCTTTTTTGGTTTTCAGGACGCTTAATTTTACTTTTTACTTGTGTAACTTTAATCTTTGCCATTTTATCCTTGTTTTATCCTTTAAAAACTTTTTCTAAAGAAACTCCTCTTTGAGCTGCTATCGTACGAGCGTCTCTTAATTGTAATAAAGCATCAAAAGTTGCTTTTACAACATTGTGAGGGTTAGATGATCCTTGAGATTTCGATAATACATCGTGTACACCTACAGCTTCTAATACTGAACGTACTGCACCACCTGCAATTACCCCAGTACCATGAGAAGCCGGTTGAATATAAACTCTTGCTCCACCGTATTTACCTTTTTGCTCATGAGGTAATGTACCTTTATTTAAAGGAATTCTTACTAAGTTCTTTTTAGCATCCTCAACCGCTTTAGAAATAGCGTCTGCAACTTCTTTAGATTTACCTAAACCATGTCCTACAACACCATTCTCATCACCTACTACTACAATAGCAGAAAATCCGAATGCTCTACCACCTTTGGTTACTTTGGTAACTCTTTGTACGCCTACTAAACGATCTTTTAATTCAAGCCCGCTAGGTTTAACTAGTTCTACGTTTTTATAATTCTGATACATAATTTCTTAGAATTTAAGTCCTGCTTCTCTAGCTCCTTCAGCTAATGATTTAACTCTACCATGGTATAAATATCCACCTCTATCAAAAGAGATTGAATCTACACCTGCTTTTAAAGCCTTCTCTGCAATCGACTTACCTACAAGCGCAGCTTTCTCACTTTTAGTTGCTTTTACAGAACTGATATCTTTATCTCTTGAAGATGCAGCAGTAATGGTAACACCATTTACATCATCCACTAATTGAGCATAGATCTCATTATTACTTCTAAAAACAGCCAATCTTGGTTTCTCAGTGGTTCCATTAACCACTTTTCTGATTCTGTTCTTAATACGTTGTCTTCTTTCAGTCTTTGATAATGCCATATTGCTAATTATTAAGCTGATTTACCTGCTTTTCTTCTTATTACTTCACCTACAAACTTAACACCTTTACCTTTATATGGTTCTGGCTTACGGAATGAACGGATTTTAGCCGCTACTAAACCTACTAATTGTTTATCGTGTGAAGTTAATTTAACGATTGGGTTTTTACCTTTTTCAGATACGGTCTCCACTTTTACTTCTGGCGCTAACTCTAATACAATATTATGAGAAAAACCTAAAGCTAAGTCTAACTTCTGACCTTGATTACTAGCTCTGTAACCTACCCCAACTAATTCTAATTCTTTAGTAAAACCTTCTGAAACTCCAACAACCATATTATTGATTAAAGCTCTGTACAAACCATGTTTAGCACTATGAGCTTTTGTTTCTCCATTTGGTTCTAAAACTAATTGTCCATCCTCTTGCTTTACAGCAACGTCTTTAACTTCCTGAGTTAATTCGCCTAATTTCCCTTTTACTGTAATTAGTTCACCATTAATGGTTACTGTAACACCTGCAGGTACTTTAATTGGACTTTTACCTATTCTTGACATTTCTTCTTGTCTTTAAATTTTAGTAAACGTAACACAAAACTTCACCACCAACATTATCAAGCTTAGCTTGTTTGCTTGTCATTACCCCATGAGAAGTAGAAACAATAGCAATACCTAAACCATTTAAAACTCTTGGCAATTCCGATTTACCAGCATATTTACGTAAACCTGGTTTACTAACACGCTCAATCTTTCTAATTACAGGCTCTTTAGTAGCTTTATTATATTTCAAAGCAATTTTAATAGAACCTTGTACTGAATTATCTTCAAACTTATAGCTTAAGATATACCCCTGATCAAATAAGATCTTAGTAATTTCTTTTTTAAGGTTTGAAGCAGGTATTTCTACCACTCTGTGCCCTGCGCTATTAGCGTTTCTAATTCTTGTTAAATAATCTGCAATAGGATCTGTATACATCTATATTAATTTGCGGTAATAGTTTTCTAAAAGAACTTACTACCAATTTATAATCTTACCAACTTGCCTTTTTAACTCCAGGAATTAACCCTTTGTTAGCCATTTCTCTAAACATTACACGAGAAACGCCAAAAGTACGCATATACCCTTTTGGTCTACCAGTTAATTTACAACGATTATGTAAACGAACAGGTGAAGAATTTTTTGGTAATTTTTGTAATGCTTCGTAATCTCCAGCTTCTTTTAAAGCTTTTCTTTTCTCTGCATATTTATCTACCAATGCCTGTCTTTTAACCTCGCGGGCTTTCATTGATTCTTTAGCCATACTTAATTCTTTTTAAAAGGTAATCCTAATTCGGTTAATAGTGATTTAGCTTCTTTATCTGTTTCTGCAGATGTAACAAATGTTATATCCATACCAGAAATTCTGTGAATTTTATCAATATTGATTTCTGGGAAAATAATTTGCTCAGTAACACCTAAGTTATAATTTCCTCTACCATCAAATCCGGTAGCGTTAATCCCATGAAAATCTCTTACCCTTGGTAGTGCAGATGTAATAAGTCTATCTAAAAACTCATACATTCTTTCACCACGTAAAGTAACTTTTGCACCGATAGGCATACCTTTACGTAATTTAAAAGTAGCAACGTCCTTTTTAGAAATAGTAGCAACCGCTTTCTGGCCAGTGATTTTAGTTAACTCTTCAACAGCATAATCAATCATCTTCTTATCAGCAACTGCTGCACCAACACCACGGCTAACAACTATTTTGTTAAGAACAGGAACCTGCATCACGTTCTTATATCCGAATTCTTCTGTAAGAGCAGCAACAACTTTGTCCTTATACTCTTGTTTTAATCTTGGAACGTAAGCCATAATTATAATACTTCTTTAGATTTTTTTGAAAATCTTACTTTCTTACCATCACGTTCTTCAAAACCAACTCTGGTAGCCTCGTTTGACTTAGGATCTAACAAAGATAAGTTTGAAATATGTATTGGTGCTTCCTTCTCTACGATTCCACCTTGAGGATTAGTAGCACTAGGCTTTGTATGCTTAGACACTTTGTTTAACCCTTCAACAATCGCTTTATTCTTTTCACGATCTACTTTTAGTACAGTACCTGTTTGACCTTTATGATCTCCGGCAATAACTTTAACAGTATCTCCTGATTTTATTTTAAGCTTTATCATTTCTATACATCAGTATTAAAGCACCTCTGGTGCTAATGATACAATCTTCATAAATTGTTTATCACGAAGTTCTCTGGCAACAGGACCAAATACACGTGTACCTCTCATTTCGCCAGCAGGGTTTAATAAAACACAAGCATTATCATCGAAACGGATATAAGAACCATCAGGTCTTCTTACTTCTTTTCTGGTACGTACAACAACTGCAGTAGAAACTTGTCCTTTTTTAACGCTACCGTTAGGAGTTGAATCTTTTACTGTAACAACTATCTTGTCACCTACAGAAGCATATCTTCTTTTTGTACCACCTAAAATACGGATTGCTAAAACCTCTTTAGCTCCAGTATTATCAGCTACTTTTAATCTAGACTCTTGTTGTACCATAATTACTTCGCTCTTTCAAGGATTTCAACTAACCTCCAACATTTGGTTTTACTCAATGGACGAGTCTCCATTATTTTTACTGTATCACCAATATTGCAATCGTTCTTTTCGTCGTGTGCAACATATTTTTTTGTTTTCAACACGAACTTACCGTACATAGGGTGTTTAACACGTTTAACTTCTGAAACCACGATAGATTTCTCCATTTTATTGCTAGTAACTACCCCTACTCTTTCTTTTCTTAAATTTCTATTTTCCATCATAAAGCAGAATAGAATTATTGTAATTCTCTTTTTGTAAGCTCTGAAGCTAATCTTGCCACTGTTTTTCTTACACTTCTAATTTGAAGTGGGTTCTCTAACGGTGTAATAGCATGAGCCATTTTTAAATCTGCATAATTTTTCTTGTATTCACCAAGCTTCTCTTGTAGCTCAGCAACAGATAATTCTTTGATCTCTGACTGTTTCATAATTAAAAAAAATTAAGCTGAATAATCTCGTGCTACAACAAACTTTGTTCTTACCGGCAGTTTCTGAGCTGCAAGACGTAAAGCTTCTTTAGCTACATCCATAGGCACTCCACCTACTTCAAACATAATTCTACCTGGTTTCACAACAGCTGCCCAGTATTCCGGAGCACCTTTACCTTTACCCATACGTACCTCTAGAGGCTTCTTAGTAATAGGTTTATCTGGAAATATCTTAATCCACAATTGACCTTCTCTCTTCATGTAACGAGTTGCAGCAACACGAGCCGCCTCTATTTGACGTGAAGTTATGAATGAAGAATCCATTGATTTAATACCAAACATACCATTTGAAAGCTGAAAACCTCTCTGAGAGATCCCTTTCATACGGCCTTTCTGCTGTTTTCTAAATTTGGTTCTTTTTGGCTGTAACATTTTTACCTTTCTTTATAAAATTACTTTCTACGGCGAGATTTTCTTTGCCCGGAATTATTATTTCCACCTTTTCCGCCTTGCTTCTTAGACATTCCTACAAGCGGAGACAACTCTCTCTTACCGTACACTTCGCCTTTCATAATCCACACCTTAATACCCAATCTACCATAAGTAGTATGAGCTTCATCAAGTGCGTAATCAATGTCAGCTCTAAAAGTAGATAAAGGAATTCTTCCTTCCTTATAAGATTCAGAACGTGCCATCTCAGCACCATTTAAACGACCTGAAATTTGAATTTTGATACCTTCTGCATTCATACGAATAGCAGCAGCAATAGCCATTTTAATTGCTCTTCTGTACGAAATTCTATTTTCGATCTGACGAGCAATACTTGCAGCAACTAAATTCGCATCAAGCTCCGGTCTTTTAATTTCAAAGATGTTAATCTGAACCTCTTTTTCGGTAATTTTCTTAAGCTCTTCTTTTAGCTTGTCTACCTCCTGACCGCCTTTACCAATAATGATACCTGGACGAGCCGTGGTGATAGTAACGGTTACAAGCTTCAAAGTTCTTTCGATAATTACACGAGAAACACTAGCTTTAGATAAACGAGCATGAACATACTTTCTGATTTTATCATCTTCAGCTAACTTATCTCCGTAATCATTTCCTCCATACCAGTTAGACTCCCATCCTCTGATAATTCCAAGGCGATTTCCGATTGGATTTGTCTTTTGTCCCATTTCTCTATCTTAGCTTTGAGTGTTATTATTAGATCCAAGCACAACTGTTACGTGGTTGGAACGTTTTCTAATTCTATGAGCACGACCTTGTGGTGCAGGACGTAATCTTTTTAACATCGTACCACCGTCTACTCTAATTTCTTTGATGAATAAATCTGCATCCTCTAAACTTGCCTCTTCATTCTTTGCTTGCCAGTTTGCAATAGCAGACAACACAAGTTTCTCTAATTTGCGAGACGCCTCTTTACTATTGAATTTCAATATAGCAAGCGCTTTTTCTACTTTCTGACCTCTAACTAAATCTGCAACGATTCTCATTTTACGAGGAGAAGTAGGGCAGTTATTCAACTTAGCAAAAGCTAAACTCTTTTTAGCTTCTTTTATCTCTTCTGCTTTGTTTCTTTTACGAACTCCCATGGCTTACTTTATTTTTTTCCTTTATTTTTTGCACCAGCATGACCTCTAAAAGATCTTGTTGGAGAAAACTCACCCAATTTATGTCCTACCATGTTTTCTGTAACATACACAGGAACAAATTGCTTACCATTATGAACAGCTATTGTTTGACCAACAAAATCTGGAGTAATCATAGAAGCTCTAGACCATGTTTTAATAACTGTTTTCTTACCTGACTCTATATTAGCTTGTACTTTCTTATCTAAACTGTAATGTACAAAAGGTCCTTTTTTAAGTGAACGTGCCATTTCTTACTGTTTTATTTCTTTCTACGTTCTACAATATACTTATTACTAGCCTTAGTCTTAGTACGAGTTCTAAATCCTTTAGCCGGTAATCCTTTCCTAGATCTTGGGTGACCTCCTGAAGATCTACCTTCACCACCACCCATTGGGTGATCTACTGGGTTCATTACTACTGGTCTAGTTCTTGGTCTTCTTCCTAACCATCTGCTTCTACCAGCTTTACCACCAACAACTAACTGATGATCTGAATTAGACACTACCCCAACCGTTGCAAAACAATCTGCTAAAACCATACGAGTTTCACCAGAAGGCAACTTAATAGTAGCATATTTCCCGTCTTTTGCCATTAACTGAGCAAAAGCTCCTGCAGAACGCGCCATTACAGCTCCTTGACCAGGACGTAATTCAACACAAGAAACAATAGTACCTAGAGGAATATCACTTAGCGGCATTGCATTACCAATTTCTGGAGCAGCATCTGCACCCGAAACGATAGTTTGCCCTACCTGTAAACCATTTTGTGCTATAACATAACTTTTCTCACCATCAGTATACTGTACTAATGCTATGAAAGCAGTTCTGTTAGGATCGTACTGAATAGAAACAACTGTAGCCTCAACTCCAGTTTTATTTCTTTTAAAATCAATAATACGATACTTTCTCTTATGACCACCACCAATATAGCGCATAGTCATTTTTCCTTGACTGTTTCTACCTCCCGACTTTTTTAACGGAGCAAGCAAGCTTTTCTCCGGCTTATCAGCAGTAATCGCGTCAAATTCGTTTACTACTCTAAATCGCTGTCCGGGAGTAATCGGTTTTAATTTTCTAACTGACATCTTTCGTCTTTACTTATATATTACTATAAAAATCGATAGTCTCTCCTTCTGCTACTTGAACAATCGCCTTCTTAACAGCATTTGTTTTACCATGCTGAATTCCGGTTTTTGTGTAACGTGTTTTTCTCTCAGGGCCGTAATTCATAGTACGAACTTTTTCTACAGTAACCCCGTAAGTTGCCTCAACAGCTTTTTTGATCTCAACTTTGTTTGCATTAGTAGCAACAAAAAAACCATAACGGTTGTTGATTTCGCTATCAGCGGTAACTTTTTCCGTAATAATTGGTTTAATTAACACACTCATTTCGTTACTTATTTACTTAAATTCGACTCAATTCCTTCTAATGCTCCTTCTAAAAACACTAGGTTATTTGCATTTACAATCTTGTAAGTGTTTAATTCTGAAGGGGTTACAACTTCAGATCCTTTTAAATTGCGTGACGACAAATATACATTTTTATTTGAATCACCCAACACTATAAGCGATTTTTTTCCATCTAACTGTAATGCTTTCAAAACGTTAGAGAATTCTTTAGTGCTTGGAGTTTCAAAATTAAGATCTTCTAAAACTAAGATTGATTGCTCTTTCGCCTTTAAACTTAAAGCTGATCTTCTAGCAACCTTCTTAAGACTTTTACTCAATTTTTGAGTATAATCCTTTGGTCTTGGTCCAAAAATTCTACCACCACCAACAAAAACAGGAGATTTAATACTACCAGCTCTAGCAGTACCAGTTCCTTTTTGTTTTTTAATCTTTCTAGTACTACCTGCAATCTCAGCTCTTTCTTTAGCCTTGTGCGTACCTTGACGTTGATTTGCCAAATACTGCTTAACATCTAAGTAAACAGCGTGATTGTTTGGCTCTATACCAAAAACAGCATTAGAAAGCTCAACCTTTCTACCTGTTTCTTTTCCATTACTATTTAAAACTGCTACTTCCATTACTTGTCAATGATTACATAAGCATTTTTGTGACCAGGAACACACCCTTTAACAACTAAAAGGTTTTTATCTGCAACCACTTTCAATACTTTTAAGTTTTCTACTGTTACTCTTTTTGCACCAGTTCTACCTGCCATACGCATTCCTTTGAATACACGTGATGGGTAAGATGAAGCACCAACAGAACCAGGAGCTCTTAAACGGTTATGCTGACCGTGAGTTGACTGCCCAACTCCGGCAAAACCGTGTCTTTTAACAACACCTTGGAAACCTTTACCTTTTGATGTTCCCGATACAAATACAAATTCTCCTTCATTAAAGTGCTCTACCGTAATAGTATCACCTAATTTATAACCTTCTTCGAAATCTTGGAATTCAACAACTTTCTTTTGAGGAGCAACACCAGCTTTTTTAGCATGACCTAATTCAGCCTTATTAGCACGTTTTTCCTCTTTGTCATCGAAACCAAGTTGAAGAGCCTCATACCCGTCAACCTCTTTGGTTCTGACTTGGGTAACTACGCATGGACCAGCTTGAATCACTGTACAAGGAATATTTTTCCCGTTTTCATCAAAGATGCTGGTCATTCCGATTTTTTTACCAATTAACCCAGACATAGTTATTATTAATTAAACATTTGTTATTAAAAATTCAGGGTCAAAACACATTTTAACCCTGAATGTATTTTTTCCGTTTTTCCCTTGCTAACAAGCTCAGGACATGTTTAGGAAGAAGTCTTTCCTCCTATATGGTACTTATACCTTGATCTCTACTTCAACCCCACTTGGTAACTCTAACTTCATTAACGCATCAATCGTTTTTGAAGAAGAACTGTAGATATCTAATAATCTTTTATAAGAGCTTAATTGAAACTGCTCTCTAGATTTTTTGTTTACGTGTGGAGAACGTAATACAGTAAATATCTTTTTGTGAGTTGGTAACGGAATTGGTCCCGTAACAACAGCACCTGTTGTTTTTACCGTTTTAACAATCTTCTCAGCAGACTTGTCTACTAAATTATGATCGTAAGACTTTAATTTTATTCTAATTTTTTGACTCATTTCTTAAAATTTAAGCTTCAACACCTTTAGCCTTTTTAATTACCTCTTCAGAGATATTAGAAGGAGTTTCAGCATAGTGAGAAAATTCCATAGTTGAAGTTGCTCTACCAGAAGATAACGTTCTTAAAGAAGTAACATAACCAAACATTTCAGATAAAGGTACTGTAGCCTTAATAGACTTAGCCCCATTTCTATCATCCATACTACTAACTTGTCCACGACGACGGTTTAAGTCACCAACAATATCACCCATATTTTCTTCAGGAGTAATCACCTCTAACTTCATAATAGGCTCCATAACAACAGCTCTAGCAGCTTTAGCAGCTACTTTATACCCCATCTTAGCAGCCAATTCAAAAGATAAACCATCAGAATCCACAGGGTGGAAAGATCCGTCTTTTAAGGTAACCTTCATAGCATCCATTTCGAATCCAGCTAAAGGACCATTCTTCATAGCCTCTTTAAATCCTTTTTCTACGTTAGGAATATATTCTTTTGGTACGTTACCTCCTTTTACTTGATTAACAAACTCAAGTCCAACTTTACCTTCTTCAGCAGGCTCCATTGTAAACACAATATCAGCAAATTTACCACGACCACCAGACTGCTTTTTATAAACCTCTCTGTGATTTGCATCTGCAGTAATAGCTTCCTTGTACTCAACCTGTGGTTGACCTTGGTTAACTTCAACCTTAAACTCACGTCTTAAACGATCAACGATGATATCTAAGTGTAACTCACCCATTCCTGAGATAATAGTTTGCCCAGAAGCCTCATCAGTCTTAACTTGGAACGTAGGATCTTCTTCAGCTAATTTAGCTAAAGCCATACCTAACTTATCTACATCAGCTTTTGTTTTTGGCTCTACAGCAATACCAATTACCGGATCAGGAAACTCCATACTCTCTAATACAATAGGATGTTTCTCATCAGATAACGTATCTCCAGTTTTAATATCTTTAAAACCTACAGCAGCTCCAATATCACCAGCTTCAATAAAATCAATAGCATTTTGTTTGTTAGAGTGCATTTGGTAAATACGAGAAATACGCTCTTTTTTACCAGAACGGTTATTCAACACATAAGAACCAGCATCTAAACGACCAGAATACGCACGGAAGAACGCTAAACGACCAACAAATGGGTCTGTCGCAATCTTAAACGCTAACGCAGCAAACGGATCATTTACAGATGGCTTACGAGTAACCTCTTCTTCCGTAACAGGATTAATACCTACAATATCATCCTTATCAATAGGAGATGGTAAATATCTACACACAGCATCTAACAAGAACTGTACACCTTTATTTTTAAATGAAGAACCACAAGTCATTGGGATAATAGCCATATCCATAACAGCAGCTCTTAATGCAGCGTGAACCTCATCTTCAGTAATAGAGTTTTCATCTTCAAAGAACTTCTCCATTAATTCTTCATCATACTCAGCAACTGCTTCAATTAAATGAGCTCTATACTCACTTACCTCATCAGCCATATCTGCAGGGATATCAACTACATCAAAAGTAGACCCAAAGTTATCTTCATGCCATACAATAGCACGGTTTTTAACCAAATCTACAACCCCTCTAAAATCAGCTTCATCACCAATAGGCAATACAATTGGCACCGCATTAGAACCTAACATCTCTTTAACCTGCTTACACACGTTTAAGAAGTTAGAACCCTGACGGTCCATTTTGTTTACAAACCCCATACGTGGAACTTTGTAATTATCAGCTAACCTCCAGTTAGTCTCAGACTGAGGCTCTACACCATCAACAGCACTAAACAAGAAAACCAATCCATCAAGAACTCTTAACGAACGGTTTACCTCTACTGTAAAATCAACGTGACCAGGAGTATCAATTATATTAAACTGGTAACCTTTAGCATCTTCAGTAGGAACTCCATTTTCTCTTGGAAACTGCCACTCACATGTAGTAGCCGCAGAGGTAATAGTAATACCACGCTCTTGCTCTTGCTCCATCCAGTCCATAGTTGCAGCACCATCATGCACCTCTCCTATTTTATGACTAACTCCAGCATAAAACAAAACACGCTCTGTAGTTGTTGTTTTACCAGCATCAATATGTGCTGCAATCCCAATATTTCTGGTGTATTTTAAATCTCTTCCCATTTTTTATATTTTAGAATCTAAAGTGTGAGAATGCTTTATTCGCTTCAGCCATTTTATGAGTATCAACTCTTTTCTTAACAGCAGCACCTTCTTCTTTCGCTGCAGCTAAGATTTCTGAAGCCAACCTCTGAGCCATTGATTTCTCATTTCTCTTACGAGCATACCCAATCAACCACTTCATAGCCATAGAGATTTTTCTATCTGGTCTAATCTGCATAGGAATTTGAAACGTAGCACCTCCGACTCTACGACTTCTCACTTCAACGTGAGGCATCACATTAGATAACGCATCTTTCCAAATCTCTAAAGCAGTTTTTTCTTCGTCGTTTTTCTTTTGATCTACAATTTCAATCGCATCGTAGAACACTTTAAAAGCAACCGACTTCTTACCGTCCCACATTAAGTTATTAACAAAACGTGTAACTAATTGATCATTAAATTTTGGATCCGGTAAAAGTGGTCTTTTTTTCGCCTGTCTTTTTCTCATTTCTTCTAATTAAAAGTTATGATTACTTTTTATCTTTTGGGCGTTTTGCTCCGTATTTTGATCTACGTTGCGTTCTACCTTGAACACCAGCGGTATCTAAAGCACCACGAACAATGTGATACCTTACCCCTGGTAAATCTTTTACCCTTCCGCCTCTTACTAATACTATCGAGTGCTCCTGTAAATTGTGTCCCTCTCCTGGGATGTATGCGTTCACTTCATTTCCATTCGTTAAACGAACACGCGCTACTTTACGCATCGCTGAGTTCGGTTTCTTAGGAGTTGTTGTGTAAACACGCGTACAAACACCTCTTCTTTGAGGACACGAATCCAAAGCAGCCGATTTACTCTTCTTAGTAATACTGACTCTTCCTTTTCGTACTAATTGTGAAATTGTTGGCATAATTTACTTTACAATAAACATTTAATTTTAAATAAACTCTCTTTTTAGAGGGTGGCAAAGGTAAAAATTATTTTCAATTATTCAAATCTTAATCGATTAATTTTCACACCTTTATTATTCCCATCCTTAAAGAAACACTCCTTTAAAAAAAATTATCTTGATTTTCTATATAACTTTACCAACAAGAAACGTTATAACCACTAAAACAAAACAACAACACAAAGCCATGCAAGCACTTATAAAAAACACACTACTACTATCTTGCATGCTCTTCACCTATCACCCAGCCCTATCACAAGAACTAACACTTGGAATAAAAATAGCAGACAGTACAACACTCAAACAAAATAACATAGAAATCAACTACACCCAAAAACACAACAACATTAAATCACTTCAACAAGAAGTAAAAACATTTCTATCTAAACTCGAAGAACACGGATTTTACAGCCACAAAATAGACTCATTATCACAAACAAACAATATCTACCATTATTACATCTCAACAAACAACAAAATTAACACCATAATCTTAAACAGTTCTCAGCCAAACATCAACCAATACTTCCACAACATAAAATTCCCAATCCTAACAACACCAGAAAATTTAACAACCCAACTAAACAACCTCACAAAAGTATTAGATCAAAAAGGCTACCTTTTCACCAAAGTAACACTAACCAACCTATACACATCTAAAGATTCACTAACAACAACAATTAAAACAACACCTGTTGAAAAACGAAAAATAGACACCATCTTAATTAAAGGCTATACAAATTTCCCTAAAAGCTTTCTATCCTATTACGCAAGACTCAAAAAAGGAAATACCTTAAGCATTGAAGAAACGAAAACCAAAACAGAATTAATCAATCAACTCACTTTTGCCTCCATACAGAAAAACTCAGAAATTCTATTCACCAAAGACACCACCAAACTATACTTATATATAAACAAAACCACCAGCAACTATTTTGATGGTTATTTAGGATTTAGCACCAACGAAGAAACCAACAAACTAACCTTTAACGGAACCGTTAACATACAGCTCACAAACAACCTAAACACAGGAGAAGAAATAAAAATATACTGGAAAAACACAGGAGAATCGCAAAGCACTTTTACAGCATCAGGTAATTTCCCGTACCTTTTCAACACCCCTATATCCTTAAACACCTCTTTAAATATATTAAAACAAGACAGCACATATGCCACCACAACAACCAAACTCAATCCCTCATACACCATTAAAACCAATAACCACCTAGGAGGAGTATACCAACAAATAAAATCAACCAACACCCTTTCAGACAGCAACACTCAAACCCTTGCAGATTACACCACAACGTTATACGGACTAAGCTACACTTATAGTGAAAACCCAACATTAAACCCTCTAACACAAACCAAACAATTATCGCTAATCACATCAACCGGCTATCGCAAAACTAACAACACAACAACCCCACAGCAAACCATAGAATTTAACACGTATCACCAATTTAATATTACAGAAAACTCTAAATTATTCACTCAAAACAACACCCAAACACTACTTTCTAAAAACTATCTAGAGAATGAACAGTATCTTTTGGGCGGCATAAATAGCATAAGAGGATTTGACGAAAACAGCATTTCAGCTAATTTTTACACGGTAACTAACATAGAATACCGAAGCTTATTATCTAAAAATTTATACATACACTCCATCACCGATTTTTGCTACTTTGAAAACAAAAAAACATCCACCAAAAACCACCTGTTTGGCTTAGGACTTGGAATAGGAATTATTAAGAAAACTAGCATTTTTAAACTAAATTACGCCATTGGGTTAACAAATGAAACTGATGAAAAATTAAACAATTCTAAAATACATATCAGTTATTCTACATTCTTCTAATTTTTCCATTAAGTAATTCACAAAACTTTAATTATTAAAATTTTCTAAACAAAAAATTGGATATTTAACAACTATTTAAGATTTTTGATGCCAGCTAATTCAAATAATTTTAAAAAATGAGAACAAAGTTTAGTGGATTCTTAACACTTTTACTAGTGTTAATTGTGCAGCTTGGTTTTGCACAAGAAAAAACAATCACTGGTACTGTTTTAGATGGAGACGGACTACCTCTTCCAGGGGCAACCGTTCAAATCAAAGGAAAGAGTATCGGTACTCAAACCGATTTTGATGGAAAATATGAAATCACCGCTTCTACTGGTGAAGTTTTAGTTTTTACTTATGTTGGTTTTAAAACACAAGAAATAACAGTTAGTAACCAAACTACAATTGACGTTACGTTAAGTTTAGACGCGCAGACTTTAGACGAAGTTGTTGTAGTAGGATTTGGTATTAAAAAAGAAAGAAGAGAGCTTATTTACAACACTGAAACTGTAGATTCAGAAGTTATGAATATGGTTCAACCTACAACTGCTTCTTCTGGTTTAGTAGGTAAAGTTGCTGGTTTACAAATTAACATTCAAAACAACGGTGTTAAGCCTTCTACTCAGGTTATCTTGAGAGGTTTAACTTCTATTTCTGCTTCTAACGAAGCTGCCGTTGTTATTGACGGGTCTTTAACAAACCAAAATGCTTTTGATGCGTTAAACCCAAATGACATTGAGAGCATTAACGTTCTTAAAGGTGCTTCTGCCGCTGTACTATATGGATCATCAGCAGGTAATGGAGTTTTAGTTGTTACAACTAAAAAAGGTAATAAAAACAAAAAGTTTACAGTTGGTTTAAATTCTGTAGCTACATTTGAAGAAGTATCTTATATGCCAGAATTCCAAACTGAATATGGCTCTGGATGGCAAGGAGATTATAACCCAATTGAAAACACCAACTGGGGACCAAGATTTGACGGTACTATGCGTCAAATTGGACCAACATTCTCTGATGGATCTTACCAGTCAGTTAAATATGCTCCTATAGCTAATAACTTACGTGATTTTTATAACACTGGTGAAACTTATCAAAACACTGTTTATTTTAGTGGTGGAGACGAAACTTCGTCTTTCTATGCTTCTATAGGTAAGCAAAGTACAACTGGTACTGTACCAAAAGATACTTTTGAAAAAACTATGTTTAGAGTTAATGCTTCTAAAACTATTGGAAACTTAACATTAAACTTAAACACAAACTACTACAGAGATGAAACAAGCGTAGTAGGTAGCACTATTGGTTCTCAAGACAGACCTTTATACTGGTTTATATTAAACACTCCTGCTAACATTCCGTTAAGCAGATATAGTGATTGGAGAAACGATTTTTATTCTTCTCCTAACGGATACTACAACGGTTATTACCAAAACCCTTACTGGGCACTTGACACAAATAGAAACAATGACTGGACTGACAGATTCACGGCTAACTTAAGTGGTTCTTGGGATCCTTACAAGTGGTTAAACGTTGTGGTAAGATTAGGACTTAACAAAGTTCAAGGGCATGGCAAAGAATGGAGAGCTGAGCAAACGTATTCTACTGACGATATGATTGCTTTTGCTTCTAGACCAGATGCAGTTTCTTCTTTTGTAGTTGATAATTCTTCTCAGGCACTGACATATACAGCAGATTTATTAGCTACTGGTACTTTTGACTTAAATGATGATTTTAATTTAAAGACTATTGTTGGTACTACTCAAAACACCTACCACTACCATTATAACGCAATTCAGGCAAACAACTTAAGTATTCCTGGATTCTATGATGTATCTAACGGAACAGGTACCCCTGATGTAGTAGTAGACGAAGCCCACACTAGAAGATATGCTTTCTTAAGTGATATAACTTTAGGTTATAAAAAATGGTTATATGCTAATGTAAGTGCACGTTACGATTATACATCTACTCTAAGTAAAGGAGATAACAATTACCTATATCCAGGGGGAGGTATTTCTTTTGTATTAACTGATGCAGTTGAATCATTAAAATCTGATATATTATCATTTGCTAAGCTTTCCGTTAACAACTCTACAGTTTATAACGACTTAAGCGCTTACAGAATTAACGAAACTTATAGTTCTTCTAGCGGATTCCCTTTCGGTGATCTTGCTGGTTTTGCACTTAGTAGTCAAACAATTGATGAAAACATTAAGAAAGAGAAATTAAACACAAGTGAGATTACTTTAGATTTAAGTCTATTCAAAAACAGATTGAACGTAACTGCAAGTGCATATAAAATTATCACTACAGATCTTATTACTGCTATTACTCCTTCTTATGCTTCGGGTGCTACTTCTTACTTAACCAACATTGGAGAATTAGAAAACAATGGTCTTGAACTAAGTTTAAATGGTACCGTTTTAAAAACCCAAGATTTTTCTTGGAATTTAAATCTTAACATTACACACCAAGAAACTGTAGTTAACGAAATTTCAGATGGTGTTACAGAAACTGCTGTATCAACTAACGGATCAGTTGGTGTATATGCTGTTGAAGGTGAGGCATTCCCTCAGATTAAAGGAATATCTTACGAAAGAGATGACCAAGGACGTATTGTAATTGATGCTGACACAGGAAGACCAATTATTGGCGATCTTAAAAACTTGGGTAAAACTACTCCTGATTATACAGTTGGTTTAGTTTCTGTTATGAAATATAAAGGATTTACTTTATCTGCCACCTTAGATTACAGAACAGGTCACGTTTATTATTCTCAACTTGCTGATAGAATGGAATTCACAGGTAGATCTATGGCTTCTGTTTCTGCTAACAGACAAGATTTTGTGCTTCCTAATTCTGTTATTAACACAGGTACTAGTGACAATCCTGTTTATGTAGAAAACACAAATATTGCTGTTACCGGAGGTTTGCAGTCTTACTGGACAGACCATTATAACCTAATTACAGAAAACTATGTTTTTGATGCTACTGCTGTTAAATTAAGAGAATTAGCATTAAACTATTCTTTTTCTCCAAAATTATTAGACGGTACTTTCATTAATAAATTATCTTTAGGTCTTGTTGCTAGAAACCTTTTAACTTGGTTACCAAAAGAAAATAGATTTTCAGATCCTGAATTCAACAACTCCAATAGTAATGCTATAGGTATTGGTGGATATAGCCAATCACCTCCTACAAGAACATTTGGTGTTAATTTAAATGTTGAATTTTAATTGAGGTTTCACTAATATTTAGAAAGAAGAAATTATACAAATTATGAAAAGATATTTTAAATATATTCAAATTTCACTAGCATTAATCATGCTAGGGTCTTGTAGTGACGATTATTTGGCGATTAACGATGATCCAAATAACCCTACAGATGTTGCACCAGATTTAATTTTGCCGGTAGCACAAAAATATTCTGTTAGTTACAATCTAGCTGATAGATACACAAACACTTTAGGTAATCTATTTATGGTTAACTGGAGTCAATCTGATGAATACTCATGGTATTATGACGAGTTTAACTATAGTGTAAGTGCTGCTTTCTACGGTAGAATATGGAACGCGACTTACGCAAATACGTTAAAACAATATGAGGTCTTGTGTGATTTATATGTAGAAGATGAGAATTCTATCTATGACAACTATATTGGTATTGCAGAAATCATGCAAGCATACCATTTCCAAACTTTAGTTGATACATACGGTGACATCCCTTACTCTGAAGCACTTGAAAGAGGTAATAACCCAACTCCAGCTTATGATGATGCACAAACTATATATGATGATTTAATCGTAAAAATAGATAACGCTATTGCTTTAATTAAAGCTACTGATAGCGATGATGAAGTTCCTGGAGATGATGATATCATTTTTGGTGGAGATATGACTTCATGGATTCAGTTTGCTAACACTGTTAAATTAAGAATCTTAATCAGACAGTCTGATGTAACAAGCAAACAAGCTGACATTACTTCTGGTATTGCTGATATTATGTCTGAAGGTTCTGGTTTTATTTCTGCAGACGTTGTTGCTAACCCAGGATATGAAAACGATGAGAACAAGCAGTCTCCTTTTTACGCTGATTACGGTTTATCTGTTGCTGGTGAGGACACTAACAACATGTTAGCTACTTGTGCTTCTGACTACATTATTGGTTATTTAGAAGATACCAATGACTCTAGAATTGATTACCTATATTCTGTACCTTCAACAGGAACACATTTAGGTGTACCACAAGGGTTATTAGATTACCCTACAGGACTATATGTTTCTGATCAAGTTTCTTTATTAGGGCCTTCATTAGTTTCTTCTCCAGAACAAGATGCACCTGTAATGTTATTAGCTGAGTCTTATTTCTTACAAGCTGAAGCTATTCAAAGAAATTTCATGACTGGTGACGCACAAGCAATGTATGAAGCTGGTATTTCTGCATCTTTTGATTATTTAGGAGCTACTGGAGCATCTACTTACTATGCTCAAGGTATAGCAAATGTATCATGGGCTGCTACTCCTGACACAGATAAAATTGAAGCAATTATTACTCAAAAATGGTTAGCGTTAAATGGTACTAACGCACATGAGTCTTGGATAGAATATAACAGAACTGGTTTCCCTTCAGGTATTCCTGTTCCGTTAAATAATACTAACGCCGACAGACCTGTAAGATTATCTTACCCTACATCTGAGATTACTGGTAACGCAGGTAATCTACCAGATCAACCAGATGAGTTTACAGAGTACATTTTTTGGCATAACTAATTAAAAAAATTAAGATGAAAAGAGTTTATAAATTTTTACTAATGATTACATGTGCATCTATGGCTACGTCATGTCTTGTAGATGATACTGTTGACACTGATGGATATGATCAAGGACCAAACTTAGTTGGTTTTACATCTACAACTGCTGCGGCTAACTTTACTGCTACAGGAGACGAATATCCTTTCTCTCTAGATATGGAAGTTGTTGGACCAACTTCAATGACAATGACTGATGATGTTACTTTTTCAGTTTCAGTAGATGCTTCCTCTACCGCTGTAGCTGATGTAAATTACGCTCCTTTAAGTGTTACTACATTTACCTTAACAGAAGGTCAAAACTATATTGACAACTTACCTATTACTATCTTAACAGATGGTATTACACCTCCGTTAGATGAGTCACCAGTACTTGTATTAAATATTACTCAGGTTACTAGCAACGGAAATGTAGTTGCTAATGGTATAACTGCCACTTGTGCTGTTACAATTAATTACTTATGTGAATCTGCTTTAGCTGGAGACTATGCTATCTACTTCAGTAGCGGCACAAATTATGTAACTATTACAGAAGTTGAACCTGGTACGTACCATTCAGACTATTTACCAACATTTGCAAGCTGGTACTGGTTTGAATTCTCAGATGTTTGTGGTGATTTAACCATTACAGATTGGCAATACCAAGCTTCTAATCCTGTAACAGGATCAGATGGAGGAGCTGCTACAGGTACTGTTGATAGCACTACAGGTGACCTTAATTTTACTAATGTTAATTGTGCAGGTGTTAGTTGGTATGTTGATTTATCATGGACATTATACCGTCTTTAATCTAATCGTATAGATAATAAAACTTAAGAAATGAAAAAATATATATATAAAATATTCTCATTACTGGTAATTACAGGTGGTATTATTACTTCTTGTGATTACAGAAAAGCGGATCAAGATGTGGCTTCGACAATTTCACCAGATAATCCTACTGCATCATTTGCTGTTTCTACAACATCAATTAATGAAGAAGGTAATCCTGAAATTACCGTTAACATTACTTTAGATAAGGCTATTCACGAGGATCTTAACTTCGACATTGTTTCTACAGATGGTACTGCAGAAGAAGGAGTAGATTATGATATTACTGATGAAGGTACTGTAGATGCATACCAAACAACTGGTACTGCTACTATCATTATTTATCACGATATTCTTCCTGAAGACACTGAGACTTTCTCAATTGCAATTGGTGCAACTAGTACGCCATATGCTTACATGGTTGGTGGTTCTGATACATTTGATTTAAGTATTGAGAACTATACCAATGACGATTTATTAATCGAATTAAATTGGGATGGTACTTATACTGATGCATCAGGTGCTGATCAAGATCTTTGTGATATCGATTTTGATATGATTTTATATGATGATACTTTCGCTACTATAGCAACAGCTTACTATGACTGTCCTGAAGCTCTTGACCTTGCTGGTTATGCTGATGGCACTTACTACTTACAAGCTGGTCTTTACTCTCTTGGTAGTGCTACATTCCAATCTGAAACCTACTTCCCTGCTAAGTTCATCTTAACTAAAACAGGGCAATCTATCGATGAAATAGACCTTTCTACTTATTGGAATTCTACTAACGGTGGAGAAGAAGAAGGATATGCTGACGCTTACAACTACTATGTTTTAACTATTAGTAGCGGTTCATATACTTTACAAGATTTCTTTACTGGTGATCCTGTTTGGTCTGGAAAAACTAAATCTGAATTAGCAGAAATATTCCATGCTCCTAAAAAATTCTAATTTTTTAGAAGTATAACTAATAAAAAGGTTGCCAAATGGCAACCTTTTTTTATGTACTTTTGTCAAATGGACAATAACTATCAAATATTTGGCATACGTGCCGTTATAGAAGCTATAAACGCTGGTAAAACCATTGACAAAGTCTTTATTCAGAAAGGACTTCAAGGCGACCTTTTTAAAGAATTAAACAGCCTTTTAAAAAGCGAACAAATAGCCTCTTCATTTGTCCCAATTGAAAAATTAAATCGCTTATCTAAAAAAAATCACCAAGGAGTAATTGCAAACATCTCTCCCATTGAATTCCATAACTTCGAAAACTTAGTGATGAACACCCTAGAACAGGGTCATACTCCTACCTTCCTACTTTTAGACCAACTATCTGATGTTAGAAATTTTGGTGCTATCATTCGTACCGCTGAATGCACGGGTATTGATGGGATTATTATTCAAAAACAAGGTAGTGCACCTATTACCGCAGATACGGTTAAAACATCTGCCGGTGCGGTATTTAATGTTCCTATTGCTAAAGTAGAACATCTAAAAGATGCTATCTACTACCTACAAGGAAGCGGCATACAAGTAATTGCTGCCACAGAAAAAACGGATGATTCTTTATACAATGTTGACTTTACTTTACCAACAGCTATCATCATGGGCTCTGAAGGTACAGGAATATCACCTTCTATCTTAAAAACAGTAGATAAAAAGGCGAAGCTTCCTATGTACGGCTCAATTGGATCATTAAATGTATCTGTAGCCTGTGGAGTATTCTTATATGAAGTAGTAAGACAACGTTTTTAATTAATCTCTTTATTCATTATTGTCGTCTTTATTTTCTTTATAAGTATATTTATACTCAATTTGATTCCAATCATACTTGTTCAACTCCTCTTTTAATTGCTCTAATTGTTTACTTTCAGAAACAAAATTACCATCATCATCAAAATGTTTCATAAACATATCATGTTTTCGTGGTACATAATCTGGCTTCTGCCATTCATAAACAGGCTTATTCTCTTCCGGAACTTTTACAAAATAGGCCAATAATAAACCTGTAATAAAACCAGCTAAATGTCCTTCCCATGACATACCCTCCTTAATTGGCAATACATACCATATGGTACTACCATACATAAACACAACAATAAGTGAAACAGCAATTAACCGAAAGTGTTTAGAAAAAATACCCTTGAAAAAAATAAAACTACTTAGAAAGTATATAACTCCACTCATACCAATATGAAAACTGGACCGGGCAATTAGCCATGTAATAATACCAGTTAACAGATAACCACTAAGAAACACCTTCCAACTAATTTTTCTATAGAAATAAAAAAGTGCCGCACTTAAAAATAATAACGGTAATGTATTACTATATAAATGTTTTAACGAACCATGTATAAACGGGCTCAAAAACACCCCTTTTAAACCCATTAAAGTACGAGGGTATATACCATATTCGTAGGCATGTAAATTAAATATTACATCTACATAAAAAGCAACCCACATTGCCACAACCAAATACAAAGGATATAATACTACCCCACTATAATACGCATATGTTTGTTTAAATTTGCTCATATGAATAACCACACAAAAAAGTAGCCAAATACTATATACCGAAAATTTGTCATATAAATATAGTACATTTACCCCATGAATGAACCTTTGGCAGAACGTATTAGACCCACTTCACTTTCTGACTATATTAGTCAGCAGCACCTTGTTGGCCCAACCGGAACATTAACCAATCAAATAAAAAAAGGTCTTATCCCATCATTAATCTTATGGGGACCACCCGGAACAGGAAAAACAACATTAGCTACTATTATAGCAACTGAAAGTAAACGTCCTTTCTATACCCTGAGCGCTATTAACAGCGGAGTTAAAGAAGTACGAGAAGTAATTGAAAAAGCAAAGCAAAGCGGAGGTTTATTTACCACTAAGAATCCTATTTTATTTATAGATGAGATTCATAGATTTAGCAAATCACAACAAGATTCCTTACTAGCCGCAGTAGAAAAAGGCTGGGTTACGCTTATTGGTGCAACCACAGAAAACCCAAGTTTTGAAGTCATACCTGCTCTTTTATCTAGATGTCAAGTCTATGTACTAAATGCATTTGACAAAGAGGCTTTAGAAACGATGCTTACAAGAGCTATTGAGACAGATAGTGAGTTAAAATCTAAGAACATAGAATTAGCAGAAACTGAGGCACTATTAAAACTATCGGGAGGTGATGGACGAAAACTACTGAATATTTTTGAACTGGTTATTAATTCTGAAAGTACAGACACGATAAAAATAACCAATGATCTTGTTACATCTAAAATACAAAAAAACACAGTTCTTTACGATAAAACAGGAGAGCAACACTATGACATTATATCAGCATTTATAAAATCAATCCGAGGCAGCGATCCTAACGGCGCCGTATATTGGTTAGCCAGAA
Source organism: Neptunitalea chrysea (assembly GCF_027924145.1). Taxonomy (GTDB): domain Bacteria; phylum Bacteroidota; class Bacteroidia; order Flavobacteriales; family Flavobacteriaceae; genus Neptunitalea; species Neptunitalea chrysea. Next base: position 37,346 of record NZ_BRVP01000016.1, on the reverse strand, counting down.
TGATTGAAGGTGGTGAAGATGTGAAGTTTATTGCAAGAAGAATGCTCATTGCTGCAAGTGAAGATATTGGTAACGCAAACCCAACAGCATTAATAATGGCTACTAATACATTTCAGGCAGTAACCACTATTGGATATCCTGAAAGCAGGATTATACTTAGTCAATGTGCTATTTACTTAGCTACATCTCCTAAAAGCAACGCTTCTTATATGGCTATTAATAAAGCCCAGCAACTAGTGAAACAAACCGGAGATTTGTCAATCCCACTACACCTGCGTAATGCCCCAACCAAACTTATGAAAGAATTAGGGTATGGTGAAGATTATAAATATTCACATGACCACCCTAACAATTTTGCTTATCAGGAATTTTTACCTAATGAACTTTCCGGAACTAAAATATTTGAACCAGGCACTAATGCCCGTGAAAAATCACAAGCTGAATTTCTTAAAAACAGATGGAAAGATAAATATGGGTATTAAACTAAAACGAACTTTCAAATGTAATATCTAAACCATTTACTCCCATTGATTCATTACCATCATTACCTTCAATTATCCAAGTATTGTTGATTTTATGAACAATTTCATCTTTCCCTTTTACCATATATACATCTTTAATTGTTGTATATAATAATATCATGACTTCTTTACCAGCAGTATCGTAGACCTTATAATTTAACCCTTTGTATGGTTTCGCTATAAGACCACTCTTAGCTTCCTGAACCTGCTCAACATTCTTTACTTTATTAACGTCTTCAACTTTAGTAACAATTTCTTCCTTCTTTTCGTCTCCCTTTTCCTTAAAAGTCTTCACTTCTTCAACAAGTTTTACAGGCTCTGCGTTTACTTCATAACTATAATGTAACGCCTCTACATCCTTAAAGGCATCTCTTAAAGCCAAATTAAACGCTTTATCAAATTCCTTTTCTCTACTTTCTCCTATTCTACTTTCAAATACAACTACGCCACTACAATTCTTAAGTGTTACTTTAAGTTTAGTTCGTAAAAACCCAGATTCCTTGGTTACATTAGCTCGTAAACCTTCACAAGGTTGCATCCGTTTTGCCGAAGGAATATCATCTTCTAGATAGGTGGTAAAACCATATTTTTCAAATAAAAATTTGGTTAAACTATTTATATTATACTCATCTGCTTTTTTTAAAAAGCCATATTGCATAGGTACTACTACATAAGCATATTCATTTACCGATTGTTGTTGCGCCCAACTACCTAGTACACTAAACAACAGCACCAAAGTTATAAGTAACTTTTTCATTGTATTATAAATATTTTTTTAAATCATTTAAACTGTATATTGTAACCTCATTAGCTAACTCTTCTTCATTATTGGTATTAAAATGAATGGTGTGCATGCCTACCTTTTTAGCCCCAAGAATATCAGCCTCAAGACTATCTCCTATCATTAACGATTTTTGTGGCAATGTATTGGCTTTTTCTAAAGAATATTCAAAAATTAATGGATTTGGTTTTTTCACCCCTACCATTTCAGAATTTATAACACATTCAAAATAATGATCTATCATTGAATTCTTCAATTTAAAATTCTGTACTTCCTGAAAACCATTCGTAATAATATGTAATCTATATTTAGGCTGCAGATACTTTAATATTTCAAAAGTACCATCAAAAAGATTACTAAAGGTAGAAAGATAGGCTATATACTCATCCGCCAATAAATTAATAAATTCATCAGACACTATCATACCTAGTTTATCAAAAGTAGATTTTAAACGTACGTACCTAAGGTATTCTTTCCCAATTTTATCTTCTCTATACAACTTCCAACACTCATGGTTTATAGGTATATAACACACTAAAAAACTATTTAAATCTACATTAACTTTATGCTTATCAAAAATCTTTCTGTATGTTAAGGCAGAGTTTTTTTCAAAGTCCCAAAGGGTATGGTCTAAATCAAAAAAAACATCTGTTATCAATTCTCTGTACATATCTTTTTATACACTTTTAAATAAAATTTTCTAAATCCTCTTTCATTTCCATAATTCCCCATACTTTCATTAGAGAAAACAGTAATAAAATATCCGTTTACCTTTTTTACACTATCGTATAACTTATAAAATATAACCTCGGCTTTATCACTATTACCATACGCTTTTAAAGCATCATCTTGTATACAAATCGGATTCACCTTTAAAATTGTTTGCATCTCAAGACTTAAATCATAAAACCTAAATGGTGTACAAGTACCAGCTCTAAACCCTACAAAATACTGGTATCCCATAGTATAATCTTCTGTGAAGTCTGCATCTACCAAATCTTTATACGTTTGCGGCAATTCTAAACGAGCAAAGCGCAGTCTAACTCGCTTAATAGGCTGGTTAATAATATTTATAAGTCGTTTACGCTCTTCCCTTAAAACATCAATATTTTTAAAAGAATTATAAGATGCCATTAAAGAAACAATGGAATAATCGGCCACCGATTTTATTAACTCTTTAAACGACTTATTATTGATAGAAATGTTCTTATCATAGGTTCCATAATCACCAACTAAGAAAAAGAAGATCGTATCTAGATGATATTTATTTCTAAACCACAGTAGTTTCTCAAAATTATCACTAGGGTCAGGTGTTATTTTAAACAACACCTTATAACGCTCTAGAACTCTCTTGAATTTAAAATTAAGAATATCAGTAATACTACCGCCAATGCTCCTAACCAATCCTTTCTTTTTAAATGTATAAGCACAAGGCACATCTATAACCGAAAGTATTTTAAGCTGTTTTTTGGGAAACAGAGCATCGGGAAATCTTCTTAAAATCGCCTGCTTCAATCTTGCCACCCAAACATCTACCACCGGTATTTCTAAAAACCCATGCTTATACGCTAAGCTTTCCTTGGCAGGAAACCTACCATGCTCATCTTTTACATGTGGCACATACTCCTCGTATCTGCTTAATAGATAAAAAGATGCCGCAAAAATATCAAATGGAAGTACACTTTTCTCACTAGTTGGAAAGAAACAAGGAACCTCCTCCCAGTTTTGTACAGTAATTTCTATATCATCAAACCCCTGTTCAAAAAGCAACTCATTACTCTTAATATGAAATTCGTTTTGGAGTGCTTGCTTGCAGTACGTAATCTTAGGACCTTCATGGGCAATAAAATCTTCCACTTTAGTAGTAAACACAACCTGCACTCCAAGCATTTGTGTAAACACATGCTTCATTATATAGGTAAAACGTGGTGTTATTTTGTGTGTGTATACTAAAAACATAAACTACAATAAGCCCTCATCTGCAAAGCTAAAATACGTTTTTTCAGTCACAATAAGATGGTCTAACACTTTTATATCTAAACTTAATCCTGCATCGGAGATTTTCTGCGTTAGGTTTTTGTCCATCTCACTAGGGCGCAACGTACCAGATGGGTGATTATGTGCTAAGATAATAGATGTGGCTCCGTTTGACAAAGCTTGTTTAAAAATTAACCGTATATCCACCAGCGTTCCAGTAATACCTCCCTTACTCAACTGAGAAGTACTTAACACATTATTAGAATTGTTAAGAAACGCCACCCAAAACTCTTCATGCTGCAACTCTCCTATCAATGGATGAAAGACATGAAATGCCAATTTACTACTTGTAATTTTCACTTTATCAGGGAGTTCTTCAGACTTTCTTCTTCTACCCAATTCCGTAGCAGCCATAATTGCAATAGCTTTTGCTTCTCCAATACCTTTAAACTTCATGAGTTCTTGTACAGATAGCTTCCCTAAATCATTTAAAGAAAAATTTACCGAATGCAATATCCGTTTAGATAAATCTACCGCACTTTCATTTCTACTGCCGCTACCTATTAAAATAGCGACCAACTCAGCATCGGATAAAACTTCTTTACCTTTTTGAAGTAATTTTTCACGTGGACGATCATCTAAAGACCAATTCTTTATAGATAATGTTTTTGGTTTTTCTTTCACCAGATAAAAATATAAATTTGTATTTTTCATCCTATACTAAAAACCGTAAAATGAAATCTATTTTTGATGCAGATGCATACAACGAAATCTCTGAAAGATTAGGGAGCCTATCTCCGGAAAGTCAAGCAGTTTGGGGACAAATGAATGTTACACAAATGATAAAGCATTGTCAAAAACCTATTGAATTCACCTTAGGTAAAACTACTCTTAAAAAGCCTAATTTTTTAATGGGACTTTTACTTAAAAGAGTAAGTAGTAAATTATACAATGATGAACCATGGAAGAAAGGTTTACCAACAGCTAAGGAATATACCATTGTAGAAACCGATACTTTTGAAAGTGAAAAAGAAACCTTGAAAAGTTTGATTAACGAATTTTACCAAAGAAAAGATAGTGACGCTAAATTCCCAGTACACCCTTACTTTGGTAAATTCACAAAAGACCAATATGGTCAAATGACCTATAAACATTTAGACCATCATTTTACCCAATTTGGGGTATAATTAGAATAAGTCGGAAACTTCATTAAAATTTAATCCCCCATAGTTTCCGCTACTCATTAATAACAATGCTGTATTACTGATTGTAGATGAAAATAAGTATTGTTTAAATTCTACTGGATTTGTATATACTTTAAGTCTTTTATTATCAAATGCAGCTTCTATTTGTTCTACTGTAACCTCATCAAGACGCTTTATTTTAACAGCTTCCGGACTAAAGAAAACGACCGCTTCATCTGCCATATCTAAAGCTCCTTTGTACTCTTTTAAGAAATCTGCATTTAAGCTACTATAGGTATGTAACTCTAAACAAGCTACCAATTTTTTATTTGGGTACTGCTCCTTTACAGCCATGGTAGTAGCCTTCACTTTACTTGGTGAATGTGCAAAGTCTTTAAAAGCAATACTATCGGCATTTTTAGCAATTTTTTCCATACGCTTACTTGCTCCTTTAAACGTTGTAATAGCCTCATAGAAATCGGTTTCATCAACTCCCATGTGCTGACATACCCATTTAGCACCAGAAAGATTACTCAGATTATGTTTTCCAAAAACTTCAATAGGCAGAGGACCTTCAGGAGTATCTATTAAGGTTTCTCCATCTTCCACCGTATACTCGGGTGTTTGATACGCATTTTTGCGAATCGGATTTTCAGAGTGCTCTACTACTCTTTTCACCTCTTCATCCTCCTCATTATACACTACTATACCTCCATTTACAATACTATCTACAAAAATGCTAAACTGCTCTATATAGTTTTCGTATGTTGGAAATACATTAATATGATCCCAAGCAATACCACTTAACAATGCTATATTAGGGTGATATAAATGAAATTTTGGACGCATGTCTATAGGAGAACTCAAATACTCATCTCCTTCCAATACTATAAAATCATTCTCTTCCGTAAGATGCACCATATTATCAAAACCTTCTAATTGGGCTCCAACCATATAATCTACCTCAATGTCATGATAATTCAACACATGTAAAATCATAGAAGTAATGGTAGTTTTTCCATGGCTACCACCTATTACAACACGTGTTTTGTTTTTGGATTGTTCGTATAAGAATTCAGGATACGAATAGATTTTAACCCCAATCTCCTTCGCTTTCAACAATTCAGGATTATCTGATTTTGCATGCATTCCTAAAATAATAGCATCTAACTCTTCAGTTATTTTTTCAGGAAACCAACCAAAAGCTTCCGGCAACAATCCTTTTGCTTCTAACCTTGATTTTGATGGATCAAAAATAGCGTCATCGCTTCCTGTGATCTGATATCCCTTTGTATGTAATGCTATTGCCAAATTGTGCATTGCTGCCCCACCTATGGCTATAAAATGAATACGCATGCTTTATAATTTTAAAATCTTAGATTTTTCCTTTAATGCGGGTTTAAAATCCCCTTTTATAGCTAACGACTTGCCTATATAGTCAATAGCTTTTATTTTATTATTTTGATATCGTTCCAATTGTGCTAGACGTAAATACGCCCATTCCAACGGATAACTATCATTATAAGAATAATACTCAATATACTGGTTTAAACATTCTGTTCCCAGATTAAAATTCATTTTTTGTTCGGCACAAATTTTACCTATTTCATAAAGGTAATTATTCTTACCATGCTTGGAGTATGCTTCCCTTAATGTAATAATAGATTTGGTAAAATCCTCTTCAGAAGTATATAACGCTATTAATTTGTTATAACAAGTTACAGAACCACCTATTGAAACAGCAGTTTTTAAGTTTTCTTCGGCCTCTTCAAAATCGTTATACGACTTATAAACAAACCCCTTAGCAAGATACCCATCTACCTTAGAAATATCTTTCAATTCATCTGCATAGTGCAATGCCTTTGACTTAGTACCTCCTAAAATTCTAGGTAGCTCTACATAAAATTTTACTAAAGCCCATCTGGCATCAATATGGTTTTTATCAAGTTCTGCCGCCTTTATAAACTCATCTTCTATATCATCTATTAATCCAATAGAACCTAATTTGTTCTCAAGAGCTTTCATACCAAGTGCTCCACCATATTTATAATGATAATTAGCACTATTAGGCACCATCGCAACTAAGTACTTGTATTGTTCAATGGTATTATCCCAATCTTCTAGATAACCATAGGCTTCACCTAAATGTTCATGAGCTTCTAAATTGTCTTCATTTGTATTTAAATACTCCTTAAAAAAAGTCACGGCTTGTGTATACGATTTACTATCTAAAAGTTTTATCCCTTTTTCTAAATCAGTTTGAGCAAAACTCATTACGCAAAAAAAGAAACAATACCATTGGACAACTCTAAGCATATACATCACTAAATTCTACAAAGGATTGAAAACACTTTGACCCTAATTCGAAGTTTTTTCTGCATTCAACATTTGCCATAACTTATCTTTTAGCTCTACAATATGCTGTTGTGTCACCGAAGAAATAAACATATAAGGAACTCCTTTTAAGGTTTCGTCTAGCTCAGCCTTTAATTCGGTCATTAACTCATCATCTAGTAAATCTGATTTAGACACTACTACCAAACGTTCCTTATCAAGTAATTCCGCATTATATTTTTTCAATTCGTTCAACAGAATCAAATATTCTTTAGCGATATTATCTGCATCGGCAGGCACTAAAAACAATAAGGTAGAATTACGTTCTATATGACGCAAAAAGTAATGTCCTAAACCTTTACCTTCAGCTGCTCCTTCTATAATACCCGGAATATCGGCCATTACAAAAGATTGAAAGTTACGGTATTCTACAATACCTAGATTTGGTTTAAGTGTAGTAAACGGATAATCTGCTATTTTGGGTTTAGCAGAAGTAATCACAGACAGGAGTGTAGATTTTCCTGCATTTGGAAAACCTACCAATCCAACGTCTGCTAATATTTTCAACTCTAATAAATATGTGCCTTCTTTCCCCGGTATCCCAGGTTGAGCATATCGTGGAGTCTGGTTAGTTGAACTTCTAAAATTCCAGTTCCCTAAACCTCCTTTTCCTCCATCTAAGAGTATCTGTTCTTGATTATGTTCTGTAATTTCAAAAAGCACTTCCTCGGTTTCAATATCTTTAATGATTGTACCTAAAGGCACTTCAAGATACGTATCCTGACCATCGGCACCAGTACTTCTACTACTCCCGCCGTGTTCTCCGTGTCCGCCTCTAAAATGTCTCTGAAATTTAAAATGTATGAGTGTCCAAAGATTTTCATTACCGCGCACAATAACATGCCCGCCACGTCCTCCGTCACCACCGTCTGGTCCGCCTTTATCTATATATTTTTCTCTATGTAGATGCACGGATCCTTTTCCCCCATTTCCTGATTGGGCATAAATTTTTACGTAATCGGTAAAATTTCCTTCAGTCATTCAGTTATCTTAATAATTATAAACTATCTATAACAGTACTTAATCTTCCTGTAATTTCTTCTATTTCTCCTATACCATTTACACTATGGAATTTTCCTTGTGCGTTATAGTATTCAATAATCGGAGCCGTTTTAGCATTGTATTCGTCAAATCTATTACGAATTTTACTTTCGTCCTGATCATCTGATCTTCCGCTAACTTTTCCTCGTTCAATTAAACGCTGAATAAGAACTTCGTCTTCTGCTTCTAAAGCAATGGTAGCATCTACGTTCATTGCATTATCCGATAATAATTTATCTAATGCTTCTGCCTGAGCAATCGTTCTTGGAAAACCATCAAAAATAAAACCTTTAGCTCCAGGGTTTCCTTTTACCTCTGCACTTAACATGTTAATAGTAATCTCATCGGGTACTAATTCACCATTATCAATGTACGATTTTGCAAGTTTTCCTAGTTCGGTTTCATTTTTAATATTAAATCTGAATACATCTCCTGTAGAAATGTGAACTAATCCATAGTTCTCTTTTAAGATCTCGGCTTGAGTTCCTTTCCCAGCCCCTGGTTTTCCAAATAATACTATATTGATCATTATTTATCTGTTTGTTTGTAAAATTGATACACTTCTGGTAAGTTTCTCCCCAATTCATCATAATCTAAACCATACCCAACAATAAATTTGTTTGGAATACTCATACCTATATAATCAATAGTTAAATCTTTTGAGTACACTTCTGGTTTATAAAAAAGGGAAGCTATCTTAATATCTTTCGCTCCTTCATTGGCAAGTAAGTCCGCAATTTCCACTATAGTATTTCCAGTATCTACAATATCCTCTAAAACTACTACAGTTCTGTTTTTTAAAGAAGTATTTAACCCTACTAATTGTTTCACCTTTAGGGTAGAAGAAGTCCCTTCATAAGAAGCTAGTTTTAAAAAACTAATTTCACAATTAGATGGGTACTTTTTCAAAAAATCTGAAGCAAACATAAAAGAGCCGTTTAAGATAGCCACAAACACCGGGATTTCTCCCGCCAAGTCTTTAGTAACTTCTTGCACCATGTTACTAACGGTCTCATCTAACTCCCCAGAACTAATGAAAGGCTTAAAAATCTTATCGTGTAATTGTATCACTATACAAATGTTTAACTGTGAAACAAAGATAGTATTTTGATTTTAGTTGTACTATTTTTGGTTGCTGTTTACATATATATGATATTTTTGTAAAATAAAAATTTTAAGTATCTTAAAAATCCATTTATACTATACATGAATTATTTCTCATCAGACTTTAAATTAGGGATATTGGGTGGCGGACAATTAGGTAAAATGCTATTGTACGAAACTCGTAAATATGACATTTTTACGAAAGTAATTGACCCAAGCGAAGAAGCTCCCTGTAAAATTGCCTGTAACGATTTTGTTGTGGGTGATCTTATGGATTACGACACTGTTATGAATTTCGGAAAAGATATAGATGTACTGACTTTTGAAATTGAACATGTGAATGTAAATGCTCTAGAAGATCTTGAAAAAAAAGGAGTTAAAGTATACCCTTCTTCTAAAACATTACGTACCATACAAAACAAAGGTACCCAAAAGTTATTTTATACAGATCATAAAATACCAACAGCTCCTTTTAAACGTTTTGCATATACAAGCGAAATTAAAGACTCTATAGAAAACGGTAGTCTTACAACACCATTTGTTTGGAAAAGCACCCAATTTGGTTATGACGGTAATGGCGTAAAGGTCATTAGAAAAGTAACAGACCTTGACGGATTGCCAAATGTAGAGTGTATTACCGAAGAAATGATTCCGTTTAAAAATGAGCTTGCTGTTATTGTTACCAGAACCCCTAGTGAAGAGGTAGCCACATACCCTGTTGTTGAAATGGAATTTCATCCAGAGGCTAATCAAGTAGAATATGTTATTTGTCCGGCTAGAATTTCTGATGAAGTAGCACAAAAGGCGCAACAAATAGCAGTAGAAGTTTCAAAGGCTATAGGACATGTAGGGTTACTTGCTGTTGAAATGTTTCAAACACAAAACGATGAGATTTTGGTCAATGAAGTAGCTCCGAGACCTCACAATAGTGGACATTACAGTATAGAAGCAAGCTACACCAATCAGTTTGAGCAACACTTAAGAGCTATTTTAGATTTACCACTAGGCAACACAAACAGCAAAGTTGCTGGTATTATGGTTAATTTGGTAGGTGCAGAAGGACATACCGGAAATGTAAAGTACAAGAACATTGAAGAGATTATGGCATTGCCGGGGGTAACTCCACACATTTATGGTAAAAAGCAAACACGTCCGTTTAGAAAAATGGGACACGTTACTATTGTAAATGAAGATATTGCCAAAGCAAGAAGCATTGCTGAAGAAGTAAAAAACACGATTAAAGTAGTTAGTATATAAAACACACAACATGAATAAAATTGCCGTAGTAATGGGTAGCACAAGCGATATGCCCGTAATGCAGGATGCTATAGATATAATAAAAGAGTTTGGTTTAGAAGTAGAAGTAGATATTGTTTCTGCTCACCGAACCCCTGAAAAGTTATTTGATTTTAGTAAAAATGCTCATACCAGAGGTATTAGTGTTATTATAGCAGGAGCCGGTGGTGCAGCGCATCTTCCAGGAATGGTTGCTTCTATGTCTCCATTACCTGTAATTGGAGTACCTGTTAAAAGCAGCAATTCTATTGACGGATGGGACTCTGTTTTATCTATCCTACAAATGCCAGGTGGTGTTCCTGTTGCAACTGTTGCACTTAACGGGGCAAAAAATGCAGGTCTTTTAGCTGTACAAATAATCGGTTCAGCGAATTCTGAAGTTTTAAATCGTATGCTTGCGTACAAAGAAGGATTAAAAGCAAAAGTAATAGAAGGCGCTAAAAGCGTAAAACAATAATAAACAAAGCCAAGCTTAATTCACACCTATTAATTGAGCTTGGTTCTTACATCTACTTATTATAATAACTAACAATGCATAGTTTCACCTATAATTATTTACAAAATCATATATACATAAGGTTTTAAACACATTAAGTATTTTTTAATACTTTACCCTATGAAATCTTTGTATTTTTGATTTACACGTTTTTAGATTATGATTGGACAACTATTTTTTAGTTAACACCATAAAATAAAAAAAGACCTCAAAAAGAGGTCTATTGTTTATCGCTATTAATTACTTAAAATCCTAATTTAAAAGGTTTTTACCAAATAGAATCTGTAGTAATACTTGGCAAATATATCTGGTTACATTTAAAACATGTCAGATATAAAACTATTTTTTAACCTAAATCGATTAAACACCATGTTTAGCCGATGAAAAACATTAAAATGTCGTTATTTAACACACCATTTGAAACTGCTCCGTTTAGCAAAATAAAAGAAGTAGATTACCTACCACTCATTAAACAAGAAATTAGCAACACTAAAAAGGAAATTGAAGCCATAACCCAAAATTCTGACACACCTACTTTTGAAAATACTATTGAGGCTCTTGAATTTGCAGGTGACAAGTTAGACAGGTTAACAAGTATGTTTTTTAACATCAATAGCGCTGAAACCAATGAAACTATTCAAAAGCAAGCTCAAGAAATTTCTCCACTATTATCAGAATTTGGTAATGATATCCGTTTAAATGAAGCTCTTTTCGAAAGAGTAAAGGTGGTATATCAGAACAAAGAGTCGCTAAAACTTACTCCCGAACAAACTACCTTATTAGAAAAAAAATACAAGGGATTCTCTAGAAATGGAGCCAACCTACCGGAAGATAAAAAGAATACGTTGCGAGAAATAGATATGCAACTTTCTAAACTAAGTCTTCAGTTTGGAGAAAATGTATTAGCAGACACCCAAAGCTATGAGCTATTAATAACAGATAAAGAGGATTTAAAAGGATTACCGGAAGGCACCATTGAAGCTGCTGCCAACTTATCAAAAGCTAAAGAAAAAGAAGGATGGTTGTTCACCTTAGATTACCCTAGCTATGTGCCTTTTATGACCTATTCAGAAAACAGATCTCTTAGAAAAGAACTTAGTCTGGCTTTTGGCAGCAAAGCTTTTCATGATGATGACAAAGACAACTGCGAGGTACTTCTTAAAATAGCCAAGCTACGGTATGAAAGAGCCCAACTTTTAGGCTATAAAACCCATGCTCATTTTGTGCTAGAGGAACGTATGGCTAAAACACCTGAAACTGTGAATTCATTTTTAGAAGAGTTGTTAAGCAAAGCTAAACCAGCTGCTGAAAAAGAATTCGAAAAACTTGTTGCATTTGCTAAAGAAATGGACGGTATAGAGACGCTTCAAAAATGGGATGGAGCTTTCTATAGTGAAAAGCTAAAACAAAAACTGTTCGATTTAGATGACGAGAAACTGAAACCTTATTTTCAGTTAGAGAATGTGGTAAATGGTGTTTTTGATATCGCTAAAAGACTTTACGGAATCTCTTTTGAAGAAATTACAAATATTGCCAAATACCACGAAGAAGTTACCACTTATAAGGTAACCGATGCAGACGGAGCATTTGTTGCTATCTTCTATACTGATTTTCATCCAAGACCAGGCAAAAGAAATGGTGCTTGGATGACCTCTTATAAAAGTCAATATATTAAAAACGGCGAAAACAGTAGACCACACGTTTCTATAGTTTGTAATTTTACAAGAGCCACCGAAACAAAGCCCTCATTACTTACCTTTAACGAAGTAACAACGCTTTTCCATGAATTTGGACATGCATTACACGGTATGCTAGCCAACACCACCTACCCTAGTTTAAGCGGCACCAGTGTTTTTTGGGATTTTGTGGAGCTTCCTAGTCAGATTATGGAAAACTGGTGTTTTGAAAAAGAAGCTTTAGAACTTTTTGCTAAACATTACCAAACAGGAGAAGTAATTCCTATGGAGTACATTGAAAAAATAAAAGCTTCTGCCACTTTTATGGAAGGTTTACAAACCATGAGACAATTAAGTTTTGGGTTATTAGATATGAGCTGGCATGGTATTAACCCTACAGATATAACAAACGTACAGGAACACGAAAAGAAAGCTTTTGAAAGCACTAACATGTATCCCGATACTCCAGAAACTTGTATGAGCACATCGTTCTCACACATTTTTCAGGGAGGATATTCTTCTGGTTACTACAGCTACAAATGGGCAGAAGTACTAGACGCTGATGCTTTTGAGTTTTTCTTGAAAGAGGGTATCTTTAACAAAGAAGTTGCAACTAAATTTAAAGCATTTGTACTTTCTAAAGGAGGTACCGAAAACCCTATGGAACTTTACAAAAAATTCAGAGGTGCAGAACCGAACCCTGAAGCTTTACTTAGAAGAGCAGGATTATTAGAAAAATAAAATAGTAAGGTCGTTTCCTTAGGTTTCGACCTTCTTTTTTTATTAAACTTTCAATTATTTTTGAAAATTCAAAAACTTGTAATATATTTGACACATGGAATTTACAGAAGCGAAACAAAAATTCATTCAAAGTTGGGGAGCCCTAGGCTCTCAATGGGGCATAAATAAAACAATGGCTCAGATACATGCTTTCTTAATGATTTCTCCTGAGTCTGTTTCTATGGAAGAAATTATGGATGAACTTAAAATATCTCGCGGAAATGCCAGTATGAATTTAAGAGCCCTAATTGATTGGGGCATTGTATATAAAGACTATAAACAAGGAGAACGCAGAGAGTTTTTCTACTCGGAAAAAGACTTAGATGAGCTTGCAGTTAAAATAGCAAAAGAGCGTACCAAAAGAGAGATTAAACCAGCATTAAAAATTTTAAAAGAGGTTTCTGCTATTTCCGCTGAGAAGACTCAAAAAGAAATTCATTTTAAAGAACAAACATGCAAGCTTTACAAGTTTGTTTCTAAAGCCGATAACGCATTAGAAAAAATAACTGAATACAATGACAATTGGTTGGGTAAGTTATTGAAGAAACTATTTAGATAATATTTTTTTAATCAAAAGTTTCATTTTTTTCTGAAACTTTAAAAACTACAATACTATGAAAAAGAAAATAATCATTGCGGGGGGAACCGGATATTTAGGGTATGTTTTAGCGCAACACTTTAAAGCTTCCTATAACATCATTGTTTTAACAAGGCAAATGAACGGCTTTTCAGGCGGTATAAACTATATTTATTGGGATGCCAAAACACTCGATAGTTGGCAAACTGAGTTAGAAAACAGTTTTGCTTTAATCAACCTAACCGGAAAATCTGTAAACTGTAGATACACCAACCAAAATAAAGAGGAGATACGAACCTCTAGAATTGACAGTACTATCCTATTAAACAAAGCAATACTAAGCTGTAACACTCCACCAGAATATTTCATTAATGCATCAACAGCTACTATATATAAAGACGCTAGAACATACCCAATGACCGAATCAGCTGGGAGAATTGGCAACGATTTTTCAATGTCTGTAGCCAAATTATGGGAAAAAGCCTTTTTTGATACTTCTACCCCTAGAACTTTAAAAACAGCTATTAGAACCTCTATTGTTTTAGGAAATTCGGGAGGAGCCTTTCCTACTTTAAAAAAATTAGCCCATATAGGCCTTGGTGGTAAACAAGGTAACGGACAACAAATGGTGAGTTGGATTCATGAAAAAGATTTCGCAAGAGCTGTTGACCATATTTTAAGCCATCAATTAACAGGAGTCATAAACGTTACCAGTCCTAATCCTATTAAAAATGCCTTTTTCATGAAGGCTATTCAAAAAAACATAAAGACTCCATTTGTACTCTCCATGCCTATTCTTTTGCTAAAATATGGTGCAAAATTAATTGGTACTGAAACCGAATTGGTTTTAAAAAGTAGGTATGTACACCCTGAACGATTACTACATCAGAAGTTTTCATTTAAATACAATACCATAGATAAGGCTCTAAAAAATTTAACGTCATGAATTATAACATTCTATCATATCTACTCTACCTAATTATTAATTGCCTAATTATTATTAAAGTAGGATTTATGTGTTATTCAAATGGCTTGGTCTTTATTACATCTATAGCAAACCAAAACCATGAACTCTCTGTAAAAATCAATAAAATACTTTTAACAGGATACTACTTATTAAACATTGGATATTGTACAACTACTATACTCCATTGGCCGCCTATACACAACCTAACCAATCTGGCGGAAGTAGTATCCTTAAAAACTGCGTATATCCTGTTTATTATAGGCATTATGCACTACCTGAATATTACACTTATCATAAAATTTATTAATAACAAATAATTAGAATCATGGAAATTTCAAAAACAATTTTAGGGTATATAATATACCTGCCTATCGTACTTTTTTTAACCCTCTATGTTGGCAAAACTCTTTTTAAAAATAGTATCATTTACATGAATGACATCTTTAAAAACAGAGAGGAGCTTGCAGCTGCAACAAACACCTTATTTAAAATTGGATTTTATCTTTTAAACATAGGATTCGCACTTTTAATCTTAAAACTTAGCCTGCACGAGAATTCAACCCAACAACTCATTGAAGCCTTAAGTTTTAAAATAGGCAAATACACCATCTACCTTGGAATTATGTTATTTATACATCTCTTCCTATTTTTTAGAGGCAAAAAAAAATCAAAAAAGGCGATTAGTGAATCTTACGATCATTAGCATGTTCTTCTCTTAAATGATCTTATTCTATTCAAAATAATCTATTTTTGAAAAAAATTATTTATGCTTCCACATGAATTACATCCTGAGCAATGGGTTCAGCATCATGCCGATATCCTGTTCAACTATACGGTTGCTAGAGTTAGCGATGAAGAAATTGCTCAGGATATAGTTCAGGATACTTTTTTGGCCGCCTTAAAAGCAATTCCTAATTTTAAAGGAGAAGCAACAGAACGTACGTGGCTATTTGCTATTTTAAAAAGAAAAATAATAGACCATTATCGAAAAATAAATTCTTCTAAAGGCAAGGCTGAAGTCCGCATGCAATTTTCTTCTGAAGAAGATGAAAATAAAGATTGGATTAGTTTAAAAGCTACAGAAGAAGATAAAAATGCCCATGAAGTGATGGAAAATGAAGAACTTGGCATAGCTATACAAAATTGCTTAAGCAAACTACCGCAAAAACAAGCTCAGGTATTTACTATGAAAACCATTGAAGGTTTAGATACCGAAACTATTTGTAATGAATTAGGGTTAACACCGTCTAATTTATGGGTGATTATACACCGTGCCCGCACAGGCCTAGCTGACTGCCTCAAACAAAATTGGTTTTAAATTATTAAATATGAAAAATACTTTTTTATCGATCTGCGAAAAGTCATGCTATATCTGCGACCAAAGTCAGTACGCCGAAGCCTCGGCTGTAGACAAGTTTAAGCTACGTATCCATTTACTGTTCTGCAAAAGTTGTCAAGCATATAGCAAAAAAAATACTGCATTAACCAATGCTATTAAAAAATCGAAGGTTAAATGCATCTGTACTAAAGACAAACAAGAGCTTCAAAAGAAAATAAATTCAGAGATTCAGAAAGAAGGTAGCAACAAATAAATTACATACCATATAATAGGCACACTCTCTACCCAAAAACCACAATAGTACTTTGATTGCTGCTCTTTAGCAAATACAATAAATAGAGCGGTTAAGGCAGTAACACTTAAAGTTACCCCAACCTCTTTAGCTTCTATAACCGGGTTTACAAAAGTTAATAGAAAAAATAGACTTAACAATATATACCCAACCCCCTTTGATTTTGCAACCCCAAGTCTTTGTGGCAACGTTCCCAAAACTAAACCATCCTCTTTAAGGTCACGTATATCAAAAGGTATAATTAAGATTATTACCAGCAAAAAACGCTGTACAAACTCAACCCATACCCTATTATCTAACTTCACATGGTCGTCTACCACCGGAATTATTACAGTTATAAGCGCCCAACAAAATCCTACCATATAAATTTTTAACCCACTAAGATTTCTGAAGCTTTTATTCCCAGGCAATAATGGTAAGGCATAAATGGCAGTAAAAAAACTAGATAACGCTAATACTCCTAACACCTCTATACTTAAAAAGCATGCCAGCACAAGCATAGCTACAAAACAAAAAATACTTAAACCCTGTATAATTTTTAAATAGACAGTAGCAACACTAAAATACGTTTCAGCGTTGGTAGCATACTTCATAAAATTATAACTCGAAATAGTAGCTAAGAAAGAGACTGCACACAAATCTAAGTCATAACCCATATGAAATTTTTCAAAAGTGAGCGCAGTTAAGCACACCACCGATAACGCCACGTGAATACTTCCCTCTATATAAAATTTAAGTATGTTTTTTAAAAATTTCATTCCACAAAAATATTATTATTTTTAAAATATGGTGTTTAGCGTTCAAAATCACCTCTTTTCGGCGTTAATTTACCAAAAATAGTTTGTTTACAACCATCTCTTTTCAGTTTACAACTTTAACCTCACACCTATTGTAATCAAAAATTTAATATGTACTTTTGCGCCCATAAAATTCAACAATACAATTATTTACATAAAATCGAATGAGAACAGATTCTTTTGCTTTACGCCATATTGGTCCGAATGAAAGTGATTTACAAAAAATGTTGACGACTATTGGTGTTGACAGTCTGGATCAACTTATCTACGAGACTATCCCAGACGATATTAAATTAACGACTCCATTAGCCTTACCAGAAGCTATGAGTGAGCACGCATATCTAAATCATCTTCATCAACTTGGGCAAAAGAACAAGATCTTTAAATCATATATCGGACTAGGATACCACGAAAGTATTACCCCTTCTGTTATTAAGAGAAATATTCTTGAAAACCCAGGGTGGTATACCGCCTACACCCCATACCAAGCAGAAATTGCACAAGGTAGATTGGAAGCTTTATTAAATTTCCAAACTATGATTACTGATCTTACCGGTATGAAATTGGCAAATGCCTCTTTATTAGATGAAAGTACTGCCGCTGCCGAAGCTATGACTATGCTATTCGAAGTAAGGAGTCGACCACAAAAAAAAGCCAACGTAAACAAGTTCTTTGTTTCTAACGAAATTCTGCCTCAAACATTATCATTACTAAAAACAAGAGCTATTCCTTTAGACATAGAACTTGTAATAGGTAACCATACTGAGTTTGATTTTTCTAATGACTTCTATGGAGCTATTTTACAGTACCCTGGAAAATACGGCGAAGTTTTCAACTATGAAAATTTTGTAACCAAAGCCCATGAAAATGAAATTAAAGTAGCGGTTGCTGCAGATATTTTAAGCTTAGTAATGCTTACTCCTCCTGGAGAATTTGGAGCCGATGTTGTTGTGGGTACTACACAACGTTTTGGTATTCCGTTAGGATACGGAGGGCCTCATGCTGCTTATTTTGCTACAAGAGAAGAATACAAAAGAAATATTCCCGGACGTATTATTGGAGTAACCAAAGATACTGATGGTAACCGTTCTTTACGTATGGCATTACAAACTCGTGAGCAACACATTAAAAGAGATAAAGCTACTTCTAATATTTGTACGGCTCAGGTACTACTAGCGGTAATGGCTGGTATGTATGCTGTATATCACGGTCCTAAAGGACTTACTTATATTGCTGAAACGGTTCATAAATCAACCGCTACGGTTGCAACAGAACTTACTAAGTTAGGAATTGAAATTAAAAACAATTCTTATTTTGACACCCTATTGGTTACTGCTGATGCTGCCAAAGTAAAAACGTTGGCAGAAAGTAAAGACATTAATTTCTATTATGTTGATGATGCTACGATTGCTATAGCGTTAAACGAAGCGGTTAGCTTAACAGACATCAACGCTATTATTTCTGTTTTTGCTGAAACCGTTGGAGCAACTTTTGAAGAAGTAACTTCATTAACAGAAACTACTGGTATTCCAGACAGTAACAAAAGAACTTCTGAATTCTTAACTCTAGAGGTATTTAACCAATACCATTCAGAAACTGCTTTAATGCGTTACATCAAGAAATTAGAACGTAAAGATTTATCATTAAATCATTCTATGATTTCTTTAGGTTCATGTACCATGAAGTTGAATGCTGCTTCTGAAATGCTCCCTATCAGCTGGGCAGAATGGAGTAACATTCACCCATTTGCACCCATTGAACAAGCTGAAGGTTACCATACGGTTTTAACTAGTTTAGAAAAACAATTAAATGTTATTACTGGTTTTGCGGCAACCTCTTTACAACCTAACTCTGGTGCTCAAGGAGAGTACGCAGGTCTTATGGTTATTAAGGCATATCATGAAGCCAACAACAATACACATAGAAACATCTGTTTAATCCCTGCTTCTGCTCACGGTACCAACCCTGCTTCTGCGGTTATGGCCGGAATGAAAGTAGTGGTAACTAAAACTGATGAAAAAGGTAATATTGACGTAGAAGATCTTAAAGCTAAAGCTGAACTACACAAAGACAATCTTGCTGCTTTAATGGTAACCTACCCATCTACACATGGTGTATTTGAATCTTCTATTAAAGAAATCACCAAAATTATTCATGATAATGGCGGACAAGTTTATATGGATGGTGCAAATATGAATGCCCAGGTAGGCCTTACAAATCCTGCTACTATTGGTGCTGACGTTTGCCACTTAAACTTACATAAAACATTTGCCATTCCTCATGGTGGTGGTGGACCTGGTGTTGGACCTATTTGTGTAGCTGCACATTTAGCAGAATTCTTACCAGGTAACCCTGTAGTTACTACAGGAGGTAAAAATGCAATTACCGCTATTTCTTCTGCCCCTTGGGGAAGTGCTTTGGTTTGTTTAATCTCTTATGGTTACATTACCATGTTAGGCGCTAAAGGATTAACAGACGCTACTAAATATGCCATCCTTAACGCCAATTATATAAAGAATAAGTTAGAAGGGCATTTTAACACTCTATATACAGGAGAATGTGGTAGAGCTGCACATGAAATGATTATTGACTGCCGTCCGTTTAAAAAGAATGGAGTTGAGGTTACAGACATAGCGAAACGACTTATAGATTATGGTTTCCATGCCCCTACCGTTTCTTTCCCTGTTGCCGGAACCATCATGATTGAACCAACGGAGAGTGAAAACCTTGAAGAATTAGATAACTTCTGCAACTCATTAATTTCTATAAGAAAAGAAATTGATGAAACAAATACAGAAGAACCAAACAACGTACTTAAAAATGCACCCCATACATTAAAAATGTTAACCGAAAATGAATGGAATTTTCCATACACACGCCAAATGGCTGCTTATCCGCTTCCACATATAGCTGAAAATAAATTTTGGCCAACGGTAAGAAGAGTAGATGAAGCGTATGGAGATCGTAATTTAATATGTACTTGCGCTCCTATAGAATCATATATGTAAAATAAAACACCTTCCAAAACTCTTATAAACAAAGGCTTTTCTAAAAAAAGAAAAGCCTTTATTGTTTTACAATATTATATTATCCTTATTTGGGCATCGTAGCGATTATTTAAAATTTATGAAAAAACCGTGCTTTTAATATAACTTTATCAAAATTAAAAGTTCAGTTTTATGAATATTAAAATTTCGGGGGTTGGTTCGTATATTCCAACCACTGTACAACTAAACGAAGAGTTTAGTAATCACGAGTTTTTCAACAATGATGGCAGCAAATTTGAACAGGAAAATAATGTTATAATAGAGAAATTTAAAGCGATCACCGGAATTTGTGAACGAAGATATGCTAAAGAACACCACACCACCTCTGACATCGCCTATTTTGCAGCCGACAATGCTATTAAAAATGCCGAAATAGACCCTGAAACAATAGACTATATAATTGTAGCCCATAACTTTGGAGATGTAAAACACAATACCATACAAAGTGACATGGTACCTAGTATAGCCGCCAGAGTAAAACATTCTTTAGGTATTGAGAATCCTAAATGTGTTGCATATGATCTTATATTTGGATGCCCGGGTTGGGTAGAAGGTGTAATACATGCAAAGGCCTTTATTAAAAGTGGCATGGCCAAAAGATGCCTTGTAATTGGTGCTGAAACTCTTTCTAGAGTAGTTGACAAACACGACAGAGATGCAATGATATTTTCTGATGGCGCAGGGGCTACTATCATAGAAGAGACTTCAGAAGACTGTGGTATACTATCAAACGAAACAGCGACTTTCTCTAGTAAAGAAGCTTATTATCTAGAAATGGGATCCTCTTATAACTCATCTAGTTCTCATGACGATGTACGCTATATTAAAATGTTAGGTAGAAAAATTTATGAATTTGGATGTTTGAAAGTTCCTCAAGCAATGAAGGAATGCTTAGATAATTCAGGGTATACCATTTCCGATGTTAAAAAGATTTTTATCCATCAAGCTAATGAAAAAATGGATGAAGCTATCATTAAGCGTTTTTATAAACAGTATAAAGAATCCGTACCAGAAAACATTATGCCTATGTGTATTCAAAAACTAGGTAATAGCTCGGTAGCAACAATACCTACACTGTTAGACTTAGTAAACCAAGGGAAAATAGAAGGACATAGTATAGAAAAAGGAGATATTATTATGTTTGCCAGTGTTGGTGCAGGGATGAATATTAATGCGATAACATATAAGGTTTAAATGAATTAACTTGTATATTAGCATCCAATGATTTTGTATTGTAAAATATGTACAAGTATTATCCCAAAAAAAGATATAACGAAACCTTAAGTTTCCTTAAAAAACATATAACCACAACCGAAAGTATATTAGACCTAGGGATAGTAAATCCTTTTTCTGAAATAATGAAAAAGGAAGGCTACCATGTTACCAATACTTCAGGTGAAGATTTAGATGAAAATAGAGAAAAGGTTCAAGCAACTACTACAGATTTAGTAACCGCTTTTGAAATCTTGGAACATCTATTAAACCCATACACATTACTGAAGGATATACCAGCAGAAAAGTTGATTATCTCAATTCCATTAAGACTTTGGTTTTCGAGTGCCTATCAAAGTAAAACAGATAAATGGGATCGACACTATCATGAATTTGAAGATTGGCAATTAGATTGGTTATTAGAAAAAACGGGATGGACAATTATCGACTCTAAGAAATGGACTAATCCTGTTAAAAAAATAGGTATACGACCATTCCTAAGACTCTTTACTCCTAGATATTACATTGTATATGCTATAAGAAAACAATGTTAGTTTATTTACATTCGTTTTATCCGCTATACTCATGCATTGTCAAAATCTAAATCAGAACTCACTGTTGAAGTATAAATTTAATAGTGAGTATAACAATCGTAACTCCAATGGTTATAACGCTACCAATTTTGGTGCTACTTCAACTACTACCAAAAATAGGCTAACTAATTCAGTAGTTCATTTTCATTGGAAAAATGATTTCCCTAATTTCAAAATCTGTCTAGTTTAATACCAAACCTCTAGACCTTTTGTCTCCCAGATTAAATACAAAAATACAAGTTATATATACAGAGATGTGTTTAATACCGCATTTAAAAAAGATATAATCACCCATAAACATTATTAGTTACCCGCACAATAAAACAAAATTACCAGGCAAATAAAAAAGGATGCTCTTATAAAAGCATCCTTTTTTATTTTTAGTAAACTACTTCGGGACAAGCCCACGAAGTATTTAATCTTAATTATTAAATAAAGCTCTAAAATTTATCTTTTCAATGTAAAATGACTATTAAACTCTTTTACTTCTCCAGTGTTTGGTTCTGTGTATACCACCTTAAACCAATAATCGCTGGATGGCAGCATATTACCATTGTAAGTACCATTCCACCCATCACTGGTAGAACTCATTTGCTTTACAAGTTTACCTTGTCTGTCAAATATAAATATCTGTGCATTGGTTTGGCTCTCCAATCCAATCACCCTCCAAGTATCATTGACACCATCCCCGTTCGGAGTAAAGTATTTCATATAGTCTATCACACTTATCTCTAAAGTTAAACTACCACAACCATTCATCTCTGTTATCGTTATTGTATGTATTCCCGGCTCTATTCCAGTAAACAATCCACTACTCTGCATCGGTTCATTATCTAACTGATATTCGAAATCTGATACCCCTACTCCTTCCGATATAACCTCTACTCGATTCTCTCCATTAAACATCTCAGATTGCAGCACCATAGGGGTCACAGATGGCAACGATGCTTCTTCTAAATACACATGGTTACTCTCATAACTACACTGGTTATAACTGTTAATATCAGTTATGGTAACATAATATTCACCTCCTTCGGTAATCTCTATTGTTGGAGATGTAGCTCCGGTATTCCATGCATAAGTATAACCCGCTCCTAAATCCGTTCCTATTATAGGATTGTTCGTAGCATCTACACATACAATGCCTCCTAACTCATCTAATACCACCTCAGGTAACGACTCCACTTCAAGTACAATTGTAATTGGATCTCCATTTATACATCCTGTACTATTATTAGTTACTATAGCATACAAAGTATTACTTCCCGTTTCATATGCATCCCATTCATCTACAGGCAGCTCATTTTGTTGATTTTCTGCATCGGCATAGGTTTCATATAAGGTTACTGTATAAACAGTGGCATCCTGCCCCCCTAACACCGCTGCTGCAGAAAGTGTTAAGTTAAACACCTCTACCCCATCATTGTTATAATAACCATCAGTTCCTAAGCTCTCACAGAGTGCATATACATCAGGAGGAGTAGCTAATGGTGCTTGTTCTATATCTATCGTATAGGCAAGTGTTTGCACACAACCGGTAAGGGTATCTTGCACACGTACTGCTATACTCTCTGTACCATATACCGTAATATTAGGTCCTGCATACTGATATTGGTCTGCGATAGCATCGGACTCTGTTTCGTAATAAGAGATTTCATAACCTCCGGTGGCAGCCCCGGCTAACACCCAACTATCCATATCGGTAAGTGGAACAACCTCCTCATCGTTATTATCAAGCTCACATAAATAATACGTAGGCTCTACTGTTAACTCAGGCAATGGGATAACGATTAGATCAAAATCTACAATCGTTAAACAACCTGTGTTATCATTGGTAACAGCTACATATATAGTTTGTTGGTATGGCGTAATATTATAATATGCAGATGGGTTCCCTATAGCATTTAATCCGTTAAATGCATCATTATAAGTTTCATAATACATTGCTGTTACACCGGACTCCCCGTTTAATAAAACCACCTCATCTATCGTTAAATCAAATTCAACCTGTCCATTGTTTTCATCGCCATCCAAGTCGTCGTCACAACTCTCTAAAGGTTCAATAGCTGATAGCGGAGTCGGATTGTTCAACACGCGTAGCGTTACTGTTGAAGTAGAGTAACACCCCGTATTTAAGTCCTCTACCCTAATATACATCGTATAAGGATTTCCAAGCACATTGGTATATGCTGTATCATCAGGTACTGCATTAGTCCCGGCCTTTGCATCAGCTAGGCTTTCATAATACGTAACTCCATAACCTGTAGCACCACCTGTTACCTCATCGTTCTCTACCGTTAAATCAAATACTGTAGTCTCATCATTAGCTTCTCCAAAATCATCACATAACGATAGTGTATGGTCATATGAAGAACTAATTACAGGATTAGGATTTACAATAATAAAAAAACTACGGATAGTAGAACAACCTGTTAAATTGTTCTCTAACCGTACAAAAATTTCTTGTTGATATTGAATTATATTGGTATAATAAGACGTAACCAATGCGCCAAGCCCCATCTCTGCGCCTGTTTGTGATAAATAATAACTAATTGTATAATCGGAAGTACTTAGACCATCATATACATTAGCATCCTGTTCACTTAAATCAAACTCTGTATAACCATCTGCTACAACATCATCACAATATTCTAAATCTGGCAAATTCATAGGTACTACAGGGGTAGGCTCTACTATTAAATCTAAAGCAACTACATCATAACAACCCGTGGTTTCGTTTTCTACTCGTACATAAATAGTTTGTGCATCCTGCACTATATTCTCATAAGGGCTACTAAAATTGTTTACCCCATTCTGGGCATCTACCTCGGTTCCATAAAACGTTACTAGATACGTATTCCCATCATTAGGGGTTACCTCATTATCTACATAGGTTAAATCAAAAGAACCAAAACCATCATTGTCATTATCACAAAGCTGTATAGAAGATGGTACCGTAGCTACTGGTGGAGCGACTACAATCAAGTCTAAGGCCGTTACGTTGTAGCAGCCAGTATCGGCATTGGTTAATTTTACATATATCGTTGTTGAAGTCGACTGATATACATTACTTAAAGGAGCATTATTATCCACTAAATCGGTCATGGTTTCAAAATAAGTTACCATTATAGCGGTTTGCCCATTAATAATCTCATTATTCTTTTCATTTAAATAAAATGTAACCAACCCGTCTCCATCATCATCACAACCGTAAAATGGTGTTGGTGTTACTATTCCCGGAAGCTGATTTACTATTACAGTAAAACTAACCACATCATAGCACCCAGAAACATTATTTTCTACACGTACAAAAATAGTTTGCGATCCAGAATTAGTATTGGTAAAAGCATCTGGAGTACTAATAGATTCTGACAAAGTACCACCTTCCGCAAAAATCTGATTCGTATAATATGATATGGTATAATCTGAAGGAGTTGTGATAGCCGACATTACTTCATCTTCAACTACTGTTAAATCAAATTCTTCAAAACTATCATTCGGAGTTACTTGATCACACACTTCTAAATCATCAGGTGTATTTACAATAACACTAGACACTAATAAATCAATTGTATTTACAGAAACACAACCAAAAATATCATCTTCTAATCGCACATAAACCGTTTGTGTATATTGATTCGTATTTATAAATGCAGCAGGATTACTAATCAAATAAGCACTTAAATCTTCTTCGGCCCCTTGCTCCGTTAGGTAATACGACAAACTCACATCTGTTTGCCCCCCTAAAATTGCACCTTGCATAGAAGTTAAATCAAATGTTTCATAACCATCATCTATATCTTCACATATCAAATACACATCAACAGAATTCACGGTTGGTAAATCTGCGAATTCAATTAAAACATCATCCTCTATAGTACTAGAACATCCACCTGCACCTCCTTGTAAAGCTTGTAAACCATATGTACCGGTGCCTAAACCTCCATTAGAAATAGATTGTACCGTATAACTGCTATTGGTTTCTCCTGGTATTGGATTACCTTCAAAATACCATTGAAAAGTAGTATTACCATCATCTGTGGAAGACAAAACAACTTCTTCATCTTCACAAGGAGCTGTTAAATCTGTAAGAGTTAAATCTGGTCCTAGTGGATCTCCAATATTGAAGGTTCCAGCTCCTAAAAATACTGCTGAATTAAGACTAGCATCACCGGCATCGGCAATGGTTAATTTTATATGATACGTTTCACCAACAGTAACATTTGAAGAAGCCGTTAAAACTGTGGTATACCCATTAAAATTAATAGAGCCACTTCCTACGGCTATATAATCATTAAAATAAGCTGCATTGGCAGGCCCACATGATCCAACACCACCATGAACACTTACAACCGTAACAGGTTGCGGCGGAGATGTACCTGGTATAACCGCTAAATTAGTAGACACCCCATTAGGGTCGGTTAAGACAAAAGCAAATACATCCGAATATGTACATTCAAATGCCGCCTGATACTCCATAGAAGCAAATACGAAATCAAAACTTATAAAATCGGTCTGTGGAACAAAATCAAATTCCAAATAAGACTCGTTATAAGTAGTGGTGGGGTTAGGTAAAACCTGAGAAGCTAATGTAGTTAAGTATGGATCTCCTAACCACCCTAGTGTTCCTCCAGAATTATTCCCAGTATTTGGTCCCGGAACGTCATCTATATCTCCCGTAGACAAAACTACCCCAGAAGTAAAATCAAAATTATCCGAATTGTAAAAATATCCTATTCCATTATAATCAACCCCATAATTAAGCCCTGTAGACCCTTGAACATTATATACCTCCGAGCACTCATACCCAATTAAAACCTCTTTTACCAGCTCTTCATAAGTATACTCAGTTTCACTAGTACTCATTGGCGGACAAGTAGTCTGCGTAAGAACATCACTTTCTACAAAACACAATGGATTATCTCCATTCGTAACGGTAACTTCTACATTTGTTCCGTTTGCATATGGCCCTATTTTATACAAGTCGGCCACTGTAGCTACCTCTACAGCACTCCCCTGATCATCTTCAATTAGTAAGGTTGTTGCAGACCCCATATCATTAATCAATACGTTTACGTAAAAAC
Source organism: Neptunitalea chrysea (assembly GCF_027924145.1). Classification (GTDB taxonomy): domain Bacteria; phylum Bacteroidota; class Bacteroidia; order Flavobacteriales; family Flavobacteriaceae; genus Neptunitalea; species Neptunitalea chrysea. The sequence goes on along the minus strand of NZ_BRVP01000016.1, from coordinate 10,188 downwards.
CAGGAGCATTATCGCAATCATTAAAAACTTCAAAAACAACATCTTGTGGCGTACACGTAGCACAAGAAACACTCATATCTAAAGAACCAAAAATTTCACCTGTAGCACAACTGTTAGCACCATCGGATAAAATTTCAACATAAATACCAGCACCTGAAGAGGAAAAAGACAATCCGGCTAAATCACCCAAATTTCCATATCCTGAATACAATACTGTTGTTCCATCACTATCATATACATTAATAACATCTACATTATCTTCTACCAGACCATCATTGAACACTACATTTAAGATGGTATATGCTGTTGTTGTAGAAAAGTAAAACAACGTATCATCGTTATTGTCATAGCAATAAATTACGTCTGTACCACCAGTAGTACAATCAACTATATAATCTGTTTGAATCGTAGTCGTAAAATTAATAGGCCCAACCCAACTACCGTAATTACCAGAACCACAATCTGATCTTACGTAAATTTCATAGTTTGTTTCAGCAGTTAACCCAGACAATGTCACACTATTGCTACCTGACGAGACACCACTACCACCTGGAGTACCTGTACCGGCTAGTTGCACTACATATTCCCAGTTATTCTCTGCGCCTGCTACATCCCATACAACATCTGCATCTACATCTGTTATATCACTAACCACTATATTAGATACATCTCCACATAAGGTAGTAAAGTTTACGGGCCCAATCCAGTTACCATAACCACCAGAACCACAATCTGATCTTACATAAATTTCATAATCTTCACCAGCTACTAAACTTCCTTCATTTACAGATGTACTACCAGCAGCTGCACCGTTTGCAGTAGGCACTCCAGTTCCTGCAACCTGCACAACATACTCCCATGCAGTTTCTGTTCCACCTTGAGTCCATGTAAAATCAACCGATGTTTGAGCTATTGAAACTGTTGTTATATTAGATACATCATCACACACATACACCTCCGAGGAAGTACCTCCTATGGCTTTATGAATTGGTAAAGTAGGATTAAAAGATGTTAAACTTCCACTCTTACCAATTGTTTTTGATATTTTTGGTATTTTAAAATGGTTGGCCTTTATTTCCTGATGGCTTAAAACCATAAGAAAAAGACACAACAGAAAGATTGTTGAAAGGTAGTTTTTTTGCATTGCTTCGAGTTTTTGAAATTTAAATATAATAATAACTACATTTATTTAACTGTTTTTTTACAATTACAACGAAAATAATAATAAATCAGCACAATAACCCCTAATTATTACAAATAAACTATGCAAATTCTAATCATTATTCCTGCTTATAATGAAGAGAAAAGTTTAAAACTATCATTAGACAGTTTAACTCATCAAACCGTACTCCCTAAAAAAGTTATTATAGTTAACGATAACTCCACCGATACCACGGAAAATATTATTGATGAGTTTTCTAGAAATTTCGCTTTCATTCAAAAAGTAACTACTCAAGAAAAAAGTGAGCATATTCCAGGAGCAAAAGTAGTTCAGGCTTTTTATAAAGGGCTATCCAAAGCTCAGCTTAACGAGTATGATATTGTATGCAAATTTGATGCAGATATAATTTTTCCAGAAAATTATTTAGAAGAGATTTCTGCAGCATATAAAAACAATAAATATTTAGGTATGTGTAGTGGTTTATGCTATATAGAATCAAAAGATGGGATATGGGTATATGAACCGATAGCTGACAAGGATCATACCCGAGGCCCTATTAAATCGTACTCGGTTGAATGTTTTAATAAAATGAACGGTTTAAGAACTTCTATAGGATGGGATACTGTTGACGAACTTTTAGCCCATTACCATAATTTTGAAACTAAAACGCTAAAAGATTTAAAAGTTAAACACCTTAGACCCACCGGAAACTCATACAACAAAAAAGCCATTAGAATGCAAGGAGAAGCTATGTATAAAATAAGATATGGCATTATTATAACCGTTATAGCATCTTTAAAAATGGCCCTAAAAAAAAGAAGCTACAGCGTATTTTACAACAATATAGCAGGCTATCTAGAGCATTCCATAAAAAAAACACCTTACATTGTTACCAATGAAGAAGGTGTTTTTATTAGAAAATATCGTTATGCCGGAATTTTAAAAAAATTAACCGGTAAACATTAATTCAACGCTTTATCTATAGGATTTCCTATAGCACCATCAGGAAAAGAAATACCTAATAATGCACAAATTGTTGGTGCTAAATCGGTTATTTCTGTTTGCTCATAAGTCTTACCAGGTTTAATCCCAAATCCATACAATAATAAAGGCACATGAGTATCATATCTATAGGCAGAACCATGTGTTGAACCCGTAGTACTATAACTTATAAAAGCCGGATCAAAAACAATAAGCACATTTCCAGATCTGGTATGATTATATCCTTTTTGTAATCTAGAAGGAATCCCCTGAGTATAATTGTTTGTTCTCATTTCTGTTCCTGTATACACCTGTGCAATAGTCTCATATGTTCTTAGTTCAGCTGCAATCTCATTTTCAACCTGAGTTACATCTAAGTTTAACTTAGTAAGCTCTTCCATATTCAAAAATAGCTGATTATTTGAGGCATTTTCAATTACCTTAGCGGTACCATATTTATCCGTTAAAAAAGTGGTTAACTTTTCTTTTATGGCTTTATTATCGATATATCCTGCAGGAATATTTCTTGATTGTAAATAAGATGGTGGATACACAGCTGCATGGTCAGCAGTAAGGAAAACAGTATAATTTCCTTTTCCTACTTGAGCATCTAAGAAATTTAAGATTCTTTCCAAATCCTTATCTAATCGTAAATAGGTATCTTCCACTTCAATTGAATTTACTCCAAATTTATGCCCCACGTAATCTGTAGAAGAAAAACTAACTGCTAAAAAATCAGTAATATCATCGGCACCCATTTCCTCATTTTTGATAGCTTCAATAGCAAAATCTGCCGTTAAGCTATTTCCGTAAGGAGTTGCTTTAATAATATCAAACCCTTTATTCAACAACCAAAGTTTTTTTAATTCATGAGGAAAAACAGGTCTTTCCTCCCCTGTAAACTTTCCTTCAAAATCATTATCATCAGTTCCACTTTCTACATAGGTATTGATATTATACAAAGTATTCCATGGCTTTTTATATACTTCGGCTGCTTTAGATTTATTAAACTTAGCAACCCATTTAGGCAATTCATTTGTATAGAAACTACTAGTAATCCAAGCCCCCTCGTCTTTCCCTTGAAACCAAAATGCGTAATCCGCAGCATGACCTGCTGGTAATATAGCTCCTCTATCTTTTAATGAAACACCAATAACTTTACCTCTACCTTGCGTAGCAAGTTTTAACTGGTCTGTCATAGTAGTTGCTATTAAACGCATAGGAGACATTTTATGAGACATACTGGTAGTACCTACAGGTTGTACACTATCATCTTGCGCACAATAAACGGTTGTTTTAGTTACTTTATCATACCAATCATTTCCTATAATTCCATGTGTTGCAGGCGTAGTTCCTGTGTAAATAGAAGCATGGCCAGGACCTGTTTTAGTAGGAGCATAATTGTACTGATTATTTTTACAATTAAACCCTTCTGTTACCAAGCGCTTAAAACCTCCTTCTCCGTATCTATTCCAAAACCTCGGAATATAATCGTATCGCATTTGATCTACTACAATACCCACAACTAACTTAGGTTGTTCATAAGTCTCTTTTTGCGCATACAAGCTCATCGTACAAACCAAAAAAAGTACTACTAAAATATTTCTTTGCATTTTACTATATTTTTAAGCAAATGTAATCTATTCAGTTTTCTGAAACTTTAAAACAAGGTTAAAACAGTTAAACTGTAATTTTTTTTTACTTTAGCATCGTAACTTAGACAAATGAAATATTTACACGCAATTGGAAGCTATTTCTTAATGATTGGAAATGTTTTCTATAAGCCTACAAAATGGTCTATCACAAAAAACCTTATTTTAAAAGAAGTAGAAGACCTTATTTATGGCTCTCTAGGTATTGTTATATTTATTTCCTTTTTTATTGGAGGGGTAGTTGCTATACAAACTGCTCTTAATATAGACAATCCTTTAATTCCGAAATACTTAGTTGGTTTTGCTACCAGACAATCGGTTATTTTGGAGTTTGGTCCCACCTTTACTTCTATAATTATGGCTGGAAAAATGGGATCTTACATTACCTCTAGCATAGGAACCATGCGTGTAACAGAACAAATAGATGCTTTGGAGGTTATGGGTATAAACCCTCTTAATTATCTTGTATTACCAAAAATTGTTGCGCTTATGCTATATCCTTTTATGGTAGCAACCAGTATGTTTTTAGGTATTTTAGGAGGATGGGCTGCTTCTGTATACGGAGGATACACTAACAGCGCCGACTTTATTCAAGGGGTTCAGTCAAATCTTATTCCTTTTCACATTACTTATGCTTTTATAAAAACAATTGTTTTTGCTTTTATTCTAGCGACTATTCCATCATATCATGGATATTACATGAAGGGAGGAGCACTTGAAGTTGGAAAAGCAAGTACAACTTCATTTGTATGGACAAGTATAGTTATCATTCTACTTAACTATTTTATCACTCAATTACTCTTAGGATAAACAATTATGATTACAGTTGAAAATTTACATAAATCGTTTGGAGAATCACACATCCTAAAAGGAGTTAGTACCACTTTTGAAAGTGGTAAAACTAATCTTATTATAGGTCAAAGTGGATCTGGTAAAACTGTTTTTCTAAAATCTTTACTAGGATTATTTACTCCTGAACAAGGAACCATATATTACAACAATCAACCCTATTCTCAAATGACTGCCGATGAACGTATCGAACTCCGTCAGAAAATGGGAATGGTGTTTCAAGGTAGTGCTTTATTCGATTCTATGACCGTAGAGGAAAATGTTATGTTTCCGCTTAAGATGTTTACAAATCAATCTAGAAGCGAAATGCAAGACAGAGTTGATTTTGTATTAAAACGCGTAAATCTAGTTGATGCTCACAATAAACTTCCTGCCGAAATATCAGGTGGGATGCAAAAAAGAGTTGCAATAGCACGTGCTATTGCCAACAAACCAAAATATTTATTTTGCGATGAACCCAACTCTGGGCTAGACCCTAAAACAGCCATCGTAATTGATAACCTTATTCATGAAATTACTAATGAGTATAACATTACTACCGTAATTAATACACACGACATGAACTCGGTTATGGAAATTGGAGAAAAAATAGTTTTTTTAAGTAAAGGACTTAAAGAATGGGAAGGCTCTAACAAAGAAATATTTAAAACCGATAACGAAGCCGTTACCGACTTTGTTTATTCTTCCGAGTTATTCAAGAAAGTTAGACAAATGTATATAGAGGAAAGAGATTAATTCTTAATCGCTCTCCATTTGTTTTACCTCTATACGAGTATCTTTTAGTCGTTGGCGCAAGTAAGCCTGTATCTTAGCCATTCTATCAGCTGAGGATTCCGAAAGTTTTATTGAATCATTCCATTTTACGTTAAACACAGTAACCGTATCTAATTTCTTAAAATTATTAGATACAAAATTACCATAACTAAGGATTCCTATTTCAGGATAATTAATTTTTAGTTCTTTAGATACATCTTCAAACGGAATATGTTTTCCTATATTTTTTTGGGCTTTCACCAGCTCTTCTCTTAGATAAACAAGCTCCTCATCTTTGGTTTTAATTTGCTCTTTGTTATACTCATTAATTTTTTTCATATAACTAAGCTCTAACCCCGCTCTATCTTTTCCTCCCCCCTTTATTTCGAGCTTTGCCTCTTTTAATCTCGGATATTTATCTTTTTGAGTAATCCAAGTTTCTACCACTTTCTGTGGAATTTCTTCATCACCTCCAAAAACAAGCTCTATTGTTGAATCTTCACCATCATTATAAGAGATTGTAGAAAACTTATCAATAAAAAAACCTTGATCGTCAAACGTATACGTTTTAATATGTTCATCTATAAATTTAGAAGCCTGGTTAACAAATACTGCTTCTTGAAATACTTTATAAAAAGTATAGATAGCAGGTGCCATAACAATTAATGCAACTACAGAAGCTAGCTGCATAGTACGCTTTCTCCTTTTAGAATTAGCATAGCGCACCATAGGAAGCTTAAGCACCTTAAGTACCAAATAAGTTGCCAAGCCAATAAAAATGGTATTAATTACAAAAAGATATAAAGCACCTAAAAAGAAATCTGGTTGCCATACTGCCAAGCCATACCCTACAGTACACAAAGGAGGCATCAATGCCGTTGCAATAGCTACTCCAAAAATTACACTTGCAATGGTACCTCTTTTAGCACGGGCAATAACAACCGCCATACCTCCAAAAAAGGCTATTAAAACATCTCTAATATCTGGTTGTGTTCTGGCTAATAATTCTGAAGATTGATCTTTAAGTGGAAAAAAACTAAAAAATAAAAAGGCTGTTAGTACACTTAGCCCCACCATGACCAAAAAGTTATTTAGCGACCTTTTTAGCGTATCAATATCGTTAATAGCAAGTGATAGTCCCATTCCTAAAATAGGCCCCATTAAAGGCGAAATTAACATCGCCCCTATCACTACGGGATTAGAATTAGCATTTAACCCAATAGACGCTATAAAAATAGAGCATACTAAAATCCATGCAGTATGTCCTTTAAAAGGTATATCAGCCTTAATACCCTCTATGGTACTTTTGCTATCTGTATTCTCTCGAATATCTAGAAGATCTACCAAAAACTTTTTAAGACTCCCAATAAAACCTGTAAAATCTTTTTTTACTTCGGTAGTAGAATTATCTAATTCACCTTCAACTTCATCATTCTTTTCAGACGTTCTCTTCATACTACGCTAAATGCTCTCCAAAGATATCTTTTACTTCGTTTCTTATTTTTTTAATATCCTGTTCTTTCTTTTTAGGATAAATAATTAGCACATCATCCTTATCTACAATAATATAATCAGAAAGGCCATCTACCACCACTATTTTATCCTTACTGCTCGTTCTAATAATATTATTAGAAGCCTCAATAAGTAATGTCTTGGCATTAACAACAGCATTATCGTTATGATCCTTTTCTAATTTTGCGTGCAAAGAACCCCAAGTACCTAAATCGTTCCAATCAAATGAAACCGGTAGTACATATACGTTAGGTGCATTTTCAAGAATAGCATAATCAATTGAGATATTCTCTGCCTTCGGATAGTTCTCATCTATAAAAGCCTGTTCTCCATCCGTATTGTAATCATCGATCCCTTTTCTGAAAAGAGCCGTCATTTCATCCTGATACTTTTCAAATGCACTAACAATACTTTTAGCACTCCAGATAAAAATACCAGCATTCCATAAATAACTCTTTGTTATTAAAAATTTCTTTGCCGTTTCATAATCAGGTTTCTCAGTAAACTGAGCTACCTTTTTAATAGCATCTTCACATTCCTTTTCAAACTTTATATATCCATACCCTGTATTAGGAAATGTTGGCTTAATTCCTAGTGTTACTAATATATCTGTTTTCTCACAAGCCTCAAAACACTCATTTACATCATTTATGAAAGTATCTTCATCCTCTATCCAATGATCACTTGGTGCCACAATCATTACAGCATCCGGATTTTCTTTTTGAATTTTCATAGAAGCATACAAAATACAAGGAGCAGTATTCCTCATTGCAGGTTCTAGCAATACTTGTCTTTCTGTTACCTCAGGCAATTGTTCAAGTACTAAATCATTATACTTTTCATTAGTTAATATTAAGATATTTTCACTTGGAATTAATTTACTTAACCTCCCAAAAGTTTTTTGTATCAATGTTTCACCTGTCCCTAGCATATCGTGAAACTGTTTTGGAAAGTCATTTTTGCTTACTGGCCAAAATCGTGATCCTACGCCACCCGCCATTAAAATTGCATAATAATTCTTATTCATAATTAGTTGTTAGATGTTTGTTGTCAAAACAAAAGCTCAACTTCTGCATGAGGCTGAAAAAGATATATTTTACCTGAAGAAATTTCTACACACTCATAACGCTTTATGCGTTTATTCCCTTTTTTGAATATTTTTCCGTTATATATTCTGAATTTTTCTCCATATGGTACTTCAAATATATAATTTTTATCAGTCTTTTTATCGTACTGATGTAAACTTAATGCTAATTTAGCATCTGTATCACTGCTAGCCGTGGGATTTTTAAAATGATTTGCCACTACCGATAATAATTTAGATGGAAAAATTGCCGGATGTATAAATGGCAACATAAGCTCTCTAAAGGTATGCTTCCACTCTTTTCCATGCGGTTTTATTGTATTTCCATACTTTTTAAAGGCTACCAAATGTGCTATTTCGTGAATTAATGTAATTAGAAATTTATATTTATTTAAACTTGAATTTACTGTAATTTGATGACTCCCATCAGGGTTCTTTCTATAATCGCCATGCCTTGTCAATCTTTCATTTACTATCTTTAAATGCACATGATTTGTCTTTATCAACTCCAAACATGCAGCAACAGCTTTTTCAGGTAAATATTTTTCTAAAACCGTATCCATTTATTTAAGGCGTTGAGCTAGAAACTTGTAAAACTTTACCATTATAAAATTTTGCACCCTCAAGAGCAAACGTCTTTATATATGATGCCATTTCATTTGCTGTTATAGGAGCCTTATAACCCGGAAATGCTTCTTCTAACATCTCCGTTTGAACTGCTCCTAATGCCAATACATTAAAAGATGGTCCTTTCTCTTTATACTCCTCTGCAAGTAATTCAGACAATGTAATAACAGCTCCTTTACTAGAACTGTAAGCTGCTAGTCCGGCAAACTTAAAACTGCCCTGAATACCTCCCATAGAACTAATAGTAACCACATGTCCGTCAGAGCTCATAAATGGAAGTACAGTCTGAATCATTTGGGCAACTCCAAAAACGTTTACGTCATAAACCTTCATAAAATCATCCTTGGTAAGCTCTTGAAAAGGTTTATTTATTAAAAACCCAGCATTATTTATAAGAACATCTACTTTGCCTTCCCAAGCCTCTTCAATAAAACTTACCACACTATTAAACCCCTCTTCTAAGGTGATATCAAGTGCCATTCCTTTAACCGTTTCTATATTTAATTCCTTAATTCTAGATTGATCTCGGGAAATAGCCAATACGTTGCAATCTGATTGAGCTAGTAACTGAATTAATCCATAACCAATACCTCTACTAGCTCCTGTTACAATAACATTTTTCATTCTATTTTAATTTAACCACATTCGCTGTTTCATTACACACATAGGTAATGGCAGGAATAAATTGATTAATAAATTGAGTCATATGCAGATAATCCATTTGATCGGCCTCATCATTAACGCCATGATAATGATCGAAATTTGTAAAATCGAAGGTGCTAAAAGTATGAGAAGGCACGGCAAATACCGAATAAAACGAAAAATTATCTGACCTTTTAAACAATTGATATTTTTTAGCCGTTGGTAAAAAACCAGCTAATTTGGTGTCCGCCTTTTTATTAATTACTTCTGCGATATTAGACATATCATATCCGGTTACATAACTCATTGCATCACCTTTCATAGGTACTCCAATCATCTCAAAATTAAGCATACAATAAACATTAACATTCTGCTCTCGTAGTCTATCAGCAAAATATTCAGATCCTAAAAGTCCCATTTCCTCTGCTGTAAACAACACAAATATTATACTTCTTTTGTTTGTATGCTTTTTAGAAAAATATTTAGCAAACTCCAAAACCGCAGCCGTACCAGAAGCATCGTCATTGGCTCCGTTTGCAATACTATCCTGACTATTCGCTTCCTTTTTAAAACCTATATGATCGTAATGTGCCCCAATAACCACATATTCGTTTTTTAGCTCCTCATCAGTACCAGGTACAACCCCTACAACATTAAAAGCTACCTTTCTTAAATTCCCCAAAGTATCTCTATAGCTAGAGAAAAATGGTTTCACTTTATTTTTTTTAAAATACCTCTCAATATAAGTAGCTGCCTTTTCTATCCCTTTGGTTCCTACATTACGCCCTTGCAACTTATCAGAAGCCAAATACTCAACATGTTTTTTAACAACAGTTTTCTTTGTTTGTGCAACTACATAAACATGCAAAAACCCCAAGAAAAATACAAAAATCAATTTCTTCATAAGATATTTTTTTCTAAATAAC
>NZ_BRVP01000015.1 GCF_027924145.1 Neptunitalea chrysea | reverse complement strand
ATTCATATCATTCGTTTTCCCGATATACTAAATCCATTGAAAATGCTGGAGTACAAATAGCAATATATTCACAAGGTTCCTCAAATGGATTTGAGTATTGAATTCGGGTATTTTTTAAAATTTTTATGGATTCTCCTGCAGATAAAACAACAGTTTTATCCTCTATAATAAATTGTTTTTTACCCTTAATGATATAGGTGTACTCGTCAAATTCGGGAGTTTGGAATGGCTCGCTCCATCCCGGTGGGGCAATCATATGGGCAATGCTTATATCTTTATTCTCATTGGTTGCATTACCAAAATGCTCTTCTATAAGTTTTCCGTCGGTAGTGGGTACTACAAAAGGGGTTTTCTGAATGATAAACTTTTTCATGTCTTAGTGTATTTTGCCTGTTGAACCGTTTTCGGATGGCGATAGTGTAAAATGGTATTTAGGGGTTAATCCTTCTTCCTTGCGATGTGAAACATATAAAATAGCGGTAGTACTTTCTGCAGCTATTTTATTGATAAAATTAACCAGTATACGCACATTATCTTCATCTAATCCGGTTGTAGGTTCGTCTAAGATAAGTAATAAAGGATGTTTTACCATGGCTCTAGCAATCATAATCATGCGTTGGTAGCCAAGTGAGAGTTCTTTGAAATAGGTTTTTTCAAAATTTTCTAATCCCATTACCGATAACCATTGTGAGGCAATTTTTAGCTGTACTTCAGTAGGTTTATTGTATAACCCAACAGCATCAAAGAAACCGCCAATAATCATTTCAATGGCAGTATATCTCCCTGTGAATTGTTGGGTGAGATTAGTAGTAAAGTAGCCTATGTTTTTTTTAAGTTCCCAAACACTTTCACCCGATCCTTTTTTGTGTCCAAATAGATATAATTCTTGACCATACCCTTTCACATTGTCTCCAGTAATCATACTTAGCAAAGTGGTTTTACCTGATCCATTTGGCCCTGTTAATTGCCAAAATTCTCCTGGTTTAATATTCCAATTAATATTTTTAAGAATGTGTTTATTTCCATATGAAACAGAAATCTCTTTACATTGAATAAGGTAGGTGTCGTTATAGTGTTGTGCTTCTATAGGTTTTGGAATAGTAATACTATCGTTAACAAATGTACTTTTTGAAAACTCCTTATAAGCAGAAAGCTTATTGTTGTTGGCAAGATACTTTTTGGTCATAAAGTCAGGGATATCTTTTTTGCGACTTAGTAATAATACCAATTGCACTTTTGTTGAAATATCTTTTAAGGTATGATGAAGTTCTTGTTGCGATTGAGCGTCTAAATGATCAAAAGGATTATCTAGTAGTAATATCTCAGGTTGCTCATGTATAAGGTATTGTAGTAGAGCCTTCTTCTGTTCGCCTCCCGATAAAGTTTTAATAGATTGTAACTGGTTTCCAAAAATATTATGCTCGTGAATTTCTTCCTCCTTAATAAAAGATTCTAACACCGCCGGACTAAATATCTTTACTTTAGTTTTGTCCTCTATTACAATTTCAGAAAATGTGTTCTCTACTATTTTTTTTATTAGTATAGAGGAAGAGCAGCTATTATCGTGAAAAATTAAAATACTATTCATTAATCTGTTTTTAATACCACCCAATCATAAAGTATTTTATCGGAGCTGTTTCCGGAATATCATTTTCGGTTACATCGTAAAGGGTGTTTTTTAAAAATTTAGGATCTAAATTCTTTTTATCAATGGTAAAGTGAGCATTCAAATCATTTACATGAATTACTACAGAGGTCCATAAATTATCAATAGAACTTATGGGATACTGTTTTTTTATATCCTTAAATGTACTATTAACTGTAATGCCCGACTTGGTATAATATTTAGGACTTATAATTTTAATGCTTCTAATGGTGTGAATACTATCCTTAGCTGGCGTTATTTCTAGTAAAGGTGCACCGGTTTTATCAAAAATTTCAAAACGCTCGGTACTTGCATAGCGTAATTCACCTTCGTAGGCACTTTCAGAAACAGAATCTTTAGCAAAAATAGTTTCTAATTCATCTAAATGTGTGGTAGGGGTTAGTAATCCTACCTGATCTTTAGTGATTAAGAATTCGTTTTCGGCATCACTTGCGCAGGATGTAATTACAAGTGATATGATAATCACAATTATTGATATTTTAAGGGTGTACTTTTTCATAGGTAAATAAATTTATCGTAGATAAAAGGGTGAAAAAAATTATAACCAACCAAAGCTTTGTTGTTATGATAAATATTTCGATACCATTTTTACGTAAAATTAGGGTATTATCAAGGAAAAGAAAACCATTGATAAAGAAATTAATAAAGTTTTATAATATTTAAAGTTCTTTAAGTTACCGCTATAGGCGTTAGGGTTTAAGTTAGTATCTTTGCAAAATGAAAATGAGTAAAGAAGAAGTAATGAATCTGGTAGACCAAGGATTATGGTTGCCATTAATGGAGGAGTTCTACACTATTCAGGGAGAAGGATACTACAAAGGTACCGCAGCGTATTTTATTAGAGTTGGAGGATGCGATGTAGGTTGTCATTGGTGCGATGTTAAAGAAAGCTGGAATGCAAATTTACACCCTCCTACAGAAATATCTGAAATTGTTGAGAATGCCATAAAGTATTCTGATACTATAGTAATTACCGGAGGTGAGCCTTTAACTTGGGATATGGGGCCTTTAACAGAGGCATTAAAAGCTAAAGGGGTTAAAACACATATAGAAACTTCAGGTGCATATATACTTACAGGTACTTGGGATTGGGTGTGTTTATCGCCTAAAAAAATAAAATTACCGACTAAAGAGGTTTATGAAGCTGCCAATGAACTTAAGGTAATTGTGTATAACAAACACGATTTTAAGTTTGCGGAAGAACAAGCGGCAAAGGTAAATAACAATTGTATTTTATATTTACAACCGGAATGGAGTAAGCGAAATGAGGTGGTTCCTGATATTGTAAATTATGTAATGAAAAACCCGAAATGGAAAGTTTCTTTACAAACTCATAAATATTTAAACATTCCGTAACAAATTAAAAAAAAATGTTATAAGTTATTTAATATTAGTAGAAAGTTCTATTTTTACGCTAAACTACTAATATATATAAGCTCATGAAAAAAATTATTTTTGTTTTAATAGCATTTATTGGACTACAGGTTTCGGCTCAAACTTCTGCTAAAGATAAGGCAGTGGAGTTGTTTAAGGTTAATGGAAAAGCTACTTTTTATTCTAATTTATACCTTTCTAATGGAGGAGATGAATCTACTTCAAAAGAAAAAGTTGATATGGTGTTAGATAATCTTGCAGTTGTTTATTCGCAATACTTGAGTGCAGAAGACATGCAAGTAATGATTGACTTTTATAGCACTGAAGTAGGTAAAAAAATAGCTGATGGCTCTTTTGCTAGAGAAGATCAGTCTATAGCAGTAGCTTATGAAGAGTTTTCTAAAACTGAAGCTATGAAAAAGTTTGTGACTAATGCTAAGAATATTGGAGTTCAAGAAACTGAAATCCAGTCAGATTGGTTAGGATCTTTATAAGATAAAAGATTATAAAGAGAGCTGGGCTAAATAGTCATAATGTTCTCCTTCTAAAATACAAGTACATTTAAAGCCGTTGTAATCAGCGGCTTTTTTTAATGTGTCATAGTCAATATACATCCAGTCAAAAGCGGGTTCTTCTTCACCTTTGTATTTTACTATATAGTCTACTTCTCCGTAATACGATTTATCGGCCGGTATCCATACGCCACCATCTTCTTCATCGTCTTCAAACATGTAAATAATATCAGAAGAGTCTAAAAGTATTTGACCCCCCGGAGCAATTAGTGTTTTTAGTTTTTCTAAAAATGCAGTAAGTTTTTCTAAACGTCCACACATTCCCGCACCATTCATTAATAACAATAGCGTGTCGTATTTGTTGTTAGAGGTCATAGTCATAACATCTAGGCTAATAGCATTTTTAACACCTCTTAATTTACAGGCTTCTATAGCATTAGGAGAAATATCTACGGCTGTAACCTCTAAACCTCTGGTGTTTTGAAGGTATAAGGAATGACTCCCTGCTCCACAACCAATATCTAAAACGCTACCAGATGTTATATCCAATGCTTTTTTTTCTAGGCTCGGCATTTCATCATAGTCTCTAAATAAATAAGGAAGAGGTAAATCATCTTCTTCAGAAATAGAAGTTTCTGTTTTAATGTCCTCGGTATAGTTCCCCAACTGATAATCTAGTATAGCTTTTCCAAAAAGATCCTTCATATGTAGCGAAATAAATTTATAATTAAGATTTTTGCAGTAGAAACAGTTATATTTTGGAAACTATTTTAAAGCAATTGCCGCAACTGGCCAAAGATAAACATAACGAGAATAAGAAGTACTTTGCAAAGCTTAAAAAAAAGCCTCCAAAAAATCTTGACTATGTTATGGAGGAATTACATGAGGAGGAGTTTGAAAGAACCGATTGCCTTTCATGTGCCAATTGCTGTAAAACTACAGGACCATTGTTTACCAATGCAGATATTGATCGTATTGCCAAGCATTTAAAATTAAAACCTCAGCAATTTATAGATCAGTATTTGAGAGTAGATGAAGATAACGACCATGTATTACAGTCGGTACCATGTAAATTTTTAGATACCGATAATTACTGTTTAATTTATGAGGTACGCCCAAAGGCATGCAGAGAATATCCGCATACCGATCGAAAAAAGTTTCATCAGATTACCAACCTTACTTTAAAAAATACGGCTATTTGTCCGGCTGCATTTAATATAGTGGAAGAGATGAAAAAGCGTATTAAGCTTTAATCATAGATAAGGTACTTATTTCTGGTAAGTTTAAAACTGTTAAGGTCTTTTGTCCAACTGGCTCTAATAGCTTCTTCAGATAAACCTTGTTTAATTTGTTGTTGTAGCTTTTTAGTGCCAGCCAATTTTGTAAAAAAAGATATAAAGAATTCCGATTTATCGGGGGTTATATTATATGCATTTAGCAACCATTTTAATTCTAGTTTCTCTAGGCGGTTAATACCTGTTAGGTTATATCCATAACACCTAGTGCCATTGTATTTAGGGTTTTTAGCACCTTCATTAGGACCAGGCGTAAATTCAAATTTCGTATCAGAAAAATAGGGGGCTCCATATACCTGAAACTGTATATTGGTACCTCTACCTACACTAACATTTGTCCCTTCAAAAAAGCATAAACTAGGATATAATGCAATAGCCCTGTCGTTAGGTAAATTAGGAGAAGGCTTTACTGGTAAACTATAGGTGCTATTATGCGTGTAGTTTTTACAAGGTATTACCGTAAGGTTGCATTGTATGCCATTTGTTAACCATTTTTCACCATTAATCATTTTACCATATTCTCCAATGGTCATTCCGTATAACACAGGTACTGGATGCATTCCTACAAAACTTTTATTTTCTTTTTCTAATACAGGGCCATCAATAATATGTGCATTCGGGTTAGGTCTGTCTAAAACAATTAATGGAATGTTGTTTTCTGCACAGGCTTCCATTACATAGTGCAACGTAGAAATATAGGTGTAAAATCGGGCGCCAACATCTTGTAAGTCAAAAACTAAAACGTCTAAACCCTCTAGTTGCTTATCTGTTGGTTTTTTATTATTTCCGTATAACGAAATAATAGGTAGTCCGGTAGTAATATCTTTACCATTTTTAATATGTTCACCAGCATCTGCAGTACCTCTAAACCCATGCTCTGGAGCAAATATTTTGGTAAGGTGAATGTGCTTACTAAGAAGGAAATCTACCAAATGAATATTCTCAGAAGTAGATAAAACACCTCCTTGCATACGTTGTGTAGTGGTATGTTGTAAGATGCCGGTTTGGTTGGTAACCACACCAACTTTTTTATCCTTTAGTAGCGGTAGGTATGCCTCTATGTTTTCGGCTCCGGTGCGTATTTGGGGGGCTTTAACGGTTTCAGATTTTATAGGAGTGGTGGTTTTATTATCGGCGGCCAAATTGTTTCCGCAGGAAAAAAGTAGTATAGCCAATAATAAAAATGTATTTTTGAGACGTAATAAAGAAACCATATAGCTTGAATTTTGAATATTTTATAGCAAAGCGAATTGCTACTGCTAAAGAAGATAAAAATAGTATTTCGGCATCAATAATAAAAATAGCAATTGTAGCTATTGCTATTAGTTTGGTAATGATGCTAACAGCTATTGCTACTGGTTTTGGATTGCAACACAAAATACGTGAGAAGGTTGCGGCTTTTAATGGTCATATTCAGATATTTGAATATGGTACCAATCAATCTGATGTTTCCGTAAATCCTATTTCTAAGGAACAAAAATTTTATCCCAACTTTACTAATATTCCTAATATTCAGCATATACAGGCAGTTGCCGGTAAAGGCGGAATTATACGTACTGAAAAAACCTTTGAAGGTATTATTGCCAAAGGAGTAGGTGCCGCCTATAATTGGGAGTATATGCAGGACTTTTTGGTAGAAGGAGTATTACCCGATTATACAGGGGATAGAAATGAAGATATTTTAATGTCTTCTTACATGGCTAACAGGTTAGAGGTGAAAGTAGGCGATGTGGTGACAGCCTTTTTCCTAAAAGATAACGGCAGCGATATTCCTAATCAGATGAAGTTACATATTGTTGGGTTGTACGATAGTAGTTTTCAGGAGTTTGATGCTTCGTATGTAATTATGGATTTACGCCATATTCAACGTATAAATAAATGGGAAGCTAACGAGATTGGAAATTTCGAAATTTTTGTCAATGATTTTGACAAAATTAACGAAACCGAAAACTTGATTTATAATCAGATTCCTTCTAATTTAAATTCACAAAGTATACTAGATAAGTATCCGTTTATTTTTGATTGGATTTCATATTTCGATTTTAATATTGTACTTATTATAAGTATTATGATTTTGGTGGGGGGCATTAATATGATCACTGCGCTATTGGTGTTGGTATTAGACCGTACCCCAATGATTGGAATGCTAAAAGCGTTTGGAAACACCAATTGGAGCATCCGAAAAATATTTTTATATAACGCAGTGTATCTAATAGGAAAAGGAATACTTTGGGGAAATGCAATAGGTATCGGTTTGCTATTACTTCAGCAAAAATTCGGATTTGTGAAGTTACCACCAGAGACCTATTATGTAACTGAAGCTCCTATATATCTTAACCCATTGCATATTCTATTACTTAATGCAGGGGTGTTAGTAGTTTGTCTGCTTATGCTTTTATTACCTTCATATATCATTACTCGTATTGCTCCGGTGAAAGCCATTAAGTTTGAGTAAGAAACAACTTTATCGAATAGTATTTCAATTGCATAAAAACTATACTATCTTTATGGCAGAACATTGAATGCTATGAAATACGCTAAAAATATATTAGAGACTATTGGGAATACCCCTTTGGTACAACTGAATAAACTAACTGAAGATATAGATGCTTTAGTGCTAGCTAAAGTAGAAACCTTTAACCCGGGGAATTCTGTTAAAGACCGTATGGCGGTTAAGATGATTGAGGATGCAGAAGCCGATGGGCGCCTACAACCAGGCGGAACCATTATAGAGGGTACCAGTGGTAATACGGGAATGGGATTGGCCTTAGCAGCTATTATAAAAGGGTATAAACTAATATGTGTTATTAGCGATAAACAATCGAAAGAAAAAATAGATATTCTACGCGCTGTTGGTGCAGAGGTAGTGGTGTGCCCTACCAATGTAGAGCCTACAGATCCGCGTTCGTATTATTCGGTTTCCAAACGTTTGGCAGAAGAAACACCTAATGCGTGGTATGTAAACCAGTATGATAATCCATCTAACGCAATTGCTCATTATGAGCAAACCGGTCCCGAAATATGGGAACAAACCGAAGGTAAAATAACCCACTTTATTGTTGGGGTTGGTACCGGAGGAACTATTTCTGGCGTAGGTAAGTATTTAAAAGAAAAGAATCCGGATATTAAAATATGGGGAGTAGATACCTACGGTTCGGTATTTAAAAAATACCATGAAACCGGAGTCTTCGATGAAAATGAAGTATACCCTTATATAACCGAAGGTATTGGAGAAGATATTCTACCTAAAAATGTAGATTTTAGCATCATAGATGGTTTTACTAAAGTGACAGATAAGGATGCTGCTGTGTATACCCGAAAGATAGCCAAAGAAGAAGGTATTTTTGTTGGAAATTCAGCCGGAGCTGCTATTAAAGGGATGTTGCAACTAAAACAACACTTTACCAAAGATGATGTAGTGGTAGTGTTGTTTCATGATTCCGGAAGTCGTTATGTGGCTAAAATGTTTAACGACGATTGGATGCGTGAGCGTGGCTTTTTAGAGGTTGCGGTTACCAAGGCGGGCGATCTTATAGCACAACATAAAAATGTACCTTTAGTTACCCTACGAACAGAAGAGTTGGTTTCGCATGCTATTGAGCGTATGCGGAAATATAAAATTTCGCAAATACCGGTAGAAGATGTCAATGGTTTTGTTGGGTCGGTTAATGAGTCTGATTTGCTACGTGCTTTTATAGAAGATAAGAACATGTCTGATAAACCTGTTAAAGAAGTAATGGGAGCGCCGTTTCCGGTAGTAACGGTAGATACGCCTTTAGATAAACTCTCAAAATTAATAACCCGAGAAAACGATGCTGTTTTAGTAGCGTTAGCAGATGGTACCCATCATATTATAACCAAGCACGATATTATTAGTGCTATTTAATAAGAGGTATAATCACGTTTCCTAAAGTTTTTAAAAACTTTTGTTTTTTATTACAGATAGTTGTATATTTAAGTAAAGGAAATTGCTATATACTATTTTAATTGGTTTCAAAAAAAGTTATATTATTTATAGGTTTGTTATGGTTTGCATTAGGTGTGCAAGCACAAACGCCTATTGTAGATATAGCTTCAGATTATAATAGTGACCAAATAGTAGAGAATTGTTATCTTAAAGATGTAACCAACTCATTTGCTCCTTATATTGGTACTTGGCAATGGTGCAGTGGTACAGATACCTTGACTATTGAAATGGCAAAATACAGCATGGTACATGATACGCTAAGTTTGACACCTCACTATAGTGACTTATTAATTGGAAAGTATCGTTATGTAAAGGATGGGTATGAGGTTATAAATACTTTAAATTACCCTATTACAAATACTAATGTATATACCGCTCACCCGATATATACAAAATTCGGATTACCACCTATTATAGGAGCACGGTATCGAAATGATGATTATGCGGGATTATTTTTTAGAGATTACTTAAAAGAAAAATCAGAATCTATGAAATTGGTATTACAGTTAACACTCGTGGGAGAACCCTCTAAAGTGCAGTTAATTTTAGAAAATAGTGAGCATTGGGCTTTTAGCGCAGCTGAGCATAGAGATCCTGAGTTTACCATACCTAATTATGTGATATTAACGAAAATATAGATGAATTTAAGAGTTATATTATTTATAGGGTTATTATGGTTTGCAGTAGGTATGCAAGCACAAATGCCTATTGTAGATATCGCTTCAGATTTTAATAGTGACCAAATAGTAGAGAATTGTTATCTTAAAGATGTAACCAACTCGTTTGCTCCTTATGTTGGTACTTGGCAATGGTGTAGTGGTACAGATACCTTAACTATTGAAATGGCAAAATATAGCATGGTATATGATACGTTAGGTTTACCCCCACATTATAGAGATATATTGGTTGGAAAATATCGTTATGTAAAAGATGGATATGAGGTTATAAATACCTTAAATTACCCTATTACAAGTTCTAATGTTTATGATTTACATCCTATATATAATAAGTTTTGGCTGTCTCCCATTATAGGAGCAAGGTACAGAAATGAAGATTACGTCTACTTGCATTTTAACGATTACTTAAAAGATAAGTCAGAGCCCATGAAATTGGTATTGCAGTTAACGCTAGTGGGGGAACCATCTAAAGTGCAGTTAATTTTAGAAAATAGTGAGCATTGGGCTTTTAGTGCAGCAGAGCATAGAGATCCTGAGTTTACCATACCTAATTATGTGATATTAACGAAAATATAGGGAGTGTATAGATGAATTTAAAAGTTATATTATTCATTGGTTTATTATGGTTTGCATTAGGTATGCAAGCACAAATGCCTATTGTAGATATAGCTTCAGATTATAATAGTGACCAATTATTAGAGAATTGTTATCTTAAAGATGTAACCAACTCGTTTGCTCCTTATGTTGGTACTTGGCAATGGTGTAGTGGTACAGATACCCTAACTATTGAAATGGCAAAATATACAATGGTATATGATTCTATAAGTCCAATACCATCTTATGAAGATTTGTTAGTTGGAAAATATCGTTATGTAAAAGATGGCTATGAGGTTATAAATACCTTAAATTACCCTATTACAAATACTAATATTTATGATAGTCATCCTATCTACACTAAATTTGGATTAGTGCCTATTATAGGGGCGAGATATAGAAATGAGGATTATGCACATTTATTTTTTGAAGATTACTTAAAAGGTAAATCAGAATCTATGAAATTGGTATTGCAGTTAACACTCGTGGGAGAACCCTCTAAAGTGCAGTTAATTTTAGAAAATAGTGAGCATTGGGCTTTTAGTGCAGCAGAGCATAGAGATCCTGAGTTTACGATTCCTAATTATGTGATATTAACGAAACAATAAAGATTAAACTTTAAGTTTTAGTAATCTTTTTATGTATTTTATTTGTTTTTATATGAAAGATTTGTATATTGGTACTGCGATTAATTCACTTACTTCTAGCAGGTAAATATAAATAGGACAAAATGAGAATCAGAAAATTGCTTATTGCTTATTGCTAAACACTTTACTTTTTTTAAACTGTAAAAAGGAAGTGGATGTAGAATCCATTTCAAATACAGAACATCTTATCGAAGCAGCTTATACTGTGAGAAAAGAAAAGGGCTTTGATGTTAAGCATAATTCTGCTGTTGTTGATTTTTTAAGCAAGAATAACCTTAACTTTAAGAATCACGAGGCTAGTAAAATTTTGTATTTTGATGATTTTGACTTTTTTGTTGATACCAATATTTATAATTACGTAGTAGATAATCAGGGAACCTATGAATCATTTACATTTCCTGTAAAGCGGTTTACATCTTCATTTGCATTAGAAAATTTAGTTATATCAATTAATAATAATGTTACCACCATATATTTGGTTAGGTATGATTTTGATGATGCCCAAATGTTACAGTTTAAATCAGGAATTGAAGTCTTGGGAGATTTTCACTTCGAGTTTATAGAACTTAATGGTTTTACAGAGGCAGATTTGTTTAATAAAGTTGAATTTAATGAGGATACACAATGTTGGGAAGACGTTGTTACTTATCATTCTAATCCTTATGGCACCTATGTTTATGAGGGATATTGTCCACATGAAGAAGGGTATTGTACTGTACATACAATGGTTTCTCAGTTGTATTGTCATGGTGGTGGCTCTGGAAATGGTGGTACGGGAGGTACAGGTGATGGAGGAAGTGGTGGCTCTGGAGGCGGTTCAAGTGGAAGTGATTCAGGGAGTGATGGTGATGATTTAGGAGATTTAGGGTGTAAAGGATGCGATGATGATCCTGATTTTGTAATAACAGAACCAATTATTGACGATTCTATCAGTTTATCTGATTGTGAACAAATAAAGAATACCATGAGCAAGTCTATAGCAAATCATTCTTCTAGAACGGCTGATGTGAATCTTTTACTAAACGACCTTTCGAATGCTGTAAATGCTGCTACCGGAGAAATGTCTTATGTTTTAACTCCTCTAACGACAGCGGAGGATAGTTTTCAGGCTAATTATACTGAAGGTGTTGCCGGTGAAGATGAGGTTATAGTTCAATTAAATACGATTAATACAGCGATAAGTATATTAATGCATATCCATTACAATACAGAAACTCCTGCTCCAGGTAAAAAACAATTATCTGTATTTTCTTTAAATGATATTTACACTATATATAAGTTTGTAATGACAGGAAATATTTTTAGTCCAAATACATTTATGTCAACTTTGTCTACAGAGCATGGTACGCATTATGTATTGACTATCAATGATGGTGATTCTTTTAAAAATTCTGAATATGCTCAGAAATATTTTGCACATTGGGAAGATACAAATCCAGACTTCCTTATGTCGAATAAGAAAGCAGTGTATGAGTTTACATATACATATGGAATATCAGTTGATAAACCGATAGCTGGTGTTGAAGAGCAGTTTGTGAAATTTTTATCTAATAAAGAATTGGCCTTAACTTTATATAGATCCAATAGTACCTTTACTGAGTTTACACAATTGGATTATGAAGATGGAAATTTAATAGAAACACCTTGTGAATAAAAAAAGAAAAATGAAAAATATTATAACTTTATTACTTTGTTTATCGAGTATGCTTGTAAAAGCGCAATTTCCTATTGTAGATATCGCTTCAGATTATAATAGTGACCAAATAGTAGAGAATTGTTATCTTAAAGATGTAACCAACTCATTTGCTCCTTATGTTGGTACTTGGCAATGGTGTAGTGGTGCAGATACCCTAACTATTGAAATGGCAAAATATACAATGGTATATGATACGTTAGGTTTACCCCCACATTATTATAGAGATGTATTGGTTGGAAAATATCGTTATGTAAAGGATGGGTATGAAGTTATAAATACCTTAAATTACCCTATTACAAATACTAATATATTTAGTGCTCATCCTGTATATACTGGATCATTGGTTCCTATTTTTGGAGGGCGGTATCGAAATGATGATTATGCGGGATTATTTTTTGAAGATTACTTAAAAGATAAATCAGAATCTATGAAATTGGTATTGCAGTTAACCCAAGTAGGAGAACCATCTAAAGTGCAGTTAATTTTAGAAAATAGTGAGCATTGGGCTTTAGGTGCTGCGGAGCATAGAGATCCTGAGTTTACGATTCCTAATTATGTGATATTAACGAAACAATAAATGAATATTAAATAAACATACTATGGTAAAAACGGTTGTAAATCTATTTTTTTATGTGTTGTGCCTTAACGGTGTTTGCACAGTCTAACGAGTTAACTTCGGAAGAATTTTATAACATTCAGTTTAACGGAGTATCTTTTAAAACCCTTGAAGCTACCAAAGGAAGTACTGAATATGACCAAGCGAGTAATTTGATTACTAACATAGAATACTATGTTTGGAGTTAACTAGTACTGATTGTTTTAAAGAATTGTTGAAAATATAGTTTTGAGGCTCTATAATTATCAAACGGTAATTATAGAGCTTTCATTTTTTAATCAATACTCTATAAATAACTTCGCTTTTTTGGGCGCTATCAAAACATGATAATTGTCATGTTAATTAAGTAACTCCTTAAATACCTTTGTATTAAATAAAAGGATATGAGCAATTCTTTAATTCAGAAGTATAACGTGGCGGGGCCACGCTACACGAGCTACCCTACGGTGCCGTATTGGAACCCTGAATCGTACCACTATTCCGGATGGATAAGTAGTGTACAACAGGCGTTTAACGAGAGTAATGAGGCAGAAGGAATAAGCCTGTATATTCACTTACCTTTTTGCGAAAGTATGTGTACTTTTTGCGGGTGTCATAAGCGTATTACAAAACGCCACGATGTAGAGCACCCATACATAGAAGCTTTGCTTAAAGAGTGGGAATTGTATACCGACTTATTTGAGCGTACACCCAAGATTAAAGAAATACACTTGGGAGGTGGGACTCCTACTTTTTTCTCACCTGAAAATTTACTCCAATTAATCAATGGTATTTTTGAACGTGCCGAGTGTTGCGAAACCTATGAGTTTAGCTTTGAAGGGCATCCTAACAATACCACTCGTGAGCATTTACAAGCCTTATACGATGTAGGTTTTAGAAGAGTAAGCTACGGGGTGCAAGATTATTCGTTAAAAGTACAGAAAGCTATAAATAGAATTCAACCATATGAATATGTACAACAAGCAACCGAAATGGCACGAGAAATTGGCTATACGTCTGTGGGGCACGATTTGGTTTTTGGATTGCCTTTTCAAGCATTGGAAGATGTTATGGAAACAATTGGCAAAACCGAAACTTTAATGCCAGACAGAATTGCATTTTATAGTTATGCCCATGTGCCATGGATTAAAGGAAACGGGCAAAGAGGATTTAATGAAGATGATTTGCCTTCAGGGGAAGTAAAGAGAGCGCTTTACGAAGAAGGTAAAAAGAAATTAGCCGATATGGGGTATGTTGAAATTGGAATGGATCATTTTGCCTTACCCGAAGATACCTTGTTTAAGGCAATGGATCAGGAAACCATGCACAGAAACTTTATGGGGTATACGGCAAGCAAGACGCAATTAATGATAGGGCTAGGCGTTTCTAGTATCAGTGATAGCTGGTATGGTTTTGCTCAAAATGAAAAGAATATCGAAAATTATTATCAAATATTGAACAAAAACGTCATTCCTGTATATAGAGGGCATTTATTATCAAAAGAAGATTTGGTAGTTCGTAAACATATTTTAAATTTGATGTGCAATTTTAAAACTTCTTGGGACGATGCCGATATGTACTTTGACGATATTCCTAGGGTCATTATAAAATTGACTGAAATGGAACAGGATGGACTCTTGTGTGTATCTTCAAATGGAATAATCGTAACTGAAAAGGGGAAACCCTTTGTAAGGAATGTATGTATGGCTTTTGATTTACATTTACAACGCAAAAAACCAGAGACCAAACTATTTTCTATGACAATTTAAAAACTATTACTTAAACTTTAAGCTATTATAACTATGAACAAAATTATTGTACCCGTTGACTTTTCTGAGCATTCAGAATTTGCATTGTATACGGCGTCTGTTCTTGCTAAAAAAACCAACACCGAAATTGAGATAGTTCACATGTTAGAACTTT
The DNA here is from genome assembly GCF_027924145.1 of Neptunitalea chrysea. Lineage (GTDB taxonomy): Bacteria > Bacteroidota > Bacteroidia > Flavobacteriales > Flavobacteriaceae > Neptunitalea > Neptunitalea chrysea. The sequence continues at coordinate 91,111 of NZ_BRVP01000015.1, read as the reverse complement.
CTGAGGCGTTATTAAACAAATCAGAAGGTCAACAACAGTTAGAGTCTATCTATTATTTAAGATTGGCTGAAAAGAAATTTGAAGAATTCTTAGACAAAGACTATTTAAAAGGATTTAAAATTACTCCGGTAATTAAGCATTTTAAAGTATTTTCTGAATTAGCTGAAATGGCTAAGGAAGATGATTTAATTATTATGGGATCTCATGGTAGTTCTGGAGTAGAGGAGTTTTTTATGGGGTCTAATACGGAGAAGGTAGTTAGAACTTCTGATGCCCCTGTATTAGTAATTAAAAATAAAGTAGCCGATTTAGATTTTGAAACGGTTGTTTTTGCTTGCGATCTTAAAGAAGAAAATGTAGCTGCTTATAACAAAGCTCAGAAAATCTTTAACGCTATTGGTGCTAAGGTACAGTTACTTTATGTAAACTTGCCTAACGATTATTTTATGAGTACTCATGAAATTAAAGAGTTAACAGAAAACTTCTTGGCTAAAGCTGCTAAAGAACCAGATTTTCCAGTAGCATATTATTCAGATTATACTGTTGAAGATGGTGTTATTAACTATAGTAATACTATTAGTGCAGATCTTATTGCAATTCCAACACATGGAAGAACGGGTATGTCTCACTTCTTTAATGGTAGTATTGGTGAAGATATCGCTAATCATTCTACGTTACCAGTGGTAACTTTTAAAATCTAAGGATACTTATTTAAGATTAAACTTAAATCATATAAAAAAACTGGATGTAATTTAATTACATCCAGTTTTCTTTTATATAGATTACTGATTTAGTTGTTTCTTTTTAATGACAATTAGGTGCTTCTTTAACCATTAGATTGATATTGGATGGGGATATATACGGAATTCCTAATCCTAATCCTCTTAGAATAAAAAATACGGCTATAATACCTATAAATACTGGTACCAATTTTTGAATTTTGTATCGTATGGTATTGTTTAAAAAGTTGCCAATATAGGCAGCGGCACTCATAAGTGGTAGTGTACCTAACCCAAAAAGTACCATATATAAGGCGCTTTTTACCGGATTACCTAACGCTAAAGCTCCAAATACAGCCATATAAACTAATCCACAGGGTAATAATCCGTTTAACAATCCAATAGTAAAAAGAGATGAGTAACTTCTTTTTTTAAACTGTTTACCAAGTGCCGATTTTAATTTACTTATTAATTTATAAACGGGCTTGGTTATACTTACTTTTTGTAAGGTACTTTGCGGTATAATTACGGTTAGCAACATTAGAATACCCACAGTAATAGATAGTTGTTGCTGGTAGCCGCTAATGTAAAATCCGGTACCTAAGATTCCAAAGATTGCTCCAATAGTAGCATAGCTTAAAAACCTGCCCATATGGTAGCTCATAATCTGAAAAAATTTGGTAACGTGATTAGAGCGATCTAAGGGCAACATAAAAGCTATAGGGCCACACATACCAACACAGTGAAAACTACCTAAAAAACCTATTATGAAAGCAGAGATTAACATTTTTTAAAATGTAATTTGTTCTTTTGTTAAATAAGATTGATTTATATAATCCCATTTAACAGTAATGTTCCATCGGCCGTCTTTTAAGCGATTGTTAGGTATGAGCAAATGTGAATCAGATAATGAAATAGGGATTTCAAAATCCATATGCTTATCAGACGGCCTATATAGGAACATTGAACCTTTTACCAGCCCTGGTTTTATTTTTTTAGGGAACTGAACTAACAATCCTTCGTCAACTTTTTCAAATACCACATCCATGTTCATTGACTTGGTGAGTGATAACGTATTAATGTCTTTTTGATAACCTAGCTCTTGCTTATAGTAATCTTCAGTTACCATTTCTACATCAAAACTTTTGTCGGTACTTACTGTAATAATAAAATACATGATGTATGATATAAACAGTACAAAGGCCAGTACAATGCCCATTCCCCAGTTAAATTTTAGTTTCATACCTAACGATTTAAAAAATTAAACTATCTGATAAATCCGTCACATTAGCGGATGTTTCTATAATCATCCACTTTTAGTTTGCTCTTCCAAAAGTGGATGATAAATGTTATTTAGTTAAAGGACCTTGGTCCCATGAAAGAGGTAGATGTGGTTTCAATTAATTTATCTCCACTATAAACACCTATTTCAATTTTTGTTTTATTTCCATCTAAGAAGGCTTCGTCTATTTCAATAAACAGTGTTCCTTCTGCTAACCCTTGTTTAGGGATGGTAATGTCGTTACCGGTAACTACTTTAATAATACCTTCTTTATTAAGCAGCTTTAGGTGAACGTTATCATATTCATTAATCGTTTTGTTAATGATTTTAAATGTATATACGTTACTTAAAGTAGTTTCATCTACGTGTTGATATAACTGACCAGGTAAGCGTAATACTTTTGCTTCTACATCATTTCTCAAGAATAGCAGCCCTACTAAAACCGAAATTAAGATACCAAGAACAGCGGTGTAACCTTTCATTCTAGGAGTAAACTTAAATTTCTCATTTTTTGCAATATCATCTTCACTAGCGTATCTAATCAATCCTTTTGGCTTGTTAATACGATCCATGATGGTGTCGCATTCATCTATACATGCTGTACAGTTAACACATTCTAACTGCGTACCGTTTCTAATGTCTATACCGGTAGGGCAAACATGTACACATTGTAAACAATCAATACAATCTCCATGTCCTAAGGCTTCACGGTCTTCATTCTTTCTGAATTTTTTACGTCCATTTTCACCCTCCCCACGTTTGTAGTCATAGGCTACAACTACCGATTTATTATCTAGTAGTACCCCTTGTAATCTTCCGTAAGGACACGCTATAATACATACCTGTTCTCTAAACCATGAAAAAATAAAATAGAAAACACTGGTGAATATTAATAACGATATTAAGGTTCCTGAATGATTTAGCGGCCCTTCAGTGATATACTGTATGAGTACATCGCTACCTATTAAATAGGCTAAGAATACGTTGGCAATTAAAAAGGAAACAATAAAAAAGATGAACCATTTAATAAGTCTTTTTCTAATTTTCTCAGCATTCCATGATTGTGTGTCTAATTTGCGTTGCGCGTTTCTGTCACCCTCAATCCAGTATTCAATTCTTCTGAACACCATTTCCATAAAAATGGTTTGAGGGCATACCCATCCGCAAAAGATTCTACCAAAGGCTACTGTAAACAGGGTGATAAAAACCACCCCGATGATTAATGAAATTACAAAAAGGTAAAAATCTTGTGGCCAAAAGGGGAAACCGAAGATGTTAAATCTTCGTTCCAGTACATTGAAAAGTAAGAATTGATTTCCGTTAATCTTTATAAACGGTGCCGAAAATAAGAAGGCAAGCAATACATAACTTACTATTTTTCTTTTATCGTAAAACCATCCTTTCGGTTTCTTCGGATGAACCCATGAGCGATTCCCATCATCATTAATGGTGCTTATAGAGTCTCTGAATTTTTCGTTATCTGGAGTTTCCACTTTTATTTGATTTTATAAATTACTTTTGGTTGTATTTATTCAACTACAGTAACTTCTTCTGTGGTTTCTTCAAGAGTAGTTTCTGTTTCTTCAGAGGCTTCAGCATCCGTACTCTTTTCACCTTCCCAAATAATGTCTCCTTGCGGATCTTTAGGGCTTAATGTTGTTGTACCTTGTAAGCTTAAAACAAAACTAGCTACTTGCTGTCTTTCAAAAGGTTTCAACTGTGTCCATGGAACCATACCTTTACCATCTCTACCACCTTCAGTAATTGTAGTAAATACATTTTTGATGCCCCCACCTAAAATCCAGTATTTATCTGTTAGGTTAGGGCCAATTCCACCACCACCATCTGCAGCATGACAAGCAACACAATTAGCTGTAAAAATAGCTTTACCGGCTGCTATATCGCTAGCGTCTGTTAATAGGGTAACGTTATCTGCATTTACTAAGTCTTTGGCAGTTTTTAGATATTCGGCATGATCAATTTCGTATTGTGCTATTTCATTATCATATTCTTCTGCTTGTAAAGGAACTCCTAATACATGGTATCTAATGCCGTAGATAACACCAAAAGTAATCGTAATATAGAATAGCCATAACCACCAAGGAGGAAGATTGTTATCTAACTCTTTAATACCATCATAATCATGGTCTAAGATAATCTCACCTTCTTCTTCTATTGGTTTTTGATCTAATAATTTTTTATATAACTTATTATACCACGCATTTTCTTTTGCTAAAGCTTTTTTCTCGGCCATAGCTTGTTTGCGTTCTTCTGTCATTATAGCCTCTGTAAGCGCATGCATGGTACCTACCATAACTTCTATACCTATTAATGCAATGGTGAACAAGCCAAGAAAAATAGGCACCTCCGGATAGGTTAAAAAGGCCGGTTTGTCTCCAGAGTCAATAAAATATTCTGCTGCTCCGGCTACGATAGCAACAATAATTACAACTCTTAAATATGATGTGAAACTTCTCATGATAAATTATTGTTGGTTGTTGTCAGTTCATCGTCTAATGGTAAAGCACTTATTTCGTTAATTTCTTCTTTCTTCTTGGTGTATGCTTTAACAATAATCATTGTAAAGAATATGAAGAAAATAAGTAGCGAAATAATCGGATAAATATCCACGTCTGCAATAGTGTCTAAATGATGTTTTACATACCTTAACATAATACTTAGTTTTTAGCAGTTACTTTTTCCGGGTTTTTTATCTTGATATCTGTACCAAGCCTTTGCAGGTATGCAATAAGAGCTACGATTTCTCTATCCTTCATTTCTACAAATGGCTCTTTTAATTTGGCAGCTCTAGCTTTCGCTTTATCATAGCTTTTTGCATAATCGGGATCGTTAGTATATAAACTCTCCTGAATTTTAGCCGCTTGTGTTTCCATTGTTTTTGTAGCATTAGCAATATCTTCCTCTGTATAAGGAACTCCTAAAGTAACCATGGCTTCCATTTTACCTTTAATGTTAGATCGATTGTGTTTTTTATTATCAACTAACCAAGGATATTTAGGCATAATAGAACCTTCAGATGTAGAAGTAGGGTCTATCATATGGTTAAAGTGCCAGTTGTCGTTATATTTCCCCCCAACTCTTAGTAAGTCTGGTCCAGTACGTTTACTACCCCATAAGAATGGGTGGTCATACACATATTCTCCAGCTTTAGAATATTCACCATAACGTTCGGTTTCATTTCTAAATGGTCTAATCATTTGAGAGTGACAACCCACACAGCCTTCACGAATGTATAGATCTCTACCTTCAAGCTCAAGAGGAGTGTAAGGTTTAACACTTGTAATAGTAGGGATGTTAGAGTCTACCATTAATGTTGGTACAATTTGAATAATTCCACCAATAGCAACAGCTACTAAAGAAAGCACTGTGAATAAGATAGGCTTACGCTCTAGCCATGGGTGTAATTTTTCGTTAGCTAATCTACGTTTGCTAATTCTTTTAAGCGCCGGAGCTTCTGCTAAATCATCGGTTACTTTAGAACCATTTGCAGCAGTAATAGAAAGGTTAATAACACCAACAATAGTTCCAGTTAAATATAAAGTACCACCAATAGCGCGCATCCAGTACATAGGGAATAATTCGGTAACTGTTTCTAGGAAGTTACCATAGGCTAAGTGTCCATCAGGCTCAAATTGTTTCCATAAAGAATATTGAGTAAATCCAGCGAAATACATTGGTAATGCATATAAAAGAATACCTAAAGTACCAATCCAGAAATGGAAGTTAGCTAATGAAACAGAGTGTAATTTAGTTTTAAATAATTTAGGAACTAACCAGTACATCATACCATAAGCAAGGAAACCATTCCAAGCTAATGCACCTACGTGTACGTGAGCAATAATCCAGTCGGTAAAGTGTCCAACTGCATTTACAGATTTTAAAGAAAGCATCGGTCCTTCAAAAGTAGCCATACCATAACCTGTAATAGCCACTACCATAAATTTAAGAACAGGATCTACGCGAACTTTATCCCAAGCACCACGTAAGGTAAGTAACCCATTAATCATACCACCCCAAGAAGGAGCAATAAGCATAACAGAGAATACAGTTCCTAAACTTTGTGCCCAGTCTGGTAAAGAAGAGTACAATAAGTGGTGAGGGCCTGCCCAGATATAAATGAATATTAATGACCAGAAGTGAACAATAGACAGTCTATATGAGTATACAGGTCTATTAGCCGCTTTAGGAACAAAATAATACATTAACCCTAAGAAAGGAGTAGTTAAGAAGAAAGCCACTGCGTTGTGTCCGTACCACCACTGTACTAATGCATCCTGAACTCCGGCGTAGATAGAGTAACTCTTTAATCCGCTAACAGGAAGTTCAAGGTTGTTAAATACGTGAAGCATAGCCACAGTTACAAACGTAGCAATATAAAACCATATAGCTACATAAATGTGACGCTCTCTACGTTTTAGTAAAGTACCAATAAGGTTTATACCAAAAGCAACCCAAACTAGTGTAATGGCAATATCAATTGGCCATTCTAATTCGGCGTACTCTTTAGATGAGGTAAAGCCTAAAGGTAAGGTAACGGCTGCCGCTACAATAATTAGCTGCCATCCCCAGAAATTAAAATTACTTAAAAAGTCACTAAACATTCTTGCCTTAAGCAAGCGTTGAGTAGAGTAGTAGGTACCCGCAAAAATAGCATTACCTACAAAGGCAAAGATAACAGCATTGGTGTGTAAAGGTCTTAGCCTACCAAAACTTAACCATGAAATACCTTCTGTTAAGGATGGGAATATAAACATGAATGCTAGTAATAGTCCTACCAACATTCCTACAATACCCCATAGCATGGTGGCGTAGAGAAACTTTTTTACAATTTTGTTATCGTAATAAAATTGCTGCATTTCCATAATTATGATTGTTTATTCTTAGTTTTTTCTTTAACAAGTTCGTCTTCAAAAAGCATACGCACCGATGGGGTGTAGCTGTCATCGTATTGTCCCGATTTTACTGCTCTGATAAAAAGGGTAAAGAATACGATAGCAACTATAATGCTAACAGTTATTAAAATGTAAATGACACTCATACCTATTTTCGAATGTTAAACAAATGTAGTTTTGTAATTAGCCTTAAAGAATGATATTTATCATAGTCGGCAACTATTTTAGTTGTTTTCCAATGATATTGGTGAGTACTGTAACAAAGGTTACAATACTAATGGAGCTTAATGGCATTAAGATAGCGGCAATAACCGGAGATAAATTTCCGCTCACCGCAAAGCTTAATCCAACAATATTGTATAAGAAAGACAGTAAAAAACTGGCTTTTATGATACGAATTGACGTTTTAGATGTATGTAAATATTTACTAAGATTACGTACGTTAATTGCGTCTAGAATAGCATCACAAGCAGGAGAAAATACATTTACATTTTCGGCAATAGCAATTCCTACGTTGCTTTGTTTTAAAGCTCCGGCATCATTTAATCCATCACCTACCATTAATACATTTTTACCGTTACTTTGAAGTTTTTTTACAAACTCCAATTTACTATCTGGTTTTTGATTAAAATGTAATTCAGTGCCTTCTGGTAGCATCTTAGTTAAAGCCTCCTTTTCACTATTATTATCTCCTGATAGTATAATTAGTTTATAATTTTCAGAGAGCTTTTCAAATAATTCAGAAATACCATCTCTATAATGATTTCTAAACAAGTATTGCCCCTTGTATTTATGATCACTACTAATATGTACGGTGGTTCTAGTAGTGGTGGCAACCACAGTATCTGATACAAATGCAGGTGATCCTACCTTTATCTCGTGATTGTTAAAAGTGGCTACCATTCCTTTTCCTGTAAATTCTTCAAAGTAATCAGGAGCTACTATATCATTTGCATTAAGAAGCTTATAAAGTTGTCTGCTTAAGGGGTGATTAGAGTTTCTTAGAGTGTTTTTTAAAAAAACTTCTTCTTTGTTTGTAAAAGCTTCGCCTTCATAACTTAACTCCCCTTTGTTACTATGGGTAATGGTTCCTGTTTTGTCAAAAATAACGGTATCTATATCTGCTAGTTTTTCTAGTACATCTGCATTTTTTAGATAACATTTCTTTTTACCTAAAATGCGTAAAAGATTCCCCATAGTAAATGGAGCCGATAAGGCCAATGCACACGGACAAGCAATTATAAGTACTGCTGTAACTACATTCCATGACTTTTCTGGGCTATAGAAGTACCAAAATAATCCTGATACTATGGCTACTAATAAGATAGCAATGGTGAAGTATTTACTAATAGAGTCTGTAATAGATTTAAAGCCATCTTCTTTATTTTTATTGAAAACATCATTACTCCATAATTGGGTAAGGTAACTTTGCGATATGCTTTTAAGTACTTCTATTTCTATAGCGCCACTTGTTTGTTTACCACCGGCAAATAATTTATCTCCACTTTGTTTATATACGGTTTGAGATTCTCCGGTTACAAAGCTGTAATCTATTTGAGCGTTACCGTTAATAAGAATTCCGTCTACAGGAATTAGCTCTTGATTTCTAATCAGTATTCTATCCCCTTTTTCAATGTCATATACCTGAATAGTTTCCTCCGTTTTATCTGAATTTATTTTGGTTATTCCTATTGGGAAATAACTTTTATAGTCTCTTTCAAAAGATAAAAAGTTGTATGTTTTTTGTTGAAAGAATTTGCCAAGCAATAAAAAGAAAACTAAACCAGTAAGGCTATCAAAAAAACCTTGTCCCTGATTGGTTACAATTTCAAAAAAGCTTCTGATGAATAGAACCAATATGCCTAAAGCAATTGGAATGTCTATATTTAGAAACTTAGATTTTAATCCTTTGTAGGCCGACTTAAAATAGTCGTTAGCAGCATAGAATACCACGGGAAGACTTAAGGTAAACATAAGCCACCTGAATAAGAACTTGTATTGATTTAGCCAGTATTCATCTACTTCGAAATATTCAGGGAAAGATAATAGCATTATATTTCCGAAAGAAAATCCAGCTACCCCTAGCTTATAGATAATATCTCTGTTAATACCTTTTTTGTTTCCACCATAGTCTTCTAGACTTATGTAGGGTTCGTAGCCTATACTACTTAACAGCAATACAATGTCTTTTAATGAAGTTTCGGTTGCATGATAGGTAATTCTAACCGTTTTTTTAGGGAAGTTAATTATAGAGCTACTTATATTCTTGTTAAGTTTCTGAAGATTTTCTAATAACCAAATACAAGAACTACAGTGAATGTTTGGAATGAATAAGGTAGCAATTTGAATGGTACCATCATTAAACTCTAATAATTTTTCTGTAATTTCAGGTTTGTTTAAATAATTGTACTTACCTTCAATCTCCGGTGGAGTGGTTCCTGGGGTTTGGGTCATGTCGTAGTAACATGTTAACTCGTTTTCAGAGAAAATCTCATAAACGGTTTTACAGCCATTGCAACAGAATGTTTTATCATCGTGTACAATAGTCGTGTCTTCACAGGGGTTTCCACAGTGATAACATCGTGATTCCATAATTTGCTCATTTACCTAAAACAAATATGATAATCAATAGGTGAAAAAAATATGATAATTGTCATACGTTTCTTAAATTTACAAATTAAATTGTTTAACCTAAAATCTTCCTTTTGTTATGAGTAAATGTGAACAATGTATTATTAGAAAATTTAGTTCTTTGAGAGCTTTGAATAAGGAAGAATTAATAAAAATTTCTGGCTGTAAAGTTTCTAGAGTAGTAAAAAAAGGAGATATTCTTTTTGAAGAAGGAGACCATTTAAAAGGTGTTTTTTGTATTAGAGAAGGCGCTTGTAAACTTACTAAGCTAAGTCCTAATGGTAAAAATCATATTGTGAAGTTTATTACCAAAGGAGATCTACTAGGTCAGCGTAGTGTTATTAGCGACGAATCTGTAAACTTAAGTGCAGTAGCTGTTAATGATATGGAGGTTTGTTTTATTCCTAGAGAAGAAATAATGACTTCTTTTAAAGGTAATCCAGATTTTTCGGTTGAGGTAGTAAGAGATATTTGCTATGATTTAAAAAATTCTGATGATGGTGCTGTAAATATGGCACAGAAGAATGTAAAACAAAGATTGGCAGATTCTTTATTATATCTTCATGATACCTTTGGGGAAGATGTAGACGGATTTATAAAAGTACAGCTATCGAGAGAAGAGATTGCCGGAATGGTTGGTACTGCAACAGAATCTTTAATTAGAATGCTTTCTGAGTTTTCTAAAAAAGGACTTATTGAAGTAAAAGGAAAACGTATTAAGATTACCAGTATTTTAAAAATACAGAATGTTTCTGATGGTATAATGTAATGAAATAACAAATCTACTTTAACTATTTATGGCATTAGTAACAATGAATAAATAGTTAAAAAAGACATAAATAAGAAAGGGAAAACCCTCTTATTTATGTCTTTTTTTCATATATTACTTAGATGTTTCAAGGTAAATTTGTATCTTGAAAATAAAAGAAAAATCCAGAACAACCCCAAATTGCTATGATTAAAGTAAGTGTAGTAGATGATCACAAGCTGTTTAGAGAGAGTCTTGCCATTTTATTGGAAACTTTTGAGAATGTTGAGGTATTCTCAAAATCTGAGCATGGGAAAGATTTTCTTACCTTTTTAGAAACTTCAGAAATACATCCGGATATTGTTTTATTGGATATTCAAATGCCAGTAATGGATGGGTATGAGACTAGTGAGGTGTTAAGAGAAAAATATCCAGAGATTAAAATTATAATGGTCTCCCAATTAACAACACGCGAAAGTATCCATAAAGTGATGGAGTTTGGGGTGCATGGTTTTTTTACAAAGAACTCATCCCCGGAAGATTTAGAAGAAACGATACGAATATTAACAGAACGAGATTTTTATTTAGGTAAAGATTTATCTTGGGCTTTGAAAGAATTAATTGAGTATGGTGATAAGGCGGAAAATCCGTTGGGGATATTGATATCTGAAAGAGAGTTAGAGGTAATAAAGCTTGCGGCTAAAGAATACAATAGTGTACAAATTGCTGATGAATTGAATATTAATGTAAGAACTGTGGAGACCCATAGAAAACGCATTATGGAGAAAACAAAGAGTAAGAATTTTATTGGGGTTATTGTTTATGCGGTTAAAAACAATTATCTTTCTTTAGACGAAGTGTAGATTACGTATAAATACGTATTGACTTGATAAATATAATATATGATATTTGTTTTGAAGCGCAATTGGAAAAAGCGTTGTAAATTTGGATTTAGATACTAATATTTATTTCAATATATATTAAAAATATCAATAGTTATTATTTATAATAATTATTGTGTTTAAACAATTAAACATTTTATATGTTTAAGGGTTTGGTTTGGGGGGAAAAGCTGTCTGAAAAGACAGCTTTTTTATTTTTGTACTTTTACGTTATAATCGATATTAAATTCTCCCAGATTTGTCTGGATAATAGAAATGGAATTTTTTATAAATGCTTCGAGGGCTTGCCCCGAGGATTATTTTCTATCATAAATTTATAATACTCAAAATTTTATGCTACATACTTATGTTCCTCACGATTTTTCAGTTAATAAAAAAATCTTTGTAAATAGAAATATCCCCTCTTCTGCAATTGAGTTATTAACTAAATCTGGATTTAATTTATTGGTTTGGGATGGAGATATTTCATTGTCAAATACTAAAGTAAAGGAGTTGCTGCTAGACTGTGATGCTTTTTTAAGTACCGGAGAAATAGTAATAGAAGAAGAATTATTGGAGGGGAACTCTAGATTGAAAATTGTATCACAGGCCTCTTCTGGTTATAATAATATAGCCATTGATGCAGCTACAAAATTGAATATACTTGTAGCAAATGCACCTAATACCATGAATAAGGCTACTGCAGATATTGCGTTTGCCTTGATGTTGGCAGCCTCCCGAAAAATGTTTTACATGTATGAGCTCATTAAAAAAGGAGCATGGGATAGTTTTAAGTTTACAGATTTTTTGGGGCAGGAGCTTCATAATAAAACCTTAGGTGTTTTTGGGTTGGGTAGCATAGGTTTTGAAATGGCAAAACTATGTAAGCAAGCTTATAATATGGAGGTTATCTATCATAATAGAAAGCCTAATGAAAAAGCAAATGATGAATTAAATGCTAAGTATGTGTCTTTTGATAAATTGCTAATAGAAAGTGATGTGCTGTCCGTACACTGCAATTTAACTTCTGATACTCAAGGTATATTTGATAAGAATACTTTTTCAAAAATGAAGTCTACCTCTATTTTTGTTAACGTTGCTAGGGGAGGTGTTCATGTAGAGGAAGACTTAATTGAAGCCTTAAAAACTGGAGAAATTTGGGGAGCAGGATTAGATGTAACAAATCCGGAACCAATGGCTAAAGCAAATCCTTTATTAAAAATGGAGAATGTTGCCGTTACCCCACATATTGGTTCGGCAACGGTAACGGCAAGAATGGCCATGGCCGAAGCTGCCGCTATTAATATTATTCAATTCTTTAAGGGAGAAAAAGTGACTAATAGTATTAACTTGTAATATTATAAACAAGTCTTTAATCTAATCCCAAAATTTATAAAAGTGTTTTATAGGGCCGTGACCGTTTCCTAATTTATAATTTTTGCCCTGTTCTAAGGCTTGGTGAAGGTAATTGATGCCGTTTTGAACGGCAGTATCTAGTTCTTGATTCTTAGCTAAAAAGGACGCTATGGCTGAAGACAGTGAACAACCTGTGCCATGTGTATTTTGAGTTTGAATTCTTTTATTTTTAAAAGTATAGGTTTGTTTTATGTTATTATCAAATAATATGTCTGTAAGAATATCATCTGTAAAATGTCCTGCTTTTAATAATACAGAGGTGTCGCAGATTTGACCTAAAGTAGTTGCAGCTTCAATTAGATGTTCCTGATGCTTAATTTGTTTGCCTAGTAAAAGAGAAGCTTCTGGTAAATTAGGGGTGATTAGTGTAGCTAATGGGAGTAACTCTTTTTTTAAGGCTTCTATAGCTTCAGATTGTAAAAGCGGATCGCCCGAAGTAGCAACCATTACGGGGTCTATAACAATATTTTTAACCTGATATTTTAGAAGTATTTCTTTAACATTAAGTATAACTTCAGTGCTGTGCAGCATGCCTATTTTAATAGCATCAAATGAAATGTCTGATAAAACAGATTCTAGTTGTTGTGTTAGAAAGGCTATAGGTACTGGGTGTATCTCTTGAACACCCACCGTATTTTGAGCGGTTAATGCGGTAATAGCGGAAGCGGCATAACAACCACAGGCTGAAATAGCCTTAATATCTGCCTGAATTCCTGCACAGCCACCACTATCACTGCCTGCGATAGTGAGTACTTTATAATATTGATTTATATTCTCCATGATTCAAGTTGATAAGCACTATCCCAAAATAGCCATTCCATTTTAGAGGCTGTTGTAAAGGCATCCAGCATTTGTTTTTGTATGTCTTTTGTTGTTTTTAAGGCAATATAGTCGCTAATTTCAATTGCTTTGGTCACCGAATTAGCAAATTCTTCACCACCATAAGTATCAATCCATGTTTGGTATTTGTTATTGGTAGCTGTTTGCGTAGCTAAGATGTAATCACCCACTTCCTTATAAATCCAAAAGCAGGGTAAAACGGCAGCTATAGCTACCTCTAAAGGGTGCGCTGCCAATTGCGTTTGAAGATAATTTGTGTAGAGCATACAAGAGGGGGATTTTTCGGTAGATATGTTTACCGAGAACGATTGTATAAATGTTTTGTGAAGTGCTTTTTCTACCATAATAGTTCCGGTAGAGAAGCCTAAAAAATCTTGGATATGCTCAGCATCTGAAAGTTTGCTTGCAATACCCGATAGAACTTTTCCAAAATTGGCTAAATACAATGCATCTTGTTGAATATAATACGCAAATTTTTCTTCTGGTAATGTGCCTTCTTTTAATTCTGTTATAAAAGGGTGTTCTACTATTTTATTATAAATGGGCTGTATAGTTTCCCATGCATGTTCACTCCATTTTGTCATAGTATCTCTTTAAATTTTTGAGCTTCTTTTTTAGGGTCAGTAGCTTTCATTAGTGCAGAAACTACTGCTACTCCATTAGCCCCTGCTTTTATTATTGGTCTCGCATTGTCTAAATGGATCCCTCCAATGGCTACTGTTCTGTGTTTTGACATAGCTACTATTTTTTCAACACCTTCAATACCAAAGGTGGTCTTAGTGTCTGTTTTGGTAGGGGTATTAAATACAGGAGAAATACCAATATAGTCAACATCTAATAAATTAGCTTCTTCTACCTGTTTATAGCTTTCAACAGACAGACCAATAATTTTATCCGGACCTAAAATTCTTCTGGCGATATGGTAGGGCATATCGTCCTGACCAATATGAATTCCATCTGCATCTATAGCCAATGCTACATCTATACGATCATTAATAATTAACGGGACATGATATTTAGCAAGTATTTCTTTTAGTTGAAAAGCTATAGATACAAATGCTCTGGTTGAAGCTGTTTTTTCTCTTAGCTGAACCATAGTAACACCTCCTAAAACACATTTTTCAACAATAGTAGGGAGTTCGGTTATAGAAACCATGGTACTGTCTGTAACCAAATATAATGAAGGATTAAAACTAGCTTTCATAGATGTAGTTTTCTTCAATGTGTGTAGTAGATAAATTGTATAATATATCTAAAAAGTGAAGCTGTAAAGTACCGGGACCATTTGAACTTCTAGCAGCAATTTCTCCTGCTATTCCCATAATGGCCATTGCACTGGTACAGGCTTCAATAGTATTTTGATTTGTAGCACAAAAAGCACCACACAATGCAGAAGCCGTACATCCTAAACCTGTAACCTTAGGCATTAGTGGATGTCCGTTTTTAATGCTGTGTGTATTTACTCCATCGGTAATATAGTCTGTTTCTCCACTAATTACAACTGTTGCATTTATTTGAAGAGCTAGTGCTTTAGCTGCGGTAAGCGCATCTTCGGTAGACATAGTACTATCAACACCTTTTGTTTTAATTCCTTCATTTATTAGTGCCATAATCTCGGAAGAATTTCCTCGAATAACTGTTGGACTGCAGTTTTCAATAATTTTCCAACATGTTTTGGTTCGTAAAGGAGTAGCTCCGGCACCTACGGGGTCTAAAATAATTGGGATACCTTTTTTCTTTGCTGCCTTACCAGCTTCTAACATGCCTTCAATCCATTGATTGTCTAGCGTACCTATATTCAAAACTAGAGCACTGGCAATAGAAACCATATCTGCCATTTCTTCTGCAGCATGTGCCATTACCGGAGAAGCACCAATGGCAAGTAAAGCATTGGCTGTAGTATTCATTACAACATAATTAGTAATATTGTGAACAAGAGGAGCTTTTTCTTTTAGTTGAACTAAGTTGTTAGCTATGGAATTTTTAGTAATAGTCATATATTATAATTGATTAAAAAACAAATGCGTCATTCTCTGATAGCATGAGAAAATGACGCATTCATAATTTCTAAACAATTAATTTACTAACATCATTTCCTACGCTGGTGCTAACCAGATCAGGTATTACGGGTATCATCTCAGCCCAAGGGCACCCCGAAATGTTATTTTAAAGGTACAAAAGTTTTTTGTTTAAATATCCGATTCTTTAGAATTTTTCTTTTATTTTTTCTTTATGTTTTAGTCCCTATTTATAAAGTTCTTGTATGGCAGTATGCAACGTTTTTCCATAGTGGGTTAGGGCATATTCTAAAACACTAGTTTCGTTATCTCTATGTAGTTTTATGATTTATTGGAATAACCGATGTTACCACGTTTAGAGCAAAAGAAATGGCTGTTCCTGAGCTTGCTCCTACAGCGATATCTAAGGCAGTTACAATACTCTATCGTTCAATCATGCTTTCTAATGCATGCAAATTACCATCTATAGGTTGTGTTATTTTAAGACCTAATAGATGTGCTACCAATGGGTAGATATGTACATTTTCAACAGCCGATTGTACATAGCCTTTTTTAATGTTTGGTCCTTCTATATAAAAAATGGCTCCCATATTCTTGTTTTCAAAAGGATCGTATCCATGCGTGCCTTTTGGGGAAATAGGACCCGATTTTTTACTTTTTTTATAGACTAACTCAGAAGGCGCATCGCAAACTAATACAAGATCACCTATTCTATCTTGGTTTTTGAAATTTAAATAGTTAGGAACAGCTTCTTGCTTGTATGTTTTAAAACTAGTCTGTTCAGATAAGGTATTATAAACCCTTTCTTTTTCTTCTTTACTTTTAGTGTAAATCATAGCTACAGGACCTTTGTAAAACTCATTGTCTTTTAAATCTATAAAATCATGGATATTTATTTCCTCTGTTAAATCATCCATACCATGGTCGGCGGTAACAATTAAATAAACGGGCATATCTAGTTTAGCAATACCTGCTCTTAATCTACCTATTTGTTTATCAACTATAGATACTGCTTCTTGCAACTTTTCAGAGTTTGGACCGTTTCTATGACCTTGAGTATCTACTAGCGAAAAGTATAAGGTAATCATATGAGGGCGTTTTTTTTCCGGTAATTGAAGCCACTCTAAAACTCTATCGACTCTGTAACCATAATTTCTAGTTTGATTAAAGTTATAATAATATGTGGGGTGCATGCCATTTATATTAGCTTCAGATCCTACCCAAAAATACGATGCACTGCACATACCTTGTTGTTGCGCTAAATTCCATAAAGGAACCCCATCGTACCAGCTTCCATCCTCTACGGCGTAGCGTTTACTTATTTTGTATTCTGCTTCTCTGCTTTTATCATAAAATGAGTTGGATATAATTCCATGATGAGCAGGGTATAAACCCGTAGCTATACTGTAATGATTAGGAAATGTTTTAGAGGGAAAACTGGGGATTAATCTGGTTACATAACTTCCGTTTTTTCCAATTTCCAAAATGTTTTTTGCATTGTATTTTTCGGGATAGTCATATCTGAAACCGTCTAAGGAGACCATAATTACATAAGGCTGCTTTTCGGCTTCAGGTGTATTCTTGAATTTTTTATTAACGATTTCAAGTTTTACACTTTTTTTGTAACTAATATCTTCTTGTGAGTTTACTTTACAAAAGAAAAAGCTTAATGCTATAAATAGGATTTTTTTTAAAATAAGGACGTGTTTATGAGCAGTCATTTTTATGTTTTTTTAAAGATTGAAATATAAAGAAAAGTAGTGGTTGAATTATACGGTTTTCAGTTGTGAAAAGGTTATTTTTTAGAGACTGAAAATTATAACCATTTATCTTTGCACTAAAATTGTTGTTATGGCGAAACAAACACCCAAAGAGGAATTTTATAACTCACTTACACATGCAATAGGTTTTTTACTAAGTTTATTAGGGTTTGTGTTGCTCCTGTATTATCAGAATGAAACAAAGTCATGGAACTTTGCAAGTATCATATTGTATGCGGTATCATTAACCTTTCTTTATATGGTGTCTACATTATACCATTATGCAACCAAAGAGAAGAAGAAATATTTCTTTCGTATTCTAGACCATATAAGTATTTATTACCTTATTGCAGGTACCTACAGTCCTGTAGTGTTACTAACTTTAAGTCACAGCAATGGATGGTTATTATTTTGGCTGGTATGGGGTATTGCTGCGGTGGGTACTTTTCTTAAAATATTTTTTACTGGAAAATTTGAGATAGTTTCCTTGGTGTTGTATTTGGTGATGGGATGGCTTATTATGTTTGATATTACTGCACTTAAAGAAGTATTGCCTTCAGGAGGAATGAATTTGTTGATTGCAGGTGGGGTAGCATATAGCGGTGGGATTGTATTTTACGTATGGGAGAAATTACCGTTTAATCATGTAATATGGCATTTGTTTGTTTTGGCTGGTAGTATATGTCATTACCTCATGATATTTTGGTATATTATTTAACCTTTAATCACCTCTTCGTACTCGTAGTAGAACATTTCAAACTGTTGCATGGTCTCGTTTAAAAATACCATAGTTTCCTGCCAGGTGTTCTTATTATGCACCGATACTCCTTTTTTTTCAATATAAATCCTTGAAATTTCTTTTCCGTTTTCAAGAAAATAGATGTCTTCATAGATAATTTCAGGAATGTATTCTTGTAAAAGACTTTTCAGAGAAACCATTTTTTCATAATAGTTAATCCGGTTTTCCAAAT
Source organism: Neptunitalea chrysea (assembly GCF_027924145.1). GTDB lineage: Bacteria > Bacteroidota > Bacteroidia > Flavobacteriales > Flavobacteriaceae > Neptunitalea > Neptunitalea chrysea. Next base: position 72,932 of record NZ_BRVP01000015.1, on the reverse strand, counting down.
TTTGGTCTTCAATATCAAGCATAACCATGGCTTTTTTCGTGTCAAAATAAAATTTAAAGCTAAAGTCTTTTATTTTGGTATTATATAAAATCCATTTTCTAGGGAATGATTTTCCGAATGAAATCCAAAACTCTTGACGTAATTTTCTCGAATCTTCTTTACTAAACATATTAATCTATAAAAAATGCAACAACGATACCTAGTATAATAACAATAATTTTATTGAGGTTAAACTTATGGTTTTCTGAACTCTCAAACAAGATAGTGGTTGCAATATGTAGCAATACCCCAATTACTAAAGCCGAAATTTGAGTTTCATATTCATGTAAAGAAGTAATGTTGTTGTTTAAGAACGTACCAAAAGGAGTCATAAGAGAGAATAACACCAAAAATATAGCAATTTTAGACTTCTTTATATTAGATTCTAAAAAGAAGGTGCTCAGTATAATTGCTACGGGTAATTTATGAATTACAATACCGTAAACCAATGTTTCGTGGCTGTGTAAAGGAAAACCTTCTAAAATAGCATGAATACTTAAGCTAACAAAAAGCATCCATGGGAAGGTTTGTTTCTTTTTGTTTAAATGCACATGACCATGTTCAGCTCCCTTAGAGAAAAATTCCAAAAAAATTTGTAGCAAAATACCTGCCATTAAAAACACACCAATAACTTTGTTGTTTACATGGTCGTTATGTAGGTAAATGTCGGGTAACAAAGAAAACACAGTTAGTGATAATAAAAAGGCACCACTAAAAGCAAGTAATAGTTTAAGATTATTGGAGTTTTTGGGGTGTACTATAATTACAAAACCAAATCCCACCAAAACGGATATTATGGGTAAAAGGTAGTTCATTATTTAAATATTAGAATCATACGATCTGACTCTTTTTCGTCAAATTTTTTAAGTTTATAATCGCCAAAAACATCTAAAAGATACATATCTGCTTCTTCAAAATATGCTTCAAAGTCATTTAATGTCAGAGATTTTACACGTTCAGTAAATTCAAAGTTTTCACCTTCTGCGGTAAATTTTATATTTTTAAAAATATACCCGTCTTCTACATATTTATGAATATGGAAAGTAATACCTTCAACTGTTTTCTGCATATTAGACGTTAAGTTTGGAATAACCTTTCTAATATTTAAAAAATCTATTACGCCAAATCCAGTTTCATTTAAATTTGCCTTAAATGCTTTAAGTGCATTTAAGTTATCTTCTTCGTTTTTAAAATACCCAAAACTTGTAAAAAGATTAAATACCGCATCAAAAGTTTTGTGATATGGTTGGCACATATCATGCACTTCAAAGTGTAACATTGGATTCTCAAATTTATTGGCATGTGCAATACTTTCTTCAGAGATGTCTATTCCTGTTACATTGTATCCAATAGAATTAAGATAAATACTGTGTCTGCCTTTTCCGCAAGCTACATCTAAAATACTAGCTTCCTCAGGTAGGTTAAGGTAGTTGGTTAGGGTATCCATAAAAAATTTAGCCTCTTTATCATCACGATCTTTATAAAGTATATGATAATAAGGCGTATTAAACCAAGAGGAATACCAGTTTTCTTTTTTTGATTTATTTTCAGTTGGAGGCATTTAATTTTTTCCAAAAATGTTAATCTTACAAATTTACTGTATTTTTGCCGAACAATAATCATTAACAAAGATTTTACATAAAAGCGATTATGGCACAAAATTTTAAAATGCTGGCGAAAACTTTATACGGTTTAGAGGATGTATTAGCTACAGAGTTAAGAAACTTAGGGGCAATGAAGGTTGAAACCGGAGTTAGGGGTGTCTTTTTTGAAGGAGATAAAGGTTTTATGTATAAGGCAAATCTTAGCTTAAGAACTGCTTTGAAAATTTTGAAACCAATTGAAACGTTTTCTGTAAGAGATGAGAACGATTTGTATGATAAAGTCTTTGCAATGCATTGGGATAAACTTATGAATGTAAATACAACATTTGCCATTCATGCAACACTTTCAGATGCTATTTTTAATCATTCGCAATTTGTAGCTTTAAAAACAAAAGACGCCATTGTAGATAAGTTTAGAAATACAGAGGGTAAAAGACCAAATGTAGATGTAAAGCATCCTGATATTAGTATTAATATTCACATCCATAAAAATAGGGTTACTATCTCATTAGATAGTTCAGGTAGTTCATTACACCATAGAGGGTACAGAACGGCTACTAATATAGCACCAATAAACGAGGTGTTAGCAGCAGGTATGTTATTACTAAGTGGTTGGGATGGGCAATGCGATTTTATGGATCCTATGTGTGGTAGTGGTACAATCCCTGTAGAAGCTGCAATGATTGCATGTAACATTCCTGCGAATATTAACCGTAAGGAGTTTGCATTTGAAAAATGGGCTGATTATGATGCCGATTTGTTTGAGAAAATTGTAGAAAGTAGTTTAAACAAAACCAGAGAATTTTATTATAAAATTTATGGGTATGATAAGGCTCCTTCTGCAGTAATGAAAGCAAATGATAATGTTAAGAATGCTAATCTTTCTGAGTATATAACCATTAAGCAATATAACTTTTTTGAAACTTATAAGCCTGTAGACGGTAAGCTACATATGGTATTTAATCCGCCTTATGGAGAGCGTTTACAAATAGATATAGAAGCCTTTTATAAAGCTATAGGCAACACTTTAAAACAACAATACGCAGATACTAATGCATGGTTAATAACCTCGAACTTAGAATCGTTAAAACATGTTGGGTTAAGACCTTCTAGGAAAATAGCTTTATTTAATGGTAAGCTTGAAAGTAGGTTTGTGAAGTATGAGATGTATGCAGGTAGTAAAAAAGCTAAATATCAGAATAATTAAGTCAAAGTATAATGAAGCCTAAACATAAATCATTATTATTTAATTTTTTGGGTTTTACACTCGTATTTTTCTTGTTACGTTTTGTAATTGTACCACTATTTATGCAGCAGGATATGTTTGTAATGTTCATATCAGCATTTTTGTCGGTAATAGTAGCCCCTAAGTTTTTTGTGCAGAAAGTAGATAGAAAAGAGCAGGTGTTTATGAAAATATTATTTCTAAAAACACCTATTGCAGTATAAGTTTAAGAAGCTCCTATTATTTTTTAGGAGCTTTTTCCTTTTCTTCAGTTTTTTTCTGTTCCTGAGATTTTGATTTTTTATAAAGTGGTATCAGGTATGTAATAGAGTAGTTGTATCCCATGCCAATAGAGCTACCATCGGTAACTTTGTTAAACCCAGGAATCCATAAGTTAGGAAAATCACCTCCTGCCTTATCAGTTAAAAGTTTATTTATTCTAACTGAACCACCTAAGTATATGTTGTGAAGCAGCTCTACCTTCATGCTAACTACAAATTCTACCCAGTGAGCACTTAAACCACTGTACTCTCTTAAAATATCAGTATTGATTCCAGAAGTATCTCCTTCGCCCCAATAAGGGTCATTAACATAAGGGGTATAACTATTTACAGTTTGACTCATAGTGGCAAAGCCGTATCTGAAACCTAGGCTAATTACATTTTCCATTCCGTACCAGTTATCGTAGGTATTGATATCGGCACCTACTTTAATGTAGTTTCCTTTAGTGGTGAAGTTATAATAATCCTCATCGGTGGTTTTCTTTTCAGACCCAATCTCTGCGGCTGCAAACCAATTATGGTTAAGCCTATAATCACCAACAATTTCTAAACCTTGGTAATCATCATCTGTGTATGATCTAACAAGTCGGCTTAGATCTACTCCAACACGTAAGCCATAACGTTGCTTGTAAACTACCGAGTCGGTAGGAGTTTCACTTGTCGTTGTGGTAGTGTCGGTATTCTGTGCATACCCATATATACCAAAAAGTATACTAGTGATATATACTAACGTGTGCTTGATTTTCATCTACTACTTCGTTATTTTCTATTGATATTGAAGTTATCCAATTGTCTCCGTCGTCGGTAATTGTGCTAGATAACTGACTATAATTTACTTTGTATCCGCATGCGCGAGATACATATATTTCGTTAGTTACATAATTAAATGAAATAGTATCAATATTACCTACTTCTTCTCCGGTAGTATCATCATCCCCCGAGTTAGATATTAGTACAAAAGAAGTGGTATTCTCCAATGTTTTTAAAGGGACTAAAATACTATCTAAATTAGATACTCTGTCAATAATCATCTCGTCTTCATTACCAACACCATATACCCTTAATTCAGTAACGGTTTTAATATCGCTAAGACTAGTATCATCGTAGAACTTTATAATAAGGCTAGGGGTAACAGCGTCTGTACATATATCATCTTTTTCACAACCTCCAAAAATAAAAATCGAGGCTATGGCAGCAAGTATCGGTACAATCTTATTTTTCATAGTAATTATTTTCTTTTTTCTAGTAATACCACATTCTCAACATGATGCGTTTGCGGAAACATATCTACAGGTTGTACTTTGGTTACCTTATAGGTTGCATCCATTAAAGCTAAATCTCTAGCCTGAGTGGCACTATTACAACTAACGTAGACAACCTTTTTAGGTGCTATGTTTAGTATTTGCTGTACTACATCTTTATGCATCCCATCACGTGGTGGGTCAGTAATAATAACGTCAGGAACTCCATTTTCTGTTATAAACTGTGCATTAAATACATTTTTCATATCACCGGCGTAAAATACCGTATTGGTGATGTTGTTATTTGCGGCATTAGCTTTTGCATCTTCAATAGCTTCTGGTACCGCTTCTACACCTACTACTTTTTTAGCTTTTTTAGCAACAAACTGAGCAATGGTTCCAGTACCTGTATACAAATCGTATACCAATTCTTCTCCTGTTAGTCCAGCAAAATCTCGGGTAATCTTGTATAATTGATAAGCCTGTTCAGAGTTTGTTTGATAGAAAGACTTTGCATTAATTTTAAACTTAAGTCCTTCCATTTCTTCAAAAATATGATCTCTTCCGTGGTAGCATATTACTTCCTGGTCGTATATCGTATCATTACCTTTTTCGTTTACAACATATTGTAAAGAGGTAATCTCTGGGAATTCTGTTTTTAAATATTCTAATAATAATGTTCTTTTTTCAACATCATTTTTAAAGAATTGAATGAGCACCATTATTTCACCAGTAGAGGCCGTTCTAATAAGTAAAGACCTTAATAAGCCATTTTGATTTCGGGCATTGAAAAACGGAATATCGTTTTTGGTAGCAAACTCTTTGGTTTTATTTCTAATAGCGTTACTTGGGTCTTGTTGTAACCAACATTTGTTAACGTCTAATATTTTATCCCATGCACCAGGGATATGAAAACCAAGTGCATTTCTATTATCAAATTCAGCGTTACTTTCTATTTCTTCACGAGTCAACCAACGGCTATCAGAAAAAGAAAATTCCATTTTATTTCTGTAGAAATATTGTTTCTCTGAACCCGCAATAGTGGTCACCTCAGGAAGTTCTACTTTTCCTAGTCGGGTAAGATTATTTACAACTTCACTTTCTTTGTAGTTAAGTTGCTCTTCGTATTTCATATGTTGCCATTTGCACCCTCCACAAACACCAAAGTGTTCGCATACAGAATCGGTACGTTTATTAGAAAGTGTATGAAATTTAATAGCTTCACCTTCATAGTAAGCAGTTCGCTGTTTAGTGGTTTGTACATCTATCACATCACCAGGTACGGCATTCGATAAAAAAATAACTTTTCCGTCAGGGGCTTTAGCAACACTTTTACCTTTAGCACCTGCATCGATCACTGCAATATTCTCGAATATTTTTCTTCTAGATTTTCTACCCATGTGGCAAAAATAGAATGTTTTATTTACATTTTATAGTTATTGTGAATTATTAAGGAAGAATGCACGCGTTAAGGTTAAATTTTGTTGTGGAAAGATCATTTAGTTTTAGATGTTGCCCTAATTTATTAAATTGCAAACATCTATTTACAGGGTGATTTCTCTCCTAGTTACAAGAAGGAATTGTGAATGTTTGATTAAAAATAAAAGTATGTCAGTGATAGATAAAATGACTTCGCAATACGCAATCGATTTAGAAAATAAGTATGGAGCTCATAATTACCATCCGCTACCTGTGGTATTAAGCAGAGGAGAAGGGGTTTTTGTGTGGGATGTAGAAGGGAAACAATATTATGATTTTTTATCTGCTTACTCAGCGGTAAATCAAGGACATTGTCATCCTAAGATTATAAATGCTTTAACAGAGCAATCACAAAAGTTGACATTAACATCTAGAGCATTCTATAACGATGTGCTAGGGGGGTATGAAAAATTTGCAACTAGTTTCTTTGGTTTTGATAAAGTATTACCAATGAATACAGGGGCAGAAGCCGTAGAGACTGCTATAAAGCTATGTAGAAAATGGGCATATGAAAAAAGAGGGATAGCAGAACACGAAGCTAAAATAGTGGTTTGTGCAAATAATTTTCATGGTAGAACTACTACTATTATTTCTTTCTCTAATGATGAAGATGCCAGAAAGAACTTTGGGCCTTATACACCAGGGTTTGTAAAAATAGCTTATGATGATGTAGCTGCCTTAGAAAAGGTATTAATAGAAGAAGAAAATATAGCTGGTTTCTTGGTAGAGCCTATTCAGGGGGAAGCCGGCGTATATGTGCCTTCTGAAGGATATTTAAAGAAAGCAAAAGAATTATGTGAAAAACATAATGTGTTATTTATAGCAGATGAGGTGCAAACAGGAATTGCACGTACCGGGAAATTATTAGCGGTAGATCATGAAGAAGTGAAGCCTGATGTTTTAATTTTAGGGAAGGCGATTAGCGGAGGTGTTTATCCGGTAAGTGCCGTTTTTGCTAATGACGATATTATGGAGGTTATTAAACCAGGTCAGCATGGTTCTACCTTTGGTGGTAATCCTGTTGCAGGAGCAGTAGCTATGGCTGCTTTAACAGTTATAGAGGAAGAAGGATTAGCCGCTAATGCTGAGGAGTTAGGTCAATTATTCAGAAGTGAATTGAATGTCTACATTAAAGATTCTAATATTGTAAAGTTAGTGCGAGGTAAAGGGTTGTTAAATGCAATTGTAATTAACGATGCAGAAGATAGTTCTACTGCATGGGATATTTGTGTTGCCCTTAAAGGAAATGGTTTATTAGCAAAACCAACTCATGGTAATATTATACGTTTTGCACCACCATTGGTAATGACTAAAGAGCAATTGTTAGATTGTGTTGCAATCATTGTAAAAACATTAAAAGAATTTGAGAAGTAATAATTTTCTCTTTATATGAAAAGAGGCCGTCTTTTTAGACGGCCTCTTCTATTTACATATATTAGTATATTGTTAATTCTTAATAGCTATTTTCTTAGTTACAACCTGATTGTTGGTGGTAGTAATGTTTACCAAATACACTCCAGTAGTAAGGTTAGATGTATTAAATGTATAACTTTCTTCGGTTCCTAAATCTCCTTCATTAAAAATTTGTTGACCCGTCATACTAAATAATTCAACATTTTTTAAGGTGTATAAACTTGGATTCTTAACTAATAAAACATGTGAGTCGTTATTTTGATGTACATAAATATCGCTGCTAGATAATACAGTTTCCGCACTTAAAGGAGAACTTGTAAAAGCAACGTAGTATCTGTTAGAAATATCGGCATCAGAAGACGAAAATGTAAACATACTAGAATCACTAATAGGGGTGTACAAGTCTAAAGCACTATCATAAATATAAACATTCTGATTGGCATCTACATTGATGTATGAACCAATTAATATTTTAAATGTAGTATTACTTCCGTTGGTTTTAAAGTGTAACGGAATTAAATCATTTACATTAAAAGCAGTACTTTGAATAAAGTAATCTTGTCCATTAATATCAAAGGCAGCATCTGTATCTAGTTCAGAAGGTGAAATACCGTCAAAACCGTAGTCAAAACCTATAGTAGCATTATCATTCAATGTTAAAAGTAAGTCTCTAGTATACGTTTCGTTTACAATTACCTGAAATACATATTTAGGTCTTTCATAGCTAGATAATGCTTGTGTACCAGCACCGTTGTTGTAAACAACTTCATAAGAAGGAATGTTTACATTTGCAGTAGTGTTGTTACCTATGTTTTTAGCATTAATGTTACCAATTCTATTAAAAGTTGAGTATGAATTATCATCTTCTTTATAAAATACTCTGTGAGAGTTTTTAAATGTTAATGTTGTTGGGCCGCTTAAAGAAGCATTTCCTTTTACCATAAAACCTTGACCAACAGGAGCAAATCTTCTTCCGCTGTAAATAGCATTGGGGTCTATAGTCGCACTAGCAGTACCTGTAATGTTTCCATTGTCATCATAGGAATTATAGGTGCTTAAGGCATAAGTTCCTTTTTCGCAATCATTTACATTAGAGCAATCTGGAACCCAAACACCGTATCCACCAACGTAGTCTGCTACATAGTGGCTGGCAGTAGTCATGTCTTGCTGCCAGTATAATATAGAAGCAGCATCTACCTTGCCAATATTGTCAGGGTCTAAAAGAAATGCGGCAATATCAATAGCAGAAGGGTAAGGATTACCTATTAAGGTTTCATTTCCTGGTTTAATAACAACTTGAATATCACCATCGTTTGGGCGACCTCTAAAATCGTATGGTTGTTTGTGATCTGAAATATCAGTTCCTTTCATACTAAAACCATATCCTGGATTAGTGTATCCGGTGCCATTACTATGACCAATAAACGACCATTGATTGTAAGAAGAACCTTGGTTAAATTTGTAAAGCCATCTTCTGGAAATAATTAAAGAATCAGAAGTACCGTTATAACCACTTGTAAAACCAGCCGGATTACTGTTAATTAAACCAATGGAATCATTAATAGTTCCAGATTGTAAAGGGTAAAATTTGCCATTCCCTTGTGTAGTATCTACAACGCTACCTACTGGACTACTCCAGTAATTATAGGTGTATTGAGTCGCATTTCCTGCTTGTATAATAGATATATTTCCATTTCCTTTGTTAGAAGAAGTACCGTTGGTTCCTTGTAACAATTGACCGTTCTCTCTCAAGTACAAATATCCGTCATCATTTAAATCAATGTCTTGTTTTACATAAAGGTATGTATCTTTGACATATACAAATGAGCTATCATTAACTCGTAATTGAGCATAAGATACTGAAGCTGTTGCCAGTAAAAGTGTAAAAAGTAAAATTATTTTTTTCATAACTCATTAAATTGATGTGAAGCTACTATTTGTGTAATATCTTATAACATAACAAAATTAATTTAAAAATGAAAATAAAAAAAGGAGATACGGTAGAAGTACTAGATGATTCGATAAGTGGTAAGGTTTTGAGGGTGAATACAAATGAAGTTACCTTTGAAACACCAGATGGATTCGAAATGACGTTTCTTGAAAATGAGTTAGTTGTTATAAATGAGATAATGTCGGTAGCAAATTATGAGGTGTCTGCGGCAATGAAAGAAAAGGAAAATAAGAGACGGAAAACTGTAAAAGTAACACCTAAAAAGAGACGAGATGATCCTCGGTTAGAGGTAGATCTTCATATTGAAAAATTAGTGCCTTCTACTCGTGGTATGACAAATTTTGATATATTGAATTTACAATTAGAAACGGCTGAGCGTCAATTAAATTTTGCTATGCGTAAACGTATACAAAAAGTAGTGTTTATACATGGCGTAGGAGAGGGAGTTCTTAAAACAGAACTTGAGTACATGTTTGGGCGCTATAATAATATTAAATTTTATGATGCCGACTATAGTAAGTATGGGTTAGGCGCTATGGAAATTTACATATTACAAAATAGCTAAAGTTCCTAATTAAAATCAGGGGTTATTTCTTCCGTTTCTGTTTCTTCATACGTTCCAAACTCTAATAACTCTAATCTAAGTTCAATTCCGTCGTCACTTGTGAATGAGATGTTATCATCTGGCAATATGTAGTTTTCGTATGTTTTGTAATACGTATGTTCAATGTATTGTGCAGCAATAAGTGCTGTAGTTTCCGTGTTAAGCAAATAGTTTGGTAAATTGTTACCTGCTGCATAGTCATTAGCAGGGTTTAAGTCTCCGTCAATTGATTCGTTAATGGTTAATATACCGTCATCATCATCATCATTATCTAAATAGTTAGGAATTCCGTCACCGTCGGTGTCATCATTTGTCGGGTCGCCATCTTCGTCAATGTCTTCATCTTCTGTAGGTATGTTATCTCCGTCGTCATCAAAATCTTTATAATTAGGCAATCCATCACCATCTGTATCTATAGCATCAGGATATTCCCCATCCGAGTTCATAGAGCCAGGTTCTTCATCATCAAAGTCAACACCATCATTATCGTCTTCAGTAAGGGTTGTTGTAATACTCACAGTACCACTTAAAACAGCCCATTCAGAGGTTACAATCGGTGTAGAAGGTTGTAGTTCATTGCAAAAATAATCAGAAGCAACACCATTATATACTCGGTATATCAAGGTGTTGGTAGTATTGTTTATGGTATATGTTTCTTCTCCAATAAGTCTGGTGATATCTTCACTAGAGTTAGTTATGTGTAACGAAAGCGATTCGGAGTCATCGTTTCTTAGCTTGTAAAAAAGATATTCTCCGCAAAGCTCTATATCGCTATCAGAAAAATCGATATCGGCTACAGCGATATCGCCGTCATCACAACTAAAAAACATACTTATAACCAGAAAAATAGAAACAACTTTTTTCATCTACAATTTTTTAACAAAGCAAAAATAACTGAATACAGGTTTATAACGAAGTTAATTGTAAATAATTTTATTTGAAGTAATTTTGCTATATGAAAAAGGTATATTTGGATAATGCAGCTACTACAAAGGTTGATGCAGAGGTGATTCAAAAAATGAGTCAGGTATTAACGGATTTTTATGGAAATCCTTCATCTACACATAGTTTTGGTAAATCTGCCAAAACAATGGTGGAGAAGGCTAGAAAGAGTATAAGTAAATGCATAGGAGCAGATACTACTGAGATTATTTTTACTTCTGGCGGAACCGAGGCTAATAATATGATTTTACGGTCTGCTGTTAGGGATTTAAAGGTTGAAGTTATTATTACCTCTAATATAGAGCATCATGCGGTATTGAATACTGTGTTACAGCTACAGAGTGATTATGGTATAGAAGTTTTGTATGTGGATTTAGATACCAACGGTAATGTAGATTTAACCAAATTTGAGCGGCTTTTAGGTGAAAATGAAGAGCGAAAGGTGTTGGTTAGCTTGATGCATGTAAATAATGAGATTGGGAATATATTACCTATTGAAAAAGTTGGGCTGCTATGTAAGGCCTATGGAGTATATTTTCATTCAGATACCGTGCAGTCTATTACTCATTTTTCTTTTGATTTACAACACATGAATGTCGATTTTTTAACGGCCTCTGCTCATAAATTTCATGGACCTAAAGGTGTTGGGTTTACTTATATTAAAAAAGGATTGGGTATAAAACCATTACTCTTTGGTGGAGAGCAGGAGCGAGGTTTACGAGCAGGTACAGAGGCAGTGCATAATATTATTGGTTTAGAAACTGCCTTTGTTAAGGCTGTCTCTACAAGTGATACAACAGAAGAACAGCTTACCTTTATAAAGCAATATTTTATGAATAGGCTAACAGAACATTTTTCTGGAGTTACTTTTAATGGGAATTCAGGAGTAATTGAAAATAGTGTTAATACGATTTTAAATGTATGCTTCCCGTTCTCGGCTGAAAAAGGAAAATTATTATTGTTTCATCTTGATTTGCTTGGAGGTATTGCCTGTAGCGCAGGTAGTGCTTGCCAGTCTGGTAGTAATAAGCCGTCTCATGTGTTAACTGCTATATTGTCTGAAGATGATTTAGCTAAACCATCTATTCGATTTTCTTTCTCAAAAGAAACAACAACAGAAGACATTGATTATACGGTGCAAAAATTAATAGACTTTGACAAAAAATAAGCCCCGATATTCGGGGCTTTTGAGAAGTTATTTCTTAAGACTATCTTTTACTTTTTTTATTTCACCAATATATTCGTTCAATAGTTTTCCGTATTTACTGGAGGCTACATTGTCTGAAAGTGAATTGTTGATTGTATCTAAATATTTTACACTGGTTTGTGTTAAGTCTGTTAACGCTACATAAGGAGCTACTTCTGAATTTTTATTGTTAATACAATAGTTGATGCTGTATAAATAGCTTCTTCTTGTATTTTGGTCTATAAGTTTGTTTAAAGAATCTACTTTTTCTTTTTTGTCTCTTTTAGCAGCTTTAAATTTCTGTTCTATCCAGTCTAAATTCTTATGAGAATATTTTGATTTTATTTGACGGTATTCGTCATATTTTTCTTGAAGCTTAGAGCCTGTGATTTTAGCATTTACTGTAAAATAATCTCTAGTAGACTCAATGTTAATTTCTCCTGACTCACCAAATACCATTAATCGGTCGTTTAACGGATTTTGATCTTTTTTATCTAGGTAGATAAAAAATACTTCGGGTTCTTCAATGGGAGTTTCAAAGGTGAATTTTCCATCACCATCAATTTTAAAAGTATCAATATTAACATAGGTAGCAGAATCGCTCAAACGTTGAAAATAAAGAGTCCCCAGTTTTAACCCTTTAATATTACCATTAATGGTCATTGTGTTTTCGTCTTTACCACAAGAAATTAATACTGCAGTAAGAAGAATAGCCGTGATATATTTTTTCATGCTAATTAGGTCTAGTTCTTAATGAGGCAAATATCAATGATATTTTAAAAAAAAGGAAATTTTTTTCCCATTATGAAAAAAATAAAGGCAACCTATAAGGTTGCCTTTAAAATAATAGTATTTTCTTATGTGAAACTTAGTTTTTTAACCAAGCATTTCTAAGGTCTTTTTGTTTTTTAGTAGCGTCTGGTATCGCCGTAAGAACTTCAACAGTTGCTTTTGGAGTGGTATACTTACCTGTTAAGGTAACTTCTTCCCCGTCTCTTAAAACTACAAATGTAATTTCATCACCTACGGTCCAGCCAAAGGAAGCCATGATCATTTGACGAGCATTTTCATAGTTGTAATCTGTACCATTCATTGATTTAATGATATCTCCTGGTTGAATACCTAACGCCTTAATAGCGCTGTTTAATTCAATTTCTTTTTTAAAGAAGATAGACTTGTCATCCATGTTAATATCAATATATGGAGTTTGTTGATTCTTTAAGAAGAAGTTAAATATTTCGCTCTCCATAGCAGATTTTTCTAAACCAACTTTATCAAAAAACACATCGTATGGTATTGGATGGTTTGCAGCTACTACATAGGTGTTTATGAAGTCTCCTACTTCAGGGTAGGTCATCGCAGTAATTTCAGCAATAATTTCATCATCTTTAAATGATTTGTGTATGCCATATTTCGCAGATAGTTCTTTCATTAACCATAGAATTCCTTTCTCTCCATGGCTTTGCTCTCTAATAATAATGTCTATGCACATACCAATTAAAGCACCTTTTTCGTATACATTAGCATAATCCTTTTTATAAGGCTCTACTAATACATTTTTACTCATTTCAGTAAACGACATATTGTCGTCAAACATAGCTTTAGAATTGTCAAGCTTTTCTAATATTCTTTCATAGAACTCATCTTCTGTAATTAACTCTTGGTTAATTTGGAAAAGATTAGCAAAGTATTCTGTAACACCTTCGTACAGCCATAAATGTTCAGACATTTGTGGATCATAGTAATCGAAGTATTGAATTTCGTCAGAGTGAATTGTTAATGGAGCAACAATATGGAAAAACTCATGAGATACAACATCTATTAAGGTAGATTTTAGTGCTTCTATTCCCATTCTTTCAGGCATAACTACTGTTGTAGAGGTATGGTGTTCTAAAGCTCCAAACCCTTTAGCATCATCGTCTTCCATTGTAGAAAGGTACAATAGGATGTCATAACTCTTCGTGCTATTAATTTCTCCTAAGAAGCTTTTTTGAGCTTTCATCATAGTTTCCATAGCATCTTTAAGGTCACTTGCTTTGATGGCTCCAGTAGGTGAGTATAAAGATAAAGTAACTTCAATATCATTTACTTTAAATTTAGCCTGATCTAATTTAGAGTACATAATTGGGTTGTCTGTTACTTCAAAATATCTTGAAGCATAGAAAACATCAGTATCAGCAGTTGAAATTTTTCCTTCTTCAGCAGATAAAGATGTAGAAGCTTTGAACTCAGATGGGTGTTTAAAAGTTAATTCATAAGGTCTTTCGGATAGTCCTTTGAAGTATCCAACAAGCATATGAAGGTTTAAAAAGAAATTTTTTCCTTCTAAAATATTAGTTCCTGCAGGAGAGAATACATCTTCTCTTTCCGTAAAAGAAGCGCCAGATTCAGAGTCAAAGGTATCGTTAACCCAATACGTAATTTTATCTAATTGAGTAGCATTACTAATTACCCAAGAATTTACATCTGGTTTGGTAACTGTTAACTCATTTCCGTCATAATCATAAGCTTTCAAATTTTCTACAAACTGTCCGTAATTGTCTGCACTATAGGTTCCTGGTACAGTTTTAGGAATGTAGAAAGTAACTGTTTCTTCAGTAAATCTACCCGGGTCTATAGTAGACATTACTTTGTCATCTTTAACATTTGTAAGATCTATAAGCGCCTTTACAGGAGTTTCTGTAGCGAGATCATTTACTTTAGGAGTACAGCTTAACACTAAGGCAGCTGCAAATAAGGATACTACAATTTTCTTCATTGCGATTGTTCGTTTCGTTTTTATCAAAAATTACTCTATACGACGTAAATAAACAGATATGTTACAGTTAAAGCAAAAATTTATGAAAAGATTTGTTTTAAATAAACAGCAACACCGTCTTCTTTATGGTTTAAAGTGATGTCTTTAGCAACAGCTTTTACCTCTTCACGGGCGTTAGATACGGCAATTCCATATCCTACGTTTGCTATCATCTCAGTGTCATTATAATTGTCGCCAAAGGCAATAACATCACTCAAATTTAAGGTGGTGTATTTGTTTGCTAGTAGTTTTTTAATACCAGTTAGTTTAGATACTTCTCTTGGAGCTATTTCTATATAGGTATCTTTAGCCCTGTATAAATGGAGTATTCCTTCAAATTTCTCTGCAAAATGCTTAAAGGCTGCGTCTATAAGATGCTCATCGCCCATGCATGTTATTTTATGTGCACCCTTACCTTCTAATTTCCACTTAGATAACGCCTCTTTATTAGACTTTATTTCTGGTGTAACTTTAGTGTTGTTTTCTTCTCTTTTAGCCCAATAGTCATATTGTGGAGCATACCACTCATCGTTGTTGTATAAGCTCACATGAAATTGTCCGTCAGTATTATTACTGTTGTAATCTACAATATATTCAATGATGTCTAAAGGGACTTCAACGGAGTGTATGGCTTTGTTATCAACTAAAACAAGTGCTCCGTTATATGAAATTAGTGGCTCGTGTAAAACATTTAGTTTTTCTTGTAAATGGCGCATTTGTTTAGGCATACGTGCCGACACTAAAATTATGGGAACCTCATTTTTAATTTTTCCAATTTCACTAATGGTTGCTTCAGAAAGGTCTCTTTCTGCATTTAATAAAGTACCGTCAATATCAGAGAAAAAAATCTTAGGCTTGGTCATTATCTTTGTTTTTTGGTTGTCTCTTTGCTTCTTTAAGCGCTTGCATAAGCATCCATTCAATTTGACCATTAGTGCTTCTAAATTCGTCAGAAGCCCATTTTTCAATGGCCTTTAACATGTCTTCATTTATTCGTAATGCAAAAGCTTTCTTTTTAGACATATTATTGTTTTATAAAAGTTGAAATAATTGACACTAATTTAGAAGATAACGGAAAATCAGGGCTATAATATGATTGTTGGTTTTCGGTTGTATTCTTAACTTCTTTCAAGACATGGTTCATATCAGGTATGATTTCTAAAACTGCGTTTGGATATGCGTCTTTTAATGTAGTAGCATCCTTTACGGTAACCTGCAAATCTGCATTTCCCTGAATAATGAGAATAGGGATTGTTAATTTCTTAATTTCTTCAGAAGGAGTGTAATGATTCCAGTTTTTAAAGAACTTTTGATTTTGAGGAGCAAAGATACTTAATAATAAAGGATCTACGGATGCAATGGTATCTGTTTCTTCTAGTTCTTTAAAATAGGTTGCAGTCTTTTCTGCAAGAGGTGGGCTTTGTTTCTCAATCTGTGAAATTAATGTTTTTGAAATAGGATCTCCAGGGCCTGCTAATGATATATATTTAGCTACCTTGGTTTGCTGAGCTGTGAGCATAGCAACAAGTGAACCTTGACTATGGCCTATTAATATAATGTTGTCAAATCTTGTATCCTCTTTAAAATTGTTTACAGCTATAACAGCATCATCTACCAATTCATCAAACACAATACCTTTCATTAATATAGGAATGTTTTCTTGTGTAGCGCTACGTTTGTCGTATCTGTAAAAAGCGATTCCTTTTTTATTAAGTGAATCTGCTAATTGTTGAATGTATGATGGAGATACGGGCATAGCTGCTTTTTGATTGCCATTTCTGTCTACATTGCCACTCCCATGAATGTAGATTGTCAGGGGCATTTTTTTGTCTGACTTAGGATATGTTAAGGTTCCGGGTAATTTTATTTTACCGTTTTCAAGATTTATTTCCTCGGTAGTTATGTTTTGACTGAAAACTTGATAACTACAAAATATGGTCAAAAATGTTAGTATGTATTTATTCATCATTCTCGGGTTTTCTGAGTTTTTTTAATATAGTATAGAATTCGTTAGGTTTTTGAGAACCTATTATAATAGGTTTCTTAGCACCGTATTCAATTCGTATTACTTTTTCTAGCCCCATCTGTGTAACCATATCAGTTTTAGAGAAAAAATTCCATTTACCTACCGCATATCCATAATTCAGGGTGTCATAAGATTCTATTTGAAAACTGGTTATTTTCTCTAATGGAATAGTTTTGTATTTGTTTACAAATGGAGTATACTTATAGTGTATTCCTTCCTTATTAATAAGTGTGTATTGAGCTATATTTGTAATCGTTAATACTAGTAACACATTGATGGTGGTAATTATAATAATGGAAGTGTAGAGTTCTGAAAGTGGTACGCCATTATTGTAATATTCGTTAAATAAAATGGCAATTACTATAAAGAAATCTACTCCCAAAAGAATAAATATCCAATTCCCTAGTTTCTGTTTTTCAGTAAAGGGAGTCATGATTTATCTCGCTCTAAAATGGCTTTTAAATAAGCTCCGTTATTACTAACTACACTTACTACTTTCCATCCACCTCGTGCTTCTTGATTTAAAACCTGAATAAAATCCTCGTCTTTTAAGTATCCTTTAAACGCCCCTTTGGCTTGTTTTACCATTTTGTATTCTTTCATATTAATGATTTAAGGTTCCAGTATTCACTACAGGTGAAGCATCTTTGTCTCCACATAGTACTACCATTAAATTACTTACCATAGCTGCTTTGCGTTCTTCGTCTAGGTCTACAACTTCTTTTTTGCTAAGCTCTTCTATAGCCATTTCTACCATGCTAACAGCTCCTTCAACAATTTTATGTCTAGCGGCAACAATGGCAGTAGCTTGTTGTCTTTTTAGCATTGCGTTGGCAATTTCTTGTGCGTATGCTAAGTATCCTATTCTTGCTTCTAATACTTCTATACCTGCCATAGATAAACGTTCCTGAACTTCTTTTTCAAGATTTTCACTTACCTCATTAACGCTTGAACGCAAGGTGATTTCTTCATCGTGTCCGTCGTCGTTAAAATTGTCGTATGAGTACATGCTTGCTAATTTTCTAACAGCCGCATCTGTTTGTACGCGTACAAAGTTTTCATGATTGTCTACGTCAAAAGCAGCCTTGTAAGTATCAGTAACTCTCCAAACTAAAATGGTACTTATCATAACAGGGTTACCAAGCTTGTCATTTACTTTTAAACGTTCACTATCAAAGTTGCTTGCTTTTAAAGAGATTTTCTTTTTACTGTATAAAGGATTTACCCAATAAAGTCCATTTTCTTTAATGGTCCCTTTGTATTTACCAAAAAGTAGCATTACTCGAGACTCATTTGGATTTACCAAAACCAGGCCAAAAAATAAAATGAATGAGATAGCCGAAATAGCAAAAAATGCAGGTGTTCTAAAATAAATAGAAGTAGCAATACTACCTATAAAAAGTATAAGTAACAGGAAGAACATAAGGTAACCTCCCGATGGAACAATAGTTTTTTCTTGTGTCATAATTGAAATGATATTAAAATGATATCACAAATATATAAATATAATTTTTTATTTTGGAGAGGTTTAACAATTATTTTAAATTAAGGTATTTACCTTTGCGGTAAACCTTAATTAAAAATAGTATGAAGAAGTTAACTTGCTTAATTTTTTTAATGATTTCTGTAATGCTAAATGCATTAACAGAAAAACCTGACTGGGGAGCTACGGGGCATAGAGCAACCGGAGAGGTTGCTGCACGCTATATTAAAAGAAGTACAGCTAAAAAGATAAGAGAACTTTTAGACGGACATACCATTGCAGAGGTTTCTACTTTTGGAGATGATATTAAATCTGATAAACGATTTAAAAAATTTAGTGCATGGCATTATGTAAACATAGATGAAGGGAAGTCATATGGTGATGAACCTGTTAGCCCGTATGGAGATGTTATAAAGGGAATAGATACCTGTATGGTAGTTTTAAAAAGTAAAACAGCTTCAAAAGCAGATAAGCAGTTTTACTTAAAATTATTAATTCATTTTGTAGGTGATGTGCATCAGCCTTTACATGTAGGTAGATCTGAAGATTTGGGAGGTAATAAAATTAAGGTTACTTGGTTTAGAAAAGACACAAACTTACATAGAGTTTGGGATTCTGATATGCTAAATCATTATGGGATGAGTTACTCTGAAATTGCTTATAATTTTCCTAAACTAAGCAAGAAAGAGGTAAAAGAAATGCAGAAAGGAACTGTTTTAGACTGGGTAAACGATTCTAGAGTGTTAGCTAGTGAAGTATATAAGTCGGCTAAAGAAGGAGATGACTTAGGGTATAGATATGTGTATGACCACTTTAGCGAGGTGCAAGAGCAACTTGAAAAAGGAGGGGTGAGGTTAGCTAAACTTCTTGACGAGGCTTTTAAGTAAGAAATTAAAATAACTATTTTATAATGCGGAACGTAAGATTAATACGTTCCGTTTTTTGTTTTCTGGTTTTTGGAATACTATGTAGCCAGTGATGTTGTGTGGTGCCTTTCATTAGTAATAAACTGCCATTTTCAAGCTCTAAATCATGTTTTAGATTTAAGCTTTTGTGTTTAAGCTTAAACAATCGTTTTTCTCCAAAACTTACCGATGCTATGATCGGATTTTTACCTAGTTCTTTTTCGTTGTCAGCGTGCCATCCGTTACTATCTTGTCCGTTTCGGTATAGGTTTAATAAACATGTTGTGAATGTATTCCCTGAAATGGTTTCTACTTTTTCTTTAATGGTGTTTAGTGTGTTTGTAAAGGGGAGTGGTTCCATTTTAATGCCTGAATAACTATAGGTAAGGTTATTGGTGGCATATAAAGCAGTGAGTCTAGGTTGCGGATAGGTTTTGCCAAACACGGTAATCTCATCTTGTCTCCAGGGGATGTTTTCTAGCAATTGGGTGTAAAATATGCTACTTTCTTTAGTGTTAAAAATTTCAGGAAAATAGGTGATATCGGCATTAGGTAAATTTAACGAAAACATAATCATAGCTATTTATACTTAGTTGTGTTTTATACAATGATAAAGGTAGTTTATCTGTCAAATATAATTATAGCTGTCTGTTGTTTAAAGACCAGAAAGAGTTCTTTTGAGTAATGCCGGATTGGAGTACTCGTTAAAAAAAAGAAGATTGTCTATACATTGTAAAGGATCCATGGTTTTTTGAATATACAGATGAGATGCTGGGGCGCGAAGATATAGATATAGAGCGTGTGTATATTCCAATGAGAGATTTGAGTGCAGCGGCAGAAAGTAGGCGAAATGTAACACGTAAAGGACTAAAAAATGATACCTTTAAACATCGTATGAAACACAGGTTAGGTTTTAAAAGAAGGTATGCGGGGGGAGTAAGCCGAACCAAATCGTTTGATGATGGTGAACAAGAAGCGGTGCTTTCTAATCAATTATATAATTTAATTTTGTCTTTATCTAATCATAGCGTGCCCGTTACATTAATTCGTTTTCCTAAAAGTGTAAAGAATGCTGAATATTTGTATGGTAAACTAGGAGATTTAGTCGCTCATATAAAATATGAGCACTTTAAGAAAGTGTATGACAAAACAGCTATGCCTAATTTGGTAAATACATTTAACAAGTTAGATTAAATAGGAGTTACACTGTTTAAAGGTTTTGTTTTGTGTCAGGGGGAGAATGATTCTTGAGAATTTTTAAGCAATTTTGCTTAGTTCTTTCCACTTGGTATATTCTAGTTTTCTAAAACGTTTTGCTTTCCAATTATTGTTAATTTGTTTTTCATCAACAATTTCAAAGCAATTATTTCGTAATAGATGCCAGTTATACTTAGTGCAAATGTCGGTTTGTATGCCCGAAGTTTTTGTTGGGAATACAACCCAGAGTTCACCATCATCTTCAATCTTAGGAAGTAGGGTGCCTAATTGATTTTTTAAGTTCTCAATCGATTTCGTAAATAAAATTCCATAAGAGAATTTATTTAATTGTACCAACGATTCAAAAATTTCAACGTTTTTAATTTTGTTGAAATTCTTTTCAAATTCAGATGGGAGATTCAATACAAGGATCTCTGTCTGAAAAAAGACATTTAATTTTTTTAAAATAGATTTCATAACACATTGTACTTTAAGTTTTTAAGTTGTATAATTTACAAAAAAAATAAATGCTACGGTGTTATAAATATGTAAAAAAAGCGTATTTTTCTTTGCTTTTTTTACAAAGGAAAATACGCTTTTTAAGAATTATATTACTTTAGGTGCTACTTAATCATGTCGTAACTTCTTTTAACAAAGCTAGTAAGCTCTTCGCCTTTTAATAATCCTTTAGAAAGTTTAGCTAAATCTAATGCTTGATTCACTAAACGTTTTTGTGTGTCTTCTTCAGAAGTATTCAAAATTTCACTAACCAAAGGTGCATTTGTGTTTACAACAACATTATACATTTCTGGTAAGTTACTCATTCCAAACATTCCGCCGCCTCCGGTTTGTTGCATTTCTTTCATTCTACGCATAAACTCAGGCTCAGTAATAATAATAGGAGCAGCACTGCTGTCTCTACTTTCTAATTGTACTGTATATTTTTCAGCAGGAATAATTCCGGTTAAGGTAGTTTTTAATGTTTCTTGCTCTTCTTCAGAAAGTTTAGAGATTTTTTCTTCGTCCTTTTTGATAAGGTTATCTACATGGTCTGCATCAACTCTTACAAATTGTACTTTTTCTTTATCACCTTCTAATCTCTGGATTAAGTGAGATACAATAGGAGAGTCTAACAATAATACTTCATACCCTTTTTCTTTAGCATCTTGAATGTAGCTGTGCTGAGCTTCTTGGTTGCTAGCATATAAAATAATAGTATTGTCGTCTTTGTCTGTTTGAGTTGGTTTAATCTTTTCAATTAATTCATCAAACGTAAAATAGGTGCTATCTACGGTAGGATAAAGTGCAAATTTGTCTGCCTTTTCGTAGAATTTCTCTTCCGATAACATACCATATTCAATCACTATTTTAATATCGTTCCATTTCTTTTCAAAATCTTCACGATTTTCATTGAATAATGATTTTAACTTATCTGCTACTTTACGAGTAATATAGCTAGATATCTTCTTAACATTTCCATCAGCCTGTAGATAACTTCTTGATACGTTTAGTGGGATGTCTGGAGAATCGATAACCCCTTTTAACATGGTTAAGAACTCTGGTACAATACCTTCTACATTATCTGTTACAAATACCTGATTTTGGTATAATTGAATCTTATCTTTCTGCATGCTTAAGTCGTTTGTAAGCTTAGGAAAGTATAAGATACCTGTTAAGTTAAACGGATAATCTACATTTAAGTGAATGTGGAATAAAGGCTCTTCAAATTGCATTGGATACAATTCTCTGTAGAACGTTTTATAGTCATCAGTTTCCAGATCTGCAGGTTGTTTTGTCCATGCCGGATTAGGGTTGTTGATGATGTTATCTACGGTAATTGTGTCTGGTTTGGCATCTTCTGCAGCACCTTCCGGTAATGGTAAAGTTTCTTCTTTTGTACCAAATTTAATTGAAATAGGCATAAACTTGTTATACTTAACAAGTAGTTCAGAAATTTTACTGTCTTCTAAAAATTCAGTAGAATCTTCCGCTATATGTAAAATAATCTCGGTACCTCTTTCGGTTTTATCAGAAGTTTCTAACGTGTACTGTGGAGACCCGTCACATGTCCAGTGTGCAGCTGGTGCATCTTGGTAAGATTTTGTAATGATTTCTACTTTTTCTGCTACCATAAAGGCAGAGTAAAAACCTAAACCAAAATGACCAATAATACCTGTGTCTTTGGCGCTGTCTTTATATTTATTTAAAAATTCTTCTGCTCCTGAGAAGGCAACTTCATTGATGTACTTTTGTACTTCTTCGGTAGTCATACCAATACCCTGATCTATGATATGAAGCTTTTTGCCTTCTTTGTCTACTTTCACTTCAATTACAGGGTTGCCAAACTCTACAGCAGCCTCACCAATACCGGTAAGGTGTTTTAATTTCAGGGTAGCATCAGTTGCATTTGAAATTAATTCTCTTAAAAAGATTTCGTGATCACTATAAAGGAATTTCTTTATTAGCGGGAAAATGTTTTCTACAGATACATTAATATTTCCGGTTGCCATAATTTTTAATTTATTTTTTATCCAAGGTTCTCAAATAGGATACCAATTTTAATTATCTGCCAGATTGGCACTTTTAAGATTTTTCTAAAACTATGTAACAAGCGTGTAAGTGTAATATTTTGGGCCACCAGGTTTGAAGTGTTCTTTTTGTAGAGGAAAAAATGTGCTATGGATATTTTTGTTGATGTTTATGACGCTGGTGTCGTTTGGCGCCAAGCTAGATAGTGTCCTATAGTTATTGCAAATTAGCCAGAAACTAGTACTGAATTAGTTAATCATAAGAAAAGTAAATTTTTATATAATGTTAGAGCCTTTATATTTGGCGTATGTTTAGTAGTTGTGAGTCTATTAATAGTTGAATAATACCCAAAAAGGATCGGTTACTGATTGGTACTGGCATTGGTACAAAATAGATAAGCATTCTTAAGAGATAGAGGTGTATTGCCTGATGCAGAAGTAGAATGTGCAAGAGAAGATACCGTTAGGTTTGGTTATAATAAGTATAGAGTAGTACTAGTAGTGTTAAAAATAATTTAGATAAATTAGTATGAGTGTTTGAAGATTATGATCATACGGATATTGTTGTATATTGTGTAAGGATATACAGATGGTGCCAGATCTGATGATTATGGTTTTAATTACCTGATAGAGAGGTTTCTGTAAAATCGTATTTAGTATAGCAAAGAATCTCCTTAGTTCGTATAGAATTTTGGGTGTGGTCTGAGTATAACCAATTGCCAATGAAATTGTTGAAGGAAGAAGTTTAAAACTGGCGTGTGGAGTTGGCTGTTATAGCTAGAGAGATTAAGGTAAATAATATATTATCAATGGATTAAGTTTGTTTATTGATATAATTTTATTAAATTTAACAAAACCTTATATTTAATTATTTTTATAAAATAGGAAAGCGAAGTAATTTAGCACCATGAAAGAGATGGGAATAGTTGCTAGATTGAAATAGAAAAGATGTAAAAAAAAATAGGTTAGTTTGTTTATTTATTGGTTAGGTTGTTTGAAAACGCACTTTGTTTCTTTAAGGTGCGTTTTCATCTTTTTTGGCTATACCTTTTCTACTTCGTAAATATCTTTTTTTACTTTAATTTTAAAGAAAAATAAAAATGGCTACAACAAAAAAAGTTACAGAAGACCAAATTATCAGTGCTTATATGGATTATGTACTTGAGCACGAAACTACACCTAAAACGGCTTATAAATTTACGAAAGAGATAAAGATTAAAGAGGAAGATTTCTATCAGTATTTTGGATCGGTAGATGTTATTAAAAGTCATATCTGGAAAAAGTTCTTTTTAAATACAGAAGCACTTCTTTTAAAAAGTGAAGATTTTGAAGCGGCTGCTACCAGAGAGAAAATGCTCTCATTCTTTTTTACCTTTTTCGAATTGTTAACAATGAACAGAAGTTATGTGCTATTTGTGTTAAAAGAGCATAAGGATGTGTTACAAAATTTAGGGCAACTTAAGGGCTTAAGAAGTGTGTTTAAAGATTTTGTAAAAGGGTTGGCAAAAGCAGAAAATAATCATAAAAATTCCAAATTCTTAAAACAATCTCCTGAACTTATCGCTGAGGGAGCCTGGGTTCAATTGTTATTCTTACTTAAATTTTGGGTAGATGATACCTCTTCTGCCTTTGAGAAAACGGATGTTGCTATAGAAAAGTCAGTAAATACCATCTTTGATGTATTTGATAATACACCACTAGAAAGTATACTAGACTTTGGTAAATTTTTAATTAAGGAAGCAAAAACAGCCATTTGAAAAGTTTAGATAAAATACCTACGGGTAAAGTAGAAAGAGCTACTAAACTTGTAAAAACCGGAGTTAAAATTGGAGGTAATTATGTTAAGTATTACGGGGAGAAACTCGTAAATCCGTCCGTTACCAAAGATAAGCTGAATGAAAATAATGCGGCAGATATTTACGATGGTTTAAAAAGTTTAAAAGGGAGTGCTTTAAAAGTAGCTCAGATGTTAAGCATGGAGAAAAACATTCTGCCTAGTGCTTATGTAGAGAAGTTTTCATTATCACAGTTTTCTGTACCACCACTTTCTGCGCCTTTGGTGCGCAAAACATTTAAGAAATACCTGAATAAGTATCCTGAAGATATCTTTGATCATTTCGAAAAAGATAGCATCAATGCCGCAAGTATTGGTCAGGTACATAAAGCAGAGAAGGATGGTAAAAAGCTTGCTGTTAAAGTTCAATATCCGGGTGTAGCTGAAAGTATTAGTAGTGATTTGGCTATTGTAAAGCCGGTTGCTATTAAAATGTTTAATCTACAGGGAAAAGACTCTGATAAATACTTTAAGGAAGTTGAAGAAAAGCTAATTGAGGAAACTAATTATATTTTAGAGGTTAAACAGAGCAAAGAAATTACCGAGGCTTGCAAAAAAATTCCGAATCTTACTTTTCCTGAATATTATGAAGAGCTTTCAAGTGAGCGAATTATTACCATGGATTGGATGGAAGGAATACATTTAAGTGAGTTTACCGCTAAACCATTTTCAGAAGATATTGGAAATACTTTAGGGCAAACCCTATGGGATTTCTATATGTATCAAATTCATGGGCTTAAAAAAGTACATGCAGATCCACACCCGGGAAATTTTTTGGTTAGTGCCAATAAGGAGCTTATCGTAATTGATTTTGGCTGCATTAAAGAGGTGCCAGATAGCTTTTATATACCCTATTTTGAACTAGCACAGCAGGAAGTTTTTGAAAATGATGAATTGTTTATGCAGAAGATGTATGAGCTTGAGATTCTAAGAGTCGAAGATTCGCCCGAAGAATTGGCTTTTTTTAAAGCATTGTTTAAAGAAATGCTTGGAATTTTTACATCACCATTTAATAAGGAAGAGTTTGATTTTGGTTCTGATGAGTTTTGGGGAGCTATTGCGGATCTAAGCGAGCGATATTCAAGTGATCCTACCATTAGAAAAATGAATGGTAATAGAGGGTCTAAACATTTTTTGTACATGAATCGAACGTTTTTTGGTTTGTATAATTTGTTACATGATTTAAAGGCTAAAATTTCGGTAAACCATTTCAGGCAATATGTGTAATTTTCTGAGTAAAATTTAAAAAATGCTTTTTTAATAGGTGTTTTTTATTTTCTAGTTAAAAACAGGCGGGGTGTTTAATAAAATTGATAAATAATGTAAATTGCATATATTAATTATGTTAGATGACAATCATGAAATTATATGCTTCTAAAATTTCCGGTTTAGGCTATTATGTTCCGGAAAATATTGTAACCAACGACGATTTGTCGAAAGTAATGGACACCAATGATGCCTGGATTCAAGAACGAACAGGTATTCAAGAACGTAGACATGTAGCACCAGGTGATGGAAATACCACCACTTCTATGGGGGTTAAAGCAGCAGAAATTGCTATTGAAAGATCTGGAGTAGCTAAAGAAGATATAGATTTTGTGGTTTTTGCTACATTAAGTCCAGATTATTATTTTCCAGGTCCGGGAGTATTGGTGCAAAAAGAATTGGGACTTAGAACAGTAGGAGCACTTGATGTGCGTAACCAGTGTTCTGGTTTTATATATGCCATTTCAGTAGCAGATCAATTTATTAAAACAGGGATGTATAAGAATGTTTTAGTAATAGGGTCTGAACTTCATTCTAAAGGACTTGATATGACTACCCGTGGTAGAGGGGTGTCAGTTATTTTTGGCGATGGAGCTGGAGCGGCTGTTTTAAGCAGAACAGAGGAAGAAGGTAAAGGAATTTTATCTACGCATTTACATTCAGAAGGAGCTCATGCAGAAGAATTGGCTTTAACAGCACCGGGTATGGGAAAACGTTGGGTTAATGATATAGTTACTGATAACGATCCGGATGATGTTAGTTATTATCCGTACATGAATGGGCAATTTGTTTTTAAAAACGCCGTTGTGCGTTTTTCAGAAGTTATCATGGAGGGGCTTCAAACGAACAATTTAGCGGTTTCTGATATTGATATGTTAATACCGCATCAAGCAAATCTGCGTATTTCTCAGTTTATTCAACATAAGTTTCGTTTAACAGACGACCATGTGTATAACAATATTCAAAAATATGGAAACACTACAGCGGCCTCTGTACCTATTGCTTTAACGGAAGCATGGGAACAAGGGAAAGTTAAAGAAGGTGATTTGGTTGTGTTAGCTGCTTTTGGTAGTGGATTTACTTGGGGGAGCGCTATTATTAGATGGTAAAAAAATATATATGGGTAGAAGATTGTTAGCATATGGAGTAGATATTTATTTTACTAAATTAGTAAATACCTTTCCTGATGGTAATTATGCAGTTATGTTAAAGAAAATACAGGCTTTATTGGGTAAAATAGAGTCAGAAATATTAAAGGCATCTTTAAAAAACTTAGAAGTTAAAATAAGTGCTTTACAAAAGGATAAATAATAATTAAATAGGTTAAGTGTAAATGAAGAAAGTATTGGTTTTAATTATTGGGGTGTTATTAAGTAGTATAAGTTGTAACTCCGATGATAGTGGAACAAGTAGGGTGGAAATACGTGTACATAATACTAGTGATTATACCTATAGCAACATATATATGGATGTAGCTACTGGTAATAAATCGTATGGTGATTTAGAACCAGATGGGTATTCAGATTATAAAGTATTAAACCTAGCTTATAACATAGCCTATATACAATTGGAGATTGATGGAGAGACCTATTATATGCAACCCATTGATTATGATTCTGAAGAGCCGCTATCGGGTGGTACATATACATATGATATTGATGCTTCCGATGATACTACAGATGCCTATGGAAGATTAAGTCTTACAGTAGTCTCAGACGACGAATAGTTTTATAAGAACATATAAAATAGAAAGCCCGTTAATTTTTAGCGGGCTTTGTTATATCATCTTTATAGATATAGGTTATTAGGAAAAATACAGCAATTGCTCCAAAGGTATGCCAAAGCCAGTGAGTTCCCATGGTTAAAAAGTCTAGATGCTTGTCTAAAATTCTAAAACTAATGGCTAAAGCAAAACTTAAGATGCTAAATATAATCCATTTGGTTTGTACCCAGTGCGTTTTGTACAAGTAAACAAATATGGGAAGTAGCACACCTATAGCGGTTAGTATATAACCTATTGAAATGACATATTTTTTAGGGATAGGCAGTAATCGCTCTCCAATATTTATTACAAGGGTTAAGCCAATCCATAAAATACGCTGCCAGACACTTGAAGTAGATTTAAAGATAAAATAAATGGTAGCAGCCAAACAAGATAGCATTATAGGTACCCAATCCATGTATAGCCAAATTTCAGCACTTCTCGTAGCATGGTAAATGGTACCGCCCACATACCCAATAAATATTACAGGTAGAGTACAAGTAATAAACATATGTTTTTTGGGATTTCTGTATACTTTAATTCCAAAATAGATTAGGATGGCTAAAAATAATAAATTACTTAAGGTATTAAAGGGCTCCACCGGAAATCGGGTCATGAGGGTTTCCTTGTATATAGGTCCGGAATCGTGAGGTAATTTCATCTTTATATTTTTTTGAACTAAGTGTAGAATAAAATTAGTAAACAGTTTTAAATTATAATGTATAATTTTTTAATCACTTATTTACGAGCTAATCCTACATGAATTATTATGAAGGATTCATGTTTTAGTTTAGTGACGAATCTTACAGCATATAATCTTAATTTTTTAACAGTAAATATCTTTTTTGGCATGACTGTTGATAATTTTTAAAGTAGAAAAAAGTTGCATTTATTTAAAATTATTTGAACCTAAATTTGCTTCCAATAAATAAGCAATACGGCCTGAAGTTACTAGCTGCTTCAGGCTGTTTTAGTTTTGTATATAGTGCGCAGCTAGTATTTTTCTTCATTATTTTAGATATCTCTTAGCTTAGGTTATAATTGTGTACCTTTACCATCTTTGATTATAGTAGAATTCAGAATAAATTTTCATGCAAACACCAAGAAATAGTGCAGTTGTAGGTAGCGGATTAGTAGGGTCTTTATTGGCAATGTATCTGTTAAAGCGAGGACACAAAGTAGATGTATATGATAGAAGGGAAGATATTAGGCAGATAAAGTTTTCTGGTCGCTCTATTAATTTAGCAGTATCTGTACGTGGTTGGCATGCATTAGATGAAATAGGGATAGGTAATGAGGTGCGTAAAATAGCAGTTCCTTTGTATCGTAGAGCCATACATATACTTGATAAACCATTGTATTTTCAACCATACGGAAAAGAAGGAGAAGCAATTTATTCTATTTCTAGAGGGGCACTAAACAAAATGATGATTGATTTGGCGGAAAAGGCCGGAGCTAATTTTATTTTCAATCAAAAAGTATGGGATGTAGATTTACCAGAAGCTATCTTATATACTGGTAGTTCTGATAAATCTGAACGTAAGGCTAATAAATATGACATGGTATTTGGTGCAGATGGTGCTTTTTCGAGAGTACGCCATAAAATGCAACGTAGAAGCATGTTTAACTATAGTCAGGATTTTTTAAAAACAGGTTATAAAGAGTTAACCATTCCTGCGAACGAAGACGGAACCCATAAATTAGATAAAAATTCATTTCATATCTGGCCACGTGGCAAGTTTATGCTTATTGCTATGCCCAATACCGATGGTAGTTTTACATGTACATTGTTTTTACCACATGAAGGTGATATTTCTTTTGATAGCTTGACATCGGAACGTGATATTCAACAATTTTTTGAAGCCTATTTTCCTACGGTTATCGAGGTAATACCTGATTTTATTAAAGATTTTATGGAGCATCCTACCAGTTCGTTACTAACTATAAAATGCGAGCCTTGGACCTATTGGGATAAGGTTGCACTTATAGGGGATGCAGCGCATGCTATTGTACCTTTTTATGGACAAGGTATGAATGCCGGGTTTGAGGATATTACCATTTTAGATGAGTTAATGGAGACGTATGGTGATGATTGGAAAGCTATTTTTAAGAACTATCAAATTTCTCGTAAGCCAAATGCAGATGCTATTGCAGAGCTTAGTTACAGAAATTTTATGGAGATGAGTACTAAGACGGCAGATTCTTCTTTTATTCTTAGAAAGAAGATTGAGGCTAAATTCTATAATTTACACCCAGAGAAGTGGGTGCCTTTGTATAGTAGAGTAACGTTTTCTAGAAACCCATATTCAGAAGCACTGCAACAGGGAGATAAACAACGTTTAGTTATGGATGAGATTATGCACATACCCGATATAGAAACAGTTTGGGATACCTCTGAAGTAATGGATAAAATTGAAAGTCTGATTACAAAATAATGATTGCGCTTGCAGAATATACTAAAGAGTTTAAATATAACTTAAAGTTAGCATATCCCATTATTTTAGGGATGTTGGGTCATAGCCTTATTGGTTTTTTTGATAATATTATGGTAGGGCAACTTGGGGCTAAGGAGCTGGCTGCAGTATCTTTAGGGAATAGCTTTATGTTTATAGCCATGTCATTCGGAATAGGTTTTTCAACCGCTATTACTCCTTTAGTAGCCGAGGCCGATGCTGCTCATAACAAGCAGGATGTAAAAGCTGCTTTAAAACATGGATTGCTATTATGTACCATAATGGGAATAGTATTATGGGTAATATTACTATTTGCAAAACCTTTAATGTATATAATGAATCAGCCAGAAGAAGTGGTGCTTTTGGCAAATCCTTACTTAGATTTGGTGGCTTTTTCATTAATCCCATTAATTGTTTTTCAGGCATTTAAACAGTTTGCAGATGGGTTATCTGAAACCCGTTATGCTATGTATGCAACTTTTTTGGCCGTGTTTTTAAATGTAGGGATTAACTATCTTTTAATTTTCGGAGTATGGGTTTTTCCTGAAATGGGTATTATTGGTGCAGCATGGGGTACGTTATTGTCACGTTTGGCAATGGTAGCCTTTATGTGGTATTTGCTTGAACGCAAAGAAAAGTTTCATGACTATGTAGCGCATTTTAATTTTAAGGAAATAAAGAAACAAGTTGTATCTAAGTTAATGAAACTTGGTATTCCTTCGGCTTTTCAGATGTTGTTTGAAGTAGCTATTTTTACTGCAGCGGTATGGTTAAGTGGTGCGTTGGGTACCAATCAGCAAGCAGCTAATCAAAT
Source organism: Neptunitalea chrysea (assembly GCF_027924145.1). GTDB lineage: Bacteria > Bacteroidota > Bacteroidia > Flavobacteriales > Flavobacteriaceae > Neptunitalea > Neptunitalea chrysea. The sequence goes on along the minus strand of NZ_BRVP01000015.1, from coordinate 41,902 downwards.
AGCATTAAACTTATCGAGCATGACTTTTATGGTGGCAACCGGATTAAGTGTTACCGCAATGATTAGAGTAGGGAATCAGAAAGGGAAAAATGCCTATGCAGAATTAAAGCGAATAGCGTTGTCTGTGTTTTTACTGGCTTTGTTATTTGCTGTCTTCTTTGCTGTCTGTTTTATGGTATTTAATGAATATCTGCCTACCATATATTTAGATGAAAAAGATTTGGTAAATGGGACAGATAATATTGAAGTAATAGAAATAGCTGCTAAATTAATGTTGGTTGCTGGTTTATTCCAGATATCAGATGCTATGCAGGTGGTAGGTTTAGGATCTTTACGCGGATTGCAAGATGTGTTAATTCCTACGGTTATTACCCTTATTTCATATTGGGTTATCGGATTTCCAATATCTACTTATTTCGGATTGTATACCGATTGGGGGAGTATGGGAATTTGGTTCGGATTACTAGCGGGTTTAACATCGGCTGCTATATTTTTGTATCTTCGTTTTCAATACATCACTAATAAACTTATAAAGCAATCGGAACCGGTTGCTGATTAAAAAATAGACTATGGAAGTACCTAAATTTTTAATTTGTGATAACACTGATTTTCCAGATGCGAACTTTGTTATTCATACTGATTTTCCACGATTTATAATTGACTTAATTACCGATGAGGTGGAGTGGCTAGAGGATATTGAGAAATCGGAAATGAAAGATTTAGAAGAAGAGCTTCCCACTCTTATTGAACGGGCTACCGAGTTCTATGATAGAGAAGTAGATAGATATGAATCTTAATATATAAAATGCAATGGAGGAACTAATAAAGTTAGACCATCAATTATTCTTATATCTTAACGGATTAGGCTCTGAAACCTATGATGGTTTTTGGATGTTTATTACTAATAAGTGGGGGGCAATTCCGTTGTATATAATTTTATTAGTCCTTTGTTTTTGGAAACTAGGATGGAAAAAAACCTTATTGGTTTTAGGAATGGTAGGGCTGCTTATTGCTGGAGCCGATCAGTTAGCCAATGTTTTTAAATATGGGTTTAAAAGGCTACGCCCATGTTATACGCTTAATATTACAGATCAAATGCGTTTGGTAAAAGATTGGTGCGGAGGGCAATATAGTTACTTCTCGGCACACTCTTCCAATTCTTTTGCAGTAGCACTCTTTTTCGGAATGTTGTTTAAACCGTATTTTAAATGGTTGTTGCCTGTATTAATAGTATGGTCTTTAGCTGTAGGATATAGCCGTATTTATATTGGTGTTCATTTTCCGGGAGATGTACTTACAGGTTTCTTCTTTGGAGCTATTATAGCACTTTTGGTGTTTAAATTATACAAGGTATTAGTGGTTAAGTTTCGTTTGGAATAGCGCACTTTTTGTAAATCATTATGTTTCTTATGTAGGTAATAGTGCCTGCAATATGACCAGATAACAAAACAGGATCTCTTCTAAAGATAGCGTAGATGATTATTAATACCGCTCCGATGGTACTTAGTCTCCAAAATCCAATGGGCAGGGTAGACTTTTTTTTCTTTTCAGAATAGATCCATTGATAAATAAATCGGGTTTTAAATATAATTTGTGCGGCAATGCCAAGAATCAATAACCAATATGGAATTTGGTTGTTACGAAAGAGAAAATCTAAATCATGTTTCCCATTATTGTATGCATAAAGTATAATGAATAAAGGGAAAATTAATAAAAACACTCTAAAAATCATATTAAGTTGTTTCCATTGTCGTTGCAGCTGTATGTTACGTATATAAATGTAATAGGTGAATACTTCTCCTAAAAGGATTGGAAAATCGTTTCTAAGATACCCATATATAAAAAGCAAAGAAGATCCCATTAGACTTAGTACCCAAAAGAATTTAGGTATCGTTACTTGTTTTTGTTTTTCAGAAACAATCCATTGTAATAATAGTCTCCCTGAAAAGAGTAGCTGAGCCAAAAAACCAATTGCATAAATAATCCAGTTTGCCATTAACTCTTAGGGGTTATTTGATAATTAATGGCTCTTTTTTTCATCCATAAGAAAATAAAACAATCTAGTAGTGGTCCTGCCAATCGGTTCCATACTCCAAATTTAGGAGAGCCTGCAAGTCTAGGGTAATGTTGTACGGGAATTTGTAAAACAGTTCCCTTTTGTAATTGAATCATAGCTGGTAAAAACCGATGCAGTCCTTTAAACATAGGAATTTTTTTTGCACTTGATGTTTTAAACACTTTTAAAGGGCAACCAGTATCTTCAATCCCGTCTTTGGTAAAAGTACGTCTGGTAGCATTGGCTATTTTAGAAGATAATTTTTTTATAGTTTTATCTTGTCGGTTAATACGTATACCTGTTACTAAGTCATAATCGGAAGCGTGTTCTAAAAGGAGATTAAAATCAGAAGGACTTGTTTGTAAATCGGCATCTATATAGCCTAATAACTCAGTTTCTACATAATCAAACCCTGCTTTTATAGCAGCACTTAAACCATAATTAGTAGTAAAGTGGATGTAAGAAAAATTATTGTTTCTACTGCAAATTTCATTTATAATTAAAGTGCTGTTATCGGTAGAGCCATCATTAATGAAAAGAACCATCGTCTTTTTAATAGCTACAGTCATATACCTGAGAAGTTCTTTCTCTAGACGTAACAAATTTTCTTCCTCGTTGTAAACAGGAACTATGATGGTAAATTCATATAACATTTTCAAATATTAAATAATGAAAAAAATAAGTTTTTAATTGGTGTAGTGCAAATACACTACCTTTAAAGGTTGTAATACAAGTTCAATAATTCGTTAGCTGCTTTAAAAGGAGTTTCTTCCATTGCTTCTAGAGCTTTTTCTTTTTCTTTTAGTGCTGCTTTTATCGTTTTATTTTGGTAAAAATTAGTTTTTAGGCGCTCTTCTATGGTTTGTAAAAACCAAAATTTCTGTTGCTCCATACGTTTTGTATTAAAATAACCGGAAGCAAAAGTATTCTCCTTATAGTCTTCAATAAGTTTCCAAATATCATCAATGCCACTACCATTTATAGAGGAAGCTACTAAGGCTTTGGGTATCCAGCCACTTTCTTTAGGAGGGTAAATATGTAGAGCTCTTGCAAATTCAGCTCTTGCTTTTTTTGCTGGTTTTAAGTTGTCTCCATCAGCTTTATTTATAACAATGGCATCGGCCATTTCCATAATACCTCGTTTAATCCCTTGTAATTCATCTCCAGCTCCTGCAAGTTTTAAAAGTAAAAAAAAGTCAACCATACTGTGTACAGCTGTTTCACTTTGACCAACACCAACCGTTTCAATAATGATTGTATCAAAGCCGCAAGCTTCACAAAGAATAATAGTTTCTCTAGTTTTTCTGGCAACACCTCCTAAAGAGTCTCCACTAGGGGAAGGTCGTATAAAAGCATTGCGATCTCTTACTAAGTCTTCCATTCGGGTTTTGTCTCCCAAAATACTACCCTTACTAATAGAGCTACTTGGATCTACCGCTAATACAGCTACTTTTTTTTCTAGAGAAGTAAGATGTAAACCAAAGCTTTCTATAAAAGTACTTTTACCAGCACCCGGAACTCCTGTGATACCAATACGAATTGATTTATTTGCTTTAGGTAAGCAAGCAGTAATAATTTCGTTGGCTTTTTCGGTGTGTTCAGGATTGGTACTCTCTACTAAAGTAATAGCTCTACTTAATGCAATGGTATTTCCATTGCATATTTTTTTTGCTAATTCTCTAGGATTTAGGTTTTGCTTTCTAAACTTCTTAATCCTGTCAATTGCTGAGAAACTGGTATTTTCCGGTGGCGTAATCCCTTCTTTTTCCTGTAAAGCAGATGGATGTGTTTTTTTCAAGACTAAATAGCTTTTCCTGTAAAAATAACAAAGAAATTATCAGTTTCAAAAATAACCACTTCTATTTTAATAGTGGGTTGTAATTTATTTTGGCTAAAAATACAAGGAACATTCTAAATAAGATAGATGTTTATTAGGTGTAATTAGCGTTTCTTTTTGTAATTAATAATAGCCCAGATGTTTAATACTATAGCAAACCCTAAAATAGAAAGTAATTTGGGGAGTACATCAAAAAAGCTGCTTCCATTGGTAATACTAATAGCTATCCCATTTGCCAAACGACTTTCTGTTTTCTGAATAGTTATGTTAAGATTGTTTTCAGTAGGTATATTTTTTATTGTGAACTGAGATGATTGTTTAAGCAAATCATATTGTTTAATTATAGGGTGGTTTTCTTCTGTAAGCTGATGTCAATCATTAAGATTAAGCATATTGCTTTGCGCACTTGTAGAAATCGAAAGAAATATCAGAAGTATTTCAATTAGCTCTTTCATAAATATTTGATTAAATTATTTTTAACTCTAAAATAATAATAGCTGTTCTTAGTGCAAGAACAGCTATTATTTAAATGAGTGAATAGTGGGTTGTTTACCTGATAATAGAAACTAAAGTATACGCCTTCTAAATAATTTTATAGACAGCTCTTACATAGTTTACGGTAAACAATGTATTTATGTGTTACTTTAAAGTTAGTTATTTTAGAGGTGTGTAGGGTGTTATTAGAACATACCTCCACCGCTTTGCTTGGTATTGTTGTCTCTATTTTTTCTGCGCATTGCATGGTTTTTACCACTACCAAAGGTATAGGATAGTCCTAAGTAAAGTGTGTTGCTTTCCCAAGTGAATTCTCCTTTTTGTTTATATGGTCTTGAGGCATCAAAGGCAAATCTCATAGTGTTAAAAACATCATTTACATTAACACTTAGGGTTCCTTTTCCGTCTGCAAAAGAGTAACGTGCTCCTGTGTTTACAAAATACATGGCTTTAGGGTTAAATTGTAAACTTTTATTAGGTCCTCTATAAAAACCGAATACAGATAGGGTAATCTTTTTGGTTACCGGGAAGTTATTGTTAACTCTAAAATTGTATGTTGTGTTTTCAACTTCGGCATATTCACTACCAATAAATCCTTTTTGTACTTGGTTAAAAAGATCAAAGCTTGCGTTAAGGTTCCACCATTTTGTTGGTTTATAGTTACTAGATAATTCAAGTCCGTAAGAATTGTTGTCATCGTAGTTTTGATAGATCAAAATCAATTTGTTTTCATCTAACTCATCAATTAATAGCGCTCGGTTTATTTCATCCTTTAAGATACGATAGAAAACGCCTGCCGTAATAGTTCCTTTTTTAATTCTTCTTGTATAGTTTACGTCAATAGAATTTGTAAACTGAGGAAGTAAGTTAGGATTTCCGTAAGAAGAAATTCTTGGAGAACTCCATTGTCTGATAGGATTTACCTGAGATAATCCGGGTCTGTCTACACGGCGACTAAAACTAACCTGATATGCGCTTTTCTCTGAAGGCTTATAACTTACGAAAGCTGATGGGTATATTTGAATATAATCATCGGTAAAGGCTCTAACTGTATTGGTGTCCGCTTTTGTGTTAACAGATTCTAGTCGGGCACCTAGTTGGTATGACCATTTTTTAAAATTTTGTCCATAGGTAGCATAAGCAGAATAGATATCCATGTCATAGGTAAAGTGTGTACTTGGGGTTGCTACTAAGTTTCCTGCTGAGTTATATGATAAACCTGTGGAATGATAGTTTATGTCAGATGAAAAAAGTCGAGCTTGTGCGCCTAGTTCCAATTTGGTTTTTTCATTTAACGGATCTACATAGTCTAAGTTAATAGTGGCTTGATTACGTTCTGTGTCTACAAAATCATTGTAATCAGGAAGGTCACCTGAAGAGAACATAAAATAGGAGTCCTCATCGCTTGTGAATTGATTATAGTCCGCCTCTAATTCAATCATGTGCCCTTCTTTTTTAAAGTTGTGTTTGTAGTCAAAATTGTATTGCCCACTATTATTATTGTTGTCGTTACCAAATATTTGGGTCTGGTCTAAAGAACTATCGCTATAGAATATAATATCTGTAATGGCATCACCTTTACCATCAAAAATATTTTGATTTGTAAAAAAGGACAAGGTGTTATAATCATCTAAATAAAAGTCGACTCCAACTTTGTATAAATGCGATTCATTGGTGTTTTTTATATTGAAAAGCTGTTCTGAGTCGTCGTCATATCTATATACACCTCCTTCATTCATGTATTTGCCAATATTATTACCATAATTACCATAAAGATTAAATTTTCCATTTCGGTAATTTAAGTTTACGTTGCTGTTGTATTTTGGTGTAACACCCTGTGTAAATCCTAAAGATACATTTCCGTTAAATCCGATATTGGCATTTCTATGTAGAACAATATTGATGATACCGCTCATACCTTCTGGGTTATACTTAGCAGAAGGATTAGTGATGAGTTCAATAGACTTAATAGAGGAAGAAGGTATTTGTTTTAAAAGCTGTGCTACCGGAATATTTGATAATTTTCCGTCTACCATTACTCTAACATTTTGGTTTCCTCTTAACGATAAGTTGCCATCCTGATCAAGGTTTACAGAGGGGATGTTATTCATGATGTCGGCAGCAGAAGCTCCAACGGTGGTTAAATCCTTTCCTATGTTTATAACCTTACGGTCAATTTTTTGTTCTATAGTAGAACGTTCTGCTACTAATTCAACTCCTTCTAATTCGGTTACGTTTTCAATTAATTGAATGTTACCAAGCTGAATGTTTTTGTTTCCTTTTGAAATGCTTATGTTTTTAGAGAAAATTTGGTAGCCTATAAATTGTACTTCTATGGTGTATGATCCGTTTTCTAAATTTTTAATTTCAAATTCTCCAAGATCATTTGTTGCCATTCCGGCAACCGTCTTTTGATCTGCAGTTAATTTTACAGATACCGTTGCATAAGGGATGGGTTCGCCGGTAATTTGGTCTGTAACTTTTCCGTAGACCCCTCCTGATACTTCATTTGAAAACCCTTTTATAGGGGCACACAATAGCACAACAAGTGCTAAAAAAAAGCTAAATTGTTTCATTTGATTGTTCGACTTTTGATTGATGATAAATTAAACAGTACCTTGTGGTAAGGTTTACAAACAAGACGCCTATGTGGTATAGGTGTTACATGGTTTAACAAATTTTAACAAATGAAGACAGTTGTAATAGGAGCTTCTACAAACCCGAAAAACCCGAATAGGTATAGTTATTTAGCTGTAGATGAGTTACTTAGAAAAGGCTATGAGGTTGAAGCAATAGGGAGTAAGGAAGGTAATGTAAAGGGCGTTGAAATCAAAGGAAGTAAAACAGTATTTGAGAACGTTGATACTGTAACGCTTTATGTGAATCCCATGATTCAGGAATCGTACTACGATTATATTGTACACTTGAATCCGAGACGTGTTATTTTTAATCCTGGTACGGAGAATCCTGAATTTCTGCAGTTACTTAAGGAAGCGGGAATTGAGTCTGAAGTAGCATGTACTTTAGTCTTGCTTTCTACGGGAGAGTATTAGTAAACCTAAGAAGGTAATTAACCCGTTAATCATAAGAATTGCATAGCCTAATTTCCATCCTTTTGAGTTGCAATACCAATCTATTCCGTATGAAATTAGAGGAGATGCTATAGCTACTATAGGAACCCACTTGTCTTTTACCTTAAGTTTGTTAGACATTCCAAAAGCATAGAAGCCTAGTAAAGGGCCATAGGTATATCCTGCAAAACTGAAAAGTTGCGATATAATGCTTTCTCCGGGAATGGCATATTTCAAAAAGATAATAGATAGAAATAGTATGAATGATATTAAAATATGTATCTGTTTTCTTATTTTAACCTGTTTCTCTTCATTGTGTTTTTTGTCAATCTCTAGAATGTCTATACTAAAACTTGTGGTTAATGAGGTAAGTGCACTATCTGCACTGCTATAAGCGGCTGCAATGAGTCCTATGAAGAAAAAGACAAAAACTACAGGGCCTAAGTTACTCTGAGCAATAGTAGGGAAAAGTAAGTCTCCATGCGCGTCAATGCCGTTAGCTGAAGCATAATCTGTTAGTAATAAACCTAATGATAGGAATATTAAGTTTACAAGTACAAGAATTATAGAAAGTGAAAACATGTTTTTTTGTGCGTCTTTTAAAGAACGACAGGTTAGGTTTTTTTGCATCATATCCTGATCTAATCCGGTCATTACAATAGTGATAAAAGCACCCGATAAAAATTGTTTCCAAAAGTAGTTTCCGCTTTTTATGTTATCAAAATAAAATATCTTAGAAAGCGCATTGTCTTTAATATAGTTTACAAGTCCAATATTAGAAATGTTTAAGTCGTTATAAACAGTAACAATAGCAACGCCAAGTGCTATTAACATGAACAAGGTTTGTAAAGTGTCTGTCCATACAATAGTTTTAATACCACTTTTAAAAGTGTATAACCATATTAAAATAATGGTAATAGCTACCGTTACGGAGAACGGAACCTTTAATTCATTAAAAATAACTAATTGCAATACCTGAGCAACCAAAAATAACCTGCAACTAGCTCCTACAATACGAGACAGTAAAAAGAATGATGCTCCCGTTTTATAGGTAGTGGTACCAAACCGATCTTCAAGATAGGTGTATATAGAGGTTAAATTGAGTTTGTAATAAAGAGGTAGTAATACTTTTATAATTATAAAATAACCTAAAACATACCCTAACACAACTTGCATGTAGCTAAATTTGGTTGCTTCTACCCACCCAGGAACCGAAATAAAAGTAACTCCAGATAATGATGCTCCCAGCATTCCGAATGCTACAACGTACCATGGAGATTGCTTGTTTCCTTTAAAAAAAGCATCATTGGTACTGTTTTTTCCGGTGATATAGGAGATTAGAATTAGCAATCCGAAGTATACTAATATAATGAGTAAGATGTAAAGTGGATTCATGTTTGTAGTAATTGAAACAAATTACATATAAATAGAGACAATATGCAAATTTCAATTTTTTTATCAAACGAAAATAGAGAATATTAAAAATTGTACCTTTGCGCCAATGGAATTTTCTTCAAAACTTCTAGAAAATGCAGTAGCAGAAATGGCTCAGTTACCTGGGGTAGGGAAACGAACCGCTTTACGTTTGGTGCTTCATTTATTGAAACAGCCTGAAAGTCAGACGGAAAGGTTGGTTGGGGCATTGCATGCTATGCGTAATGAAATTAAGTTTTGTAAAAAGTGTCATAATATTTCCGACGTTATTTTATGTGATATATGTGCTAATCCTAGAAGAGAAGATGAAACGGTTTGTGTTGTAGAAGATATTAGAGATGTAATGGCGATTGAATCTACGGGGCAATACAAGGGGTTATATCATGTTTTAGGTGGTAAGATATCACCAATAGACGGAATTGGCCCTTCTGATTTAACAATAGCTTCTTTGGTTGAACGTGTAGCCCAAGGAGAAGTGAAAGAAATAATTTTTGCTTTGAGTAGTACAATTGAAGGAGATACCACAAATTTTTACATTTTTAAACAATTGGAGCCTTATAACGTAGTAACATCAACAATAGCAAGAGGTATATCTGTAGGAGGTGAGTTAGAGTATGCAGACGAGGTTACCCTTGGTAGAAGTATTATCAACAGAATTCCTTTTGAAAATTCTCTTAAAAGTTAAAAGCCTGTAATGAAACTCTCTGTTGTTATACTTAACTATAATGTAAAGCATTTTTTAAACCTTTGTCTGAAATCGGTAGAAAAAGCAACTGCTCATCTAAACGCCGAGATTATAGTAGTCGACAATGCTTCTGAAGATGGAAGTGTAGAGATGGTTACAAAAGACTTTCCTGAGGTTACTTTAATAGCTAATGACGACAATTTAGGATTTCCGAAAGGAAATAATATGGGGGTTGCAGCAGCAACCGGTGAGTATCTTTGTATTCTTAATCCAGATACGGTAGTGGCTGAAGATACTTTTGATAAGGTTTTGAACTTTGTAGAATGTAGAGATGATGTTGGTATATTAGGACCTAAGTTGATAGATGGCACGGGTAAGTTTTTGCCTGAAAGTAAGAGAGGTGTACCGACTCCTTGGGTGGCATTTACCAAATTTTTAGAGCTGTATAAATATTTTCCAAAACAGTGCGGAAAGTATTATGTTATGGAGTTGGATGAAAATGAAATAGGACCTGTAGATATTTTGGTAGGAGCGTTTATGTTTATGAAGAAAGATTTTTATCTTGAGCTAGGAGGGTTTGATGAAGGATGCTTTATGTATTCGGATGATGTAGATATCTCTTATATGTCTTTGCTAAAAGGGAAGAAGAATTATTATTTCCCTAAAACAAAGGTGATACACTACAAAGGGGAGAGTACTAATAAAGATGAAACATTTTTAGAACGCTTTAGAGAAGCGATGAACTTCTTTTACAAAAAGCATTTTAAAGTAAATATATTTTTCGATTTGTTGATGAGGGTAGGAGCTAAGGTGTTTAGCTTACTCAAGTTAATACGAATGCAACAACATGCAAATATACATATAGTACCAGATAGGTACTTTTTGGTGAGCTTAAATTCGGCAATGTTAGATAGTCTTAAAGAAACGTTTGGAGATAAAGTTAGAATAAAGTCTTTTGAGGAAATTCAAAAGATGACGCCCTCTAATATTGCTACGGAAATTATTTTTGATGCCGATACCATTTCACACAAACAAATAATTCAATATTTTAAAATATTGAGTGGTAAAGGTTTTACGTATAAGATTGTGCCGAAGGGAGAAAAATTTATGGTAGGTAGCAATTTTAGTGATGCGAAAGGAGAGGTGAAACTCTTTTAACTTAAATTTATTAAGGAGTATTCATGAGTGTTACTCTTTTTTGGTTAATTTCGCAAATGTTATAACAAAAAACAACATTCAATTATCAATATGGCAAAATACAAACTTGTATTACCTAAAATGGGAGAAAGTGTTGCTGAGGCAACTATAACAACTTGGTTAAAAGAAGTAGGAGATACTATTGAAGCTGACGAAACTGTATTAGAAGTAGCTACAGATAAAGTAGATTCAGAAGTACCATGTGAAGTAGATGGTGTTTTAGTGGAAAAATTCTTTGGTCCGAATGATGTAGTGAAAGTTGGTGAAGTATTAGCGATTATTGAAACAGACGAAGAAGGTGTTTTTGATGTAGAGTCAACCAATGAAAATGAGGATGTAGAAGAAGAGCAAGAGTCTGCTGTTGTGGAAGAATTGGAAGCTTCTATTTCTGCTGTGAAAGAGGTGGTGGCACCAACGGTAGATTTTGCTGGTACGGATAGGTTCTATTCGCCATTAGTGAAAAATATAGCGAAGGAAGAAAATGTTTCTTTAGCAGAATTAGAGACTATTAAAGGTTCTGGTAAAGGTGGTAGAGTAACTAAGAGCGATATGCTTGCTTATTTACAGCAGCGTACCAATGGCGCAGTTATAACTGAAACTATGGAACCTGTTAAGGCTCCTGTAGTTAAAAAGCCTACGTACCAAAAAGCAGCTCCGGTATCTGTAAATGGTAAAGAAGAGATTATAGAGATGACTAGAATGGGTAAACTTATTTCTCATCATATGAAAGAGAGTGTACAAACCTCTGTTCATGTACAAAGTCATATAGAGGTAGATGTTACTAATATTTGGGACTGGAGAAATAAGATAAAAGCTGGATTTGAAATAAGAGAAGGAGAAAAATTAACCTTTACTCCTATCTTTATGGAGGCGGTTGCGGCAGCTTTAAGACAGTATCCGATGTTGAATATTTCGTTAGATGAAGATAAAATAGTAAAGCATAAAGATATTAATTTAGGGATGGCTGCGGCCTTGCCAGATGGTAATCTTATTGTTCCGGTAATTAAAAATGCAGATCAGCTTAATTTAGTAGGTATGGCTAAAGTGGTAAACGATTTGGCAAATCGTGCTAGATTGAACCAGTTAAAGCCAGATGAAATTAAGGGAGGAACCTATACGGTAACCAATATAGGAATGTTTGGTTCGGTTATGGGAACTCCAATTATTAACCAGCCTCAGGTAGGTATTTTGGCGTTAGGAGCTATTAGAAAAGTGCCTGCTGTAATAGAAACGCCTCAAGGAGATTTTATAGGAATTAGAATGAAGATGTTCTTGTCACATAGTTATGACCATAGAGTGGTGAACGGTGCTTTAGGAGGGATGTTTGTAAAAGCTGTTGCTGACTATTTAGAAGCTTGGGATGTAAATAGAGAAGTTTAAGTAATTTCTTAATACGATAAATTTTAAGGTAAATCATCCGAATAATTTTTTAGATGATTTACCTTTTCTTATTTTTAACAAAAATGATTTAAAATCAACTTTTCATAATGGAATTAAATCTTACCAAACCTATTTGTTTTTTTGATCTTGAAACTACGGGAACCGATATAACAAAAGATAGGATTGTAGAAATCTCAATTTTAAAAGTATTTCCTAACGGAAATAAAGAGAGTAAAACCTGGTTAGTAAATCCAGAGATGCCTATCCCATCTCAGGTGACTTTGGTACATGGTATTACCGACGAAAAAGTAGCTAATGAACCTACTTTTAAAGAGTTAGCAAAAACTGTATATGCTATGATTAAGGATAGTGATTTAGGTGGGTACAATTCTGATAGGTTTGATATTCCTTTGTTGGCAGAAGAAATGTTAAGGGCTGATGTTGATTTTGATATGAAGAATATGTTACCAGTAGATGTGCAAACCATTTTTCATAAGATGGAACAACGTACGTTAAAGGCAGCTTATAAGTTTTATTGTGGTAAAAATTTAGAAGATGCTCATAGCGCAGCTGCTGATACGAATGCCACTTATGAGGTGCTAAAAGCACAGTTGGATAGATATTCAGATGATTTAGAGAATAATGTTAAGTCGCTTTCTGAATTTACTAAAAGAAGGAATAGTGCAGATTTTGCCGGTTTTATAGCATATAACAAAAACGGAGAAGAGGTGTTCTCTTTTGGAAAGCATAAGGGTAAGAAAGTAGAAGATGTATTGGATTCGGAACCTGGATATTTTGGGTGGATTATCAATGCAGATTTTCCGTTATATACCAAAAAAGTGCTTACGGCTATTAAATTGAGAAAATTGAATACAAAGTTGTAGAGCGGATATGAAGATAATTTGTATAGGTAGAAATTATACGGATCATATAAAAGAGTTGCAGAATGAAAAACCTCAAGATCCGGTTGTTTTTATAAAGGCAGATAGTGCTGTTTTACCGAAGCAACAAGATTTTTATATTCCTGAATTTTCAAATGATGTTCACTACGAAGTAGAGGTATTGGTAAAGATTCATAAAGTAGGGAAGCATATAAATGAAAAATTTGCCCATAAGTATTATGATGAAATAGGATTGGGAATTGACTTTACTGCAAGAGATCTTCAGGCTAAGTTAAAAGAGAAAGGATTGCCGTGGGAAAAAGCAAAGTCGTTTGACGGTGCGGCTGTTATAGGTGAATTTTATCCAAAAGAAGAATTTGCCGATTTAAATGCCATTAAATTCTCATTGCAAAAGAATAATACAACAGTTCAGGTAGGAGACACAAGTCTGATGCTATGGAAAATAGATGAAATCATATCTTATGTGTCAAAATATTTTACATTGAAAAAAGGAGATATTATCTTTACAGGGACACCGGCGGGAGTTGGGAAGGTGAAGACAGACGATGTGCTTACCGGAATTTTAAATGAGAAACAAGCTTTAAAAGTAACCGTGAAATAAATGTATAATTTAGGAAAAATAGAAGAGCTTTCAGGTGGAGATCAAGATTTTATTCTTTCTGTAGTTGCGCTATTTATTGAGGAGGTTCCTCAGGATATGGAGCAAATAGAGTTTGCTATATCCGAGAAAAATTTTTTAAAAGTATATCAGCATGCCCATAAAATTAAGCCTAATGTAGATTTGGTGGGTCTTGATGTAGCTTTTCAGGAAATTTTAGAAATAGAGCAAAGTGCTAAGAATGAACTTTTTGATGAGGTATTGGAAAAATATGCCGTTATTAAATCTGAAATAAATGAAGCTGTAGCACTTCTTAAGAAAGATTTTAATCTGTAAATCCATGTTAGCAGAAATTATCACCATTGGGGATGAAATTCTCATTGGTCAGATTGTAGATACTAATTCGGTTTATATAGCTAAGCAATTGAATAGTATTGGTGTGGGGGTTTATCAAATATCTTCTGTTCAGGATGATAGAAAGCATATTCTTGAGGCTCTTGCCGAAGCAGAATCTAGAGTAGATATTGTTCTAATCACAGGTGGTTTAGGTCCTACAAAAGATGATATTACAAAACATACTATCTGTAGTTACTTTAACGATGTGCTTGTAGAAAATACACAAGTTTTAGCGCATGTAGAAGAGCTTTTTGAAAAGTATATTAAAAATTCATCGATATCAGATTTAAATAGAAAACAGGCGTTAGTACCAAGTACAGCAACAGTATTAATGAATGTAAATGGCACTGCCCCAGGGATGTTACTTGAAAAAAATGGAACTTTGTTTTTTTCTATGCCGGGAGTACCTTTTGAGATGAAGGGGCTTGTTGAGAATGAAGTACTTCCAAGATTGCAGGAGCGTTTTACATTGCCTTATATAGTTCATAAAACAGTACTAACCGCTGGAAGAGGGGAAAGTGCTATTGCAGAACAGTTGGATAAATGGGAAGATACATTGCCTGATTTTATAAAACTAGCATATTTGCCTAGTTTTGGTCGTGTTCGTTTACGTTTTACGGCTAAGGGAGTAGATAAGGAGTTTTTAGAGGAGTGTTTGAATATAAAGATTTCGGAACTTCATACAATTCTAGGAGATATTATCTACGGAATGGAGGGAGATGGTGATGTAGAAGTGTTGTTAGGTAGGCTTTTGGCTCAAAAACAATTAACCTTGGCAACAGCTGAAAGTTGTACGGGTGGTAAAATAGCGCAGCTAATTACCTCGGTTCCTGGGGCTTCTGCTTACTTTAAAGGAAGTGTGGTGAGTTATGCTACCGAAACTAAGATTAAGGTATTAGGGGTTTCTGCGGAGCTTATAAATGCGTGTTCAGTGGTAAGTAGCGAAGTGGCAGAAGCGATGGCTTTAAATGTGAAAACACTATTGCAAACAGATTATGCTTTGGCTACAACAGGTAATGCAGGGCCTTCTAAAGGAGATTCTGAAGCAGAAGTTGGTACGGTTTTTATAGCTTTGGCTGGCCCTAACGGTGTGATTTCTAAAAAGTTTAATTTTGGTAAGAACCGCGAAAGAGTAGTAAATAAAGCAGTTTTAGAAAGTTTTGAACTTTTAAAAAATGAAATTATAAAAAAATAAATAAACTCGCTTGTCTGTTATCTTTTTAATTTGTTAATTTGCACCCTGTTTTTAATAACACAAAAGAATTTAAGAAGATGTCAAGAGTTTGTGAACTAACTGGTAAGAAAGCTATGGTGGGAAACAATGTTTCTCATGCAATGAATAAGACAAAGCGTAAATTTAACGCTAACTTAACTAAGAAACGTTTTTACATTCCTGAAGAGGATAAGTGGATTACGTTAAAAGTTTCTGCAGCTGCAATTAAAAATATCAACAAAAAAGGTATTTCGGCTGTTCTTAAAGAAGCTAGAGAAAAAGGTTATTTAACCAAATAAATAGTATTGAACGATGGCAAAGAAAGGTAACAGAATTCAGGTAATTTTAGAATGTACAGAGCATAAAGAAAGCGGTATGCCAGGTACATCTCGTTATATCACAACTAAGAACAAAAAGAACACTCCAGACAGATTGGAAATTAAAAAATTCAATCCAATCTTAAAGAGAATGACTGTTCATAAAGAAATCAAATAATTTATTTAGGTCATGGCAAAGAAAACGGTAGCAACTTTACAAACAAGTTCAAAAAGATTAACAAAAGCTATGAAAATGGTTAGGTCTCCTAAATCAGGGGCTTATACATTTACAGAGGCTGTAATGGCACCAGAAGAAGTTAACGGTTGGTTAGCGAAACAAAAATAACAAGTTCACAAAAAGTTATTTAACATATATAGCTGCTTTCTTTATTAAGAAAGCAGCTTTTTTGTTTATCTACCTTTAATTTTGTACTTCTATTTGTTAATTTAGACTAAAACGCTTTATTTTAGCTTAATATTTATTTTTTAATTACATGAGTTTATTTAAACGCATATTTTCCTCTGAAAAAAAGGAAACTCTGGATAAAGGCTTAGAAAAATCTAAGGATAGTTTTTTCTCTAAGCTGTCAAAGGCTGTGGCGGGGAAATCGAAAGTAGATGACGATGTTTTAGATAATCTTGAAGAAATATTGGTTACAAGTGATGTAGGAGTAGATACTACATTAAAAATTATTGAACGTATAGAAGAACGTGTTTCTAAAGATAAATACCTAGGGACTTCTGAGCTTAATAAAATTCTTAGAGAAGAAATAGCTGGGCTTTTATCTGAAAATAATACGGGAAATGAAACAGAATTTGTAGTTCCTGTTAATACAAAGCCATATGTGCTTATGGTGGTTGGGGTTAATGGCGTTGGAAAAACTACAACTATAGGTAAGCTGGCTTATCAGTTTAAAAAACAAGGAAAAAAGGTAGTACTTGGTGCTGCTGATACCTTTAGAGCGGCTGCAATAGATCAGCTTCAAATTTGGGCCGACAGAGTAGATATTCCTATTGTGAAACAACAAATGGGGAGCGATCCTGCATCGGTTGCATTTGATACGCTTAAATCGGCTGTTACAATGGATGCTGATGTGGTAATTATTGATACTGCAGGGCGATTACATAATAAGGTGAACCTAATGAACGAGCTTTCTAAGGTAAAGCGCGTAATGCAGAAAGTAGTGGGCGATGCTCCGCATGATGTATTATTAGTATTAGATGGCTCTACCGGTCAAAATGCTTTTGAACAGGCAAAACAATTTACAAAGGCTACAGAAGTTACTTCATTGGCAGTTACCAAGCTTGATGGTACAGCTAAGGGTGGAGTGGTTATAGGAATATCTGATCAGTTTAAAATACCGGTTCGTTACATTGGTGTAGGGGAAGGTATAGAAGATCTTCAGGTATTTAATAAATATGAATTTGTAGATTCTTTCTTTAAATAATGAGAGAACGTACTGGCTTACTTAAGGTTGCTCAAAGAATTATAGTAATATACTGTTTCTTAATGAGTGTAGTTAAAATAATAGCGATTCTAAATGGAAGTTGGTTAATGCCTAATCTTCTTATTGCTTTTGGGTTGCTTTTATTAGGCGGAGCGGGTTTTGGTCTTATCAAGAAAGATACCTATAGCTTAATTTATGTAATAATTGGTATTGTGCTAATTTCAGCCTTAAGGTATTATGAAGTAGAGTGGGTAGTTTGGTTACATGAGGTACTGGACTAATTTTTACGTAATATCTACATATTTTCTTAACTAGTTTCTATATTAATCCTATTTACATTTTAGATGATAACCGTTGATGCTTTAAAAGTTGAATTTGGAGGTACTGTTTTGTTTGGCAACGTATCTTTTGCTATTAATGAAAATGATAAAATTGCCCTGATGGGTAAGAATGGTGCCGGAAAGTCTACCATGATGAAAATTATAGCAGGGATAAGTAAACCAACTTCCGGGTCTATTTCGGTTCCTAAAGATCGTAAGGTAGCGTATTTACCACAGCATTTGCTAACGAAGGATACGGCAACAGTTTTTGAAGAAGCATCAAAGGCTTTTGAAACGATCTTTTCTATGAAAGAAGAGATTGATGCAATTAATGAAGAACTAACGGTTAGAACCGATTATGAGAGCGATGCATACATGAAGCTTATTGAAAGAGTTTCTGAGTTAAGTGAGAAGTTTTATGCTATAGAAGAAATAAATTACGAAGCTGAGGTAGAAAAAACCTTGATAGGATTAGGGTTTGAAAGAACCGATTTTACCCGACCTACCGATGAGTTTAGTGGGGGGTGGCGTATGCGTATTGAGTTGGCTAAGATTTTATTGCAGAAGCCAGATCTTATTCTTTTAGACGAGCCTACTAATCATATGGATATTGAAAGTATACAATGGTTAGAAGACTTTTTGGTAAATAATGCGAATGCAGTTATGGTGATTTCTCACGATAGAGCATTTGTAGATAATATAACCACCCGAACTATAGAGGTTACTATGGGACGTATTTACGATTATAAAGCTAAGTATTCAGATTATTTAGTGCTGCGCCAAGACCGAAGAGTACACCAGCAAAAAGCCTATGAAGAACAGCAAAAAATGATTGCTGAAACCAAGGGGTTTATCGATAGGTTTAAAGGAACGTACTCAAAAACATTGCAAGTGCAGTCTAGGGTTAAGATGTTAGAAAAACTTGAGATTGTTCAGGTAGATGAAGTTGATACTTCTGCGTTAAGTTTACGTTTTCCATCTTCACCAAGATCAGGTCAATATCCTGTAACGGTAACCGATTTAACAAAAAGCTATGGCGATCATGTGGTATTTAAAAATGCTTCATTGGTTGTAGAGCGTGGTGAAAAAGTTGCTTTTGTAGGAAGAAACGGAGAAGGTAAATCTACTATGGTAAAAGCATTGATGGGGGAGATAGATTTTGAAGGAGGATTGCAATTAGGGCATAATGTTAAGATTGGGTATTTTGCTCAAAATCAAGCATCGTTATTAGATGAGTCGCTTTCTGTTTTTGAAACGATAGATGTAATTGCTGAAGGTGATATTAGAACTAAAATAAAGGATATTTTAGGAGCTTTTATGTTTGGAGGATATGATGTTACTAAAAAAGTGAAAGTGCTTTCAGGTGGAGAAAAAACCCGATTGGCAATGATTAAGTTACTTTTAGAACCGGTGAACTTATTGATATTGGATGAGCCTACCAACCACTTGGATATGAAGACCAAGGATATTATTAAAGAAGCTTTAAAGGAATTTGATGGAACGCTTATTTTAGTATCTCACGATAGGGATTTTCTGGATGGATTGGCAACTAAGGTGTTTGAGTTTGGACATAAACGAGTGAAAGAACACTTTGAAGATATTAATGGTTTTCTTGCAATGAAGAAAATGGAAAACTTAAAAGATATAGAAAGAAAATAAATGACTTCGGTTAAAATGGAGATAAAAAAGGAAGCTTAATAGCCTCCTTTTTTTATGAATATTATCTTTCTTTTAGAACCATGTCAATGCATAAAACGGCAGCCAAAATAAGCTCTCTTACTCGGTCTTCCGGTTTCACAGTAGGGAAAATTTCTAGCATATAATTATCGGCAGTGGTAAACAATTCTTTTCCTAATCCTGCCCATTTTTTGCTCACATTAGCAATTTTTTCTTCTCCTCTTAGAAAACTAAATTCCCAACTAGTCCATTTACCTTTTAAGGTACAAACAGGTTTCTCGGTGGGATCGTAAATAGTAAACTTACCTCCAAATGAGAATAATTGTTGTTTAAAGAAACCTACGTATTGGTTGTGTTCATCATAAACTTTAACTTTAGATCTCCAAAATGTAGTTCCTCTTTCTACACGTAATATATTTTTTCCATTCGGAATTTTAACTACAATGTTGAAAGGTGTCATTACCTTATAAGAGGTAAAACGAAGAATTTTTGTAAAAAAACCAAGATTTTCTTCTCTACAATTCATAATGACATTCTGTGTTTCAGGATCATAAATGTCGTAGTTGTTGGCAGCCTTAAACATGCCTACATGCTCTTTTACAAAAAAGAGATTTTTCTCTAGAATAGAATTCATACTTATTAGTTAGTGTTATAAAGGTTGAAGATAAAATAAATTTATTAACAATTGAAATTAAATACTCCGAGACTTATCTCAAAATAGAAATGCAATCCTTACTAAATACTTCATGGGCTTGCCCCGAAGTAGTTTACTAGGTGTTTATAGCTTTTGTTTGTCTTTGCCTAGTGCTGCGAGCATGTCTTTATAAGAGCTAAGTGAATTGTTATTAGCAAAGCAACTTACCGATAATAGCAAAAGTGCGAAAATGAAATTTCTAAACGTAACTATTGTTTTTTAAATACGTAGGTTGTTATGAGGTAGGAATATAAGGAAATAACAATTAGATAGAATCTAATTAAAATTGTACTTTTGCACTCCAAATTCGGTAAAACAGTATGAGAACCAAATCGTTAAAGAAGAATAAGATAAATGTTGTAACACTAGGATGCTCTAAAAACGTATACGATAGTGAAGTTTTAATGGGACAGTTAAAGGCTAGTGGTAAAGATGTGGTACATGAAGATGAAGGTAATATTGTAGTAATTAATACATGTGGTTTTATTAATAATGCTAAAGAGGAAAGTGTTAATACTATTTTAGACTATGTGCAACGTAAAGAGGAAGGTGCTGTAGATAAGGTATTTGTTACCGGATGCTTGAGTGAGCGTTATAAGCCGGATTTGGAAAAAGAAATACCAGATGTAGATCAATATTTTGGAACGTCTGATTTACCACGATTGTTAAAAGCACTTGGCGCAGATTATAAGCATGAGTTGATAGGGGAGCGTTTAACGACTACTCCTAAAAACTTTGCGTACCTAAAAATAGCTGAAGGATGTGATAGACCTTGTAGCTTTTGTGCAATTCCGTTAATGAGAGGAAAACATAAGAGTACCCCTATAGAAGATTTGGTTACCGAAGCCAAAAAACTTGCAGAAAAAGGGGTGCAGGAACTTATTTTAATAGCGCAGGATCTTACTTATTATGGACTAGATTTATATAAGAAGAGAAACCTTGCTGAACTGCTTAAGGAGTTGGTAAAGGTGGAAGGTATTGAATGGATTCGTTTACATTATGCATTTCCTACAGGATTTCCAATGGATGTACTTCAGGTTATGAATGAAGAGCCTAAAGTGTGTAATTATTTAGACATTCCATTGCAACATATTGCTGATAGTATTTTAAAAAGCATGCGTAGAGGAACCACCCAAGAGAAAACTACCAAGCTGTTAAAAGAATTTAGAGCAGCTGTACCAGACATGACTATCAGAACAACCTTGATTGTAGGGTATCCTGGAGAGACAGAAGAAGATTTTCAAACGCTTAAAGAATGGGTTCAGGAAATGCGTTTTGAACGTTTAGGTTGTTTTACGTATTCGCATGAGGAAAATACACATGCCTATTCTTTAGAGGACAATGTTCCGGAGGAAGTGAAACAAGCTAGAGCTTCTGAAATCATGGATATTCAATCACAAATTTCGTGGGAACTGAACCAAGAGAAAATTGGGCAAACTTTTCGTTGCATGATCGATCGTAAAGAAGGGAATTACTTTATAGGAAGAACCGAATGTGATAGTCCTGATGTAGATAACGAGGTGCTTATTGATGCTTCTAAGCATTATTTGAAACTTGGAGAATTTGCTACCATTAAAATTTACGATGCTGCAGATTTTGATCTTTATGGAGAGCCTGTATAATTAAAAGATTTCAGTAAAGTAATTATAGGGGGGAGCTTTAGATTTTAGAGACTTATCTGTAGGAGTATATTTTTTAGAAATGACGATAATAATGATATTGTTCAAACGAAGAAATTTCTGATTTAATAAGTGGTAGAGCATGTTCAAATATATCTATTTAACTAAATTTTAGTACTTATACCATCTCACTACAGTATCTTTGCGGTTTCAAGACGACACTAATCTATGGTTACCGGAATTTCTTTTAGAGACGCACGTTATTTTTCAACTTTAATGTTAGATTATTTAGATGAAAAGGAAGGCGTTCAACAGTTATATAATAGATTTCCTAAAAAGGAGTATTTTAAAGATCAAATATTAGAAAAGCAGAAGGCTTATGAAATAGCTCATAGAGCTGTTTTAGCAGCATCTTTAAAAAAGCAGTATGCCAATTTAGAAATTAGTGGACTTACAGAAGAAAATATCAACTTATTATCGGCCGATACTACCTTTACCATTACCACTGGGCACCAACTTAACTTGTTTACAGGGCCTTTGTATTTTCTTTATAAGATTGTTTCTACTATTAATTTGACTAAACAATTAAAGCAAAATCATCCTGAATATGATTTTGTTCCTGTGTATTGGATGGCAAGTGAAGATCATGATTTTGAAGAAATAGGATACTTTAATTTTAAAGGGAAAAAAATTCATTGGAATCGAGAGAAAGCAGGAGCTGTTGGTCATTTTTCTACAAAGGGATTGGATGAAGTGTTTTCTTTATTTGAAAAAGAATTAGGAATAGGAAAGAATGCCGATGAGTTAAGAGCGCTTTTTGAAAAATCGTATTTACAACATGAAAACCTATCGGAGGCTACCATGTTTTTAGTAAATGAGCTTTTTGGAGAACATGGTTTAGTGATCTTAGATGCAGATAGTGCAGCACTGAAATCACTGTTTGTTCCATACATGAAAAAAGATTTATTTAGTGGTGTTGGTTTTAATAAAGTTTCAGAGACTTCCGAATACCTTTCTAGTCAAAATTACAATGTACAGGTAACACCTAGAGAGATTAATTTATTTTATTTGGGAGAAAATTACCGAGAGCGTATTGTAGAGCAAGATGACGAATTTGTAGTTTTAGATAAAGGTGTCTCTTTTACAAAGGACGAACTTGAAGCCGAGTTGGAAACACATCCTGAACGCTTTAGTCCTAATGTAATAATGCGACCTCTATACCAAGAGGTGATACTGCCAAACCTATGTTATATTGGTGGTGGTGGAGAATTAGCGTATTGGCTAGAGTTAAAATCTTTTTTTGAAGCTGTAGAAGTGCCATTCCCTATGTTGTTATTAAGAAACTCTGTTTTAATGGTGAGTGAAAAGCAGCAACAGAAACTAGATAAGCTGCATATATCGTATAAAAACTTATTTATGAAGCGCGATAGTTTTATAAATAAAAAAGTGCGTGAAATTAGTGATATAGATATAGAATTTACACCACAACGTGAATCCTTAAAAAAACAGTTTCAGGAATTGTATACACTGGCTGAACAAACTGATAAATCGTTTTTAGGAGCTGTAAAGGCTCAGGAGGTTAAACAATTAAGAGGTCTAGATAATTTAGAAAAACGTTTATTGAAAGCACAAAAGAGAAAGTTATCAGATCGTGTAACACGTATCACTCAATTACAGAATGAATTGTTTCCGAACGAATCATTACAAGAGCGAACACTTAATTTTTCTGAAATGTATCTTGAGTATGGAGACGCATTGATACCTTACTTGTTAGATACTTTAAACCCTCTACAAAATGAGTTTATAATTTTAGTTAAGTAGAGGTTTTAAACTTCAAAAATAAAACCTTTATTTGTAAGCATTTCATAGCGTTCTTTATCAAACATATAAAGTTTGGCCGCTCTATGAGATACGTTGGTTTGTTTTTCTTCTAGAACAACTAAAAGTTTCATTTTTAATATTTTACGTCTGAAGTTTGGTTTGTCTAACTGAACGCCAAGAATTTCTTCATAGAGTTGCATTAGTTGTAGTAATGTGAATTTTTCAGGTAGTAAATTAAATCCTATTGGAGCACGTTTCACCTTGCTTCTAAGGCGTATTAAACTATATTCTAAAATTTTATTATGGTCATAAATCAAATTCTCAACCTCATTAAGACCATACCACTTGGCATCAGAAGCAGTAAAACCCGCTTTAATGTTAAACATGTCCTTTTTAATTAAGGCGTAATAGCCTATGGTAATAACACGGTCTAAAGGGAAACGACTGGGTTCACCAAAAGCTCTTAATTGTTCAAGGTAAAGGTCTTTAATTCCGGTAAGTTCTCTAAGCAAACGGTAGGCAGCATTGTCTATGCTTTCTTCCTTTTTAATCCATCCACCGGGCAAACCCCATTTACCTTTACTAATACCTTCTGCGTGCTCTATTAGCAGCACTTCTAGGCTACCGTTATCAAATCCGAAAATAACACAGTCAATTGTAATGGCATTCATTACCGACTTTTCTACTATTTTTCCGGATTCTTCATCAATGAATTTTTTAATCATTAGTTTGAATTTAGGAGAAGTGCAATAAATGTAAAATATTCATCTCTTATTTGCAAAAATAGAAAATAATATATAACCTTGTAGTCAAATAAACTATAAGTTTGTTTAAAAAAAAATAACTTCAATTAACATAACTAACTACACTACAATGAGTAATAATTCTTATTTCAAGAATATAGGGGCTATTGGATATGAAGGCAGAGAAAGCAATAATCCGTTTGCTTTTAAATGGTATGATGAGAGTAAAGTAATAGCAGGGAAAACTTTAAAAGAGCATATGCGATTTGCAATGGCCTATTGGCATACGCTAAATAATAAAGGAGGAGACCCGTTTGGAGCACCAACAGAAGTATTTGAATGGGATAAAAAAGAAGATCCTGTTGCCAGAGCTAAAGACAAAATGGATGCTGCATTTGAGTTTATGAGTAAACTAGGGATGCCTTATTATTGTTTTCATGATGTTGATTTAGTAGATCCAACTTCTAATTTGGTTGAATTTGAAAAAAGGATTCAGGAAATAGTGGCCTATGCTAAAGAGAAACAAGCTGAAAGCGGAATTAAATTATTGTGGGGTACAGCTAACTTGTTTAGTCACCCAAGATATATGAATGGAGCCGCTACCAACCCTGATTTTAATGTGTTGGTATATGGAGCAGCACAGGTTAAAATTGCTGTAGATGCTACAATAGAATTAGGTGGAGAGAATTATGTTTTTTGGGGTGGTAGAGAAGGTTATATGAGTCTTTTAAATACTGATATGAAACGTGAGCAAGAACATTTGGCTCAGTTTTTAACAGTAGCTAAAGATTATGCCAGAAAACAAGGCTTTAAGGGAAACTTTTTAATAGAGCCAAAGCCAATGGAACCAACAAAGCATCAGTACGATTTTGATGCTGCAACTTGTTTAGGGTTTATCAATAAATATGGCTTACAAGATGATTTTAAATTGAATATTGAAGTGAATCACGCTACTCTGGCCGGACATACGTTTGAACACGAATTACAAGTGGCAGCCGATGCAGGTAAGTTAGGTAGCATTGATGCTAACAGAGGGGATTACCAAAACGGATGGGATACTGATCAGTTTCCGATTGATGTGTACGAATTGACGCAGGCTATGTTAGTTATCTTAAAGCATGGTGGTATACAAGGTGGAGGTGTGAATTTTGATGCTAAAGTGCGTAGAAATTCAACCGATCTTGAAGATAAGTTTGTTGCGCATATCTCTGGGATGGATGTATTTGCCAGAGCGCTTATTACGGCAGATCATATTTTAACCAATACAAGTTATACGGCTCTACGTACGGAACGTTATGCGTCTTTTGATAACGGTTATGGAAAAACTTTTGAAAATGGAGAGTTGTCGTTAGAGGCATTGTCTAAAATAGCATTGGAAGCGGGAGAGCCAATTAAGAAGAGTGGAAAACAAGAATTGTATGAGCAATTAATAGCCAATGCTTTTTAGGGCTGTTAACATATAGAAATTAAATGTAACGAGACTTGTTTGTAACAAAAAGATAATGAGTCGTCCTAAAATAGGTTGACGATTTTAGATTAAAAAAATATATATTAACCAGAGAGGCTTGCCTCTCTGGTTTTTTTGTTATGTATAAAGTTAGGTGTTTTCATATGTAAACTCAAGGATTCCTTTGTATTTTTCCAATGCCCATTTCATGATATAAAATAAAAGCAAATTTGTTTACATCATTTACATAATTTTATTTCTGCTCCTTCCGCATACTTCTTACCCTAATCGCATAGGCTACGTAATATAGGCACCAATCCTATTCGTTTATTGGTTAATACATACTGAACCCCTACAGGAGTCGTTTCTGGCAAGGTTTGATTGGCCAATTGTAAAAAGTAGGTACAAGTAAATATACATGCTTCCCGTTCCTTCAACTAATTATTGCACCAATATTTGCATTATACTTACAATTTTTATAAATTAAATAATTGTAAAAAGTAGATTTTTGACTACATATTTTTAACATAAAAGGCTTTAATAAAAAGATTCATTGCTTTATGTTTGCAGTAATAATGATTTAAAAAAACAAAGTACTATAAAGCTTAGAAGAATTAATTCATTTTTAGTTTTTACAATATTGTTTTCAATTTTTTTTATGTTCTGATTCAGATAATTCTGAATTCATTGATTCGAAAAGAGAAGTTACTCGATTAACTCCAGAAGATATGGAATACACAGGAGTTTATCACAATGAATGGATGGATGAACTGTATGTTGCATTTGGTAAGAATATAGAATAACTAAATGAAAAAAAATCACAAGAGTTTATTATAGGATTTCTTGAGTAAAAGGTTCAAGAGGTTGTTATTGAGCTGGCAAATTGGTTATTTGATTAATTTTTAAATGTAAAATTTATGATGAAAAATGTTGTAATTACTGTATCTGTTATCGCAATTTTTGAAGCTATTGCGTTTATTCTATTGATATTGCTTGGAAATACACAATTCTTTATTACAAACACAGTAGCAGCGATTGGATTTTTGTTTTATTATTTTAATCGTAATAGCAAAAAATCGAGTTCCTAATAGAAATTAATACTAAATGATAAAACGGATATTGTAGAACACAGTATCCGTTTTTTGTATTTTATAACTTAGTTCACTTTAAACTTTGCTAAAGGGTATGATTTTCAATTTTAATCTGCTCCATCTGCAAACTTCTTTCCCCAATCGCATAGACTGCGTAAGATCGGAATCTATGGGTCAACACATACCGAATCCATACAGGAGTCGTTTCTGGTAAAGTTTGTTTCACTAATACCGCATGAATTTCTAATTACTTTAATTGCCTTGTAGGCTTCCCAAAAAAACAGATAGTATAAAATCAATTTATTAACTTTAAATTAAATACTGTCTTATGAAAAAAAGTAAGTTTAGTGAGAGTCAAATCATCAAGGTTCTCAAAGAAAATGAACAAGGAAGAAGCATCCCCGAATTAGCTAGAGAATTAGGTATAGATAAGATAGTTCCGTTTAACAAAATTAAAAAAGGGAAAAGAACCATTGTTTTTAGTTCTATAATTCGTCAATTAATTTCATTAAATCCAAATTATGAAAAAGAGCAACTTTTAAGATTTGCGCATTATATAAATAGAAAAATATTTAGTCCTAATTTTTTCTAAAGATGAAGTAAACAAACTATTTGAACGAAAATATAAACTAAAAAACGGATTAATACCTTTGTTAAACACCTCTAGGCAGTTTTTATATAACCCTGAATACAATTTAACAACAAAAGAAAAAAGAGGCTTAAATGGCAAAAAAATAAACATAGATAAAACAGAAAAATCTAAAGCGAAAATTAAAGATGTTTTAATAAATTGGAATTATGAAAAACTTGGTAAAATAACTAATAAAAAAGTTTCTGAAGTAACTAAAATGAACATAAAAACAATAGTGAGATATTGTACTACCCTTATAAATGAATTAGGTGTTTCAAAAACTAAAGAACATAGACTTTAAAAGAATTTTAATAAAAATAGCAGAGAAAACCTAAAACGTGTAACCTCTGCTATTAAATAAATGATTTATTTCTTCTTATTCTTTTGTTATTATTTTTCTTAAAATTTGTCCATCTGAAGATTCAACATTTAGAATATAATGTCCAGTTCTTAATTTAAGACCGCTAATATTAAAATCATTTGAGTTAAAACTATTCTTGTAAATAATGTTTCCATAGAAGTCATAAATTTTAACATCGTTTCTTGGATTAGCTTGTTTAAGAGAACCAAAAGGGTCATCGTTGCAAGGATCTCCTGGAGGTAATTTACTTACAACTATAGAGCCTCCTTTTACTGGATTAGGGTAGAATTTTAAACTCCAAAGGTCATCACAAGGGTCATTTGGATTATCATCATAAGGGTCGTAAACTGTTATCAATTTTTGTCCAATATATGTTAATCCGCAATCATTTTTTGCATGACAAACTACTGAATACGTTCCTGCACAAGCTCCCCAATTTATACTCGCATATCTTGAAGTAGAGTTATAGGTGTTTTGGCTTGTAGGCTGAATAGTTGGACCAGAACCAGCGTTACAAGTTGTATTGGGTGTTACTGACCAATAATAGTGTGTATTACCTTCTGCCCAAGCTACACTAAATTGAGAGGTTGAATTTGTAGAAACGGTGTTAAAATTACTATTAATTCCGTTTGTAGTAACATTTGGATTGCCTACCCATATATCTTTTGTAATGACAGTTGTGCTTTGACATCTTATAGAGCCAATAGTAGCAGATAAAGTCACAATTCCGCTAAAATCTGTATCAACTACATTTAAAGTCGTTAAAACTCCATTTGCATTTGATATAGAAGCTACACCAGTATTATTTATTGACCAATTTACCACAGCATCATTTGGAATAGATGATTGGACATTATATTGACTGGACTCACACAAAAAGTCATCTCCTGTTATTTCCGTACCCTCACAAACATAGGCGCAAGATGAAACTTCTGGTGCATCTGCAAGTTCAGACCTTAACCAAACACCATTATTTAATGTAAATTGAATATGTGCTTCGCTTGATGTTGGATTAGTGAAAAAATTATCAAAAGGAACATTTTTTGGTGCTAAAGGAGGCACTAATGGATTATATATTTTTGCCAAATCACTAGGGTCGATAGTTACATTTCCACTACCAACATCCAGACTACTATAAGCGGGTATAAAATCAAATCGTCTTTGTAATACATATTGGTCAAATTGAGTAGGTAATTGAGCAAAAGTTTCAATATCGTAAATACCACCATTAGCATTATCTAAAGCCAACATATTAGAACTAGAATATACTTGCTCTTCATCTATTAATGGTTCTTGGACATCTATTAAAAATAAAATTGTTTTCTCAATATAAAGTCGTCCTTTGTAAATTCGTTTAGACTGTAAAGAAGGTAATGCTCTTAATTCAAATTGAGCTTTAACATCCGTATCTGTTGCTAATACAGAAGATAAAGTTTGTAAAGGATTAATAGATATGCCATTTACAATAGCCAATGCAATATTTGTTAAAAAGAATGGTAAATCTACTTTAATATTTGCGTTTACCAAATGGTCAAATTCATTAAAATCGAGAGGATTTCCACATTCCGTTCCATTGGCAATAGCAATATTTCTAATATTACCTTGTTGTGGGTATCCCATATTTTTATACTCATTTAAAAAATTATCGTGTAATGTATTGTTATTAATAGAAACATTATCTCCAGTGCCTTGCAACTGATAAATTAACATTTGTTGTGCTGCTGGCGATTGTATTAATGTTAAAGCATCGGTCAATTCTGGAATTTCTTCATCTAAATCTACAATATTAACATTAAATAGGCTAAAAAATACTGGTAATGATATTTGCTCTCCTACTAAATGGCGCACTAAAGCCTGTGCCGCCAATGGTACATTTGCGCCTTGATGTGGTGTATCATGACTAATATAAAGTTTAGTATCGTGGATTTCTCCATTTATTTCCATATCTCGTAAAGCATAACGACCTACTAAACCACCCATGCTCATACCTAATACTGCATTTTTTTCTGTACTACCGCTAGCTGTTTTAAGTTGGTTTACCCAACGTATTACTTCTTCCACCATTAGAGCATTGCGTTGTATAAAATCTGTGCTATTTACAAAATCTACAAATACTAAATCGTAATCTTCATCTTCTATAGCTTGGTTGAGTGTAAGAAATGTTGTTCCATTGATAAAAATATTCGTTCCGCCTGGACCACCAGAATTAATGAAGCTAAAATAATTAAAACTATTTTCTGGGTCAAAACCCTCAATAACTATTAAAGGTTTAGTTAATTGTGTGTGCCCAGGAGCTAACTCTACAGTAACAAGACCTGTGGCAGTACTGCCATTATAAGCAGCTCCAGTAATAGGCTGTTCATCAAAAATAACATCTGTACCAAAACCATTAAAACGGGCTTGTGCGTTTTGATTTGTTGCTACATAATCTACCCAAATTTTAGAATGGCTTTGTACTATTGTACCGTTAGTATAGGTAAACTTTATTTTAATTTCCTTTTCGCCACCAGAAGTATAGCTTATGGTTTTATTGTTATTTGTAGTTACCGTTTGGTAGCCTTGCCCATTACCAAAATCTATTTTAATGTTACTGATATTTAAACCTGTATTAGTATAAATTAGATTACTAGGCAATCTAAATGAAAACTTATTACCTTGCAAGTGTTGTTTTAGTGGTGTAATTGCGAATACAGTTTTAGTATCATAAGGATTACGTCCAGCTTTATCAAAAATACGGTCGTTACTTATTATAACATCTCCATTAGTATGTGCATTAGTTTTATATTGTTGGTAGTTGTAATGTTGTACTGCAAAAAGAACATTTTCTGTACTATTTTGTTGTGTTACTAAATTTGCATTTATTGTATGAGGCGATGCCATATTTATTGCTGCTGTACCTACACGCATAGAGTATAACGAATTATACATCCCTTGCCACTCACTTTTAGAAACAAAGTTAGCAGTAGATAGGTTACCATTACAAGCTTCTATATTTGCAAAACGTACACCAAATTCTTTAAGGTAGCCTGTGGTAACTTTTGCCTTATCTATATTACCAAATACGTATTGCATACGATTGGCATAAGATGAATTTTGAGCTTGAACATTGTAGAATGTTACAAAGCAAAATAGCAGTAGTAAAAGTTTTTTCATAATATCTGTTTTTTATTGGTTAATACTTATGGTATATATTGCATATCAAAACGTCCACTGGTAATATCTACATTTTCACAGTCATTATTTACAGATGAAAACTGGAATGTACCAGAAATAATAAAGTTATCAGTATCTATTTTAGAAAACACAACAGAACCCTCGTAAGAGTCTTCAAGTTCATAGTGGCAGCCTAATTGAGGATTTGGATCAATTAAATATCTTGCTTTTCCAGTTAAATCATTTTGAGTATTAATCGTAAAAGGCTCTTGAACAAGCATAAAAATTCCTCCAGCTCCAAACTGTAATAACCCACCTTGATAAATAGCCGTTTGTTGAGAAGTGTTAGTAACATTTATTGGTTCGCCATTAACTAAAAAACCAAAGGTATTAGCTCCTGTTTGTGTTATAGGTGGTAATTGGTCAATTGGGTTTGTTGGTGTATTAGTGTCGTCATCATTATTACAACAACTTAATGTGAGTGTAATTGTTAGTAGTAAAAGTAGTTTTTTCATAAAATGATAATTTTACTTAAATGTGAGAATTTTATTTAAAATACGCTAATCTATTTTTAAAACATCTTCGCCATCTTTTCTAAAAACAGAGCCAGTTCGTCTATATTTCATTTTAACACCATCTACACACACTATATAAACGGCATTTCCTAATTGCTCTGAAAGTTGTAAAAGAATAATTTTACCAGTTGTGCATTTTAGCAGTTTGCACAACTTTTTCTAAATGCACAACGGGTATTGATTAATATTTATGGAATATATTGCATATCAAACCGACCATTGGTAATTGAAATATCATCACAACTATTCGTGACTGTGGAAAATTCAAATGTTCCAGAAATTATGAAATTTGTTTGGTCAAAATTTGATATTGTTAATATACCATTTATAGTACTTGGGTAATCATAATAGCACCCATTTCCATTGTTGATATATAAAGATTGATTAGTTGGTGTATTGGTTAAGTTATAACTTGTATTTTGGGTAATAACTTCACTAGCTCTTATTATTACACGTATATCCATATCTGAATTATCTATGCCACCGCCAATTTGTAAAACACCGCCTTGATAAATAGCCGTTTGTTGAGAAGTGTTAGTAACATTTATTGGTTCGCCATTAACTAAAAAACCAAAGGTATTAGCACCTGTTTGTGTTATAGGTGGCAATTGGTCTATTGGGTTTGTTGATGTGTTAGTGTCGTCATCATTGTTACAACAACTTAAAGTTAGTGCAACTGTTAGTAATAAAAATAGCTTTTTCATAAAATGATAATTTTTACTCAAATGTGAGAATTTTATTTAAAATACACTAATCTATTTTTAACACATCTTCGCCATCTTTTCTAAAAACAGAGCCAGTTCGTCTATATTTCATTTTAACACCATCTACACACTATATAAACGGCATTTCCTAATTGCACAACGGGTTATGACTATATAATATTTGTCCATTGGTCAATGTTAATTTGTAATCCCAAGTATAAGTACCTTCACTAGGGTAACTCACAACACTGTTTTGACCCATTGTAAGGGTTTGATAACCGTTACCATCATTAAAATTTACAGCAATACTTTGTACTTGACTATCTTGATTACTGTACCATAGATTAGTTGGTAACACCACATTCATGTTTTTATAATTATGCTTTAATATAGGTGCAGTCATCATAAATACAGTTTTGGTTTCATAAGGGTTTTGCCATACGCCATTTGTATATTTATCATATAGTTTATTGTTGCTTACCGTAATGGCATTAGGGTGTGCATTTTTTGTATACTTGAGTATTGATAATATATGCCAGATAATGCTATAGTATAAGGTATACGTGCAGCTTTCCAATTACTCTCAAATAGGTTTGGGTTTACTAAATCTGGCACATTAGTTTTAGTGCGTGCCATAAGCAATGTATTATAAGCTGAAGTATAGATATCTTTGTGTACAAAGTTATTTGCAGTATTTACGCCATTATAAGAGCGTATATCTACAAATTCCATAGCATAATCAGTTAATAAATGGTGTGGTACACGGTTTAAATCTACACCTGCAAAAACATCATTCATAGTGTTAGCAAAGCTGTTAGATACCGTTTGTGCATTTAGATGTAAAGAAAAGCTAATTAAAGCAAGTAGAAACATCTTAAAAATAGTAGTGCTCTTCATAGAAAAGTGTTTTGAAATTTTATGATAATGTTTTAAAAGTTTTTATTGAGTGAATTGCATATCAAAGCGACCGTCTCTGATTTGTCTTAAATTGCCTTCAAAATCAATTATATCAAAAGAAAAAGTTCCTGAAATAATTTGATTATCTAAATCTAATTTTGTTATTGTCAAAGTGCCAGAATTATTTGAAGATGTTGTGGTTGCATTAGTTGCAAAACTATAAGTTGCGTAGGCATTTCCTATTTCATTTTCTATAAGTTGATAACTTTGCCCTTCTTCCAATTCTTTGGCATTTGTAGAAATAGATAAAGTTATTCTATTAAAGTCTTCATCACGTTTATTTCCCTGTAAACCAAAGAAGTATTGCCCACTAACTAATTGATAAACACAATCTAAAGGGTTGGTTCCTCCACTTGGGATAAATACCTCGCCATCTAACAAAGCACCAAATGTATTTTCGCCTGTTTGGGTTGCTGGTGGTAATTGGTTTATTGGGTTTGTTGATGTGTTAGTGTCGTCATCATTGTTACAACAACTTAAAGTTAGTGCAACTGTTAGTAATAAAAATAGATTTTTCATAAAATGATAATTTTTACTTAAATGTGAGAATTTTATTTAAAATACGCTAATCTATTTTTAAAACATCTTCGCCATCTTTTCTAAAAACAGAGCCAGTTCGTCTATATTTCATTTTAACACCATCTACACACACTATATAAACGGCATTTCCTAATTGCTCTGAAAGTTGTAAAAGAATAATTTTACCAGTTGTGCATTTTAGCAGTTTGCACAACTTTTTCTAAATGCACAACGGGTTAATACAGTTTTCTACCCCCTAAACGAGGCATCTTGAGTCTTAGTTCAATAACTAGCTACTTTACTCGTTCTAGTTCTTGCTCTCGTTTATGAGCTCTGATTAACTGCTGATAAATAGATTGGCGACTTACCCCAAACAAACAACAAGTACGAGATAAACTCATTCCCTTGAGCTTGCTTATACGTTAGTTCGCCTTTTTCTACTTGTGAGATTACAGCCAATTTAAAGGCCATATTGTAATCCCGTTGTGTTCGCTTAACTCCTTTCCTTTCTATGTTTTCCATAATAGGTCGTTTTTATGTCAACTTATTTCAGGACGAGACATAATACTAAATAAAGGCTTCCTTAACGGGGAGCCATTGTTTTTTTGATGTTTTATGAAAGACTTTGGAGATGATTAGATAAAAAATACCTTTAAAAATTTTTATTTTAATAATATTACGAATACCTTGTAGTCGATAAAACTATATGTTTATAAAATGTAATCGATTGCATTTAAAGTTTGTGTTATGAAAAAAATCTTTCTGTTTTCTATACTAGTAATATGTGTGATTATAAGCAATGCCCAAAATAAAACCGTTTCAGAGGTTTGGCAGGCCGATACTGGAAACGGAACCTATAAAAACCCGATTCTGTACTCCGATTATTCAGACCCCGATGTGGTAAAGGTTGGAAATGATTATTATATGACGGCATCAAGTTTTAACTCGGCCCCTGGGTTGCCTATACTACATTCAACAGATATGGTGAATTGGGAACTGATTAACCATGCACTACCTGTAATTGTTCCCGAAGATCATTTTAAAGTACCGCAGCATGGAAATGGAGTTTGGGCGCCAAGTATCCGATATCATAATAACGAAATATATATTTACTGGGGAGATCCTGATTTTGGTATCTATATGGTAAAGACAAAAGACCCTTATGGTACATGGGAGGCACCTGTATTAGTAATGGAGGCAAAAGGAGCTATAGATCCATGTCCGTTATGGGATGAGGACGGTAAGGCTTATTTAGTACATGCATGGGCAGGCAGTAGAGCTGGAGTAAAGAGCTTACTAACGGTGAATAAAATGAATGCTGAAGGAACCAAAGTATTAGACAAAGGAAAGCATGTTTTTGATGGCCATGATGCACACCCAACGGTAGAAGGTGCTAAATTTTATAAGCGAAATGGCTACTATTATATTTTTGCTCCGGCAGGAGGAGTGCCTACAGGATGGCAATTGATTTTGCGTGCTAAAAATATATACGGACCGTATGAAGAAAAAATAGTACTAGAACAAGGAAGTACAAAGATTAATGGACCACATCAAGGGGCTTGGGTAGATGCACCAAACGGGTCTTCATGGTTTTATCATTTTCAGGATGTAGGGGCATATGGCCGTATTGTGCATTTACAGCCCGTAAAATGGGTAAACAATTGGCCATTAATGGGAATTGATTATGATAAGAATGGAATAGGAGAACCTGTAACCGAGTTTAAAAAACCTGTAGTGTCTAAAAAAGTAATGACTCCAGCAGAGACAGATGAATTTGAAAACGATAGCATAGGGCTTCAATGGCAATGGAATGCTAACCCTGAGGTAGTATGGTCTGCGAAATTACCTGGGAAATCACATCTTAGGTTGTTTAGTATTAAAAAACCGGTAGAAACCACTAACTTATGGATGGTGCCTAACTTGTTGTTACAAAAATTTCCAGCTCCTGATTTTAAAGCGACTACTAAAGTGAAATTATATCCGGAAGAAGCGGAATATGGTAAAAGTTCAGGGTTAATTGTTATGGGAATGGATTATGCAACGCTTACCTTGGTAAAAATGAAAGAAGGTTTCACAATTCAGCAAAACGTTGCCTTGGAAGCAAATAAAGGAAAACCTGAAGTAACTATAGAAGAACTAGCAATAAAAACCGATGAGGTATACTTTAGAGTAACTGTTTCTGGTCCTGATGCTTTATGTCGATTTAGTTATAGTTTAAATGGTAGAAAATTTAAACCAATAGGAAAACCATTTAAGGCTAAAGAGGGTAAATGGGTAGGAGCAAAGGTAGGATTGTTTAGTGTTAGCGATCCTGAAGTAAAAAGGGGCGGGTATGCTGATATTGAATTTTTCAGAATTACCCAGTAACCCCCGTAAAGTACTTATGGGGTGATGTATACACCTTCCCATCCAAAATTTGTTTTCTCATAACTAGCGCGTATGTTATTGGGTCTTTTAATTTGAAGAATTTCTATCTTCTCTGGGATAAAATATAAAATGGTAAAGTTACCGCTATGATCATTGTATTGAGTTTGATCGGGGTGTTGAATGATGGTTCCTGGTATATCAGAAACTACATAGTCTGATTTTACAAAATCAGGAATAGTTTCCCATTTTTTCTGAAGCTCGTCTTTGTCTTTCTCAATCTCTACGTAGGCTACCATAGTAATTTGGGTAAGGGTATCCGGATTGAAAAAAAGGAGACTTACTTCATTGTGTTCATTAATATGTGTCATCTTTTTTGAGCGTCTATCTGTATACACTTGCAAAAATTGTCCGTCTATAACATCTCTCAGCACCATAGTCCGTTGCCGAATATGTCCATTAAGCCCGCACGACGACATATAAAAATATCGATACGGGTGATTCTTCTCTTTGCAGGCATGAGTAATCTCTGCAAAGATGTTAGTAAGCATTTTTTTTGTCATTATCTTAGTTTTAGTGATAGGTAATATACGAAAAATCAATTATATATGCTTGAAATTATGATTATTATAAAACTAGAGTTAGTACCTTTGCAGCTGAAATTTTAGATTATGCATAATATCGATATAGATTTGGTTGAAATGACCTTAGATGTCACCAAATATGTAATTAATAGAATCACCAATACCAATCCGGTTTTGGGAATGCCTAAGAAGGAAGAAGAACTTAAAAAATTGGTAGGAGAAACCATTACTCCAGAAGGAATAGGAGGAGAGGTTGCTTTTGAAAAATGGAAAGAAGTGCTAGTAAAAGCGACTGTTCCTATAGATCACCCAAGACATTTAGCTTTTGTTCCTGCATCTCCAACCAGATCGGCTATTATGTTTGATTTGATTACCTCGGCTAGTTGTATTCACGGAGCGTATTGGATGGAAGGTGCCGGAGGTATTTTTGCTGAAAATGAAGCAATGCGTTGGCTGGTTTCATTAACAGGGATGCCAAAGGGAGCTTTTGGGGTGTTTACTAGTGGTGGTACAGCTGCTAATCTTTCTGCTATGGTTACTGCTAGAGAGCATTGGCGTAGCTTAGATAAAAACCATGATGCTTTAAAAGGGCTTATCATAACTTCGGTAGGAGCGCATTCTTCTGTGAAGTCAATGGCTAAGGTAATAGATGCTGAAATTTTACTAGTGCCTACAGAAGATGTACTTACTTATGATAAATTAAGAGAAACGATTGAGGGATTAGATGCGTTTACTCGTAAAAGATTATTTGCAGTAGTAGCTACAGGAGGAACCACCAATGCCGGAATTATTGATGATTTAGATGGAGTGGCTAGATTCTGTGAAGAAGAAAATGTTTGGTTTCATGTAGATGCTGCTTACGGCGGAGGGGCTTTGGCAGCCGATTCTGTTAGACATTTATTTAATGGTATAGAAAAGGCAGATAGTATAACTATCGATCCGCATAAGTGGTTGTTTTCACCATACGATTGTGGAGCCATTTTATATAAGCATCCTGAGTTGGCTAAAAAAGCGCACGCTCAAGAAGGTTCCTATTTAGATATTTTTAAAGATGAAGGCGCGCAAGGCTTTAATCCGGCTGAGTATCAAATTCAGTTAACCAGACGTGTACGAGGGTTACCGTTATGGTTTTCATTGGCCATGCACGGTACCAATCGTTATAAAGAGGCAATTGAGCGAGGTATAGAGCTTGCTAAGATAGCAGGCGATATGATTCGAAGCAATTCAGAATTAGAATTGGTAAGAGAGCCTAGTTTATCCTGTGTACTGTTTAGAAAAATAGGATGGACTCCAGAGGATTATAAAGAGTGGACTTATGAAAATCAAAGAGATGGTTTTGCTTTGGTTACCCCCACCAAATGGAAAACTGGGGAGACCTATGAAACCGTATCAAGGTTCTGTTTTATCAACCCTGATACCACCGAAGAAGATATTGCGGCCATTTTAGCTTCGATGAATTAATTAATAAATAGTATTTTTGCGCAAACAAATCATTTCATGAGTTCTGATATTAGTAAAAGATATAGTCAGCGTGGTGTATCGGCTTCTAAAGAAGATGTACATAATGCCATTAAAAAAGTAGATAAAGGGCTTTTTCCAAAAGCGTTTTGTAAAATAGTACCAGATCATTTAACCAATGACGAGGACTACTGTTTAATTATGCATGCCGATGGAGCAGGAACCAAATCGTCTTTGGCCTATATGTATTGGAAAGAGACAGGCGATATTTCTGTTTGGAAAGGGATTGCACAAGATGCGTTGATAATGAATATAGACGATCTACTTTGTGTAGGTGCTGTTGATCATATCATGCTTTCTTCTACGATTGGAAGAAATAAAAACCTGATTCCTGGAGAGGTGATTTCGGCTATCATTAACGGAACTGAAGAATTGATTCAGGATTTAGGAAAGTTTGGAGTAACTATTCATTCTACAGGAGGTGAAACTGCCGATGTAGGAGACTTGGTAAGAACTATTATTGTAGATTCTACGGTAACCGCCAGAATGAAACGTTCGGATGTTATTAACAACGCAAATATTAAAGCAGGAGATGTAATTGTAGGACTGGAGTCGTTTGGACAAGCTACATATGAGTCTGAATACAATGGAGGTATGGGAAGTAATGGACTTACTTCTGCGCGCCATGATGTATTTTCTAAATATTTAGCAGAGAAATATCCTGAGAGTTTTGATGCTGCGGTGCCTGAAGACTTAGTATATTCAGGAAATGTATCACTAACCGATGCGGTAGCAGATGCTCCTATAGATGCAGGGAAACTGGTGTTGTCTCCAACACGTACCTATGCACCAATAATAAAAGACATACTTTCAAAGTATACGTCTGAGGAAATTCATGGTATGATACATTGTAGCGGAGGAGCTCAAACAAAAATTTTACATTTTGTAGATGAACTTCACATTATAAAAGATACTTTATTTGAAGTGCCGCCACTTTTTAAATTGATACAAGAACAATCGAAAACAGATTGGAAGGAAATGTATCAGGTGTTTAATTGTGGACATAGAATGGAATTGTATGTAGACGCCTCTATAGCAAGTGATATAATAGCTATTTCAGAATCGTTTAATGTAAGAGCTCAGATTATAGGAAAAGTAGAAACATCTGAAACTAAAAAGCTAACTATTAAAAGTGCCTACGGTACCTTTGAATATTAACCACTGATACTTACTTTTTTACATAACAGTAACCCCTTAATTTTAGGATTGAGGGGTTCTATAATATTACGAAAAATCAATTAACTTTGCAATTAAATTTTTAAAATAATTTTTAAAAGTTGTAAACTTTTCGGTGTTAGTAAATTTTCAAAATACTGTATATCAGTATTTTGAATGTTTTTTCTTGTGAACTTTATGTAAAAATAAATTTTTTGTATTTCATTTTTACCTAGCTTTGCATTGTTGTTTTTATTAAATGACTTATCAATTTTACAATGCAAATAACAAAGACTTCTAAACCCCAAAAGACGTATACGCAAGAGGAAGCGGTACAGGCGTCTATTGAGTATTTCAAAGGAGATGATTTAGCTGCAAGAGTTTGGGTAAACAAATATGCACTAAAGGACTCTGATGGGAATATCTATGAACTTACTCCAAACGATATGCACAGGAGAATTGCTAAGGAATTAGCAAGAGTTGAAAAAAAATACCCTAATCCATTAACAGAAGATGAGGTTTTTGACCTGATCAAGGAGTTTAAGTATATCGTTCCGCAGGGTAGCCCTATGGCTGGAATCGGAAATCCGTTTCAGATAGCTTCGCTATCTAACTGTTTTGTGATTGGGAATAATGGTTCTTCCGATTCGTATGGAGGAATTATGAAAATGGATCAGGAACAAGTACAGTTAATGAAGAGAAGAGGTGGTGTAGGACATGATTTGTCACATATCCGTCCGAAAGGATCACCTGTTAAGAACTCTGCGTTGACTTCTACAGGAATTGTTCCGTTTATGGAGCGTTTTTCTAACTCTACCAGGGAGGTAGCGCAAGATGGAAGACGTGGTGCTTTAATGTTGTCGGTTTCTATCAATCACCCAGATGCTGAGGATTTTATTGATGCTAAAATGGAGCAAGGTAAGGTTACCGGAGCCAATGTGTCTGTTCGTATTGACGATGAATTTATGCAGGCAGTAGATAATGGATTGGATTATACACAAAAATATCCTATTCATAGTACGGATCCGGCATATACAAAAAATATAGATGCTTCAGATTTGTGGAAAAAGATTGTACATAATGCATGGAAATCTGCTGAGCCAGGTATTTTATTCTGGGATACAATTACCAAAGAATCGGTACCTGATTGTTACGCTGATTTAGGATATAAAACAGTTTCTACCAATCCGTGTGGCGAGATTCCTTTATGTCCGTACGATTCTTGTCGTTTGTTAGCCATTAACCTATTCTCTTATGTAGAAGCGCCATTTACTAAAAAGGCTTCTTTCAATTTTGAGCTGTTTAAAAAACATGTAGCGTTTGCACAACGAATGATGGATGATATTATTGATCTTGAGTTGGAAAAAGTTGATGCTATTTTAGCGAAGATTGATGCAGACCCTGAAGAGGAAGAAGTAAAAGCAGTAGAGAAAAACTTATGGTTAAACATTCGTAAAAAAGCATATGAAGGTAGAAGAACCGGTATTGGTATTACTGCAGAAGGAGATATGCTTGCCGGATTAGGTTTACGATATGGTACTAAAGAGGCCAATGAGTTTTCTGTAGAAGTGCATAAAACCATTGCTTTAGAAGCGTATAGAGCATCTGTATATACTGCTAAAGAGCGTGGTGCTTTTACCATTTTTGATGCAGAAAGAGAAAAAGATAATCCATTTATTTTACGTCTTAAAGAAGCTGATGAACAGTTGTATTATGAGATGTTAGAATATGGTAGAAGAAATATAGCGTTGTTAACGATTGCACCAACAGGAACAACAAGTTTAATGACGCAAACAACCTCTGGTATTGAACCTGTGTTTTTACCAGTATATAAAAGAAGAAGAAAAGTAAATCCGAACGATAAGGATGTTCATATTGATTTTGTTGATGAGGTAGGTGATTCTTGGGAAGAATACGTAGTATTTCATCACAAATTTAAACAATGGATGGAAGTAAACGGAATTGATACTTCTAAAAATTATAGCCAGAAAGAATTAGATGAACTTGTTAAGAAATCTCCTTATTACAAAGCTACGTCTAATGATGTAGATTGGTTAAGTAAAGTAGGTTTGCAAGGAGCTGTACAAAAATGGATAGACCATTCTATTAGTGTAACTATTAATTTACCTTCAGATGTGTCTGAGGAGTTAGTAGGCAAGTTATATCTTGAAGCCTGGAAAGTAGGTTGTAAAGGAGTAACTGTATATAGAGATGGATCTAGAAGTGGGGTACTTATTTCTACCGATGAGAAAACTGAAGAGGAAGAAGAACAAAGTGTTTTCCCAACAAAACGTCCTCAGGTTTTGGAAGCAGATGTGGTTCGTTTTCAAAATAACAAAGAAAAATGGATTGCCTTTATTGGTTTAATCGATGGACAACCTTATGAAATTTTTACTGGTTTGGCAGATGATGAAGATGGTATTTTAATACCACGTTGGGCAGAAGGTGGTTGGATTATCAAGAATAGAAATGAAGACGGGACTTCTCGTTATGATTTTCAGTACAAAAATAAAAGAGGTTATAAAACAACCATTGAAGGGTTATCACACAAATTTAATCCAGAATTTTGGAATTACGCTAAGCTGATTTCTAGTACGTTACGTCATAGTATGCCTATTGAAAGGGTAGTAAACTTAATTAATAGTTTACAATTAGATACAGAATCTATTAATACCTGGAAGAATGGTGTTGCTAGAGCTTTAAAACGTTATGTGCCAGATGGTACAGAAGCTAAAGGGCAAAGATGTAGTAACTGTAATAGTACTAATTTAATGTATCAGGAGGGATGTTTAACCTGTAAGGATTGTGGTTCTTCTAAATGTGGTTAAGAAGTAAGTAATACATAGTAACAACCAAAAAAATCCGCTCAGTTTGTGAGCGGATTTTTTATTTTTATGAGAACTGTTTTTAATAGTGGTTCGATACAATTATTCTAATAGA